>JANQRS010000061.1 GCA_028284445.1 Calditrichia bacterium
ATGCTGGATGCTGGATGCTGGATGCTGGATGCTGGATGCTGGATGCTGGATGCTGGATGCTGGATGCTGGATGCTGGATGCTGGATGCTGGATGTTGGATGCTGGATAGCGCGAATTACAGGCTAAAATGCGTTTAGGGGTGAGTGATCCGAGATTGTCACAACAACCTTGAAGTTCCTTGGTAATTGGTAGTACTCTGTTCTGCCCCTTCGGGAAAGGGTCGATTTATGAAGCGCATGTTTTAGAAATATCATGTCGCTACGCGACAGAGGACTCCTCGGTGCACCTTAGACAGATAGCAGACGCTCCATAGGAGCGAAATATTTCTGGCTTTGCAATTATAGAAAGTATCGGTGCTCTGTAGGGGCACAATGTTTCTCCTTGTTTCGTTGTAGGCTTTGATTTGGCATGCAATCCACATTGATACTTGAAGCAGCTGCGGACAGCCTGGAGATAGGGGAGTAAGAATTGGTTGGTTTAATAGTTGAATAGCGGCTGATTCCTGATTGAGAGCTGCTCAACAGGAATGTGGGCTCATTCGTTTTTTGTGGGATTGAGGCCACGTTGTGGCAGCTGTTGCGGATGCCGGGATCAAGTATCTAGCATCAAGTATCAAAAAACACCGTCAGCGGATTGCCAGGCGGGAGACAAACACCCGGCAATCCAGCTGACAGAGGAGGACAATCTTTAATTGAGGTCAAAGGTGGATTCTTCGCCTTCTTCATCCGGGACATCCAAATGCTCACCATTACAGATGCGTTCGTACAAGGATACGGTTGCGCGAGTAGGCTCAACGCCCAGTTCGTAATCAAGGATCTTGCGGCATTTTTGGTATTGGCGAATAGAGCGATTGCGTTGACCGATGCGATAGTAGCAGAACATCAGGCGGCGGTGGATATCTTCGCGGCATTGGTCGCGTCCCAATACGCGATCGCAAAGGGTGATCGCCGTGCGCGGTTTTCCGTTGATGCTATAGAAATAGCTCAGACGGCTCAATATGAGCAAATAGGTTTCCAGCAAATTCTCTCGTTCGATTGAGCTCCAGTCGTCGTAACGGTCTTCTTCGATGAAATCACCCTTGTAAAGCGCTGTCGCTGCTTGATATTCGCTGATCATTTCGGAAATGTTGCCGAGATGGTCGAGGGATTGGCCGCGGTGCGAGTGGCGGCGAAATGCTTCGGTATCAACCCAAATATCCAGATCCGGGTTAATGAAGTAACAGTCGTTGCGAAAGCGAATGAAGTCTTTGCCGAAATCCAGATTGCTGAAAAGCTTCCTCAGCCCGCAGAGCGCGACGTTCAGGCTGTTCTTGGCGCAGCTTAAGGTCGATTCCGGCCAGAACATATTCATAAGTTGTTCGCGGTGAATATGCCGTTTGCGGTTTGACAGCAAATAAGCGAGCAACTGCTTCCCCTTGTGACCCGGCCATTCATCAATCTGACGATTGCCGGCCTCAATTCGAAAACGCCCCAGAAAGAAGACGCGGAAATCATAAGAAGCTTCTTTTGGAGATGCATCCCTTATTTCCATACCCGGCATATCCGGAATTTCCAGAATGGCATTTTTCGCTGATTCGTCATTCTGCCCGGGAGCATTGTCATCACTTCGCAGAGCTTCCCAAAAGCTGCTGATAACACCTCGGAACCGCTCTTCCGGAAATGCTGTTGGCGCCGGTTTGTCAACCATAATCTGACGGTTTCTTACGGCTTTGCGAATAATGTCTTCCAGCTCCTGTTTCTCGCAGGGCATTTCTACAAAATCAAGTGCCTCATGACGAAATGCGGCGAGAATAAGATCCTTGTCCGGATTCCGGGCGGTTATGACTGCCGGCATGTGTGGGAAGTTTTCTTTCAAACAGTTCAGGAATTCAAATCCGCTGACGTCAACCAGTTGATGTGCGGAAAATACCAGGGTGATTGCTTCATTACTAAGGATCTCGATTGCTTCGCTGCTGGTTGATGCAATGCGAATATCGCAGACATCGGAAAGCAAGCGCTTAAACACCTGATGATCCTTCTTCTGTGGATTGACAATCAGTATAGTCCAAACGTGCATTACTACCCCTTATTGACCCGAATCATTTAACTGACTGCAGGACGGGACACCGTAAGCCCGGGAGGGTCTACTGCGATCTATCGTAAGAGCGGTTGACAAATGTATGAGCAAAGTAAATCGAGATACGCGTGCAGTTTCCTCATCCGCAGGAGGCCGCGTGCTGGCGGCTTCCTGCAGATTCACAACTCCCAGGATCACGATGAATGATCCTGCATGGTTTTCTGCCAATATAGAGTATTCGCTTGGAGAATATTCTCAAAACGCGCGGAAATGATTGCTATTCGAAGTCTTCTAAATCAAAACTCAAGATTTGCATAGGGGTGATCAGGATGCTTGCATCAGGATATTCTCGATTGATATTGCTGACGATTTGAGATTGACTGGACGTGTTAAGATGAAGTGCAATGATTTTCTTCGGATTGATCCAACTCGCGACTGTGGCAGCCTGATCTTCATTGACAAAGCTCGGGAAAGGAGTGGCCAGAAAGAGAATATCAATTCCCTCATCTGCAAGTGGAAATTCAGCAATATTATCCTGGTCGAGCATGTCAATATCACCGAGGTGCAGCATCTTAATCCCACCAATTGTAAAGATGTAAGCGTAATTTCGACCACATTCCCCGCAAACCGGGACGAAGTGATGCATGTTCAATATGTCAACCTCAATGCCGCCCATGTTTGCGGAGACCCTCTGCCCGGCGCCCGGGTCTACATCAGAAATGATCTGTGAGCGAATGCTGGAATAGCCGGAATAGAGCTGCATGGCATTGCGAACGCCGGTAATCCCATAAAAACGCGTTGTTGAACTACTGCTTAAGTGGCTGCCAATGCTGCTCACGCTATAGTGATCCGTGTGATTATGTGTTACAAGGATCAAATTGACTTGATCGAAGGGGGCGTTTGCGCTTTCAGCATTGCTACGGTCGCTGCCGCTGAGCGATGTCCAGGTGTTGCTGTTGGCGCCGCGATGCAAGCCATCAACAATGATTTTGTCAGTACCGTCGGTAATCATCACCCCCTGATTACCCATATGGGTAATCGTCACCGCACCACTGTCCGGGGTGATGTCGGGTGGGGTCTCCATATCTTCTCCCGGTCCGCCGGAATCCTGGCATGTCCAAAGAAAAGCACACAGTAATAACACGAGGCTGACTTTACTCATCGAAGAATTGAGACTAAAACGATTCATCGGAAAGACTCCTTTTTTGATGTCCGAATCAAATTAGTCTGCAGGCATTCCGCCTAAAATAACCTGTAAATGTGATTTCATACGGGAAATATCCCTGACGACGGCCAAATGATGTGATTTTAACAAATGCGACATATGTACTAATCGATGCGACATATGTTCAAATTCCTCGCCGATCCCATTCCCCGGCCACACTGCCCGTCAAATCTCGCCACATCATTGCAAATCATTGCGACATACCTGAAAGATATCAGCGGCCATTTCGGCTATCTTGATCACAGTTAATTTGACAGCCGGGAAGTCGAAGAAGCTGGCTGAGGTAGATTCGAGATAATGCAAAAGGAGAAAGAGATGTCGGTATTGGAGATTATCAGCAAAGAAGTGGCGGAGATTTCGCCAATGCAAACGCAGACGGTTAGCGAGGATGCACTTTTGATTCAGTATGGGCTCGATTCCGTACGAAGCATGGATTTGGTCTGCGCCCTTGAGGAGCATTTTGAGATTGAAGTGCCGGACGAAGATTTGGCAGGACTAAAGCGGATTAGCGATGTAATCAAACTGGTTGAAAATAAAATTACTGCGAACTGAGGAGACAAGATCATGCAATTCTACCAAACTTTACCACAAGCACTATCAGCTGTAGCCAATTGTACATCAGAAGATAAAGGATATGTATTCCTGGAAAACAACGGCAAAACCCACCTGACTTTCCGCTCACTCTATATCAAGGCGGGACAATTTGCAGCCCGTCTTCAGCGGCTTGGTGTCAAGCCTGGTGACCGCCTGGTTCTTGTCTTGCCGACAGGCGTTGCATTTGCTGAAGCATTCTATGGCGCGCAACTGGCTGGTGCTGTCCCCTGCGTGGTTGCCTCACCAGCGAGCGCGGCCAGCCCCGGTGACGGAATCAGCAGGGTAGCAAAGATCACTGAACATATCGAGGCAAGCTATATATTGACGCTGGCAGCAGAAACCAGCTTGCTATCTGCAACAGATATGCCGGCCCCGGTAGTCACTATCGAAGAGGTGCATGCGATGCCGCGGCAAACGCTGAACGCCGCCGAGATCACTGAAAACGATCTGGCTTTCATCCAGGCCACTTCCGGTTCCACCGGCCGTCCGAAATGTGTAATGATCCGTCATAAAGATGTGTTGGCAAATCTTGAGCAAATTGGCCGTTCATTGAAGGTGAATAATGATGTGGTGGTATCCTGGCTTCCGCTTTTTCATGACATGGGTCTGGTTGGTTGTTTTCTATTGACGCTGTATTGGCAGCTATCCGGTGTGTTCATGGATCAGGTTGCCTTTTTGCGGCGTCCATCCAACTGGCTTCAGGCAATTAGCGAATTTGGCGGAACATTATCACCGGCACCTAACTTTGCCTACGCGTTGGTTGCCCGACGGGTACGAGAAAGTGAAGCGCTACAGTATGACCTGTCCAGCTGGCGTGGGGCAATGTGTGGCGCAGAACCGGTTGAAGCTGATACTTTACGCAGCTTTATCGAACGTTTCACACGCAGTGGCTTCAGTGAAGAGACTTTTGTCCCTTGCTATGGCATGGCTGAAACCACACTGGCGGTGACCATGCATCCTGTAGGAAATCCGGTTACCGTGGATCGAATTTCCTACAAGTCTTTGACCGAGCAAGGTCTTGCAGTCCCTGCGGAATATGGAGAGGAAGGAGATCGCGTTGTGGAATTGACCAGTTGTGGTCCGACGGTTGACGGCGCTACGGTGCGCATTGTTGACGATGCCGGCGAGGCCATAGGCGAGCGGATTGTCGGGCATATTGAAATAGCAACCCCTTCACTTACCAGTGGGTATTATAACGATCCGGAAAAAACAGCTGCGGTGTTGAAGGATGGCTGGCTGCGCAGCGGTGATCTTGGCTACCTGGTAAACGGGGAGCTCTATATTGCCGGCAGGGCAAAGGAGTTAATTATCATTCGTGGGCAGAAATTCATGCCCGCTGATTTTGAACAGGCTGCAGCGCAGGTTGAAGGCGTATCTCGCGGCCGCGTTGTTGCTTTCGGTGTCAAGGATCCGATCCTCGCGACAGAAGGCCTCTACCTGGTATGTGAGTCACCGGCCAGGCCCGGCGCGGACCTGAATGCGCTTCGGCAAAAGGTGACGGAAATGGTTGCGGAAGCCACCGGCGTTTATCCCACCCATGTTGGCATCGTGCCGAGGAATATGGTGCCACGTACAACCAGCGGCAAATTGCAACGCGGACGTGCACGTCAACTCTATCTGGCTTATTTGGAAAGCATGAATCTTAGTGAGAGGGAAGGAGCCTAAGATGTTGAAGCAGTTGGAACTAGAAAAAAATACCGATGGCAAGCAGCGTTTTGCCGAAAATGTCCGGCCTTATCTCGCCAATATGCTCGAGGCAATTGGACTGAACGTTGTTTACGAGCGGGCAGAGGGCGACTACCTGTTTTATCAGAACGAAGAGGGAGAAGAACAAGCCGTGCTCGACATGCTCGGCGGTTACGGCGTGACGCTTTTTGGACATAATCATCCCCATTTGGTGGAAACCGCCTGCCGGGTACTCAAGCAAGGTCGTCCTTTTGCTGCCCAGGCCAGCTCGCGGGGTTACGCAGGATTGCTCGGTGGCCGCCTTTCTGATTTGCTCGAGGCAAGCAGCGGGGAGGCTTATATCGCCACCTTTACCAATAGCGGGACCGAAGCGGTAGAAGCGGCGATAAAGCACGCCGAACTGGAGGCAAGGGCGCAAATTGATGTGCTGCTGAATGATCTTGAAAAGGCGCATCGTCGCATTGCAGATGCGGCCAATCAGCAGGAATTGTTGATAGAGGAAGATGTGGAAGCTGCGGTTGAAGCACTGACTGGCTTAAGCATTATAGATGATATCGACGCAGTGCTGGCAGCTCTGGCCGACGCGAATCACAAAGCCTTATTGGAGCGATTTTGCTTTCTGGCTGTTGAGGGCGCATTTCACGGTAAGACCAGCGGCTCTCTGCAATTGACCTATAATGAAGAGCTACGAAATCCCTGGGAGCGAATTGGTATTCCGGTTGAATTTGTCCCGGCTAATGATGTTGCGGCCCTGAAAGCGGTGGTGGCCAGCCAACGGATCAGTTATCATGCATTGGTGATTGAAGATTCAGGGCAGCTGCAGCTGGAAACGCGCACCTGGTCCGCCATCTCCGGATGCTTTGCCGAGCCAATCCAGGGTGAAGGCGGTATTCACGAGCTAAGCGATGCCTATCTTCAGGCCTTGCGCGACACCGCAGATTGCGAATGCTATCCATTGATTTTCGATGAAATCCAAAGCGGCATGGGGCGAAGTGGTGAGTTCCTGGCATCAGAGAAATCCGGGGTTGCGGCTGACTATTACATTTTTTCCAAAGCACTGGGCGGTGGTCTCGCAAAAATTGGCGCTCTTGTGATTGTTGATCGGCGCTACCAGCCGCGCTTCGGATATATCCACACGTCCACTTTCGCTGATGATGACTTCTCTGCAGCTATTGCCCTGGATGCACTGGACTTGCTCTTTGCTGATGACGCTCAGCTAATGACCGATATCAGCAAAAAGGGCGCTTATTTGCTGGAGAGGCTGCGCGAGATACAAGTGCGTTTTCCGACGGTGATTGCCGGGGTGCGCGGTCGCGGACTCATGATTGGCGTTGAGTTGGCAGATCTCGATGTGGCGGATAAGATGCCCCTGTTGCGGGTGCTGTCGCAGCAGAATTTGCTTGGCTTCCTGCTCTGCGGCTATTTCCTGCACGAATCGGAAATTCGCATTGCACCGGCTCTGTCGTCACATCGAACCATTCGCCTGGAGCCCTCGGCATTGATCAGCTATGAAGACCTCGATCGCTTCTGCGAGGCCTTGGAGACAGCTGCGGCAGCAATCGCCGGCAATGATACCCATAACCTGGTGCGCTTTTTGGTTGGACGCAATGAACCGACCACTGCGGCCTTGCATAAGCCTCTAGCTGTTGATTCTAACGTCTTGAGTGCCTGTGAAAAACATGTCGCATTCCTTGGCCATTTTGTTACCTCATTGGATCTGCTGAATTGGGATCCGTCATTGGCCCCAATGTCTCCGGCTGAATGTCATCAGCTGCTGGAGCGCACCCAGAATATTCTTAAGCCATTTGTGGTGAACAGTCAGGTGGTTCACAGCGATACCGGCACAAACGTTCAGATAGATATTTTGGGTATTCCCTACACTGCCGCGCAGATGATGGAGCGGGTTCGCGCAGGAAAAGCGGAAGTGGTTTTGGCCTCCATTCGCCAGGCAGTAGATCTCGCTCGAGAGCGTGGTTGCACAATGATGTCGTTCGGCGGCTATACCTCCATCGTTAGTGCCAATTGCACCCTTCTGGAAGCGCATGATATCGGGCTAACCAGCGGCAACTCTCTCACGGCCGCCGCGGCAATTGAAGCCATTCACGTCAGCGCAAGGGGGCGTCAAATTGACTTGCGCAATGCCACTCTCGGGGTGGTTGGTGCAACCGGCAATATTGGCAAAGTGCTGGTAGAGATTGAAGCCGGCTATGTTGGGCGCCTGGTGCTTGTTGGACGTCGTGGCAGCCGGCGCCGCCTGAGCAAGCTCGCGGACAAGATTTATGCCGGGATTTGGCAGCAGATTCGCGACGAGCATGTTTGCAGCGGTCTGGCGACGCGCATTGCCTGCAGTCGCGCTTTTGAGACGCTGGATCAGCAGGGAAGAGGCCATATCGATGGCCCGCTGCTGCGAGAAGCAATCGATGAGCAGTATGGGTGTCAGGCACCAATCACGGTGACAACCGAAATGAGCCGCCTTCGCGAATGCGATTTAATCATCAGCGCTACGAATGCTCCCGAACCGCTGATCCATTGCGAACACCTCGGGCCGCAACCGGTGGTCATCTGCGACGTTGCTGTTCCCGGTGATGTCGCAATGGAGGTGCAGGCCTTGCGCAACAATGTGGATGTCATCAAAGGCGGAGTGGTCGAATATCCATCCGGTCAATCCATTTCCATACCGGGGATGACCTTGCCGGATGGCCAGGCTTATGCTTGCCTGACAGAGGCCGTGCTCCTGGGGCTCGACAGTATTGATTCTCACTTCTCATACGGTCATATCAATGTTGAAAAGGTGAAGCAAATAGGTGACATAGCTCGTAAACATGGATTCAGAATCATCGCAAAAGCAAAATTGCAGGATACCAAAAATGGCACAACTATTGATGAATAATCTAACCGACCTTCATTTCGTCAGGCACATACCCCTTTTTCAAAACCTGCCGGAAAAAGCTTTGTTGCTGATGGAGCTGGAATGCAAGTCATTTTCACTTGAAGCAGGCGCAACAGTCTTTAAGCAGGGCGATAGCGGTCAGGCCATGTATGCAGTGATCTCCGGTGAATTGGTTATTTCGCAAGCACGGGAAGATGGCCGCAATCTGATTCTTAAGACCTTGAGGAAGGGCGAAGTTATTGGTGAACGGCAGTTACTATCCGATGAAAGGCGTTCCTCAACGCTGGTGGCCGGCAGCAATGTGGAGTTGCTGAAGATACCGGGGCGAACCTTGCAGAAGCTGCTACGCCGCTATCCGCAGCTTTTGTTGACAATTTCCCGTTTGAGTCAGGAACGCATGCGCAACGAGCAGCTTCGCTCTATACTGGCCGACCTTTTGGAGATCGATGATTGCCGCGATATCGAAGCCTATGTGCAGGCGGGCCAGTGGTGCTACTTGACGGACGGCGATTTGTTGATGCACAAGGGAGAGCCATCCAATGACTTTTACGTAACAATCAGCGGATGCCTGAAAGCGCTGACCGAAAATGCCGATGAGGTTGCCGGGCAGGATAAGACAATGACGCGCGGTGACTTGATTGGCGAATTCGGCCTTATCATGGGCGGCAATCGCACAGCGAGCGTCAAGGCCGTTCGCTCAAGCGTCGTCGTTCGATTTTCTGTGGAAGTGTTTGAAGATCTCAGCCACGAGTTTCCAAACTGGCAGAGAAAGCTCACACATCGCATTCTCCGGCGCATGCAGGGACAGGGCGCAATAAATGAGAAAGGATATGCGACATCTGTGGCGATTATCGCTCTGGACCCCTCGACCTCAATCCGGGCCTTTAGCGACGATTTGCGGCGCCAGTTGGTGGCAAGCGACACAGTGTTACACCTGAGCAGCAGTCGTCTCGACAATATCCTTAGCCACTGGCCGGGCATTGCCCAGGTGGGCAACAACGATGCGCATGGCATCTATTTGTCGGCATGGCTTGACGAGCAGGAAGCGTCTCACGATGTTGTCGTTTATGAAGCGGACTTGTTTGACTCGCCCTGGACGCGTCGCTGCTTGCTGCGCGCGGATCAAATAATCGTTGTCGGCGATGCAGACCGGCCCATGCCTGATATGGCCCGTTCTCTCCCGTCTCTTGCTTTGCAGACTGCTCGTCTGGAATCGGAACGCTTGCTTGTGTTGATGCATAGCGCCGGGAAAACAGTCGCCACAAATACCCAGGACTGGTTGGATGCCACCGGGATTGAGGCACATCAGCATCTGCGTTGGGGGCATGGTAAAGATTTCGCCAGATTAGGACGTTTTCTCACCCATCGTGCCGTGGGGCTCGTTCTTGGCGGGGGAGGGGCAAGAGGATTTGCCCATATCGGTATCTTGCGCGCGCTGTTCGAGGCCGATATCCCTGTCGATTTCATTGGCGGCACCAGCATCGGTGCAGTCATTGGCGCTCAATATGCCCAGGGTTACGATATCAATCGTATGATAGATACCTGCCGCCGGGTCTTTGTGGATATTCAGCCATTTAAGGATTATACCATTCCGATTATGGCATTGACGCGCAGCAAGCGACTTGATTTCATCGCAGAAGACACGTATAAAGACCGGCAGATTGAAGATCTTTGGACCAATTTTTTCTGCGTCTCCAGTAATTTGACTGACTCGCAAATGATGATTCATCGAAATGGGCCGCTCGGCAAGTTGGTGCGTGCAAGCGGCACCCTGCCCGGCATCGCCCAGGCTGCACATTACAAGGGGAAGCTGCTGGTTGACGGCGGTCTTTTTAACAATCTGCCGAGTGATGTCATGAAGCGCACCTGTCGCGGAAAAGTCATCGCAGTGGACGTTTCTTCTATGATGCCGTTGACCTTTGGGGAGTCCGATGAAGTGGAGGTGCCTTCGCCCTGGCAGGTCATTTGGAGCCGCATTAATCCATTCGGCAAGGCGATCGAAGTACCTACGCTGGTGGATATCCTGATGCGTACGGCGACCTTGAGCAATGCCGAAAAGGAAAGGCTGGTGGCCGAGAATACCGATTTCAGTTTTCGTCCGCCTGTAGAAGAATTTGGTCTCCTCGAATTTGAGGCAATTGATGAGATTATTGAACGGTCATATCAGTATGCGACGGGTGAAATCGGGCGATTGAAGGCAGAGCTGGGTTAGAGAACTATCGAGGGTAGTTTTCCCCTCTCAATCTCCCCACAGGGGGAGATTGAGAGGGGCCGAGCGCCCATTGAACGCCGACAGACTTTTTCTACCGGTGGGTCTTCTCGTTTTAATCGATTGCAGTTTGTGCAGGCGACCGCTGCATGATATAATACAACCCTCCCAAAAACACCAGGTATAACAGCGGCCCTGTCAGCCGGTGGAACTCGCTATGAACCAGGTGCGTGCCCAGTGCGCCAAGCATGATCATGGTTAGCAGGTAAACCGAGTAAAGCCGGGTTTTGTCAATAAACAGCCCGATCGCGGCAGCCATTTCCAGCAAGCCAATGACATAGCTGAAAAATACCGGATATCCCCAATTACTAAACATTTTTGTCCAGGCGGCGGCGTTCAGAAATTTTGCGCTGCCGGCGAGAAACAAGAAAACAGCCAGAATGATTTGAATGCTTAGGCGGATTCGGTTCAGAACTTTGTCGGATAGCATGGAGCCTCGCTTTCTGTCAATGTCGATTCGCAACAAATTGATGTTGTTGATTTTCTGACAGTTAAACGATGTATTGAGAAGAAGTCGCCCCACTTTAAAAAGTGGCACTTATTCTTCAGGAAGCGTTGAATTTTTCTGTGAAAACCTCTTCCTGAATTCCGACGGTGTCTGTCCGGTATTCCTTTTGAATGCCCTGTTAAATGCCGTCTTGCTGTTAAAACCAACGGCAAAAGCAATTCCAAGTATTGTTTCCTGACACTGATTGTCGCTTAGCATTTTCTGAGCTTCGGCAATACGGTATTGATTCACAAAACCAAAGAAATTGAGTTCATACTTTTCACCTAAAAGTTGTGATACCCAATATGCCGGTATTTCCAGACGCGTTGCGACATCCTGCAACTTCAAATCATTTTCGCGATAGAGCTTATCCCCGGTCATTAATCCCTCCAACCTGGCAGCATGATAGGCCATATCATCGTCGCTAAGGCTCGAATAGCTGTAGCTGGGGCCCTTACTCTCAGGTATTGGCCGGTGGATATCGAGGGGGTAATTGATGATGCGAAAAGCGATCACATGAATAAAAGATGATATTATAAACAGGAAAAAAATGGTGATTTGCTGGTTGTAAAGGTAATACCAGCCGGAAACGAGCAGCATGAAATATAATACAACGATACCAAGAAAAACTTTCAGGCCAAGGATACCCAGCCGAATCCAAGCCAGGGATGTATGGGATGATTCATCACCGGCGCTGAGAGTCGGTAGCGCCTTTCTAAGCCAGCGAGAAAGGTAAATAGCATAGCCGAACAAGTGTAAGAATTGCAAGGCGAAAAATAGGTAGAGCATGGTTTGCAAAGTGGCAGGTATCGGGTAGTTGGTCGCGGATTGAAGCTGCCAGCCAATGACTGCCGCGACAATCAATGCGAAGCCCCCGGCAATGAAATGTTTGGCAAAACGACTTGCTGGCAATGCTGTCGCTGAGGCTGTATAAACAAATCCAAGGATGAGTGGACCATACAAAAAGGGGAAGGTTTGCACAAGGGATATAGCAATGATTGTCAGTGATTTTGGCAAAATACCTTCAGCGAGAAAAATACCGATGTGTAAGGAAAGCAGTAACAGCAGGCTTGCCAGAAACCGGTTACCCAACCGATTGCCGGTGCGCCGCATAAGTAAGGTTGTTCCCAGGAACAAGCCTTGCAGAATGCTGAAGTAGAGTAATGTCAACCACATACCTGCCCCCTGCTTTTGTGCATTCGGAATGTATAGTGTAGCGAATAACCTAAGGTAGATGTTGCATCTTTCATCAAAGCATTGACGCAGCCTGCGCCGGTTCTGTCGGTAGCGGCGTTTTCTTGTGTTTGTTGCTTTACCAACAAATCGATACTTTGGTTGTATTAATCATAGAAATCGAAAGAAGCAACTATGGAATACCTCGACTTTGATATTGGGGTGTCACCCGGTGAGTCTGGCGTTTATAGGATTAAAGTGCTTGAATCCCCGGCCGGACATATCAGCGACCAGATGACTTTGTCACTTGATGCTCCCGCAATCGCCGATTTTTTGGATGCCTTGGATTATGGTGGACCTGCTAGCCGCGCTGGCGGAAGAGAAGCGCCTTCGGCCAACGCAAAGCCGCTGCAGGAAGCAAGCGCAGGCTTTGGCAAACAACTTTTTGTTAGTCTGCTGCCGTCGGAAATTCGCGGTCTCTACAGAACCAGCCTCAATATTGCTCGCCAATCCCAAAAAGGACTTCGACTTCGCCTACGTATTGATGCCCCGGATTTGGCGGCACTGCCTTGGGAGTATCTCTTTGATGAAGTCGATGGAGACTATATCTGCCTCTCAAAATTCACTCCCATCGTTCGATATATTGAAGTTGCTCGCCCTGCTGAAATGCTGTCAATCAAGCCTCCCCTGAAGATACTGGTAATGATTTCTGATCCGGACGATCTTACACAACTTGATACCGATGCTGAAAAGGCCTTACTAACCGATGCCATTAGCAATCTGGTTGATGCCGGCCGTGTTGAAGTGACCTGGCTTGAAGGCAAAACCTGGGAGAGCCTGGCTGAGGCAATTGAAGCGGAAGAATGGCACGTGTTCCATTTCACCGGTCATGGCGGATTTGATGAGGAGAGCGGGGAAGGCCTGGTGTATATGTGCAACGAGCATCGAAATAGCGTTGCGGTGTCGGCCACCTCGTTGGGGCGACTTCTGGCGAATCAGCCCTCGTTGCGACTGGCGATTCTCAATTCCTGCGAAGGAGCGCGCGCGGACCGAACCGATCTCTTTTCAAGTAGTGCAGCTGCCTTGATCCGTCGAGGTATACCCGCCGTTTTGTCGATGCAATATGAGATTACAGACCAGGCTGCTTTAGAATTTGCACGTGCCTTGTATCAAAAACTGGTTGCCGGTATGCCGGTGGAAGAGGCATTACGCTTTGCCCGCTTTGCAATCACCATGAAAGACGAGAGAAGCCTGGAATGGGGAACGCCGGTGCTTCACATGCATACCGATGACGGCAAACTCTTCGAATTTGATGTTGCCGGAGCGTTATTTGGGGATAAAGCGAACGAAGTTCAACCACATGGCTCTGAGCAAGAAAACACAGCTGCTTCAAGTTCGCCAATTGCTGACCACGAAATGTCATCCCGGACGCAACAAGGACTGCAAATTCTTCATAACAAGGTCAGCCAGTTTTGGATTGCCGGGGTATTGGAGCGGTCGCTGCAGACCTTCGGGCTCCTGGAGCTTGGGCTCGATGACATGCCGGTGATGGTTGATAATCCCTGGGGCAGCATGCCTCTGGCTGAATATGAGAAGATTATTGATGTCTATCATAATCGCGGCGGATCGATGCTGATACTCGGCGAGCCTGGCGCAGGAAAAACAACCACCATGCTGGCACTTGCAAAGGACCTGCTTGGGCAGGCAGCCGACGTCGCAACGCGGCCGGTTCCGGTTGTGCTGAATTTGTCCTCCTGGAGCGCTGAGGACAACGAACTATCTCCCTGGCTGGCCGGCGAGCTGTCTCTAAAATATTTGATTCCCCGTAAAATTGCCACACAATGGATCGTGGAGGGACGGCTACTGCTGATGCTTGACGGCCTGGATGAAGTCGGGGACGCAAATCGCGCAGCATGCGTTGCTGCAATTAATGTCTTTACCGTCTCTTCACCAACGACCGGGGTGATAGTTTGTTCGCGTTTTAAGGAATATATCAGTTTATCGACGCGGCTTAATCTGAATGTAGCCTTACGTATTCGCCTTCTCGATCGCGAGACGATATTACAGATTATCGACAATGCCGGCTCCGGAGCCTCAGGACTGTTGGCAGCTATTCAAAAAGATTCTTCCTTGCTGACTCTTGCCGAGACGCCCTTTATGCTCAGCATGATGATTAGAACCTATCAGGATGCAACGCCGGAGAAGCTACAGACCGACGGGCTTCAAACCATCGAGATGCACAAGCGCCGGTTAATGGAAGCTTTTGTTCAACGTCAATTCCGTATGGTGGCTACCAATGTCTGATAATGTTGCCAAAATTGGGTATCCGGAAGCAACTGTGCGGAAATATCTTAGCTATATTGCCCGGCAAATGCAGCGGCGCAACCGGACCGTGTTTATGATTGAGGAGTTGCAGCCTGATTGGCTCTTGTCCTGGTGGCAGCGAGGACTTTATTTGCTGCTGTCCCGAGTATTACCGGTTGCCTGCTTCTCGACATCCATATATATCATTAGCGGCATCTATTCCTTTAATGCCGAATTTAGTCGTGAGGGAATGTTCAGTCACCTTGAGTGGTCACAATATATCTACGACTTACAAGTATATGTAGTGATAGGGAGCATATTTGCCTTGGTGGACGCAAGCTGGATCTGCCTGGAAAAGTTGCTGCCGGTCGTACGACGTTGCTATCAGCCAGTTCGCTTTTTCTTGGTAATTATTATTCACACTTTCGCCTTTTTATTCTTGATATCCTATTTTACTCCCAAGTCTAGTAGTGATGGAATTTTGTGGCTGTTACTGGCACCAATTTGGGGATATCGTCGTTCGCGGAGGACATTGGAAACGGATATTATGCCGGTGGAAGCACTTGGGTTCTTTGTGAGCCCTGCTTTGAAGGGGGCATCTATCGTATTGCTTGTTGCATTTTTTCCTGTTTTTTTGTTCACTGTTTCGTCCGGTTATGATTCGTCTGTATCGAACAGATTGCAGTCTGCGCTAGTAATACTTACCTTAGCGATGCTGTCCGGTGCACTGTTCTGGGGATTGCGGCCGAAAGTTAGGGATTCGAAAACAACACCGAATCAGGGAATTATTGGATCAGTTCGAAATGGATTGATTTACGGTAGCGGGGCGGGTTTCCTTGTGGGATTTATGTTCGAGTATGGCTTGCAAGTTGGCTCGGCAAGTAAAGTTGCCGGTGATCTCGATCTTATAAGTATGTTAGCAACTGCAATGCAAGCAACATACGTTGACGGTTCTTTTATTTTTACTGTTCTGAGCATGAGTTTGATCGGTTTTCTTTGGTTTGGTGGCATTGATGCCATTCAGCACTACGTCTTACGTGCGCTGCTTTCCGTACTCGGTTACTTGCCAATACGATTGGTCCGGCTACTGGATTATTCCACCAATGAGCTGAACTTTCTGCAAAAAGTCGGCGGCGGCTACATGTTTATTCATCGTTATTTGTTAGAGCATTTTGCTGGCGAAGCGGATCAGGATTCATCGCAAAGAAAGCAGGCCGAATCAGTGTAAGGAGTGAATATCATGATCGAACGAATCTGGCATGGCCGGACAACCCCTGAAAAGAGTAAATCACAAATTTCAACAGAACAAATTCCAAGTTCGACGATTTAGCTCTTGCCCCTCTTGGGATGCAAGATTGCATTTGGAGACAGGTTGCGCGGTAAAGTCTTTGGAAATCAATTTGCACCTCAGGTTCTTCCCGGGATTTGGAATTTTTCCAGTTGGAATTTGAATTTTACTCTTTACCCAGTTGAAATTTGGAATTTCTGTTTTCATCTCTTGAGTACTATCACTCAACAACTAGCCTCCTCGACCTTAAATTAAAACGCATTTAAGAGGAGCGAACATGCGAGTTCAGAAATACCTGATTTTAATCTTGCTGTTTTGCCTGATCACAAATGGTTTTGGCAATGAGAAGGCACTGAAAAAAAGCTTTGAAACCTACCGCACCGCCATTATTCGCGGCAACGGCGAATTGGCATCCATGTTGATCGATCAGACCACCGTCAGATACTACGATAGAATCGTCGAGATGGCTCTCTACGGCGGCCGCGCTGAAGTCAACAATCTTTCTATCGGCGAAAAAGTCCTGGTGCTGAAATGCCGCCACTTGATATCTCTTGATACCCTCAAGACCTTCAAAGGCGCAGACCTGTTTCAATATCAGGTAGACAATGAATGGTTTGATCGTACTCAAATTGCCTCCTTGGCTATCACGGATGTGCGCATCAAGGGACGTACAGCTTCTTCCAGGCTTCTCAGAGGCGGTCAGTTGTTGAACTATGGTTATTTGTTTAATGTCGAGGATGGTATTTGGAAGCTGGATCTAACTGCCGGTTTGGAGGTGGTTGATCGTGACCATCGCACGGCGGCCCGGCAATCGGGATTGGATGAAAATCACTATGCCATGCAGCTTCTTAAAGATCTGTCCGGGGAACGAGTGGGACTTGGCATTTGGGCTCCGCCGTTGAGAAAGCAAACAGCCGCTGAGACAGAAGAAGCATCCAACTAGTAGCTTGTCAATCCTGATTTGGCAAAGTTGGACAGGCAAAGAATCCCCCCTCTATCTCCCCGGGGAGAGATAGAGGGGGGATTCTCGTCTGAAATGAATGTGTTAAATCGCAATTGAAAAACGACTAATATCGATTCATTTGTGAAGGGAATTCAAACCTGGATGAGAATTGCCTTTATTTCTGACATTCATGGCAATGCCGTCGCCTTGGACGCCGTGCTTGCCGATATAGCCGAGCAGGAGGTTGATCAAGTGATTTGCCTCGGCGATATTGCTACTATCGGGCCGCAACCAGTTGAAGTGCTCAAGCGCTTGCAGGCATTAAATTGTCCGGTTATTATGGGCAATCACGATGCGGCATTGCTGCATCCTGGCGCTGTTGCTAAGTTTCATATCGCCCCTGAATTGTCGGAATCCCTGACCTGGTGCTACCAACAACTAACAAAAGCACACTTCGACTATCTGCGCTCTTTTCTTCCCTCTATCAAGATCAACAATTCCGAACATCCTGACATCCTCTGCTATCACGGTACGCCTGGCTCAAATACCGGGATGATAATGCCAGCAGCAAGCAACGCTGAATTAGAAGGCATTCTCGAACAGGGTAGCGCAGCGATAATGGTGGGTGGGCACACGCATCTGCAAATGATGCGACAGCTTGAAGCGATTTGCTTCGTAAATCCGGGCAGCGTTGGCTGTCCCTTTCGCCGGCCGGTCTCACCGGGAAAACCACCGGAAATTTTGACAGATGCCCATTATGGTATTATCGATGTATCTCGCCGGGGAATCGCCATCGATTTGCGCCGGATAGCGTATGATGTCGATTCATTTACTGAGGTTTTGAAAGAGAGTGATTTACCGATTCGCGGCTGGTGGCTCTCACAGTTCTAGCTGCTAAATGCTTTTTGGGGCTCAGCCTGTAGCGAATAGGTTAAGTCGCGCAAGTAGGCCGTAAGTTCGCGTCGATCGCCTATGGCAGCCAAATCCTGGTAGGGGATGGGCGAACCAATAATAAATTCTATCGACTGTCCGACCATCCGATTCACTTCTCTCAAAATCAGAGACAATCTGAGTGTCAGGCTGAATTGACTGACGATTTGAAAGATGCGGCTGTTTTGACCGTGGAAATAGATCGGTACCACTGTTGCCTGCGACTGCTGAATCAACTTCGCCATGAATAACTTCCATTCCAGATCTGTTGCTTCACCGAAAGCCGTTTTAGAGGTAGCAATCCCGCCCGCAGGAAAAATGATGATAGTGCCATTCCCCTTTAATACCTCCAGGGCAGTTTTGCGCGTGGCAATATTGACACGCTGTGCCTCGCGGGTCTCAGCGAAATCAATCGGCAACATGTAGTCTGCGATGCGTTCTTCGCGGCAAAGAGCGCTATTTATCAATATCTTGAAATCGCCGCGGGTCGCTGCGGCAAGATGGCAGGTGACCAGTCCATCCAGCAGGCCGAAGGGGTGATTTGCAATAAAAATCAGGGGTTGATCGGCGGGAATATTTGCCAGCGTTTGTGGATTGAATTTGAGTTGTAGTTCCAGTCGTCTCAGAGCAGCTTCCCAGAATGAAAGCGGGCTGCTCTCCAGATCCGTCAATAGTTCCTGATAGAGCAATTCCAATTTTTGGGCGCCACTCATGGTCTCAATCATACGAATCAGCAAATTCTTATAGCGGGGATTTTCCGGGGAGGTGTAGGTCAATTTACGAGGTGCGGATTGCGGCAAAAGTTCGCCCTTTCTATCAATTCGCCCCAAATTCAGGAAAATCAGCCGATTTCGCAATAGCCATTCTAAATTTAATCGAGTTGTAAACCTTCCACACCGGTGGCCAGGGCGCCAATCTTATTACCGACAGCTTCTGGTATGAAAACACGAAATGTCGTGCCCTTTCCGGGTTCACTCATTACCTGCACTTGGCCGTTATATGACCGGATCGTTTCTGAACAGCTATACAGCCCCAGACCGGTGCCTGTCGCTCTCAGCTCATCCGCCTGTTTGGTTGTGAAGAAGGGATCGAAGATATGTTGAAGATCTTCCTCGGAAATGCCGCATCCATTATCCGTAACGGTGAACCATGCCTGATCATCCTGCAATCCGGATTTAACCGATATTTTCGGTTTTTCCATTCCTTGCACAGCGTCCAGTGCGTTACTGATGAGATTCTGAAAAACCTGCGCCAGTTCGGCCGGGACCACTTCGATGTTGAGGCGGCCAGTGCTGATTTCAATCTCACGTTCATAGAGGTGCTTGAATTCCAGGTTTGCATCAAGAAATTCGATTTCAGATTTCAGCAACTGATTCAGATCAATAATCTGCGTTTCATCAACCTTGTCTGTCCGGCTTTTGGTAAGCATTGAGCCGATCATATCGTTCAGATTGTTGCCACCTTCCTGGATTAATTCCGCATAACAAAAGATCGATTCAAGTTTCTCCTTCACAGACCATTCCGCCAATTCCGGGTGCTGTTGCATGAGTTCTGCCACTTCATCTTTCTCGCTCAGAATCAGTTCTGCCCCGCCGGTTATCGCCGTCAGGCGCCCCTTCATGTTGTGAACAAGTCCTTGGAGTATCAGGCTGAAAGCCGAGTTACGTTCAGCGCGAATTAATGCCTTGGTGCGTTTTTCGACAATCGCTTCCAGTTCCTGGGCGTAATTATTTAGCTTTTCCTTTGCCCATTTCAATTGCAAGTGCGTGCGTGTCCGGGCGATGATTTCAGTTGCCTGAAACGGTTTGGTGATATAATCAACGCCACCAACTTCAAAGCCACGGACCTTATCGTCGATCTCGGTTTTTGCGGAGAGAAATATGACCGGAATATCTGCCGTGGCTGGATTTGCCTTCATCCTGCGACAGGTTTCATAGCCATCTATTTCCGGCATCATGATGTCCAGCATGATGAGGTCCGGAATCCGCTTTTCGAGGAAAGATAGGGCTTGCATCCCATTTGTCGCCACTGCCACGTTGGCATTAAAGTTCTTTAAAACCCGGCCCAATAACTGAATGTTCTTTGGGGTGTCATCGACAATCAGTATCAAGGCGTTTTCGAGATCCTGATGGGCTTCTAGTTGCTGCTTTTGATTTGGGTTGCTCATTGTTTCCCTTGTTTCTTCGCTACTCGTTCACTAAAAAATGCTTTAGCATTAGTTTCACATCTGCCACAAAATCCGGATAGTTGCTCAATTGCTTTTCGAGTTCGTCAATCTGGAAGCTCTCAGCATAGGTGACAATTTGTCCTCCCCAGCTCACCAGTTTTTGCAGCTGATGCTGCTGGCCGAGCTGTTGGACTTCTTCACCGAACTGCTGCAAATCATCAACAATGAGCAGTTTGGAAATGTCGTCCCATTTTTCCATAAATGGGCCCTCGAGCTTCTCGATTACGCTGGGTAACTCCGCTATTTGTTCCAGCGTCAGTTCCGGAAGTTCCGTTTCCTGGGGCTGATCACCGCTACCTGCTGCCGAATCGTCTTCAAGGGAGTAGGTTTGGGTATGAGGCAAGAAGCGTCGCAGCGTATCCACCAGGGCTGTGCGTGACACCGGTTTGCCGAGAAAGGCGTCGCAACCCGATTTGATCGATTTTTCGCGGTCTGCTTTCATGGCATTGGCGGTCAAGGCGACAACCGGTATGTCCGAAAGAGTGTCGTCACTCTTAATGATGCTGGTGGCCTCATAGCCATCCATAATCGGCATCTGCATGTCCATCAGGATCAGATCCGGCTCGAGGTCGCGTGCCTGGCGCACCCCGATTTCGCCATTTTCCGCCACGGCAATATTCAGCCCGGTGTCCTGGAGGTATTCGCGAACCAGCTTGCGATTCATTTCATTGTCTTCAACAAGCAGAATTGTAGAGTTCTCAAACGTTACGTTTACAGACTGGAATTCCGACAAGGGGTCATTTTCAAAATCTTTGACGGAAGGAAGCGAGACACAGCGTACTTCGACCCTGAAAGTGCTGCCGACGCCCGGTTCACTGCGGACGGATAATTTGCCGCCCATGATTTCTACCAGACGTCTGGTAATGGCGAGACCAAGGCCGGTTCCACCGTATTTACGGTTATTTTGGCCACTCTGCTGCACAAAAGCACTGAAGATATTGTCAACCTGATCTTTCGGAATACCAATACCGGTATCTTCTACTTCAAAAATTAGATCAATGGCGCTGGCATCAAACTCGTGCACCGGACTTTCCACGCGGATTTTGATGTGGCCATCGTGCGTAAACTTAATGGCATTCCCTACCAGGTTGATGAGCACCTGCCGCATGCGTGTTTCATCGATCAAAACATATTCAGGCAGCGCCTTGTCGATTTCTATCAGGAAATCCAGGTTGCGCTCTTCAGCTTTAAAGCGGAAGATACTTCCAATTTCCTTGAATAGCTGATGAGGATTAACCGGCTGGTTTTGAATCTCAAGTTTCCCTGCCTCAATTTTCGAGAGGTCGAGAATATCATTGATAATCGTCAGCAAGCCCTTGCCACTGCTGGAGATTGCTTCCGCATAGTCCTTCATGGTATTGTCTGTTACTATGCCAAGGAGCAGTTCCGAAAAACCGAGAATAGAGTTGAGTGGTGTGCGTAATTCATGACTCATATTCGCAAGAAACTCACTCTTGGCGCGATTGGCCATTTCTGCGGATTTGGTACTTTCTTTCAGCTCCAGCTGGGCTCGCTTCCTTTCAGCCTCCACGCCAATGGCTGCAGCAATAATACTGATCAGTTTACGATCTTCTTTTGTCGGGGCGTAATCCGGGACAATTAAGAGCGTCAATATGCCCGTGTATTCTTTGTGAACCTTGACAGGAACACCAATATATGTTTGCCAGTGGATATTGGCTGGGTCGAAGTGCTCTTCAATTATGGGATGAGCGGGAAGGTTCTGCACCACATATGGTTCGTCGTTACCCTGGGCAACGACAAATTCACACATCGGTGATTTGGAGTTCTCACCAATCGGCTTCTTGCCTTCTACGTCCCATTGGTTGCGGCATTTGAACTTGTTGTCAACAAGTTCTTTATAGGCAACGATGTCAGCGCCGACCAAGGGCCCGCATACTTGTAGAAGGTTGTCAATATTCTCATCCGGATTGCTGCCGAAATTAAGGAAGCAGTCATTGAGCTTGCTTAAACGGTCTTCAGCTCTTTTACGGGTGGTAATATCCCGGCCGGTTGCGATGTATAGCGTTTCATCATCCAGCATTACGCTGCTGAAGGCAATTTCCATCGGGAAGACCGTAGCATCTTCCCGTTTCCCTTCAATTTCGTTGATGCCGCTTCCATAGCTGCTCGCAATACTTCTGAGCATTTTGTCATTGGTCAGGAAATGGTAGTTGTCCGGCAGCAGGGTTGAGATATGCTGCCCTAAAATACTCTCAGACGAGTAGCCAAAAATCCTTGATGCGGCCGGATTGAAAGAATCTATGCGACCCATTGCATCAAAAGTGACAATGGCATCAACAACATTGTCCATAATCGCCTGAACTTTGGCTTGCCCGCGCTCCTGGGTCTGTCGATTCAGCTCCAGGAGTTCACGAGACATCAATTGCACCGAATGGTGAGACATTCGGCGCTCATTGTCCGCCTCCTCGTAGGTGGCGCTCACCACCTCGAGAAGTGCATCATAGTCCAGCGGGCCGTCTTTTGCCTTCTTCCTGGCGCGCTTTAACTGCCTTTCCAGCAGTTTATGCATCAGTCGTCCTCCGCCAGAACGGTCACGGTCATTGTCTGATTATGCAATTCACAGTGACCTGTTTCAACGTGCGGAGAAATTTCGCCGTAGGAATAGAAACCAATTTGGGCTGTGTTATCACCCAGGACGTCCTGAACGGCTTCAACTTCGTCACTTGTCCGCTGCTTGAGAATCATTTTGCGACCGACGCAGCTTACCAGTACGGCGAGTTTGGTCAGGTGTTCCGGGATATCATGAATGCTGCGGGCAGCGCTGCCTGCACTGCCGGCACCGTCGATCAAACGTTCAAAATTTGCCCGCATCAGCTGTGCCACATAGCCTTCAGGAATGTCGCCGGCAAAGGTCATGGTGTTTTCGTTTTCTTCAACCGCTAAAACCGTGCGGACAATACCGAGCTGCTCTTTGTCTTCAGCCTGAACCATAAGCGGAAAGAGCAGGGCGCTGCCTGGCAGATTGGCCGCTTCTTCACCGAGGTATTCTTTGTAAAGCTGCAAGGCTGGTTTGGAGTCCAGTTCATAAAGGATGTTGCCCTTGGACTTGGTTACCTGACGCTTGGGGCCAAAGCTGTCCCAGCCTCCCATAGACCCATGGCCAACAAGGATTTTGTCGCCGTAAAAACCGATTGCTGCGATAGTGCCGGATTGTGGTTCAGCATTGCAGGCAACCTTGGTTTCTTCAAAACGCGGGCCATCGCCAGCCAGTCCGCCGGTAATCGGAACCTCATCGCCAATTACCTCATTAATACCGCGGACCAATTCGCTGCCATTTACCTTTAGGCCTTCTGAAACGATCATAATGCCGCGCAGGTCAGCCTTTTGTAATGCTTTGCCTATGTTCAGCCCGGCGCCATATGATTCTTCCGGGGCTTCGACGTTCAAGGAGGTGACTTCAAGTACTGTTTTTTCGAATTCAATGGCGGTTACAACAATGGAGTCGTCATATACCTCGTCATCAAGAATTTCACCGGCACTGGTGCAGCCAATGACGTGTGCATTCGGATAGCGGGTCTTCAACTCCTGATAAATGCTGTGCTCTGACAATGCGCTCGTTTCGCCGAAGAATAAAACGAGATTGGGGGCGATAGAAGGGTCGGTATCATCCAGATTTTCCCACCCTTCAGAAGCTTTCCAAAAAAGCTGTTCAATTTTCATGCGAGATCCTTTCCATGTTTCTCTACATTTCAAATCACGAATTCGGTAGCCATCTTGTTATGAACGCAACAATTGCGCTGGCTGAACTCTTATCCTGGCGTTTGTATCATGCCAGAATACTCGGAAGATTCGCCGGCATGTTTAATGGAAAAATCGTCGTACTAAGCGGGTTCTATTTGTGCAGGTATGCTATTTGAGGTTTTGTTCAGCAAGCGGGGTAAGCTGCTGCAGCGGCTGTTGTTCGCGAAGCAGTTTGCGAAACTGGGCTGGCGGCATGCCGCAATGTTTCCGAAAGGCGGATCGAAAAGCAGCCTTCGTCATGAAACCGACATCAAAAATCAGGTTGTGATTGGCGTAGCGATTACCGGCGTCGATGC
This sequence comes from Calditrichia bacterium, assembly GCA_028284445.1. GTDB lineage: Bacteria > Calditrichota > Calditrichia > RBG-13-44-9 > J075 > JANQRS01. The sequence continues at coordinate 24,130 of JANQRS010000061.1, forward strand.
GCAGGCGTTTTTGTGCTTCAAGAATGCGGTAGCGATTAATAAAATCGTAAAAATTGAGTGAGAAAGATTCATGAATGAGCTCCGCGAGGTGCTGCGGTTGCATCTCCAACAGTTCTGCAAGGTAGGGAAGGCGTAGGTCGCGTTGCAAATATGGTTTCTGATCTTCCATGAGCTGGATCAGGCGCTCGCGCGCACTGCGCTGATCAGCGTCGCTCCAGCTTGGCTGCATCAATCCGGAGCGCTTCCGTTCTGTTCCAACAACCAGACGTATATTGACCTCCGGCTTATGCATCAGCATATATCCCAGTAGATAAACCGGTATTGCCAGGCTGGCCAGGAATAGAAAAATAACCGGCATTGTCTCCGGCCATGCTGAGCGATAAAAATACTGCAGGAAGAATACCGCTATGAAGAGAAGAATGATGGTTTCCAGGGTTTTGCGCAGCCAGTGATAGTCAATGCCGCTATGGTAAGCGCAGTTTGTGCGCAATTCAAGACGGTATTGGTAAAGGCGGTAGCAAGCCAGCAATAAATAGATTAGAATATGAAGACAGGCAATGATGTGGATATTGTCCTGTAGAGAGCCGGCATAGATACCTCCGGCGGAAAGGTCGCGGACAATAATGTCCATTTTGCCTTCAGGGGCAAGTTGAAAAAAATCAACTAGATAGTACGCACAAAAAACTGCCGGTATGAAATGCAGTAGCGACTGGCTAAATCGCGGAAAGCGGTCCCGTGTCAGAACATGGGTGAAGAGGTAAAGCAGCGGACCATAGGTGAAAAGTAAGCTGTATGTTGCAAGATATGCCTGCGGAAAATCCAGATAGAAATAGCTACTGCGCATAACGCATTCGGCGATATGAATTGAAAGCAGCAGTACGAGCAAAGCCATAAGGCGGTTTGCCCGTCGGTTGCCACCCCGCCAACTTGTCAGACCGGCACTGAGAAAGAGTCCTTGTAGTAGTGCAAGTGACAGAAAAATTGTCCAGCTATTCACCTGAAATTGCATAAATTCGAAAGATCGTTTGGGTAATAGATGTACCGAGTGTAATATGATCCTCGGCGGTGTTGCCCGAATATAAAGATGGATCCTTGCGATGTTATTTTGAGATACCGGACAGCATGTTCTGACCAGGTATTTCATAGGTCAGGCGGTGATGAAGTTCTTGCAAGGCTCGCTGTAAACTAAGCGCCGGGAGAATTCGCCGACGTGATGGGGGTTACGGACTGTTGTAAAATTATCCTGTTAACGGCATAAAATTGCAGGAGATTGATATGTGTGGTCGATTTTCCTTGTTTAACCTGGCACTGACGCCTGAAGCCTTTGAAGAACGATTCGGTTTTCCCTTACCGCGTATTTATCCGTTTGACATTTCTTATAATTTTGGCCCTCACCGCCAGGTGCCGGTGATATATAACGAAGCTGAAGGCGGCCCAGTTATCGGCACCATGCACTGGCAGCTCATCCCTCACTTTGCCAAAGAATTCAAGTCAAAATATGCGATGCACAATACTCGGGTAGAGTCTTTCGAAAAAAAGGATTTTCGTGAGCGCCTGCTCCGTTACTCCCGCTGTTTGATTCCGGCCAATAATTTTTTTGAGTGGTTGAAGGAAGGAAAGCAGAAATTGCCTTATCTATTCGAATTAACAGATGAGGAGATGATGACCTTCGGCGCCATTGCTTCAACCTGGCGCGACCCTCAGGGCACGGAGCACTTGAGTTGTTCAATCATTACACTTCCTGCGAATGAGATTGTCGGTAAAGTTCATCATAGAATGCCATTTATCCTCTCTCGTGAGACGGAGAAGATCTGGATGGACAAAACCGTTCAAGATGCCAAAGACCTTCTGGCATTGATTGAGCCGTATCCTGCCGAGAAGATGACGGCAGCCCGCGTATCTACCGAGGTTAATAGCACGAGAAATGATGGTCCGGAATTACTTGTCAAGCTGGAAGCGTAGCTGATCGACGCAGAGACAGGCACTACAAAGTCGCCGGATTTAATCTGATTATGTGCTTTTAGAAACTTACGTTTTTGGAGAAAATATGCAGATTTTTGTCTTCTCGTTCTGGGTATTGGCGGGCATGGTCGGAATGGAGATCTCTTCATATATATTGCACCGATTCGTATTTCATGGCCTCCTCTGGAAAATCCACAAGACCCATCATGAAAAGTCCCATGGCCGTTTCGAACTAAACGATCTTTTTTCCCTTGGTTTCGGCGGTCTGGCTATGTGGCTGATTATCAGTGGCAGCGGCCCTGAACCGCTGAATTCGCCCTCTCTTGGCCTTGGTATTGGTATTTCCGTGTACGGCATTCTCTATTTCATCATCCACGATCTCTACACGCATCGGCGCTTTTTGCCATTTCGCAGCGAGAGCCGGATTATGCAGATCATCCGCCGCGCACATCAGCGCCATCACCAGTCCATTGATAAAGTCGGGAACGAGCCATACGGTCTGTTCCTCTTTGACTATGAGCTCTTCCGCAAGAAGGCACATCGGCGTCAAATGCCCGATGCCTGACCTAACAAAGGTTTTGATTTCTTGGAGGCAATTGCTACATTCACAGCTATTGTGCAGTATGATACGGTGAGTCTCTGCGGGGTGTTGAGAACAAAATCGCCATTGCCTGTCTATCAGTAGCTGCCAGCAAACATGTAGCTGAAACTTCTCTCAAAAAGGTGATATATTATGGAATGGATTGCTGATCCTCAAGCGTGGATTGCATTGGCCACGCTGACCGTCCTGGAAATTGTTCTGGGTATTGATAATATTATATTTATCTCAATTTTATCCGGCCGTTTACCGGAAGACCAGCGTGATCGCGGGCGCTTCCTGGGTCTTGCTTTCGCAATGGTGAGCCGACTCTTACTGCTCTTTTCGCTTACCTGGATTATGGGCCTGATTGAGCCGCTATTTACTGTCATGGAATATGAAATTTCCGGAAGGGATTTGATCCTGTTGTTTGGCGGACTGTTCCTGATCGGGAAAAGCACGCACGAGATCCATCATAGCCTGGAAGGAGAAGAAGCCTCGCATGAGGCTTCCGGAACGGTCACAATGGGAAGTGTGCTGGTTCAAATTGCCATTATCGACCTGGTTTTCTCGCTGGACTCTGTTATAACCGCCGTTGGCTTGGCCAAGCACATACCGGTGATGGTATTGGCGATCCTGATTTCGGTTGGGGTGATGATGCTGTCGGCGAAGGCGATTGGCGATTATGTGGAGGCGCATCCGACGATTAAGATGCTGGCACTGAGTTTTCTGATTCTGGTGGGAATGGCCTTGGTTGGCGAAGGATTGGATCTTCATATCCCCAAGGGATACATCTACTTTGCGATGGCTTTTTCCATCACCGTCGAACTGCTGAATATTCGTCGTCGCAAGAATCGGACAAGCCAGCCGTTAAAGCTGAACAAAAAAATCGTAGCGTAATAAGACACTACTTACACATCGGGAGGCGTCGATTTGGCGCCTCCGGGTGCTTTATGATACACACCACCACAATAGCACCAAATATCCTGCCAAAGCAGCTGTGCCGTGGCCAAAGACCAGGTTTCGCGGATGGTTTTTCTTGCGGATAGAATAGGATAAGAGACCAAAGCCGATCATAACTGTTAGCACAAACAGGGCCAGGCTTAACCAGCCGAGACTCATTCGCTGCGCCTGCAATAGAATGATCGCCAGAACCGATAGGCCGCTGACGCCCAATACGCCATGAATTAAAGAAAAGTAGACCGGCACTTCCCGTCCGCGAATGGCAAATGAGCCCAGCAGGATGCCACCGATGGCCGTTACTGCGGAAAATAAGATCACACAAATAAGTAATAACATTGCACCGTCTCCAGCTTCGTTCGACAAGAGCTATCATCGACGGAATTTGGCGCTTATTGAGTCACTTGTTGATCTAACCGTCTGCGCCAACGGAATGGGATGGCCGATTCTGGAGGCCGGTTTGAATGATCCGTAACAGGCTGTTGCGTTGGAATGGTTTCTCCAGGAAAAACACGCCCCGGTATTGCCGCATGCTGTCGATCAGGGTTTTTGCGGAATATCCGCTGAAGAGGATTACCGGGATTTCAGACGGCGCCTCGCGGATCTTCTGCAGCACTTCATCACCCTTCATGCGTGGCATCATCACGTCCAGTAGCACCAGCTTGATCTCCTCTTCATGTTCATGGAAGAGCTCCAGGGCTTCCTGGCCATCGCGTGCGGTGATAACACTAAAACCGCTGCGCTCCAGGATACGCCGGGTCATATCACGGACAAATTCTTCGTCATCCGCAACGAGCACCAATCCGCTGCCTCGCCAGTTCTTGGTATCGAGGTCAATTCCGGGGTGCGGGAGAATTGCCTTATCAAGCGCCGGGAAATAGACGCGAACACTGGTGCCTTCACCCGCTTCACTTTCGAGGTAGATGCCACCATTATGACTGCGAACAATTCCCAGCACTGTTGCCAGGCCCAGTCCGCGGCCTGCAAATTTTGTGCTGAAGAAGGGATCGAATATCTTGCGAACGATGGTGTTTTCCATACCTCCGCCGTTGTCGGTAACTTCGATAAAGGAATATCGACCGCGTGGCAGGGGTTGACCTTCAATTAGATTATGATGAGAATCTTCGCTTGCTTCAATTGTTGCAGTTTTTAAAGTGATGCTACCCTTGTTGTGATCGATGGCCTCCGCTGCATTCATCAGCAGATTGAGAGCTACCTGCCTGAGCTGGATCGGGTCAGCCATAACTGCCGGCAGTTTGTTATCCAGTTCATATATGATGTCGATATCCCTGGAGATCGCTGTTGATAATAAAACCGGCATTTCCTGAATGATAGCGTTCAGTTGCACCGGCTCCATTGTGAATGAGTGCTTGCCAGCATAGGCCAGCATTTGTTTACATAGTTCAGCTGCCTGTAAGGAACAGCGCGTAATTGTTTTTACACTTTCATGGTAAGCATCACCTTCAACGAGGTCGTATTCCAACAGTTCCGAATTCCCGAGGATTGCCGTAAGCAAATTGTTGAAGTCATGGGCTATACCCCCGGCCAGAACGCCAAGGCTCTCCAGCTTTTGGACATGCAAGACCTGCTGTTCCAGCGAGTGTCGCTCGCTTTCCGCGCGGCGCCATTCGCTGATATCGGTGATAGAGAGATAAAGGCGGCGCGGTTTATTGTTCTCGGAAACGATTTTTCCCTGCACAATTGCATCGATCCGTATTCCCTGCAGGCTTTGCAGCACGGTTTCATACTGAAAAGTACTTTCGCCCTCGTATATGTGCGTCAGGCCCTGTATCAAATGGGGAAGGGATGCTTCAGTAAACATATGAGAACAGCGGTTCTGCAGATCCTCAACTTTAGTCGCCCCAAGCAGTTCAAGCACCTGATTGTTGACATCCAGCAAACGGTGCTTTTGCAGAATCACCCATGCCAGACTGGGCTTCTTAAAGAGATAACTATGAATGTCGCTGATTTTCATTTTACGGATGCGCTCCAGCCAGCTGGTGATCTCCGTAATATCGATTTCACAGATTGCTACCAGCGCGCTGTCGAATATCATGCGATATCGTTCCTCGCTGGCGCGAATCGCTGCTTCAGCCTGCTTGGCTTTGGTAATGTCCGCACAGACGCCGGTCATGACGAGCGGATTACCGTCTTCGTCAAAAATGGTGGAGCCAAAGACGCGCGTATATTGCATTTCCCCATGCGGCTTGACCTGGCGATATTCCAGGGTAAACGGTTTTTGTTCAGCCATACAGTCATTGATGGTCGTCTGAATCAGGGGAATATCATCCGGATGCACCGTTCGCATAAAGTCTTCATAGGTGCCGCCAAATTCGTCTTCGCTGATGCCGTGTATTCTATGCAGTTGCTCATCCCAATACACCCGTCTGTTTTTGATATCCCAGGTGAACACGCCCATATTGGCTGAGGACAAGGCGAGATTCAGGCGCTTCTGGCTACGCTTCAGTGCCTGTTCGGAATCAACGAGGCGGGTAATGTCGGTGGCTAATCCGAGGACTTCCCGAACATTGCCTTCTTCGCCGAAGATCGGCGTCTTGGCGATTTGCACCCAGATCGTTTGGCCATCCGGTCCGGTAAACTTTTGACGCTCCAGTAAATGCGGTTGGCTATTGTCGAAAATCTTTTCGTCATCGAGTTTATAGCTGTCTGCTTCCTGAGGTACCGGCAGCAAATTGATGTCCCGCTTTCCGATGATCTCCTCACGGTCAAGCCCGAGCGCATCGAGAATCGCCTGGTTTACCATCGTGTATTCACCGGCACTGTTGCGTGCAAACACATAGGCCGGAATTTGATCAACAATCTGGCGCAAATAGCGATGTTGCTCCCGCACCGTTTTTTCTGCAGCTTTGATTGCGGAAATATCCTTGTCGTAAATGGTGCAGCCAATTACCTCGCCGTCCTTGTTGCGAATTGGGGTGAGGGTGAGAACAATATGCAGGACTTCCTGCGAGGGCATTGGGAAGTCCATTTCCTCCATAAAAGTTTCCCCGGCAAGTGCCCGATCGTAAAGCGGTTTCCAAATCGGTGCCACGTGGTCGGGGATCATGTTCATGCCGATAAACAACGCTTCATTGTAGATATGCTTGACGGCGATAGCAAAGCTCTTGTTGAATGCCGTTAATTGATAGTTCGTGTCGATGGCAAAAATGCGATCAGAGGTGCTGTCAAAGATCGCCCGTAACTGCGCCTGATTTTTCTGCAAGGCGGCTGTGATTGCTTCCTTCTCGGTCGTGTCCTCGAGCATTGCAATGATAAATTCCTTGTCATCCATTTGTAACGTTGACCGGGTGACTCGGCAGTGAATGATCTGCCCGTTTTTCTTGCGAATGTATTTACCGGTTTGGTAGCTCTCAATCTCTCCGTTCTTTAGCTTCTCGGAAAGTCGACGTGGTTTTTCACCATCGTGAGTGGCAATGATAGAATCGATGCCTATTTGGCTGATTTCTTCCCGGCTATAGCCCAGAAGCTGACAATATTTTTGATTGGCATCCACAAATTTGCGCGCTTCAGGATCTACGATGACCATGCCAAAAGGACTGTACTCAAATAGTTTCCTGAAGCGCCTGTCGCTTTCGAGGCGTTCATTTTCGGCCCGGAGCTGCTCTGTCAAATCAACCACGCTGACAACTGCATGGGTCAGTTCATTGTTTGCATCGTACTTGCCGACTGCTACTGTAATCGTTGAAACGATTGTCTTGTCTTTGCGGATGTATTTCCGATCCAGCTGAAACTGGCTGATTTCTGCGCTTCGCAATTGCTTGACGAGGTTCCTTATACGGGATCGTTCTTTGTGAGCTGTGAACTCGAGCGCGGATTTGCCAATCATTTCTTCACGTGTGTAGCCCAATAGATGGCAAAATGTCGGGTTGCAATCGGTGATATGGCCTCCGCGCTTAACGATAAAGATGCCGATCAGGCTCTTATCAACTTGCAGATTTGGCAAAAGGGGAAGTGGCTGGATGGAGCCAGCGCTGTTTGCGCTTTTTAGATCAGCAATCTCCTCGCGCAAGAGCTGTATTTCCTCAATCAATGCTTGCTTTGTTTTCCGGGAATCGGTCACGGCTTTCCTCAATTGGAGTGACGGTGTTTCTGGCTTTCGGGCGTAGTCCGGGTGTGCCGGGAAAAATAGGGAAGAACGATGTCAAAAACGGGGTTGCAGCTCAGCACCTGTTTGGTGGCGGAGTTTTGACCGTCCCCTCACGGTCTGCCCAAATAATCGACAGCTTGGACGATAACTTTAGCGCGTTCGTAAAATGATAAAAAATGGAATTAGAAATGCCCTACGATACGGAAGCGGGCGATTGCTGTTTGTGATTGTTGACCGGATTTGGAGCAGGCGTATTATGAACAAGAGTAGGTTGGAAATATGTGCGCTTAGTCGAGGGAAATGGTGCCGTCCGGTGCTTCCTTCATATATATTGCTGACTTTTTTTGACCGTTAAGGGTCACGCGAACCAGATTTTGCTGGTCCTCGAAGAGTTCGAAAAAAATATGGTTTGAAAACTCGAGCGTCTTGATTTTTAACTTTCCCGGGAAAATGAAGGTGAGCTTCGTTCTGGTTTTGCCGATTTTGACGATCGGATCTGCAGCCAGATTCAGCACATCCTGATCGATTTTTATGGACAGGCGGCTGCTGATGTAGGCGATCGCTTCCGCACTGTTGAAATTTAACAATTCTGCCAGCGTAGTCGGTTTCTTGCCGTTCTCAGTGCAAATCGCAAGTCCGAGGTCATCACTAAATACCGTCACGATAATCTTGAGAGAGTCGTTATTTGCCTCTTGCTTGATCTGACACATGCTAACGTAGAACTCATGGGCTGGCAAATCAGTGGACCAAAGAACCAGCACACAGAAAAAGATTGAAATTGACCCTTGCCAGGAACATTGTATTTGGCTCCTTTTCATGCTCAAAATATATGGCAATGTGCTTCAAAATGATAGTGCTTTACTGATTTCGCTCTGCTCAAAGGGCTATTGTCTGAGTAATCGATATCATTTTTTCCTGAAGTAGTGTATTTTGCAGCGCTAATGTAGTTTAGTCGGTTATGTATGAGGATAAAGAAATGAATGATATCAGCATCAGAGATTGTCAGCAGCAGGTAGATGATTGGATCAAGACGGTTGGTGTAAGGTATTTCTCGGAATTGACAAACATGGCCATCCTGGTTGAGGAGGTCGGCGAAGTGGCGAGGATTATGGCTCGACAGTATGGAGAGCAAAGCTTACGTAAGGGAGCACTTGAAGGGAATTTAGCTGATGAGATGGCCGATGTGTTATTCGTGCTGATTTGCCTCGCCAATCAAACCGGCGTAGATCTTAGCGAAGCCTTTCACAAGAATATGGCCAAGAAGACCAGGCGAGATGCAGATCGGCACCGCGATAATCCGAAATTGAGCAAATAATGATTCTGCCCTGAGCCCCTAAAAAACCAATTTGGAAAATAGTGACGATTGAACGCTTGCCGCGGTAAATGCCGCGTAGTTTACGATACCGACTACCACGATGGTGAACTATTTATTTGGCGGCAACGCCACTGAACCGGGTATCGTTTCTTTATGATGGTCCATTTCAATTTTCCAACCTCTTTTCTGCAATCGCTGCATAGCGATATTCGTCCACTAATTATGCGTCATCAGACATCTCGCTGGCCTTTGCTATTGATCCTGTTTGTAACGCTTCTGACCTCGTTTGCTGCGTCTCAGACCAGCATCCGTATCACAGGCGTGAATGGGTCATCGTTGCAAAAAGCAGCGGTTGAAATAGCCCGTGAGTCAACACTCTCCGGAGAAATCAATGCCGGCGATTTAGCTTCAGGCAAATGGCTTTTGCAGATTGCCTGGCGTCGCAGCGGCGAGGATACCTGGTGGATGTCTGCTTCCAAGCAGTTACTCGATCTTGAAAAAGACCGCAAACTTCGCTGGCAAATTGAAGGCGTCGCCATTGGCACGCAGTTCGATGATCGCGCAGAAGTTGAAATCATTGCTATCTTAACAGCTGTTTCCGGCCCGCTGCCGGAAGGGGTGATTGATTATCGCTCCCTGGTCTACCTCTGCAAGGCTATTTCCAAACCGGTGCTGGCGACCCGCAAAAGTCGAACGCTGTCAACTTTAAAAGTGACACCAAGGATTCGCATTGAGCATATCGCCGAAGCACAGTTCAGGCGTGGCGAGATTTATGAGGTCGGTCTGCGCGAGATCTTCAGCGGAAAATTCCGGAAGCCCACGCTAAGTCTGATTCGCCTGGTGGTTCAGCCGCTGAACAGCGAATCATATTATGTAATGGAGGATGAACCACTACTGCGGGAGGGTGATTGGAGCGCCCGGGTTGAATTTGTTTCGGATGATTTTGACCAGTACACGGAGTTTACGGTTTTTGCCGTCATTACCCGACGAGAGTTGCCCCTTGGCCGGGCAATTGCTCAGGACTACTGGCGTCAGTTGCTGCATCGCGACGTGATTGCAGTTTCGCCGATTGTTCGTGTCACCAGGGTTGAGGTGCCGACCACTGCCAACCAAATTGCCTTACGGATTTTAACAATAGATGCAACTGCCGTCGATACGCAAAAGCGCTGGGAGGTGCGTCCCAAGGCCGGTGTGCGCGGAATGCTGATTGGTCGCCCGCTAAAGGAAAAAGAAGGCATTTGGGTGCTGGCCACTCATGAGTTTGAAGGCGACCAATGGCGCATTGTTGGGAAGGCGTCCATTCGCAATAAGCGTTTTTGGGAAGTGACACCGCAAAAACTTGGCAACCCGGGTGAATACCTGAAGATGCTTGCCCTGGTGGCAGAGTCCGCTGACGGCGCTTTGGATGCCAGCCGCATCGAAAACGCAGCTGCTTATTCGCGACCGGTTCACATCCTTACTTCCGATGAACCGCCGGTAACGCTGACCATACAGTCTATCAATAACCGTGAAGTTCGCAATTTCTATACGCGAAAAACCGGCTTGAGTGTTGAGCGGGTGAGCGAAATTCGCGGCGCTGTTGCCGGGCGGGCATTAGAAGCAGATGATAAGATCTGGCTGCTGGCGATGGAAGAAGATAGCGATTCTCCCTGGCAGTTGCTGGGACAGGCGAATCTAACCAGCAAGCATCGTTGGGCCATGCCGCCGGTGGCGTTGGGGGATACCGGTGATGAACTGTTTTTGCTGGCCGTGGTCTCGAAGGGACGGGTAACGGAAATGAGTATTGAGGAGCAGGGAAATATTATTGCCTCTTCAGACCGCGTGTTGATAAAGCTGGTGGATTAATCTCACCATGAGGAGAAAAGATTAATGAGCAACTTGGCAAGAAAAGGGGCAGGCAGTCTGCTCTGTTGGTTTTGGGTGTTGATGCTTATGACGTCGGCAATGAGCCAGGACATTCTGCCGCCGGCAAATCTTGATGATGCGCCGGCACCGGCCACACTCATTTCGCCACTCGATATGGAGCATATTTCCATCTCCATCCGCTGGGTGGCCCGTGAGTACCTTGACCCGGAAACCGAAAAGGTGGATCGAAATTACCTGACCTTCGAATCATTCGATGAGTCTGCCGGAGAAGACGTGCGGGTTGAGATTTGGGGATTGCCGGACGTTAGTCTGAATGTCTATGTTTTTGTCCACGATCGTGAAGGGCAGGAATGGTGGGCATACGGGCCCGCCGTGCGCGAAGGGAGCGGCACCTGGACCATTCACAACGTTCGTTTTGGTGAAGGTGTGCATCAGGGCCAGCGATTCACCCTGCGTGCGGCGATCATGCCGCAACCGGTTACCAAGCGAGTGTTGAGTGGTGATGAGTGGCAAGGGCAAACCGCGGCGGTATCGGATCCGGTGTATGTGACTGTCAAGAAACGCCTTATTCAGCCTTACCAGCAGACCATCTCAGTAGAAGATCCGCAAATTTGGTTATCAACGATTGGCCATCAAACGACCTCGGCCACGGAAGCTATGGTGGTCCCCAATGCCGCCGGCATTTCCGGGACAATCGCCTTGAACGAGGAAGTGGTGGCGGAGGATTTTGAGAATGGGAATGCCTACGTCTATGGGTTGGTGCGCTCCTCGGTGGCTGATCGCTGGCGCGTATTTGGTCCGGCGATTGTCAACGGCGTGAAATGGGAGATTCGCCACGTAAGTCTTGGCGATCCGGGAGAGCCGCAATGGGCCCGGTTTAAGGTCTCGGCGATTTTAACCCGCGAGAAATTCCGCGAGGAGTATCTGAATTATGATCAGTGGTGGCAGCAAAAGCTGGCGGCCAGCGAACCGATTGAGGTGTCTGCAAAACCACATAGCGAAAGCATCAACCTACCGTATCCGGAAATCGAGCTGAAATACGTCCAGACATTCATTGATACGCAAACCGTTTATATTGATCAGCCATTTTCGGTGGATAGCCTGCAGGAAGTGATCCAGGTGGGTGGTCATGTCGAAAAGCTCCCGCAAGGGGCATCGGTATGGGTGCTCCTGAATCCGATCGGCACCTCGCTCTGGGAAGTGCACGGCAAGGCGATTGTTACCGGCGATCAATGGCGATTGCCTCTGGTGCACAGCCGCCATCTTGAAGCGATCAATATTCGCAAGTTTCGCATGATGGCGATTGTCTCAACCGCAACCTTCAAACAGGGGTTAATCAACTACGATATATGGCGTCGCCGAACCCTGGGTTTGTCGGAAGGTCTGGTTATCGAAGAGCGACAATTGCCGGCTGCCAATCGAGACCAGGTTGACTTGCAAATCCTGGAAATTGCCAACGAGGAACTGGAAGAGGACTACAATGCCATTGGTGTGGAGCGCTTGCTTGGCGTTCGTGGTGAGGCCTCCTGGCTACCGCCCGGCACTGCAATCTGGGTGGCCACGCGCAATCACCAATCGGAGAACTGGCAGTTTTCCGGGCCGGCTTTTGTTAATGATGATGAATGGATGATCCCGGCCGCACAGTTTGAAATTTTGGTAAAAAACAACGAGACGGAACGTCTGAATACCGGTTATGATGTTGTGGCGGTTGCCACACGCGGAAGCCTGCCTGTTGAGGCGCTGAACAGCGAAGAGTTGCAGTGGTATTCAGTCGCGACATCACCTGTAGAACAAATAAGTAATTCTTCTATTGAACAGGCGCCGGCCATCAAACTGGCTACCTTGGGAGGACCACCCGTGTTTTATGCAGCAATCTTACTCCTGCTTCTGCTACTTGCCCTCGAATACTATTTTGGGATTATTTCCGGGGTGATGGCGGAATTAAGCCAAATGTTTCAACGCATGTATGATTACATGTCCGATCAGTTCAGCGAGATGCCTAAACCGGCGGTGGTGCCGTCGGCATTTGCGCTGATTATCCTGCTGCTCGGCATCTATGGCATTTACAGCTACTTCCCGATTTATACACATACCCTGGAGCGAGTGCTTAATCTGCCGCCAAGAAAAAGTGAGAGCCTTGCCTTGCTTCTAATAATCTTTATTGGCTTGGCAGGAGTCATCGCTCACCTTAGTATTGAATACATTAGCGATCGACAGGGGAATGTCCTAAATCGCCTGTTTGATTACTTCCTGAACTATGCGCTGCCAATTACCATTTTGCTGGTGACACTTTCCTTATGGGGAGTGCAGGCCTTGTTGTACCTGGAACTCTATATGGATCAGGTAGAAGCCGGCAATATTCGTATCCCGGCGGCGATGGGCGCAGCGGCATTTTTTATTGCCGGTATCGAGACACTTGGTTTCTATTGGGTTACCCGCCTTGGTAAAGACTTTTTTGGATGGCTGATTGTGCATCTGTTGATTTTGGGACCGCCGGTTATCCTTGCGCGATTTTTTCACGTGATGTTCGTGCTGTTTGATGCGATGCCGGGCCGCTACAAGGAAACGGAGCCGGCGGGAATTGTCCACAGCGAAACCCAATAAGCGGGTTATAATGGGGATGGGGTATGACACACTTTTTTTCTATCATTACGGTTTGCAAAGATAATCTGGCCGGGTTGAAAGAAACTTCAGAAAATCTGCAGGCCCAAACAAATAAGAATTGGGAATGGATTGTGGTCGATGGGGCCTCAACAGATGGTACCGTTGAGTGGCTGACATCAAGAAGCTTTGAGCGAATGAACTGGGTCTCCGAGCCGGATCGCGGCATCTATGATGCAATGAACAAGGGAAGCGATCAGGCTTCGGGGGAATACTTAATATATATGAATAGCGGGGATTGTTTTTACGGGAAGGATCGCCTGCAGTTAGTTGCGGATGCCATTATTGAGGGAGGGTATCCGGATCTTATCTACGGCGGTTCGATGAATCATATGGAACACTTCTCATTCTACAAAAAGCCGCGGGCATTTAGGGACATCTGGCTTAGCGGATTGACGATGCATCAGGCAATGGCTTTTAAGCGCAGGTCCTTGGGCAGCGAACGCTATGACGAGCGCTTCCCTATATGTGCTGATTATGCATTGCTTTGCCGCTTGTCAAAACGAGAGGCGTTCAGAGCTATCACCCTGGATGCACCGATTTGCCTGTTCCAGCTTGGCGGCTATCATGAACAGCATCTGCTGAAACGCCTGAAGGAAGACTGGCAAATCCAGAGGGACATTCTGGAAGTGAAATGGCCATATCGACTTTTTGTATACCTTACCCGCCTTGGAAGTCAGTTGATAAGGAAAGTTAATACACATATACACAATGGATGGATGAATTATTTTAAGCCTGGAGTTGGAAATGAACGGAGTTCGCAAGGAAAAGGTGAGGTTGTTTGATGTATATATCGACAACGTGAATTTGGAGACGGCAACAAGGGACCTGATGCAAGCGGCTGCAGAACGGCACAAGGCATTGGTGGTCACACCAAATGTGGATCATATTATTACGATAAGTGAGTCCACAAGAATGAAACAGATTTATAGAAAAGCGGAATTTGTCCTGGTAGATGGCATGCCGCTGGTTTGGTTGAGTAAACTGCTCTTTTCCAAAGAACAGGCACTATGCGAGCGCGTGAGCGGTTGCAATTTGACCTTCAATTTGTGCCAGGAAGCCGAGCGGCAAAAGGCGCGTATTTTTCTTCTGGGTGGACAGCCCGGAGAGGAAGATGATTTGGCAAACCGGCTGCTTCAATGCTTTCCGAACCTGGAAATTGCCGGCATACTGGCGCCGCCGTTTGGTTTTGAGAAGGATCAGGATTTATCCGCCAGGATTGTAGATGAAATAAATGCCAGTCAGGCGGACCTTTTATTTGTCGCCGTCGGTTCACCGAAACAGGAATTTTGGTCCGACAGCTGGTATGACCGGCTTCAGACCGGACCGATTCTTTGCATCGGTTCAGCTTTCGAATACATCACCGGCCTGAGAAAACGGGCCCCGTCAGGATGGCAGGATTTAGGCATGGAGTGGCTATGGCGTTTGTTGCATGAGCCGCGGCGGCTCTGGCGCCGCTACCTGATTCGCGACTTGCAGTTTCTGCCCTTGCTTGGACGCGAGGTGTGGAACCATTATCGGCGTAGCGGCATTGACGAGCGAAATGTAAATGCGTAACAGAGAGAAATTGAATGAGTTCAACAGCAAAAACTCTGCTGATTCTTGGCGGAGTCATGGTGGCAGCGGCCATTGGCATTGGCGCTGTCTTCACTGTATTTGCCAAACTTGCTGAAACCGAGTTTGTGCCAGGCGAATCCGTATATTTGAGAGATGTTTATATCGTTGCAGACCAGACGCTTTCCATGCAGCACAACCAACGTCGCGAAGCAAAAGGAATTATCCGGGAAGAAATCCTAGATGTGCTCGGTGCCGGTGATCGCGCGTTTTGCTATCGTATCGGCGACAATTTTACGGAAAGCAATGATCGAGTATTCGGCAGCAGCAGGCGACTGCCAAAGGTGCCGGTGAATCTTGCCGGCATAGATGATCAGGAAATGCCCGACGAAATGCGCAGCTTGCTGACAGAAGCCCATCGCAATTTTGATGCGGAGCGCCGCCAGTGGAAAGACCGCCTGGAGCTTCTGGCCTCGCCGTCCAACCGCTATAGCGACTACCTGGGAACAATTTCTGAAATAGGCCGGCGGATTAACGATGCAATGGACCCGAATCTAGCCCGTGAGCGCAGCTTGATAGTCGTCGGCGATTTAAAGCATGAGCCGGTGCTTGATACGCCGCCACCGCCTACTCGCGACGAACGCCGCCAATTCAGCAATGTGCGGATTTCAATGGTATATCCTGGTGGCATGTTCAGCGATGTTGAACAGCGGCAAATTGAAGCGTTCTGGAAGAAGTATTTTGCAGCCCGAGGTAATCAATATATCCAGTTTATCAGCTTTGATGGATTTGTAGGCCGCTTCCCGGCGAGCCGATTTGTGCAGTAAAGCTTAACCCACCCCTAAATCCCCTCTTGGGGTGCAATGGGTTTGCAGCGAGGGAAAAGAGTAACGCGAATGTTCAAGAAGAAACACGAATGGTTAAAGAAAAGTAAAGGAAGTAAATATCAGTTCGCATATTCGTGAAAATTCGTGTCTATTCGTGGTAAATTTTTTAAGGCCAACGTCCGGGGGGAGATAGAGGGGGATTCCCCAATTCTAAAATTCATTTAACAACCTGAAGTGCAGTTTCCCTTCCCGGAAGGGTGTGCCGCGTTCCAGGCCAAAATCAACCTGGACGATCCCAAGCGGTACCGGAAAGCGAACTCCCATACCATAGCTATTGAGCCACTCTTCCTTGACGTCAGGTACATTTCGGGTGTAGTAGGCGTTGTCCGTGAACAGGAAGAGGCGTGATTCCGGGCCAAGAATGAAGCGGTATTCGCTGTTTACCCAGAAAGCGCGTTTTGCGGAGAATTGCGCTTCGCGAAAACCGCGGACAGTTGTCGCCCCGCCAAAAAAGAACTGATCCGACAGGCGCAGTGCCTCACCGGTTGACTCCAGGAATTCCAGCCGCATCTCGTTTGATATAACCTGTCGCTCAAACGTCGGCAAGAAGATCCCCAAATGACCACTGACACGCCGCACGGTGACGCGCTTGCGCAGGGAGTCCTCTTCCAGCAAATAGTCCGGACCAGTATTGGTTTGACTGCCAATTTCGAATGCTGTTCGCAGCTCCAGGCCCTTGCGTGGATTTTTGATGTTATCGCGGCGATCCCAGTGAAGGCCCGACTCCGTTGCCAGGCTGCTGGTGATCGGCAGGCGAAGTTGGCGGCTGGCCAGCGAGTCCGGGAAAACCGAGCGATTCTTGAAGTTCAGGAAAGCAGTCAGGGCATCGCCGAGTGGAAAGTCGAAATTCAAGCCATACTCCCACTCAATAAAGGTGACGCCACGGACAACGCGATTCATATTGACTTCTGTATGGATCGGCAGCTTGAAGATGAACGGTTCTCGATATGCCAGTCGAAATTCGTCGGAAGTGCTATCCGGCTTTTGCCAGAAAATCTGCAGCTTGCGTCCGCCTCCAAAGAGATTACGCACTCCGATATTCAGTTGCCCGGTGAAATAGCCTTCGGCGCCCACCTGATTGCTGGATGGGGGAATATAGCCAACAATACCGTCCAGGGTGGTTGAGGGTGCTTCTTCAAATTGAACACTCAGAAAATATTGCCCTTTGGCATCCTGAGCCAGCACCGGTTTCTCGACCGTTTTCAGGAATTCTTGTCGAGACAGCAACTGGCTGTAGCGTGACACACGGGACTGATCAAACGTTTCGCCGGGCTGAAAGCGCAAAATTCGCTGCAAATAAGGCCCAATATTGTTTTGCTGCCGCGGAAAGCTGAGATAGGCGATCGATATCGAATCGCCGGGAGCAATGTCAACGGAAAGTTTAAGCCGCCAGGAGGTTTCCGTTTCGGCGATGTCAAATTCGCCGGTATTCAATGTCGCCAGGGGATACCCATTGTTCTCGAAAATTGACATGATATTGCGGAAGAGGCCGTTAAGGAGTACGGCCGTATATGTTTGCTCAAGATAGGGGAGACCGGTTTCGCGGATGTCCTGCGCAATTGAAGCGTCAAGCGAGTCGAGGCCGTTGAACGCCAGGCTGTCGAGCAGCAGTTTCTTGCCGGGCTGTCCGTATATATGGACAGTGGCAAGCTGTTGCTGGCGCTGGCCCGAGCGACTTACAAGACGCATGGAATCGACCCTCGGGAAATAAAATCCCTCGTTCTTCAAGGCTTCAAGCGCTGCATTATGGAGATCCTTTTGTGTGGTCTTGGTCAGCGAGCGTCCCTGGAAATTTTGCCGCAGTTGCTTTGCCAGCTGATCGAAAGGCTTTCCGAAGTGCAGCTCAACGGATTGCAGCTGAGAAGGTGCTGCCACTTGCGCAGGTGCGAGTGTAATCACTGCAAATAAGGCGATGATGCAAGCTGCCTGTAGCGCTGAAAATGCCGGTATTCGCCGGTATGTATCCAGATGCCGTTTCATTAAAAGAACATGCGCACCTCTGCCTTGCCGAGATGAAGCGTGCGCAAGGCTTGTGCGTCCTTTCTGCCGTTATAATTGGCGTTGATGGTTACGTTGGTGTTTATGAAATACTCGAACCGCAGGTTCCATTGCCAGGAATTTCCGATCTTTTTTCCTTTGCCCATTTCGAAAGGAATGGCCCGGTCAAACGGATTGTCAACTTCCTGAACGTTTAGCCAGGTCATATCGGCGCTGATTCGTGATTTTCCGCGCAATGCATAGCTGATTCGCGGACGCAAATCCCAATAGTTGACGCGTAGCAGGTTATCGCTGTTGCGGTCGTTTTCCAGACCCCGTTCGCTATCCAGCTGGATTTGCCAGCGAATTGAGGGGCGATAATTCAGCTTGGCAATAAATGCCTGACTCTGAATATTGCGATTTCTTGTGGGAGCCGCGGCCACCCAGCGTTTATTCAGTGTGTTGATATATTCTCCGGTGACATTTAAGCGTCGCTCAAAAAGACGCCGGCGCATTTGAAAAATGCGCTCCCAAACAATACGGGTTTCGTTATTGCTGGGATCCAGGAATTGATTGGAAAGAATGTCGCGATAGCGGCTGCGCGCCAGAATGCCCCAATTGGGATTCCTTTCATTATAGTAGAGATCCTGGTTAAGTATATAGCTGCCCCGCAGCGATGAGTTGATATTGTGAAATTCGCTGAGATTGAGCAGGTATAAATCGAATACGTTGTCTGTACGGCTTTGCTCTTCCAGGCGAACATAGCTTAAGGTCGAAAAATTCTTCCAGAAGCTTGGCTGCTTTGCGCCTTTGCGGCGGGAAATGGTTGGCCGGTATTGAAATTGCCAGCCGGCCTCCATTCGCGTGACGCTCTCAAATTCCCCGGTTTGCAAGAGAATCAGAATAAAATCACCTTGCGGGTCTGGCAGATACTCATTGAGGGTTGAGTCGAATACAAAATTGCCTCGATTGTCGTCAACCGGTAAAAAGACGCGTTCGCGAATGCCCTGTAATTCGCTGGCAATCCTGTAATCGAGCCTGGAATTGATAGTGCCGGCCTTATTGCGATACTGAAGCTCCATGTTGGCGATATGACTCTGCCGGTCCTGCCAACTGGTGTCCTGGAATTGCGGATCCGGTTGATAGCTGAGGATGCTGTCGTTTGGCAATTGCTCGAAGAAAGGATCAAAATCCTTGTCACGAAAAGAGAGCGATAAGCGTCCCTGGAAAGCGCCACGGCTCATTAATTCGGCTTGCGCCTCATAGGTGCGTGTATCTGCCAATTCGCGGGTTTGCCGCGCCTCAAAGGGATCGTACAGGCGGTCAATGCGATTGATAAGCTTGAATTCCCAGCGCGTTTTCAGCAGATTATCCACTTTCAATGATGCCTCTTGCTCATCAAATATGAAGCCGCTGACACGCTGATTTGACAAGGTCTCGACGTTACGATCTTCGCGGCGAATGCGCAGTCCGGGAAGAAAGCGTCCGAACGGCCTGGAAATATTGAAGGTCTGACGCAGCCACTGGCTTTCATCGAAGAGGTTCTCGCTGGCCACGTCTTCAACCCGATACAGGATGTTTGGCAAGAATCGCTGCTGGAGCTGTAATTGCCCGGAGCGGCGCTGAGAAGCAATATCACTACCCTTGTCAATAATGCCGAAATTGGCGTCAAATTTGATATAGGGGAAGGGGAGATAGCTCGCCACCCATTCAAAGCTATTCTCTTCGGTGTTCAGTGCGTTTTCACCCAGATTCCATTTATAGGCATATTCCGGTTCCAACGGCCTGTCGAGCGGATCAAATTCATTCTGCTGACGGGTCCAACGGGTCGTCATTTGCAGGTTGCCAAGGCGTCGTCCGGCGACGGTAAGGGCGGTATCTCGCAGGGTTGAAGAGAGGCGCAGGGCATTGCCCTGGTTGTCGCCATCATCAATGGATGAGAAGATGTTGCGATCAAAATCGCTGACCGCAAATTCGCTGTCGATGGACCAATTGTCGGTTACTTTAACGCCCACAGCCATATCGATAAAGCGCTTATTAGCTGCCAATGGCACCAGTCGGATCGGTAGATAGCTGCCGCGTCCAGGGCCGACAAATGAATAGACTCCGAGGCGATCGCGACGATAGTCGCCCTGCCCGGCGCCGACGCCGGTGAAGCGAATGCGGTAATCACCTTGCCCGGTACCGACAAACTGAAAGGCCTGATATGTTACACCGGAAATGACCGTATCAATCAGTGCATAATTTCCGTTGCCGGGATCGAGTACCGCACTGCTGACGGATGCCTGGCGGGCATCGTCGCCGGCAGCGGCCAAAGCAGACTCTTCCTGGGGGGTAAGGGCAATGTTATCTTCCAGCAAGTTATTGGTATCATCCCATTCCCGAAATGCACGAATGTCGTAATGGATTCGCCCGTTCTTGCTTTCGCTGCGGGTCGATGCGCCCAGCAAATTGCGGCCATAGCGCTGGAATGCGTTGGTGTATTCAAAGTCTACTTCAATGCGGTTTTCGGAAGTGATCAGGCGCTTGCTGGTAAAGGTGATCTGCGCGACGCTGTAATCAATGATGTAATCGTTATTCTCGCCGCGTACCTGCAGGTTGCCATCAACATAAACCCGTTCAGTACCAGCCAGGACGATGATCTCCCGTTCGCCGTTGCGTCCGGTTAGCTGATAGGGACCCTGATTCCCTTCCTGCGCCAGGAAACGATTGCTATGGAAGAAACCGCGAGACGTCCCGAAGGTCAGCTGCTGCCGCGTCGATTTGACGGTGTTGTCTATGGTTACCCCCTGCAATTTACGCTGCAGATTGCCAAAGAGGCTGTTGCCGTAGACAAGATTGAAGTCGCCAATCGTGCCGCCAAGATAAGGACTGTTGATTTTCACGAATACCTGGTCGACTTCACGCAGGGTTTGGGTATTGCCTTCCGGTTGAATCGGGGTACTTTCGTCGGTTAACGCTGCCAGGATGGTCACGTCATCCGAAATTTTCCCCGATAGCTGCAGGTTCAAGCCGGAGTTCAGCGCCAGCGACTGATTATTGCCGATTTCGATGCCGCGCAGGATACTCCCGCTTTTTTGCAGTTGATCCTGGTAAGTGTCGATGTCCTGCAAAAAGCGCGGACGGGCTTCGCGGACGATTTCGGTCCGGGCGCTGTCCAGCGAGTCCGATACCGCCATTGGCTCCAGGCGTCGATGGAAATAGTCGTTGATTAAAGGAAATGGGTAGCGTCGATAAATTACTCGCAGCGTGTCGCTTGTCTGAAACTGGCGAAGTATGTCTATCGTTCCGGCACGATGGTCGAATCGATAATGGATTGTGGGGCGTAAGCGGAAGCTGCCGACGTGCAATTTTTCGCTGCCGGGAATGATAAATTCCTGCGATAGCCGGATTTGTTGCTTGACTGTATCGAGTGGCACCCATACAGTATCTGACGGCACATCGAGCAACACTCTCGCTTGTGCGGCTTCTTGCCCCAGGAGTGATACGAAGCATCCGCTGAGCATGACAATGATGCACAGCGTGGTGATTATGTGGTCTGTTTTGAAATGATTCACTAAAAGCCTGGTTCAATCTGGACTAACATCGTATCAGAAAATGGGCATAAAACTCCTGGAGAGATTATTCTTGGGCGTCGAACTGAAAAATAAACAGACCATTAATTTCGTCGCTGATATAAATATGACCATCCGGGGCAAAGGGATAACAACCCCAGGCGCCATCAAATCCCTGGCCGGACAGTTCCGATGTGTCGTAATAGTGCAGTAAGCGCGGAACAGTTGGCACCGAGACGTCAAAAATTCTGAAGCCGGCGGTATAATATGATACGTAGGCGTAGTCTCCGATAATCACCAAATTGTGTATTTTTGCAGTTGGTTCATTGTATTCCGCAACCTGATACGGATTGTCCAGATCGCTGATATTCCAAACGGTAAAATCGGCACTGGAGTCGGCCGCCAGCTCATCGCATATATAGAGAAATTCGCCATTCTTGGTGGGCCAGCCGCTGTGATGATAGATGATGTGCGGCGGATCGATTGTCGCCAGTTTTTGCGGCAATTCGCCATCGGAAACATCATAAATGCTGGTGCCGCCCCGTCCGCCATGAAAGTCGTAGAGCCGGTTGCCAACTACCGCCGCATCATGCCCTTCAATGCCATCGTTCCAGATGGGAATCGGGTTAACCGGCGTCTTGTTAAGATCGTACATTCGTATGCCGCGAAACTCGCTGAACATCATACCGTTCTCTGCAATGAAGATGTTGTGCGCATTGCCAAATTGCCCGACAATCTGCGGATTCAATGGGTCTGAGACATCGATGACTTTGGCAAAGTTGATATTACCGCCGTTGACCGTATAGATATGGCCATTATAGTATTTCATGTCAAAGCTGGGCACACTGTCAACAAAGGCCACAAGCGTTGGACGCGCCGGCTCGGAGGCATCTACAATGGATAGTCCATCCATCGGCCAATGCCCTATCACCGCGTAGGGAATGCCGGATAGCGGATCAACATAGCCGGTGACATCTGAAATCGTCTTCCCCTCGAAACGCAAGTGGCCGACAGGCGTTATTTCCTGAGGTTCAATATTAGCGATTTGATTCTCACCATCCTTGTCCAGCGGCTGAGTACTGTCGTCGCAACCGGCCAGTAAGAAAGCGGCCAGCAGCCCAATCAATAGCTTTATCATCACACACCCATCTAAATGATATCAAGATGAAGCAAGCGTTGCTATTTTGCCCCAACGGTATAAATGGCACAGGCGTTTTCCGAAAGGGCAAAAATTGTTTTTGAGCGGCTTTTTCGCTCAAAGAATACCGTCAAGTCGACAATTGGTCCGTTTGTCCCGGCCAATCGCAGCTGGCCCTTAAACTTGAGGTGCTTATCAAATAAAAAAATAACCGAGGTTTCGCTGTCAACCACGTACAGTTGTTCATCCATTCCCCAATGCATGCCGCCCGGAGCTTGCAGGTCCGGATGTTCCAGCGAGGTGACATAATTTCCCAGGTAGTCAAAAACAACCACCGTTTTCTGCGCCGGGTCGCTCACAAACAGCTGCTTGTTGCCGTCAAGTGCCAACTGGACCGGTTCCAGCAGTTGGCCATAGGTTTCGAAAAGGCCGCCGAAGGAAGCTGACGGTTCCGAAAAACGGCTGAACTTCACGATGTGTTTGCTGCCTTCTTCCAAAAGGAAAAGATCATATTGTGGTGAGACAGCTATGCTTATAACTTCGGAAAAATCATATGGTTCCGGCCATTTTGAAAACAGGCTGGAAAGGAAATTCAGGTTCTTGTCGTAGCGAACAACCCGTCGATTGTTATAGTCCGCGATGAATACGTCAAGGGTTGTATGAGCAAAAACGTCGTTGGGGGCATCGAATTGTTCGGCGTTCGAACCAAATCCACCAACCTGCTGTATGAAATCACCGTCGTCGGTAAATTTCAGTAGCTGATGACGGCCACGATCTACAATATAAATGTTGCTGCCGAAATCGATATCAATCGCCACCGCCTCCACAAAAACCAGTGAATCTTCCCGGGGAAACATGCCGACTTGCTCGGCCGGCAACTGATCGCCATTTGCAAGCAGCTGAAGGGAGCAAAACTGCAGCCAGAGGAAAAGCCAAAGGGCGTTTTTTAAGGCGTTAAGCATACAGACCTTGTGTTTCGACACTTGCGCCAATATAAGCCGAAAGCAGCAGTGATGCAATCAACTGGCGTGGGAAATTGACAATGCCATAAAATGGAAGCCCCCTGGACCGGTTCCAGGGGGCGAGGAGACTAACCATGGTTTCTTGCGCTACCCCGGCATTACTGCCCGGGTTCTGTGCTCACTTGCAATGCGATCAGTCGGTAGTTGCGCTGTCTAAATGCTACCGTTTGACTTGTGAGTCACATCGACGTGCGCCCGGCTGGAACAGTCGGGGCATACACCTTTAAGCATTGCGGATCTTTCTTCATCCTGGACAAATGTTTCCAGGCTCTGCCAGAAGGCTTGATCATCGCGAATATTTTTACAGGAGGAACATATCGGCACCAACGGCATGATGGCATCCAATGCCTCCTGGGCCTTTTCATACAGGCTATGGAATCTGATTAACTTCTCTTCTGCAATTTGCAGGCGATCTTCCGCTTCTTCCAGTTCTTTCTGGGCAGCCATCACCTCAATGCTGCTATTGGTTTTGGTCGAATTGATTTGCGCAACCCTCGCTGTCACTTCTTCCTGGGTGGAGCGCAATTCCGCCTTAAGCTTTGCCAATTCCGTTTGCAATTCCTGACGGCGCTTTTGAGAAAATTCCGCTTCGGCGCGGGCACTGTTCAGGTTACGTTTCATTTCCTGATGCGCCTTCGATAGGGAGTCGCGATCGCGGGCGGCTTCACGCGCTGCCTCCAGTTCACGCTTCAGACGATCATTTTCGCGGGCAATTGCATTTCGGTCGCTGCCAACTTCTTTCGCTTCTTCCAGTTCCTGGCGAAGTTCCTGATTGGCTCGGGCCAGGTCACGCCGGTCTTCTTTCAGCGTCTCGTTTTCCTGGTTCACGGTCTGAAGATTACGCTCCAGGGATTCCTTCTGACGGGCAACCTCATTGCGGTCTTCGCCGACTTCACGGGCGGTGTTCAATTGCTCGCGAAGGTCGCTGATGGTTTGCTGCGAGGTCTCCAGGCTGCTTTGTAGCGAATCGTTTTCACGCGCAATCGCATTGCGGTCCTGACCGATTTCGCGGGCTTCGCTCAGCTGCTCGCGCAAATCTTCATTGGTCTGTTCCACGACCCTTAGACCGGCCAGTTCATCTTTCAGGCCAGCCAATTCAAGACGCAGCTGTTCGTTCTGATGATAAACAGACTCGAGGTCCTTGTTCTTTTCAGTTGCTGATATCAGCTGGTTATTGAGATCGTTTGCTTCGCGACGCAGGGATTGCAACTCGACGCTTTGTTCGCGCAATTGCTCCAATTCGCCCTTCAGCGCCCGGTTTTCGCCGGTCACTTCTTCCAGATCGTTGTTTGCTTCTTCCAGTAAACCGGTGGTCTCTTCAATTGCCTGCTCTGCAATTTGCGTTTCAGCAATCAAGTCCGTAATTCGAGCATCGGTATTGCGCTGTTCTTTCAGTGCATGTTCCAGCTGGGCACGCAGGCGTTCCAGCTCGTCTACGTATTCCGACTTGTTCTTCTGCAGTTCAGTGAGCTCGCCATTTAATTCTGAATAGGCCTGCTCACTGGAAATATCCCGGGCAATCAGCAAGTTCGTCGGGCCGTTGAGGCTGGTGATTTGTCTTGAATACACCTCAATCGGGAATTCGCTGCTGTCGGAGCGGAGCAGGCGAGTAGAGAAGGTGCGCAGTTCGCCGCTGATCAGTTGCGCAAGCTGCTCTTCGGTTTCTTTCATCACCGCCTTAGGGGTGAGCTGTGAGAAGCGCACGCCGCTGACTTCCGTAGCGCCGATACCGGTCAGGTCGCTGGCATGGCGATTAATGCGACTGATTTTTCCATTCCCGTCCAGCACAAAGATGGCGTGGAGCGAACTGTCAACCAATTCATTGAATTGATGATTCAGCAGTTGCTGAACTTCGTCAACCGGTGCGCCGTCCTGCTGATTGCGGAATGCCATCTGAATGGCACGTTTGCCGTTATACTGGATGACGCTGGAGCTGACTTCTACCGGTAGATCCGATCCATTCACCGTCAACATCACTTCTTCAAACGGTCCGGTATTTTCCCCGTTCTTCAGCATGCGCAGAACGCGCTCTTTTTGAGTTGCACGAAAATCTGCATGCACAAAGCTCAGGAAGGGCTTACCGTCAAATTGTTCACTGTTTTGTCCGCCGAGCATACGAATGGCGCGGGCATTGATTTCTGCGACCTTGCCATCAACATGAACCAGAACCCCAACCGGCGAGGTTTCCAGAAGCTTCCGATAGCGGATCGATTCCTCTTGTGCGGAGGATTTAAGCTTGTCTAGCTGTCCTTCATGATTTTGCAGTGATGTCTCTGCAAGTTTTTGCAGGGTGATATCGCGAGCGATACCCAATGCGCCGACCATTTTGCCGTTTTTGACTTGCGGCATAAGTGAGAAGCGCCCATACATCACTTCATCATCCTTGGTGCGCAATCCTAACTCTACCTTGGCAGATGCCTCGCCTTGCAGCACTTGCTGAAAGACTTTGAGTGCATCCATAGAAAAATCGGGATGAATGAGCTGTGTGAAAGGACGGTTCGTCCATTCTTCCGAGGTCCAACCGGTGGCTTTGGCAAATGCCTCGTTGATTGTGGTGAAAGTGCCGTCAAGCGAGAGGGTAAAGATGATGTCATCCATCATCTCCAGCAGATTTTTATATCGCTGCTCGGAAACCCGCAGTTCATCGGCGGTCTTCTTATGTGCTGATTCCTGCTTGACGCCCTTGGAAATATCGCGCATGGATGCAGTGAAAAAATGCTTCTCGCCGATAATTGCTTCATTGATGCGGATTTCCAACGGGAAAACGGAGCGGTCTTTCTTCTGACCTTCCATCAAAAGCTTTTGACCAAGCGCCCGCGACTCGCGTGTATTCAGGTAGCGTTCCATGCCGGCGCGGTGCTGCTGGCGGTATTTTTCCGGCATCAGCTTCTCAATGGGGCTGCCGATTAACTCGTCTTCACCATAGCCAAACATATTGGTGATCAGCTGATTGACCATAACGATGTTCCCATCGGCGCCTGCTGTGACAATCCCTTCACCGATGGTATCCAGAACGGAATGGAAGAGCTTTACAGATTCCAGTGCCGTATCCTGGGCCTCTTGTAGTTCCTGCTGGGCTTCTTCAAGCTGGGCATTTTGGCCGCTGATCTGCTCATTGACCTTTTTCAGGTTTTCAACTTTGTTGAGGAATACCGTGCGGACCTGGTCACCGGTCAGTAAGCCGATTTTGTTGGCATCGAGTAATTTATCCGGCAGCATTTGCACAACTGCGGCGAAGGTGCCGAGCGTGCGATATATTTCCTGCAGCTCCTTAAAACTCTGCTCATAAAGCGAAGTTGCTTCGTGTTCATTTGTCAACCCAGCGAGATGTGCAAAGAGCCGGTGAGAGAAACGGCTGAGCACCGGCAGCCAATCGCCGGTTTCTTCCGGAAATTGGGCTCTATTTAAATTGAAGGGCGCATCCATTTCACCAACAGCCGGGACACGATAGACCCACTCTGTCATGTGATTGAATGCGTCTTCATCATTTTCGCCGAGGATGGTGCTGGCATTGATGAATATATGCTGGAATAATAGCTGGCTCAGGCGAAGCTCTTGCAGGCCGTCAGATTCAAAGATGAGGTTGAAATGCTGCAACTCCATCAGCGGCTCATAGCGATATTTAATCATTTTGCGCAGCTGGGGCAGCGTAAATTTAGACGGCTGATCTTCCTCGATCAAATAGTGCTCGAGTTTCAGATAAAGCGACGGAAGTTCTTTCTCCTGGTAATTCGGCGGCAATTCCTTAAAGCGTGCTACCTGAGCTAGAATCGAGCTGGCTTTTTTCGGGCTGGAAATTTGACTTGCCAGAAAGTCGACCACTTTTCTGGTTAGGGCAATATGGAGGTCGCCGTTGTTTTGTGCCGCTTTAGGGTCCATTTCCTGTTTACGAAACCACTGAAGCATCGTCATTCCCTGATTTATTATACCGATTTTGTTTTTAAGCTGGTAACATCCATTTTGCGCTCGGGAATCCCTTACCCCAAAAGGTAAAATAGATGACCGGCCCTAGCGGAAAGGTGTCGGTACTCAATAATTTGTCTTATGCGAATTTACAAAAGGCGGCTACCAACAGCGTTGATATCGGAAGGTTTAAAGCATGATGAGGATAACACAGTGACCTCCATATCATAACGTAAGTTAGGTTTCCTGCCTGGATACAATTCTTAAACTGAAAGTAAGGTACGATGTTCCGTTGCTCTAAATATGTTGCACATCACCGGAGCGTCAGGGTAATAATCGGCGAATTCAAATAAATCTTTAATTGACCCATAATGGGTATTGATCAGCTATAGTTCTTCATTTAATATGAAATATTTGGCGGGAAAGGTGCGTCTAACACTCAGGAAGAGCGTGAATTCCAAATTCCAACAGGAAAAATCCCAAACTTTGGAATTTTTCCTGCTGGAATTTGGATATTACTCTTTTTTCACATTGCTCTGTCCTGTAACCGGCGGGGCCTTCTGATAGGGGGGCGGGCGTTTGAAGTCTCGCTTCTTTTGCAGGTCAACCAGAATCAGCTTGATCTTATCGACAAACTTTTTCTGCGAATCGGGTGTCTGGATGAATAAATCTTCGTAAAATGTGCGATAATCATCCTGGGTAACATCAAAGCGTTCAAATACATCTAAAAGTACCCGGGTTCTGGTAGAATCATTTATGTTCATGGCTTCACTGATCTTAATTTCCGCGACCACGCTATCCCAGGGAACCGTTTTCCAATCCCCGGCCCATGATTGCGAGCTCAATGCTATTAGTAGGCAAATTCCGAAGAAGTAGTGTTTGGCCATGTTTCTTAAGTTCCGCTAGAAAAGCGTTATTGATCAATTTTGTTTGGTTCGAAATCTAGTATATTTCCGGGCCGCTTGCAAAAGTTTAGTTGATATTTCAGCGCATTGCCGTTAATTTGACAGATGTAACGAAACTTACTGTCACTTCGCGCGGCACTTGCTAAAATTCCGTTAGTCGACGTCGATCCTATGTACTGATGTCGTGAAATCAGGTGGATCGGCTTCCATGCTTCTTACAGTATTGCGTTTTATAGCTGAAATTTTCTTTCTGTTGCCCGATATGCACAATTGGCACAAGATTTGATATTATATTTGCTTTAATCGCGTCGAAAAACCACAGAACCGATGAACTTTTTGATAGTAATACTATTGTAATATAGATATGGTTAACCAGGATCAGATCCGGAGCTTAATATATGAAAAAGATTCAATTGGGTGCTCTTTTGATACTGTTCGCTGTATTGCTAAGCCCTTCTATGTTTGGGTTTGGCAAGAACAAGGTTCAGTATAGAAACTTCACCTGGTACTATATTCAATCCAAGCATTTTGATGTCTACTTCTACGAAGGCGGCCAGGAGATTGCAGAATTTACAGCCGAAGTTGCAGAAGATGCATACGTGCAGCTGCAGCGCGACTGGCGTTTCGACATCAAGGAGCGGATTGTATTTATTGTGTATAATTCTCACAACGATTGGCAGCAAACCAACGTTGTCATCTCCTATCTGGAAGAAGGCATCGGCGGTGTGACCGAGCTATACAAGAATCGCGTTGTTGTTCCATTTGAGGGATCTTACGAGCAGTTTCGCCATGTAATTCACCACGAACTGGTGCATGCGGTGATGAATGATATGCTCTACGGCGGTAGCGTTCAATCGCTTATTGTCGGTGAAGTTGCCCAAGCGCCGCTATGGTTTTCTGAAGGGCTCGCCGAATTCCAGTCTTCCGGCTGGACGACCCGGATTGACATGATTGTCCGCGATGCGATTCTGAACGGCTATATGCCGGATCTCCGCAACCTGAACTATTTCCTTGTCTATCAAGGCGGGGCATCGGTTTTCCGCTATATTGCGCAAACCTACGGGCGAAAGAAAGTCGGGGAGATGCTGCACAAGATGCGCGGTAAAGTGACTTTTGAAAAAGTGCTGCGATCGTCTGTCGGCGTTGGCTACGAAGAATTTACTGAAAAATGGCATCGCTATCTACGGAAACAGTACTGGCCGGAAGTAGCGAATCGAAAAGAGCCTGTTGAGCTTAGTAAACAGCTGACATTCCATGCCCGCGTGCCCAATTACCTGAATGTGAGCCCGGCCATTTCCCCAAATGGTGACAAAATTGCATTTATTTCCGACCGTCGCGGTAGTCAGAACATTTACCTGATGTCGGCAGTCGATGGGCGCATTCTCAAGACTCTGGTCAAAGGTCAGCGTTCCCAGAGCTTTGAAGAACTGCATTTTCTGCGTCCCGGCATGAGCTTTAGTCCCGATGGTAAGAAAATCGTTTTGGCCGCCAAAAGCGGCGCACAAGATGCAATTTACGTGGTCGATACTCGCAACGACGATATCGATAAATATGAGCTGGAATTGGATGGCGCCTTTACGACATCCTGGTCACCAACCGGTGATCACGTGGCCTTTATCGGAAACAAGAGCAACCAGAGTGATGTCTATGTTTTGAATTTGAAGACCGAAGAAGTCATGCAAATCACCAATGACATCTTCACGGACGATCATCCATCCTGGTCTCCGGACGGCAAGAAGCTGGCCTTTGTATCAGACCGGAAAGACTATTTGTATCCAAATCAGATTCCGGCCGACTTCAGAATGGTGAAATTTGACTACGAAGCACGTGATGTTTACGTTGTCGATATCAATACCAAGCAGTTGGAGCGCGTTACGGATACGCCCTGGGAAGAGGGCAATCCGATCTTCTCCCCCGACGGCAAGACCCTGGCGTACGTCTCATCACAAAATGGTATCTCCAACCTCTTCATTCATCCGCTGAGCGATAGCGAAGGATATCCGGTTACCAATATTATCTCCGGTATTTTTCAGATCAATTGGGATCGCAACGCCAACAAGATGACCTTCAGCAGCTTCTATAAAGGCGGCTTCGACATCTTCGTGATGAACAATCCCCTGGAATTGCCAAAGGTTGAGTTGAAGAATACCCAATACGTAGAAGAGATGCGTGGCGGCGATGGCCTGCCTGTGTATGCGCGCCTCTGGGAACCTTCCGAAGAAGAAGCTGATGCAGATGATCAGCAAATTGCCGGCGAATCCCCGGCAGACTATAGTAAATATGTGTTTAGCCCGCTGCGTCTCGAGAAAGTAGAAGAAGAGGTTGAGCCGGTTGAACTGGCCAATGAGTCCTACCAGGATAAGGACGGTAACTATAAAGTCCGAAAATACAAGCTGAAGTTCAGCCCGGATATTGTTACCGGACAGGCCGGCTATAACACCTTCTTTGGATTTTCAGGGTATACCACCTTTGCCTTCAGCGACTTGCTCGGGGATCATAAGATCTTCCTGAACGTCAACCTCGTCTCGGATTTGAAGAATAGTGACCTCAATATCCTCTATTACTATTTGAAACGTCGCATGAGTTATGGTATCGGCGGGTATCATCAGGCCTGGTTCCTGCGAGACAATCTTGGTTTCAACTGGCAGCGTTTCAGGAACTACGGATTCAATTTCCTGACCTCTTATCCATTCAGCAAGTTCAGCCGGATGGAGTTGAGCTTAAACTGGTACAATATAGTCCTCGAGTATCTCACAAGCGGCACAGATCAGAATGACCAGAAAGTGAGCACCCTGCTACCGTCAATTTCCTACGTGCACGATTCGGTGCTCTGGGGCTATACCGGACCTATGGACGGCAAACGTTATGCGTTGAGCCTCACCGCCAGTCCGGACTACGGCAATGACAGCCGGGACTTCCGAACTCTTACCGCTGACTATCGAAAATACTGGATGGTCAACAGGGACTATGGATTTGCAATGCGCCTTTCAGGTGGAGCTAGTTTTGGAGACGATCCCCAGAACTTCTTCCTGGGTGGCATCGATAACTGGATAAATTATAAGACCAACGGCGGTTTGCGCACCAGTGATATCGGCGATGTGTTTTTCTCTCAGTTCGCGACACCGCTTCGTGGCGCTCGTTATTACGAACGCGACGGCACACGCTTCGCACTTGCCAATATGGAATTCCGCTTCCCGCTGATTCAATACCTGGGACTCGGCTTCCCGCCGCTGCGTTTCTTTAATATTCGCGGGACGATGTTCGCAGATCTTGGAACGACGTTCAGGGCAGGCAGTGAATGGTATAATGTTGCGCCCTGGCGCGGAACAGAAATCAATGCCAGTGGACAGCGTGTGTTTAAGGACCTTGTCGGTGGCTACGGCGTCGGCGCTCGGGTCTTTTTGCTCTACTTCCTGGTGCGAATTGACGTTGCCTGGCCATATAACCTCGATCGTTCAGGAAAACCAATCTGGTATATTTCACTGGGCGCCGATCTCTAACGACGACGTCGCGTCAGTGTCCAAATTATAGAAAAGCCTGCTTTCGTTATGCGGAAGCAGGCTTTTTTGCAGACATCCCCCTGAATCCCCCTTCGAAGAGGGACGCAGGGGGATGTCTTAATTTCTCATGGTTCTAATGCTTCAATACTTCAACAGGCGGGGCCTGGCCGGAAACGGCATGCAGACGGGCGCTTAAGGTTTCAATTGTGAAGGGCTTTGCAAGTAAATCGACGTCACTGCTTTCCAGCAACTCGGTTATATCGTTCTGCTCGGCATAACCGGTGCAGAGTATCACCTTGACCTTGGGTTGCAATTTCCGTAGTTCCTTGAGGGTTTCCTTACCATTCATGCCGGTCATTGCATAGTCCAGAATGACCAGATCAAACGTATCGCCTTTGACTTTGAATAGCTCAAGCGCTTCTTCACCGGAAGATACTTCCTCATGGCTATAACCCATCAGGTTTACCATGCTTCCCAGTACTTCACGGAGGTAAAATTCGTCATCTACGATAAGGATCTTGCCGTGCCCGATCTTAAGCTCACCGTTGGTGGCAACAGGCTGAGCCGGGTCCGGGGCCTGATCGCTGGCGGGCAAAAATATCTTGAATGTGCTGCCCTTATTTTCGCGGCTTTGGAGAAGCACGTAGCCATCATGCTTTTTGAGGATACCGGAAACGATACTCAGCCCGAGTCCGGAACTCTTTTCAACGCTCTTGGTCGTAAAGAAAGGCTCGTAAATTTTGTCGCGGATTTCCTGTGGAATCCCTTTGCCTGTATCCTTGACCGTTAGCTGCACGTAGGTACCGGGATCAAAAGCGTCGTATGGGCCGCCATTGCGAGTGATTCGGCTGATGCGCGTGCCGATTTGAATGTGGCCGCCGTTCTGCATTGCTTCCCGGGCATTATTGATCAGGTTTAGCAATAGCTGCACAATCTGATTCGGATCTGCTTTAATGGATGGCAGTTTTTTGGCCAGGAAATACTCCAGGCGAATATTCGGACCGCAAATTTTGGCGAGAATATCGCGTGTCTCTTCGATCAGGTAATTGACATTAACCCGCTTTTCGTTGTCCTGTCCACCACGTGCATAGGAAATGAGCTGTTTGGTAATCGCATCTGCCCGCTGGGCCATGTCAAAAATAATGCGCCCGCGTTTGCCGGTTTCACCGGCATCCGGGAATTGCTCAATCAGCTGGGCTGTGGGTAAGATAGCCCCTAGAATGTTATTGAAATCGTGTGCGATCCCCAGCGTTAAGCCACCTATGGTTTCCAGCTTTTGGGCATGAAGCAACTGCTCTTCCAGACGAGCGAGGCGGGAAAGGTCTGCTATCTGAATGATGATTGCCGGTTGGCGGTCATGAAGCGATGGCAGGAAGGTTGCCTGGCAATGAATCTCGCGCTGATTGGCTCCCATGATTCGGAACGCGTGCTCAAATTTCTGTCCACTATGCTGAAGCTCCGTTAACTGCGGCAGCAGCGCCTGGTAGTCGTCTCCATGGACCAGGGCGTTAAAGCGCCTTAGCTGAGGCGGGATTGCGCCGTAGCCGATGATTTCCAGGAAGCGGGTGTTGTGACTGGCGATCATGCCGTCTTGCAAAACGGCGATTCCCAGTGGCGATTGATCAAACATCGCTTCCAGGTTCAGTTCCATTTCGTTGACCTGTTGGCGAAACAGCAGGGTGTCAAGAATTTGTGTGGCACCCTGGGCAAAGAGCTGCAGCAACGAGCGATCAAGCGCATTAAACGACTGCGCCGCCGTAAAATTGACCACCGCAATGGTTGCGTGGATGTCATCCTGATAGCGCAGGCGCGCGGTGATCATCTGGTAGGTTTCTTCAAAACGGCCATGCTCGATCAATAAGTCCAGTTGCGAATCCGGAAGATGCTCACCGAGCTCTTCACGAAGGTCTTCAAAGGCGATGATGCGGCTTTCTTCGCTGGATGTTTCAAACTGACGAAGGCTATCGATGTGTTTGATGTCCATGGTGCGCAGCAAAAGCGCATCCTTCAAGGCAGCATTGTTGTAACCTAGGCCGGTTTTGTAGCGATAGCCGGCGATGCTCTTCAAAAGGACGCAGGCTGCCTGGGCATTGGGAATAATGCGCATGGCCATTTCAGCCAGTCGCGCATAAAATTGTTCCAGATCGCTGGTTCTGGCCAACTCTCCATTGGCCTGGTGCAAGGTCTTTGAGCGATCCATAAATTCGTGATCGGCAGTGCGACGCGGGACTTCTTTTCCCCAAAGGAAGTAGACCGGTAAATTAAATGGCTTTTGAATCGGAAAAGCGGCGAATTCGAAAATCTGGGTTTGATTGCGTTTTCGATTCCGCAATTTCAACAGCATTTTACGCGAAAGCTGTCGCGCCTTTACCAGGGATTCCCAAAAATTACTGGCAATAATTCGGGTTTCCGGGTCAAAGTGATCAAAAAAGGCCCGGGTGCTGCCGGGATGGCCATTGCCGTTTCCGTTGAGCAGGCTTTCGTGTGCAATGCCGTTTTGCGGCATTGGCGGCAGGCAATCGTCGAGTAAGGGCGTGGCAAACAGCAGTTGTCCATCCTGATTGACCACCATAGTGAGATCTGCCGGATCGTGGAGCAGCCAGCGGCAGACCCGCTTGAGCTCTTCTCCGTGTAAATGAGGTTTGTATTCTGTGCTTGCTTCGGTGAGTACGCCGCTAAATGCAACTGCGCGACCGCTTTGGTCATAGGTAATGCGTCCAATTTCGGTGACATGCTGCCAGGTTTCATCCGGCGTGATCATCCGATAGCTCATTTCATACAGTGGCTCGCGACGGCGGATCAGCGATTTTAAAATCAGTTTCAGCTGATGGAAGTCTTCCGGGTGAATAAGATCTTCCCAGTTAATTTTGACGGCGTTATTTCCCGTCTCAAGTCCGAGCTTGTGCATGAAAATCGGGCTTAGATACACAGTGTCATTAAAACGCTCCTGGATTGAGTAAAACGCCATCACGTTCAGTCGCTGAAGGCCGGCCTCAATCCGTTCACTGCTAACGGCAGAATCGGGACGCGTTTGCAAAGAATATTTTTCCTGGATATAACGTTCCAGGCTTTCAAAAATTGCCAGGATTTTGTTGACCAGCAAGTCCCGGCCGGTCATACTTATGTTACTATCGTTAACGATGTGCTCAATGAGCAATGAGCGCAGGCTGGCGAGACTCTTGTCAAATTCGGTTCTTGGAATCGCTGCATCGAACATTTGCGGCAGGTAAAAGTCCAGGAACTGATAAATCTTGGTTTCGTCCGAATCTTTTAAGGATTTTACAACGAGCTGAAAGAAGGCATACCAGTCTTCCCGATGCGTAACTTCATTGACAACCGGCGCCAGACTCAACCAGTTGTTGAATAAACTTTTTCGGGCTTCTTTCATCGCTTGGCGTGATTTTGTTGGTTCGCTACTCATGATCCCACAGATAGTAAGAAAGTCAGTGTTGGGCCCTGTTTATAAACTTTGGGCTTTATGCGTGGATTCACGTTGTGTTCGAAAGAAAAGGAATTGCAGCCGCCTGCAAATAACGCTTGCCACCTACCAAGTGGCGCAAAGGTCAAACTGTCCTGGTTCGGAATAGTCGGGGGCGATGAAAACAGCGGGGATACCGATGATCATCGATATTCACTACCAACCACACGATTGAGCACAGTAAATTTCCAGAAATCCGGCAGCGAACAATCTCAGTTTGTAACTATTTCCTAAATGTATAGTCTCTGAGTAAGGATTTCCAGATGTTTTTGTGCTTTTTTGGCCGGCAATCAAAAACGAATGTATTGTGGAAACAAAGTCTATTAGCCTGCCAGGTGGTGGACAGTTGTATCAATGATCTGCGTCCGTGTAGCTAAATTAGAATCTCTCTCATCACGTCCGAACATAACGCTGTGAAAAAATACACTGTTGAACACCATTCAATTGTGACCGAAGGATCAAGGACGGGCTTGCTGAATTTTAGAATGTATTAGCGGAAAAGAAACCAGCTGTCATCGACCGTATGCCGCGCAAAGGAAAGTATACCGGGTAGGGGATCAGCCGATCTTGCCACGGCCGCCAGGGTTCTTTCCAGAATATCCTGAAGTTGATCAACCGCGAATTGGTCGCGAACGACGGCCCTTTCTGTGATGTCATGACAGCGCTTGAGCGCCTTATGCCAGAGATTCCGGCAACCGGTCATATTCTTTTTCTGGTAGTGATATGCCCCGACACTCAGTTGAATCATGGCTTGCCAAAAGCTGCGAATATCACCGGTCATGTCCTTCCAGGGGATTTCCCAATCTTCATGGGCGTCGAAATAGCGGGCTTCACGCAAGGCCACCAGTCCGGCTCTTAAATGTGCTTCTTCTTTTGTCATATCACTAATTAAATTCACTTTGCTTTGTGTGGAGATATTGATACTCGATACTTGATACTTGATACTTGATGCTTGATGCTTGATGCTCGAGACTGGAAATTTACCACGGAGGACAGATAGCATTCAAACATTCCATCTCGAATCCCTGGTCTCCAATCTCTACTCTGTTTGCACATGGCTTGGTATTGATAACCGATTCTGATATATTGATTTCGGAAAACACATCACTATTTCTTTTATACCGATAAAGAAGCAAGGGGGCAAGCATGTTTCAGCGTTTTTACTCAGTTCTGACAACGGCATTGATTCTTTTCTGCGGCTGCTTGACGACCAGCGGATGGGCTCAGATGCTCAATCCGGAAGACGTCATGTCGCTCAGGCAGGCGCGTCAGGTGGTGATTCAGCCACAGGGCAATTATATCGCATATTCACTGGCAGTGCATCGAGATGCTGATGAAAAACCGGGTAGTTCATACAGTGAATTATGGGTAACAGATATCCGTCGCGGAGACAGTCGCCCTTATATTCGTAAGCCAGCTTCGGTCAGCAGTATTTCCTGGACACCGGATGGCAAACTGATTCTGTTTCGGGCAAAGAGAAAACTGCAGAGTAAATATACCCAGGTTTATGCGATGCCGGTCGATGGCGGTGAACCCTACGCCGTAACCGATGCCGATCGCAATATCAGTGCCTATGCCCTGTCACCGGACGGCAGCGAAATTGCCTACATTCTTCGCGACGAAGCGCCGGAAGAGGTGAAAATGGCGCGTAAGCAGGGCTTTGATCAAAAGGTCATCGATACGTGGAGTTCGGTTAATCGCATTCATCGCGTGCCATTCGGGGGAGGGGAGGCCCAAGTCGTCAATAATGGTGTTGAGCATGTCCTGGAATTTGCCTGGAGCCCCAGCGGGCAGGAGATTGTCTATCGCGCAACCGAGCGCCCCTTTGTTGATGATAGCTATATGCTCAGCGATAACTACGTTGTCTCTGCAAGCGGTGGCGATTCAAAAAAACTCTATGACACCGAAGGCAAGCTGGATCTTGCGCTTATTTCGCCGGACGGCAGCCATGCCGCCTGGTTGGGCGCGACGACCTTCAATGACCCGGCAAATGGCAGTCTGTTTCTCCTCAAAAGGGACGGTAGCAGCCCACGGAATTTGATGGTGGACTTTCCGGGAACTGCAGAATCATTTATCTGGAAAGACAAATCGAAGATTATCCTGAATGTTGTTGAAAATACCGGCAAAGTGGTCTATGAAGTTGCAGTGCCTTCAGGCAAAATGAAACCGGTTTTGAAGCCGGGGACCGCTATTCCGGGGGCAATCTCGCTGGCCTCTGATGGGCGCACATTTGCGACCGCTGCGAGTTCGCCGATGCATCCGGCTGAAGTTTTTTCCGGAGGCTTGAAGTCCGGCAAGATGAAACGCCTCACCAATTCCAATCCAATTCTGAATGATATGCCGCTTGGCAAGCAGGAAACCATTGCCTGGAAGGGGCCGGACGATCTGACTATCTATGGTGTTCTGGTCAAGCCGGTCGGTTATGAAAGCGGAAAGCGCTACCCTTTGCAGGTGCAGGTGCACGGCGGTCCGGAGGCAGCAAGGTTGAATACCTGGTATACCGGCTACAATCGCCCGATCCAGCTGCTTGCGCAGCGTGGCATCATGGTGCTGATTCCGAATTATCGCGCCAGTACCGGGAGGGGTGTGGCCTTTTCCAAGCTGAATCATCGCGATCCGATGGGCAAGGAATTTGATGATATTCTTGCCGGCGTCGATTACCTGGTGGATGAAGGCATGGTTGATCCGGCAAAAGTTGCGATCGGCGGTGGCTCTTATGGCGGTTACGCTGCTGCCTGGGGTGCAACAAAGCACAGTGACCGTTTTGCTGCGGCAGTCATGTTTGTCGGTATTGCCAACCAAATTTCAAAAGGCGGACTTACCGATACGCCCCTGGAAAATGCAGTTGTGCACTGGGACATGAAAATGCATGACAATATGGATTTTGTTTGGGATCGCTCACCGCTGAAGTATATCCAGAACGCTAAGACCCCGACACTGATACTTCACGGTGAGGAAGATCGTCGTGTGCCGGTCAATCAGGCTTATGAAATGTATCGCGGATTGAAGCATATGGATGTGCCCACTGAGCTGGTAATCTATCCCCGTGAAGGACATGGCAATCGTGAGCGGGCTCACCAATTGGACCTCTTGCAGCGTGTTCTTGGCTGGTATGAACAGTATTTGAAAACAGCACCATCCGCTCAACTCCCGTAGAAGATTCTAGTTGACGGTTTTTCGTTGAGCAATGTTCGGCGCTCGTGCGCGGCTCTGCCGCGCACGCGGTTCAACTGGCATACTGTAAACCGGAAAATCTGTAAATCTGCAAATTGGAATACTTAGTCTTTCCAAAACCCCTTAGGCGCTGCCCACTGATACAGATTTCGCGTTGGCAGAAGAAACCATTTTTCGAAAAGGTTCACTTTTCCAAGGGTAACTAGTCCAACAATTAGACTAATTGGGGATAGAAGCACGTTTATGATCAGGATAAACGGAATCATTAAAACCGCCGCTATTAGTCGCACCAACTTAGAGACTGTTAGAATCGGATGAATAAATATTCGAACGAGCCAGAGGGGCAAAATTGCCGCAATGATGAGATTGACGCAATTTTCAACGCCCTCTCTCAATGATTCTCCGATTGATATCTTGTTCCGTCGCCTGCTGCTTGATATCTCTTCGAACTTCGGTGCTGAAAACGTTGCATCTTCTTGATACTTAGGCTCACTTGGCTGTTCTTCTCGAACTTCCTCTACTTCAATCTTCGGTGCAGAGACTTTTGTGTCTTCGACAACAGTTGTTGAGGCACTATTTGATTTCCCTGATGGATCCACAAGTCCATAATAGTGTTCTTGATACCGCTTACCCAATTCCGTCAAAATCAAACGACTCTCATCTTTATCTGAAGTGTTAGATAATATTTTTTCCAGGTCATGAGTAGAGTACTGAGTATATTTTGCTGGGTTCTCTGCTGGCACAAGCAATCTTCCTTTCCGTTATGGTCTTGCATCTATTTAACACCAAGTAATCTCCTTATTCGCGTCGGATTTAGCGATACGAGTTTGATTTTTTCAAGCGTAAGAATCGCTCCCTGAATTGCATTGATATTTTGCTTAATCACCTGCAAAATCGCAACGACGCTAATCAGTTCCAACTGTCGCTTTGCATTTTCGCGAATGGCCTCTAAAGATGGTAATTTTGCATGAATGACATCCACCTCGCCTCTAAACAATTCCATTTCAGTGGTGTATTCTTCCCATTCCTTCTCGAGCGTCTTAATAGACCGCTCCCGAGTCTCAATATCCTTTAATGTCTGCTCTCTTATGGCCGCTTCGACCTTCTCGGATTTGACTTGCTCACGTAGTTGGGATTCTTTCCGCCTAAGTTCCTGAACTTTCGATTTGGTATCTTTGTGTAACCGGAAGATGTCATCAAGCCCATTAATTTCGAAATTCTCTATGTAGTTGATCAAGAAATCGGTTACTTCATAAATGAGAATAGCGTTACCAAGCACTAGATTGGTTTCGAGTTCAACTGAAGGTGACTTTCTTAATTTTTGAATAATTGTTTGGTTAAGATTTGAAAAATACTCAATTGTTGTTTTCAACGTCTGATAAGATACCTGGATTTTTTTATCCGCTTTCACAAGCTCTATGGCTTTGATTCGATCCGTATAGGCAAATCCCATTTTTTCAATTGCCTCTTTAGCTGTCTTATACTTCCGTTCTTCTATACGCTGGGCGACTTCTTCGATAATAATCCGAATTTTCTCTTGAAGTCGGCCGATGTCTTCCTTCACCTGATCAGGTAGATTATGAGCAGAAATCGTGACAATATTTACGCTCAGCAAATCAAGATTACCAAGGGGATAGTGGTGTCGTGCCGCCATAACAGATTGTATATGTTTTTCTACTACCCGATGAATGGCTCTGTTGCCGGCATTGCGCTCAGTAGCTTCTATCAAGCTATCTGATTTTGCAAAACCGTTATTGGTATCAGCATGCCCATTGGCTCCAGCTGTTTCTAATACGGACAATAGCTTGTGCGTTAAAGCTAAGACTTCCTCATTCTTATCTGCGCCAACTTTTCTTAAATCTTCTTCCAAAACTGCTCGCCGAGCCGCCGATTCCGGATCTTCTTCCACCGCTTCGATGCTGCGTTTGAGACTGGAATCGTAGCTGATAAGCAGGGATTTTATTTTCTGGTATAGATCCCGAGTCATACTTCGAGCAAATCCCCCCACAATACCATTAACAATAGCAGTAACGATCATAGTAGTCGGATCCATGATACTTCCTCCAAGTGAATATAAACTAAGATGTGACTTGGCGGGCAATGTGTAAATAACTACCGACAAAGGAGGACCTTGGTGGACTCCTTACTTGCCGCCGTTCGAATATGCGAGCTCCAAACCAAAATGATGACTAGCCATTTCTTAAGTAGAGTAGAGCATCGATTCAAAATCTCATAAAATCCGAATCAATTGGGCAATAATGGGCGAGTTGATTGTAGCAAGACAATTCGTTTTACAAATTTCAGTCTTCAATCTTCAATCTTCAATCTTCAATTTTCAATTTCATAATGCTCCTGCCAAAATGGACGATGACTATTAACGATAAACTGCGGGCTAGAGCTTGCTCGTGAAATCGGCCGTACTGGCGAAGGGTATTGGTAATGGATTCAAAACAGGGCATCAGCACCTGGCAGCAAAAAGATTTCGGCGTCATGCTTCTGAAGGGAAACGCCGTTGAGGACGCCGACTTTGATGGTTTTATCGGACATTTGACCGGGGCCGATTGTCGCTGCTATCTTGCGCCTAATCTTTCATCTGCCGCACATATCCTCAACGAGCAATCCATCGATGTTGTATTTATCAATGTTGCCGACGATGTCCGGGAATGTCTTGAGGTCATCATGCCACTGAAGACGATGGTCGAAAAGCTTCCGGTCATCGCAATCATTGAAGATCACAATGACGAATTGATTCAGCAGCTGATGGACAACGGCTTTCAGGATTTCGTGTTGCGGAACGATGTGGACGCCAAATTGCTGCAGCGCACGATTCGCTATAGCATCGAACGACAGATGATGCAATTGGAATTATACCAGGCCCGGAAGCTGGAGAACTATCTGTCATACTACGATGCTTTAACAGGCTTGCCGAATCGCCAGCTTTTCTATGATCGATTGAATCGCGCCATCATTCATGCACGCAGGACCGGTGAAATGATCGCAGTCATGGTCTTGGATCTTGACGGCTTTAAGCGCATAAATGATGTCAATGGGCATTCTATCGGAGACAAAGTGCTCCGCAGGGTGGCGGAAAGACTGAACGACTGTGTGGGTGAAAGCGACACCGTGGCGCGTCAAGGTGGCGATGAGTTTAAAATCATTGTTGATAAGATGTTACGCGCACAGGACGCCGGATTGATTGCAAAGAAGATCTTGCAGAACCTGCAGCTCCCGATCAAGATTGGGCAGACTGAGCATTTCATTACTACCAGTATTGGCATCAGTATCTATCCACCGGA
This sequence comes from Calditrichia bacterium, assembly GCA_028284445.1. Lineage (GTDB taxonomy): Bacteria > Calditrichota > Calditrichia > RBG-13-44-9 > J075 > JANQRS01. The sequence goes on from JANQRS010000061.1 coordinate 65,967, forward strand.
TGGTGAGGAGCCGGAAACTCTGGTCAAGAATGCCGATATTGCCATGTATCGCGCGAAAAGCGCTGGCAAGAATAACTTCCAGTTTTTCAATCGCTCTACCGATGCGCTCACTTTCGAACGCCTGGAGCTGGAAAACCATTTGCGCAGCGCAATCGATAACAATGAGTTCCGCATCTATTATCAACCGGTATATGATGTCGCCAAGCAGCGAATTACGGCAGCTGAGGCCTTGATTCGCTGGGAGCATCCGAAATACGGATTGGTATCACCGACAAAGTTTATTCCACTTGCTGAAGAAACCGGGTTGATTGTTGACGTTGGCAATTGGGTGATTCGCCAGGCGTGCCGGCAAAATGTGCAGCTTGAGAAAATGGGATTTGATCCCTTACGCATCTCCGTCAACCTCTCCTATCGGCAGTTCTACGAGAAAAACCTGCCTAACGTAATTAGCGATGCTTTAGGTCAAACCGGCTTGAAACCGGAATTGCTGGGGCTGGAAATTACTGAGTCGAATGTTATGCAGGACATCGATCACACCGTAGAAACCTTGAAAACCATGCAGAAATGGGGCATCAAAATCGCTATCGATGATTTTGGAACCGGATATTCCTCGCTCAGCTACTTGAAGCGCCTTCCCATCGATACTTTGAAGATTGATCGCGCATTTGTCCGAGGGATCCCGGGGGATAAGGACGATATGCTTATCGTTGGGGCGACGATTGGGCTGGCGCATAATCTGAATCTTGGTGTGATTGCTGAAGGCGTTGAAACCATTGAACAGCTGGAAATTCTCACATCGATGCACTGTGATCAAATCCAGGGATACTATTTCAGCAAGCCGCTTGAGTTTGAACGTCTCTGCGAATTGTTGCAACAGCATCAGACAGAATCGGAACAGCCTGTTCATCATGGCAATCCCAGTGCATAAGACGCGTACGAAAGACGTAACCTAATTGTGTGAGTGATCATGACAGTAGCGAAAACACAACATCAGTCTACCGGAAAAGAAGAAGCACTTCATGTGCTGCTGATCGACCAGTCCCTGGAGCAAAGCGAGCTGATTAGCCATTTTTTCAACGAAGAATCAGCAGAGGCTGTGGTCCTGTTTCGCGGTGCGGATCTCCTTGAGAGTATTTCCCTGATGAATCGCAAGCGGTTTGATATCATCTTAATTACGCTTGATTTGCGTGATGCTGCCGTCACGACCATCGTATCTGAAGTGCAGCAACAAGCGCCATACACACCAATCGTATGCATCGTCGAGGGGGATGATGATGCGATTCGCAATACCCTTTTTGGCATCGGTGTGCAGGACTTTCTGCAGAAGGGTGCTTTTGATCGCTCGTACTTGATGGCCTCGCTCAAAAATGCGGTTGGACGCCACCGGCTGAAGGAGGAAGTTGATAAGGTTCGAGAGCTGGAGCGCTATCTGGCTTTCCATGATGTGTTAACCGGACTTCCCAGCCGACGTCTTTTTTATGACCGTGTTGAACGCGCCACGATCGAAGCTGATAATACCGGCCGTATCATGGCTGTTCTCTTCATCGACCTTGACGATTTCCACGGTATTAATGAGCAGCACGGACATGGCGTTGGGGACAAGGTCCTGCGGGAAGTGAGCAGTCGTCTCAAGAAATTTTTGCGTGACAGCGACACACTTGCGCGAACCGAGCGTGACGAGTTTGCTGTCTTGTTATACGCGTTGAAACGGGAGCAGGATGCCGGACTCGTTGCCCGGAAAATTCAGGCCATTATTTCAGAGCCTTTTGATGTTGACGGTATCGAAGTAAAGCTCACGGCGTGCATCGGGATTAGCCTCTATCCGGGAGATGGGCGTGACCCGGAGACGCTGTTAAGAAACGCCGATGTGGCTATGTATCGAGTGAGGGGAGAGGGTCCCAATTCCGTTCAATACTTTGGTCTTACGAAAAATGCCGAGAGCTTTACAAGACTGCAGCAAATCGATTTTCTTAAAATGGCGCTTGAAAATAGAGAGATGCTGCTGCTATATGAGCCGGTATATAACCTCAATCGAAATTCCGTGATGGCCCTGGAGGTGCAATTGCGATGGAAGCATCCAAGTGCCGGATTGGTCGCTCCCGATAAATTTATGTCGCTTGCCGAGGACGCCGGCGTCATAGATGACATTTCCGAGTGGTTGATTGATACCGCCTGTTGTGATTACCTGCGTCTGCGAGAGATGACTTCTGCCGATATCCGGCTGAGATTGCCGGTGTCAACCGCCCAGTTTAGCGAATTTAAGTTTGTTCGTAAGCTGATTAGCACTTGTCAGGCATATCAAATTCCACCACGCAATTTTGGGGTTGAAATCAACGAAGACGTCATTATGCATGATAGCGAAAGAGCGTTGTCTTTGTTGAGTCCCCTGGTTGCGGCAGGTGTGGAAATTGCCGTAAGCAGTTATGGCAGTGGATATTCCTCTTTGAGTGCGCTGAAGGGACTTCCGGTGAACATCCTAAAAATAGATCGCTCATTTGTGAAAGACATCCCGGGAGATAAAGACAGCATGGCCATTGTTTCGGCCATCGCCAGCATTGCCCATCACTTCAATCTCTCTGTCGTAGCAGAGGGCGTTGAGAACAAGGAGCAGGTTGCGATCCTACGCTTTGCTCGCTGCGATGAGGTCCAGGGCTATTATTTGAGTCGGCCGGCACCACTGGAATCATTGGAAGCAATCATGCGTTGTGAGAGCCTGGATGACTTGCATCAGCTAGCGACGATGCCGATCGACGCATAATACAGAATTACCGTCAAAATGGACTTTAGATATACGAAGGCAAGGAGGCCAGACCGGTGAAGACAATCCGCATAGCATATATTGGGCGCGAGGAGCAGGACGCCTCAACATTCAGGAACTTACTTCAGGATACCGATGGATACCAGTTTCAGGTCGTTTTCCGGGCTATAGCGTCTTTGGATGGACGTGAATTGCAAAGTGATTTGCTGCTCCTGGAAAGTCAGGCTTGTGGCGCCGATTCGGGACAGGAAATTGAAGCGATTCGCAAAATCTATCCCTTGCTCCCGATTATACTCCTTCAGCATAAATCCAACCCGGCCGAAGCGCTTGCCGCTGTGCAGAGCGGTGTGCAGGATACCCTGGTTTTTGGCGAGTTTAATCTTGAAAAATTGACCCGCTCGATCATCTATTCCATCGAGCGTCATAACCAGGTTCAACAAATACAAAAAGCCCGTCAAATTGAAAAATACCTGGCCTATCATGATGCCTTGACCGGCTTACCCAGCCGCCAGCTTTTCCTGGACCGCCTGGGTCAGGCCATTATGCGTGCGCGACGCAACAATTACATTACCGGCATACTTTTCCTCGATCTCGATGGCTTTAAGCGAATCAATGATACACTTGGCCACAGCACCGGCGATAAGCTGCTGGTCGAAGTTGGCAAGCGAATTGAAGAATGCGTGCGGGAGAGCGATACAGTTGCTCGCCTCGGGGGTGATGAATTTACCGTGCTGCTCGGGCGAATAGAGCACGAGCAGGATGCAGCCAACGTTGCGAAGAAAATTCTCCAGGCCCTGAATGCGTCGATCCGTGTTGAGAACAACGAATTATTTGTTACTACCAGCATTGGCATCAGCTTATATCCGGAAGATGGCAACGATGTCGAAACGCTGGTGAAAAAAGCAGACGTCGCCATGTATCGCGCCAAAAGCCGCGGAAAAAACACTTATCAGCTCTACAATTTTTCGATGGATTCTGATGCCGCAGAGCGCCTGGAACTGGAGAACAACCTGCATCGTGGATTAGCGCGTGATGAACTTGTGCTCTTTTATCAACCCTTGCTCGATGTAAAGGATGCGCAGGTGACCAGCCTGGAGGCGCTTGTGCGCTGGCAGCATCCAACGAAGGGGTTGATTTCTCCAGATCGATTTATTCCGCTGGCGGAAGAAACCGGACTGATCGAGCCCCTGGGAGAATGGGTGCTGCGCACTGCCTGCAGGCAAAATAAGCTCTTACAGGAGCGCGGATTTAGCCCGCTTCGGGTGGCGGTGAATTTATCGATGCGCCAGTTTCGCCAGAAAGCCCTGCATGGCCTGGTTTTAGAAACGCTCGAGAGCAGTCGCCTCGATCCACGCTATTTGGCATTGGAAGTAACCGAATCAAATGCCATGAATGACGTCGAGCATACCATCTCGACTTTGAAATTGTTGAAAGACATCGGCGTTCGTGTCAGCATCGATGATTTTGGCACCGGCTATTCCTCCCTTAGCTACCTGAAGCGTTTGCCAATTGACACTTTAAAGGTTGATCGTAGTTTTATTGATGGTATACCGGAGGATAAAGACGACAAATCCATTACTTCGGCCATCATTTTCCTGGCGCACAACCTGGAGCTCGGTGTTATTGCGGAGGGGGTAGAAACGCGTAAGCAACTGAGTTTCCTGAAGGCGATGCGCTGCGATAAAATCCAGGGATACCATTTCAGCAAGCCGCTGGCATTTGACGGCTTACAGGAATTCCTGGTATCGGCAGACCGCGCTAATTTCAGTTAGGTTGTCTCGTTGGCTATTTCACAGATTCACTATCTTCAATCCCAGCTTGTCAGTGAAGATGAATCTGTTAAGGATCCCGTATTTAACCTGAATCACCTCGTTCTCCGGGGTGATGATGAGTGCAGCCGCGCTGTTTTCTTCAAGGCCCATCTTCTTTAACGTCTCTTTTGCTACCGGCTGGTCGAAACTCGCCAAATCCCAGTTTATTTTCCCGGAATTTATCAGTGCCAATCCTTCTTCAGTGGATTCTGGTGCACTAAACATGATGATTTGAAGGTCCTTTTTACGGAAGTGCGTACGGATCCATTGTAGCTCAAAGGTTTCACCGTTAATATCAGCCCAGGAGAAATATTTCGCAGATTGACGATACAGAACCAGTGTATGCTGCTCGCCAAGCATGTCGGGGGATAAAGTTCTCCCGTCCAGCGTTTTTAGCGATTGCTCCCAAAAAGGTGCGTCGAATTTCGTGGTCTGTAGAAGTTCATTGAAATAATGGGCATGTATTTGCCGGTAATAGGTGAATGACGGGGCTTTATCCACCTGCTCTATTTTGAGGCTGCTGCCATCAGAACGGATGTCGGCCAGGCGAAAACGCTTACTGCCGATTTCAAAGACTTCATCCACGTTAAAGAATTCAAAATGGCTATGCATATTCAATTCGCCGTCACGGTTGACATCCACGCATAGCAAATCGCTGCTAAATCGAATTGAATCAACACCGGCCTCATCGAAGCGGCCATTTTGATTGCTATCGAACAACCCGATTTTAACACTGTCTGAACCCATCATGAAGTAGCCGGTGCTCAGTATTTTCTTTTCGCCAAAGTAGAAAGTGTTTGCTGCCCCGGTAAATCCCGGATATACTTTCTTCCACGCTCTGAATTGTGGATGCAGGCTTCCGTCCTCATTTATCATCCGGTCGATTTTGTCAGGAGCGATACCCTGTGGGCGGCGATAAAGATTGACCTGCACTGAGAGTGAGTCCCTGCTGCCGTCATGAAAATTCAGAGTGAGTTGATTGTCTGCACGGCTGAAGTAAAATGGCGATTCGTCATTGGTTAAATCGTAATCGTTATTCTGATCGACATAAAGCGTATCCTTGTCAATGCCGGGTAAGACTAAAACCGTATAGTCATTATGGCTGAGCCAGACATCGAAGAATCGTGCTCGTTCTTTGTCGACAGGGGGTAATTTTAGCGATTTCCGCGGCGACTTCCGAAACTCAAATAGATGCGGATCGAAAGTAGGGGCCAGGTACCTGGGGTCGACCTTTTCGGTCAGACTTACTTCCTGAGGTGCTTGCCTGTATAATGCGATGCTAAAGAGGAGTATCGCCATGAATACCGCTGCGCGTCTTGCCCAAAGCGTCCCAAAATTGACCTTTTGATATTCTCCGGCAATCTTGTGCCGTTCGCCAATAGCTTTCACAGCATCGCGAAACGCGTCCTCGCGGTCAGAGTCGTTATCCAGCTTTGTGGCGATCAGGTCTCGTAGATGTGACTCCAATTCATCCAAATCTTCCCTGTCAAAAGCCAGGCTTGTCGCCAGTTGCTGACGCCAGGCCCGTATCTCCCGCTCCATGTGAAACATATTTACTCCTATGCATTGAAGTTCTATGTATAAAATACGTAGAGCTTCAATGTATGTCAAGGGAAATGGAAAAGAAGGAAGATTGACGATTGAAGATTGAAAATGGTGGCAATAGCAATCTGCATTGGCAGAGAAAAAGACAATGGCAGTGGCAAGGCAAGAACCTGCTATATGGCTTCTTTAATCGAAAGGTAGTAACTGCTGCTATCACAGCCAACGCTATAGTCTTTCTATATTTGCAGATCTGTTGTTGTCCGATCTTCAATCTTCAATCTTCAATCTTCAATCTTCAATTTTCAATTTTCAATCGTCAATCTTCAATATCTTCATATCCTGTCGATAACAATTGTCAGTAAGATTGCTACAAGGAGAAATTGATGACAGGCACTGTCTTGGAAGTTCTGCTTATTGAAGCAAATCCGGAATCGGCCACGGCTATTAAGGAGCTCCTGCGAGAGTCAGATCGTTTTGAGTTTAAGGTTTCATATGCCAGCACGGTTGCAGGTGCCCTGGAGCAACTGGCTCATCACAACATTTCACTCATGCTACTCGATCTCGATTTACCAAACGGGCAAGGGCTGCAAGGGTTTGAAAACATCCATCAGGCCTTTCCGGAGATCCCGAAAATTGTTCTTGCAAATGTTTCGGACGAAGACAGTGCGCTGAAGGCGATTGCTGCCGGAGCAAAAGAATATGTGCTTAAACCTCGCATCAATGCTGAAAAGCTGATTCGGGCAATTGCTTATGCGATTGACGGTAGTCGCTTCAATGAGCCTCAAAAGCCGGTGCCGGTCGCCAGCAGTCACGCTTTTTGGCAAGCCTGTCGCAAGATGATCGATTTTTGCGATAATCCTTCTATCATGCTGGATGAAGACGGGAGCGTCTTTTATCTGAATCCGGCAGCAGCCGGGGCGCTCGGCAAGCAACCGGAAGAACAGTTGGATGCCCAATTTGATTTGACGGAAAATCATCCCTCTGAGACACGGATTTCCCGTCTACGGGAATTGGCTGACCGCCGCGACGATATCCTCTGGACGGCACTCTTTGGCGGTGATCAGGTCCGCTACGTTTTTAGTTGGGGACCCTCAAAGCAGGGAGAATCCGCACCTGTTGCTGTCGAGAATGACAGCGGCCATGATCTGGCCTTCTTGATGCTCAATCACATGGCTGAGGCAGTAATCGGAACCGACAAGGCTGATCGCATCATCTATATGAATGGGGTAGCCGAGCAATTCACGGAATTTACGCTGGATGAAGCAATTGGCGAACCTCTTGATAATATCTTCCAGATGATGGTCCGGGAAGACCACAGCAATTGCCAGATGATCCTGGATCATACGCGCAGCGCTTCGGCTCCGCTGCTGCTGCCGCGTGATACGCTGATTGTCGGTAAACGAGAAACCACCCGTTTCATTGCCGGCAGTGCCACCGCCATAGTCGATGGCGATGGCGAGTTTGCCGGAACCGTACTGGTCTTTCGCGATGTCAGCGATCGTCGACAGATCGGAGAAAATCTTCGCAAGGCGGATAAGCTCGAATCCGTTGGTTTACTGGCAGGGGGTATCGCGCACGACTACAATAACCTCCTGACCGGCATTCTCGGTAATATTTCCCTGGTGAAGCTACTTGTGAATGCAGATCCGCGGGCGCGAAAACATCTTGGTCAGGCTGAAAAAGCACTCTTGCGCAGCCGGGAACTGACACAGCAGTTACTAACCTTCTCAAAAGGTGGCTCTCCTGTGAAGGAGGTTGCAACGATCCAGGAAATTGTTGAGGAAAGCGCCGGTTTTGCTTTGAGTGGCGCAAAGGTGAGCATGGAATTTTCCGCCGCGGATGATCTGAAGGCCGTAGAGGTTGATCGCGGACAAATTGGACAAGTAATTCACAACCTGGTGATCAACGCCGTTCAGGCAATGCCCGATGGGGGCGGGCTGGAACTGACGCTCTCAAACTTTATTGCCTTCGGAGAAACCGTAACCAATCTTGCACCTGGAGAATATATCCGCATCATGGTAAAAGATAACGGGAAAGGCATATCGGCGGAGAATATTGAAAAGATATTTGATCCTTATTTTACCACCAAGAAATCGGGAAATGGGCTGGGACTGGCAATCTGCTATTCTATTATCCGCAAGCATGACGGCATTATGACGGTGAGCTCGCAAGTGGGTGAAGGAACTCAATTTGACATCTATCTGCCGGTGTCGGACAAAACCGTTGAGATTCACGTGAAAGAAGGTGGAGAAATCATCAGCGGGCACCAGAAGATACTGGTGATAGATGACGAATTGATATTGGTAGAAACTGCGCATGATCTCCTGGAATTCCTGGGCTATGAAGTTCAAACAGCGCTGAACTCAAATGATGCCTTCGAGCTTTTTGAAAAAGCCACTGCTGAGTCGAAGCCCTTTGATGTTGTACTCCTGGACCTGACACTTCCGGGTGATCTCGGTGGCGAAGAAATTTTGAAGGGGCTAAAAGATATCGATCCTTCTGTCAAGGCTATTGTTTCAAGCGGCTACTCGACCAGCACGATCATGTCGGAGTATGCCAATTACGGTTTTGCCGGAATGGTATCCAAGCCGTATAGCGTCGAGGAATTGAGTGAAGAATTGCAGCGCGTCATTTCTCATGCTGAGCAAAAATAAATAACTAGGGTGAAAATAAGATCGCAGCGTAGCGATTTTTTTGAAGTCAGGCTTGAAAAGGCTGGATATTTGCCGATAGTGACAGAAAGGGATAGTTTTGGACTCCCGGCTAATAAAGGATGTCATGGATGGCAAAACAGGCTGAAAGGATTCAAATATGACTGACGACGGTCAGATTAGCGTATTGATTGTCGAGGATAATCGGCTTGATGCAAAAGTCGTTTCCGAACAATTTCGACGCCAGGGACAAGATCAGTTTCAGCTCCATGTTGCCGGAACGCTTGCGCGTGGCATCGAAATTGTCAAGGAAGAAAATATCGGTCTCATCATGCTGGATTTGTCGCTGCCGGACAGCGAAGGCCTGGCGGCATTTGTGGAGATCAGTGCCGACGCGCCGACCACACCGGTTGTTATCCTAACCGGAAATGCAGATGAATCGGTCGCATTGCGGGCCATACAGATCGGCGCGCAGGACTACATTCTTAAAGAAGAACTGCATAAAGTGATGTTGCCGAGAATTGTTCGATACGCAATTGAGCGCTTCGAATTGCAACTGCAACTGCAGCGTTTTGCCGGTCGTGTTGAGGCGAATGAAAAGGAAATGCGCAACATTATTGCCGAAACCCGAAGCATCGTGCATGAGTTTGCCCAGCCAATTCAGATTCTGTCAAATTCTTTGGAATTGATCGTTATGAAGAATGGTGCCTCCAAGCAGACCGATATTTCACAGCGCATGATTGCCCGGATTATGTATCTGATAAAGAATTTACGCAAGAACGTGAATATTGGTGAACAGGGAACATATTCAAGTTATGAAAAATCGAGGCAGAAAATTCTTTGATGCATGTATTTTTGAAGTTCGTTTGTTAAGAAAATATTGATTCGCAGATATATGTGTTGTAGATTTCTTTTAATAGCTGTAACTCCAAAACTACTACAACACATCAATTTTTGACAACTGAGCCACAGATGGCGTAGATGTTGTTTTATTAAATAGTCCGTCAAGGAGGAAAAATGGTTGTTGAAGATGTATTGGATCGCGAAGAACTGATGCTTCGTGTCGATGACGATGTCGAGTTGCTTCAGGAATTAATTGAATTATTTCTGGAAGACTATCCGGCCCTCATGTCTGAAATAGAAGCAGGTATTCGTGAGCAAGATGCCAAAAAGTTGAAGCGTGGTGCCCATACCCTGAAAGGGTCTGTTGGTAATTTTTGCGCATCCCGGGCTTTCAACGCTGCTTTTCAACTGGAGGCTTTCGGTTCCAAGGAAGATTTCTCCCAAACCGAAGCCGCTTACACCAGTCTTGTCGAAGAAATGAAGGCGGTCGAGCAGGCATTGCAGTTACTGGCTGAAGAACATGCTGATGGCTAATATTGTGCAGTGGAATAATTTGGACCGGTACCATTTTCTGCAGTTGACCCGCATTGCATAGCCATGCGGTACAGGAAACACGGGTGACGGCTATCCTGAAACGCTATGTCGCTGATGGTTGATCACCCCGGAGCTTCGTGTGAAATCTTTTAATAATTTACCCGGAATCCATCCTCTTTCTTTTCCACAATTAAATCTGGTAATATACAGGCAATGACTGGTCTCGCCTTCATTGGCTGTTTATATTATTGGGGAATAGCAGCTGTTTGGCGAATTTGCAAATTCCGGAGGGTCTACACCTGTCACAATTCCTAACGTTGGCGAACCGCATATTCTCGAAAAAGACACTGGGTTGAATCCCAGGGGCTAAATGTGAAAATCCTCATTGTTGAAGATGATAAGTCGACGCAGCGTTTGCTGCAAAGAACCCTTGAAAAATGGGGTAATGAGGTGACCTGTGCCAATGATGGTTTGGCGGCAATGAAGCTGCTGGAAAGTGAACTTTATCCTATCGTCATTACCGACTGGGTGATGCCTGAATTGGACGGCCCCGGCCTGGTTCGGGAAATTCGCAAAAATGCCAACAGCGATTATATCTACGTGATTATGCTGACGTCCAAATCGGCCAAACCGGACATCGTTGCCGGGATGGATGCCGGTGCTGACGATTTCCTTTCAAAACCATTTGATCCGGATGAACTTCGCGTTCGCGTACGGGCTGGTCAGCGCCTGGTGAAATTGAAGCAGGAACTTGAAAAGCGGAATATCGATTTACTGACGGCGAATATCCGCATGAAAAAAGACCTGACAACGGCAGCCGAAATTCAAAAGTCACTCCTTCCCACAAATAAGTCTCCGCGCGCCGATCTGAATGTTGCCTGGCGTTTTCAGCCATGTGATGAGCTGGCCGGCGATATCCTTAATTTTTTCGAGCTGGATGAAAAAACGGTTGGATTCTACATCCTTGATGTCAGCGGTCATGGTGTTGCCGCATCATTGCTCTCGGTAACCCTGAGCCGGATGTTATCACCGATTATTGATGACACCTCGCTGCTGAAAGCAAAGCGCGATACTGCACCATATTATCATATCAATTCCCCGGCAGAAGTCGCCAACCAGTTAAATCGCCGTTTTCAGGTAAACGCCCAAAATGAACAATTCTTTACACTTCTCTATGGTGTTATTGACATGGAGAATTCCAAATTGACGTATGCCTCGGCCGGCCATCCTGGTCTTATCTACCTGTCAAAAGGAGAGGCCGTGCAGATCCTGCAAGCGCCCAGTCTACCGGTGGGTTTTATTCCCGAGCCTGCTTACCAGGAACAGACAATCGCATTTGAGAAAGGGGACCGTATCTTTATCTTCTCCGACGGCATCATCGAAGCGCGCTCCCCGGATGCTCGGCAGTTTGGGATTCCGCAGATAGGCGATAGCGTGGCGGCAACGGCTGCACTGCCCATCGATACCTCCCTGGATAAACTGCTGGAGACTGTCCGTATTTGGACCGGCGATGACCCGATTGATGATGATGTCTCGGTGATGGGTCTTGAGTTTCTATAATTAATTTTCATCTTGACTCGACTGATGTACATGCATACATTCATCGACTTGAATCAAATATTGAAACCAAGGTGGAGTAAGTCTGATGTATGCAATTGTAGAAGTCGGCGGCAAGCAGTTTCGTGTCGAAAAAGATATGACCTTGAAAGTTCCCTACCTGTCGGACAAGATTGGTGCCTCGGTAGAATTCGACCGCGTACTGCTCATTGATACCGGTAAAGAAGTGAAAGTTGGCAAGCCGCTGGTTGAAGGCGCCAAAATAAAGGCCAAAATTGTAGATCATGGCCGTGACAAAAAAGTGTTGGTGTTTAAGAAGAAGCGTCGCAAAGGATACCGTGTATTGAACGGTCATCGTCAGCACTTTAGCAAAGTTGAAATCAAAAAATTGCTGCAAAAGTAAGCGGAGGCAATAATGGCTCATAAGAAAGGTGTCGGAAGTTCTAGAAATGGTCGCGATAGTAACCCCAAGATGTTGGGCGTGAAGGCGTTTGGTGGCCAGGTCGTTACGGCCGGAAGCATCATCGTTCGCCAGCGTGGCACCAAGTGGCATCCCGGAAATAACGTCAAGCGTGCCGGTGATGATTCACTGTTCGCGTTGATCGACGGACGTGTCAAGTTTGAGCGTAAAGACAAACGACGCACCAAGGTTAGCGTTTACCCTGATTAATCAGGTGACAACAGATTTTGTATAAAAAGGGAAATCCTGCCAGATTTCCCTTTTTTGTTTCTTTGCTGGTCGCCATGTTATTGCATGACCAAATAAAGGTCGCTCACTGTTCTAACGCACGAGGTTGAAATGCCGAAATTGACGTTCCTGGGACATTCCGGATTCCTGGTTGAAGGTAGCAAAGGCCGCCTTGTTATTGATCCCTTCCTCACTGGTAATCCATTGGCTACCGCCAAACCGGATGATATCGAAGTTGATTACATCATACTTACTCACGGTCATGGTGATCACCTGGGCGATACGGTAGAGATCGCCCTGAAGAATGATGCCACAGTGATCGCTCCGAACGAGCTGGCCCATTATTGTAATGGTAAGGGCACCAAATTTCATCCAATGAGTATTGGCGGCGCATATACCTTCCCTTTCGGCCGCGTTAAATTTACAATTGCCCATCATTCTTCCTCAACACCCGACGGTGTCTATGCCGGACAACCGGCCGGTGTGCTGATAAACATGGATCAAAAAGTACTCCATCATGCCGGTGATACCGGTCTGTTTATGGATATGAAGCTCATCGGCGAAATGAACCAGATCGACGTTTCTTTGCTGCCGATTGGCGATAATTTTACAATGGGTATTAATGATGCCGTGAAGGCTGCCCAATTCCTGAAGCCGGAACTGGTTGTTCCAATTCACTACAAGACATTTGACGTGATCGACGTTGAACCTGCAGAATTTGCTGAAAAAGCACATGCCCAGGGGATTCAGGTGAAAGTTATGGACATCGGCGAAACGATTTCTTACTAGAAGGCGCTCCGCATGGCGGAAAAAAAGAGAACGCACAGCATTGATACCGATACAGTAAGCGGAAAGATCTACGACAGCCAGCTATTGAGCCGTCTGTTGGGATATGCCAAAGTATACTGGCCGCTGATGCTGCTTGCGGTATTGATGATTATTATCGCTGCCTTTCTCGATACCCTTGGACCATACCTGACCAAGGTGGCAATTGATGATCACATCATTACATCAGACTATGATGGTCTGCTGACAATCGTCTTAATCTATGTCGCCGTACTGGCCGGAAATTTCCTTATCAAATACGTTCAGATCTTGCTGACCCAATATATTGGTCAAAAGATTATATACGATATTCGCAATCGTATTTTTGCGCACTTGCAGCACCTTCATCAGCAATATTTTGATCGCAATCCGGTTGGGCGTCTGATGACTCGCGTGACCTCTGATGTTGAAGCGCTGAATCAGATGTTCACCCAGGGACTGGTGATGATCTTCGGGGATATCTTCCTGATTGCCGGCATTGTTATTATGATGGTTTCTATCAACCTGGAGCTGGCCCTGTGGACCTTTTCCGTCATTCCTTTTCTTTTTATTGCTTCATTCATTTTTCGCCGAAAAGTCCGTGATGCGTATGGCAACATTCGCCTCTACCTGGCGCAAATTAATTCCTACCTGCAGGAGCGCATTTCCGGAATGCAAATAGTACAATTGTTTAACCGGGAAAAGCAGGACTACGAGAACTTTACCGATATCAACCTGCGCCATACTACCGCCTGGATCAAAACCATCTTCTATTATGCGGTCTTTTATCCGGTTGTCGAACTGATTAGCGTCGTGGCGCTGGCGCTCATCGTTTTCCGTGGTGGCTGGTTAATCCAGGTTGAAGGCGTGACGCTTGGCGTACTGGTGGCCTTCTTGCAATACGCGCGAATGTTCTTCCGCCCCATCAGCGATCTGTCGGAAAAGTATAATGTCCTTCAAGCCGCCCTGGCTTCATCCGAGCGAATCTTTAAACTGCTGGATACAGACCCTGAAATCCTGTCACCCCAAAACGGGCACCGCTCAAGTGAGGTGAAAGGCCGGATTGAATTCGACAATGTGACCTTTGGCTACCTGGAGGATGAGCCGGTTTTGCGCGACATCAATCTGACCATTGAAGCCGGCCGGCGCTATGCCTTTGTTGGACATACCGGCGCCGGAAAAACAACCGTGCTTCGCTTAATCGGCCGCATGTACGACGTGCAGCAGGGGCGAGTGCTGGTAGATGGTGAGGACGTTCGTGAGTGGGACCTGCAAAGCTTGCGAAGCGCAATGGCGATTGTTTTGCAGGACGTCTTCTTGTTTTCCGGAACGATCATGGAGAATATTCGCCTTGGCCGCAGCGACATCAGTGAAGAGGCTGTGCACGAGGCCGCGAAGCTGGTGAATGCCCATGCCTTCATTGAGAAGATGCCGGATGGCTACCAGTCGATCGTCAAAGAACGCGGCAGCAATCTCTCCGCAGGACAGAAACAGCTGCTGAGCCTGGCGCGGGCGCTGGTCATTGATCCAGCCATTCTTTTGCTTGATGAAGCAACCGCAAATATTGACAGTGAATCCGAGGCCCTTATCCAACAGGCTCTGGAGGTGGTGCTGAAAGATCGTACTGCTCTTGTCGTTGCTCATCGCTTATCGACAATCCAGAACATGGATCAGATTGTGGTATTGCACAAAGGTATTATCCGCGAGCAGGGCCAGCATCAGGAACTTCTGAAACAAAGAGGCTTCTACTATAAGCTCTATCGTTTGCAATATCAGAACCCGGAAACAGCTGCTTCCGCCGACGGAAATCCACCCTTTAAGACCGCTCTATAAGCGATTCTGTAATTCCTCCCTGAAGAAATTTTGCCTCTATCGCTATCGATGGTATTTTTTTATTGCGTCAAGAAAAGAGGCTTGTTAAATTCGCAGAGTTGCTTTAGACGAGGGATGCGAAAGTGGCTGTGAATTTTCAAAAAACATATATTTCTGCACGCGAATTCGTAGAGAGTTGGGATAAAGAAATTTACGACCTGACTCACCTCGATTACTTCATCTATTTGCTGATTAATCACCTCGGCAACCAGCTTGATAACCGCTTTTTTACCCAGGAAAAAATCGACTCGGGGTTGTTCCTGAGCTTTGAGAATATTGGCACCCTCTGCTTCAATATTGGGGATAGCTTTGAATATTTTCTGGAAGAACAACGCTACGGCAATATGAATCCGGATCAAATTCCGGACTTCAAGGCTGGTCTTGGATTTAGCGGTAGCGAAGACGAACTGCGCAGTCCTGACGCCCGGCGTATTCGGGCGCTCCTTTCGGACGAACTGATTAAGGAGAAAAGCTTTCGTGTAGACCTGATGGAGCATGTCATTTTGGATACCCTGCTTCAGTTCTATTATGAAGAGCTGAATCTTGAGTTCGCCGAAGAAGATTTGGAATTGCTGCAAATGGCGGACTTTGTTGAGGAAGTCATTGTAGACTACATTCGCAACGACGGTCAGTCTTTTCTGCAACGTCCCGGGGAATCTGCAATTGACTATTTCGAAGAGTTGCTGGAGGCTGAGGAAGAGTACAAGGCCCCGAAGGATGGCAACTGGTCGGAAGAAGAAGAGGACGCTTGGAAACCGGAAGACTCACCTGCGGATGAGTGGTGCCCGGCCTTCGAAGATATCAGCCGCGTAGTCCAGCGCTTTATCGAAAGCGGTCAGGATCGCAAATCCGGTATTTCTGCCGAGGACCTGCTGCTCTTTCAGGAATACTTGACCGATCATGCCGGTGTGCACAATATGTACGAGATCGCAGATGAGAACTTTTTGGAGTTTATGGCCGTTTGGCTGGTCCAGCGCCTGAGCCAGGAAGAACGCCGCGATCCACGCCGGGTATACCGTTCCCTGGCCCGATTTGTCAGTTGGATTCACCAGACCTACAACGTCGATTACAAGGCAGCATTCATCAAATATTTTGATGGCACCAAGCAAGAAGTGCCCCGCGTAATCAAGGCGCTTCGGTCGTATTTAAATGAATACGATCTTTTTGAAATTCTGCTCACTCGTGGACGTGAGGACATCGAGCAAGCCTCTGGCTTTTACGAAGTCAAGCGTTTGCGCAGCCGTCTGCAAAAGACGCTGGACCTCGAAGACACTCGTTTTGTGAAGACGCTCGAGGGAGTAAAGCTCAATTCTTCAGTATTCTCAAAGCTTCGCTCGGGAGACATTGTCCAGGCAACGCTTGTGCGCCGCTCCGGCCACTGGGAAGTCCTTGAAATCCACTTCATCTATCCTGCTCTTGCCAAACGGTTCGTCAACTAGAACCACCTGTTTTTGCGCCCCATCAAGTTAATCCATATTGAAAATTAACTGGAAAAAAATCTTGATTTTCCAGCGTTCCGGCCGTATATTATTACAGGAGGTGACGAGACTCTCTCCTTTAAGAAACCTCCCTCCTTAAATTTATTTTAATATGGTCTCGTCACCTCTTAAAGGGACACTTTCAAGGAAGTGTCCCTTTTTTTATGCCCTTTCTTTGCTTTCCAATCTCCCTTTTTTTCATTAAGTTCGAGTGCTAAATTGGAGCTGTAATCGCGATGAAGGAGCGCGCATGCGTCAATATTTGTCTTATTTGAGACCACTCTACGATTCACATAAATTAAGAAATACGGCAGCTATTCTCTCATCCTATGCGCTGTCTCGTTTAACCGGAAAATATTTTGTCTGGGGTAAACCGTATACTTTTATTATCGAGCCTACCTCCGCCTGCAATCTGCGCTGCCCCCAATGTCCCGTGGGATTGCAAACCCTGAATCGGCCGCAAGGTTATATGCAGTTCGATGACTATCAAAAGGTCATTGACGAGATTGCCGCCGATACCTGGTTGCTGCTGCTGTTCTTCCAGGGTGAGTCATTCATGAATCCCGATATTCTGCGGATGATTGATTACGCCTACAGCAAGAAGATATTTACCACAATCAGCACCAACGGGACGCGACTTGCCAATCCACAATTTGCGCATGATCTGGCTGCCAGTAATTTGGGCCGCCTGATTCTCTCTGTTGATGGCGCCACTGAAGAGACCTATACCATCTACCGTCAAGCTGGGCGCTTCCATCGGGTGGTGCAGGGGATTCGTAATTTTATGAACGCCCGCAAAGAGTTGGGGAAGGCCTTTCCTCGTGCGGATTTGCAGTTCATCGTAATGCGCCATAATGAGCATGAAATGGAGGACATCAAAGCGCTGGGTAAGGAGCTTGGTGTAGACCGGGTCATATTCAAGTCACCGCAGATCTACGACTTCGACAACGCCGAAGCGACGCTACCGGAAAATCCGCGCTATCGCCGCTATTTTAATGACAACGGAACCTATCGCTTGAAGGGCTCATACTCCGGATACTGCAAGAAGATCTGGCATGGATCAGCGATGACCTGGGATCAGCAAGTTATTCCCTGCTGCTTCGATAAAGATGCGGAGTTTTCCCTGGGGAATATGCAGGACACATCATTCGACGAGATTTGGCAGAGCAATAAATACCAACAGTTTCGCGAATATGTCGTTAAGCAGCGGGATGATATTGACATGTGCAAGAACTGCACTGAAGGCTTGCGTATTTTTTGGAAATAGTATGTTGAATGTGGCCTGTCCCCCTCAATCTCCCCCCGGGGGGAGATTGAGGGGGGACAATCAGCCACGGGCCTCAACAATTACTTCTTCAGTATTAGTCGCAAGAAGAAAGGCGCCTAGCGCATAAAAACCAGCTTACGCACCATGCTCACGGTCTGACCGTTTTGACCCACTGCTCGCATCCGATAAAAGTAGACGCCGCTCGGCAACACGCCAGGCTCCCAATTAAATGAGTACGCACCCGCCGCATGGAAACGATTTACCGGTCGCCCAATCAGTGCACCACTCACAGAATAGATCTCAATCTGCACCTGTCCCGCTTCACCAATTTCATACTGGATAGTTGTTACTGGGTTAAATGGATTCGGGAAGTTTTGATAGAGGCGATAGTTACCGGGAATTTGACTGGCCGGTTCCTCATCAATATTCGTCAGGCTGAAGCTATGCGCATAGAGACCGGTGCCGGTGCCAACCAGCAATTCATCCCAGAACAGGACATTGATATCCATGCCGGTTGGGTAGGTGTAGGCCAGCCTCCAGGTCGTGCTGTTTTCCAGATAGTAAATCTCCGAGCCGACTGCAATGTACGGCACTTCGTTGCCGGAACCGTCAATACCAATCGTTAATGCAGATACTTCGCCGGTTTCCGGCAGATTTGCCGTGGGAAGCTGTTCCCAGTAATCGACGCCCGGCTCTTGCTTGTAAACGCGAGGTTCAAGTGTTGCCCCGCGACGTCCCGCGGCAAAGACCACGTCGCTGCTATTACGTGCCAGGCTGTGCGCCCCAAAATTGGTGATGTTTGTGCCGGTTTCTCCGCTCATATCATTCTCGAAGGTGAGGCTGCCGTTGGCATCATCGTGAATCAGGCGTTTCACGCCATATGAAGAAGTGGTGCCGTCGCTGACATACTCACAGCCAATCCAGATCGTTGTGGTATCGCCATTCACGCGAAACATGAAGTCGCGCACCTCAGTATTGTAAGGCGACGTGTCAATGCGTTCCCAACTACTGCCACCGTCGTCGCTGACAAAGACGCCGCCGGTGACGCCGGAAGTGCGTGCCGAATTTACACCAACCAAAATTAGCTGGTTGTTCTCAGGATGAATGGCAATGGCAGAAATGTAGCTCCAGAAATCGAAGCCGTGGGCCGGATCCTGTGCGTCGAAAATACGTGTCCAACTGCTGCCGCCATCGCTGGTTTTGTAGACGCGGACATTGCCTGCATAGGCCGTGTTGCCGGTATTGTCCGTGGTGTCCATCGCAATCGAGAAGTAGGGGGAGCCGTCGCCATTCGGAAAGGAGATACTCCAGCTTTCGGAGTCCGTACGGTAACCGCTGACTCGCCGTATACCGGATTTCGACGCCGTCCAGCCAATGGTTTTATCGTTGTTCATGTCGAAGTCATTGACCTGGACTGCCTCAACACCTTCGTTTATCTCATAGGTGGTATGTCCCTGATCATTTGAGGAACCAATGCCCTGGTCGGTGCTCATGAATATGACTTCCGTGGCATTGGGGTCCACAGCTACCGGGCCGTCATTGGGATGCGTCTCGAAGCCGCTGTTGGCGATGACCGTCCAGGTGCCGCTTTCACCGCGATTGTTGCTCATGGCGGTGCCGAAATAGACATAGTAGGCGCTGTCCGGACCTGCGCAGCTGATGTTGCTGCCGCTGGTGCCGCCAATGGTGGTGCTGAGGGTATCCCAACTTGACCCCTCATCATCACTATAGCCGATAAACTTGCCGTGATTCGGTTCTGCGCCACCGACAGTACCGGTAAATATCCGCCCGTCCGGACCAATGTCGAATGCTCGATACTCGTAGCTGCTGCCGAGTCCACTCACGTCCAGACTGCTAAATGACGTGCCTGCTGATAGGCTTGTAAAGTCATCAGAGCTGGTATAGATGGCGGGTGGATTGCCGGGAATGAAAACATAAACCTGGTTGTTGTCCGGATTGACAACCAGCTCATACCCCTGCGGCTGCGGGGCGGTTGCGCTTGCCACCTGTTGCGGACTGTCGGCATCCTCCGTGTATTCTCCGCTTGACGGATCGATATCGCCAAAATGTAAGTCGTACATGCCGGCTTCTTCGCGCAGATAAAACAAGTGATCATCGTGTGCCAGAACAGCTACAACACTGTGTTGTTCGATTTGCGCCAGTGATCCGGCTGTGGTATTCACGCGCCAGAGCTGCCGGTTATGTAGCAGATATACCCAGCCGTTATTGGCGGTGCTAAACCGCTGAATGCCTTTGCCAAAACCATCATTGGTATCGGCATCAACAACCGTCTGGAAATCACCGTAAACCGGTGCGGCGCCGGAATGATCGATATCCGCATAGAACAGTGAATTGGCGCTTTCAGTTGAAATGAAAATTCTGGATGTGTTATTGTCAATAGCGACTGCATCAATCCATTGAATTCGGCCACCGTAGACTTCTTCGGCTTCTGCAGATCCGATCTGGGCATATTGAGGCAATACCGCCAAAACCAGAAATAATATACTCCTGAGAAAAAGTCTCCCTTTCTCCATCATACCTCCTTGTTAAAAATTCAAGCTTATCCCTGAAGCTAGGCTTAGAGTCGTCGCTGGCAATTGGAGACTTTAAGAATTATTTGCCGGATCCATGTAACTTTTCTTTTCGAAGAAACGTAGGTAACAGATTATCAAAGAACCCATAGAATTGGAGGTCCTTTATGCGAAAATTGATTCCGGGAATGAGCGCTTTTTTGGTGCTCCTGATAGGTTTTCCTGGTGTGGGTAGCCTGCTGGCCCAGGAGAGTGATCGCGAAATGAACAAAGCGCGGCGGAAGGCCGAATCCCGTTATCTACGGAAAGATGATGCCAATATTCACCGCTACTTTGACACCTTTGAAGTGGAACCTGAAACAATTGTAGATGGCCACATTGTTGTGATGCGTGGCGATCTTGAGGTGCGTGGCACTGTTAACGGCGATTTGTTGGTCCTTTGGGGGGACGTAGACGTCTATGCTGGTGGCGTAGTCAATGGCGACGTTACCAGCATCGGTGGATCAGTGACCCTGCAGGATAGCGGTGAAGTGAATGGGACAATGCTGGAAAAACGCTGGCGAAGTTTGGTGCGCACTGAATATCACCATGCTTATACCTACCACAGTCACCGCAGCGATCATTTCCACGATTATGATGATGAGCACTTTGGGCGTGTCGATGTGGACGGTACTAACATTGGCGTTCGCTACAACCGGGTTGAAGGGGTTTTTCTCAGCTTGGCTGTTCCGCGATATATGCGCAATACGCGCGGACATCTGAATGGCTATGGGTTTATCGGCTACGGCTTTGAGAGCGGCGATGTGCGCTATCAGGTTGGCCTGGATCGCTGGCTCTTCGATCGTCATAACTGGCGCACCGAAATCGGCGCAGAAATTCACGATTTAACCGACACCAAAGATCTCTGGCGAATTGGCCACACTGAAAATAGTTTGGCGGCGTTTATTCTTAAAGAAGACTTCCACGACTATTTTGAGCGCGAAGGGTATAGCTTTCACTTATCTCAAAATCTTACCCGGCATCTAAAGGCCACCGTGGCATGGCGCAACGATACCTACCGCAGTCTTGGCGTTAACACAAACTGGTCAATTCTCGGCGGAAACGATAATTTCCGCGAAAATCCCTCTCTGGGAGGAGATGAAGGTGAAATGCGTTCTATTCACACCTCCGTTGTGATAGATAGTCGTGACAGCGACGAGCACCGGGATGGCGGAATGATGATTGAAGTAACGGCGGAAAATTCCGCACCTGGCTTTGGCGGCGACTTTGACTTTAATCGCTACACGGCTGAGGTTCGCCTTTATGAACGAATGATGTACGATGAAGGTTTGATGCTTCGCCTGCTTGCCGGAACCTCGGATGGGGATCTACCGTTTCAGAAAAATTTTGAAATAGGTGGAATTAGCACCTTGCGTGGTTTTAGTTATAAAGAATTTTCAGGAAACAGGATGGTTCTTGCAAATGTTGAATATAAGCTTAATTCCCGTATCTTTGGTGACTTGTTGGGAATTGATGATTTACACTTTATTATGTTTGGTGATGTAGGGAATGCATGGAGCGGATCGGGAGATCAAGGCATTGTGGACAGCTTTAAACCGCTGACCTGGCGGAACCTGAAGAGCAATCTGGGAGTAGCACTGTCCGATGCCAGCGGCCGTTATCGCGTTAATTTTGCAAAGCGTACGGATCGCTCATTTGATGATAAGGTGATTACGTTTCGGATTGCCTATCCGTTCTAATTCAGAGGATTGAATGAAGCTGCACTGGAAGCTGGTCCAAATTTTACTGATGATAGGATTCGTGGCGGCACAGGAAAATGTGACGCTCGAAATCTCTGATGTCGCTTTCAACGATATCAAGTATGCCGGCTTTTACCTGGATTCGCGAAAGACCATTAAAATTCGCGCCAGGGGAGCCGGTTTTCCCAGTCACAAGGTTCGTTTTAGAAGCCGTTTTGATGATCCAGGTGCGATGTTTATTCGCACCTGGATTATTGATGCCAGCTCCCGCCGTCCGGTTTGGGAGCTTACGGTTGATAATACCGAAGATTGTGACGGACCGGAATTCATGCGCTGCTTCAACGATGAAATCGAACTGCAGGGTGGCCGCTATGAAGTTTATATGGCTGCCCAAATGCCCCCCAAATTTGAGTCCCGTCACGGAGAATTTATCAGCCTGAAAGATATACTCAGACGTATGCTGAAGGATGATGAAGAAGATGAAAATCTCTATGCCGACGCCTGCCGCATTAAGATTCGGGGGCTGGATGAAGTGTATTCAGCTGTGGAAGTGCGACAATTTCGGGAAGAACGGCGCCGCGATGCCATTGTTTCACTGGATGGCTTGCGCGATGATGAGCATGTGAAAGAGAGTTTCCAACTATCAAGGCCACTTGAGGTGCAGATTTATGCAGTTGGGGAAGCACTGGACGATGGAGAATTTGACTACGGGGGAATCACGGACGAATCGACCGGCCGCAAAATCTGGGAAATGCATGATGACGACAGTCAGCATGCCGGCGGGGCTCTGAAGAATCGGGTTTGGCGGAAGAAGCTATCCCTGGACCCCGGCAGATATACCGTATTTTTCAACACCGATGACAGTCACTCCAATCGCGGTTGGAATGCAAACCCGCCATTTGATCCCAACGGCTGGGGTATTTTTGTTTATAGCCGTGATGAATCTTTTGATCCGAAGGCCATTAAACCCTATGTGCCGCCGGAGCGGGTGCCGCTCGTGCAAATCAGCAGGGTCGGTAATCACGCCAATATTCGCAAAGCGATAGAAGTAAGCAAGCCTGTTTGGATTCGCGTTGAGGCGCTTGGCGAAGGATCCTTTGGGGAAATGCACGACTATGGCTGGATTGAAGATCTGAGCAGCGGTCGCAGGGTCTGGGAAATGAATTATGAAGACACGGACAATGGCGGCGGTGCCAGCAAGAACCGTTTTGCTGAAACGGTTTTGCGTCTGAAAAAGGGCGAATACCTGATCCGCTTTATCAGTGACGATTCGCATTCATACAACGACTGGAACGCAACAAAGCCCAGGCATGCAGAGCGCTGGGGTATTACATTGTTCCCGCGTGACCCGGAAGATAATAATGACGCTATTAAGGAAGTCGAGGTCAAACGCCGCAAACCCTTTTTGGCGCTCACGGAAGTTGGCAACGACGAATTTATTCGCCAGGATTTCCGTATCAAACGGGCAATCGATGTGCAAGTAGAGGCAATGGGCGAAGGCACCGATGGCACCATGTATGACTTTGGCTGGATCGAGAATGCGGATACTCGCAAAAAAGTCTGGTTGATGGAATATCACGATACGGAACATGCCGGCGGTGGCGGAAAAAATCGCATTGCAAGCGATATCGTTCGATTAAAACGCGGCAAGTATACGCTCTGCTATCAAAGCGACGATTCACATTCCTATAATTCCTGGAATACTGCCCAGCCCGGAGATCCCCATAAGTGGGGCATTTCTCTTTATGCCATCAACAACAAACCGGTATTGTTTGAGAAGGTAGATGAAGAAGCAGATACACACTCAGACCCGGTATTGGCCATTACTCGCGTTGGCGACGATGCGTACTATGAAAAGCACTTTAAGGTGAAGCAGGCTATCAAATTACGTGTGCTTGCGATGGGTGAAGGCACCAACGGTGACATGTTTGATTATGGCTGGATTGAGGATCAGCGAAGCGGGCAAACTGTCTGGAAAATGAAGTACGATCAAACCCTGCCTGCGGGCGGCGGTGGTAAAAACCGGCTGGTTGACACAAAGATCACGCTCAAGCCAGGATTATATGTGATGGCTTATCGCAGTGATGATAGCCATTCATACCAGGCCTGGAATGTAAGTGCTCCGAAAAACCCCTCGCTCTGGGGAATTACACTTTTCGTCGAACCGAATGACCAGCAAAGACGGCGCGTTGTCGAACTTGATCAGGCGGATCGTGACCAGCAAGTGCTTTGCCAATTGGTTGATGTGCGCGACGATGAGCATGTTCGCAAGACTTTTGAACTGGATAAGACCAAACAGGTCCGGGTATATGCCATTGGTGAAGGCGGCTGGGATGAGATGTATGACTACGGCTGGATTGAAGACAGTGAGACCAAGGAAGTTGTGTGGATCATGCAGTATGATGAGACACGTTGGGGTGGGGGAGCGCGTAAAAATCGCGTTGCCGAGAAGCGCTTGCGCCTGTCCCGAGGTGAATACATGCTTCATTTCATAACCGATGACTCCCATTCACCTGAAAAATGGAACGCCGCTGCACCGAACGACCGTGAAAACTACGGTATTACGCTTTACCTGAATGAATAGAGGGCATATTTGAGAGACTGCGGTGTCCGGATTTTATCTCACCTCACCGGTCCCGCTTTAATGGATGCTGCACTGATGGGAGTGTAGCAACATCAATCAATTTTGCTTCCGTCATGTCCGGAAGCCAATTAAACAGGGGAACAGTTATGAACCGATGGATGACCGCTTTTCTGTTCATCATTACCTCACTATGCCTCTCCACTGTCGTTTCTGCTGATACGATCCAGGAAACCGTCAAACGGCAAATCGCCTTTCAGCCAAACGGTGAATTTATGCTCGAAAATATCAACGGGCATATCATTGTTGAAGGTTGGGATAAGGACGAGGTCTTTATCGAAGCGATCAAGCAGGTTCGGGCCGGAAAGCGCAGCAAGGCTGAGCGATTCATGGAGGAATTGCAAGTGGAGATTGAAGAAAGCCGCGACCGGATCGAAGTGCGCACTATAACGCCGCGTCGAAGCGGAGGGTTTTTCAGCTGGCTCTCCGGTAACAATATCAATTTTAGCGTTAAATACAAGGTGTATGTGCCACATAACACGCATCTGGACTTGGAATCTACCAATGGCGCCGTGACCATCCGTGAAGTGAGCGGGGAACTGGAAATGCGCTCCACTAATGGGCGAATTAAGGCGGAGGAGGTGGGTGGCGAAGTAGAAGGCCATACCACCAATGGCTCTATTGAAGTAGACATGGTTCGCCTTGGTGATGTTAAGGAATTGGAGCTTACTACCACGAACGGTGGAATTAAACTCTATCTGCCTGCGGAGTCGGGTTTTGAATTGAGAGCCAGCACAACAAACGGATCTGTCAGAACCGATTTCCCCCTGAAAACATATGGCAAGCGCAACAAGCGCAATATTCGTGGCGATGTGAACGGCGGTGGGCCGCTGGTTCTCATGGAGACCACCAATGGCAGTATTGACATCCGCGAGCGCTAGGGAAAGATACAGACGTTCAGCCATATCAATAACTTACCGCAATTACTCTTCAGACTCCGGGCTTGACATTCGCGGCCCGGTTTCCTAACTTCCCAACTGTTGTACCATCGTCGTTTGACCTATGTGGAACCTCTGTTGACCTCGGAGTCCGATACTTGAAAACCGTGTTTAGACCGATTTCCCGCTTTTTCGGCGTCCATTCTGTACAGTTTGCAGAATCGCCCTTCCGCAAATACCCGCAATACAGTATTCCTGGTGGTCTTTGGACTGTCTACACCATGTTATTCTGTTTCTTTGTCGTTTTTCTCTACTTTCTCCTCGACTGGGATAAACCGACCAAGAGCCGCTATATTTCCGGACAGGTGCTAAATGAACAAAACATTCCTGTCGGAAATGCAGATGTGAAGTTTAGCAAAGGGGGCGGCGATCTGACAGACGAAAACGGTAACTTCTTCCTGAGGTATAATGCAGATATCACCAAGGGACGTCTGGAGATTGAACATAAGCTATACGAGTCACCAATCTTTCACGATATCGAAGCCCTGGTGGCGGATACGGCCCGCTTTCGCATCATTCTGCGCGATAGCGATAAGCGCCGCGAGCGGCCAATGGCAAATGCGGAGCCACAGACCTTGACCAGTAGCGATCCCGCAGATACGCCTATTCAAACCCTCGACAGCGGTATAGCCAGCGGCAGCGGACGTGCAGATCCCAATCGTATTCGATACGCATTAACCTGGAACAAATTGCTGGATTGGAAAGAGAAATATCGTGCTGAGGGCTTGGAATTGGTTGATCTGGAAACCTATTATCACCAGGGAACGCGTTTCTATGCCGGTGTTTGGGCGCCCGGTCAGGCGCAGCACGAACTGTGGCGTAGCCAAAACTGGAAGCAATTTACCGGCAAGCGTGATGAACGCAATAGAGCCGGCCTGGCTATGGTAGATATTGAGATTCATTCCAGCAAAGGGCAAACATACTATCACGGTCTGTATGCTCCGGCCGGGATTTCGCCACACCGCCTTTGGGGGGAGGTGGACTGGAAAACCCTTGTAGCCAAAGACCAGCAATTTCGCGGTGAAGGCTATCGCATGATTGCCATTGAAGCATATATTCGCGGTGGACGGCAAAATTTTGCTGCGATCTGGGAGAGCGCCAGTGATGAAGAGCGTTTATGGAAGGAGTCCACACGCGATCGCCTTTGGAGCCAGAACAACAAATACATTGACGAAGGCCTTGGGCTGGTTGATCTTGAAATTTATACCCGCGGTAACAAACGCGAATATATCGGCCTTTGGCGTGCCAACAGTGGCGCCACTGAAGCATATACCCTCACGCCATGGGCACAATTTGATGTCGTGCGTGATGATTTTGCCGGAAAGAACTTTCGCCTGGTTGACTTTGAATTGACCAGCGATAAGGGCGAGCTAAAGGCGTCTGGAATTTGGCAAGCTAGCGGTGGTGGTGCTTTTTAACGAATTGATGACAGTTTAGTCTGCGCGCAGCTTTACTATTCAATCCCCCCTCATAGCTCCCAAGGGAGAGCTATGAGGGGGGATTGTTGTTCCTACCCTATTCCTTTATTTATTGTGCTTTTCCCTCTCTTGAGATTCTTAAAAAATAGTTTGAAAATGCCGGAAAATGTTTTATTTTCTTCGGCCGAAGCATGTCCGTGACGGCTGTCACCGCGGCCAACTTGCGTTCCGGCACATGTAGCGGAACAAATGCTGTGTCCAGCAGTTAGTTCCTTATCGATTGGGTTTACACCCAACTATTCCACTAATCATCTGTTAGTAACAAGATCAATCTCTTAAGAGAACGAGGGTAAATATGAGTGAAAAATCATCACGAACCATGATTGAGGCCAAGGGCCTGTCTAAGTATTATGGACCCTTCGTAGCGATCAAGGATGTTTCTTTCACTATACCCGAAGGCCAAATTGTCGCCTTTTTGGGGCCTAACGGCGCCGGCAAATCGACGACGATGAAGATTTTGACCGGATTTTTAGCGCCAAGTGAAGGAAGTGCCGCTATTGCTGGCTACGACGTCCGCAAAGATCGCCTCGAGGCTGTCAAGGAACTCGGCTATTTGCCGGAAAACGGTCCCTTGTATAGCGATATGACACCGTATGAACTATTGGAGTTCTTTGGTGAAGCGCGCGGCATGGATCCGGACTTAATGAAAAAGCGCATCGACCAGGTTGTTGCGCAATGTTCGCTGAGCGAGGTGCTGGAAAAGCCGATCGGCAAATTGTCAAAAGGATACCGTCAGCGTGTTGGTTTGGCGCAGGCGCTCTTACACGATCCCAGCGTGTTGATTATGGATGAACCTACCGCCGGTCTGGACCCGAATCAGATCCGTGAGTTCAGAAAGAATATCAAGGAACTCGCGAGTAGTAAGACTATCCTGATGTCCACACATATTCTTCAGGAAGTAGATGCGGTGGCAGATCGCGTGGTATTTATCAATCGTGGAGAGATCGTATTTGACGGCACGCCGGCCAAGCTGAAAGAAAACGGCTCCCTGGAACAGCCTTTCTATCGGCTGACGGGCAATGATGCTGCGACGAAGGAGACGGCAACTGAGGAGAAGAACTGATGAACCTGAATTTTGATATGATAAAGGCCATCGCGAAGCGCGATTTGCGGCTTTATTTTTCGAATCCGACCGGATACGTTTTTATTACCTTATTTATTTTTCTGAGCGCAGCAGCTGCTTTCTGGCAAGATCGCTTCTTCTTGAATAACCTTGCCAATCTTGATCAGCTCAACAATTTCTTTCCGCTGCTGCTGTTGCTGTTTATTCCGGCTCTTACCATGGGTGTGTGGTCGGAAGAGAAGCGCCTCGGAACAGATGAGCTCTTGCTTACCTTGCCGGCGACGGATCTGGAAGTGGTACTGGGCAAGTATTTCGCAGCTGTCGGCATCTATACCGCCTCGCTTATCCTTTCATTGAGCCACGTGATGGTGCTGATCTACCTGGGCAGCCCGGATCTAGGTTTGATGTTCGGCAACTATTTTGGCTACTGGCTGATTGGCTGTGCCTTTATCGCCGTTGGGATGCTGGCGTCTCAGCTTTCATCCAACGCCACAATCTCATT
Source organism: Calditrichia bacterium (assembly GCA_028284445.1). Taxonomy (GTDB): domain Bacteria; phylum Calditrichota; class Calditrichia; order RBG-13-44-9; family J075; genus JANQRS01. The sequence goes on from JANQRS010000061.1 coordinate 94,667, forward strand.
CATTCTCGGGGCGATATTTTGCTCGGCCCTGGTGTTTATTCAATCCATCGGCGGATTCTTTGGCGAGACGGTTCAGGACTTCCTGGCCCCGCTTGGCGTTACCGGCCATTTCGCAGACTTCGCCCGCGGCGTGGTGAGCTTTTCCGGCATCATTTATTTTCTCTCCCTCGCTGCTATTTTCATCTACTTAAATGTGCTGCTTATCAGCCGCCGCCACTGGCCGCTGGAAGCTGATGGCATGAAAATGAGCTGGCATCACGTTTTGCGCACGGCTGCCATTGTTGTCGCAGTTATCAGTGCCAACGCGATTATTGGCCGCGCCGCGATGCGCCTGGATGTCACCAGCGAGCAGCTGCATTCGCTGTCGTCGCGTACGGATTTATTGATCGACGAAATTCCTGAAGATCGCCCTGTCTTTATTCAGGCCTATTTAAGTGATGAAGTACCGCAGCAATATGTGCAGACCCGTGCAAACCTGCTCGGATTCCTGGAAGAAATCGACGCCATTGGCGGCAGCAAGGTTGAGGTGCTTATCCACAATACCGAGCCCTTTACCCAGGAAGCCCGGGATGCCCGCGAAAAATTCGGCATCGTTCCCCGTGAAATTCCGGAGCCCAGCAGCGCCGGCGCCAGCATTCAGCCCGTATTTATGGGTGTTGCTTTTACTTGTGGGGCTGAAGAAGAGGTGATTCCCTTCTTCGATAGGGGACTGCCGGTAGAATATGAACTGGTGCGCAGTATTCGCATGGTTGCGAAAACCGAACGCCGCAAGGTCGGTGTGCTGGTCACTGAAGCCAAACTTTTCGGTGGATTTGATTTCCAGCGCGGCTCCACCTCTCCTGCCTGGCAGGTAGTTGACGAGTTGAAGAAGCAGTATGAAGTGGTGCGTATTTCGGCGAATGCCCCGATCACGGAAGAACTTGACGGGTTGCTGGTACCGATGCCATCGACCCTGCCCCAGGCGGAAATGGATAATGTGATCACTTTTATTGAAGGCGGTACACCGACGTTGATTTTGCTCGATCCGCTGCCGGTTGTAAATCTCGGCATTTCACCCTCTGAAAAACCGGGCGCTAATCGTAATCCGTTTATGCAAAACCAGGGACCACCACCGAAGGAAAAGGGGAATGTCGGCGGATTTATCAGCAGCCTCGGACTCAACTGGAATATCCAGCAAATCGTTTGGGACGCTTACAATCCGCATCCGGACTTTGCCAATCTGCCTCCGGAAATTGTGTTTGTTGGGCGCAATAACGACAATGAAGAATCGTTTAATGATCAGCAGGGAACTGTTGACGGCCTGCAGGAGCTGGTGTTCATGTTCCCCGGCTATCTGAACAGGGCGTCGAATGCTGAGGTCGAATTTACGCCGATTCTAAAGTCCGGTAAGATCTCTGCGACCCAAAACTACAATCGCATGGTTCAGCGCAGTTTCTTCGGCACCCAGTTGGTCACCCGCGGCTTACCGCATCGGCCGAATGCCGTAGATTATACCCTTGCAGCCCACATCAGAAGCACTGCCGATATCGATACCAGCGGTAACGCTGTTTCCGGAGGAAAGAATATCAACGCGATTGTTATCGCAGATATTGATTTTATCTCCGAGCAGTTCTTTGAAATTCGCAAGCAGGGTGTCGCCAATCTCAATTTCGACAACGTGTCCTTCTTCCTGAATTGTATGGACAAGCTGGTGGGCGATGACTCATTTGTAGAGTTGCGCAGCCGTCGTGTTCGTCACCGCACGCTGGAGTCAGTAGAATCCGAGATACAATCCTACGTTCAAAAGCGTTCGGCTGACGAGGCGCAAGCCGAGTCTGAAGCCCAGGTGGCATTGCAAGATGCCCAAAGCCGTTTGGAAGCAAAAGTGCAGGAGGTTCAAACCCGCACAGACCTGGATCGCCAGACGAAGAATATTATGGCGCAGAATATTCGCGAAGCGGAGCAGCGCCGGTTCGATGCCGTGAAGACGACAATTGAAGCTGAAAAAGAAGCCAAAATCGCCAGTAGTAAGGAAGAGATGGAGGCCCAGATTCGCAGCATCCAAAATCGGATCAAAGCTCTGGCAGTGCTGCTGCCACCGATTCCGGTAATTGTGCTGGGCGTAATGATTTTCTTCCGCCGTAAACGTAGAGAAGCTGAAGGCGCAGCCGCAGCCAGAAGACTGAGGAGTTAAGCCATGAATGAAATGAAAAAGACAATGATTTTTGGTGGCGTGGCACTTGGACTGATGCTTCTGGCATTTGTCACCGCGCCAAGTCCGGTAACCCCGGATGCATTTCTTGACCAGGGTGAAGAATTCTTCCCGGAATTCACGGATCCGAACGTTGCTACTTCGTTGGAAGTTATCAACTTTGATGAAGAAGCCGGTGAGGCCGTTCCGTTTAAGGTGATCTTCGCCAATGGCAAATGGTCGATACCGTCTCACTACGACTATCCGGCAGATGGCAAGGATCGCCTCTCTAAAACTGCCGCCAGCGTTATGGGCATTAAGAAGGATGATTTTCGCTCCGATAACACCTCAGACCATGAAGCATGCGGTGTTATTGATCCTCTGGATGAAAGCGGCGCTTCCTTGACCGGCCGTGGCCAGCGTGTGACAATCAAGGGCGAAAACGAAGTTGTGCTCGCAGATTTTATTGTTGGTAATGAAATTCCGGATCGCGAAGGATTTCGCTTCGTCCGTGTCCCGGAGCAGCGTCGCGTATATGCTGTGCGGATGGACATCGACGTCTCAACGAAATTCAGCGACTGGATTGAAGCTGATCTCTTGCAAGTTGACAAGAGCAAGCTGAGCGAAATTATCCTGAAGGATTATTCGATTAACGAGCGGACACGCTCCGTCAGCCGCCGCGACGAGTTGGTTCTTACCAAGAACGTTGGTGATGTCTGGTCCGCTGATCGCATGCGTAAAGACGAAGAAGTTGACAAGACCAAGATGGACGACCTGGTGAAGAATCTTGATGAATTAACCATTGTCGGTATTCGTCCCAAGCCGGCCGGCTTGTCTGCCAGCCTGAAGCGAATCAATGATGGCGGTATTGAAATTTCCCAGGAAGCCATGTTCTCATTGCAGAGCCGCGGTTTCTATTTTGCGGGAGATGGTAGTCTGCTTTCTAACGAAGGTGAATTACAGGCGGAGACTAGCGATGGTGTCATCTATACACTGCGTTTTGGCGAAGTGGCATTCGGTTCGGGATTTGATGTCAGCGCCGGCGCGGATGAAGTTGCTGAAGGCGCTCCCGGCGAAAATCGCTATCTCTTTATTACAACCGAATTTAATGACAAGGCCTTCAAAGAGCCGCGTCAGCCAAGAAATACCGATTTTCTGAGCAAGGCAGACAGTCTGTTTACCTCGAATGACCATGCCAATAAAAAGCGCTATGACGAGTACGAAAAATGGAAAACGGACGTTCAGAACGGTAAGGAGCTTTCTGAAACACTTAACGACCGTTTCGCCAACTGGTACTACGTGATATCTTCTGCGAGTTTTGATAAGCTGAATTTGACTCGCAGCGATTTGGTTAAGAAGAAGAGCTAAGGTCTGTTTCTTATTTGTATCTAATTCTCACATCCCCCTGTATCTCCCTTCGAAGGGGGACGCAGGGGGATGTGAGTTTATATCCTGATGCGCAGTTATGCGCACCACGCTCTTATGATCATCAATGCAAGCAGGCAACTAAAAGTCCTGTTTATTCGACTTGTAGATAATCCTCATAACTGGCAATACAACCCAAGCACTCAGGATAGTTATTGCAGCGAGCATGCCCAGATTTGTCCCAAAAAATTTTTGAAATATAGCTCCGGTGTATCCCAGCAATGCGGAAATGTCTAACTTCAGCAGAATCAGAATGCGGGCCAGGTCGATTGGGTTGAAGATTGACGCGCCAAGCGCAAACTTATCTAATGGATAGTCGCCGAAAACCACCATTGATAGTAAGAATAGCCCATCGTAAATGATCGCAAAAAAGAGCCAGACAAGTATTGCGAAGCCAAAACCTTTAATTTTGTCCTCAAAGCTAAGAGCTATATTATAAGCCAATGCCACAAAGATAAAGGTCAACATCGTACCTGTGAGCAGCAGAGAAACAAAATTAAATATTTCAGCTGATTGGAAGAGCCCGTAAATCACAAATGGTATGCCAAGGCCCAAGACAAGACACAGGGAAAGGGACAGGGAGACACCGAGATATTGTCCGAGAAAGATGGATGTACGACGTATGGGCTGTGCCAGCAGCAATTCGGTAAAATCTCTGGCATTATAGTAGTACATGACGCCAAAAATTGTTCCAATCAGCGGCGTTAGCACAATGATAATATTCAAAAAGGTAATGATGGCCTTGGAAAGATCATTGTTCAAAAAGAGGAAGGTGTATCCCAGGAGTAAATAAAAAAGGCTATATACATAGCTCCATTTCCCTCGCATTAGATCATAAAAGCTGTATCTTAAAATTTTAAGCATAATCTCTTTTCAAAAAGTAAAATCCGGGAAGGCCTATTGCAGGATGGATGCGATGGCGCTTTCGAGATTTTCTTGACCAGTTTGGTCTTTTATTTGTTCTACAGTTCCCTCAAAATAGATGTTGCCGTCCAGCAAGAAAACAATGCCATCAGCCATCTCTTCAACAAAGCTCATGATATGCGTTGAGATTAAAATCGTTTTGCCTTTGTTCTTCTCTTCAACAATCAATTTTTTGAACTGGAGCAGAGCGACGGGATCAAGTCCGGTGGTCGGTTCGTCAAGAATGATTAATGGAGAATCGAACATAAATGTTAAGACGATGTTGACTTTCTGAGCGGTTCCGCCGGAAAGATTGCCCATCTTTTTGTCCAGGAATGGCTGCAGGCCGAAGGTTGATATCAATGCGGCATCGTTTGTTGCTCCTTGACGAAAGTTCTTGATCATATCGATTAATTCGACAACTCGCAGGTTTTGCGGGAAGCGGGCGACCTGTGGCATATAGGAAATCTCATTCCGATAGCTCCATCCGCCTGCGATATTGTTGTCATTCATCTGTATTGAACCGCCATCGGGAATGACCATACCCAATATGGACTTAATGAGGGTCGTTTTTCCGGATCCATTGGGACCTAGAATGGTAAACATGCCGTGGCGGTCGATAGTCAAATCGACGTCATCAAAAACGGTCAGATGCCCGAACTTCTTTTGTAGTTTTCTGATCTTTATCATTTTACCGGATGCATCAAAGGGCGATTGTCTTTTAGATTGTCCGGTGTAAATACCGGCGTAATTTTTTCCGAAAAATTGATGAGGTCTACGAAGAGACTTCTTAGCAAGACGATGGTTTCCGGAGTCTGGTTAACGACATAGGAGAACAACTTAACCGGTCTGAAGGGTACGTCTCCAATGTTGTCCTTATCCAAATCATAGCCGGTATATTCACTCCAATAGTTGTTGTCAAACGAGTTGCCATTGATATTTCCGTAATAGGCAACATCGAATGCGTTGTGCATAAAATTGTTTTGTGCCAGCCGGTTATCATAGCAGGCGCCCAGAAACTTGATGGCCCAGCCGTTGTTGATAAAATTGTTATTCTCCAGAACGACCCTGGTGCAGCCGTCCGCATTGACACCAATAGTGTTTTGAACAAATTCATTGCCGAAAATATCGGCGTCGTAGATTTCCTTCAGCAGCAGGCCATAGGACGCCGTTCCCCAATTCAATTTGAAAACGTTCTTTTCCATCAGGATTTTTTTCGAAAACATAACGGCAACGCCGGCACCATTGTCTTCAAAATGGTTCTCCCGATACTCATCGTCATTGGAAAACATGAAATGCAGACCATAGCGCAGATTGCGCCGGCTGTCGTTGCCAATCACTTTGCTATTATTGACAAACTCAAAGTAGATGCCGTCTCGCATTTGGTATACTTGATTTTGCACCACTTCAATATTGGATGAATGCCAGAGGTGGATTCCGTTCCCGGAATTATGCTCAAGGACGGCATTACCGTTAATAGTATTTTGGCGAATGGTGCCGTATTTGGATCGTTCGATATGGAATGCAAAGAATGGATTATTGAAGGTGTTTTTTTCAAAAAGGAAACCGCTTACTCTTCGGGTATGGATTGCCGCAAAATCCTTGGTGTAACTTAGACCAACGTTATTAAGGGTGAGTCCGATAATACTGACACTGTCCACAATGACTTCAAATATGAACCCTTTTTCTTGAGCATCGATGATGGCTTTCGGTTCACCAATAATGGTCAGCGATTTATCGACAACAATGTTATGCTCATAGTAGGTGCCGCCTTTTACAAGAATTGTGTCACCCGACTGGGCGCTTGCAATTGCTTGTTTAATGGATGGATATTTTCCAGACAAAGAGACCACAATCTTGTCTGAAGCGAGCAAAGCCGTATTCGCGAGTATGAGCAGAAGGAGTATGCGATACATTCTCATCTTTGAAAACCTGCCTCGGACAAAACAACGGTTATCGACTTTCAAGAGTTAGAACCGGTCTCTCAATTCATCCCAGGAGTACAACGTGCCGACTTTTTCCTGTTGAATTTTGATGGCATTTTCTTTGTGCTCAAAGCCCGATAAGTTTGCTCCCATCGGGCTGGGAAGCGCTTCACTGATCAGATACGTGGATTGAGTCGCATCCACAAGTTTGCCGGGATTTGCATAATCTGTGATTAAGAAGAGAGCAATACTGTTCTCATCCCTGCTCTTTATGTCTCTGACCATGCATTCTGCAGCATCATATTTGAAGACTTTGCCTTTCTGGGTAACAATCTGGGCGGCATACTGTTTGTCAACAATATTCATTTTACAAAAGGCACAAGCATCCTTCCCATAATCAATCGGCTGCGGCTCAATAGTACAGGATACCGAGATAAAGGCAATAAATAGCGTAATAATTGTAATTTTGCACATTTAGAGGGTCGCCTGGTTTTGGTTTTCTTCTTTCAATCCAACAATAAATGCTGCAAGTGATAGTAGCATACCGATAAAGAGCATATATGCACCCATCATTGGATATGAATGGGCTGTGAAGTTCAGTATGGTTTTTGAGCCGATTAACGGCGGCTGATAGGCCATGGGGTTGCCGTCTTCATCCAGAAACTTGATCGCCGCCTTGGGGTCTAAATTATGTCCATAGTCGTATTCCCAGATGTAGAAATCATACATTCCCACGCTGCCTAGCAGGGCAACGAGAATAAACCAGCCCAAATACCATCGATAATTGCCGATGAAGGCAATGAGCAAGCCCAGGGCCATCATTACAACGACCACTACCGGAAATATGTCAAATTCCCCTATATGTTCCGGGATCTCTTTCATGCCAACGTAGTGGTTCATCAAATTGATGTTCTTCAAGTCATTCGGATTGTGATCCGCAATCTTGTTGATCCATATATCCATCCCAAGCGGCTCCGGATACTGCGGTGCTTCCAGGGTAATATTCCACATTGGCATTACAAATAGACCTAACAGAAAAAGCGGTCCAATTATCATGAGTAATTTTGATTTTCGCATAGCAAGCATTTTCCGTTTATGGGTATCGATTAGGGAAGGCTGTATTGCCTTCCCTAATCATTCCTGGTTCTCAGAAACACAGACACGGAAATAATCTACTACAGCTCTTTTCTAGAGCGCCTCGCCATCCAGTGTCCAGGAAAGCGCTATATTCGAATTGGGAGGTGATACCCGCACATAGCCTTGCATTTCCTGGTGAAGTGCAGAGCAGAAATCCGTGCAATAAAACGGCCAGACACCCACTCTTTTGGGTTCCCAAACAAATGTTTCCGTCTGGCCGGGCATAATCAGGAGCTCCGACGTGTTGGCGCCAATCATGCTTATGCCGTGTGGCACATCATAATCTTGCTCCAGGTTTGTCACATGAAAATAAACACGATCTCCGGTCTTGATCCCTTCTATATTGTCCGGTGCAAAGTGGCTGCGAATCATGGTCATGTAGACGTGAACATCCTTGCCGTTCCGCACAACTTTCGCATCCTTCTCTGATTTCGTCACATAGGGATGATTGTTGTCTTCCAGTTTATAGATCTTTGTCTGATTCGGCTCAATTAATGATGCCGGGCAGCCCGCTGCGTAATGCGGTTCGCCCAGAGTCGGGAAGTCCAGCAGTAATTCCATCTTGTCACCGGAGATATCATAGAGCTGGGCGGATTGACAAACTTCCGGACCGGTAGGGATATAGCGGTCTTTGGTGATTTTGTTCAGCGCAACAACATATTTCCCGAAGGGCTTCTGGGAGTTTCCACCAGGGATCATCAGGTGGCCAACTGAATAATAGGTCGGTTTTCTATCAAGCACTTCCCAGGTGCCCAGTTTCCATTTAACAACTTCAGATGAAATGAAGAAGGTCGTATAGGCATTGCCTTTGCCATCGAATTCCGTATGCAACGGGCCAAGACCCGGCTGCTTTACGGTACCGGCGAGCGTGGCATCGAAACTTAATATGGGAATGCCATAGGCTTGGCTATCAAAATCTTTGGCTTCAATAGCCGCGGTCATTTTGGAGAAGGAATGGACGGTCAATGCGGCGGCCAGCTTGCCGGAACCGACGATGTATTCCCCACTTGGATCAACATCGCAGCCGTGCGGAGATTTCGGTGTCGGCATGAAGTAGACCAGGCCGGGCAGCTCCGAGGGGTCTAACGTTTTCACTTCCTTGATCATTGTTGAAGTAGCTGAATGTGTGGACTCATCGTAGACATTATGGGCATATAGCGTAGGCATGTTTTTATACTTGCCTGCTTTGATAAATTCTTCAGCCTTTTTCCAGTTAATTGCCGCAATAAAGTCCTTGTCATTCTGAGAGGCGTTGACTTCCAAGAGCGTCGCCGCCTCTTCCGTATTGTAGGTCGAGAAGAACATCCAGCCGTGTGATTTCCCTCGTCCCGGATGTGCAAGATCGTAGTTGAATCCGGGCATGAGGATTTGAAACTCAAGACTCATTCGTCCGGTTTCAGGATGGATCTTTATGAAGGATACTGCCCCTTTGAAATTTCCTTTATATTCATCGATGGACATATCCCGTTGCGGGACGGGAACGCTGAAGCGAGTTCCGGCAACAACGTATTCGGTGTTCTCGGTTACAAATGCCGAGCTATGATTACCGGCGCTGTTTGGTAGCTCAATGATTTCTTCGGTCTCAAAGGTTTTCAGGCTGATTCGGGCAATCCGTGGTGTGTTATTTGCGTTGATAAAGCACCATCGTCCGTCAATTACGCCATTGGTTTGTGATAAATCCGGGTGGTGGGAATCATCCCAGGGAATAAATCCATATGATGTTTCAAGCATAGGTTTAGTTTCTTCGTTAAAACCGTATGCTTTTTCGGCATCCACAGAAAAGACCGGAACGACCTTGAATAACCTGCCCGATGGTAAGCCGTGGACCGCTAACTGGCCACTAAATCCGCCGGACATAAATGCATAGAATTCATCATGCTCGCCGGGTGGTACAAACACTTTTTGTGCTGCACTACCGGTGAGCGCTCCGCTACCGGTTGTGGTAGCATTTTGATTACAATTAGCAATAATGAGAAGAATGCTAGTTGCGACCACAATCATCGCTATCGTCTTATAATTTTTCATTTTAGCACCCTCGCTACGTTTGTTCTTTTACGATATGTGTTAGTTGTTTTTAGGCAAAATCACTTTATCCACGACATTGATAATCCCATTGGATGTCGCTATCGTTCCCAGGATTTTTGCGCCCTCGACATAAATATCATCACCGGCTACTGTCACTTCGAAATAGTCCCCGGTTGCTGTATAAATCTTTCTTGCCTTTTTGGCTTCTTTTCTCATTTGCTTTACGTCAAAAGTGCCGGGGGCGGCATGTCGGGATAGAATGTCAACCAAAGTTGACTTATTTTCGGGTTTTAGAAGGTTTTCGACGGTTCCGGCAGGCAGGGCATCAAATGCGGCATTATTCGGCGCAAAAACAGTAATGGGACCGGCATTGACCAAAATGTGCTCAATTTCTGCAGCTTGAACGGCAGCAACGAGCGTTGTGTGATCCTTTGAGCCGGCCGCTACTTGAAGGATATTTTTCGCGGACACATTGTCGACAACGGATGCCTGCCCTTTGGGCGTATTGTTCTCGAAGGAACTGGCAGCAGCGGCGCTACTCGGGGTATTGTCCCCGGCATCGCATCCCGGGAAAATAAGCATCCCGGTGCAAAGGAAAATAAATAGCCTCTTCATACTCACACCTCTCAGTCAGGTTATTGATTGGGTGAACTCTTTAGTATTCTGAAATATTCAAGAATTGATCTGGCTTCTTCCTCTGTCAGGCTTTGATTCGCCATTGGCACATAGGAATATTCTTCAAACAGTTTCATTGCAATGGAATCGCTTTTTACCATTTTTTCCGGGTTCAAAATCATATTCATCGTCCATTCAGGAGTACGCCTCTCCAGAATGCCTGCCATGGCGGGACCGATATATTTCTTGTCAATTTTATGGCAGGCGGTACACTTGACTTCAAATATTTCTTTGCCTTTCTGAACCAATGCCTCATCAAGCGCTGCCAGCTTTACTTCCTTGATGGGGCCAATGCCGATGTCTTTTTGTGTGTTGGCGGCATCCGAGGCGGTATTGGATTCGGAGCTGTGGTTCTCGCCGCAAAACATCAGCAATAATGAGGAACATGTGACGAGTACGATGAATAGAAATATGTTTGTGAAATTATTCTTTTGATTTTTCAAAACTATCTCCATGTCATAGTTGCTGTTGCGTTTATAGTTCGAGCGGATTTACGTCGGCAAGCCGTAAGGAATTTTTGACGATTTTTTCGGCCACACTCGCAACAGATGTTTGATTTAACATCTCTTGGATTTGTTTGCGGATAAGACCCCATTCATCATGAAGGGGGCAGGGCTTGAGTTTTCCACAGCCGGGTAATTTCAACAGACATTGCTCGAAAATCTCAGATCCATCAATTGCGACCACGATATCCATTAGTTTTATCTCTTCTTTCGGGCGTGCCAGGGCAATGCCGCCGTTCGGACCTCGATAAGAAGACATAATTTCTTGTTGGGTCAGCTTTTGCAGTATTTTGGTCAAGAAATGAAACGAAATGTCCAGTTCCTTGGCAATTTGGCTAATCGGCAAATACTCTTTGTCTTTTTTGGTTGCCAGGTGAAGAGTTGCCAAAATGCCGTATATGCATGTTTTTGATAAAATCATCTGCAAATCCAATAATTCAGTTTTAAGACTCTTTTGTCTTAAATTAGCATGAATAATATTCAGTGTCAATGAATATTAATAAATGACGAGATCAAACCTGCACGTCTAACGTCTCAAGCCGATCTTTTCGAATAAAGTATTTGTCGACAGCAAAATGGCCTGAACCGAATAGCAGGTAAATGCCTAGGAGAAAAAGAACCAAAACCGATAGTTCGAGGGATTGACCAACGATCATCAGACCTTCTTCAAGGTGAATAAAAACGACGGCGCCGATCAATATCGGCAATTGAATTGCGGCAGATAGACGGGTGAATAATCCCACAGCGAGAAGAAGTCCACCGAGTATGTGAGCCCCAATGATATAAGCATACCACCAGTAGACTTTCTCTGCCCCGGATAGGGTAGTGATGACCGAAGGGTCGGATAATAGAATCAATCCGCGAACCAATAGTGCGACGCCCAAGTAGATCCTGATGGCAGAATAGGCAAATTCGCGATGGCTGTTCAGCCAATTGAAAAACAAGTTCATTTTGTTCATGATGCCTCCTCCTGAATGTTGAGTAGCTGTTGGGGAGCGAAGATTTCCCGGAGCTTAAATCCTGTCTTCGCACGATTATCCAAAATCAGCAAAACTGCTGAACCACACAAGATCAAATAAATTATGGACCAATCCAGAGTATAGAAGATATGAAGGTCTAGCGGTGAGCGATTTGGGGTGTAGCGCGTAAACTATTCGATATTTTGTAATTTGCCGTGGAGATTTTGTCCTGAGTGTGTGTATAATTTATAAGTAAAAAGAGACATCCAATATCAACCTCGAGGAACTCGATGAGACAGTCTTTAAAATATATCGCGATGCTGCTGGCCGGCATCTGCATGATGTCGCTGCAAGCTGCGGAAATCGGTGCAGACCTGCAAAGCAACATCGACAACGGTGATGACAAGACCTTGCATGTGGTGTGGATCTATTTTGCGGATAAAGGTCCGAATCTGGATGAGCAAATTGCCAAGGCAGAAGCGGCGATGGCGCCTCGCGCACTGAAGCGCAGAGCGCGGCTCAATCAGAAGAATATGGCGGATCGTTATGATGTCCCGGTTTATCCGCAGTATCTGGAGCAAGTGCGGATGGAGGCCGGCGAACTTCGCCACCCATCGCGGTGGCTCAATGCAGTCTCTGCCGAGGCAACCGCTCTAGAAATTGAGCGTATTGCCACTTTGCCCTTTGTCGAAAAGGTGACCATTGTTCGAAGCGGCCAGCGTCCGCAGCCTGAGCTTGGCGAGGTCCTTCCGCCCGCGCCTGATTTTTCTGCAAGAAAATCTGCCGTTATCGACTATGGCAGCTCCTTCACCCAAAACGAACAAATCAACGTACCGCTGATGCACAATCTCGGGCATACCGGCAGCGGTGTCCTGATTGCTGTTCTTGATGCCGGCTTTAACAACCTCGAACATCCATCCCTCAGTCACTTGAATATTGTCGATGAATGGGATTTTGTAAACAACGACGGTGATGTTGACGATCAATTGGGACAGGCAGGGGCTGGTGATCACGGCATTCTGGTGTTGAGCGCCTTGGCCGGATTTGCCGAGGGTAGTCTGATCGGGCCTGCTTATGGGGCCGACTATCTACTGGCCAAGACCGAAAATACCGACTCAGAAAGAAATATTGAGGAGGACCACTGGGTTGCCGCAGCTGAATGGGCTGATACGCATGGCGCAGACATCATTAGCACTTCGCTTGGATACCGTATTTTTGACAACGGACAACGAAGCTATACTTCAGCCGATATGGATGGTGAATCAGCCGCATCTACGATTGGTGCAGAAGTCGCGGCCTCGCGCGGGATTCTGGTAGTGACCTCTGCAGGTAATGAAGGTCCTGCTGCGCCCGGCGAAAATACGCTCGGTGCACCTGCCGATGGCGCCACAGTGCTGGCTGTCGGTGCTGTTACCTCTGCCGGCGCACGCGCCAGCTTTAGTTCTGTTGGTCCTACTGCTGACGGTCGCATTAAGCCTGATGTGGCGGCAATGGGTGTTGCCGCAGTATGTGCCAGCTCCATCAGCGCAGATTACCGCACAGCAAATGGCACGTCTCTGTCATGCCCGCTGGTTGCCGGCGCAGCGGCACTGGTCCTCGAAGTGAACCCCAATATGAGTAATGTGGATTTGATCAGCGCATTGCGCAATAGCGCAAGCCAAAGCAGTTCACCGGACAACTTGCTGGGGTGGGGCATCATTGATGTTGCCAAAGCGGCCGGTATTGATCAGTCTACTATTCCTCAAACCGTAGAGATTTATCCGGCCTGGCCCAACCCGTTTAATCCCAGGACCAATATCCGGTTCGGGTTGGATGCTGAACAAAACGCAACGCTTTCCGTATACAACGGCATTGGCCAATTGGTAGAACAGTTGTGGTCTGGATCGGCATTCGCTGGTCAACACCAGGTTGTTTGGGAGCCGGAAAATGTGGCTACCGGTGTTTACTATATAGTTCTCCAGGGAGAAACCGGTGTCGCAGCAAGAAAAGTGATGTTATTGAAATAAGTGAAGCACACAAAGGAGAAGCACGTGAGAAGTCATGAGGTTGATTTTCAGATTTATGGTGATGACATGCAGGTTGTCGAAGTGGAACTGGATCCGGGTGAAGTGGTGGTAGCAGAAGCTGGGGCTATGAACTGGATGGAAGACGGTATACAGTTCGAAACACGAATGGGCGATGGATCGCAACCGGCATCAGGCATACTTGGTAAGCTGTTGAATGTCGGTAAACGCGTGCTGACCGGCGAATCAATTTTCATGACGCATTTTACGCATCAGGGTGGCGGTAAGCGGCGGGTTGCGTTTGCAGCGCCGTATCCCGGTAAGATAATTCCCGTTGATTTGCAGGAAATCGGCGGGGAAATCATTTGTCAAAAAGACAGCTTTCTCGCCGCTGCAATGGGTACCGAAATTAGCATCGCTTTCCACAAGAAGCTTGGAACCGGTTTCTTCGGTGGTGAAGGATTTATCCTGCAGCGCCTGCGCGGTGACGGGATGGCCTTCATCCATGCCGGCGGAACCGTTATTCGCAAGGAGCTTCAAAATGACGTCATTCGCGTCGATACCGGCTGTATCGTGGGTTTTTCACCGCATATTGACTATTCGATTGAGCGGGCAGGTAGCCTGAAATCGATGTTCTTTGGTGGCGAAGGCATCTTTCTGGCTACGCTTCGTGGCACTGGTACCGTCTACTTGCAAAGCCTGCCGTTCTCGCGTTTGGCAGATCGTATTTTGGCTCTTGCTCCCCGCGCCGGCGGTGGACGTCAGGGAGAGAATGTGCTGTTTGATTTAGGGTAAGGACATAATTTAAAGCCTTAAATCTTGTCAGGAAAATCCGCTGACAAAATGTTACCCGAACGGGGTCCATGAAAGAGCAAAATTGCAGTTTCCTATAACCCTTTCAGGGTTTCGAATAAACCTGGCGTGCATATCCCGGGGTGTTACCCCGGGCTGTTTTATGTTGCCCTTTCAGGGCGTAAAAATCGAACATTCTATTCCACCCGCTTGTAGGTGATATTCCATACATCCTGCCAGGTCTCACCTTCATCACTTGATCGCTGCCAGTCCCAGTCAATTGAGTTTTCAGTGATATTCTTGAAAACCATCCGCGAAATGACCTGCTGGCCATTCACTGTGCGAGGCGTTGACCGCAATTCCATCATCCCATTTTCAAACTTCCCGGTAAAGAGCAAGTAACTGCCGCTGTTGTCCACCCAGGTTTGCTGCCACAGCTTTGTGTTTGGATTATAGACGGACCAGCTTTGCCCTAGGTAGCTGCCATCAGCCGTGGCAAAATTTTCCTTTATAACACATCCCCCCATGATTTTAGTGAGATGGTTGGTTGCTTTACCAACTTGCCCTTCCGGGGTGCCGGCTTGACCACCTTGCCAGGTGAGTTGCCATTTTCCCAGCCAAAAATCAAATTGCGACACTGCTTCGTCGGAACAAGGTGTACTGCCTTGATTTTGGGCGAATAAGGGAATGGAAATCAGAAAAATAAGTAAGATAAAAGGTGTGAGCATGGTTTTCATTTGAGTCTCCTCGGCGAATATGTGTGCAAATGACCGGACAATCTCCGGCTGCTAAAAAGATACGGATGATTGGCTAAAAAAAAATACCCAAAGATGGGTAATAGCAACATCCCCCTGCGTCCCTCTTCGAAGGGGGATTCAGGGGGATGTTTACATTATCCACCGCAAAATCCCCTCCCGGGAGGGGATTTTGCGGTCGGTTTAACAAGTCTCTAATCTCCAATCTCCAATCTCCAAACCCTAATACACCAGCTTCTCCCGCATGGCTTTAGCAACTGCCTGGGAACTGGAGTGCACCTGTAGCTTCTTGTATATGTTCTTGATGTGGCAATGCACGGTGCCGCGACTGATACCCAGTTCGCCGGCAATCATTTTATAGCTGTTGCCCCGGCAAAGCAGGCGCAGGATTTCCTGCTCGCGACCGGTGAGGTCATGAGAGTTGGGCTGGCGAAATGATTCAATGACTCTCCGGGCAATTTGCGTGGACATTGGTGAACCGCCGTTGTGAATCTCATGAATTGCCGAGATCAGCCGCCCTGGCGCTGTTGTCTTGACCATATACCCCGATGCGCCGGCACAGAGCGATTCGAAAATCAGCTGATCTTCCTCGTGGACGGTCAGCATCATGATATCCAGCTCCGGGAGCTTCTCCTTAAACTGGCGGATGCCGGCAACGCCGGACATGCCCGGCAATTCGATATCAAGCAGGAGCACATCCGGCGGATGCTGCTGAATTTCCAGGAGGCAATCTTCGCAACTGCGGTAGTCGCCGATGCACTTCAGGCCACGCGTGCCGTCCAGCAGAAGCTTTAATCCATTGCGGATGTCATCGTCGTCTTCCACCAGCATCACATAGATAAGGCCACTGTCGTATATCGATTGGTTGGGCAGGCTGCTAAACATGATTCCTCTCCTGGTATGGTGTTTCGGCATGTGTTGGAAATTGCAGAACAATTGCGGTGCCAAATCCGGGCATTGAGTCGATTCGAAATTCTGCGCCAATCTTGGCTGCGCGCTTTCTCATGTTGGCAAGGCCGCTGCCGTCCCGGCGATGTTGATGAATACCCCGGCCATTGTCCCGAAGGCGTAATAACACATCGCCTTCGGCCGTCTTGTCGATACTCAGACAAACGCTTTTGGCGTGAGAATGCCTGGCGACGTTGTTCATCGCTTCTTTGAAGAGCAGGACAACATGGCGGCGCTGATCCATAGAAAGTCGCGTCGTATGGAAATTAGGGGAGAGGCCATCGACTTTGAAGTCGATATCCATCTCTTCGAACAAATCTTCTCCGAATAGCTGCAGATGATTGCCGACGTCGAACAGTGAATCATTATCCGGATTCAACGTCCAGATAAAATCACGCGCGCTGAGGCATAGTGATTGTGAAGCGGAAGTGATTTTCTCGAGATAGTTGAAAATGTGCTCCGGACGATTGGGTCCCACTTCCTGTCCGTTGCCGGGAATGGGCGAAACCAGCAATCCTTCATGCTGCCAGCTGGCGATATCTCGTTTCACCAATTCTGAGTACAGGGAAATTTTGGTCAATTGATGACCGAGTTCATCGTGATAGTCCTGGGCGGTTTTTTCGCGTATTTTGTCGCGTTCCTTGCTACGCGCCCTCTCGATCAGCAATGACTGACGTATTTTAAGTCTGACCTGGTAATAATGCAGCAGGAGTATGAGTCCGATCAGCAACAGGCTGGCTAAGAGATAAAAGCCGCTGGTGCGCCAGAATGGCGGATGGATGACAAAGTCGACAGTGGCAACCTGATCATTCCAGTGGAGATCACTATTAGATCCCTTGACCTCCAACCGATAGCTGCCGGCCGGCAGATTAGTGAAGGTGGCACGGCTTTGATTTCCATTTTGAATCCATTCCGGATGGTGGTTGCTGAGGCGGTAAGCAAATTGATTCTTCTCCGGTGCGCTATAGTCAAGGCTGGCGAAGTCAAACGCCACTGTTTGCGGTTCCTGGTCAAACTCTAATTGTTCGCCATTTTCGATTTGCAGCGTCTGGTTTGGGAACACCATGTTGACACTAATAGCCGGTGTAAATAATCGCTGTTCAATGCTGGAAGGATGAAACCGATTTAAACCATCGATACCGCCGAAGTATGCTTGCCCGTTGCTGCTTTGTGCAAAAACACCAGGATTAAAGACATTGCTTTGCAGGCCATCTGCAACATCGTACGGCTGGATCTCCAGACTGGCTCTGCCCGCTGAGTCATGAACTGTGGTACGGAACAACCCGCGATGAGAACTTAACCAAAGATGATTGTCATCATCAACGACGATGCCGCAGATCACCTCATTAGGCAGTCCGTCGGAGAGATGAAAGGATTGGAAGCTCTGATCATCGGGATTCATCAAGTTGAGACCGCCGCTGGTGCCGATCCAGAAACGCCCAAGCTTGTCCTCAGCCATCGCGTAGACATAATTATTGCTAATGGTGTTAGGGTCTTCTATATCGTGGATATAGTTAACAAATTGCTTCTTATCCTCATCATAATAGCTCAGACCGCCGTAGCTGCCAATCCATAATCGACCTTTGCTGTCTTTGTAGAGATTTGTAATCCAGTAATGAGGCAGTGTATGTGGATTATCCCGATTTGGCATAAAACGATTTAAGCTGTCAGCCGCCATATCATAGCGATAGAACCCGTATTGTGCGCCTATCCATAGAACATTACCATCCCTCAGCAAGTTGGTGATAGGTATGATCGGCGCCTGCACTCTAGGCGGTTTCGGCAGCTCGATCTTTTGAAACGCTCGGTCACTCAGACGTAGCGTAGCAAGACCGGCATCAATAGAGCCAATGAGCAATTGATCGCCTTTAAACCACGGCGTATCAGCAGTCGGCAGGATAGCGCTGATATTGGCCGGGATTCCACCTTTCGCATCAGCGTCGTGACGCAAGTGCTGCACTTCCTGGGCATTCGTACCAGCTTCTCGAATTTCAGTGATGCCGCCATTTCGCGTTGCCAGCCAAACCTCGTTATCCCGCCCGATAGCAACAGCGCTGACGTCCCTTGCCGGGAGTGCGGCTGCCGGATTTGTGCTGCGATAGCCGAATCGCTGGAATTTGTTCTTCCCGCGGGTGTATTTGTCCAGGCCACCATAGTAGGTTGCGGCGAATACGGTTCCCGACACATCTTCGCAGAGAGCGATAACTGAGTTGCTGCTCAGGCTCCACGGATTGTCTGCATCATGCTGCAGGTTCTGAAATATTGCCTTACCATCAGAGCCTTCCTGCAAGATTGAGAGACCGTTGTCGGTGCCGATCCAAAGTTGTTTCTCACTATCAAATAAGAGGCTTTGAATGTTATTGCTGATAATGCCGCCCGGATTTTCACGATCGTGAAGATAGAATATACCCGGTTGCCGCGCCTGGCGATTCTCAAGCGATAAATGGCCTAATCCATGTGCACCGGTTCCGGCCCAAAAATCTCCATGTTCATTACGTACGAGAGTAATAACAGTCGGCGGCCTGCGTTTGTCCAATTCAGTTGTCCACAATGGATATCGTTCTATTGGGCCGCTGTAGTTGTTGTGACGGCGCAGCTGGTAGAGGCCACCGACTGCTCCGATCCATATATCGCCGGCGTCGTCGAGGATCAGGGAGCGGATAAAGTTGTAGTCAAGTCCGCTTTGTGCATCCGGATTACTGCGGTAGTGTTGTACGGCTATAAGCTCATCGCTTTCGAAAATCATTCGGCTGATGCCCGCTCCCTGGGTAGCAAGCCAAATAGAACGCTGATTACCTGACTGTGTTTCCAGGATATTCCAGGCGGTTTTTGCGCCGATGGAGAGTTCCGGCTGATCACTGTTCGGCAAATATCGCGTGAACGTCTGTCGCTGCTTGTCCAGGCGATTGAGTCCGCCGCCCCAGGTGCCAATCCATATTTCCTCCTGATCATCTTCATAAAGCGCGACGATGTCATCGTGGGAAAGAGAAGTGCTATCAGCAGGGTCGTGCCGGAAGACAGTATATCGCAGGCCATCATAGCGCACCAGACCATACATCGTTCCGATCCAAAGAAATCCCTTTTGGTCCTGCATCATACAATAAATCAGGTTGTGGGAAATGCCATGCTGCATGGACAGATGTTCAAACTTGATTGGTGCGACATAATCCGCAATATTGTAGGTGGAGACGAGGAGAATAAGGAAGCAAATTCCTGCCTGAATTTGACGCATGAGCCCTCCGGGAAATATGCTGTTTACCAGTTTGAATAGCTGGCAAACTGTTTTGATATCGATTCCTACATCTACTGCGCAGCTATCCCCCCTCAATCTCCCCCCGGGGGGGAGATTGAGGGGGATTACCACTAGAACCGGACGTGCCAATCCAAGATTAGCAGAAACCGTAATAAAAACTAAGAATTCTGCAGAAGGAAAGATATAACCCTTATGAGGTATTTTTTGGCAATAGCGTGCTGATTAGAGGTTAACCAGCTTTTCTTTGAAGGCTTTGGCTACTGCTTCCGACTTGCTGTGGACTTCCAGCTTCCGGTAAATATTTTTGATGTGCCGGCGCACGGTTTCTTCACTGATGAAAAGGGAGTCAGCAATCATCTTATAGCTTTTTCCCTTGCAGAGATGAGTGAGTACTTCCGTTTCGCGGGCGGTCAGCGAGGTTTGTGGTGTTATTTGGAAAGACTGTACAACCATGCGAGCAATGCGAGTACTCATTGGTGCACCGCCGTCGCGGGTTTCCTGAAGCGCTTCCAGAAGCTGTGCCGGCGGAGTATCCTTCATGAGATAGCCGCATGCACCTGCGCAGAGTGCCTCAAAAACAATTTTGTGATCGCTTAGAATGGTCAGAACGAGAATGTCGAGCTCAGGCATCTTCTCCTTCAGGATCTTGATACCTTCGATGCCGCTAATTCCCGGCAGCTCGATATCCATCAGGATAATATCCGGCGGATCTTTCAGGATGCCTTTTACGCCTTTTTCGCAGCTGCCATAGGTCTGGGTGCAGCTGTACCCGGGAGTGCCGTTAATCAGGAGCGCTAAACTTTCCCTGATATCCGGATCGTCTTCTACGATGGCAACATGTAACATAGGTTTTTGTCCAATCCTTGGTGACGGTTTATTCAGCGTTTGAGCTTCATTTGCATACATTCTAGCCACTTTCAATATAATACCATTGTTCGTCAAAATTTAGTAAAATCACTTACCGTATAAAAATAAGACAAGCACAAATACCCCGCAATTCCCCGAATGGGGGATTTATGGGAGAAATGACCATTAATTTTGTGAATTATAATGACCTTTGTTGACAACACATTGAAGGTGGGATACTATTACATGAGAAGAAATCCCAAATTCCAACAGGAAAAAATCCGATAAGATAAAGACTGTTTGGAATCTTTTTTGTTGGAATTTGGAATTTTGGTTCTACGAATGAGTGCTAACGACAATCTAACGCCCTCCCAACGAGCCGGCATTCTCTGGCTGCTGCTGCTATTTTCAGCTACTCCCATCCTCATGCTGTTTTTTGACTACAGTGCATCTACGACGGCGCTGACGCACGTGCGTATTGGGATGGCTTCCTTTGCGCTAAGCTTTGCAGTAATGGCAATCCTACACTGGCTATCACAGCTAGTGAAATACACTTTGCCGGATGCCTGGTTTCGCTTCCGCGAGGTGGAAAGTGTTCGGCTTTACCGGCAATTAGGCGTCGGTCTCTTTCGCACATTTTTGCTGAAAAGCCCATTCCGCAGTCTGAATACGCAGATCCATCTCAATACGCGAAAGCGAGAGGCGCTGCGTGAATTGGATACGCATATGCGCAATTCGGAAGCCAATCACGTGATTGCCTTTGTCATTACTCTTCTAGCTACCTTAGCCTACGGCTATTTCAACGATGGACGATTCTTCTTTTGGCTAAGCGTCTTTAATGTTCTCGGGAATGTTTATCCGGTGTTATTGCAGCGCTATAATCGGATTCGTCTTGCGCGGCTAATTAAGTAAGAAGCAAATGCCAAATTCCAACAGAAAAAACCCCAAATTTCTTTGGAATTTTTCCTGTTGGAATTTGGAATTTACTTCACTATCTCTGCGGAAAAACAAACCTTGGTCCCACCTGCTTTTTGTGCCTCGATATCGAGAGAACCTGAAATTTTGCGGGCGCGCAACTGCATATTGTGCAGACCGTTGCCCGAGGGTTGACGCGGGCGTTCTTCATGAGTGCCGTTGCGACTTATTTCGTCATCATGTTCCTGGGGAGCGAGGATGCCTTTGCCGTCATCGCTCAGGCTCACCGAGAAATGATCGTTATCAATGTTGAAGGTGAGCACCACATTCTCACCGCCGGAATGCTTCAAGGCGTTGTTCATTGCTTCCTTGAAGATCAGCGTAATGTGGCGACGGGTGTCCATGGTTAAACTAATGGCTTCCAGCGCCTCATCCACGCCCTGGGTACGAAAGGCGATGCCGGTTTTGTCAAACAGGCCATCACCAAAATCCTTCAGGCGCATAGCCACTTCATGCAAACTGTCCTTCTCCGGATTGAGCGTCCAGATAAAATCACGCATGCCTCCGGCCAGGCCTTTGGCAGTGTGATTGATACGCTCCAGGTAGTCGGTGACTTCCGGACTGGCCCCGTTGAGATTGCGCTTCACAATTTCGCTGAAGAGGGAAATCTTGGTTAGCTTATGTCCCAATTCATCGTGAAAATCCCGCGCCGCCTTGGTGCGCACACGCTCGTTTTCCATGAGCCGAACCTGCTCGATTTCCATCAAACGCCGAAGTTTGTAACGGACTCGGGCCTTATGCGTGATAGTTGCAAGCGCAACCACGAAGAGGAGCGCACCGAGAGAAAACCACCAGGTTTTGTAGAAGGGGGGAAGCACAATAATATCGACACTGGTGGTTGCATCACTCCATAGCCCGTCGTTGTTGGAACCGCGAACCGAAAATGTATAGGTGCCGGGATCCAAATCTGTATAGGTGTGGAAGCGCCTCGTGCCGGCTTGAACCCAATCTTCATCGACATTGAGCATGCGAAAGGCATAGCGATTCTTGCCGGGATTGGTATAGTCGAGCGAAGCAAATTCAAATGAAATAAAATTCTGATCGTGACTGAGTTCAATAGGTTTGCCGCCATATGTGGCCTGCGCCAGGAGATGATCGGCAGGCTGATCACGAATGCTAAAAGCGGTAATTACCACCGGCGGGAGATAGGGATTGTCGGAAATGCTATCCGGGTAGAAGCTGTTCATGCCATTTATGCCGCCGAAAAACATTTCTCCATCGTCTGCCAGCTCGAAAGCCCCGGCGTTAAATTGATTTGCCTGCAGGCCGTCGGACACATCGTAGCTGCGCACTGCTGGTCGTTTCTGCGACTCAATCGTATTCGGATCAAATTTGGTAATGCCCTTATTGGTGCTCAACCAAAGGTTGCCCTGCGCATCTTCCAGGATACCCAGAATCATGTTGCTAACCAGGCCGTCGCGCTCCGTGAGAAAGCTGAACTCTTCCGTTTCGCGGTTGAACTTATTTAATCCACCGCTGTAGGTGCCAAACCAGAGGTCTCCGGCCCGATCCTGATAAATGGAAAGAATTGCCTGGTTGTTCAGGCTGGTTGGGTCGTCAAAGTCGCGGGTAAAGCGGGTAAACTCCTGGGTATCGCGGTTGAAGCGATTTAATCCGCCTGATCGGGTGCCGATCCAAAGCGTCCAGCTATTGGCATGAAAATCCTCATAGATGGACCAAACTTCATCATCGCTCAAACTATTAGGATTGTCCGGCGCGTGGCGATACTGGGTAAAACGCCCGCGGAATTTGTCCAGCTTTGTCAGGCCGTTTCGGGTGCCGATCCAGATCTGTCCATATTGATCCCCGGAAATCGTGTTGATGTAATTGCTGGTCAGGCTATTGCTGGTATAGCGCTGATATTGATAGTGCTTGAACTGCTTGCCATAGGGATCGTACATACTCAACCCGCCCCCGTAGGTGCCGATCCAAATGCCGCCGGAGCGGTCTTCGTACAGCGCCGAAATGTGGTCGTGCGATATCGTCGTACTGCTGTTGGTTGCTGCACGGAAATGCGTATAGCGATAGCGCTTCGGCTTGCTGCCGTCTGCTTCAAGTCGATTGAGGCCGGCATCTGAGGTGCCTACCCAAATGATACCATTGCTGGCCTCGAGGATTGCTGTGACGTCTTTGCCACTTAGCCCCTCATTGTTGATGCCTTGGCCGAGATAGCGGAAATGCTGCTGCTTGCGATTGAGCTTGTTCAGCCCGCCTCTTTCTGTGCCAATCCAAAGATTGCCGGAGCGATCCTGCATCAGACAGGTGATGTGGTTAGCGCTAATGCTTCCCGGAATGGAGGCATCATTCAGATAAGAAACGGCATCGACACCGGGATCATCATTCACAGGTGCATTGAACAGGCCATCCGTCGTGCCGATCCACATGCTGCCATCATTGGCGCGCAGCAGTGCTGAGATGACCCGCGCCGGTGAATCGGATGTGCGTTTTCCAAAACTGCCAAAGCGGCTGATACTGAAATCTGAAATGTTGAGGCGATTTAGTCCGCCGTCTGCGGTCTGTATCCACAGGCAATTATCCTTCGGCGTACTTGTTATCGCGGCAATGTTGTTGTGCCCCAGGCTTGTTTGTTGGCCACGAATGTTGCGAAACACCTGGAAGGACGGCTTGCCAGGCTCCCTTTCCTGCATTAAGGCAAGGCCATCCGCTGTGCCGATCCACATTTGTCCGCGAGCATCCTCCGCGATCGTAGATATGCGATTATGCGGCAGAGAGTTCGGGCGAATATTCACTGCCAGACGTCCGGAAAATTGCCGAAGCTCGCCTGGATTGAGCCGAATGAGCTTGATGCCCCAGAATGCGGCCTGGTGCGGTTGTTCGGTAGTCCAGTTGTCGAAAGAATGGTGGCTGTCAGAACGATAACGCAGACGATATGAATCTGCTGTCAGGCGAATGGTAGCCAATTGTATGCGATTGCGGCTGGCGCCACCCGCGTGACGGCTCTCTTCATAATCCATCGCCCAAAAAACCTGCTGACTATCGGCAGATTCAATCCATCCATAATCCAACATACCATAGGCGTTGCCATCGCCCATTGCGACAACCAGCATGGTGGTTGCTTTATCAAGCGTGAAATTAAGTGTGCTGTCCTGATAGTTACCGGGTCTGGTGATCGATGCGATATTACGTTGGGGATCATTGAGCGCCTCAATATCATCCATTAGTGGACGCGGATAGGTTGGACCCTGGGCAAAAAAGTGCTCAAATCTGGTAAGTGGAATACCTTGATTCTGCGTGATTTCTGCTTCGGCCAGCAGGCGGTCGGCGAGATTGGCCTGTGGTTGACTCAGGCGATTCAGACCGCTGCCATTTGTACCTATCCAAATATCCCCGCGCGAATCCTGATACAGGCAGTTGAGGAAGTCACTGCTCAGGCTGCTGAATTGCTGAGGGTTTTGCCTGACGTGTACAAATCCCCCGGATGCTTCATGGAAGACATTTAGTCCGCCACCGGCAGTTGCAATCCAGATGTTGCCGGCCTGATCTTCGAGAATATCGCTAACATCATCATGGCTGAGGCTGCCCGGATTATCTGCCTGATTGCGAAAATGCGTAAATGTGTTGCTAATTGGATCAAATCGATCGATCCCGCCGGCGCTGGTACGAATCCAGAATTTACCGCTGCGATCTTCCATAATATGATAGATATAGTTTCCGGAAATGGAGGTTGGATCGAGCGAGTCAAAACGATAGGCTTTGAAGCGGTAGCCGTCAAATTGATTCAGGCCATCGCTGGTGCCAATCCAAATCAAACCGCGACTGTCCTGGAATAGCGCGGTAACGTGGTTTTGTAACAGACCTTGCTCCAGACCGATTTGTTCGAACTTGGTCTCCTGGGCCAGCGCATATTGCAGCAAGATCACTAAAATTGGAATCAGCCGGTAAAGCTGCCGGGGGCAGGTGCGTCGATGCGTGTCGGCTAGCACGCCAGCGCGCTGCAAAATGTGATGTTGAACTGAATCAGTCATCCTTTGTCCAGGCTATACCATGGAAACTTACAGAAATAACCAGCACATTTCAAGCAAAGCCCATGCAGATTTTGAGATATATTTGCTTGCTATGTGTCCTGATTTGATCTCAAAAAGGAGGGTGCGAGCGGAAATCTTTGGGGAAAAAACAGGTGCCGTCCCGCCGTAACGGGACGGCATCTGTAGCCAACTCTCTCCACCAAAGTAACGCATTGAGCGGCTAATAAATCTTTCAGCAATCGCCATGCGAAAGCTACCCCTTTTTTATACAAAAAAGGTACCACTTTCGATCGAATTATGTGCTAGTGTATTGTTTCTTAATGTTTTATGTGCTTGTTACCATGTTTGCCGTGTTGGCAAAACCCGAAATATATTTCCGGGTAGCCGGAAAATTGCTTCCGATTGTGAAAAGTGCTGCCGTTGCCAGCTATCGGGAACCTGATAGGGAATCGTTGCGTTGGAGTGTATTAGTTACTGTTCGTGCGGAAGATAGCGCGATTTAAAGAAGCAGAATTAATTCTTGTTTTGAGCGTGTTTTGTTTCGAAGTTGATCACTGAATTTCAAATCGGTATCTATAATACGACATTCTGGTTGTTGCCTGCAAATTGCATATGATGCCGCGTATACTCCCTTGGGAGAATCAGAAAGAGGTTCTTAATGAGGTTAACCAAACCCTGTTTGGTCATCCTTCTAGTCTTTGTATTTGAGCTTTGTATGTCATGCGCTCCAGCTGTTTGGCAAAAGGTTGATTTGGCAAAACGGCAGGGCAAACTTGAGGATGCCGCAACGGCGCTGGAATTGCATCTGAAGCAGAACCCGAAAGATGCACGTGCTCACTACCAGCTGGGTGAGATGTACGCACAGCAAGGGCAGTGGCGACTCGCCGACCGTCAATTCCGCACCTGCGATAGCCTTGATGATCGCTGGCAGCGCGAAACTTCAGCGGCTCGGGACTTTTACTGGACAGAGAACGTCAATCGCGGTCTTGCTCACCTTGACAGCGATCAGATTTTACAGGCCACCACTAACTTCGAAAATGCCACCTATATACAGACCGAGCGTAGTGTTGCCCACCGGCTTCTCGGTGAAACACAGTTTGCCATGAATGATATGGCGGCTGCCCGTCGCGCTTTTGAAGCAGCGCTTCAATTGGATGAGGACGATGAACGGGCCCGGCGCTATTTGATGACCATCTGCTTTCAGACTGCAGACTATCAATGCGCCGTGACAACCGCTGGTCACTTGCAGAGCGTTTTTCCAGGGGATGAGGAAGCTTTACGGACCATTGCCTACAGTCATGATCGGCTGGGGGCTGAGACGGATGCCGCACAAGCGTATCAGGAACTCTGCGCTGTTAGCCAAACAGCCGCGGATTTTCAGGCGTTTGCCGCATTTCGATTCAAGCAGGGCGCATTTGAAGATGCCGTTCGTCTCAGCCGCGAAGCGATAGATCGCGGCGGTAGCAAGGTCGATAATCTGCGGGCAATTGCCCAAATTCAACTGATGCATCAGGATTTTGAGGCCTTGCGTAAAACCGCAAGGGCAATCCTGGAAGAGGACCCGTCGAATCTGGCGGCGCTACAGTTGTTGCAGGTTTCTGAAGCTGCGTTGATGAATCCGGAAGAACTCGAGGCTGTATCCGCCCGTATCCGTCAACTCGAAAAGTAGCCGCAGTTATCGTAAACTGCCAAAGCGGGGTGAACTCCGGCATTGCCGGAACGTTGATACTTTGAAACGATTTTGTCACTGGAGATAAATCTTGCAGTATTTATCTGTTCAAGCAGGGCTATACCGCATGGCCCGGAATATTGTAGGTAGAGCAAGTCCAGGCTCTCCCAAAATCAGGCCATGTCTGCTTCGTGGACGACTGTTCTTCCTGTGCTTGCTATTCTTGCTCCTGGGAGCGCCTTCAATTGGTCTGGCTCAGCTGCAGGTTGTTGGCACAGCACCGGGGCAAAATGGTTTCACCCACGATCCACAGGATTCCCTGGTTATAACCTTTGACCGGCCACTCAATACAGCGACCCTGAATACATCCAATATTCGCCTGAGCGGTGAATACCAGGGCATATACCAGTTTAGCTCTACCTTAAGCAGTGATGGCGCTACGCTAACGCTGCGGGCTGTGCCTGGTCTGATCGCCGGTGAGACCATTCAATTGACGCTCACCAATGGTTTGCAAGGGAGTGACGGCAGCAGCTTGACCACACCCTTCCAGTTGACCTTTCGCACCCGGCCCACGCGCGGAGATATCAATATTGGTCTTTTTCCGGTTGATATTCCCCTCAGCGGTTCGGACCAGCAACCAACAGGCATTGCTATCGGCGATTTTGATAAAAACAATTTCGTTGATGCCGCCGTGGTCAGCAGTACTTCAAATACTCTTACCATAATGATTAATATCGCTACACCGGACCAGGTGGGCGTCCTGATTCCTTTAAATACTTACGTTACCGGCGTTACCCCGCTCGATCTGGCTGTCGCAGATTTTGACAATGATTCTTTTCTCGACATTGCAGTGATCAATTTTAACAGTAATGATCTGGTGATGTTCTGGGGTGATGGCACCGGTGCCTTTGCTGCTGATAATCCCATTCCATTGGGGTCTCGTCCCAGTGGAATCGCCGCCGCGGATTTTGCCGGCGGAGACGGATTGGTAGACTTTGCCGTTTCCCTTTTTGGTGATGATCAGGTGCTGGTGTACAGCAATAGTGGTGGCCGCAACTTCAGTTTGCAATCAACCCTGTTTGCTGAAGAGAGCACTTATGGTGTAGCTGCCGCCGATTTTGATGCCGATGGCGACCCGGATCTCGCTGCGATTAACAACGGGTCACAATCCGTGTCAATCTATCGCAATATTGATTTTACCGGTTGGCAAACTCTGCCGGTTCAGGCCCTCGATCAAAGACCGGTCGATTTGCAGTGGGGGAATGTGCGACATGAACTGGTAACGCCGTTTGCCGATCCGTTGCCGGAACTCGTTGTCTTGTCGTCCGATCTTACCCTGTTAGGAAAAAGCCAGTCCGATAAAGGACAGATTGAAAGCCAGGTAACGGTTTTTGAGTATAATCCCGGCAATGGACAGATGGTCAATGTTCAAGAGATTCCCTACGACGGCACAGCGGTGTCATTCGATATTGCTAACCTGGATTACGATGTTCAGGTGCTTAATAGCAACGACCTCGATTTGGATTTGATGATTGCCGATTACACCAGCGGTCAGATTGAATGGCTGGAAAACCAAAGCGGGTCGGCCTTTGCTGATAGTGAAACGCCGGTTGCGACCGGCCTCAATCCCCGGGCGGTAGTAACCGCAGATTTTGATCGGGATGGCGATGATGATATTCTCTTTGCCCGTCATTTTGAGAACAATCTCGGATTGCTCGTAACGCTGCCGAACGATTTGCAGGACATCGGTGGCATCGATACGCTGATTCACTTTGGCGATGTTCAGATTGGCGATACGGTGGAAATCGTTGTGCCATATGATCCGGATCTGACGCTCAATATGAATGTGGTTTCCGAGCTTGAGGATGAAGAGCATTTTGATATCCAGCCGCGTCAGTTTCCGGTCACCAATGGGGAAGCGGTGCCCATAACGTTTTCTTTCATGCCCTCGGATACCATCAGTTATTTTACCGTCAGCACATTTCTTACTAACCATCCCTTACAGGTTGAGCCGGATCGTGTGGTGTTGACGGGCCGCGGCGTCGATGTCAACCTTACGGTAATACCGGATACCCTCGATTTTGGAGTGGTGCCACCCGGGCAACTCCGTTCCCTGAATCTCTTGATGGTCAATTCCGGTAACGCCCGACTGCAAATCGAGAGTTACCAAAGCGGGCTGGATGCCTTTATTCATTCTGCAGGCCCGGATGTACTTCCAGCCGGTGAAGCCCTCAATTTCCCTGTCACATTTGCCCCAACTGCTGAAGGCGATTATCTCGATACCCTGCGTATCGCCAGCAACGACCGTGATCAGCCGGTGGTCGAGGTGATTCTTATCGGCGCCAGCAGCATTGGGGTGCCACAAATTACCTCGGCAGATACCGTTACGGCGATCGAAGATCAGCTGTTTACCTATGAAGCGACAGCGATTGATCCTGAAGGTGAAGCGATCAACTTCAGCTTTCCAAGCCTGGCTAACTGGATGAGTGCCGACAGCAATGTCGTTAGCGGAACACCTCGCCACGGCGACGAAAATACCACCTTCCGTATTGTCGCCAGCGATGGTTTCCTGGCTGATACGCTCGATGTCTTTGTCATCGTGATACAGGTGAATGACCCGCCGATTATTGATTCCCTCGCTTCTCAGCAGGTGGAAGAACTTGAGCTCCTGAGTTTTACAGTAACGGCTACCGATGAAGAAGGTGAGCCGCTCTCAATGAGCGCCCGCGATTTGCCATCCGGAGCGACTTTTGTTGATCAAGGCAATAATAGTGGTTTGTTTAGCTGGACACCGGCCTTCGGAACCGTTGGCACATATCCGGTTATCTTTCGAGCCCAGGAAACCGTTTCTGTGCCGGCTTTGGCCGATGAAGATACCGTACTGATTACGGTTGGCCGGCGTTTGCCCGATATCGCGGTGACCGCTTTTGCCCTCTCAAATGCCAATACCATTTTTCTGAATCAAAGTAGTGATGTTGCTGCAACAATTACCAATACCAATGCACCGGTCACGGAAAGCTTTACGATTCGCATGGCCCTCGATGGGCAGGTGCTCTTCGACAGTACTGTAACCGGCATGGAAATCGGCGAGACTATTTCTGTAAGCCGCAACGTCACGTTTGATGAATTGGGAGCAGCCAGTCTGGTTATTCATGCGGACCCGGATGCCCTTGTTCCGGAGCTTGATGAAGAAAACAATCGTCGTGAATTGATCCTCGATATTCAGCCCGGCGCTCTGGTTGTTCGCCCCAATCCCTTTACGCCAAACGGCGACAGCAAGAATGATGCAGCTGTATTTGACATGAAAGACCTTGGCGTTAGCAATCCTTTGCTGGAAATTTTTGACATCAGTGGACGCAAGATCCGCTCATTGCAGAGTGTCTTGAATGACCAGTTCCAATGGGATGGCGCCAATGAAAATGGTGAGCAGCAAATGCCGGGAATTTACCTATACATCCTTAAGGATGGACCTCGCAGCGTTGCGAAAGGATTTGTGGCACTGGCCAGATAAGGTGATTTATGAAACAAGCGAACTACATGATGAAAATAGCCGTGGTTTGGATCGCCCTGATCACAGCAGCATCTGCGCAGATCGGCCAGACCTACTTTCCGGCGGATCCGGCCAATGTACGTGATTGGCGAGCAGGGCTGCGCAATCCTTCGATTGGTGCGTTTCAGACAGGGGCCGTCGAGGCCGGGTTCAAGATTTTTCAGCTTGGTTTTGCTGATAATAATGCAGACGGCTTGAAAGCGACGTATGCCGTCGCCAATATTCCCCGGCGCCTGCCCTATAAGCTGTCCATTGGTGTGCAAACACAATGGTTTACCACGCCGCTTTTCCAGGAAGGTGAACTGCGAGCCAGCATCAGCCGGCAGTTTCAAAAGAGCTTTGCTTTTGGGTTTTCCCTTGGCCTGCGCGGTAATGGCTATAACAGCGACAATTTCGATCTGGTGGATCTCGATGATCCTGTTTTTGCTGACGGCACATTTCGTTTCCAGCCGGACCTTGGTATTGGCGTAACATGGCTGCCGGATTTTGCCCCAATGGTAGTTGCATTAACCGTGAATCACCTCAATCGTCCCGCGGTGTCGTTGCTGGATGACGCAATACAATTGGATCGACAAATATCCCTTGGCGTGTCGTTCAACCTGAATGGGTATAACGTGCATGCCGGCGGCAGCCGTGCAGCAGATAATTTCATCCCGCGTGGATTTGTGCAATTCGCAGATGATGGGGTAGGACTTCTCCAGGTCGGCCTGGAAGATCAGGCGGCATGGCTGCGGGGTATACTGCATGTTCGCGGCCCCTTGAGTGTTGGCTACGGCATGAGTTATCCATTTGGCGGACTCTTTGGCGACAGCTTCGGTGACCATGAGGCCTCGGTGATTTACGAATTTGATCGCCTGCGCACGACCTCGCCGCTTCAACCGACACCTGGCGATTGGGATCCCTTCCTGCCGGGCATGTCGCGAGTGGATATTGTGCCGCAATATTATACCGCTTCCAACGCGGAGCGGATCGATATCTTTGAAAAGCAGCTGGTACGGGAAATTGATGAAACCCTTGAGCTGGATAAGCTGGCGAAGCTGTCCCGCTTTGATGTTGGCGTGCTGGATTCTTCACTGACGGAAAAAGAGTTCCCCTTCGCTCTGCAGAGCTATGGGAATGACTCTACGGAAATCCGCAATCCGGAATATACCTCCGCTTATTTGAAATCGCTTCGCAGCCTTGGAAAAGACCTTGGTGAATCGGATGCGGAAGTCGTTCTAATTACGCCTCGTAATCAGAAGTCACGCGCCGCTGGTTTGCAGGAGGTGATTCGATCGAATTTATCCGAAAGCCAGGCTGACGTGGACATCTCGCAGCCACTGTTCAACAATCCGGCAGACAGCGTGCTTCTCAATCAACCGGTTCGTCTGAATGAATTACCGGAGCAGGAAGATGTGGTGGTTATCAGTCCAGGCGAGACGGTATTCACGATTTATCCGCTACTTGAAGAGGGACTGGATCCCAATTGGCGTTTAGTAGTTGAGAATAAGGCCGGGGACGTTGTCTACAGTCATCAGGGCGACAGTAGCGACCAAACGGATGTGGTTTGGAATTGGCGGGATCAATCCGGTAGCATCGTCGCGCCGGGATTCTACAGCTATTTTGTGGCCTGGACTGATGCGAATGGTATTGAGCGCCGCTCACCGGCCCGTGTCATTTATGCGCGAAAACTCAAGCGTAAAATCCACATCAAGGTGGCGCGCCGCTACCAGAAGCCTGAGGGTGGTGTAGATAAAGTAGGAATCATATTGAATAAGTAAATTCCAAATTCCAACAGCGGATTGTTTTGGAATTTTTCCTATTGGAATTTGGAAATTGCATCTATAATGGTTGGTCTTCGGATTAACTGACTAATTGTGACAAATATTTGATACAGAAATCCTTCTATTGGGGGCTACATGCGATTGCAATTTGTGATGTCTCTAATCCTCTTGACAGTGAACTCTTTGGCCGGACAGGAACCGCTGGAAGGCACCGGTTTGCAACCCACCCAGGTATCTGATGTGGACTCTTTTTGGGCCATGGCCCAATTGGGAGGCGGTATCGGCTACGTTATTCTTGGGGTCCTGGCCTGTGGACTCTTCCTGATCTTTTATAAGACCATCAATCTGGTAATGGACAAGCGAAACTCCAGCGCTCTTATCGGCACGGCCTTCCAGGGAATGAATGCCGATGAGGTCAAAAGCCTGGCAAATCGGTCTTCCAATACAATTCTGGGCAGCACCATCGGGCACTTGATTGACTTCCATCAAGCTGGTGGTCAGGCGGACAGTATTCATAGTGAGCTTGTCTTCTATATGGACCAGGAGAATGAGAAATTTGAGACCTACCGAAACTGGTTGAATTTCCTCTCAGACTCAGCTGGTGCGCTCGGATTGCTTGGAACTGTTTGGGGGGTTTTCTTGACCTTCTTTGGCGGGAATCTGGACTCGGAAAAAATCCTCAATGGTATGGGCGTTGCGTTGATTACCACCCTTCTTGGACTGGTTGTCAGTTTGATCATTAACCTGTTTAGCACGCAGATTTATGGCGCTTTTCAGCGTCGCCTGGAACTGGTTACCCGCAAGGCAGATGAATTACGCCTTTATCTGCTCAGCCAGGGACAAACGACACGTCGTGCGCCCCTGCGGCAAACAGCTGTAACAGAGACACCGGCTCCACAGGAAGCAGCGGCGCAGAAGCCGGCAAGCAACGGCAAGACCCATAGCCGAACCATAAAGCTGGTCAAGGTGCGCGGCAATGAAATGCAGGCCGGACAGACCATTAAAGGGGCCATCCAATTGCAGGTGGTTGATAGCAGCGGCAAGGCCTTGCCGAATTCCACGCTGCACCTGGTTAGCGAAGGTCCGGTGCGTTTTCCCAAACATGGCGTGCGCATGGAATCGCTTACCGATAAGAATGGCCTGGCCATTGTCGATCTCGAAGCCCAGGAAATTACCGGCCAGGGCAAAGTCGCTGTGAGCCTGAACGGAGACAGTGAGTCTGCAAGAAAAATAAGCTTCAGTGTAAAACCCGGCGAAGCTGAGAAGTTGAGCGAAAGCGGTGGTAACGACCAGAGTGCGCCGATTCTTTCGGTATTGCCTGAACCATTTCGCCTGACGGTCAGCGATCGTTTTGGGAATCGTGTTCCCAATGCCCTGGTTTCCTTCCGGGTGAGCATGGGAAGCGGCACCTTTCAGGATGGGAATGATCAAGTAAGTGTGCAAAGCGATGCTTCCGGCGTGGCAGAGGCTCGCCTGAAGCTTGGCGAAAAAACCGGATTTCATACCGTTGAAGCGAGCCTTAATGGCGGTAGAAAATCTAAACTTGAATTCAGAGTATTGAGCACCGGCGAATGACAAAGCGGCAAAAACAGAAGAGAAGACGGCGAAGCGATTTGATTCTACGTCTGATTGACGTGGTGTTAATCCTGCTTTTTGGATTCATCGCCATTTCCGAGGTCAGCCAGCGTAGTAAAATTGAACTGGCGGAGAGCAGCACCGTACCAGCTGCAGCACCGGATCGCGAGGAAGTGGTTTACATCGGTGTCTTGCCGGATCAGCGCTACCTCGTCGAAGGCGAAACACGTCTTATCGAAGATGATGCCTCCCTGCTTGGTTATATTCGCAGCAAGCGCAGTGAGCTCAATGGCCGAAATCTTCGCATGCGTGTTCGGGTTCGCGCCAATCATAATGCGCCGGTGCAACCGGCATTTCGGGTGGTAAACTTTTGCCAGCAGATGAAAATCCCTGTGGGCCTGGATGTTGTCAAAAAGACGGGGGTCTGATGAGAGGTGGCATGATTATTCGTCTGGTTGATGTGGTTTTGATTCTCCTCTTTGGCTTCCTGGCGATCAGCGATATTCAAGTAAAACGCCAGTTGCGCCTCCCGGGGCCGTCGGAGAGCGAAACCGTGCAACAAGCGTCAGAAACCGTATTTCTATTTGTGAAAATAGATCCGGCGGATCGCTATCGCCTGGTTCTTGATGATCAGGAATTACTGGCTGTTGCTGATGTTGAGGTGTTGCGTGGTGGGCTTCTGGATGCGAGCAGGCAAATTCGTGAGGCCGGTAATCAACCGGTTATCATTATTGATCCTGATCCCCAGGCAACCGTCCAACGTACTATCTCGGTTTTTGATATCTGTGAAGAAGAAAATCTGGTCAAAAGCATTAACATGGATCTCAGTCTGCAAACAGAACAACCGTTGCTGAATATTCAGTAGGAAATACGAATGAGCGAAAAGCGAAAACAACAATCTATTGCCGGTATTATGACCGGTGTCTTCCTGCTGATTGCTTTTGTTATCCTTAGCAACGCAGCGATTCCGGAAAAAGATCTGGTTACCGAACGTTATGACGAGATTGACTGGATGCGTTTTACCCCGCAACCACCGGAACCGGTGCAACCGGAAGAAGTGAGCCGTGAAAAGAATCCGGAGAAGGAAATCTTGCCTGAACAGCCGGTTATTCAGCGGATCGATCTGGATCAGGTTTTGGATAAGCTCGACTTAACGGAAGTGAAATTGACGACCCAGGACTTTCAAACCACCGGCAAGTCGCCCAATCAATCGGCACCTGCGCACATGGACATTAACAATCTTGATCCTGCTGCTCTTAGCTCTGATTTCAATCTCACGATGGATAATTCTTCTCCTTTGGCAAATGTCGCCCGGCGTGGTCGTGGTCGCCGCAGTGGGGGAGAGCAGCGCGTTGAGGTCAAAGAAAGGGAAACAACCGGTGGCGGTAGCGGCTCAGTCGCCCCATCAACCAAAGCCGACTTAAAGGGGCCGACGGCCCGTAAGAATCGCGGAAATGATCAACAAACGGAAATCCCGGCAATGGCCGACCTGGATTCTGATTTTGAGAATTTTTCGCCCATCTATCGTCCACTGATCGAATGGATGAAGAAAAATCCCGCAGTGCTGCCGCCGGTAGTGAAGCGTTTTATGAGTTATCAAAATGGTGATCTGACTTCCCGTGTAAGTTTTGCCATCGATAATCGCCAATTTGACATGATGCTGTTATGCGTCGAGGCGACTTATGAAGTGCGCATTGTGCTGGTCGAGAAACGTGAGGTCACATATCTGATTGACCAGGGATTTCGCAAGAAAAGTAACTTCCTGCGCGTTGGATCTGTGGATCGCCTGCCGACGAAAGCGATTCTCAAGTTTAGCACCAACCTGCGTCCGGCAAATAACAGCCGCACCCGCGAGTTTTACCAGATCTTCATCTCCTGGTGGGATAGCGTGAAGCATGAAGTGGAGCAATAGCATTGAAGCATTGAAACATTGAAGCATTGAACCATTGAAGCAATTTGCTAAATCTTGATGATTTAGTCCCGTCATTTTTTCAGGGATGAAAAAGAAATTGACGGGAAAACATTGAAGCATTGAAGATTGGTAACCGCTTACGGCGGAGCCGTTACATAGCGCATCCTATGTTCGTCCCGGACGAACGTGGGGAACGGACAAATTGAAATGAACAAATCAACGAATCGACATATACCATGAATGACCGAGCGAAACACATTTTAAAGCTGCCAACTGACGACCGCCAACTGATCTCGAAGTTTTCGGAATCGATGTCGAGGGTGTTGGCAATACTTCTTATCGCCTTCGTCGCTTCTTGTTCGGGATCCAAAAAGGTCTCGCTGGCGCCGCCACCGCCAACGAAGGCCGTTGGTGTTGATCCAGGGGTGCTGGCCGAAGCAGATTCGATAGCCGATCATCTTTTTGTATCATGGGATCGGCAGCAGCTTGCTGCGGAAAAACGCCTGGCTGGTGAAAAGCGTATCGAGATGAGCAATGAACTCTGGGATGCGCTGGAAGGGGTTGGCGACGAAACCAGTGCTGAGACGGACACAGTTGCTGCGGTCGAAACCTTCAATAAGGGGGCCCGGCATTTACTGGCCTTGCAGAAATTGCAAGATGGC
Organism: Calditrichia bacterium; assembly: GCA_028284445.1. Taxonomy (GTDB): domain Bacteria; phylum Calditrichota; class Calditrichia; order RBG-13-44-9; family J075; genus JANQRS01. The sequence goes on from JANQRS010000061.1 coordinate 131,078, forward strand.
AGCATCGATGAGGAAACAGTTCGTCGTCAATCACTTGCTCACCTCGACTCGGCACGATTTCATTTTGAACGTGCACTTCAGTTAAATCCCTTTGATCGAAATACCCGCTTGTGGCTGGCGCGTGTTTATCAGATGTCTGCTGAGCGCCTGGTCGATGACCAACATTATGGTATTGCCGCACGTTTCCTGGAGAACCTGATCCGTATGGATAAGGGACAGCATGGTCTCTATGGTCGTCTCGGCCAGATCTATATGGCCATGCAGCTTTGGACAAAAGCGCTTGATAAATTTTCAGCAGCGGAAACCGTTCTGTCAGAGACAGCGGTGTTTGATGTCCCCGATGAGACGGCTTTGAACGATAGCAGCATCGCCGCGGCAACTGATTCAGCTTCTTTATTTCTCTACGTCTATTACCAGGCTGAAAACCACATCCGCTTGTACGACACGGATGAGGCCCTTGCAAATTTGACTCGCTCAGAAGAATTTGCGCGCAATGAAGAGGATTTGGCGACCATCAAGTCGACCCGCGATTGGATCGGCTGGGATGATGGCAATATCCGCGGCGCGGAATTCCGCGATGAACTTCTGGATATGGTTGATGAGGAGCGCTATAAAGATGCAGCGAAAGGGTTTGATGCACTCTCGAAAAAGTTGACGACAAATCGTGCGCGGCGGGAGATTCAATGGCGACTGGCGATCCTGGAATTTACTCATCTCGAGAAAGAAGAGCAGGCGATGAAGCGAATGGTTGATATCGCTGACTTCTACAATACGGATACCACCGGCATTGCTCAAACAGATACAATGTTCAGCCAATATTTTGATAGTTATGGCACCATGTGTCATAATATGGGACTGGCTTCACTTAAGCTGAAGAAATTGCGCAAGGCACTGGCGTATTTTAAACAAGCGACCATCGTTCCCTGGAAGCAGCAGGCCAAAAGCCATGTAGAAATTGCCAAGCTCTCAATTAATAATCCTGCTCTGGCGGTATCTTCCGCAGAGAAGGCCCTCAATCTGCGCAATCAATTGAACGGAAGAGAGCAGGAAGAAGCGTTGCGCATGATGGTTGAAGGCTTAAAGCGCCTGGGACGTTTCCAGGAAGCCACCCGCTACTATCGCGAGTACCGCGATTTGGTATCAATTGGGAAGAAAAGCAGCTAATTCATTGAAGCATTGCAGTATTAAAAAAAATTGCCAAATATTGTTGATTCAGTCCTGTCAGTTCTTGAAAAAAAGAACTGGGCGGGAAAACAAGGTTGGCGGTCAACGGCGGAGCCCATATATAGCCAAGCCTCATGTTCGTCCCAGGCGAGCGTCGGGAAAAGGAACAACGAATCACCACATCTCCTTAAATCCCTTCGAAGCAGGATATAAAGGGGATGTGCAAAGGCATAGTTAAAAGGAATAAAAGGTGAAACGGATATCTACCAAAATTATGCTCTCGCTCTTGTTGGGTACGGTATGTCTTTTTCCCCAACAGCAGGGTGTTAAAATTGATCAGGCCATGATTTCTACTGCGACGATCAAAGATGCGGATTTGATTAATTTCTTTGTCGAAGCGTATTTGATTCCGGAAGAAGAAGTAACCGAAATGCGTTTTATCGACGCGACTGGGAATGGGTTTGGCGAAGAGGACCTGATCAAATGCTATCCGTCTGAGCGTACCTATTATCTCTTCCCTTCTGATACTGCTCAGAAGGTGATGAATGACTGGGAGTTTACCAGCAACTTCCAGAGCGTGACGCAAAATGCGGCCCCAGAGGTGTTTGAAACGTTGGAGAATGACAAGGCACAAAATGCTATCCTCGCAAACCTCCTGAGAACCGTCAACTGGAATTACCAGGCCAAGCCAATGAAGATTTTCTTCGAGCGCGATTCCAATACGGTTGTCTTCGATATGTGGGGTTATAAACTTGATTCGCTGGCATGGCAGCCACCGCCACCGCCGCCAACTGTTCCGGAAACCGCGTATGACATTCTACACGTCTTGCGCAGCGACACCTTGATTGTATCCGATACTACCTACTATGATCAATTTTACATCTATCGCAGCATTTCAGATACCCTGTTTATGTCGGAAGAAGAATTCCGTGCCCAGGCCGAAGAACGGCAGCGAACGTTCTTGCCCGGATTAGTGACCCCGGAAGAGAATTGAGAATAGAAATTGGAGACTGGAGAATCGGCACCCAATCTCCAGTCTCCAATCCCTATCTTATTAGCATCATCTTTCGCGTTTTTACAAAGGGCCCGGCCTTTAGCCGATAAAAATACACTCCACTGGCAACCGGTTTTCCAACATCATTCGTTCCATCCCATACAAGGGTGTGTCCGCCAGCCAATTGCCGACCGCTTACCGCAGTCCGCACCCGTTGGCCAAGTACATTGTAAATGCTCAGATTTATCTCCATCGGCGCGGGAAGGGCGTAGCGAATTGTGGTGCTTGGATTGAACGGGTTCGGGTAGTTCTGTGCCAGTTCGAATGAAAGTGGGACCTCCGGAACCGCAACAGCAACCGGAGCAGTATCAATCAACAATTGATCGCCGGGGAAATTCGGTTTGCTGCTGATGATGCGAAACGTGGTACCTTCTTCCGGCATCTGCGCGTTCAGGTTTGCCGGAAAAGTCGGATCATCAACTTCACCACCGTTCCAATTGACCAGAACTGTCCGAGCCATCACTTCAGCGCCACCAAAGTCATATATGCCGGCAAGACCATCCGCCACAAATTGTTGATAGCCGGCGTCACCGGGACTGGTGTCTGTAGGATTCCGCCAATAGATCCAATCGGTATAGGGATCGTCATTGCCGCCGGAAACTGCATGGTCCAGAGCGTTTATGTCAAAGACCTCGCCGCCAGTACCAAAATCTGCATCATTCAGGCACCAGGGTACCATGCGATAGTCATCACTTGGGTCGTTTGGCGTGCCAATGCCAATATTCCATAATTCGAAAGGTACAGTGCCCAGAGCTCCGGTTTCAAACGCCCAGTTGGCGTAGCCACCTGCGTTTGTAAAGCGAATCTCGTAATCATAGGGAACAAGGCGGGAACCATTGTCGCTGCGTAGAACGCGCATGAGAAATGTCTCATACAGTGATCGGCTTATTCCACCAGTATGAATTCCCCATGTGCTGCCATTTGTCTGCTGGCGCGCAGCATCCGGGCGATCATTGACACCGGCCACGAGCGAGCCGCCATCGTGTGTTGGAAAGCCGTTATTGCTAATCGCCAGGGCACCTTGCGTTGGCGGGTCTATCGGACCGTCGGCGTTCGCGACGGTTTGAAAAGCAATAAAGTTCGCTTCAATAGCCGTGACTTGATATTGGATGCCCTCTACAATTGGATGTGGAAATTGGGTGTCTTCCGTGATGGCCTGATTTTGCAGGAGTACATTGCCATTTGCAAGGTTGGTTAATTGCCAGCGAACCTCTTCTGAAATTGCCCCCTCTATAAAATCGATCTGATATGTGTCGTTGGTGACAATTGCCGGGTCAGCTACGATGGCAAGCGTATTGGCATTGGTACCTTCTATGGCCTGTACCATCAGAGTGTCCTGCCAGGCTGAAGGCGGCGTCCAGGGCGAGATTGGCAGCACAACAGATCCCTGATACAAGTGACCGTCGAACGATATCTGGTAACTATAAATGAGGGAGTCGGCGTTTTCAGGCGCTGTTGTGACAAATCGTAGCTCCGGAACTTCCAGGTTGCCGCCAGCCGGTATTGTGAAGGTTTCATCATCTTTTTCATTAAAGTAAAGACTACTGATGGCATTGAGCTGGTCCGGATTTGTTAATTTGAAGCCAATATGAATGGTTTCGCCGGGATTAATTGACCCATCCTGTCGGCCATTTTCCCAAATGATTTCGAAATCCGTTAATTGCGGCCCGGGCCGCAGCCGAAGTCCGCGTTGAAAATCATCAATTTTGGCGTTACCATTTGCGTCTTCATAAAATAGAATACCCTTAAGCGGTTCCTGCCAATGGTCAATTGCTAATTGTGCTGATCCCCAAATATTGTCGCCTGCCTGATCGTCATTATGGAGGCCGTCGTCAAATAAGTTGATCGTAAGGCTTTCGTCGTCTCGCAGTTCGGAGAAGTATTGTAGATAGGGCATCGCGATATTACCAAGCGGATTCATGTCCAGCCGTATATGGTATTCCGTTGCCGTGCTGCCATGTGCAACAGTTTCTTCTATAGCTGGCAGCCTTAGTTCGTTTTGAAATATCGAAATCACGTTACGGGTGATTCTGCGAAGTTCTGTTATGGCGCTATAGCGATTACCGTCCGGATCTGCGCCGGCAACAGTTGCCAAAATCACTTCCTGGGTATCGCCGGAGGCAATCTCAAAAGGGCCACTCATCGGCCAATGAATGCGATTACCGGCGCTGCGCCAAACGCCGTCAACGTCGCCGAACATGGCTGACGGATCGCTTACCGGGTCTCCATCGACGTGAATTTTGGTTTCCTGCCCTGCCATTGGACCGGCCATGTATGTGAATGGGGTAGGGTTCTCTACATCGAAGGTCGGTATAAATCCGCGGACATAATTGTACCAGGCTAGCGTGCCACTATAGTCTCCGGAAGGAGGATTCGCCACACCCGTGCCGACAGGATCATGCCAGAAGGCTGTAAAGCCATGATTAGTATGATCCACAACGTCGCGAAAATCGAATCGCCCTGTTTGGCCAACGGCAGCGATCAACGGTCCCTGCAGCAGAATCATACCACCGGCAAGCGGGGGAGCAAGACCATTCCTCCATGGATCCTGGTCTTGTCCATTGTAGATGTATGCCAATTGCAGGTCTAAATCAATACCGGAAAGGTCATTGCCAAAATCGACCAGATCAAATTCACAATGCAGGTTGACATAGGCCGAATCAAGATTGTGTGGAGACTTATTGATGATGCGATAACGGCGGAAAATTACGTCTCGCAGGGGAGCGTCGTCATATGCCCAAAAGGTGCTTTGCTGTTCGATACCAATCGGATCTGAACCAGCGAAGATCTGCGACTGCGTTGCATCAAGATCATTCACAACAAGCCAAATCACCTGGTCCGCATCGGCAATTCCAGGCGTGTCAACTCCCGGATCCCAGGCGCCATTCCCGTTCTCATCCACGAAGGGGGCACCAATGTCGCCGGGCCATTCATTCCAATCCCTGATGTATTGATTACGCAAGTTCTCGATATCTGCTGATGTAACGGCAGAGACGGGAATATCGAACGTTATTGCTGCATCTTTCAGCAATGCAGAATTGGGAAGTGATTCCACGCTTTTGCGAATGCGGTAGATGCGCACTTCAGGTGCCATTGGATCTTGTGCAATGCCGGTGCTGAGAATGCGTCCGGGCTGAACGCCTCGCAAGCCATAGTTGACGCCATTGGCACGAATGGGCTGGCCACTGTTTGGATCGTCGACAATGCCGGCCCAAACCAGGCCGTCTGCAAACACAATAGGATAGTCCGCCGAAGTATAAGTGCCGCCGTCGTTCCCGGTGATCGGATTGCGACCGCTTTGTCCATCATAGGTTATCCAGAACGTCCATTCGTTGATGGTAAGTGCCGCAACGGTGGGGCGTTCAGTGGCGTGCTTTAGATAGGCATGCAAAGGCCCGGATTGCTTTTGTGTTTGAGCGTTGATCGAGCTCAGACTGACAAGACAGATAATTAGTTGGATTAGTATTGAATCTCTCAAACCCATCCCTCCGGATTGCGACGTTGAACACATGCTTATATCGTTGCCAGGATAGATATCGTGTGAGTTGGCAAATAGGTGCCGAAATGCCAGTCTTCGATGCTTTCCCCACGTTCGCCCGGGACGAACATGATGCTCTTCTATGCAATGGTTTTGCCGCAAATGGATAACAATCTTTCAACGCTTCAACGCTTCAACGCTTCAACGCTTCAACGCTTCAATGCTTCAATGCTTCAATGCTTCAATGTAACAGCATCATCTTCCTGGTTTTCACAAACTCCCCGGCCTTCAGGCGATAAAAATACACTCCGCTGGCAACCGGTGATCCAGCATCGTTCTTACCGTTCCAAAGAAAGGCATGTTCGCCCGCCAATTGCTGACCGCCTACCGCAAACCGTACTCTTTGCCCAAGTATATTGTAAATGCTAAGCTTTACTTCCGCTGGCGCGGGCAAGGTGTAACGAATCGTGGTGCTGGGGTTGAAGGGATTCGGATAGTTTTGGAAAAGTGCGAATTCGGTTGGAATGCTTGTTTCACCAATGCCTACCGGGGCAGTGTCAATAACGATCTGGTCTCCGGGGATGTTTGTCTTCTTTGTGATAATCCTGAATATCGTTCCTACTTCAGGCATCAGCGCATCCACGTTGTCTGGAAAATTAGGATCTTCTACGTCACCACCGTTCCAATTGACTAATACCAGGCGGGCCATAACTTCTTCGCCGCCGAAATCATAGGTACCTGCTAAACCATCTGCCACAAACTGCTGATAGCCAGCATCGCCGGGGCTTGTGTCCTCAGGGTTCCGAAAATAGATCCAGTCGGTATAGGGATCGTTGTTGGCACCGGAAACGGCATGATCAAGCCTGTTGATGTTAAACTCTTGTGGACCAGTGCCGAAATCGGCCTCATTTAGCACCCATGGCACCATTCGGTAGTCATCGCTGGGATCATTCGGGGTATTAATGCCGGTATTCCAGAGTTCAAAAGGTACTTTACCCACCTCACCTGTTTCAAATGCCCAATTGGCATAGCCACTATCGGCTGTGAAGCGAATTTCAAAGTCATATGGAATTGCTCGTGAAGAATTCGTGTTGCGCAATACCCTTGAAAGAAACGTCTCATATAATGATCGATTCGTGCCACCGGTGTGAATGCCCCAGGTGCTGCCGTTTGTCTGCTGGCGCGCAGCATCAGGGCGATCATTGATGCCCGGGCTAAGCGGCTGCCCATCATGAGTTGGGAATCCGTTTCCGGAAAAAGCGAACGCACCCTGTGTGGGTGGATCAATCGGTCCGGCAGCGTTGGCAACTGTTTGGAAGGCCTCGAATGCACTGTCAGCGACCGAGACTTGAAATATAATGCCGTCGACGATCGGGTGCTGAAAATCAGGATCAACAGCCAGCGGCTGATTATCTAGTAGTAGCATGCCGGTATTCAGGTTTGTTAGACGCCAAAGCGGATTCAGTGACGGCGAATTGTCAAGGAATTCTATCTGGTAACGATCGCCGGTTACAAGGCTGACATCGGCAACGATCGGAATGACATTCTTATTTGTGCCAATAAGCGAGGTTGTTTCCAGGGTGTCTTGCCAAACGCCCGGCGCTTGCCAGGGAACCAGGGGCAAAGACAATGAGCGGATCAGGTAATGGTCATCGAACGTTAGCGTATAATTTTGATAAAGCGAATCTCCCTCCGTCGGTGCGGTATTCACAAAGAAAAGCCGGTTGTCCTGATAGGTAGCGCCAGGCGCCAGTGAGTTAATCTGGAATGGAATACCGCTAATTTGCAATGCTTCGATTGTAGATAGCTGATCTGCGTTGCGCACTGAAAATCCAAGATGGACCGTCTCTCCCGGATTGATGGCTTTATCCTGAGGACCATTTTCCCAAATTACCTCCAGGTCAACCAGCTGTGGTGCAGGTCGAAAGCTTAGATCTATTTCCGCATCGTTTATAAAAATTTCCCGACCATCTCTTACATAAGTCAGGCTGGCATTGAATGGTGCCGCTCGATTATTGATTTCCACGTGTTCGGATCCCCATAGGCCGTCACCGGCGGCGCCGTCATTATGCTGCCCATCGTCATATAGCATAAGCGAAAATCCCTCATCATCGCCGCTTTGCGCATAAAATTGGAGTGAAACAGAAGAAATGTCGTTGATCAAGCCAAAATTGCTTAAGACGTGCACTGTGGATGTGAATGCACCGGGAATAATATCAGATATGATTTCAGGAATGATGGTGCCGTTCTGAAATATCGTTTGGAGCTGGTCCACTTTTGACCGTAGCTGTGCAATCGACCGATTCCGGTCTTGCTCTCTGCTTAACTGCCCCACCAATGCCCAAATCACCTCCTGTGTGTCTCCTTTTGCCAGCGTAAACGGTCCATTGGCAATTGTTAACGCCCGGTCACCAGGCCGATAATTCCCGCCCTGGCCATCTATGTCACCATATATGCCCAGCGGATCCATGGTCGGATCTCCGGAAAGTGGCCAGAAAGTTGGTGTCAGCCGACGTGGACCAGTGCCAACTGTATAGGGTGTTGGATTATCTATGTTAAAAGTGGGGGTGAAACCGCGAAGCCAATTATACCAGGCTAATGTGCCGTTATAGTCACCAAGTGGAATATTCGTCCAATCGCCTGCTGCCCGAGGAGCGAAAGATCGTGCCGGTAAATTCCTCCAGCCTTCTCGTTGTCTAAAATCGAATAAGGCAGTATCGTCGGGTGATTCGACGAGCGGCCCCTGTACTAAGGCATATCCGGCAGTTAGGCCAATGTTATCGTTACTCAACAAGTCGTCGAAGGAATAGGCCATACTGCGCAATGAATCGCTTGCCAGCAAGTCATCGCCAAAATTCATAATGTCAGTATCACTCCACTGCCCCAGGTACATGTCGTTGATGTCGAAAGCGGATTTATTGATCAATCTTGCTCGCCTAAAGATGATATCTTTCAATGCTGGTGATGCATGCGTCCAGAGTGTAAACTGTGTTTCCAGTTCCAGCGCGGGGGCACCGGAAAGGCCATGAATTGTAGCGGAATCGAGATCGTTTGTTACAAACCAGATCAGCTGCTTGTAACCAGATATTCCCGGTTCATCGATGCCGGCATCCCAAATGCCATTACTATTATGATCGATAAATGGGGCCCCGATGTCTACCGGCCAGTTTTCCCAATCCTGGCGATATTGTTCGCGCAATGTAACAATATCTTCAGTTGTCACCCTTTCAAGGGGCTTTAAATAGGTCGCCGCGGCGTCCCTGGCAAGTTCCGCGAAGGAGGCGGTAGCAAAATCGCTGCGAATACGGTATAGCTTGACTTCCGGATGGTTTGGGTCTTGTACCACACCGGGTGAAATGATTCGCCCCGGAGTTAAGCCGCTGACATATGTGCTACCGGCCAATCTTAGCGGGATGCTGGTAGTTGAATCATCAACCCACCCGGTCCACATAAATCCATCCTGAAAAATGGCGTCTAGCGATTGCTGTTCGGAAAATAATCCACCTGCCTGACCGCTTATCGGGTGGCGTCCACTCCGGCCGTCATATTGGACCCAATAGGTCCATTCGTTGGTATTTAACAGCGCCTGGGTTGTTCGGTCATTTTGCAATTTTGCAGGCGTAAACGACCCGGGTATAGTTTTGGTCTGACCAAGGGCTGATATTGTGGCCAAGAGCAGAAGCAGTTGCAGTAGCAGTCGGCAAAAGCGAATAGCGGTTGGCGGTCGCCGGTTGGCAGGATGCGTTGATTGTTGATCGTTGATCGTTGATCGTTGTGCGCTGACCGTTGACTGCAGGAAATTGTCTGTTGTTATCTGCATGGTAGTCGATATAGTTTGCGGTTATGACTCGTTTGTTCACATCCCCCTGTGTCCCACTTCGAAAGAGGATTCAGGGGGATGTGGCCAACAATTTTTCAATCTTCAATCTTCAATCCTTCAATCTTCAATCCTTCAATTTTCAATGCTTCAATTTAATAGCATCATCTTCCGGGTTTTCACATACTCACCGGCCTTCAGGCGATAAAAATACACCCCGCTGGCAACCGGCCTTCCGGCATCATTCGTTCCATCCCAAAGATAGGTATGATTGCCTGCCAACTGTCTGCCGCTTAGCGCCAACCGTACCCGCTGACCAAGGACGTTATAGATACTTAATTGCACATCTACAGGTGTCGGCAAAGCGTAGCGAATCGTGGTGCTGGGATTAAAAGGGTTTGGATAGTTCTGTGCGAGCACAAAATCTGTCGGGAGAGGCGCTTCTTCTATGCCGACTGGGGCTGTATCAACGACAATAGCGTCACCAGGCAAGTTTGGTTTGTTGGTAATGATACGAAAAATAGTGCCTACTTCCGGCATCACAGCATCGAGATTGTCCGGGAAATTCGGGTCGTCAACACTGCCGCCATTCCAATTGACCAGCGTTACTCTTGCCAATACCTCCGGGCTGCTAAAGTCATAATTGCCGGCCAGACCGTCTGTCACGAATTGCTGGTAGCCGGCATCACCGGGACTGGTATCCAAAGGATTGCGAAAGTAGATCCAATCCAGGTAGGGATCGTCCGTATCACCGGAAACCGCATGATCAATAGGGTTGATATTAAAAACCAGACTGCCTGTAATGAAATCGTAGTCGTTAAGCACCCAGGGAATCATGCGATAGTCATCGCTGGCATCATCCGGCGTATCGTGACCAATATTCCAGATTTCGAAAGGAACCTTTCCCATCTCGCCGGTTTCAAATACCCAGTTGGCATAGCCGCTGTCGGAAGTGAAGCGAATTTCATAATCATTGGGGATGGCGCGTGAGCTGTTGTCGTTGCGCAGAACACGTTCAAGGAAAGTGCTGTAGAGAGAACGATTTGGACCGCCGGTATGTATGCCCCAGGTACTGCCGTTTGTTTGCTGACGGGAAGCGTCCGGGCGATCATTGACGCCAGGTGTCAAGGGCTCTCCATCATGCGTCGGGAAGCCATTATTGTTGAAGGCGAAGGCGCCCTGGGTTGGCGGATCTATCGGACCGTCGGCATTGGCTACTGTTTGAAAGGCCAGGAATCCAATGGGCGTTTTCTTCACCTGGAACATAATGCCGTCGACGATTGGGTGCGGAAAATCCGGATCATCGGTGAGGACCTGATCACTCAGGATGATCTCATTTTGCGTCAGATTTCTCAACAGCCAGCGCTTTTCATCCGGCAGGGAACCTTCGGTAAAATCAATACGATATCGATCACCGGTGATTTGATTGACGTCGGCAACAATAGGGAAGGTATTTCTTCCTGTGCCTATGATCGGATTTACAGCGAGCGTGTCCAGCCAGACGCTGGGGGCAGTCCACGGTGTTATTGGCAGTTTGAACGCGCCAATGGAGCGATGGCCGTCAAATTCTAATATGTAATGCTGTTCCAGCGAATCACCTACCTGGGGGGCGACGTTGATGAAAACCAATTGCGGATCGCGATAAACCGCACCTGGTTCCAGTGAGGTGATATAAATAGGTAGCGGCGATACATTCAGCTTTTCGATAGTATGCGTTGGGTCAGCATTGCGCACAGAAAAAGCGATATGAACGGTCTCTCCGGGATTTGCAGTCTTATCCTGCGGGCCATTTTCCCAGAGTATCTCAATATCAACCAGCTCGGGAGCGGGCCTTAGGGAGATGTTCTTGAGTGCGCCATCAAGAATAATGTTGTCGCCCTGTCTCTGATAGGCAAAGCTGGCATCGTATAGGTCTTGCTGATTTTCCACCACAAGTGTCTGGGAGCCCCAGATGCCGTCATTCGCTTGTCCGTCATTATGCAATCCATCGTCAAAGAAGCTCATCGAGAATCCTTCATCATCGTCCTCTTGCGGATAGAATTGCAGCGAAGCGGAAGCGACGCCATCGACAGGACGAAAATCTGCGACGTACTGTAATGTTGTTTCCTCAGGACCGCTACTGTTGTTGGCTGTGATTGCGGGGATAAACACCTGATTCCTGTACAAATCTCGAGTTCTATCAACCTTGGCCCGTAAATCCTGTATGGCCTGTAGCCGCCGGCCGAATGGGGCATTGCCGCCAACCAGGGCCCATACAACTTCCTGGGTATCTCCGTTGGCAATTGCAAAAGGTCCTGTTGAGATTATAAAGCGCCTGTCCCCGGGAGGAATCGCATCCACATCACCATTGTTCCCATTCGGGTCGGTGACAGGATCTCCGGAAAGCATCCAACGGGTTGGCTGACCTACGTTCGGGCCTGTTCCGACATAGTTCGGCGACGGGTTTTCTATGTCGAAGGTTGGGGAATAGCCTCGCAGCCAATTATACCAGGCTTGTGTACCTTCATATATGCCTTGTGGGGGATCACTTGGACCCGCACCGGCGGCCATATAGACGAACGAACTTGCCTGGATGTTCTTGTGGTTCAATTTAGTACGAAAATCAAATTGTGCAGTATCGCCGGTTGAGGGGACTATTGGACCTTGAAGTAAGGTATACCCCGCGGCCAATTCAGGGAAAATTATACCAGACCCAAACCCGCCACTTTCATAGACATAGCCCATACTGCGAAGCGAATCGCTTCCGGCAAGATTTTCACTGAAGTCAACCAGATCCGGATCGGTCCATTGTGTCAAATACATATCATCAATAGCAAGCGATGATTTGTTGATCAATCTAACTCGTTTGAAAAGCACGTCATCAGATAGCGCTGTATGTTGTATCCAGTATGTATATTGGGCTTCGATCCCCAGGGGGGGAGCGCCGGCAAATGCGGCCATATTCGTTATGTCTAAATCATTGGTGACAAACCAAATGAGCTGTTTGAATCCGGGGATGCCGGGTTGATCAATGCTGGGAGTCCAAACACCATTTCGATCGATATCAATATAAGGAGCGCCAATATCAGCGGGCCAGTTGTCCCAATCGTATTGATATTGATTGCGCAGGGCTTCTATTTCGGCCGCTGTTACTTCGCCGATTCGTTTCCCCAGTGACTCGGCTGCATCTCGTGCGAGGTCCCCATTCGATGCCGTAGCTAAATCACTTCGAATACGATAGATTCGAACTTCCGGATGGTCCGGGGTCTGGGCGATTCCCGGTGCAATGATGCGGCCGGGCGTCATGCCGCTGATATAAGTACTGCCTCCAACGCGGAGAGGGATCTGACTTGTAGAATCACCGACAAATCCACCCCAAACAAAACCGTCCTGAAATATCGCTCCTAGCGGGGTGGGGAAGGGGTAGAATCCACCGACAGTACCTAGAGGACTTCGACCACTTCGACCGTCATGGTGTACCCAATAAATCCACTTATTCATATTCAAAAGTGCCTGTGTCGAACGATCTGCTTTTGCTGAAGGCTTGAATTCGATTTGTTTGGATTTGGTTTGGGCCGTAGCCAGGAAACTGAATAGTAGCAGTGGCAGGAGCAGGTGGCAGGGAAAGGCGTTTTGCAGACGGCGCTGGGCAGCAGGTGGTGAGAGTTGTTCGTTGTTAGTTAATCGTTGTCCGCCGTTCGTTGAGCGGGGCGTGTAGTTTGGAGTTGTATGCATTTTAGTTGAGTTGGTTTATATCCTGAAATTTGATTTACCATGTATTTCGTAAAAATTCGCCTGCGTTTCTTAGTGGCTCTGGTTGGTCTTCGAGAGTCTTCGCGTTGATTTTTCAATCTCCAATCGCCAATGCTCTACAAAAACCTCTTAAGCGCAAGAGCTGATATTTGGAAAATTAATTGAAGAATAAGAAGGAGGAAAAGGAAAGGGGAGACTATTAGAAGAACTTGCTGCCGGCCTCCGGCGGTTCATAGTTGTCGAGGTATGCAAAGAGATCTGAAACGCTATCCGCGAGATAGTAAAGCTCGCGATAGCGTTCCTTGGCAAATTTGGTTGCGAAAAGATGCTCGAAGAGGTCCCGTAATGGATTGAAGTAGCCAGCTGTATTCAGGAATATAATTGGCTTCTCGTGGTAGTTAAGCTGCTTGAGGGTGAGCATTTCCAGGATCTCATCGAGCGTGCCGAAACCACCGGGGAGGGTAACACATACATCAGAATATTGATCCATCAAGCCTTTACGCTCGCGCATGTCACGGGTGACGATCATCTCGTCGGCATCCTGATAGGCAACTTCGATAGTATTTAATGCTTCGGGGATAATGCCGACGACCGGCCCGCCGTTTTCATGCACCGCACGGGCGACAGCGCCCATCAGTCCGACACTGCCTCCGCCATAAATCAACGAGTGACCACCCTCTGCAAGGCGCTTGCCCAGTTCTGCAGCCGCCTGGAAGTGCACATCAGCTACTGCATCGCTGGAGGCACAATAAACGCAAATTCGGCTCATTGATTAATCCATGATGTTGCTGATCTGGTTGAAATAGATATTAGCTGCATCAGCCAGAGCGATATCAGCGATGTCGTTAATAGTGACGCGATCACCTCCCGTTGTGCCGATGTTTTGGCAGGGAAGACCTTGATCTTGCCAGAAGGTTTCAAAATCAGTGCGGTATTCCGGTGAAATTGATACCAGGAAGCGCGATTGACTTTCACTAAACAGGAACCACTCAGGGCGCATGCCATTATACGAGACCGTCACATTCGCGCCGATCGGATGTTTGCGATTAACAATTGCCGATTCGATCAGGGCAATGGCCAGGCCGCCATCTGCGAGATCATGAGCGGAAGCAATCCAGCCGCTGCGAATGGCTTTCAGCATTGCTTGCTGTGTTTTTTCTTCAAGTGCTAAATCAAGTGCCGGGGCATCGCCAGTAATTTTGCCGTAGAACTCCTTAAGAAATTCACTGCCGCCGATATCATTGAAGGTTTCGCCGATCAAATAGATAAGGTCACCTTCTTTGCGGAAGTATGCCGAGGTGATGTGGGAAATATCATCGATCAGACCAACCATGCCAATGGTCGGTGTGGGGTAAACCGCGCTTTCCGGGCTCTCGTTGTAGAGACTCACATTACCGCCTGTTACCGGCGTATCAAACTGGCGGCAGGCATCACCCATGCCGGCGACGGCTTCGCGGAAGAGATAGAACATCTCCGGCTTATAGGGATTGCCGAAATTCAGGCAATTGGTAATGGCCAGTGGCTGGCCGCCGGTTGCGACCACGTTGCGCGCGGCTTCGGCTACAGCGATCTGTCCGCCACGACGCGGATTGAGATACACGTAGCGGCCATTGCCATCGACTTTGGTTGCCAGGGCCTTGTTGGTTCCTTTGATGCGCACCACCGCAGCATCACCACCCGGATAAATTGTGGTATTGGTCTGCACCATGGTATCATACTGTTCATATACCCAGCGTTTGGAAACAATATTGCCGGAAGCAAGCACTGTCTTGATTGCCTGGTTCATATCGCTTACCGGTGCCAGGCTATGTAAATCAAAACCCTGGGCTTCGTCGAGATAGGCCGGACGTTTATAGTCGCGCTCATAAACCGGCGCACCACCACCCAATACACAGTCAAACGGGGGTACTTCCGCCACCTGTTCGCCATGATGGAAAATCTTTAAGAGGGGTTCATCAGTAACGTGACCGATTTCTGCGCAGAGTAAATCCCATTTGGCGCAGATGTCAAATGCTCTTTGTTTGTCTTCTTTCTTAACAACGGCGAGCATACGTTCCTGCGACTCAGAAAGCAATATTTCATACGCGCTCATGCCTTCTTCGCGAATCGGCACTTTGTTCAAGTCTACCACCATACCACTGTTGCCCTTGGCACTCATTTCGGTCGTCGAGCAGGTGATACCGGCCGCGCCCATATCCTGGATGCCGACCAGAATATCCGCCTGAATCATTTCCAGCGTTGCTTCCAGCAGAAGCTTTTCAGCGAAGGGATCACCAACCTGCACGTTCGGGCGCTTATCTTCCGAATCCTCAGACAGTTCTTCCGAGGCAAAGGTCGCGCCATGAATGCCGTCGCGGCCGGTGCGGGAACCAATAATCAAAACCGGATTACCATCGCCTTCCGCTATGGCAGAGGCGGTTTCGTTGTGCTTTACAATACCAACCGTCATGGCATTCACCAGGGGATTTGTATCGTAGCAGTTTTCAAAATAGACCTCACCGGCTATGGTGGGAATCCCCAGACAATTTCCGTAGTCGGCTATGCCGCGAACGACGCCGTCAAACAGGTAGCGATTTCGCGCCTTGTCCAATTTGCCGAAGCGAAGGGAGTTCAGGGCTGCGACTGGTCGCGCACCCATGGTAAATACATCACGCATGATACCGCCCACACCGGTAGCTGCACCCTGGTATGGCTCCACAGCAGAGGGGTGGTTATGACTTTCTATTTTGAAGCATACTGCCAGGCCATCACCAATATCGACCAGGCCGGCATTCTCTTCACCGGCGCCGACCAACAGGCGCTTGCCATCGCGGGGTAGTTTCTTTAATTCGACAATCGAATTTTTATAGGAGCAGTGCTCACTCCACATAACTGAAAATATGCCCAGTTCCGTTAAATTGGGCATGCGCCCCAAAATTTCCTGTATCCGCTCAAATTCTTCAGCATTCAAGCCATGTTGAATGGCAAGATCGAGGTCGATGACCGGTTCCTTCATGCAATTGCTCCATCGCAAGGTTGTGTTGCTATTGTCGATCAAGAATGGCGCTTCTTACGGCCATGATCGACATTTTTGCCAGTCAATGTTACACAAAAAAGCAAGAGGGTGCAATCGGAAGAAAAGAATAGCTTACAGATAATCGTGAGCGATATGCCGGAGAATGCTCAGGGCATAGTGTATGCGATTATAGACCTGGTTTCGGGTGATTCTCAGGCACTCAGATATTTCACTTACCGGTTTGTCCTGGAAGTATTTCAGTATCAATACTTCCTGGTATCGCTTGTCGAGCTGTTGGATTGCGACGCGGAGTGCTGCGTTAAGGTCGCGGCGTTCGTAGCGGGTATCAATTTCCGGCAGCAAATGTTCTTCCGGCAGTTCGCTCCGTGCATGTCTGGATTTTAGTTTAATGAAGTCGACGATTTTGAAGCGGACGATGCCTGCCAGGTATGATTCAATAGGCCCCTTTTCCGGGGTGTATTTTCCCTCGCGCAAATTGCGCAGAATTGCCATCATAACATCGGAAATTAGGTCTTTATGGTCGTCTCTTGAGGCCCTGACACGGGCTCGTACCATGAAGGTAACTTTTTCCAAAAGCCGCAGCTCCGTAATGAGTTTTCCTTCGGCCTGATAATCACCTAAACCTATTTGACGCACCAGTGTATAAATGCTCTCCTTTGCTACGCAATCTTTAATCATAATCCCCTGAGTCCTTATTTCTGCCTGACACTCTGATTTTAAGAAAATCGCCTTGCTAGCGACATACACTACCCTAATGACTGCTTTACCGGGAATTCTGAAAAAAAGCCGCGAAAAGCTGCTCAATCTTTCCAGTAGAGGAGATCTGCGTGGAAGAAGCTGGAAATGATACCAAATTTATCTCTCTTTTCAGAATTAGCAGGATAAATGTCGAAATAAATATATAAGCAGTCTTTTTTTTGATGAATTCAGGTTCCCGGGAAGGTGAACCGATAGCTATAAATGTTGCCCGCATGGCGACACTCCCGGAAACGTCGGCTCCATGAAGGGGTCGGCGTTTTCTTTTGGCCTGCCATTCTTCCCCAAAAATTATCGCGGATTCAAAAAAACGCTCCTGAAATCAGAAAGTGATGTGTAAGCCAGCCGCATTGAGCCATCAAAGCGAAGGGCAATCCGGAGTTAGATCCAAGCTAGTACGAATAGTTATTGTAGAAAAGGAGGAAGCGATGCACATTTATCCCGTTTCAATCAAATTTTATGCGAGCATTCTGGTCATTAGCACCCTGTTACTCTTGCTCACTGGGTGTCAGGAATCAATTTCAGTAACAAGCGGGGAAGAAGGGTCCACGGCGGTTTCACAAGCGGGACAGGGTGGACAAACACATACTCTTGATCTCTCAAGACTCGAGGAAGAACTGGCGCATCTCAATGAATCGGAACGCACTGCTATTCTTGAGCAAATGCGTGCAATTGTCGATGCTGCGGCAAATGAAGAGCTTTCCAAACCGGGTAGCCCGCTCAACCTGGAAAAGGGGAGCAGTGGCGCCACTTTTTGTGCCACAGAAACCACGCCCTTCAATTTCGACTGTTCCGCCTCGGTTGAGGATTTTGGTGATGTGGTGAGCAGAAATTGGCTGGTTTGGGACGTTGTTGCCAATCAACTGACCAATATTGGCACAACAACCGGCGCTTCTCTGAATTTCTTATTGAATAACCCCAACGACGTTGTGCAAATCATCCAGGTCAAGGAACTGGACGCCATTGGACAGGTGGTCAGAATCCAATTGACGCCGTCTATATCGTTCAGACGCCCCATCCAACCGCAGTTGATTTCCCCTTCGCTAAATGAAGTGGTTCCCAATTCCACCATTCATTTTGACTGGAATGAGTCTGCCGGGCTTGGTTGCGTGACCTACGCAAACCTAACCTACGAGATACGGGTCTTGCCAAACGACCCGACAGATCCTTCCTATCAGGACAGTAATATTTCCGGCAGTCAATTGACAGTGAATCCCGGCTTGCCACCCAACAGCTTTTATCGCTGGCAGGTGCGTGGAATCAACAACTATGGGAATGGCACCTGGCCCAATACAGTCACTTTTGAGACCGGTAATTGGAACCAGAATGGGAATTAAGTCAATCGTACGTAACCAGCAAGGCAAAAAGGAGTTGTTATGAATCGCAAAAAATGGTGGTACAATTCAGCAAAGAACGTGTTCATGGGAGTGTTTATCGTGCTTTTACAAGTTTGGTCCATCCAGGGCTGCACTGAAAATACAACCAGCGGCGAATTATCCGCTCAGGCTGAGCAGAATCATGAGCATGAAGTCGGGCAGAATTTGGATGTTCTTACGACAAGCTCGGCGGTTACCTGTCCCCGTGGAACAGTTGATTGGCCCGGGGGGGCTGACCACACGCCGCCTTGCAATGGTGAAGAGGATCCCGGGGAAGGGTTGAGGTGTTTTGGTTATGCTGCTTCCAGAGCGTTTTGGAGCGCAGGATTCACCGAATGCTTTCCAGAGTGTATGGGGTGGGAAGATCGTATTAACAATGGCAACTCACCTTTTTTTGAGCGAATCGAGGTTCTAAATGAAAGTGACTTTCTAAGCAAGGTTTGCGTTGGGGATATAATCGAATATGGGCAATCACTACATTATGCCTTTGTTACCAAACTGGCGTCAACCCCACCTGGCACACTTGACCAAATTTTCATTACAGATGCGAATCGTAATGAACACGGAAAAGTCCGCAGCTGGATGCAGCGAAGAAGAATTTGTGATGAAGAAGGTTGTCGGTACATTGAGAGCGAAGAAATACCGATGGAATGTGGCATTGACTATCGCTCCACCGAAGAGACAGCACAAAAAGTCAAAGAGGATCGCGGTATGCAGGCAATCACTGGCATAATACGTCCTCTAACCATCAACTACCTGCCGCCGGCAACTCCCGTTGTCGAAATTAATGACCCTGCCAATGGCAATCCACGTCATTTTAAATGGAATGGTGACGACATTGCAGACGGATATAAGGTCTATCGCCGGCTCGACAGCTATCCGGGAAATCCGAACGGTACTTATGAACTGATTGCCGATTTTACTGAAACTGAATATTATGATACCAGTGTTGAGTTATGGTCTGAGGGTACGGCTGGGCCACGGGCGACGGCCTTTTACAAAGTTGTCTCCTATCATCGCCTGAAGCAATCAGATGATTCCAATATTTATGTTCTGGACGTTAGAGATCTTGACTCAAACGATGACTCGTTTTAAGCCGGAATATCTACCTGGAGGCGTATAGACTTAGGCCGTATAATTTGGGGGTAACCCGACAATCAAAAAAGGCAGCATCCGTGTGCGGATGCTGCCTTTTCTATCTGAAAAGCTGTGATGGTATGTGCTTAAGCTTTCTGCAATCTTTCCTTCGTAATGGCTGCCACGGTGCCGGCCAGGAAGAGCAGACCAACCAGGTTCGGGAAGGCCATTAGAGCATTACCGATATTACCGAGGTTCCAGACAATGTTCAGGTAATTGAAATTGTCGCCGGCCAGTGGTGTCAGAATGGCGCCGATAAACAAGAAGGCAATAAACACGTAGCGGAAGGGCATAATCACCTTATCACCGCCGAGATATTCGATACATTTTTCGCCGTAGTAAGACCAACCGATCAATGTCGAGTAGCCAAAGAGGAAGGATGAGAAAGCGATAATTGCCCCGCCGAGACCGCCGGGAATGACCGAATCAAATGCCTGCTGGGTAACCAGGATACTGGTAATGTTGTTGGTTGCATCGGCGCCTTGCCATGCCTGGGTTTGCATATAAGCGCCGGTCAAAACGATGGTCAAAGTGGTCATTGTATTTACCAGGATGGTATCAATAAACACACCGGTCATGGCGATAAGGCCGTTGTTTGTCGGCTCGTTAGATGCCGATGCGCCTTGCGCAATCGCCGCAGAACCGAGACCTGCTTCATTTGACAACAAGCCGCGGCTGACCCCACTTGAAATAACCTGACCGACCGCTGCACCAACCAGCGGCTGGATACCAAATGCGGATTCGAAAATTAATACAAATGCTTCCGGAATTTTACTGAAGTTGGCGAGTATGACCCAGAGGGCAAAAATGATATAGAAGACGATCATACCAGGAACCAGGCGTTCCGAAACTTTACCGATCTTCTTAATGCCGCCGATGATGACCATACCGACCATAATGGCAATCAGCGCGCCGATGCCGTAGTAGAAAATAGCCGGAGCCTGGTCAGCAGCGGTGCCACCGTACATAAATTGATTTAAGGTGTTGGCCAGGGATGCGGTCATGGAATTCGACTGGGCCATATTCCCGGTGCCAATTAGACAGGCAATCACGCCGCAGACTGCAAAGGCAACCCCAAGCGTGCGTCCAAGCTTCTTATTCTTAAGACCCTTCTCGACATAATACATCGGGCCACCGGCCATGGTACCGTTTGGCGCGACTTCGCGATAATGAACACCAAGGAAGCCTTCTGCATACTTGGTAGCCATTCCGAATAGACCGGCAATCCACATCCATAAGGGAGCGCCCGGCCCGCCAAGGGCAATCGCCGTGGCCACACCGGCAATATTTCCATTGCCAACGGTTGCTGCCAGGGCAGTCATCAGCGCGGCAAACGGGGAGATATCACCATCACCTTCTTCTGAGCGGGATTCTTTGGAAAAAATCAATTTAATGGACTGAACGAGGTGAGTAAACTGCAATCCGCGGAGCACGATGGTTAAGATGATACCGGTGCCCACAAGGAAGGGGATCATTGTATACTGACCCCAGAGAAAGGAGTCTAATTGGCCGCTATATTGTAGGAGATTGTCGAAAAAGGTGGGTTCCGGGTCGTTGCCATCTTGGAAAGTGCTGGCTAGCGCAGTGTTGCACCAGGCCAAAAAGACGGTCCCCGTGAAGAACAATTTCTTTATGGACATATTGGTTCCTTTCGCAGGTTACCCTTACATGAAGACCGTCAGCTATTCGATCGTCGATTCGGTCCCGGGAATTCGATTCTTGATGCTGCAACTACTGTAAAATCAGGTAAAAAGATGAATTTGTCGTCAAACGCTGATGAATATAGCCAACTCCCAAAAATAATCAAAAAAAAAGTGGAACCTTTCCGGATAAATTACGGTATCTACGTTCATCACAGCTTGGTGTTTGCAGTATCGGAGTTGTCTTTGTTGTGCAAAATTGAGCACGAAATCCGGGATCGTATCCCGCCAAAGACCCAAATCACTTGACGGGAAACTCCCCCTTCCTGCAAGTGACGAACAGAGTGTGGCGTACAGTCGAACGGCGGCAATCCCCCAGCTTCTCGTTTGGCAAGCCACCTCTGTTTTTTTTTGCAAAATATTGAGACTGGAGACTAGGGATGATAGACACGGGATTTGCGGTTGCTGTTTTGCAGATTTGATGTTTTACAGATTTGCCCATTTGCTGATTTAACCTTCACTTGTGTTCCGCTGAAACCTTTTCTATTTTCACACATCTCACTATCGACAATTGACGTCAGACATTTGTCAATGTAAAAGCTGGGGACGTACTGGCTTCGACGAGCAGTGAAGAACATTAGAACTGCATGCCGGGATTTCTCGTTACCCCGAGGCGTCGGCCCTGACTTCGGTCAGTAATTAGCGGGAAAACCAAATAAGTGCCGATTACGATTACGCACTGGCTGCCTAATTTAGGCTAGCCCGCTCACTGCGGCCCCTACCTGTCGGGGAAGCAGATGGGCGCCGATAATGGCAGGGCGATCTGTGAATTTTTTCGGTGTTTGCAGATTCGATTCAGCCGGAATCGCTGGTGGCGGGCTCGTCAGACTGCCCAATATCAGTTAAACTCAACCGTCTGACTAAGCATGTAGAGGGTCTTTTGGTCTCCTGTCCGGACCCGGGTTCGATTCCCGGCGTCTCCACAAGAATGAAAAGCCGCCTGTTTACACAGGCGGCTTTTTTTGTTGAAATTGGTTTTATCTATCCTACATCTTCCAAATCAATCTCGCCATAACAAATCGGCCGATTTTCGGTGCGCCGACAAATTCGCGATGTTGCTCGTCAAAGAGGTTTAAGGCGTGAATGTCAAAGCGCAGGCCGGGCACGAGATCGTCGAATCGATAACCTACCCCCAAATCAACCAGGAAATAAGGATCTGCTTCTCCGCTGAAAAATCCGGTAATCATTGGAAATCCATTCGAATAACGCATGGTGGCATTCATGGCAAAATTCTCGTAGAGGCGATAATTGAGTCCCCAGGAAGCCTTGAATTTCGGCGCATTGATGGTGAGGATGCGCCCGCTGCCTGCATCGCCGAGATCAGCATCATCAAAAATATCATTGCTCAAAAAGGAAATATTACCAAAGAGATCGAGGTCGTTTGAAACGAAGATCTGCGTGGAGGCATCGAATCCCCAATAGGTAATCCGTCCAAAATTCACGCTGGTTAAAACCATTTCGCCCGGGTTTGGGTTTTCAACCGGCTGAACAATGGCTACCGGTGTCACCGCCAGGTTGCTTAGCGTTGAATCGCCATCGGCAAGCTGCGTCAATACCGCTGCCAATTGTTGAATGTCTTCATCGGTAAGGCCTAGCGTCTGTAAACCGGCATTCGAGCGAAATGCAGCCAGCAAGGCGTTCTGAAAGTCGGCCATAATATTTGATGCATATACCAGCGGGGTGGCGGATTCGAGCGTGCCCAGGAAGTTTTCGCGGATGGTGAAGAACAGATCGCTGGTCACGATAAAACGATCTGCGAGGGTACCCTTGTAGCCAATTTCAAATGTTTGATTTGACGTCGGACGGATTGGAGCGAGGTCGTCAATTGTATCAACAAAGCGCACGTCCTCACCAAAGTTGCGGGTGAGAGCCAATTGGCCCTGACTGAATGCATCAATCGGATTGTTGGCCGGATTGATGGCTGACAGAATCAGTCCCGATTCCTGAATAGAAAATCCCGGAAGTACATTGGTTGTTGCGATCAGTTGATTGTAAAACTGATTGAAGAGAGGATCTATTTCCACACCAACCGGTTGGGGATTGCCGAAGTTGAGAGGATCGAGGCTGGATGCCACCAGATCCGTTCCGGCCAGCGCCAGGTAGTCTGCATTGCGATTGTAGTTAAAACCATCGGCATTTCCCATAACCCGAATGGCCAGAGGTGAGTTTCCGCTGCTCGACTCGGACACTGCCAGCAGATCCACAAAAGTTCGCAATGATGAAATCGTGGCAAATGTCTTGTTATAGAATGCGCGAATGAAGTTTTTGCGCGACGGCTTAAAAACAACGCCCAGGCGGGGACCGGTATTGAAGCGCTTGTTGATATTGTCGTAGTCGACCCGGGTTGCCATTGTCAGGTCCAACTTGCGATGCACGCCGATGGTAGATTGAAAATAGAAACCGACCTCAATCAAATCATCTTTTTCTTCGAAGCGGCCATGCAATGAACCATCCGTCTGTGGATTCAATACCCCTAAATCCGCGCCGACGATGAAACGGCCTCGTTGGCCCGGCAGGATGAAATTGTATTGCTGCTGAATACGGGCTATTCCGGAATTTTCACTGAGTAAGAGATCCGGCGCCGAATAGGAAAAACCATCCTTGATGTTCAGCTTGCTGTAATGCGCCTGGCCAAAGTAGTTTCCGGAGGTGAACTGCAGATGGAAGAAGGAGGTAAATGCATCAGGCAAACGCACGGTCGCAGAATTTGGCGTTGGCAAATTGGTTTCCAGGGTGCTAATGCCGGCATTGAGCATCACCCGGGCGTTTGCGTTGATCAAATACTCCAGGCGGCCGTAGACGTTGGTCCGTCGGTTAAAGTAATCACGTGGGGCGATATCCTGAGAGAGGACCAGTTGATCATGTGAGTCGTTGCTGTTATACTCCCAATCGCGTGCCTGATTATGATCAACGACAATCTTGTAGCCGAGCCTTCCGGACATGCTGCTGCCTGCGTGCCGCAGCGCAGTCTGAAAGGACTCCCGCTGCCCGCCGCTCATCATAATGGTGGTGCCGGGAGAGCTCAACGGACTTTTTGTGACGAAGTGTACCACGCCGCTCTCAACACCGGAGCCGTAGAGCGATGAGCCCGGCCCGCGAAGTATTTCAATACGATCGATATCAATCTGACTAAAGGGCATCGCCTGATACAAATTGCCGCCAATCGACGGTAGGCCGGCGTTGCGGAAGTCGGTTAGAATTTGAGTCGATGTTGACAAGTAGTCATTAAATCCACGAATGCCGATCTCGTAGCGATCAACACCGCTGCGGGCAATATCGACCCCGGCGACCTTGCGAAGCGCCGTAACAGGGGAGAGGCTCACCTCTGTCTCGATTTCTTGTTCGTCCAGGATGGTTGTTGAGCTGGTGGAGGTAACAATTTGTTCGATTTGCCAGGGCGCAGTAACGATAACTGCGTTCAAGTCATAAGATGATAGCTCAAGGCGAATGTCAAGATTCTTGGCTTGACCGCGGGCCAACTGCAGCTGGATGGACGTCTCTTCGTAACCGACGTATTGAATGTGGATGGTGTAGACACCGGATTCGATCTCGATAAAGAGGTATTCCCCGGAATCATTGCTAAATGTAGCATCAACCATTTGATTTGTTACGCCGTCAACAAGGATCAAATTTGCGCCTGGCAGGGGAGTGCTGTTATTGGTATCCAGGATGAAGCCGCGGATAGACGCCTCCGCCTGCGCGAAAAGCTGGCCTGCGCCCAGTATTCCTGATATCAGAATTGCCGGGAGAATAAATTTTATCAAGCGAATCATGTCAATGTCCTGTTTGTGCTAAACTGCGGTTTCAAAAAGGCCGTATCCAGACTGAAAAATATATCTTCTCGCGCGGGCCTGGCTGCGATACATCACTGCCTCAAAAAAGAAATTTTCAGAAAAGTGAAATAAAATCCGGCAGCTGGAAAATGCGCCGTCAGGGCTGGAAAGTATGTCCGGCGACGCGCGGGCAGTGCGACGCCGGACGATGGCTTATCGTCAGTACTGACAGAAGCCAATTTAACGGCCTAGCTTGAACTCAAATCTTTCAACAATGCGAAAATTAACCGGAACTCCGCCAACAGTACCAGTTTTGTATCGATATTTTTTCAAGGCGCGAATAGCTGAATCCGTAAAGGCCTGACCATCGCTTCTTAGAATGCGATAGTTCTTCAGCCGGCCGTCGCGGCCAACGATAACTTCGATCAGAACATTCCCTTCCGCGCCGGATTTCAGGTGAATCCGTGGATAGTCCGGTGCCTGGCGACGCAGGTATTCCCGCTGGCCACCATCGAGCATCGACTCGATGTAAGGATCCTGCTGGCGGATAACCGGATTCTCGGAGGGGCGACTGGCATCCGGAAAAGCACCGCGATCGCTACTTGCCAGGTATGGCGCTTCATCCGCATTATCTGATTCGGTTGCCGCGAGAAAATCACTGTCGGTATCTGAATCATCCGCTTTTAATACTTCCTGAACTTCGCTCAGAAAATCACTGTAGTTCACTGTTTCATCGCTACCGCTATGCCCGTTGGACCCTACAGCCTCTTTTGCTAGTTCCGGTTCCGGCTTGACAATCGGTGGCGTTGCGGGTGGCGTATCTATTTTTTCCGCGCTGCTACTGCTGCCGCTGTGGCTGGAGGCCGCCAATGCAGCTTCAACTTCATTGATTGCCGGTTCGGCTATGTCATCTTTTGGCGTCGATACGATCGGCTCTGGTTTTTTCACCGGTGGCTTTGAAACGATTGGCTCCGATTCCTTGACCGGTTCCGTCTTGATTGCAATTGGATCTGGCTTTTTCACCGGCGGCTTGGAAACAATCGGCTCCGGTTTTTTCACCGGCGGTGTTTTGACTGCAATCGGATCCGACTCTTCCTTCGCTGGCTTGGATACGACCGGCTCCGGTTTTTTCACCGGTGGTTTAGACACAATCGGATCGGGCTTCTTAACTGGTGGTGTTTTGGCCGCAATCGGATCCGGCTTCTTCACCGGCGGCTTGGAGACGACCGGTTCCGGTTTCTTAGCCGGTGGCTTTGAAACAATCGGATCAGGTTTCTTTGCAGGCGGTTTGGACACAATCGGATCTGGCTTTTTCACCGGCGGCTTGGATACAATTGGATCTGGCGTCTTCACCGTTGGTGTTTTTGCTGCAATCGGATCTGGCTGCTTGACCGGTGGTTTGGATACGACCGGTTCCGGTTTCTTGGCTGGTGGCTTTGAAACAATCGGATCAGGTTTCTTTGCAGGCGGTTTGGACACAATCGGCTCCGGTTTTTTCACTGGTGGCTTGGATACGATTGGATCTGGCTTCTTTACCGGTGTACGTGTAACCGTCGGTGATTTTGGGGTCCTGTCCGGCGTGCTTGAAGCTTGTGGTTTTGAGGTGCTTCTGGCTGGCCGCTTCGGTTCACGAATAGAAGCAGCAGAAAGCGTGTTATCGACAACCTCAGACCCATTTACGCCATGACCGGACGGGGTCGGCTTAAAGCGAGCAATGCGCTCGGCAGTCCGCTCCCTTGAGTCCTGATCCGGCGCCTTGTCGAGCAAGGGCAGGAAACTCACGCTGCCATACTTGGCGTTGCGGCGGCGATCATAAATTTTGCCGCGAATCTGTTCCGGGTCTTCTGTGCGCCAGAAGTTGTTCTGCGACATAATGCCGTTTTGCGAGTGATTGTAGACGTCGAAGTCGAAGTTGTCGAAGATCTGATTTTTGCCCGATGATTGTCCCTCTTCCGGATTCACATGTCCAAGATCCGGCAGGGAGAAGTCATACACTGCAATACCATTGGCATTCTTGCGAATTTCGCATCCTTCGATAACCGGATTTGAATACAGCTCGCAATGAATACCCATCATACCATTTTGAGAAATGCGACTCAGTGAAATTTGCGGATGCGACCGTACTTCACAATTGATACCTGAGTAGTAGTTATACTGAATAGTACTTTGATAAATGATAGGGGAGCTTCCGATGCAGCGAATGCCGGAATAGGCATATTCAACGACACAATTCTTTAATTCGGAATAGTTCTCTGACGATTTGAAAACGATGCCGTACCAGTCATGCATTCTCTTGTCATTCGATGCTGAGGTGAAATGGATGCGTCCTGATCCCTCTTCGCCGCGAGCCAGGATTTTGCCGAAGACAATGAACTCCAGGCCTTTTTCACGTGGATGTTGTTTCGGCACAAATTTGATCTTTGTGCCCGGCTTAATGGTTAGCGTGACACCACGTTCTACGATAATGTTACCGTCGACGAGGATT
Organism: Calditrichia bacterium; assembly: GCA_028284445.1. Taxonomy (GTDB): domain Bacteria; phylum Calditrichota; class Calditrichia; order RBG-13-44-9; family J075; genus JANQRS01. Next base: position 158,566 of record JANQRS010000061.1, read on the forward strand.
TCACCGGACCAATTGGTGTCTTCGCTGATACTACCGGATACAGTTTTTGCTGCGATGGGAAGCACCAGGCATGTGATCAAGATAAGGATGATGCGTTGTACCTGTCTCATTTGAGCGACTCCTTGCGATACTGAAATTGCGGCATCGGGATTAAAATTCCCAGATTGCACGCCCCATGATTAATCTTCCTATTTTTGGTGCCCCCACAAACTGGCGATGCTTCTGGTCAAACATGTTTAATGCGTTGAAATCGACACGCAGGCCTTCCATAAATCTCGATAAGTCATATCCAGCACCGACATCGATCAGAAAATGTCCTTCTACATCACCGGTGTAAAATCCCGAAACCATTGGAAATCCGTTCGAGGCGCGCATTGTCACATTCCAGCTGATACCATCAGGTGCCTGATAATTCACACCGGATTTAAGCTTGAATTTGGGTGCATTGAGGGTCAGAACTCGCCCTGTTCCTTGTTCTCCCAGTTCCGACTCATCAAAAAAGTCATCATTCATGAAGGAAAGATTGCCATATACGTCCAGGCGGGAATTCACGAAAAATTGGGCGGCAAGGTCCATGCCCCAGAAATTGATTTTACCAAAATTGACGGTGGTTGCAATCAGTTCACCGGCACGAGCGTTCTCAGCTGGTTGCACAACTGCTATGGGTGAACCCGCCAACTCGGTCAAGCTTTGGTCGCCGTCAGCAATTGCTGTCAATAAAGCAGCCAACTGGGTGATTTGGTTTGCGTCAAGTCCCAGATTTTGTAATTCAAGATTTACCTGAAAGGCTTGTTCGAGCGCTGCCTGAAAATCGGTCCGTAGATTCGGGACGAAAACCAGCGGGGTAATAATGTCCACCGTGCCGCGAAAATTCTCGCGGACGCTGTAGTAAATATCCGCGGAGGCGATCAGGCGATCTGCAATTGTGCCTTTATAGCCGATCTCGAATGTCTGGTTGATCGTGGGACGTACCCGCTCGATGTTTTCGACGGTTTCGATAAATTTGTAGCTCTCACCGAGGTTTTCCGGAATTGCCAGCGCGCCGCGGCTAAACCCATTGATAGGGGAGAGCGTCGGACTGATTGCTGCAAGAATCGCCTGGGATTCGGCGGCGGTAAATCCGGGTATAATGAAGCCGGTCATTGTCAGTGTTTCATGCAGATTGGCGTAGAGCGGATCGATATCCATGCCAATTGGCTGCGGTGCGCCGAAGCTTTCCGGATCAAGACTGGAAGCGACAAGATCTGTTCCTGCTCGTTCCGTATATCCGCCGTTGTATTGGTAGTTGAAACCGTTCGAATTGCCCATTACACGCATACTTAAGGGAGCCAGCGGGTTCGAAGGTCCGCTCATCAATAAGAGGTCCGTAAAGCTGTCCAGAGAACTGATGGTTGAGAAAGTGCGAGTGTAAAAGGTTCTAAAGAAGTTTTTACGGTCGAGTTTGAACACCAGGCCTGCGCGCGGTCCGGTGTTGAACTCCTTGTTAATGTTGTCGTAGTCAACACGCGTCGCGAGGGTCATATCAAGCGAACGATTCAGTGCCAATGTGGCTTGAAGATAGCTGCCAACCTCAATCAAATCGTCGTCATCTTCAAAACGACCATTGATAGTGCCTTCTGTCTGCGGCGTTAATACCCCCAGGTCTGCGCCGACAATGAAGCGACCGCGATTGCCCGGAAGGATAAAATTGTACTGCTGCTGAACACGCGCCACGGTCGAATTCTCTTTAATCTCGAGATCCGGTGCGGTGTAGAGAAATCCACTCTTTAAGTTGATGGTGCTAAGATGCGCCTGCCCAAAATAATTGCCGGAATTTAGCTGCACATGAAAAAATGTATTCGAGGCGCTTGAGAGACGAACCGCCGTAGACCGCTGTGTGGCAATATTGGCCTTGGTGAGGCTGTATCCGAGATTCAATTTCACGGTAGAATTGGCATTTACCCGGTAGGCGATCGACCCGTAAATATTGTTGTTGCGATTCAGATATTCGCGCTGGCGCAATTCCCGGGAAACCACAAACTGGTCCAGGGAGTCGCTACTGTCGAACTGCCAGTCTTTGGAACTGTTCTGCGTGTAGACAACCTTGTATCCGATTTTGTTATTGTAAAGCGTGCCGGCGTGACGAACCGCTGCGACATAAGAATCGCGTTCACCGCCGGAGAGCATCAGCGTGGTGCCGGGGTGCTCAAATGGACTCTTTGTCACAAAATGAACAACGCCTGCCGCGACGCCTGATCCGTACAGTGACGAACCCGGTCCGCGCAATACTTCGATGCGTTCAAGGTCAATCTGGTTAAAAGGCATTACCTGGAAGAGGTTGCCGCCGATGGACGGCAATGCCGCATGACGGAAGTCTGTCAACACCTGGGTTGATGTCGATAAATAGTCGTTGAAGCCGCGAATGCCGAGTTCGAAATTGTCGATACCGGTTCGCGCCAGGTCAACGCCGGCAACTTTGCGCAGCGCGGTAACCGGCGACAGGCCCACTTCCGCTTCAATTTCGCGTTCATCCAGAACGGTGGTCGAAGAGGTCGAAGTGACAATTTGTTCAATTTGCCATGGGGCTGTTACGATCACGGCATTTAAATCGTATGGTGCAAGGGCCAGCCTGATGTCGAGCTTTTTTTTCTCACCGGCTTTTACCGTGAGTTGAAAGGAAGCTTGCTCATATCCCACGTATTGAACGTAGAGCTCGTAAGTGCCTGGTTCGACTGCAAGAAACTGGTATGCACCATCATCAAGGGTAAAAGTGCCGTCTACCATTTTGTTAGTACTGGCTTCCACCAGGAGCATATTTGCGCCCGGTAATGGTGAGTTACTTTCGCTATCGACAATGTAGCCGCGCAAGGCACCACTATTTGCCGCGAGCGTCATCGGTAGCAGCAAAAATATCGCAAGCGCATACCAAAGGTAGTTTTTTGGGGAGTTCATTTTGTCCTTTTGAATTGTCTTAAACACACGCATCCTCACTGATTTTGTGTTATCTCAGTTGCTTCGCCGGAATGAGATAAAACCCTGATCGCTACTTGGTAATGATCAGGTTGGGTAATTCATGCTGCAGTCTCTTAAGTTCATCGTTGCCAACCTTATTGCCGGAAAGATGAAGCTGTTTTAGTTTCCAGAGTTGCATAAGGGTTTCTGGCAACCAGTGCAGCTTGTTATTTTCGAGGTTCAGCACCTCAAGATTCTTCAGACGACTGATTTCCGGAGGAAGTAGAAACACTTCATTGGCCCGGAGATTCAGGTCAACCAGTGACTCCAGTTCGCCGATGCCTGGCAATACATTGGATATCTGGTTATTTGAAAGATTCAAAACCTTCACTTCTTTGAGGAATTTGACGTGGTCCGGTACTTCCGTCAGCCGATTTCCCGATAGATCAAGATTCTCGAGGTTGGGAAACCATTTGACTACCGGCGGCATTCTCTCGAATAGGTTCCGGCTTAAATCCAAATATTTCAATTTGTTAATGCGCCCTACGTTTGCCGGGACGTCCCGGAAACGGTTTCCGCCAAGCAGCAGAAATTCCAACTGGCTTAGTTTGCTGATGTTGTCCGGTAAAAATTCCAGCTTATTGAAAACGACATCCAGACAAATCAGGTGCTTTAAATTGCTAATCGAAGGGGGGAGTTCACGCAGCTCATTTACTCCAAGAAAAATTTCCTGCAAATTCCGCAATACATCCAGATCAGCAGGCAAGCTGCGAATCCTGTTATTGCTCAAATCAAGAACTTGCAGATTCTTGAGTTTGCGGATGTCGTCGCTGACTTCCGTCAGCCCTTGATCTCGCAAATTGAGCTTAAAAACGTCATCGGGATTCTCTAGTGCTTCCGCGAGCGACGTATATTCTTTCTTTTCAAATAGCTCATCCTCATCCAGGATCTTGCCCTGGCTCAACATCTGGGTTGAGAGGAGGAGCACCAACAATGCAGAAATGATCGTTTTCATGTCTGTCGGCACAAACGTCCTTATATTTTTCCCCAACAATCTTATTGTCCGCTCCGTGTCCAAAAACACAGATTATTCAGCATGCTCATGCCCTGAAAGGTGCCATCAGTTCCGGACGGCGCATTCAAAGAAAGCTATCACGATGTGATGATGTGACGAACAGATGCTACCCCTATTGAGCCCTGTTCTTTTCAGCTACAGGTGCTGCGCTGAAATCCAAGTGTTCTGCCGACCGGCTATTCTGGATCCTAAGACCCTGCGGTGTACCGGAAAACCACAATTTCTTCGGCATCGGAACGTAACCAATCGTCCCTGTGGGATGAGGCGAGTAAATCACAAAATAACATTTATTGTTTTGATCGCACGGTTTTGAGTGAATTTCCTGAGATCGCAAACTACGGAATGTTAGGTTTTGGCGGGCATTACAGGCGACAGGGTCGCCTGTAATGATTAGAACTTAGTGTTGGTCTGATATTAATTCCCGGTTGCCTTTATTTTGCGGTGATGCTGCGTCTGCCGGTGTCAAATCGAGGCGATGAACGGTGCGCAGCAGATCCTGCAGTGTTTTGACAGGTCGATACATCTCGCCGGGAATTTCAATGAAGACGCTCAACCAATTTGCCATTCCGCCATTCCACAATCCCGGGGCCTGCGGCACCTCGATTGTTGCGCCGTCATATACCCGTTCCTTGACAAAGGTCCGGCCCCCATCACTGAAACGATTCAGATCGTAGTTCCCGCCTTGACCATCGCCGATGGCGCAAACCATGCAGATCGGATTTAAATAGCTGGCAGAATGCCAGATTTGTCGCTGGCTGCGATCCTGGCGGGAATATTCCGCTGGCTCGATGATCTGCGGACGACTGCTGCCATCTGCTTCCTCAACCCAAAATGCCCTGCCCCCATATTCAATTTCATCGCGAACCAGCCCGCATACCCGAATAGGGCGATCTAAGGCGGAAATGAGGTAGCAAATTTTTTCCTCCTTGCTGGCACGAAAGATTTCTGCCGGAAGCGTCAGCGAAAGGCGCGATTGGGTGAAGTCAATAATATGCTTCAATGTGGCATCATCGATGTAGTTTTTGCGAAGCCGATCCAGATAGTAACGGACGCGCTTCTGCAGCTCGATCAGGTAGCCACCCATAATCTTTTGGGTTTTAAGCGAGGTTGATCTATCATTGTCGCCGGCGATATTGTCCAGGCCTTTGACAAAAACCACTTCTGTCTCAGTGTTGGCAAGATTCTCCAGGAGGGTGCCGTGGCCGCCGTTTAAAGTCTGTAGATCACCATCAGCATTTCTCAGCAGTCGTCTATCAGCGCCAAGTGCGACACTGCCGGAATCCGGCTTTTGGGTAGAGAATTTCAGGGAAAAACGAACTTCGCTCTCTGCTTGCTCGGAGAGTGTATCGGTTAGGTACTTTTGAACCTGTCCGAGATGGTTTTGATCTACCGACAGGTAAACCTTTGCCCATCCGTCATCACTACCGGTTAGGGAAGCCGCTTCAATCAAGTGCTCTTCAAGGGGCGTGCGGCAGTGGTTGCCGTACGAGTGGAATTTAAATAGTGCTCTCGGAAGATTGCCAAGGTTTAGACCATCTGCAGAGAGCATGGCATTGAGAATATCCCCGTAGCGCTTCTCATTCAGTAATTCCTTGAGCGATTCACCCTTCCCGGCAAGATGGGTGTCCAAATCTTTGCTGAAAGCAAATTCCTCGATTCTCTCCAGGATATTCAGGGTCATGATGTGGTCAAGGCTGCCGGCTACCGCTTCCTGCTTCAGGGTTGCTTCGTTTGTTTCATTATCGGCCGCGTTTACAGCCATCACCGGCGCCAAAAGGGCGTGGCTATCGCCGGCGGCCGGAATAAAGGTGGCTACTTTTCCGGCATCTGCATAATCTTCGAAGACCCTTTGCAATTGTTCATGCTGCTCTCCCGGAATGAATGACACTCCGTCCTCGATGCTGCATGGGCGTTGCAAAACAACTGCTTTCTTTTCTCCTGCCAGCAATTCGAGCTGGTGACGAAGCTTTGCCTCGTCGATTCCTTGCCCTGCAAGCAAGGCCGTATCTTTCTTGTTCAACATAATGCTCAACTCCGACTCCTTTCGGCTACGCATAAACGCTGTGTCTAACTTCCTCTATTTGATTGAGACTGGTTGGTGGTATGGGGATGTATCCGGCGATGCATTGGGGGTGGTAACAGCAAAGCTCTGCCGTGACGGCAGCGCCTGTCTGCTGATGTTCGCTGCTGCCGCAGCGTTTGAGAGGTCATTTTGTAGATCGCACAATGTATCATCCTTGATACATCTCCTGAATCATTTCCTTTAAATGCCCGGGTGTTGAAATCGGTTTCAACACCAACAAGGCGTTATGGTATTGCTGCGTTTTCGAAGATCTTTATTACGAAGATCTTCGTCGTCTGTCGCAAAATGATTAGCCGCGAATCGTTTCGCTTACAAAAATGGTTTTCTTTACTGGCATCCGTGATTAAGTTGAGGCTCCGTTTTCCAGCTATTTTGTCTGTTCCGGCGAGAAAATTCAAAAAAATCTCCATGGCCGGTAATTATTGCAACAAAAGATGATATCAAAAACTTATCCAGGAGTGTCTAAATGGGATTTGCTTATGTGCCGGGACGTCAGGTCGAGGTTCCCGAAATAAATTATGCTGAATCTGTTGATCTAAACGCTGAGGACACCGCGGTTATTGTCGTGGATATGCAGAATGATTTTGTGAAGGAAGGGGGCAGCTTGCGGGTCGATTCCGCACTTGCAACCATCCCCAGTATCCGTGAACTGCTGAACCGCGCTCGTCGTGCCGGCAGCCGGGTCATCTATACTCAGGATACGCATGATGATGGCGATCCGGAATGGCAGATTTGGCCGGAGCATTGTCGCCGTGATACCGAAGGCTGGGAAATTGTGGAAGAATTGGCGCCCAATGCCGGCGATCTTGTTTGTATCAAGAACCGCTACGACGGATTTTATGGCACCTCACTTGAGCACTGGCTACGTGTATGGAATATTCGCAATGTGGTCATTGTTGGAACAGTCTCCAGTATCTGCGTGGCCCATACTGCTGCTTCAGCCGGCTTGCGCTGGTATAACATTGTGGTTCCGGCAGATGGAGTTTCGGCAATTACCGAATTTGACCAGGCGTTGACATTGCGCCAGGTGTCCTGGCTTTATGTAGGGTCGGTCGTAAAATCCACTGTAGATATCCAGTTTTCGACAGGGGAGAGTCGCTAAGTGAAAGAACATGAACGCCGTACCATGGAAGGAATTTTGTTTACCGATCAATATCAGCTAACAATGGCTCAGCTTTATTACCGGGCCGGACTTCATGAACGCACCGCCCAATTTGATCATTTTTTCCGCAATTATCCGGATTATGGCATGCATAAGGCCGGCTTCTGCATCAATGCCGGCATGGATTGGCTGCTTGATTGGATGACCGGACTGCATTTCCGCAGCGAAGATATCACCAACCTGCGCAGTCAAACCGACAGCCGGGGCAAGCAACTTTTTGGAGACGACTTTCTTGGCTGGTTGGAAAAGGGGTTTGATTTTTCAAGCCTGACCATTCGGGCCGTTGGAGAAGGCCGGGTTGTGCATGCTAATGTTCCTTTAACGGTTGTGAAAGGACCGCTGGCAGTAGCGCAAATCCTGGAAACCGCCCTATTGAACTTTCTGAACTTCCAAACCCTGATTGCCACCAAGGCTGCACGGATTCGCGAAAGCTGTGATGCCCAGATGCTGCTGGAGTTCGGCCTTCGACGTGCACATGAACGCGGCGCCAATGCCGGGGCGCGGGCCGCGTTAATCGGCGGCTGTGATTATACCTCGAACGTCGGAGTGTCCCATGTACTGGGCTTTGTTCCAAAGGGAACGCACGCACACAGTTTGATTCAGACTTTTCTGGCGCTCGGTAATAGCGAAGAAGATGCCTTTCAGGCGTATGCAGATCTCTACCCGGACGACTGCTTACTCCTGGTGGATACAATTGATACCCTGGAAAGCGGCGTGCCGAATGCCATACGGGTATTTGAGAAATTGAAGAAGCGAGGTCATAAACCGGTTGGCATCCGTCTGGATTCCGGTGACCTTGCCTACTTAAGCATCCAGGCCGCCCGCAAGTTGAATGCTGCCGGTTTTCCCGATACAATTATTGTCCTGTCCAACAATCTGGACGAACTGGTAATTTGGCAGATTGTCACTCAGATCCGTGAGGAAGCGCCGCGTTATGGCGTAGATCCGGAACGCCTGATGAAGCGTCTGGTATACGGTGTGGGAACCCGTCTTATTACCTCGACCGGCGATTCCAGCCTGGGCGGGGTCTACAAGCTTGTTGGCATCGAGGACGGCCCTTCCTGGCGTCCGGCGATCAAGATTTCCGAAACGCCGGAAAAAACACCCAATCCCGGTAATAAAACCGTTTGGCGCGTGTACGATGAACGCGGTAAGGCAACTGTCGATTTGCTGGCCCTTGAAGAGGAAAACCCCGGCGACTGGGATAAGGTCAAACTACGTCATCCCAGTGATCATACGGAAAAACGGGTGTTGGATAAAGCACAAATTTCAAAGATCGAACCGTTGTTGGAGCCGGTTTTTGTCGAAGGAAAGCGTGTTGCAGACAGTCATTCCATTGAAACACTGCGCCAGCGGCGCGAAGCGGATGTTGCTCAGCTTGACCCGGGTATTCGCCGCCTGATGAATCCGCATATCTATCATGTGTCCCTCAGCGAGAAGCTTTGGAATTTGAAACAGAGCCTGATTGAATCGATGCGTCGTAGCGGGTAGGAGATCTCTTTGACAGAAAACGCCAAACAGGAGATGTTGCGCATCGGGCGCAAACTATACGACCGTCAGCTACTGGTGGCTACGGAAGGCAATATCAGTTGTCGCCTGGCTGACGGAGAAATTCTTGCCACACCCAGCGGATTGTGTAAGGGAGAGCTGTCTGCGGAAGACCTGGTCGTCATTGATGAACGCGGGAATCATCTCCATGGAGAGCGCCGGGTATCTTCAGAAATTCTGATGCATCTCGAGGTCTATCGCCGTCGCACGGATGTTCAGGCGGTGGTGCATGCCCACCCGCCAACTTGCATTGCCCTGATGCTGGCGGGAAAAGGTCTGGATAAGGCCATTCTTGCCGAGAATATTCTGCTGATGGGAAAAGTGCCGACGGCGCAATATGCACGGCCTTCAACACCTGAAGTGGCAGAATCGATTCGCCCCTGGCTTGAGCAGACCGATTATATTTTGCTTGATCGGCATGGGAGCCTCACTATGGGAGAGACCCTTGCCGAGGCATATTTCCGCCTTGAAACAATGGAGCATACCGCCCGATCTTATATTCAGGCCTTGCAAATTGGCACCGTGATGGAGTTTGAACGAGAAGAAATTCTTGAATTGATGGAATTACGCGAGAAACGCTTCCGGATAAAAGGACGTGTGATTCCGTTTATTGAATAACCGCTAAAGATCAAATTCCAAATTCCAACAGGAAAAATTCCAAAGGCAAGATCAGATTGGTGATTTGTCATGCCCGAATGCCGTTATCGGGCATCCATTCAGCCCCAATTTCAAATGGATTCCCGCTAAATACATGCGGGAATGACACCAAAGGTTTTTTGGAATTTTTTGTGTTGTGATTTGGAATTTGGAATTCACACCGCTTCATTCTCAATAGCGTGTTCATCATCATTATTCTCTTCGCTCTTCTGAATGGCATTGGAGAGCGCTTCCCCAAGCGTGTTCACGTCGAAGGGCTTTTCAATAACTCCGCAAAATCCAAATTTATCGTATTCCGCCATAATCGGGTCATTTGAATAGCCGCTCGACACCAGTACGCGTGCGTCCGGATCGTATTCGATGATGCGTTCCATCGTTTCCTTACCACCCATGCCACCGGGAATCGTCAAATCCAGTATCACTGCATCAAATGGTTTCTGGCCTTCGTTTGCTGACATGTATAAATCGACGGCTTGTACGCCTTCTTCGGCAAAGGCGACTTCGTAACCGAGGAAATCCAGGGCCTGACCTACGATTTCCCGAATGCTTTCTTCGTCATCCATCACCAGGATCTTGCCGCCACCGGCGATGGCAATGTTTGCCGGCTCTGATTCGACTACTATCATTTCGTCTGTCGCCGGCAGGTAAATATGGAAAGTCGTTCCACTGCCCTCAAGCGTTTCCACACTAAGATATCCGCCGTGATTCTTGACGATTGAGTATGAAATTGCCAATCCAAGGCCGCTGCCATCATCCTTGGTGCTGAAGTATGGATCAAAAATTTGCTCAAGAATCTGTGCAGCAATACCCTGCCCGGTGTCGGTGATAGATATCTTGACATAGTCTCCGGCCTGCAAGGAGACGTCCGCCATCGGATTTTCATCCGTAATCGTTTCGTTGGCTAAAGAAATAGTTAATTGGCCGCCATCGGGCATCGCCTGCGTCGCGTTGATGATAATGTTGTTGAGCACTTGACTAATTTGCCCTTCGTCGATATGTACCGGCCGGATATCCTCCGGTTCTTCGTTGTGCTCGACGCAGTACTGGACGTTGGAACCGCTAAGCAGGAAAGCGGTTGTTTCGTCGATCAGATGAGCGATAGAAGCAGCCTTCATGACCGGCGCTCCACCCTTGGAAAATGTCAGCAATTGTTTGGTGAGATCCCGGGCGCGAAGCATGGCCTTTTCGCTCTCCTCAAGATTCTGGCTGAGCTGCTCCTGACCCTCTGCCAATGCCTTGGCCAGCGAAAGATTTCCCCAAAGCGCCGTAAGGATATTGTTGAAATCATGGGCAATGCCACCGGCCAGCATCCCAACCGATTCTAGTTTGTTGATTTTTAACAACTCCGTTTCGGTTCTCACCCGTTCACTGATATCGCGGAAGATGATGACTACCCCAAGAATGCGCCCTTCCTTGTCCTTGATGGGCGCGCCGGAATGGGCAATATATCGCTCCCGGCCGTCACGCGAGATAAGGAGGGAGCGATCGCTAAAGTCGCTGACCTCACCGCTGTCAAGAATTTGCCGGGCCTGATTTTCTACAGCTTCGCGCGTTTCTGCGTCGATAAGCTGGAAAACTTCTTCTATCGGGCGTTCAAGGGCTTCCTCACTCGACCAACCGGTCATTTGCTCTGCAGCTGTATTTAAGAGAACCACTCGTTCCTCAACGTTGGTAGTAATAACCCCTTCGGCAATGGAACTGAGGGTCACTGATAGCTGCTTTTTTTCTGCCTCAAGGGCCTTTTCTGCCCTCACCCGTTCGAAAATTTCCTTTTTCAGGGCACGAGTACGTTCCGTGACCTGGTAAGTGAGCCGGCGCTGTTTAATTGCCATGCGAAGATGAACATAGCGAATGACCCCAATGATGGCGAGGAGCAGCGCTCCAATCACCAGGGTGTAAAATAGCGGTGTTTGAGAAAAGAAGGGTTGAACACGGAATGTAAAACTGACATCCTCGCTGTTCCAGACGCCATCACTGTTTGCCGCGGAGACCCAGAAGGTATATTCGCCCGGGCTGAGGTTCGTATAGCGGGGAACGTATGAAGGATCTTTTTCGATCCAGTCTTTATCAAATCCTTCCAGCATATAGCGAACCCGAACTTTCTCCGGAATGGCATAGCTGAGCGCAGAAAAGCGAAACGTGAAGACGCTTGCGCCGGGATCGAGAATGATGTAGCCGCTCGGGTCATAATATTGCCCGTCGATTTCAACCTCTTCAATCACCACCGGCGGCGGAAAGCGGTTTTCAGGAATATTGTCGGGATCGATGCAGGTTAAGCCCTCGATGGTTGGAAACCAGATTTGTCCCTGCTTGTCCTTCCAGCCAGCCGGTTGCCGTCTACCCAAGCATTCCGAAGCTGGCATACCATCGGCCTTGGTAAATGTGGTTACCGGAATTCTCTTACGAAGGCGATCTGCAAAGTTGTTGATATCTGCTTTCCGCACCCGATAGATACCTTTATTTGAGCTGATCCAGAGATTTTGTGCATAATCCTCTGTGATGAAGAATGAAATATCGCTAAACAGCCCATCCTGGGTGCTGAAGTTGAAAAACTGGCCTTCTTTCAGCCGGGAAATTCCTTCTCCGTCCGTTCCAATCCAGAGAACCCCGGATCTGTCTTCGTAAAGTGCCAGGATTTGATCTGAAGGCAGACCATCGCTGCGGGAAAAGGATAGAATTTCCCGTGGAGAATATCGAACCAATCCACTACCATCCGTGCCCAGCCAGATCTGCCCGGCATGGTCTTCAAGAATGGCAATGACCGGGGCGTTATTGGTGTGAGCACCAAGGGTGATGGTGCTAAAACGCCCGTCTTTAAAGGTGCTAAGACCACCGTTTTGCGTGCCGATCCATAGTGTGGAGTCCGTCGCCTGATAGAGTGAAATGATGCTGTTGTCGGGAAGCCCATCTTCGGTTGTATAGTGGTAGAATCGATTGCGGTAGTAGCGGCTGAGGCCGTTTGAATGCGTACCGGCCCAAATGCTGCCGTCGTGGCCCGGCATCACCGTTGTGATAATGTGATCCGAGAGTCCTTGCTTTTGTCCGAAGTGCCTTATTTGGTCATCGTGAATTTGCGTCAATCCGCCGCCGTATGTACCCACCCACATGGCATCATCATCTGCCTGGCTGACGGAGAGTATGATATTGCTTTGCATGCCTTCACGGACGGTATAATTGACAAATTTTCCGTCGCTAAGCTGAATGACTCCGCCGTTATAAGTGCCCAGCCAGAGATTGTGTTCATGGTCCTCAGTGATCGAGTTGATAAAATTACTGGAAAGGCCATTGTCAATCGTGAGGCTGGACAACTGCGACTCGCGGTATCGCAAGAGACCGTCCCCACTGGTGCCGATCCATAAAGTGCGCTCTTCATCTTCAAAGATCGTAAGAATCCGCCGACTGTTCATGGCCCCTGAGCCGAGCAGCTGACGGAAGGCCTTGCCATCCTGGATATATATTTCCCCATTGCTGCCGCCAAGCAAAAGCTGACCACCACGATTTCGATAAACACAGGTGACAATGAGATTGTCGGGCAGCGGCTGGTGGCGAATGATATTGCGTGATATCAACGCCAGCTGGTCGTTGTAGGCCACCCAGGTATTCTCACCGTCCGCATAGATGTAGGTGATCGAGTTAGGCCCTATACCATCGCTCTCGGAAAATTTGATGACACCGCTGGCATCGATTCTGGCCAGACCCTTATGCGTTCCAATCCATACTTCATTGCTGTCCGTAACTGCCAGGGCGGTAACCTGGTTATCCGGGAGATCTTCGTATATGGTATAGGTTTGAAACGACACGCCGTCGAACCGGCTGACCCCGCCGCCAATGGTCCCACACCAAATATACCCGTAGGAGTCCTGGGCAATGGTCCATATGTTATTTTTTTGCAGCCCCTCAGCATTGGAGCGATCCCATACACGGAATGAGCGACCGTCGAAGCGAACAAGCCCGCCTTCGCTGCCCATCCAGATATATCCGTCAAATGATTGCATGACGCTCGGAACGGAGTTCTGCGGTAATCCGTCTTCGGCTTCCCAGACGACTATTTTGTATTGCGTGAGCTCTTTACTGGGGTCAAGGGCGAGTAGGGGGTAAAAGATGAGGAATTTAAGAGAAACCAGGCACAAGAAGCTGTGGCGGGCTTTAGCAAGCGGACCTGACCATTCAGCAGGTATTCGCAATCCAGTCAGATGTAAATTCATTGATCGATGTAAATGCGCAAACATAGCTTCCGAGTTCCTCTTCTCGAAACAGTACACTTCAGACATAAGGTCTTGTATTTATCGCGCGGTGTGTTCCTTAAAATGCGGTCACCCGCCAGGTACCGGCGTGATCTGTGCCATAGATCCGCAAATTAAATGTCTGCCGCCGGCAAATTGGCAGTCACTTCCCTTGATCAAACCTTGCGATTGCTTTGGAAAAGAAGGCTTCAGATCTTATATTGCAGCTGAATCGTTAATCCGGGAAAAAACGGCGATTATGAGCCTGCAATATCCGACAATAACTGACATCTATGCGGCACGGAAGCATGTCTATCAATACGTTACGCCAACGCCACTTCATTATTATGCTGATCTCTCGCGATTGGCCGGTTGTGATATATGGGTGAAGCATGAAAATCACCACGCCGTGGGTGCCTTCAAAGTGCGCGGCGGATTAGTCCTGGCTGCCGGTTTAAGCGCTGGTGAAAGGCAGGCTGGTCTGTTTACGGCCTCCACCGGAAATCATGGTCAGAGTATTGCATTTGCCGCCAAGGTGCATGGCATAAAGGCGCGAATTGCGGTGCCGGAAAAGGCCAATCCGGGTAAAGTGTCGGCCATGCGTTCCCTCGATGCGGAAGTGATTCACCATGGCAAGAATTTTGACGAAGCACGCGAATGGATTCGGCAGCAAGCCGAAGAAAGCGGCGGGTGTTTCATTGGTCCAACTGAAGAAAGCTTGATTGCCGGTGTCGGTACGTATGTGCTTGAAATTTTTGAGACCTTGCCGGATCCCGACTATATTATTGTGCCGGTCGGCGGCGGCAGCAGTGTATGTGCAGCGTCAATTGTTGCGCATGCTATTAATCCGGAGACAAAAGTGATTGGTGCGCAATCTTCCGGTGCGCCTGCCGCCCAGCAAAGTTGGAAGGCGGGCAAGCCTATTGAGGTTGCGCCAAATACATTTGCTGAGGGCGTTGCAACAGGCGTACCCTTCGAAAACACCCAACGCATCATGCGAAAATATCTCAATGACTTCCTCCTGGTGGACGATGCTGAAATTGAAGCAGCAATTATTCACCTCCTCCATCTTACCCACACCTTAAGCGAAGGCGCCGGCGCCATTCCATTGGCAACAGCCCTGCGCTATCGCGAGCGTTTCCGGGGCAAAAAAGTTGTATTGGTGCTAAGTGGCGGCAATCTGTCGGTAGCAAAATTGCGGCGCATATTGGATCGCCATCGTCAGCAGCAGTAAGTAATTTGATACCCGGACCAACAATTTATTTTCCTGCTTCGAAACATATTAGCCGGAAGAGCGTGTCAACGGATAGATAGATCACATTCTAGCGAACGAGAGGGGCTCTCTGATGAGCAATTCGGCAAAAACTTTAACTCCAGATCCGGCAACCAGCGGCCGCGATAAGCAGAAAACTGAAGTAGGCAGTGTTTTTGTTTCTAACTATCCGCCATATTCGTTTTGGAACCAGGATGACGTTGAAAAGGCACTTGCGGCCTTCCAGCAACCGGGCGATATAAATACACCGCTTGGTCTGTATATGCACATCCCCTTCTGTCGAAAGCGCTGCAAGTTCTGCTACTTCAAAGTCTATACCGGCAAGAATAGCGATGAAATACAAAACTATCTCGATGGACTCGCGCGCGAAATCGAACTTTACGCAGAAATACCGGCGGTTAGCAATCGCGCCATTGATTTTGTCTATTTTGGCGGCGGCACGCCGTCGTTTATCAGCGTCAAGCACTTGAAGTGGCTGGTGGAGCGGGCAACTTCTGTTTTACCCTGGACAAAAGCCCGGGAAGTGGCCTTTGAATGTGAACCTGGCACGCTATCCCGTTCCAAACTGGAAGCGATTAAGGAAATCGGTGTGACCCGCCTGAGCCTTGGCGTTGAACATTTTAACGACGACATTTTGCGCGAGAACGGTCGTGCACATCTGTCCAAGGAAATCTATAAGGTAAAGTCCTGGATTGAGGAACAGCAGTTTGATCAGCTAAATGTCGACCTGATTTCCGGGATGGTGGGCGAAAACTGGGATAGTTGGAAAGATACTGTCCAGAAGACCATCGATTACGATCCCGATAGTGTCACAATCTATCAACTTGAACTGCCTTTTAACGCAGTATATTCACGTGACATGCGTTCCGGAAATGCCGGTAACCTGGTTCTGGCCGATTGGAATCTAAAGCGAGAATGGCACGCATATGCGATCGAGGCATTTGAGGCTGCCGGATATGCAATCTCCAGCGCTTATACCATGTTGAAAAAAGATCAGAAATCCAACTTCGTCTACCGCGATTCACTCTGGCGCGGCGCGGATATGATAGCAACCGGTGTTGCTTCATTTGGCCACATGGATGGTATTCATTTTCAGAACAGCAGCTCCTGGAATGAATATCTTTCTGCGATTGAATCCGGGAAGCTACCTGTGAATCGGGCATTTTCGACGACTAAGGATGAACGCCTGACGCGTGAACTGATCCTGCAATTGAAATTGGGGGCAATTTCCAGCTCATATTTCCAGGACAAGTTCGATGCGGATATACACAAGGTCTTTGCTGAACCGTTTCAGCGCCTGAAAGATCAAGGACTGCTATCAATCGAAAACGGAACCATCTCATTGACCCGAGAGGCGTTGCTGAAAGTGGATGAGCTGCTGCCCGAATTTTATGCAGAGACCTATCGCGATTCTCGTTACACCTAGGCTGCTTTGTTTTTGACAGGATTAACAGGATCTACAGGATTTATACTTTCATTCTGTAGATCCTGTTAATCCTGTCTTATTTTGCATGTTGTTCAATTTGTCAAATCTGATTAGAGAGCACATCACAATGATCATAAAATATCTGCTTAGCGGTTCGGTAGCGTTTTTGCTGCTGGCCTGTGCGGGGTCCGTAAAAGAAGAGGGCGCTGTCAGGGCAGTGAACGAAGCCTTGCCAATGACCATTGAAGATCAGCCGACGGATTGGCCGCAGTGGCGTGGGGCTGAGCGAGATGGGCTTGCACAATTTTCCCCGATTAATACTACCTGGCCGGAAAAAGGCCTGTCGCGCCTCTGGAAGAAAACCCTTGGTGACGGCTTCTCAGCTGTTTCAATCTGGAACAAACGCGCATATACCCAGTATAGTAACGGCTACGATGAGATTTTGATCTGTATGAATGCTGCGACCGGCAAAACTCTCTGGAAGGCGCGCCTCGGCGCATCTTTTTTGTCGTCGATGGGCGGGGACGGTCCGCGCTCAACCCCGACTGTCTCTCAAGGGGTAGTCTACACGATGAGTGCATTCGGAACCGTGGCTGCTCATGATGCCCTGACCGGTGAAGATATCTGGCGGATCGACCTCCGAAAAGATCACGATGGAGACGTGCCCGATTGGGGATACGCGACTTGCGCCTTGCTCCATGAGAATATGCTCATTATTGAGGCCGGCAGCAAAAGCGGCGGTTTGTTCATGGCCTTGAATCGCACGGACGGCAGTATCATTTGGCAATCAGGCACTGGCAAAGGGGCCTATTCGTCCCCAATCCTCGCCACGATCGGCGGCGAAAATCATATCATATTTCTTACCGGGAAAGATGTCCGCGGCATCCGTCTGGAAGACGGAAAGCAGCTTTGGCAAACCCCTTTTCCGACCAGCTACGACAACAACATTGCCACACCCATCCTCTTCGACAAAAACAAGATCTACGTTTCGGCCGGTTACGGCACCGGTGCGATGGTTTTCGCGGTTGAGCAACAGGGCGGGATCTATACAGCGCAGGAAATCTGGCGCAATAAGGTCATGAAAAACCATATGAGCACGGCGGTGTTTGCGGACGGCTATTTATATGGATTTGACAATTCGATTCTGAAGTGCATTGACGCCAATACCGGGGAAGAGGTTTGGAAGACGCGTGGCTACGGGAAAGGCACCCTGCTGATGGCAGATGGACATCTGATTATCCTGGGTGAAAAAGGAAAACTGGGCATTGCCCCGATTTCCAGCAACGGCTTTCAGGAAAAGGCCGCTTTTAAGGCGATCAGTGGTAGATGCTGGACGATGCCCTCCATTGCCGATGGCCGAATCTATGTGCGCAGCCGTTTTGAAATGGCGTGCTATGATATTGATGGCCGCACAAGCGCAGAAGTCAGATAACAAACGCAACTATATAATAAACGCAGCGTATTATGCCGGGTATGTCTTCTTTAATTACGCCCGGCTTTTATCATAACTATTCGGGAATAGAGAAATGACAAAATTGAGAATACACAAAAAGCAGTTGATGGCCTTGGGTTTCATCATGTCTATCCTTCTTGCCGCCGGGCTTATCGCCTGCGGTCAGGGTGATGCCAACGCCAAGACAAATCGAGTTGATGTCAGTCAGGCTGCCAATCAGCATGCCGAGATTCTCTCCAACGCATCCATGTCGAAAGCAACATCTGATCCGGCTGGAGATTGGCCACAGTGGCTCGGCCCGAATCGCGATGCGATTGTTGGTGCCGGTGGCCTGTCTTTGCCTTGGGGCGACAATGGGCCGAAGGAACTTTGGCGGACGCCGATCGGCAGCGGTTTCTCCGCGATTTCGGTAGCTGGCGGGGTTGCATATACCATGGAATCAGACGACGGGACCGAATACCTGATCGCTTTTGATCCGGCAAGTGGCAAGAAGATCTGGCGCTTTAAGACCGGCAGCGAATTCCCTGATCGCATGGGTGGTGACGGGCCACGCGCCACGCCGGTGATTGAAAACGGCCTTGTGTATACCTACAGTGCCTATGGCCAGGCGTTTGCAGTGAATGCCAGTGATGGCAAGTTGAAGTGGGCTGCTGACCTGGTTGACCTAGTTGGTGCAAAAGTGCCAAGATGGGGATTTTCAACCTCACCGCTGATCGAAGGTGACCTGGTGATTCTGGAAGCCGGTGGCGGCAGCGGAAAGTCGATGGTTGCCTTGAACAAGAATAGCGGTGACATCGTTTGGACAGCCGGTACTGATCGCGTTGGTTATTCTTCACCGATCGCGGTAACCATTAACGGCGTTCGTCAAATTATTTGCTTTACCGGTTCCAAGCTGGTGTCGCTTTCCCCCAAAGATGGCAGCCTCTATTGGGAAGAAGAATGGCGTACTTCATATGACGTCAATTCAGCCACCCCGATGTTCATTGCTCCGGATAAAATTTTTATCTCTTCCGAATATGATGTCGGTGCCGGATTATTCCAGGTTAGTGGAAATGCCTCCGGTCTGAGTAGCAAGCGACTTTGGAAGACCCGTGACATGAAAAACAAGATGGCTACTTCGGTATTGAAGGATGGTCATATTTTTGGGTTTGACGGCAAAACGCTTCGTTGTATTGATGTGGCCAATGCCGAGACAAAATGGCGCGCCCGCGGATACGGAGAAGGTACGCTGATGATTGCCGGCGATTATATTCTCGCCCTGAGCGATCGCGGAAAATTGGGGCTGATTGAAGCAACAACTTCCGCTTTTAATGAATTGGGCACTGTTCAAGCGTTGCAAGGCAAGTGCTGGACAATTCCGACCCTAAGTAACGGTATCCTTTTTCTGCGAAACGAAAGAGAAATGGTTGCCTACGATTTACGTTAACTGCAAAGAAAAGATGTTGAAGAGGAGACTTCTGGATGATTTTTCGTAAGGGTATGATTGTTGGGATGCTGCTACTTATGGTAAGCAGCATGGGGTACAGTCAGGATCCGGTGCCGGAATACGCCCTTGATGATTCCGTTTTGATTATCGGGGTGCGTGAAAATGAGGTTGCGACATACAATACTATCGCGACCAAACTGCCGGTGCCAATTAAATCAACGCCGCTAAGTGTCAGTGCCATTACCGGTCTTATCAATACACAACAACGTAACGTGATATTAAGCGATGCCCTGCGGAACGCCAGTGGCGTGAATATTCAGAGCGAAAATGGGGTTCTGGATTACTATTTTATTCGCGGTTTTAACTCGCTTGAAAACGGTCTGGTGATGACGGACGGTACACCGGAGCCGGAAGCGACTTTTTACGATATGTATAATGTTGACCGGGTAGAGTTGATGAAGGGCAGCGGCACTTTCCTCTACGGCGGTAATCCGCTGTCAGGAACGGTAAATCTGGTTCGCAAGCAGCCGCTCTTCCGAAATTTTGCTTCGGCAAATCTGTCCTTTGGACACTTTAGCACCTGGCGTACGACTGTAGATGCCGGCTTCAGCGATGAACAGCAGCGCTATGCCGGTCGCCTGAATGGCCTTTTTCAGCGTTCCGATGGCTATCGCGATGGCCGTGAAAACGACGGGTTTGCCGTCAACCCAACTTTTAGCTGGCGTATCGACAATAATGCCATTCTGAATCTAGATGTCGAATATGTACAGAGCAACTATACCCCGGACGCTGGCGTACCGGTACATTTCGACATTACCGGGCAGCGCGCACCGATTTTAGCGGATGTTGATCGCGAAATGACCTTTCAACAGACCACTGACGCATCCGAGCAGACCTTGATGCGAGCCCGCTTGCATTACAGCCGTCGCTTTGGCGATAACCTGGTGCTTCGCGAGAAGTTCTACTTCACGGACCTCGATTGGGTATCCGGCGGCACTTTGTTGAATGGCGCCTTTAGCTCTAGTGGCTTTGATGTGGTTCGTCGCTCGTTTTCGGATCTAGATGACAAACAGACACTGATTGGTAACCAGATCGAGTTTCTGTTTAACCAGACCGGTGATCAATATATATTGAATATTATGGCCGGGTTTGAGGTGAACCGTCTTGAAGATAAATTTCAGCTTGAATTCAGGGAAGGTACTACCGTTTCATTGCAATCGCCGGAAACAGTTGTTGATCCCGGAAACGGTCTGACACAGTTCCTCAGTGAGGTTGACGGCAGCAGCACCGTGCTTGCGCCTTACATCCTGAATCGCCTCAGTATCGGCAAGAATATCCAGGTCTTTGGCGGTGGACGCTTTGACTTTGTGAACTACACCGATACCAGAACTGACGGCAGCTTGAGCCCTATTGGTTTCTTTTCGACCGATACGGAAACAGATCGCTCGTTCAGTGAATTCAGTCCAATGGCCGGTGTTGTAATTACACCTGTGGCAACCACTTCCTTGTATGCCAATTTTGGCCGTGGTTTTGCGCCGCCATCTTCCCAGGTGGCCGGGGATGCCGAGCCGGAAGAGAGTCAGCAAATCGAAGTTGGTCTCAAGCAGCAATTTCTCGATGATAAAGTCAGTGCGACAATTGCCTGGTTTGATCTGGAGAAGAAAAACATACCGATTCTTGACCAGACCGGTATGTCACGTCAGATTGGCACCCAAACCTCCGACGGGCTGGAAATTGAGGTGGCAGCGCGGCCCGGCGCCGGCTTTACAATCCTCGGTAGCTACAGTTTGTTGAATGCGGAGCTGAAAGAGTTCACTGAATTCGATAGTTTCGCCCAGTCGATCGCAGATCGCAGCGGAAACCGTCCGGCATTTACCCCCGATAATATTGCCAACGTTTGGGTATCCAAGCAGTTTACCAATGGCTTTGGTGTTGGTGGTGGATTTCGCTATCTGAGCGATCAGTTTATTGCCGCAGATAATGTGTTTGAGATAGATGGTTATGTAGCTGCGGATGCAGTACTCTTCTATTCGGCTGAACAATGGACCGTTCGTGTCAACGGCAAGAATTTGAATGATGCCAGCTATGAAACGCGTGGATTTGGGGCGAGCTCCGTAATCCCGGCGAATCCACTGGCCATTTTTGGAAGTCTGCAATTTAATTTGTAATCTCATCGCGATTACCGATTGCAAATCCTGAAATTTTGTGATGCCTTGTTACCGGCAGGTAACAAGGCATCTGCTTAAAATATCCGCTTACTACGGAGACACCTGCATGAAATCGCTGCCGCCTGCTGTTGTCTATCTCGTGCTTCTCGCCGTTTACATCCTTCACAATGATCTCTGGCTCTGGTCGGATAGCAGCCTCTTCATGGGCCTGCCGGTCGGGTTGACCTATCACATCGCCTATAGCCTCTTCGCAACGGTGCTCATGTATGTGATTGTGCGATTTGCCTGGCCGGCTCACCTCGATGCCGAGGAAGCAGGGGAGGGGCGGCATGATTAAAATCATCATCTTTTCATATCTGGCCCTGGTTGTTTTGATCGGCACCCTCAGCAACAAATTTTTTCGAGGCACCGGTGAGGATTATTTTGTCGCCAGCCGCAGCATCGGCCCCTTCGTGCTTTTGATGTCGCTCTTTGGTACGCAGATGACGGCATTTTCTATCCTTGGCGCTTCCGGTGAATCATATCACCGCGGCATCGGGGTTTTTGGACTGATGGCATCTTCTTCAGCCCTGGTTGTACCGGTGATTTTCTTCTTTATCGGCACCCGGCTTTGGGCGGTGGGGAAGCGATTCGGCTACGTCACCCAGGTGCAATATTTTCGCGATCGCTGGCAATCCGACGCCCTTGGTTCGCTCTTGTTTGTGGTGCTTGTCACGCTGATGATACCATACCTATTGATAGGCGTAATGGGTGGTTCACTTACCCTGAGCAATATGACCAATGGGGATATACCTGCCTGGGCCGGTGGTTTGCTGGTTTGCGGTGTGGTTTACCTGTATATATGGTTCGGCGGGATGCGCGGGACGGCTTGGGTGAATACCTTTCAGACGCTGGTGTTTATGATCCTGGGTGCGACTGCCTACTTCGTTATTGTCAGGAAGCTCGGTGGATTGGATACCGTGATGCAGACCGTGGCAGAGAATAACCCGGAGTTGTTAATCCGCGGTGAACGCATCAACTTCTGGAAAATGTTGACCTACACCTGTATCCCGCTCTCTGCTGCGATGTTTCCGCATCTTTTCATGCATTGGCTATCGGCGCGAAGTGCCAAGGCATTCAAAGTGCCGATCATTTTCTACCCGATCTGTATCGTTATCGTCTGGGTGCCTAGTGTCTTGCTTGGGGTGATGGGAACTATCGATTTTGCCGGATTGCAGGGACCGGCAGCCAATTCCGTATTGATCGATATGGTCGCGCGTTATGCCCCCGGCGTGTTGGGGGGACTTCTCGCGGCGGGCGTGTTCGCGGCCATTATGTCATCGCTCGATTCGCAGTCGCTGTCAATGGGGACGATGTTTACCCAGGATATTGTTCGCCATTTTGGCAATCAGGAGATGAGCGAAAAGCGCCAGGTCTTACTGGGACGGCTGTTTGTATTGGCCATTCTATTGGTCACTTATGCGCTGGCCCAGGTGGCCAATCGCAGCATCTTCTCCCTGGCGGTCTGGTCGTTTTCAGGATTTGCCGCCCTGCTGCCGCTGGTCGTCGCGGCATTATTTTGGAAGCGCAGCAACAGTACCGGTGCCTTTGCGTCGATCATTACAGTGGCGGTGCTCTGGGCTTATTTCTTTATCAGCGCTTCGGACGTGCCCGGTTATACCGTCGGCGGTCTGGGCATTATGCCGGTGGCGGTGATGCTTATTGCCTCCAGCGCCGCCATGATAATTGGATCATTGGTCGGGAAGCCACTGGAGAAGGCAATTGTTTCCAGGTTCTTCCCTGATCAGGTTCATTCCGTGAATTCCCCTCATTAAAGGTCAAAACGATGAGAATTGCATATATAGCTGCCGGTGCAGCAGGGATGTACTGCGGAAGCTGTCTGCGTGACAATGCCCTGGCTGCCGCTCTCCAGCAACAAGGTCACGATGTGGCCTTAATTCCAACTTACACGCCACTGCGGACGGATGATGTCTCGGTCAGTATCGATCGAATTTTCTATAATGGCATTGGTGTGTATCTACAGCAGAAATCCTCGCTTTTCAGGAAGGGAAGCCGTTTCTTTGATCGGATGTTGAACAGTCGCCGGGTGATCAACATGCTTGCCAGAACGGATTCTTCGACCAATGCCCGAGACCTCGGCGCTTTAACGGTATCGGTCTTGCGCGGTGAAGATGGAAATCAAAGGCGTGAGCTTTATAAGCTCGTAGAATGGCTTCGGGATGAGTATAAACCTGAACTGGTACAGATTACCAATTCCATGCTTGCCGGAATGATTCGCGAAATCAAATCGGCACTGAACGTGCCGGTGCTCTGTGCAATGCAGGGGGAAGATATTTTCCTTGATGAACTGATTGAACCTTACAAGACCGAGGCGATGACCCTGCTAAAAGAGCGTATCAACGACGCCGACGGACTGATTGCAACCAGCCAGTATTACGCCGACTACATGGCCGGCTATCTTGACACCCCGAGGGAGCGAATTCATGCGGTGCCAATCGGAATCAATATCGACGGCCATGGTCAAGAGCTCCGGACAGCCGGGGACGGCCCCTTTGTGATTGGTTACCTTGCTCGCATTTGTCCGGAAAAAGGGTTGCACCTCCTGGTAGATGCTTTCCTGAAATTGGTTGAAGATCTCGGTGCGGATAACATACGCCTTCGCATCGCGGGCTATCTGTCGCAGCGCGATCACGACTATTATGAATCGATCAAAAAGCATGTTCGTGATCAGGGGTTGGCCGCCAATGTTGACTTTGTTGGTGAGGTTGACCGGCAAGAGAAAATAGCTTTCCTCAATTCCCTGCATCTTCTTTCTGTTCCTACCGTTTATGTCGAACCCAAGGGGCTATTTGCCCTGGAGGCTATGGCAAATGCCACGCCGATAGTTCAGCCCAATCATGGCTCTTTCCCCGAAATAATTGAAGCAACCGGTGGCGGCATTCTCTGTGAGCCCAATTCCCCGGAAGAATTGGCGCGTGCGATTCGAAGTTTAGTGGATCAACCGGATAAGAGAAAACAGTTAGGCGAAATCGGAAAAGCCAGTGTTCATGAGAAGTTTACTAACTTTCACATGGCAAATTCGACGCTGGATGTCTACAACTCCTACCTGTAAACGGCAAAGCTGCCGGTACCAAAATGATTTTGATTCTATGTGATAACTATCAAAGAAAATAGAGGTTAAGGGACTAAAATAGTTTATCACAAATTTGTAACAAAAAGATCACAAAGATAGCTTTTTCCGGAAAATCTCAGACAATTTAGATCAATCCCGGCCTCATCTAACGGAAATCTCTCCTGCAGTCTCTACGGATACTTCATCTGTAATTTTGCATACCCTATTAGCCATCTGCGGTTGATTTAAAGATTCGTGTTCTTATCCCGACAATTTGTGTTACCAAATAAAAGGATTTAATGGCATAAAAGGACTTATTAAACATTGGAGACGTTCTACTTATGAACCATGTAGAACAAATCAACATGCATCGGGGCATGAGGAACAGCGAAGGGGCTGGGGATAGCACAATGGTCACCCTTCATGGCGCGTTTGAAACGCAGGCGGAGAAAACGCCGGATCGAATCGCCATTAAGTTTGATCATCAAGAACTTTCCTATCGCGAGCTCAACGAAAAAGCCGATTGTCTGGCTGCTGTTTTACGTGCCAGCGGTGTTCAGCAAGAAGACATCGTTGCAATTTGCCTGGAACGCTCATTTGACATGGTGGTTGCTGTTCTTGGCATTGCCAAGGCCGGGGCTGCCTACCTGGCGATCGACCCCTCGTACCCGCAATCTCGTATAGACTTTATGCTGCAAGATGCTGGCACCCGTTTACTGATTACACATTCACAATTGGCCGGCCATTTGATTGGACACGATTTGCAGCGTGTCGAGCTGGATAAGCCGCTACCGATGCCAACGCCTTCGGAATATACGTCGGCAGTTGTCACTCCCAACAATCTTGCATATGTCATCTACACGTCTGGCTCGACAGGTATGCCCAAAGGCGTCTTGATTGAGCATCGTGGAATTTGCAATGCCATTCAGGCACATTTGGATCAACTGGACGTCTCCTCAGAGACGCGTTTTTTGCAATTTGCCTCTTTGAGTTTCGATGCCTCGTTGATTGAAATCTTTACCCCGCTTTGGCTGGGAGGAACGCTGATCATGGCATCGCGGGAGGTGTTGCTGGATGAGTATCGTCTGGCTGCTCTGGTCGCCGCGGAAGAAATCACTGCTGCGATTTTACCACCATCGATGTTAAAAGTGATCGACGTAGAATCCCTCGCCAACGTCAACGTACTTTTGTCGGTGGGTGAAGTGTGTTCGCCGGAATTGGCGAGACGCTGGTATGAAGGCCGGGATTTTTATAACGGGTATGGCCCCTCGGAAAATTCGGTCTGCACGACATTGTTTGTTGTGCGAGACGCCTATGAGGAATCTGTGCCGATTGGTAAGCCGATTCAAAACTCGCAAATTTATCTGCTCAACGGCGACCTGAAACAAGTCAGCCCGGGAGAGGTAGGTGAGATTTATATTGGCGGCGCCGGCCTTGCTCGCGGATACCTGAATCGGCCCGATCTGACTGCAGAGAAATTTGTTTCCAATCCGCTTGACAGCTCAGGCAAGAGCCGCTTGTATAAAACCGGCGACCTGGCCCGTGAGCTGTCGGATGGTAACTTGCTGTTTGTTGGACGGGTTGATCATCAGGTCAAGATCCGTGGACAGCGGGTCGAGCTTGAGGAGATCGATCGGGCGGTGACGTCGCATATCAATATATCGGACGCTGCTGTTATCGTTCGGAAGGATAGTCAGGGAGCTGATTTGCTCGTGGCGTACCTGTCCGGCACGTCCACTCTCGATGAAGAGGGGTTGCGAACAAGCATGCGCCAAACATTGCCGGAATATATGATTCCGGCTCGCTTCGTTCTGCTTGAGAAGCTGCCATTGACGCATAACGGCAAAATTGATCGTAAAGCTTTACAGCAGATGCCGCTTGATAGCGAGGAGGCTGCTCCGAGCGGGGAAGCTAGCGGCAGTCATGTCAGCTGGTTGTCCAAAACGGTCCGGGAAATCCTGGGATTGTCACGCGTCGACATTGATCAAAGCATCTTCAACGCCGGTGCCAATTCCCTGCATGTCACTCAACTTGTATCGCGGATACGCGGGCAGTATAAGATTGATCTGACCCTGAATACTGTTTTTCGCCAACCCACCGTGAAAGGGCTGGCAGCTTGTATTGGCGAGCAAATGGCATCGAAAAACGAGCCTGTAAATTCCCGAACGGCGTTACCTTCAATAAAAAGAGTATCTCGTGAGGCTGTTCGCCTGAAGCGCTAAGCGCGCACCTAATGAATTGACGATTTATCAACGATTTTGAGCCCGGTCTATCGAAAATGAGCAGTGAAACATCTCTCTATCCAACTTCCTTTACCCAGGAACGTTTCTGGTTCCTGAATGAAATGGTGCCGGGCAATCCGGCATACAACATCGCCTTTGGCGTGACCTTTCGTGGTTCGCTTGATCGCGCGCGGCTCAATCAGGCACTCAACGCGATCATAGAGCGTCACGAGGCGTTGCGAACGCGATTTCAGGCCCATGAGGGCAGCCCCTACCAGGTGATCGAGAATCCCTGGACTGTTCAACTTGCTGAGGAGGACCTCAGCCACCTGGATCGCAGCGAGATGAACAAGCAAGTTGAAACAATCATCACCAAGGCGGCAGAGTCGGCTTTCGACTTGTCGACGCTACCGCTTATTCGTTGTCAGCTATTTAAGTTGGCGAAGGAAGAACATTTACTGTTCATCGTTGTGCATCATATCGTTTTTGACGGCTGGTCAGTTGGCGTTTTCCTGCGAGAGCTGGCAGAGCATTATCAGCGCCATGCTCAAGCGAACCAGGCTGACATGCTTCCGGAAATTGCCATTCAATATCTCGATTATGCTGTTTGGCAGAAAGCAGCCGTGCAAAGCGAAGTGGTTGGCCAGCAGCTGGATTTTTGGAAAGATTTGCTAAAAGATGCACCGGTGAAATTGTCGTTCCTGACTGATTACTCCCGCCCGGCGATACAGCAGTTTTCTGCCGGACGCAAGCATTTCCAGCTTGGGAAAGAATTGTCGGAACGCTTAACTGCACTGGCTTGCGATAACGGTGCGACACTCTTTACCAGTTTATTGTCTGTTTTTCAAATCCTGGTATACAAATATACCGGCAAGAAGGATTTCCTTATTGGCACGCCCATCGCCAATCGTCAGCCGAAGGAAATTGAAGAGCTGATTGGCTGCTTTATCAATATGTTGCCTTTTCGGGCAGCCCTTGAAGATGGATCCGGCTTTCTGGATATCGTTCGCAAGAGTCAGGAGCAATGTTTGTCGCTATATGCCAATCAGGATCTGCCATTTGATTACCTGATTCGCGAGCTGCGCCTGCCGCGCGATCTTAGCACCAGCCCGCTGGTGCAAATCCTGTTCAATTTTCAGAATGCCGCCATAGATGCGGTGGATGCCGGCGATCTGCACATTTCCCAGGAAAAATACTTCAACGGCACAACGCAATATGAACTGACGGTCGAGATGTGGCAGCGGCCGGATGGTCTGGAAGGATTCTTCGAATATAATAGCACCTTGTTTCGTCCGGAAACGATAGAGCGGATGACGAATCATTTCCTGGAAATTCTGCGGGCCGCGGTAGATTCTCCGGAAAAAGCAATTGCTGAACTGCCTTTGCTAACCGGCGACGAATATCAACAACTGGTTGTTGACTACAATGATACGGCGGCAGCTTATCCTAAAGATAAGGGTATCCATCATCTCTTCGAAGTGCAGGCCGAAAAGACGCCGGATCATACCGCCGCTATTTTCGAGGATCGGCAGATTTCCTATTGGGAGCTAAATGCCAGGGCCAATCAACTGGCTGCATTTCTTATGCAGAAATCGGTCGGCGCTGGTACTCACGTCGGTATTTGTTTGAATCGCTCCATGGATATGCTCATTTCGATGTTAGCTGTGCTAAAGAGCGGCGCCTCTTATATTCCGCTTGATCCGACATACCCGAAGGGGCGCCTGGAATACATGGTCGAACATTCCGGACTGAAGATGTTGCTAACGGATACCCAGGCAGCCAGGCAGTTTTCAGATGCGACTGTTGAAGCTGTCCTGGTGAGCGAAGTGCTTACTGCGTTGACAGATCAGCCCACGGATAACCCGGTCGTTGCATTTAACAGAGAAGCCCCGGCATATACAATTTACACATCCGGTTCGACCGGCAAGCCTAAAGGCGTGGTTATTCCGCATCGGGCTGCCACGAATTTTCTCCTTAGTATGCAGAAGGAGCCTGGTATTACTGGTGACGATGTTTTGTTAGCAGTAACGACCTTGTCGTTTGATATCTCGGTCCTGGAAATGTTTCTGCCGCTGATCTCCGGGGCGACGGTCAATATTGTACCTCAGCAGATTCTGAACAATGGTTTTCTGCTTGCAGAGGAGATTGCCGAAAGCGGCGCCACGATAATGCAGGCTACTCCGGCCTCATGGCGATTGCTCATCGATGCAGGATGGCAGGGAAGCAGTGACTTGAAGATTCTTTGCGGTGGGGAATTATTACCGCCGGAGCTGGCTGAGGCATTGTTGCAACGCGGAAAATCACTCTGGAATCTATATGGGCCAACCGAGACAACTGTATGGTCGGCAGCATATCAGGTGGCGGCGGTCGATGGCCCGGTTTCAATCGGTCGACCAATTGACAATACCAGCGTCTATATTCTGGATACGGATAAGAACCCTTTACCAAAGGGCGTTGAAGGCGAGCTATACATCGGCGGTGATGGCTTGGCGCTGGGGTATTTGCATCAAGATGATATGACGGCCGAACGGTTTATCGATTACGAAAGGGCAGGCGGACGCATTTATCGCACTGGCGACCTGGCAAAATTTAGAAATGATGGGACGGTTGAAATTGTCGGCCGCATAGACCACCAGGTCAAAATCCGCGGGTTTCGCATCGAACTCGGCGAAATTGAGAGCCAGTTGCTGGCTCAGGAAGGCGTGCGCGAGGCGGTTGTTGTTGCCCGCGATAATCAGCAAATGGATCGGCGACTGGCGGCCTATGTTGTTGCCGAGGTCGCTGTACCGCTGTCTGTCGAAAAAATTCGCGCTGCCTTAACGGAAAAGCTGCCGATTTACATGGTGCCGGCTGACATCTGTCAAATCGATGAACTGCCAATGACCCCGAATAAAAAAGTCGATCGCAAAGCCTTGCCTGATCCACAATCCCTGATTCAAGATCAGGAAAAAACCAGCGATCTGGAAGGGGAGACGGAGGAAAAACTGGCGGAGATTTGGCGATCTGCACTGGGGGATATGGTCATTTCCTCATCAGATAACTTTTTCAATTTGGGTGGGCACTCTCTATTGGCAATGAAAGTGTTGGCACAGGTCGAAAAAACTTTTGGGTTACGTATCAGTCCGCAAATCCTGGTGATGCAGACTTTGCGACAATTGGCTCGCCAGTGTGAGGCAGCAGACCGTGCTGAGCCAAGAGAGCCGGCAAATAAAGGCATTGGAAAACGACTATTCTCGAAATTCTTTAAAACCTAAGGTGTTGGGACGGCAAATTGAACCCCTTCTATTTTGGTGGCCGAAAAAATCCATTGTTTGGAATCTCTTATTCGCCGGGTGGCGCGAGCACCCGTAAAACCGGCGTGTTGATCTGTAATCCGCTTGGTCAGGAGCATATTCGTGCCCATCGCTCACTAAAGTTGTTAGCGATAAACCTTGCCAAGCAGGGATTCCACGTGCTGCGCTTCGACTACTTCGGTACCGGTGACTCCTCCGGCGAAGGAATTGAGGCCAACATACGCCGCTGGGAAGCTGACATCAAAATTGCTATTGAGGAGATGCGCGGACGGTTTGGTCTGCACCGATTTCATCTTATCGGGATTCGTTTCGGTGCAACAATGGCGTATCGTGCAGCCGCCAGTCGCTCAGATGTAACGTCAATTTTACTGTGGGATCCGGTTGTTGACGGTAACCGCTATATGTCGAAAATTTTGTTTCGGCATGAGGAATGGTTAAAGGATACCTATCCAAAACTGCAGGAGCTTTCCGGGAATGGGACGTTTATTGAAGTATCCGGATTCCCATTGAGCAATGAGTTTGTATCCGACGTTCGTGCAATTGATTTAAAGGCTGCTAATGTAAGCGGCCAACGTAAAATGCTGGTTTTGACCAGCGAAGAAGACGCCTCTACGGAGGCCTGGATTGAGCAATTAAAAGAAAATTACCGTGAAGCGAACGGCGTAGCGACGTTGCATGTGTCGGCTGAGCATATCGCCGGTATTAAACCCTGGATCAAACATGATTCAGCAGACAAAACGCTGGTGCCGGCTCGCCTCTTACAGCGAGCCCTTGATTGGACCGTGCAAAATTGCGAGTAGTATACCCATGATCGAAAACGCTCACTTATTCGGTAGAACTCAGTCACTGGTTGGGATATCATGTGAACCGGAACAGAAACAATACCTGGCAGAACAGCCGGCTTTGATCATTCTAAATTCCGGTATTTTACATCGAATGGGCCCGAACAGGATTTACGTGAATCTTGCCCGCCAGATTGCCGGGGCGGGATTGCTGAGCTTTCGTTTCGATTTCTCTGGTGTCGGTGATAGCGGTACTCGCGAAGATCTTTTACCGCTCGGCACCTGGATGGTAGACGAAGTGCAGCAGGCGATGACCTACCTCAGCGAGCAATATGGTGTGCGAGAGTTCGTGCTTATGGGCATATGCTCCGGTGCAGATGCTGCCTTTCAGGCAGCCTGCGCCGATACCCGTGTGATTGGTTGCGTTTCGATTGACGGCTATGCGCATTCATCGACCGGCTTCCTGATTCATTCCTATGCAAAACAGCTAAAGCGGATTCGCAGCTGGGGTAAATTGCTGACCGGTCAAAGCGGTGTTTGGGACATGTTCCGGCGAAATCTGGCCTCGCAGATGTCACGTGGAAGCTATGAACAGGAACATACTGAGGACAAGTGGGAGGCGCCCTCGGTCGAGAAAATTATCGGTGAAGCCCGCGCCCTCCTGAAGCGTGACGTGGCGCTGTTCTTCATATATTCTTCCGGCAGTCCGGCTTACTATAACTATCTCAAGAGTTTCCAGAGCCGTTTCAATGAAATGCGCAGTGAAGGGCTGCCGATGCAGGCGGAGTTTGTCGACGGTGCTGACCATGGATTTACGCTGGTCCATTTTCAACGCATCCTCGGCGAGCGCATTCTTGCGTGGTTGGCAAAGCTGCCTGAGCGTTTGCTCGTTTAAGACCAACGAAGACATCCCCCTGTATCCCCTTCGAAGGGGGAAGCAGGGAGATGTCTATTTGTCGATCCAATTATATCGTCTAACTGTGGCATCTTTACATCGCACGGCCAGGGCCGCTCTGTATTTGCCCGCCACTTCTATATTCCGTAATATCCATTCGAAGCGTTCTGCTTCATCCCATTCCGTTTT
Source organism: Calditrichia bacterium (assembly GCA_028284445.1). GTDB lineage: Bacteria > Calditrichota > Calditrichia > RBG-13-44-9 > J075 > JANQRS01. The sequence continues at coordinate 190,484 of JANQRS010000061.1, forward strand.
CAATAAGCCGGTGTCATCATCGCCCGTTAAATCGACGGTAAATGACGCCAGTGGAAAAGATAAGCCGCTGCCAACTGCTTTTATGAAGGCTTCTTTCCGGGTCCAGCATGTAAAAAACAGGCGACGGTGTTCAGATGGCGGCCGGGCCATGATGTAATCTACTTCGTCGCGGGAAAAGAAACGTTCGGCAATTTCGTCTACCTCTATGTTCTCACGCATAAACTCGAGATCGATACCTAGGTCGGGATGATGAGCAAAGGCAAACAATGCCTGCTCGGCAGAATGGGAGAGGTTGAAATACAGAGAATCTTTTTCTTCATCAGGCAGTGCCGGTTTCCCATAAGCACTGTATTTGAAGCGAAGACTTGCAGCGTCTGTTGATCGATAGCGGCCGAGTAAGTTTCGCAGGATGCCGCGCCCGATTACATAATGCCGGCGATCATGCGGGAACTTGAAGCGATCTGCGCGTGCAATTTCATCGGGCGACAAGGTTGCTTCCAGGGCCCGGTAAGCCTCGTCACTTTGTTGTAACGAGGCCTGCCAAATGTGCACCTCGTTGCCGGTGATTTTCAGATTATTCTCTTGCATTTATATGATCAACTATCGAGTTTTTTGTATCTGAGCCTGTTTATGCAGTATCGACTGCCTTCGGGCAGATCTGATAGCAGCGAGTTCATTTTGCATTAATCGAATGTACAGGGTAGATTTCCGATACCCCATAAAGAAAATATGAAGATCGGTGAAATTATGAGCGATACCATATCACTAAAAGTGACCAATCTCGAAAAATCTTTTGATGGACGCAAGGAGAAGGTGTCCGTGCTGCAAGGCATTTCTTTTGAGATGCAGGCTGGGGAGGCCATGGCCATCACCGGTCCTTCCGGTTCCGGTAAAAGCACCCTGCTGCATTTGATCGGAACGCTCGATACCCCAACCGCCGGCGAAGTTTTCATTGATGAGAAAGATCCCTTCCAGCTATCGGAACCGGAGCTTGCGCAGTTCCGTAATCAGGTAATTGGCTTTGTTTTTCAGGATCACCATCTGCTTCCGCAGTTTAGTGTTCTGGAAAATGTGTTGATTCCAACTGTGGCGACTGATCAGCAGCAGAATGGCCAGATCGATCGCGCCAGGCAGCTCTTGAAGCGTGTTGGCCTGGAAGCGCGCCTTGATCATCGACCGGCGGAACTTTCCGGCGGCGAACGCCAGCGAGTGGCCATTGCTCGCGCTTTGATAAACCGGCCTTCATTGCTGCTCTGTGATGAACCGACCGGTAACCTGGATCATGCCACAACTGACGCGGTAACTGATTTGCTCTTTGAGTTATTTCGAGAAGAAAACAATGTGCTTATAGTGGTCACGCATAATCTGGCGCTAGCTGATCGTTTTGAACGCCGTCAGGAATTACGTAATGGCGCCTTTATTGCACAATAGATTGAGGATGGTTTGTAAATCGACTAAAAACGGCAAGTTGATGCTTTTTGTCTCGCAGCTGGAATGTAAGCTGGCATTTGATCGCATCTATTGCTTTAAGATTGGCAAGACTGACTTGCTCGACTGGCATGCTATAATGCCCGACCTGCTTTGCCGGTAGATAGTAGTCAATAAATCCCTTTATTAGTTTAATTCTATTATTCCCGACTCTCAGGTCATTGATATACAATGACGAATCCACACAGATAATTGATAGACTATCGCCGCTGGCGTTGACTGCCCTTAGTTCCTGTTCATTGGCTAATTGTAGTTGATCAATTTGCGCAATCACTCTGGTTAACGACTGCGAGACAGTCAGTAAATGCGCCTCAATCGCGACCTTTTCTTCCCAATTCTGCATCAACTGACTGCTGAATTTGTAGCTGACATAGGCCAGCCCTACCACCAAAAGACTGAGTTGTATAGCGATAATCAGTTCAATGACTGTAAAGCCGCTGTCATTTTTAATTTTCAAGAACTACTCCTAAAATCTGTAAATCAGCAATTCAGCAAACCTGCAAAGGAGCAGATTTGTAGGTTTATAGATTTGTCATTCGACATTCGTTATTTTTCACTAATGGCCTGGCCACTGCCGCTCGCATCTCCATCTCAAAACATTAATAGCCGATCAAGGTACCGCCCCCCGCACGACCACATAACGATATATTTCCAGAATCGGAATTTTTTCGTCGTTGTGATAAACCCGTACATCGATTCGCAGCATTTGTCCCGCTTCAGTGACGCTGCGATGTACGTGATATTGCTGTCCATTAACCTGTGTGCTTCTGCCGGCTGCGGTGAAATGTGCCGTGTGAAGCGTTTTTTCCATCATTTCTTCAGCAAGGTTGGCGGCCGCAATTTGATTGCGGCCGTTGTCGTTTGTCAAAAGGTAGCTGATGACATAACTGCTGGGCAGCAATACAATAAATAACAACACCAGTGCCGTCATCACCTCGATCAAGGTATATCCCTCTTCCCGTGCAATTTGTTTCATCACCTGGCTCCCAGGCTAATGAGCTGAATGGCAGGCATCCTGAAGAAGAGCGGGAGCTTATAGTGCGGATTCAAGGCGGAGCGGGTGATGCGGCCACCGTTGATCCAATTATAATAATTTTTAGGAGAATCGTAGAAATGGAAGCGATCAGTAACAATAATGCCATTCACGCGGCCTTTATGGGTGATGATATTGTCACTGTAGACCAGACCGTTTGCTGTGGCAGCATCGTCGATCCAGATAATGCCTGCCGAAGGTCTATTACCATTATTCGGTGCCTTGCGCACGGCCGCGATGGTGCCATTAAAAGTGGCCTGGTCCAGCAGAGCTATCCGATTTTCCGGGGCCTGGGCGTAGATCATCGCGATACTTGGATAGTTGATGTTAGAATTGCCCGCAATTTTGATCGCGTGATCTGAATAAAACTGACCGCTGATGTTTCGTGCATCGCTCAACGTGATCACTTTGGGCGAATAGATAATGACTTCATCCATCTCGACCCCGTGACCAATCGTGATGGGGTAAGCGGAAAGGATTTTGACTTGATTGTGAAATGAAATGGCTCCGACTAGCTCCAAAGGGGCCGTTGCGATCAATGTGCCTGGTCCAATAAGTTCCCATGCTTCGCCAGCTGGCAAATCCACACCGATCGCAACTGCCTGTAGCGGGCTATCCTTTTTGCTGAGATAAATGCGATTACTGCTGTCGGGAATCAGTGCTTGAAGATTGGTCGCCGGAGAGGCCTCGCTTTCCTCTTTCAGCGTTTTGAATAATTTTGCTATATATGCCTCATTTATTTCCGGTCTCAGATCCTCGGTTCCCTTAATCACGTTTCCGAATACGACCTCGTTGCCGGTGTAAGGGCGTCCGCGCAGGCTTTCCTTCTGGACACCGGAGCGCCCAACATGAACATCGCCTTCTATGCGGGTATCGCCGGTCACCACCAGGGAGTAATGCGCCGGGTTTAGGATCAACGCGCTGTTGAATATTGAGGTAGGGCTATAGGCGAGGTAGTCTCTCTCTACGAATTCCTGGTGCTTTCGCGAACCGACAGACGAGATGTGAACATATCCGCCCCAGGGCGTTGATTCTACGACGGCCGTGTCGCCTTTGTCGAAACCGATCCTTTTTGACATTGGCAGCCAATGCCAATCAAAGTTCTCTGACTGATGCGCATCCGCGATAAATTGTTCGATACCGTTTTCTGCTGCATAGCGGGCCCTCAGGAGATCGCCCTTGAAGGTGAGCACGCGCGCATGCTTCACCGAGAAGCTGAGAAAGAGCATCAGCGTAGCGGTCACTATCACAGCGATGATGAGAACCGTGATCATCGCCGAACCGTTGTCATGAGTGTTGCGCTGCATCATGAATAATAGGGGCGGGAAGGCGGAATGAAAAAGGAAAAATCAAGAATGAAAAACGGCATCATGCCGCCGTGATCTTTCTCAATATCAGTTAGGAATATGCCATACCTGTCATGGCCATATTAATTCCTGCTCAGCAAAGGAGGCCTTTCCGAATCGGCTTCAACAAACAACTGTAAATCTTCGCTCCATTGTTTTGCAAAGTCGCTGACCTGGATGCGCGTCGGGATGAGGGCCGTACCATACATTTGATAATTGGAAATCAGCCAGAACCTGCCATTTGTCTCAATCGATAATGATTGTGGCTGATCATTGTATTCCCTGTAGCGAATCCGGAATTCGCCGTCAGCAGATAACGCCGGGTGTTGCCAATCAATATTCAAGGTATCGCCTGCCATCCAATGCCGGGACATCCGGAACCCATAGTTGAGCAGGAGGTCCAGCGGGTTCTCCCAAACATTCGGGAGCATTTGCGGAAGCGCATAGACTTGCGCTGAATCTATAAACTCGAGTTCCAGGGATTGGCCGGTTATTTTGAATATGCGATTGGGATAGCGCTCATCCGTGATCTGCAAGTCGCCGGCATTTATATAAGCTGAGCCATGACTCCGGTCAAGGCTACCGGCGCGTATCATATTTAAGGCGTAGCGAATGGTCAGGCCGTGGGCGTTATTTCCCGGCGCTGTCTGCAGGAAGGCAGGTACAGATGTGTTTTGTTGCGACGACTTTTGCCCTATTGAGAAAATATTGCTGCAGGATGAGCTGGAACTGCTGCTGCCGCCACTGCTGCAGCCATTTAGCTCGATTTCATCAAGATCGTTGATAATCAAGGCACCAAAAGCAATGCAGCAGCCGGCAGTTGCCAGGCACCCGATAAGCACGTTGTTGCGCTTTGTTTGAACGCTCTTTTTCTCATAACAGCGAATATATTCAGCAACATATTCCGGCGGGCGCGCCGCCAGACGGGCTGTAGGAATTTCCTCTGCCGAAGAAGACATGACAAATCCAATCGGTCCGGTAAAGGCACCAAGCATGAGCCATTTTGCGGTATTGATGTCTTGCACCGCATCACGTTCAGCAACTGTGCAGGCACTTTCATCCGCTTGTGCGAGTAACGAAGCGGTCCCAATAACGAGCAGAAAAATGATATCTATAATACGATGCTGCCATCTTTGAGTACGGAAATTCCCAAGCATATGTCCTCCCGGTTCCAAAATACAATGAAGTGAATAATACTAAAATCGGCAGGCAAATGATAGGAATGATGTTCAGCATCAAAAATTGGGGAAGGGAATTCTGGAATGCTGGAGCATTGGCATATTGGAAGAGAACTTGCTCAATACCACCAAGCGCAATCGCTTCCAATATGCCTACTCTTAAGTAGCTTCATTGGTGACTACTATTTTGCCAACCGCCAACCGTCAACCGCCTACCGAATCAACGTCATCTTCCGTGTGTGTGTAAAAGGTCCTGCCTGAATCCGGTAGAAGTAGAGGCCACCGCTAAGATCAGCAGCGTCGAAAGTCACCTCATGCGTGCCGGCATCGCGAAAATCGTTCACAATGACGTCAATGAGTTGTCCGCTCACATCAAAAACCGATAGCTTGACGGTATGACCCTCCGGCAATGTGAACGATATTTGCGTAGCCGGATTAAATGGGTTGGGAAAGTTCTGTGCGAGTTCAAAGCCGTCTAATAAGGAAGCCGATGGATCTTCTGTCGATGTAACCACACCATCGCAGGCGCTCAGGTGTTGACTGACGTCATTGATGTAGCCGGGGAAGTTTGAACGGGTTGTTGTATGCCAGTCCAGCGTGCCGCCATAGAGGGTTGGACTCATGATCCACTGATTGCTGCGCTCGACATGCCCGGCGCCCCAATTGTGGCCCGATTCATGCGCTACAAACTTGGCCATCCAAACATCGTTATTTGACCCCCAATACTCGACGAGGTGGTGACGCCAGTAGGTTCCTACCGTCCCGACCCATGCGTAGGAAAATCCAAGTTCGTGGCCTGTGTAGAATGTTGCGAGGTCATGCCAGTGTTGCATATTACCAGCGCCCACCCAATCGTCCACTTCATCCAACAACGCGCCTGCATCCGCTCCGATGCTGACCCATGGATCCGTTTGCTCATCTATTGAAATGAAGGCTTCAACCAGCTTGTATTCCAACTCCAGTTCCTCGAAGTAAGCGTTGGTTAGATTCAAAATTGTGAGCAACTCTGCTTCCAGTTCCGGGACCCCGCCATCGGCTTTCTGAAAAGCCAGGTAATCGACAATAATCGCTAATTCTGCCTGCTGGCAGGCCAGCGTTTTGTCGGGGGAGGGCTGATTTTTGAGATTGCGAATTGTCTGCAATGCGCTCGGTGCAGCGATTTCACAGCCATTGCCCTTCGACAACAGCGCGTCAATATCATAAAGTGCGGCAACCTTGTTTGATGCCGGGCCCGATTGCTGAAGCGATTCCACATAGTATTGCTTGCCGCTTGACTCGCGAAGGTATAATCGGAAGATCTTGTCTGTTAGCGTCATGCGAACATCACTTTCAGCTTCTCCTGCGATCTTGCCGCGCCAGGTAATTCCGAATTGTGATACATGTTCTTGAATGCCATTAGCCGTACCAACTCGCAAAACATAGTTCTTGCTGCGCGGATCATATCGCTCCAATTCAAGCGACCATTCTTGCGTGTCGCTCAATTTGAGGTGCAGGTCAGTATGGCCGGATTTTGCAGCCAGGTCTTGCTGCATGGCCGGAAAGTCAAATTCGAAAATTTGGTAGGACGTCGCTTTTTCAAGCATGTGTTGCTCAATTGAGTGTGAGACGGCTATTTCCTGTCCCACGAGTTTCACCCGCTCCTCGGCCAAGCCTGCCTGGATGATCCCTATTATAAGAATCAAACAACAGGTCTTGAAACCCTTCATGCATCCCTTCATGATGAAATCTCCCTGAAAAAAGTTTTATAAATTGGAATTGTTGCAGATGACCAGGATTAGATATGGGTGAAATTGCAAAATCGAGGCCAGAATGTTTCAAATTTCGGCATGTGTCGTAGTACGGTGATCTATGGGATAGGATACCATAGGGGAGAGGTTGCTGTGTTTCAGACGCTATCAGATTGAGTGCAAGAATTGCTCAGGAAAAATTTAACCCTTCGACTCAGATGCACTCAGATCTCCACGGAAGAAAAAAACTCCTGTATAGGACCGAAATGAGTTATCTGGTCAATCTGTGTTAATCGGTGTCAAAAAGTTTTTATCTTGAAATTCCAGCTGCAGCGGGATAAAAACATTTTCCACCAGGTGATATTCGGAAATAACCCAGGCAGTTTGGGAATCATGCCAGGCTAACGACAGGGGTTGATCATTTATTTCCCGATAGCGAATTCGAAAATGGCCATCTTTTGAGAAATCTGGATGTGCCCAATCTATGATCAGCGTATCGCCGTTCATGGACTGATCGGCAATTGTAAATCCACTGTTTGTGAGTTGCTCAAGCGGGTGGGACGTGCCAGTGCCGTAACTGGATTGTTGCAAGGTCACTGCATTCTGGATCTCGGGGATAGCTGCCGGGCGTTTCACGTCGAGCTGGAAGTTGCCATCATCTTCAATATCGCCGGCTAGCAAGGCACCACCGATGAGAACCCCGGCGGTTGTGACAAAGCAGCCGGACATTGCATAGCGCCGCTTTGCCGACACGCTCTCTGCTTCATAACATTGAATGTATTTGGCGATATAGTCTGGCGTACGGCTGACAAGCCGGGCTGCCGGTACTTCGGTTTCCGGGGATATCATGAATAGAGAGATTGGGCCGGTTAACATACCCAGCAAAAACCAGCTTGTGGAATTGACCTTCAATGCAGCGTCCACCTTGCCGACCTCGCAAGGTGGACGAGGATCATCAGCAGATAGCTCGCTTTGTGAGAAGGCGCTTTGAGCAGATAATGTCAGCAGACAGATTATCGATATCTCCAGGCACCGGTATTTAAAGAAGGAATTCTGCAAGTCGGCAACTCCACTTTGATTCAGAGCATATTAATGAAAACATAGGCAGGAATGCAAGTGAGGAAGAAATGGTGAACAGTCGATAAAATCCAGACCTTACAAAACAAATGTTTCGTAGAGAACTTCCTCCAGGGCCGTGTTTCCTTCGATTGCTTTTTCGAGGCCCAGGTCGCTCAGGCTTTTCATTTTTTTTTCCCGCGCCAGATTTCGAAAAGCGCCAAGGCTGGCGCGCTGCAGGATCAAGTCACGAAACGCGTCATCAATGACCAGATATTCAATAATTGCCTGACGTCCGGCAAAACCCGTGTGGTGACAAGTATCGCAGCCATCGCCGGCATAGAAGGTCTTGGCATGTAACTCATTTGTTAATTGATAGCGGGCGATTGCACCCCAATCTACAGCAGTCGCTCTTTTGCAGTGCTGACAAATTCGCCGGATCAGTCGCTGCGCCAAAACCATTTTCAGGGAATTGGCAATCAAAAAGGGTTCAACACCAATATCGATCAAGCGCACAATCGTGCTGATTGCATCGTTCGTATGCAGTGTGCTAAGCACCATATGGCCGGTAAGCGCCGCTTGAATGGCGATCTCCGCCGTTTCGCCATCGCGGATTTCTCCGAGCATGATAATATTCGGATCCTGCCGCAAGATCGTTCGTAGCAGGCTGGCAAAACTTAGCCCGATCTGGGATTTCACCATGGTCTGGTTGATGCCTGTGAGGTTGTATTCGATCGGGTCTTCAATGGTGATGAGGTTGCGATCAGGACGATTCAGGAAATTAAGCGCCGAGTAAAGTGTGGTGGTTTTACCGCTGCCGGTCGGCCCGGTTACCAACACCATGCCATGCGGCATCTGCAATGCCATTTTGAGCGTCGAGAGAAGGGTGTCATCAAGACCGAGCGCATCCAGATCATGATTGAGTGAGGTTTTGTCGAGAATGCGCAATACGACTTTCTCGCCAAAGTCAGTCGGCATTGTTGATACCCGAATGTCGACTGACTTATGTCCGTTTCGCATGCGAATACGCCCATCCTGCGGACGCCGCTTTTCGGCGATATCGAGCTCCGCCATGATCTTGAGACGCGAAACAACGGTCTGCCTTTTGCCAATCGGGAGTTGCTGATATTCAACCAGTTTGCCGTCAATCCGAAAGCGTATTCTGAATAATGACTCGTAGCTCTCAACATGGATGTCGCTGGCACGTGCTTGAATGGCATCGCTGATAAATTTGTTGACGAGTGGTACAATCGAATGGTCTTCCGGGATGTCGGCCTCGGGGCCGCTTTTCTTTTCACGCTCAATCAAGTGGAAGTCCTGGCGATTGTCAAGACTTCCGCTGCCACCGCCCTGCAGCTGATAACGGCGTCGGATTTCTGCCAAAAGATCGCTTTCCTGCCACTCTTCGCTGACGATTTCCTTGTTCAGCATAAATTGCAGCTCGTCAAGCAGATCGCTCCCCACATCCGCTGGCACGGCCACCGTCACTTGCTGCTCATCGGCTGCCAGGGGCAATACCTTCCGCTCGATGGCGTAATTTGCTGGTATCAATTGTAGAATGCTGGACATTTGCACCTCCGGGAACCCATTTATTTCACGCGAATGCACGCGAAACTACACGAATTTTTCCGAGACCTTTGTTTGAGCTTGGATCCATTCGCGATTATTCGTGCCAATTGGTGTTATTCTTTTAAGAGGATGCAGAATACCTACAACTCTCTCACTAATTCCGTCAGTAGCGGTTGAACCATTGCCTGGGGGACTTTCCCCGCTTTCTCTTGATGTACGATCGTCAATACCTCGCCATTCTCGGCATTCAGGAAGCGAAGAGTGATGGCAACGACTGATCGATTGTGTGTAAGCTCTGAAGCCCTCGGGCGATTTTCGATGAGGCCGAGAACAACCACTGATGCCGTCAGCGAATCGGCGATTTGCGCCAGCTGCTGACGGGACAAAAAGTAGGCATTGTTGATGCCATCCATTTCCAGGCAATAATTGACCTGACTGCGATCAACAATCGGTATTTGCTTGTCGGTAAAGAGTAGGGTGGTTAATTCATCTGCCGCGATGTGGCCAACTGAACCCGAAAGTGCCGGCCCTCGGGCCGTGAAGGGGAGAACCGCCACCTTTAAATTTTCGCGGGGTAGCAGTGGCGCTTGCTTAAATACGACGCTGCAGCCAAGAAGGATGCAGCTTATCAATACCGTGATGATGATTCTCATGTGGATTAGTCCTCTTTTACCTGCTTGATGGATCCACTTTGGTCGACTTCCCAGACATTGTAATTGCCATCCTGATCAAAATCGACGACCGCCGTTGCACGTCCGGTATATTGCTGATGATCCGCCTGAACCACTTCAATCAGGTAGCGCGCCTTTCCGCCATCGGAAACCAGTGTCTCCTGATCAAAACCGATTGCCGCCAGATCGTCCGAAAATTGATCGTTCGCGTAGTAGTAGGTTTGCTGCAAGGTGTGCAGCTGCTTCAGCATCAGCTTGGCTTCGGTCTTCTTTGCCTGGCCGATTACCCCCGTGAACTTCGGCATTGCCAGCAACACCAAAATCCCGATAATGACGATGACGACCAATATTTCTGTCAGAGAGAAGCCGTCCTCGTTCGAGAATTTGTTTTCTTTTCTGCTTAGGTGCATTTTGACCTCCATTGTTTGAATTTACCGCGAAGAGACCCAAAGGCCCGCTAAGTCAAGCGAAGCAAAACTTTGAGGACCGATTCGGATTTATATACCTTCGCCATTCTAATTTGCCCTTGCTCCCGAAGTTTATCAATAGACCGACGGGCATACTGGTAGCCTTCAGATAATTGAGAAGCTGTGCCTCATCTATCGCTGTTAATTGTGAAGTACTTTTTAGTTCTAAGAGGATTCTTTCATAGGCTATAAAATCCGCGATGAAAAATCGGTTCAGCTGAATATCCTTATACCTGATACGAATCTTGAATTGCGCCTTATGGGGGATATTCCTCCGCTGCGATTCAATTTGCAGCGCTTCTTCGTAGACAGATTCCAGGAAACCGGGACCCAATTCTCTATGCACTTCAATTGCCGCACCGATAATTTTATACACCTCTTCGCCAAAAATGAGCTCGCTGGTGGTTTTTGTTTTCTGAGTCATAATTTTATTCTCTCAATCTTCATTCGCGTTTATTCGTGTGTATTCGCGTTAGTCCTTGGTGTCCCTTCGTTGGCCTTCGCGTCTCTTCGCGGTGCCTAGCCCGGCATGATCTCCGCCATATTGAATAGCGGCAGGTATATCGACACCAGGATGGCTCCGATGGTTATGCCCAGGATGATGATGACCACCGGTTCGATGATGGAAGAGAGGGTCTCGATCATGCTGTCAATTTCCTGGTCATAGAAATCAGATATGCGGTTGAGCATGAATGGCAGTTCCGCGGTCTCTTCCCCTACCTCAATCATTCGCGTAACCATCAGCGGAAAGACTTGCGACGATTTTAATGATCGCGTCAATTGTTCACCCTTGCTGGCGAAGCGCTGCATTGCCAGGATCTCTTTGCGAATGTGGTAGTTGCTGGTTGTGTTCGAAGCAATCTCCAAAGCCTCAAGCAGGGATACGCCGCTATCGAGGAGCGTGCCAAGTGTTCGGCAAAATTGGGAGATATAGTTTTTTTGCACCATTTTGCCGACAACGGGGATGCCAAGAATGATCCGATCAAGAATTGGTTGTATTCGCGGATGCCGCCTGGTCTTGCTGATGAACAAGAGGATGCCTGTGAGTCCAATGAGTAAATAAGGGAGCCATTGTTGCAGAAATTCACTGCCGGCAATGACAATCTGAGTGGGCAGTGGTAACTCAGCATCAAAATCGCTGAAGATATCTGCAAATGTCGGAATGACATAAAGCAGGATGAACCCGACTGCTAAAACAGCTACTCCTATCACCAGGAACGGGTAGGTCATAGCCTGTACAAGCTTGCGGCGAAGATCAGCCATCTTTTCCAGATAGTTGCTGATACGGCTTAACATATCGTCTAATCTGCCGGTGATCTCGCCAACCGAAACGAGATTGACGTAGAATCCGTTAAAGATATGTGGATAGTTCCGCAGGCAGTCGGCGAAACTGGCGCCGGTCCTCAGGCGTTGTTCAGTTGCGCGAAGCAATTCACTAAATGCCGCATGGCGATTTTGCTCGGCAAGGATTTGGATGCTATCTACCAGCAACATTCGTGCATTCAGCATGATAGACAGATCGCGCGTGAAGTGCTGAACCAGTTTTCGCGGGATACGCCCTATTTTCTTTGGCCGCCGGGCACTGCCTTTTTTTGCCGCCAACCGCGTTTGTTGTTTTATGCTTAGTGTTTTCATATGCATAAAATTCCCAGGGTTACACCCTGGTTTATTGTAAATTTCCCTTTCAGGGAAAAGTTATGTGTTGGCATCTACTTAAGCCGAATAGCGAATGCTTGACCTTCGAATTCCATTTGAACGGAACTCTTCTCGATGTTTTGTACACGGGCGCCGCTCACCTCATCCCCAATGCGGCACAGATGAGTGGCGCCGGTTTTGTCGCTAATGATCGCAAGCTGTCCGCTATCGTCGCCGAGAAGGCCGACAAAAGACAATTCAGGTAATTCGATTGACTTCTTATTCTTCGCAGTTTGCTTGACTTTTATTGGCCGCTTTTGCGTGATTACCCGCTCGCGGAATGGGTCTCGCAAGAATTGTACGTTGGCCAAAAAATCATCATCATGAACGCGCGTTTTCTTCTCTGATATTGAGGCGATCTCAGGCAATTGCTCGTCCTGGGCTGCCTCAAAAGTCACACCCCAGATAATCTGATGTCCGATCATCCCCCAAATCACCAGCGAAACAGTGCTGAGGATCAGCAAGAAAACCTTGTTGTTTTTACCCGTATTCACTCTGTCTACCTCAGGAAGGCGCGTAGGCCCAGCTCCGCGCTGATGTGTTTATTGCGCTGTGATTTTGTATAGAGTGTCAGGTGATGCACCCTGAACAGCCGCTTCTTGCCTTCGAGATCGTGCAGGAAGCGCAATAGCCGCCAGTATTGACCGTCTACATTGATTGCGAGATCCAATTCCTGATAGGTACTAGCGTCACGAGCCGGAAGCGGTTTGATTTGTTGAATGGTAACGCCACTTTCTTCGGCAGCTTCGCCCAGCGCTTTATACAAGGCGGATAGCTGCCCGGAATTGGGCATGCTTTCAAGCATGTCAGCGATTTGCTGCTGCGTTTGTCGCGATGCGATGCGCAGGCTGATAATCTCAGCCTTCAGATTGCTCGCAGATTCGATCTTACCTGCCGTATCGATTAATGATCCGGCAGATTGCCAAAGGTCGGACAAACCAGGTCCGAGCAGGCGAACTGCCGCTAACCACAGCAATAGCCAACTGACCGGCAATATCCATTTCCAGTTAAGATTTAACATACAATTTGATCTCGAATTCTATCAGTTGCGGGGCTTTGATTTTATGACGTCGCCAAAGTGTTTTTCGATCCAGGACTGTCATTCCTTCCAGCGTAATGCCACCCGCAAATGGAAGACGTTCTATCTCTCCCAGCAATTTTGCGATCTGCGTTTTATCACGCGACAGCCCCTTGAGGCTAAGGCGCCGATCCTGTTTCTTGCTATCAGTTAAATCTGCTTCGATCTTATGAAACCAGGTTTGAGGTGGCAATCCCCTGCAGATTTCATGCAGGTAAAAGCCTGCATAAGAACGCTGGCTTTTTAGGGCACTATATTTTTCGTGCAATTTTTGAGCAGAGGCTTGTACAATCTGTAGCGAATCGCGTGATGCCATCAAGGGACGTATATCATTGACTGCCGTTTCATATCTTGCATATTGCCAGTTCACTACTCCCTGCGCCGCGAATATGATCAGTGTCGCACAGATGATTACCACTCCAAGAACAAGCGTACTCTTCAATGTCAGGTGTTTCCAGAAGCGCTGTTCTGCTTCCCCGCGGCTAACCTGATCCATCATAGAAGCCGGGTCCAACGGTTCCGCGAAGGCGCTAACTGCAAGTTTGAATGCATGCTCATATTCCGAGGGTTGCTCATCGGGTTCTTCCAAAACTTCCAGGCCGGGAATGCTATAGAGAATTAGTTGAGGTTCGAGCGGCGCGAGCAGCTCTTTGTATGTTTCCAGTTGATACTCCCGGTATAGAAATACCTGTAAGCGCAACGCTGATTCATCAATACCGAGAATCCGGTACCGCACGGCAATGTCGCTTCGATCAATTCCCGGTGGCAGAATACCGTTCTCATTAGAGAACAAGAAGGCATCGATGTCATCTGCGTGATGCAGTGGTACTTCCACCTTTCTCTCAAGGATGCCCGGCAATTGCGGCAAACCGGCCACAACCGTTGTTGACGCCAGTCCTTTCTTGTCGACATAGGCTTCGAGCGTCTCGGCTGTTAATTCTGCCAGCGGCACCTGCAATGTCGAGACTCCCTCAATGTCATAACCATTCCACCTGCGCCGGATTTTCACAAGCCGTGTCTGCTGCTGATCGATGGCAATCCCCAAAGCGGTATCGTAACGCTGAAGAAGATGAATGATTTTCAGAAACTGGTCTTCTATGAATGCTTGCATGCTAAACCCTTTACGGCTTTCCGTGATTACCCGGGAATCATCCAGTTATCACTGTACGACAAATGGGGGGTGACATAGATGATAAGCTCGTTCTTTTCCTTGCGCTTGAAGCTGTTTTTGAAGAGGCGTCCCAAAACTGGGATACGCCCAAGTAAGGGCACTTGAGAAGATGACTCGATATCGCGTTCTTCAATAAGGCCGCCAAGCACAATGGTTTCTCCATCGTGAAGCCGGACTGTGGAGCTGAGGGCGCGCCGACGAATATTAGGGGGGAGTTCGCCTGCAGTCGCATCGTCGCCTGCTGCGTTAAATTCCGGATTGATTTCAATGGTGATCTCGCCGGAGGCGCTGACCCAGGGTGTGATTTTCAGAGAGGTGTTGATGTCGATGGTTTGAAAACGTTCGCTGGTGGTTCTGGGAGTGTAGCCTTGCTGCGCCTCTTCATAAAATGGGGTTTGGGAGATCAGTTTAAAGTACCGCGTTTCGCCTATCACCAGCTCCGCTTCGTGGCCGTTCAGAGTTGTCAATTGCGGTTTAGAGCGAATGTTGAGCTTGTCAATTTTGTCCAATGCATGAACCGTGAGATAAAAATCATCCGGTAGCTTACCAATATTGAATCCCTTAAAAGGCTTGTTCTTGTTCAGGAAATTATTGATCTCACTGCCGGTCCTGAACAGATCTATTCCTGGAATCAAACCGGTGAGACCACCGAGAAATGAGCCGCTGCTATCATTTTCAGCCGGGTCACCAATACCGGCTTCAATCCCTAGTTCATGGCTGTCGTTGAGCCTGTAATCAATGACCAGCACTTCCAGGAAAATCTGCGGGATCGGTTTATCAAGGCTATGAATGATCTCCTCGACTTCGGCAATAACATCCTGAGCGCCATTAATCAGCAGCGCATTATGTTCCTTGATGATGTTCAGCTCCGCCTTCTGAATGGATTTCTTGGGCAGCATCTCGAGTATGCCATCTGCCTTCAAATTATTCAGGCGAAGGAGGCGTGATGAGGTCAGGCTTTTGTTGCTTTTATCACCAATCAGATAAATATCACCGGACTTCTTGTAGGTGTAATCCTGGTCCATGAGCACATAGTTCAGGCATTCGTCAAGAGACAGGCCGCTGGCGCGCGCATTGATTTGACCCTTAGGTTGCCCCATCAGAAAAAGATTGATATCCATTTGTACCGCAAGTTCGTCCAGGAATGCCTGCAAGCTTACATCATTGGCTTCGAAGTCGATCTTGCTATGATGTGCATTAATCCACAGTTCACCTTTTCGGCTTTTGCCGTTCTTCTTGTCCGCCGCCGGATTACTTCGCATCCGCTGCACCAGAAATGAACTTTGACGCTTCCGAAGATAATAGCCGTTGGCATGAAGCAACTGCCGTACGCCTTCTTCAAAGGGGAGGGCCGTGATCATCCCGGAAATCGAACCCTTAACTTCGCGATCGAGAAGAATCGTTTGCCCGGAAATTGCCGCAATCTGGTGTAAAGCCTCCCGGATGTCGTCTTCGCGCAAGTCCACACTTAGCAGACCTTTCTCAAAACTGATATCCCAGGATTTCGGTGTCGGGGCGGGAGCCGGCTTGTTTGAGACTTTGTATATAGAACCGAACTTTTCGAGGAGAAGATTGTTGTCTGCAACGATAAAGGTCAGGGCATCACGTACGCTTACATTCACCAGGTGTAAGGTTAGCCGTTTATCGACGTCGTCGGCGACCAGAATATTTGCCTGGTATTTTGTTGCCAGGCCGCGCAGAATGTCTTTAATGTCTGTATTCTTAAAGCTCAGGACCTCAATGACCTGGGAGAACGCATCCACCGCGACTTCCTGTGGGGCGTCGGATACCTGCTGCGCTTTCAACAAGGGAGAGAATGCGCTGATAATCAGAAAGCAGGCCAGGCAGATCCGTGATAAAGGACTAGACATTGCTTAATTTCCCTAAATAGTGAGTGAGTGGCAGCCGCGAAACAATACCTGTTCTATTGATGCCAACTCTCACAAATTCCATAAAAATTGTTCTTTAAGGATGCTCATGGTGACGTCCCATTGCCTGGTGTTGTCGATAGCCTCCTCGTTCACACAATGACAGGTCTGGCAAAAATTCTGAAAAATAATGCCGGGAAAAGCAATTCAGGGGATGTAGAATTTGGGAAAACTTGGAGTTGACGCGGGAAAAATTTCTTACTATTATCCAGCTGCGTTCCAGCACTGAACTATTCCCTGCTTCACCGCATATTTAGACAACAGGAATATTTTCACCCATTCATATGGAAAACGGATGACCAAAATTGCAGTGGATGCAGCACGTCAAGCTCATCTTCTCACTGAAATACATGAAGGCAATACCGACGCCGAGCAAGAGCTGTTAAATGGGCTGCGTATTCCTGCCCGCGTTGAAACCTTGATCAAGCGCCGGCTGAAAATCGATGGCGATGATTTAGCTGAAATGGTTGCCGGGGTGCTCAGTACGCTACTGAGCCATCTTCGAGACGGACAGTTTGATTCCGGCAAAGCTTCTGTTGGTCAATACGCCTGGCAGATTGCCAGTCATGCTATTCGCGATGCAGCGCAGACCAAAGGGCCCGATCAGCAACACTCCGCCGGTTTAACGGACGCTCAGGTCTTAACCAGGCATTATGTTGACGTCAAAAACGAACAGAGAGAGATTCTGCTCAAATGTGTTCGCCAACTCGCGCCGAAATATCGTGAAGTAATTGTTGCTCGCTATTCTAAAGATTTGAATGTTGAAGAAATTGCCGAAGAAATGGCCCTGACACCAACCCAGACATACTCCAGAATTCACTATGCACTCGACTTGCTCCGCGGTCAGATGAAAGGAATGTATAACGATGGCCGCTAGTCAGGATCAATTTGCCAATTCCATGCAGGAGCAGCTGCGGTGGATCGATGACTATATTTCCGGGCGCCTGTCTTCCGAACGCTCTGATCATCTTGTGCAGGCCTATTCCAAGGGCATCTTGATTGATGAGGCGCTGGATCGTTTCGAGCAACACTACTTTAGCAGCGATGATGCCTTTGACGAGGTAGAGCTATACGAGCGCATGTGTGAAGTTGTGAGTGAAAATATCGATGAATTGGACAAGGATCCGGCCAGGCAGCTTTTACAAATGCGACATCAGCGTCGTGGTTGGTCCCCGGCTGCGTTGTATGCTGCTATGGCGGTACTGATATTATACGTCGGGTTCAAAATGTGGCTGGATTCCGGCGGACTTGACAATGTTGCCGGCAATCAGACGATAGCAGAGATCTCAGGAGAAGCGTTTCGGGCTTCGGCCGAATTTGAATCGCGTATTGCCAACGCCAGCCGCGGCCTCATAGAAACAGGAATTACGCGAGTCGGGCCCAGGAACGACGCGATTTTCGGTGGCGAAATCCGCGGTATTGAATTCATGTTTGAAAATTTGCCCTACGGCCCGGTTTGGCGGGTGCAAATTCTGAATAATCAGGAAGAGGGCGTACAACGTGTCGATCAGGCAAAGGATAAATTTCGCTTTAGCGGCAGCCTGGAACCGGGCCTGTATTACTGGACCCTGGAAAATGATCGCGATGTGGTGGATTTCGGCAAGTTCTATGTCCTGCCGGAGAATATGAAAATCGAATGACGGGCGGGAAGGCCACACTGCCAAGTGCCTACCATCTTTCAATGCTTCAATGCTTCAATGCTTCAATGTAAACCTCCCACAATACATCCCCCCCAAGAACGACAATGAAGGCTCCAAAGCTCAGGAAGGGGGCAAAGGGAATGCGTCGTGCTGTTTTTCCCTGCAGGAATAGACGGCCGTAATAGTAGATGACCGCCAGCAGTGAGGCAAAAAACAAGGTTGCTGTCAAGCCCTGCCAGCCCAGGTAAAAACCTAACACAGCGTAGAGCTTGACGTCTCCCCATCCCATACTTTCCACCCCGGTGAGAACGTTACCAAGCGCCCGAATCACCCACAATAATGTGAATCCATATAGCAGTCCTGTGACTAATGTCTCGTACGCAAAGATCGGCCATACTATATTAAACAGAGATCCGGCACCCAGCAGGATCATCAACAGGAGGTTGGGAATGCGCTGGAATTCGGCATCAATGAAGCTGATGACGAGCAGTATCCAGAACAAAATTGTATAAAATACCGTTTCCGGCTGCAGGCCGAATCGCCAATACAGGCAAATCGCCAAAATAGGGGTAAGCGACTCGACCAGCGGATAACGCCGTGAAACAGGTACGTTGCAGTTTCCACAACGGCCCCTGAGCAAAATGTAGCTCAACAGGGGAATGTTCTGCCACCAGGCAATTTTTTGAGTGCAGGTCGGACAGAATGAACGTCGCGGGTGCCAGAGCGAGATATTGCGCGGAAGCCGGTAGATGCAAACGTTCAGAAAGCTGCCGAAAATGAGTCCGGCCAGCGCAATACTAGCAATTGGGAATAGATGAATATTCATTTTATTCGATAAAAACCGTAAGACGATAAACTGTCGGCATATCCCTCCGATGATGGAGATAATGCTGAAAAAAATGAGTGTTCACATATATTGGTTTTTCAAGATAATTCAAAGTAAATAATGTTTCACAGAAGAAAATGGCGTACATTTGACGTTCAGCACATCTCTAATATTAATGTGCATACAAATTTAGGAATATTTTTAAGCTCGTTGACAGAACCAGGACGTAGAAAGAGCCGCTTGTCAAATTAAGTTTAACGAATGGTCATAGGAGTGTCGCTTAGATGCCGGCAAAGCTGATTATCACGAAAGACTCAGATTCTAGTTGGAACCATGAGAGGGAGTTTGGACAGGAACTGATTACCATCGGGCGCGATAGCTCGAATACACTTCTGTTGGAAGATTCCAAGAAAATAGTTTCGAGGCGCCACGCCCAGTTACGGCTCGAAAATGGTCGCTACACAATTACAGATTGTGGTAGCCACAATTTTACCTTCGTCAACAACGAAAAAATTGCCCGCAATATTCCCCACGCGCTGGAAAGTGGCGACAAGATCAAAATTGGTGAATACACCCTTCAGTATCTTGCTGTAGAAGAAGATGAACAGAAGGAAGCCACCGTTGTCATGGTGAACCCCTACTATGAAGAAATGAAAATCATGTCGGGGCTGATCAAGAAGATCAAGCGGAAATACGAAACCGCTGAAGCGAGTCATCGCGATGAAGATCTGAAGCAGGCTATGGAAGAAATGCTGGCGCAAATAGATCCGGGGCCGGTTGGACCAATTATCGCCCGGGAATTGGGAGGCGGCAAACTGGCAGCGAAAGCGCCTGAAGAAGCTCCGGCGCCTGCGGCAGAAGCGCCTGCTCCGGCTGCAGCGATGGTGCCTGATGTTGTTGCCCCAATGGTACCTGCAGAAAACGGCAATCCTTTGACCTCCACCGAAATTATGATGGGCGTTTCCTCAGAGTCCGTTCTGATGATGCGTATTGCCTACACAATGGACGCCCTGCTGAAATCCGTCATCAAAATAGTGAAAGCCAGCCGGCGCTTCCGTCGCGAACATATCGGCATTCAGGTTGGTGAAGGTGGCGTCAACGAAATTGAAGTGCATATGGTAAGTGCTGAAGAATTGAAAGAATATATGCTCAGTCCGGAAATTGATGAAGAAGAAGCACGGCGTCGCTTTCAGATCGTGCGCTCGCAAATTGACGATTCCGTCAATCAATACGCTTCGCTGCTAAACCTTTATGGCGTGAGCCTCAATGATGAAGTGCGGCGCATTCTGGAGTCAATTGATCCGGCAAAAATTCAATATGAGTATACCCAGCAATCTGCCGTGAATCGGATGTTGCCGATTTTGACCAACAAAAAGGTGGTGGAATATCTCAAGGAAAAGGTTCGGGAGATGTTGCAGGAAGGCACCAATCTTTTTGAAACCGATACCTTCAAGCCGCTATTTGAGCATGCCTTCATGAAAGAACTGGCGCGGCAATAGCGCAAAACAAATTTGGGGATAGGGCTCACGAGCTGTCCGGCAAGGCAGTCTCGGGCTGAGGGGTACGCAATATATGACTATGCATCTCTCGATGTGAGAGTGACCTGGTCGTGAGCCGCACGAAGCTACCAGTAGCATCCTGCCTGTCCCTGCCCGGGACCCAATTACCCCCAAAGGATATTATTCAGGGAAGTAAACGCAACTACAGTTGCCGTGAAAGATTGAAAATGAGTATGCCAACTCATCGATACATGTGATAACGGAAAACTATTGCTGCCAGGTTGTTTCTTATCCTGGCATTTGCCATATTTGAAGACGATGCCGCGAGCCGTGGCGCTGAGATAAGATTGGAAACTGATTTAGAGGTGTGTTCTCCATATGGATGACATGATCGGCAAGGTAATAGACAATTACAAGATCCTTGAAGTCCTCGGACAGGGAGGGATGGGGACTGTTTACAAGGCCGTCGATGAGACCCTTGAAAAAGAAGTTGCCCTCAAGATGCTTGAGCCCCGGCTGGTAAAGAAAGCCACGCTGCTGAAGCGCTTCATGGCTGAGCCGAAGCTGCAGGCCAAGCTCGAAAGTCCCCACATTGTTCGCGTATTTGCTTTCCGCAAGACTCAGCTGGGCCTTTTCATCGTTATGGAATACGTTGAAGGAGAGACCCTTGCCGATATTATCAAGAAAAGCGGCACGGTGCCCTGGCAAAAAGCGCTGGTGCTGTTCAAGCAAATTCTGGCGGCGCTTGGCCACGCGCATAGCGTTGGCATCATTCACCGCGATATCAAACCACGAAACGTTTTGGTTACCCCCGTCGGCCAGGCAAAAGTCACTGACTTTGGGCTGGCAAAATTTCAGGAGGGTGGCGATGCAACACTGACACAAACCCTTGCGGGTACCGTCAAATACATGCCTCCGGAGCAGGTTGAAGGTCTGAAAAACGTGGATCACCGCGGCGATATCTATGCCGCCGGTGTGTCGCTTTACGAAATGCTTGCCGGACGGGTACCCTTTCAAAGTGCTGCCGGTGACTACGCCTTGCTGCGTGCGATTGTGGAAGATCCTGCGCCGCCTCCAACGCGATTTAACCCGAATATTCCCAAAGGGTTAAATGATATTGTCATGAAGATGATGGAGAAAGACGTTCGGAAGCGCTATCAAAGTGCGGCGGAAGTGCTCAACGATCTCGAACGCTTTGAAGATTTTATGCGCCGCGGTGGCGAAGAACCAACACTGGGGCAAACAGACACCATGTCTGCGACGGTCACAGATTCCACTATTGTTGCGCCGAATTCTCCGACCCGGCACTCGTTTACGACCACCCCAACGCAGACGATTGATCCGAATATTCCCAATTTCCTTGATGAAGCCGTTGAAGAGCTTGAAGGCTCACGTTATTCCACCACTCTGAACAACGCTCCGCTGGATACAACCTCGCTAAGAAGCGCTCCCATTGGTAAAATTATGGTCGGTGCTTTGCTTGGCCTGGGTTTACTCGCAGCCCTGGTTTACTTCGTGATTATGCCGATGCTGCTTGGTCCGGTCACCTACGCGACGCTGGACTTTACCTCAACACCCGCCTCAGCAGCAATACTGGTTGATGGCGTGGAGGTAGGAAAGACGCCGCTGCAATATAAGGTAACCGCGAAAGATGCACATTCAATCCGGGTGCAGCTGGACGGCTACCAAACCTGGTCGAAGGACGAAGCGGTATTTGATGCCGATAAGAATTATCCATTTGTAATTGATCTAAAGGTGGCGAAGAATGTTGGCACCGTATCGATTATGTCGAATCCTTCCCGTGCAAAGGTCTTTCTCGGCGAGATGGAAATCGGCACGACACCGATTGACAGTCAAAATGTTGAAGCAGGCGAATATGAACTGCGACTGGTAAAGTCCGGCTACCAGACATACACTGAAAAAATTGTGGTGGATCCACGCGGATTAACGCCGATAACTGCTACGATGAAGCGCAGTAAGTCGAGTGGCAGTGGCAGGACCCCGGCTGCGGCGGCAAATGCAGTGCTTATCCTAAAGGCTGTGCCTTCCGGTTCCATCTCCATCGATGGCCGGGTCAAACAGAGTACTTCCAATGCGACCCTGCGGACTCGTGCGGCGGCGGGAAATCGAAAGATTCTGTTTCGCCATCCGGAATACGGCGCCAAAGAAGTGACTTTGAATGCGAAAACGTCCGGCGAAAACCGGCTGACTTGCTATTTCGAAAGCTACCTTAGCATCAATTCAGTGGATGAGAACGGCGATTTGAGATGGGGCAATATTTACATTAACGGACGCAATATTGATCAGACGACACCGAGATCGGAATTACCATTGGGTGTAGGAACATATCGCATCACGGTGAAACGCTCTGGCCATGAAACGGTGGAAGGAGAGAAGACAATTACCGTGCGTCCGGATACGAAAAAAGTTGTACATCGCTTAAAATTTACGCTTCGAAAAATACAGTAGAGTGGACCAGAAGTCTTGTTCTTTCCTGCCTCTTAATGCGTCCTGTCACAATCGAACAGCTGAAAATTTCACATGTTGCGAATGAAAATTCTACAGATTTTTAATGAGGGGACGTGGAATTGTCGAGATTGGGCGAGTATTTTTAGCTCTATTTGAAAAAAACAAGGGAACTCATGAAGGAATTGTTAAGCATGCTTATCCGCGGTTTGTGCATCCTCGCGCTGGTGTTTGCCGGTGCTTGCGCTACAGTTGAGTATCAGGCTGATCCGGATAGTATTGAGGATGATATTCGCCGTCTGAATGATAAATTGGCCGAAAATTCAAATGACGCCGAAGCATTGAGAGACATCGGCGCGCTCTATTTTCAGTCGAAGCGCTATGACCTGGCTCGGAACTATTTGCAGCGGTCGATACAGCAGAATGACAAAGACCCCAAGACACTTTTTTTTGTGGGTATGTCGGCGGAATTTGATGGAAAAGAATCCCTTGCCCGCAACATTTACCAAAAGTATCCGGATATGCCGCGCTTCTCTCCTTATCGCAAGCTAATGGCAGGCCGTTATAATTGGCTGTTGCGAGAAGAAGCTCGCCTTGCTGCAAAGAAGTTGATCCAGGACCCGCTGAACGCGCCGGCAGTTGCCAACGATGCTGTTGCGGTTTTCCCGATGATCTATCAAGGTAACAATCCCCGTTTTTCGGCAGTTGGACGTGGTCTCAGTGAAATGTTGCTGATCGACCTCGGCGAAATTGCCGGTGTGCGTACGGTGGAACGCATCCGTACCCAGGCGCTGATTAACGAACTTGAAATTTCCAATAGCAGATATGTCGATCCGAATACCAGCCCGCGACACGGTAAGCTGCTTGGCGCCGGCAAAGTCGTTGGTGGTGTGTATGACGTGTTGGTTGATCGCGATCTGAAAGTGAATGCATCATCCTGGAACTTGGCTCAGGATGACGCGCCTGAAATTCATAATAAACAGGATCTTTTGAGAAATTTGTTTCTGCTCCAGAAAGAGCTTCTGATCGAGATCCTGCAGCAGCTCAATATTCAGCTTAGTCGTGAAGATAAAGAAAAGCTGATTGCGGTGCCCACTCGCAATGTAGAGGCGTTCCTGCAATACTGCCTTGGGCTGGAGCGGGAAGACAATCGTGAATTTGATCTGGCCACCGGCTATTATACCCGGGCTTTGGAACTGGATCCCAATTTCACCCTGGCTGCTACTCGGAAAGAAGTAAGCGAGGGACTGGATGCAGCCGGTGGCACCCTGGAAAATGCGATGAATTCGGCATTGAAGGCCGATGCGCCGACCTCGAAGAGCAGTGATACCGGACAGGCATCTATTCTGGATACCCGTTTGCAGTCGCTGGGAAATAATATTGGCGCCGGCTTTGCCAACGGCGATGAAAGTCGCAAAGGCGTGGAAGAAGCCGTGGGTGCCAGGGCCGGTATCGGACCGCTGCCGGAACCGCCACCACCAAGTGGCAGCGGCGGTAACAACTGATGTGGGTGTGACTTTTGATTGTGAAACTGTGCAATAAGCCAGGTTTGTTGAGGGGCGACAAGCAGGGCTGCTATACTTAAACAAGGAATCAAGTGTTGAAAAATGTTTGCAGGCTTAAAATGGATATTACGGATAAGTTGACCGCAGGAAGCTCGCCAGTTAATGCGTTTCTCTATACATGTATTCTTGTCTTGCTCGGTTGCTCATTTCATTTGAGCGCTCAGCAATTTGTTGAAGTCACAAGCGGCGTGGTCGTTGAAGATCTTGGTGTCTCGCTCGGCTGTAGCTGGGGCGATTTCGACGGGGACGGTGATGAAGATTTGTTTGTTACCAATCTCAATCACCTCGATAACTTTCTCTATCGCAATGATGGCGAAGGCACCTTTACACGTATGACTACTGCAGATGTCGGTGACCTGGTCGGCGAAGGTGGTTTGGCCGGCGTTGGCGCCTGGGCCGATTATGACAACGACGGCGACCTAGATATATTTGTCTCACGGATCGGTATGAACGCCCTCTATCGCAATGATGGCAACGGCTTCTTTACCAGCCTCAGCGTGGAAGAAACCGGCGATCTGCTCTTGGATACCGATAATTCCACCAGTGGCACATGGGGCGACTACGACAATGACGGAGATCTGGATCTCTTTGTTACCAATATTGATGAAACCCCCAACGCGCTCTACCAGAATAAATGTGAAGGCTATTTTGTTAAGATGACCGAAGAAGAAGTCGGTCCGATTGCCGGTGGCGGCGGCACGTCTTTCGGTGCAACCTGGGCCGATTATGATAACGACGGTGACCTCGATTTGTATGTTGCCAACGCCACCGAAGACGCCGGGCAGGATAATTTCCTTTATGACAATAACGGACAGGGTTTTTTCTCCCGTATTGGTAACGGATCTATTTCTAATGATAACGCCAAATCGATTGGCGCCAGCTGGGGCGATTACAACAACGATGGCTTTTTGGATCTCTACGTCGCTAATGCAGACGGAGAAGACAATATGCTTTTTCGCAATCGCGGAAACGGCACCTTTCAGCAAATCAGCAGCCGCGTCCCGGTGGTAGATGGCAACAATTCGGTCGGTTCCGGATGGGCCGATATCGATAACGATGGCGACCTCGATCTGTTCGTCGCCAATACCGATAATGAAAACAACGATATTTACCTGAACGATGCTGAAACCGGCACTTTCTTTGAGTTTTTCAATGACGTTACGGTAACCTCCGCCGGCTATTCCAGCGGTATCGGTTGGACGGACCTCGGTGGTGACGGCTGGCTGGATCTTTACGTGACCAACAGCATTGCTGATTCTTCCCAGATCCTTGGCGGTGGAGAACCGAATTTTTTCTATCTGAACGATTCGGATACAAGCGATACAACCGGTAATTGGTTGACCATTAGTCTTGAAGGCGTGGCCTCGAATGCAAATGCAATTGGTGCGAAAGTCTTTGTAACGGCTACCTTTGATCGCTTCCCGGTCACTCAAATGCGGGAAATCACCAGTTTGAGCGGCGCCGGTAGTCAGAACAGCTTTACTGCTCACTTCGGATTGGGCCAAGTAACGATTGTCGACAGTATTTCTGTTGAATGGCCTTCGGGCAATCAAACCATTCTTACCAACGTCGAAGTGAATAGCCAGCTGCCGATCCGTGAAAGTTCCCCGGAACTCATCATTGTTGACAGGGTGATCGATTTTGGTGATGTGATTGCCGGTGAAGTTGCAAACCGTTCTGTAAATGTCAGCAATGGCAGTTTTCGCGATCTGACGGTTGCTCTGAAGGAATTGGTTGGGGCAGATGCCGACCAGTTTACGATCGATACAACCGAAATCATAATTCCCGGTGATGGTGAAAAGAGCAAGGGGGGCGGCGGCCTTAATGTTAGCTTTGCCCCGACACGTAACGGCGAATTCAGCGTATTGCTCGATTTTCGCTCCGACGGCGGCACCGGCTGCGTCGAATTGATTGGCCGTGGTATTGCACCGGTTCTTGCCCTAGAAAACGATACCCTCGCTTTTCAGGAGGTACAAGTTGACTGTACGGTAACACGCCTCTTTACTATTACCAATGGCGGACAATCAACGCTGGAAGTGACCGGTGTGTCGATTGATGGCCTAGATGCCGGGAATTTCAGCACCAGCTTTACAGGGGCGACCCTGCCGATAGCCCAGAGCACCGATATCCCGGTAGAGTTTACCCCAAACGATCTGGCAGGCTTCACTGCCCAAATGAATATCTTTAGCAATGGGGGAGACCAGAGCGTTGGATTAAGCGGTATCGGGGTCACGGCAGAAATCAGCATCCCTGATACGCTATTGGAATTTGGTCTGGTGCGCAATGATAGCACCAAGATCCTTACACTAACGCTATCGAATCCCAGTTCGCAGGTATTGAATATTTTCGACGTCAGTTTTGAGGGCGAGAATGTTGAAGAATTTGCCCTGTTAAACGGATTCCCCTCGCGTTTGCGGCCCGGAGAACAGGCGGACATCCGCATTCAGGCTATTCCTGATTTTCCCGGCGAAAAAGTAGCCCAAATCGTTATTGTCAGTAATGCCGTAAGCAGCCCTGATATTGTCCCGATTCTTTATACCAGCACGGTGACGGTAATTGATCCGGTAATAACCACCAATCCCGGAGAACCGGTAGGTATTATCGTGCCTTCCCCGCCTGGATTCACGCCCAACCTGGCTACGCTATATTATCGTCTGGCCGGGAAACGGGATTTTGCGGACAGCATGCAGGTGAACAGCACTGCTGAATTTGATTTTCAGGTTGTCACCTCGGCAGCTGACATCCGCGGTATCGAATACTACGTGCGAATGACTGACGGTCGCGGTACGGTAACCTTCCCGCAGCTTGCGCCGGCTGACAATCCGGCATTTATTCCGCTGGAAATAGCGGAGGTGGATTATCCGCTGCCAATGGCTGCGCGTGACAATCGTTTGGTATCAATCCCGCTAACTGTGAACGACCCGCAGATCGAAGAAGTTTTCTCCGATTTAGGCGAGTATAATACCTGGTTTTGGCGTCTCTTCCGCTGGGATTCGGAAAGCGAGTCATATCAGGAATATCCGGAATTCGGCACTTCACTTGTTTCCGGGCAGTCGTATTGGCTGGTAACCCAGGATGGCACTGGCTTCAAGGTGCGCGATGCCCAATCCGTCGAACCGGATTCGCTGGTCATCCCGCTAGAGCCGGGTTGGAATCAATTAGCGAATCCTTATGCATTCGACCTCAACTGGTTTGAAGTTCAGACCGATTCCGGTGTGGAAATTCCATTTACACAGCAGGACGGACAGTTTGAATTAACCACCCAACTGGCGTCCTGGGATGGTTTCTTTGTTTACAAGGATCCTGGCACCGGCAGTGGCCGCCTGGTTCTGCCACCGTTTGAGACCTTTAGCACTGATGAGGGCAAGCGGGGAGATGTCCAGGTCCGGACAAAGATGGATCCCGCGACACGCATCGAGCTGCATGCCAGTACGATCGGTTCCGGTTTGAAAGATCATAGCACGGTCCTGGGAATTGCAGATAATGCTGCCGTTGGTCGAGACCAACTGGACTACGCCAAGCCGCCGGCATTTGGCAACTACCTGGAAATCTATAGCATGGTAGATGGCGAACGTCTTGCGGGCAGCTTCAAACCCGGAAGCGAAGATGGGCAGTTCTGGGATATTACCATTCGCTCCTCTGCCTCTTCGGAAGCAGTTGCTGTTGATTTACTTACTGAAATGCCGGGAAGTATTCACGTGCTCGATCTGGATAATCAACATGCGCTGGTCGTCGATGCGCAACGTTTCGTGGCAGATCTTGGTGAGGCCCATTCAGAACGGCATTTTCGCGTCATAAACGGCAATGAAGCATTTGCAAATAGCGTCAGCGACGGCATTTCGTTGGTGCCGCTGGATTATGAACTGGCCCAGAATTTCCCGAATCCATTTAACCCGGTCACCCACATTCCATATACGCTGAAGCAGCAGCAGGATGTGCGCCTGGAAATCTTCAATGTTCTTGGGCAGCGCGTCAAGACGCTGGTGAACGGCGTGCAGGCTTCCGGCCGCTATACCATTAGCTGGGATGGCCGTAATGAACAGGGACATGCGGTTGGAAATGGCATTTATGTTTATCGCCTGCGTGCCGGGGAATTTACAGAAGTGCGCAAGATGGTATTGCTCCGATAAGCACTGGCGATAATCGGATAAACGATTTGAAGAAATAGTGAAATAGAAAAGGACGAACATGCCCCTCAGATGGATCCGGCTTAGTATTGCCTTGTTGGTATTGATAATTTCCGCGCAAATGATGGCGCAGGGAGGCCTGCAGCGAAATATTGTGCTGCGGCCTGTCTATCAGAACTGGAGCTTCGATGGTGATTCCGGTTCTGTATTTCAGGATTTCTCCGAATTTAGCATGGTGCTATCCGCCCAGGTGCCGTTAAATGATCGCTTCAGCCTCTCGTTTTGGGGCGCACAAGCCGAGACCAATGGCGATATTGCTGATATATCCGGTTTGGCGGATGTGCAGATTACCTCGCACATAATGGTGCCGGAAATGAAATCTGTGTTTAGTCTGGCAGTTAACCTCCCAAGCGGTCGCACGGAATTTACGACTGAGCAACTGGAATCATCCCTGATTCTCGGCGATGCGGCCTATCGCCTGCAGGTGCCGAATTTTGGTCAGGGATTGAACGTCGCGCCCGGTTTCATTATTGCCCACGATGTCAACCACCAGTTTGCCTTAGGTGCCGGAGCAACATTTAAATATAATGGTGCGTACAATCCGGTGGACTTTCTTGGCGAGTTTGATCCCGGCGACGAATTTACAGTCACTGCCGGCGCAGAATACCGCTTGAATGAAAATACCAGTTTGAAAGGCGATATTATTTTTACGGCATTTCAAGCTGACAAGCTGGCGGATACCGAGATCTTCGATGCCGGCAGCAAGACCGTGTTCATCGTTGATTATCTGCAGAATATTGGCAACAATACCTTTAATGTATTTACCCGTTATCGCAGTCGTGCCAACAGTTTGGTGTTGAGCACCAATCAGGAAACCCAGACCATTCCCAATAATTTCGACGTATTTACCAGCTATAGTATGAAGCTCCCTCGAGCAACGACTCTCAAATTCCTCCTGGAAGGGCGCTTCTACAATGAACTGGAAACTGCAATCGCCAATAATCTGAGCGGTGGCAATTTGTTCGGCTTTGGTATTCGGCCGTCAGCTCGTTTCGGCGAGGCGTTTGCCGGTTACCTGCAGGCCAAATACTATACCGGTAGCTTCAGCGACGATCGCTCCTTGAGTGGTTACGATATTGGTGTTGGGTTGATACTATATTATTGATGCACGTGTCCTATATTGACATCCCCCTATGTCTCCCTTCGAAGGGGGATTTAGGGGGATGTCGGAATTTCGGAATGCTGTACCCCTCATGTTATCCCTGTCTATCCCGAAAATAATGAACAAATATTCTTTCGAGAAAATTCTGATATATATGCCTCTTGGTAAGTAATCTGTCTGTTGTTGCACAGCAACGCGTAATTGTTAGGCAGTTATGCCCGGAATCACATTTTTCCAGCTGTTTATGACTATTTTACCAGTGGCACTTAAAAGGGATTGTTTATCATTAGCTGGAGGTATTTCCAATGCAAAAGAATGAAAGAGCAGGAGTCATGAAACGACTTTCGGCCGCAATACTGTTAGGGATGATTGCTGTGTTTAGTGCCGCCCTCGTAGATGAGGACATGGCGATGCCACCCGGAGATTCCGGTAAATTGCAGGCTGGCGTTCAGAGTTATAAGTCAGCAAACTATGAGTCTGCCATAAAACTGCTTACCGCGGTTGTTAACGACGAAGGAAGCGATCTGGAGAGCCGTAAAGAAGCGCTCCGTTACCTGGGCCGCTGCTACGTTGCTAAGCAACTGACAGAAAAAGCCAAGCAGTCGATCCTTGATCTGCTGGAACTCGAACCACCCATTATCGATTTTGATCCGGATCGCGAATCGCCGCCAATGATGAAGGTCTATTACGAAGCCCGTAAGGACCATGCCGGCGGCTCCTATCAAATGGAGCGCAAGGATCCGGGCGTAAAGACCATGGCTATTCTTGACTTCAAGAACAGTTCCATCGACGAGAAGGAAAAATACGATCCGATGGAAAAAGGTTTCGCCGATATCATGATCACCGAGCTAAATGGTGCGGTTGATCTGAAAGTGGTTGAAAGAGAACGCATCCAATGGATTCTCAACGAATTGGAGATTCAGGATAAATACAACATGGAAGGTGCCGTACGTGCAGGAAAGCAACTCGGTGTCCATACAGTTCTGCTTGGCAGCTACATTTTGGTTAAAAAAGAACTTTGGTTAAGTGCGCGCCTCGTCAAAGTAGAAAGTAGTGAGATTTTGTTAACTGCACAGGTTAAGGGCAAGGTTGACAAGTTCTTTGAATTGACCAATCAACTGGGCAAGAAAATTGCTGGTAAGATCGATACTGAATTGGATTTCGCTGCAAAGAAAGACGAAGCAGATGAAAATTCCAATTCGCTGGAAGCAATGCTTGCCTATTCAGAAGGGCTCTCGCTCTTGGAGCGTTCGGATTATGCTCAAGCATATGAAAAGTTTCGTGAAGCGCTTGATCACGACCCGGGCTATAAGCGAGCGGAGTTGAAAGCGGCAAGTATCAAGAATCTTGTTGCCTACAGTGAAGGGCCATGATAGCATTTGGAAATATTTCCTGAGGTGAACTAAAAGTTCGCAGTGAACCAGGAGCAGCCTGCGCTGGTCCAGGTTCACTTTAGTTCACCACTATACTCCATGGTCTCCTGATGATAAAATGTAGAAAATCGCAGCTGAAGCGCGGTTTCCAAGCTAAGACACTGACGGTTGGATTATGGATCAATTCGTGAAGTTGACGATAAAATGCTCTGTCCTCTTTGGCCTCATATTTTGCTTTTCATGCAGCGCCGTAAAATACCAGGAAGACATAATTGATTACCAGGAGGAAATCCAAAGTCTCCGGTTTCGCATTCAGGAAAATGCTGAAGATGCTGAAGCGATTCGGGACCTTGGCGCTATTTTCTTCCAGGTTCGCCGCTACTATGATGCAAAAGTACACCTGAAACAGGCTGCACGACTGGATCCGCGCGATCCCAAAACAATGTTTTACCTCGGACTGTCCGCAGAGTTTGATACCGAGGAAGAACAGGCCCTTGAAATCTATCGCCTTTATAAAGAAGTTTCCCGTTTATCACCCTATCGAAAATTGATGGAAGGGCGTTATCACTGGTTAACGCGCTCAATCGCTCGCCGCGAAGCACGCAACCTTCTGCGTGGTCCCATGACCATTCAGCATAGTCAAATTGATCAGGATGCAATCGCTGTTTTCCCGATGATTTATCGGGGTTCGGAAGAACAATATGCCGTCCTTGGCCGCGGACTCAGCGAAATGATTTTGATTGATCTGGGAAATGTCGATGGCGTACGCCTGGTCGAGCGCATCAGGATACAGGCCCTGCTCGATGAATTGGCCTTTGCTAAAAGCCGCTATGTCGATCCGGAAACCAGTCCGCGCTACGGGCGCATTCTTGGTGCCGGGAAAATGGTGTCAGGTGTTTACAACGTCTGGGAAGATTCAGAGCTGGAAGTGGATGCCTCCTCCTGGGATGTCATCCAACATGAATTGCCCTTCATTTCATCCAAAGACGATCTATTGGAAAACCTCTTTGCGCTGGAAAAAGAATTGGTGATGGACATTCTGCAGAAGCTTGGCCTGGAGCCGACAGCCGAAGAGCAGGATTCCATTATGACGTATCCGACTCGCAATCTGCAGGCATTCTTGCTTTACAGCCTTGGGTTGGAGCGCGAAGATGCCGGTGATTTTCGCCAGGCAATCGATTTTTATGAAAAAGCATTAAAGGCAGACCCTAACTTTCGCCTTGCTGCGGCGAAAAATCAACGTGCAGCCTCGCTGCGCCTGATTGGCGGCAGCAAGGAGAAGGCCAAGCGGGTGGCGCTGAAAGAAGGCGAAGAGACCGACGAGAAAGCCGAATTGGTTGGAGAACGCCTTGGTAAGCTCAGTAATAGTGTGGGAGTTGGTGGAGAGCGTCGCAGTCCGGTGGATGATGCCGTAAATTCCGGCCTGTTCGACGAAACGTTACCGGAGCCACCACCTCCGCCACAGCGCTAGACCGGGCAATAATCGGCCTTGCTTTGGATATAGTAGAAGTAATTGAGATAGTAAATGTTCTTTTGAAATAATATACGTCGCCTCGCCGGCGATGTAAGGGAAGACGGTAGTATAGGGAAATGAGTTCAGGTTTTTAGGAGTTACATCGTTCGGAGTTCCCACTCGATATACCGCACTTCTTCACCGCATCAAATGTCATGTGTTTCTCGTGCATAACCGATTGGTCCGTCTTTCGTCGGATAATCAGGTGTGCTGCGTTTCCCGGAGCTTAGGGAAGGAAAGCCGTGACAAATCAATTTGAGAATAATGGTCTAGCAGTATGACGCACGCCGCTCGCGGCTGCAACCAGAAAAAGATGATGGAAGGTCTATTATGAAATCAGTTAGACTGAGTTTCGCGATGCTGGTCATTGTGTTGTTTTCAGTGACCGCCTTTGCACAGATACCGCGTATGATTTCTTATCAGGGAATCCTCAGCGATACGACCAATAACCCGAAGCCGGATAGCATATATACCCTGACGTTTCGCTTGTATGGTGCTGAAACCGGCGGTGCGGCTATTTGGAGTGAAACGAAATCGCTGCAAACGGTAAAGGGCTTGTTTCACACCTACCTGGGGAGCTTGACACCCTTTGGCGGCGACGTTCGTTTCGACGAAGCGTACTGGTTGGGCGTTACCCTCGATTCGCAGGCAGAATTTAGTCCGCGCATTCCTTTTGCAACAGTTGCCTATAGCGTGCGCGCTGTTTGGAGTGATACCGCTTCCTATGCGCAAACAACGGAAATAGATACCTTCTTCTTTGATGGCCGCTACATTGGACGGGATGAGCCGCTTTCAGTGTCGGCTGAAATGCTGGCCGACAGCGCAGTTGGCAATCGAGCCCTGGCAGACGGGGCCGTCAGCGGGCAGAATATTGCCGATGACCAGGTCGTCAAAAGCCTGAACAGCTTGCGCGATGATGTGACCATCGCCGCCGGCAATAATGTGACCATCACTACCCAGGCGGATAGCATTATCATTTCGGCCAGCGGTGAAGGCAATGGCGGTGGCATTGGTGAAGTGATTGCTGGTGACGG
Organism: Calditrichia bacterium; assembly: GCA_028284445.1. Lineage (GTDB taxonomy): Bacteria > Calditrichota > Calditrichia > RBG-13-44-9 > J075 > JANQRS01. The sequence continues at coordinate 224,096 of JANQRS010000061.1, forward strand.
TTTGTCCGGCGGTGGCAGCGACGCTGTTGTGCAGCTAGACGTGCAGACCGGCGACGGTATCAACATCGTAGATGATGTTGTGCAGTTGGACGAAGGCTTTACTGATTCTCTATATGTCAATACCGGTGAAGCAAATACAATTACCTCCCCGATGATAGACAATTTTTCTATCCTTTCCGAAGATTTGGCGGACAGCGCTGTAACCGTATCGAAACTGGCAAATAATTCCGTCAATACGCCATCGCTGTTTGATGGTGCAGTTACTACCGGCAAATTGGCCGATAGCCTGGTAACCGGCGAGAAAGTTGCTGCCGGTGCGTTGGTGCGTAATCTGAATGGCGTTACCGATAACGTTGTTCTTGTCGGTGCTGATGGGGCTACAGTAACTACCAGCGGCGATACAATTACGATTTCGGCAGTTAACGAAGGCAGCGGCATTGCCGGTGTTCAGTCGACGAATGGAACCCTGGATATTACTGATCCGAATGGACCGACCGCGACGATCAATGTTGCTGATGCCGGTATTGATACCCCTCAACTGGCCGACTCGGCGGTAACGTCAGATAAGATTGCTGACGGGGCCATTACGCAGGAAAAAATTGGTGCAGAAGTGACTCTTACGCCGAGCGGCGATGCCGGCGGCGATCTAAGCGGTAGCTATCCGAATCCACAAATTGCTGATAGCATCGTTGACGGCGCCAATCTCGCCGACGGAGCAACGGTTCGCAGCCTGAACAGTCTGACCGACAACGTCATTATTGCTACCACTGGCGGTGCAACGATAAGCACCAACGGTGATTCATTGATTATTAATGCCGGTAGCGGCGGTGGCGGGACCGGTATTCAAGGTGTGCAGAATACCGACAATACCCTTGATATTACCGACCCGAATGGTCCGACAGCAACCATCAATATTGCTGAGGATGCCATTACTGCCACACAGCTTGCCAGCGCTGCTGTCAATACAGATGAACTCGCCGACAGTTCAGTCACATCGGCCAAGTTAAGTGCGGATGCGGTTGACGGCGGCAATATCGTCGATGCCAGCGTGGTTGAAGCCGATCTTGCAGATGATGCGGTCACGACCAGCAAAATTCAGGACGGCTCCGTAACATTTGAGAAACTGGAAGCAGAGATTTTCTTGCCGCCAGGCGGCCCTGCCGGTGGTGATCTGAGCGGTTTTTATCCCGACCCGACTATTGCCGATTCCGCAATTACGGAAGCAAAGATTGAAGATGCAGCGGTAGCTACTGCAAAAATCCAGGATGCAGCAGTTACCGGCGCCAAAATCGCTGATGATGAAATTGTTCGCACCTTGAACAGCCTGAATGATGATGTGATTATTGCTGCCACGGGCGGCGCAACCGTTACCACTGTTGGTGATACCATTTTGATCAACGCCGGTAGTGGGGGAGGCGGCACCGGTATCCAGGGTGTGCAAAACACCAACAGCACCCTGGAAATTATCAATCCGAACGGACCCACTGCTACCATTAACATTCTCGACCAGGGTGTTACCTCCCAGCAATTGGCTGATGGCGCAGTGACCAATGCTAAAATTGTCGCTGACGCAGTGGATAGCCAGGCAATTGCAGACGATGCTGTAGGCAATACTGAGATCACTGACAATGCTGTGACTGCGACAAAAATTGCTGCAGATGCGGTTGACTCTACTAAGATTTTGGATGCAGCTGTCAGCACTGCAGATCTTGCTGATAATTCGGTGACCAGCAGCAAGCTGGTTGCTGGTGCGGTCGGCAATGCGGAACTGGCTGACGATGCCGTTAATACCGGAGAGATTCTTGATGGTGCTGTCTCGACAGTTGATATTGCCGATGCAGCAATCACAACTGCCAAGATTGCCGATAACGCAGTTGACTCTACCCGGATTGCCGACGGTTCAATAACTCAGGCAAAGATTGCTGCCGGAGTGGGCCTACCGGCCACCGGGCCCGCCGGCGGCGATCTGAGCGGCAACTTTCCCAATCCCACTATTGTCGATAATGCCGTTACCAACACCAAGATGGCTGACAATGCCATTGGCGCTGCGGAAATCGTTGATGGTTCTGTGGGGGCCGCAGAGATTGCCGATGGCAGCGTCGATACCGCCGAATTGGCAAATAATGCTGTAACAACAGCTATTATTGCCGATGGTTCAGTGAGCTCGGTTGACATCGCTGATGGCGATATTGCAACTGCTGACCTTTCCGACGACGCCGTTACGAACGCCAAGCTTGCGGATAATGCCGTAAACACCGCGCAAATTGTTGACGGCAGTGTTGCGACCGCTGATATCGCTGATGCCTCTGTTACCAACGCCAAATTGGCGAATGCTGCCGTAGATTCAACAAAAATTGCCGATGGTTCAATTACTCAAGCCAAGATTGCTGCCGGAGTGGGCCTACCGGCCACCGGGCCCGCCGGCGGCGATCTGAGCGGCAACTTTCCCAATCCCACTATTGCCGATAATGCCGTTACCAACACCAAGATGGCGGATGCCTCAGTTGGTACTGCTGAATTGGTTGACGCCTCTGTTACCAACGCCAAGTTGACGGACGATGCTGTTACGAATCTGTCTATTGCCAATGACGCGGTTGGCAGCGCAGAGATTATTGATGCGTCGGTCGCGACAGCTGACCTGGCTGACGATGCCGTGACCGGTGCAAAAATTGCCGACGGAGCGGTCGCCACAGCCGACCTGGCTGACAATGCTATTACCACTGTAAAAATTGCTGACGGTTCAGTCAGTTCTCTGGATATTGCAGATTCGGATATCAATACCGTAGACCTTGCTGATAACGCAATCAGCACTGCAAAACTGGCCGACGCAAGTGTTACCGGTGCTAAAATCGCCGACGGCGTAGTCGATTCGACAAATATAACCGACCTCGGCGTGAGCACTGGTGATATTGCTGATGGCGCCATTACTCAAGCCAAGATTGCTGCCGATGTTGGCCTGCCGGCCACCGGTCCGGCCGGCGGCGACCTTACCGGAAATTTTCCCAACCCGACCATTGCTGACGATGCGGTAACAGCGACAAAAATTGCTGATGATGCTGTAAATACCACCGAAATCTTCGATGGCGGAGTGGCGACCGTGGATCTTGCTGATGATGCGGTGACCTCTGCAAAGATTGCTGATGGCGCGGTGGGCACCACTGAAATTCTTGATGGCAGTATCGCCACCGTAGACCTCGTAGACAATGCAATTACCAGGGCTAAAGTATCCCCGTCTGCAATTGGTTCAATTGAAATAGGCGATTTTGCGGTCACGACGTCGGATCTTGCTGATGAAGCGATTAGCGAGGTTAAAATCCAGGATGATGCGGTGACGAACACGAAAATCGCTGTAGATGCCGTTGAAAGCAGTCATATTGTTGACGGTTCTATTGTTGGTGCTGACATTACAGACGAAACGCTGGATGAAAGCAAGATTAGCCCGACAATTCTCTCGAGTGTAGATAGCGTATTTGCCGATGCCGGAAATATCGATCTGATTGCCGGCGCCAATATGACCATTATTTCAGATGACGCGAACAATTCGATTACCTTTACAGCCGCAAGTAGTACCAGCCCATGGACTACCCAAACGGGCGGAATCACTTATAACAGCGGAAACGTCGGTGTGGGTGTAACCACTTTTAACGACTCTTCCGCATTGGAAGTCATCGGTGTGGATCACCATTATGCCGGCTATTTCGAAACCAGTTTAAATGATTCTCTAACGGCCGCTGTCATTGGTATCAGCAACCTCCCTGGACGTCAGGATAGCCGCGGTGTCTACGGCGAGTCTGTACCTCAAGACGGCGTAGGTATCGGTGGTGAATTCCTCGGCGGCCATTATGGTATCTATTCGACCGCTGATCCTCAAAACAGCACGATTCTGGTCTACGGTACTTATTCGCGTGCCCTGGGCAATTTCTCCGGCGAAAGCCACGGCGTGTATGGGGAAGCGATCAACAATTTTGAAAATCACGGTATCCATGGGTTTGCACAGGGAGGCGAAGTGAATTATGCGGTGTATGCCGAAGGCAATTTGGTTTACACCGGTGGCCTTTTCCAGGTGAATCCAAAGCGTAGCAAGAGCGATATACAACCGCTGGAAGGTGCGCTGGAGACAGTGATGCAATTAAAACCCCAATCATTTACGTTTACGGAATTGGGACGCTATAACAACAAGGGCCTTCAAATCAGTAATCGCCGCTACGGGCTGGATCTTGTCGAAATGGAAAAAACCTTACCTGAACTGGTGGGTCCCTCGCATAGTTCATCTACCACAGCCGCAGCAAAGGCCGAAGGCGCAAATCTTGAATACGAGAGCGTTAACTATATGGATCTAATTCCGGTCCTGGTTGGCTCCATTCAGGAACAGCAGCAGATGATCGAAGATCAGCAAAAAGAGATTGAAGCCTTGCGCAAAGAACTGGAAGCCTTGAAAGAAGCTCAATAAGCCTGAAGGAAAAAATCGTGATCAACGAGAATAGACATAAGTTGTATTTCCGGCCAAAGCAGATGCTTGTTTTGCTTCTCCTGCTGACAGTTGGACTCTCGGCGCAAAATACCCGGCTACTGAACTCTTCGCTGAATACCGGCTTCGGTATCCCTGATAATCAGCCGGAAAATCCGGGTGAAGCGCCTGTCCGCGTCTTCACTGTGGTCGGTCAGGTGTTAACCGCCAGCGGCCAGTCCGGTGACTTGACCCTGGAAAGCGGTATTTTAGCCAACGACTTTTTGCGTACGACCAATTTGGAATTGACCATCGATGTGGTTGATGAAACGGCAAATTCCGGCGCCCCGGTTGATATCAGTTTTCGCGTCGGAACCGGATTAGAGATTACCGGCGGAACCGCCTTTTATCGCCAGGCTGGCGATGCCGGCTATCAGCCGGTAAATCTTACATCGAGCGATGGAACGAATTTTCAACTGAGTATTCCTGCCGCTTTTGTGACGGATCGCGGTGTTGAATATTATGTGGAGATCACGACAGCAAACAATGTCTTCACACTCCCGGCTGATAACCCCATCGATAATCCCTTGACACTTCGGGTTCGCATTGATCAAAGAGATTATCCCTTGACCCTGGTAGAGCGTCAGCACCAGATGATTTCCATTCCTTTTGATCTTGATAATCGCAGTGTTTTCGAAATGCTTTCGGATAACTACGGGGAATACAGCGATCGCGTGTGGCGGGTATTCCGTTATGAAAATGGGGAATATCGAGAGTATCCGAATTTTGAGAGTGATTTGTCGCCTGGGTCAGCATTCTGGCTGGTGACCCGCGATGCAGAGCCATTCGATGTGGATCAGGGCACATCGACGGAAAGTGCCTTGCCATATGAAGTGCTTCTCGCTCCAGGCTGGAACCAGATCGGAACGCCTTTCGCTTTTGCCGTCGACTGGACGACTGTCGAAAGTGATACCGCCCTGGAAGGTCCGTATTTTTATGATGGCGTAGAATATGTGCCCAATCGGCCAACAATAGATCCCTGGCAGGGATATTGGGTAAATAATCTCTCCGCATCACCGATGCGTATGCAAATTCCTGCCGATGAGGCTGTCTCGGAAGGGCTCGGCAAGCAAGGCGCTACGGTTGCTATTAATCCTGAGAAAGAATACTTGCTACGTTTGACCGCTGAAGTTGCCGAACTAAACTATCGCGATAGCCACAACTATGTGGGTATGCTGGAGGCAGCCGAAGCCGGACGTGACATCAATGATTTTTCCGAACCCCCGCCAATTGGCGAATACGTAAGATTAGCGATTGCTGAAAACGAGGTTGACTATGCCGGTAACTTCAAGCCGATTAGTCCGGAAGGACAGCAGTGGACATTTGCAGTGAGCACAACTGCCGGAAATCAGCCAATTACGATTCAATTGGAAGATCAAGGCCATTTGCCGGAAGGGTTTGCTCGCTATGTGCTCGATGAAGATCTACGCTACGTCATTATTCCCCGCGATGATCGCTTTAGCATCCGTACAAGCGACGATCATCCGGAACGGCGTTTTCGCCTGATTGTCGGCACCGAAGCCTTCGCTAATGCGCACAATGAGGGTATTTCCCTGGTGCCTCTTAGCTATGAGCTTGATCAGAATTATCCGAACCCGTTCAACCCGGAAACCACGATTTCCTATCAGCTCAAGCAGCTGAGCGATGTGCAACTGGAAATCTATAACGTCCTTGGGCAACGAGTACGAACCCTGGTCAACACACGCCAGGATGGTGGAAAACATCAGATTGTCTGGAACGGCCGCAATGATACCGGCAAGTCTGTCGCCAGCGGCATTTATATTTACCGGTTGACCGCCAACGAATTTACCGTCTCCAAGAAGATGGTTCTTGTTCGCTAATTGTGTTTAAGCGATAAGAAACGAAAACAGAGATTGACATGCACCTTTGTGTTATTCGAATTAGAATACGACATGGGAGTTGAAGAATAATGAAGAATTTCATCGGCGTGATTACAGCGCTTTTGCTGATAGGAGGAACGCTGCAGGCGCAGTTCAGTTCGATCCACGGCTCATTTTCCTTCCAGCCACTTTACCAGCGCTGGTTGATTGAAACGGAAGACGGGACTCAGACTGACGTCAACCAGTTCAGCACGATGTTCAATGTTGGATACAAATATGATGATCGACTGAATTTTAGTTTGACCGGCGCTTATGCCAATGTTTATGGCGATCTATCTCAAATTCAAAGCATCACCGATATGGTATTGTCCGGCACATACCACGTGCCGTCCATTGGCACTATATTCATGCTGAAAGTGAATTTACCGACCGGTAATAATTCTCTGTCGTTAAACGACTATCAAAGTACGGCAACGGTTATTGGGAATCCAGTGCTTGGATTTCGCGTTCCCAGTTTTGGACAGGGACTAAATATTTCGCCCGGATTTGTTTGGGCCTATCCGGTTAGTGAAAGGCTGGGAATTGGCGTCGGGGCTTCATGGCAGTTCAACGGTACATTCCAGCCTGTAGACGGCACAGGTGCCATCGACGTGAGTAATTTTAATCCAGGCAATGAAATCCTGCTGACAGGCGGTGTCGATTTTCGAGTGAGCGATGCCGCAACCGTTAGTGGCGATATAGTCCTCAATCGTTTTGAACGTGACCGCCTGGGAAGTGACGAAGTGTTCAAGGCCGGGCAACGCCTGATTGCTACCCTACAATTTCAGCAATACTTCAGCTTTAATGAATTGCGGGTTTTGGCGCGCTATCAATCCCAGGATAAAAACCAGGTTATTGTTTTTGATTTTGAAAACGCTACTGTGCCGGATATGGTGCAGTTAGCCGCATCTTTTCGCACCCGTTTTTCGCCTTTCTTTTGGTGTACTTTTATTGTTGACTCTCGAAGCTATACCGACATCAATTTGGCATTTTCGGATGGCAATGTGTTTTCATTTGGTATCTCACCTTTGATTCGCCTTACCTCCAAAATAAGTATCCCGATTCATACCCGGCTGCAAACAGGCACGTTCAACTTTGGTGAAGAAACAACCGTTCAGGGGTTAGAAGCGGGCATTGGTATCCAAACACGCTTTTAGCAAGACAGATTTACAAAGCCGAGCGAATTTGAGCGACAATTTCCTCGGCGGTCAAATCATCCCGGATCGGTAGATCCGGCTGAATACCGGCCAGTTCATTCTCCCCATTTTTTTGATAGCGGACGCAGTCCGGCATTCGGACCCGCAGGCCCAGGCTTGGCAAATAGGTCGAAATCCCCCCGTAGGTATATCCGCAGCCAACACCAAGTGTCGACTTACCAACCAGCTTCGCAGCTGAGTTATACTGCAATACAGCCGCAAAATATTCTGACGCTGATGCGGTATTATTATCGGTGATAACGAAGAGTGGACCGCTATAGCTGTGCTGATAGGCCCCGTAGTTTTGCTTAATTTGTTGATTCCAGGGTGAGCGCCTTACAGCGAGTTCCGGGTGGTCAAGGTAGGCGAATACTTCACAGCTATGATATGATTCTGTATAAATTGAAGAACAGGGAACTCTGCCGCTGGTCTCCCAAATGCTCTGCCTGTCGCAGGTGTCTTCTGTTGCTGTTATTAAGTCCGCCAACCTGGTAGACGCCTGGAGGAGCAGTTCGACTGCTTCTGAAGATAGTGTGGTGTCTTGCAGGGTTTCTTCGATCCATTCACTGGAACTAACAAAGCGCTCGCGCCAATGTACATGTTTGATAAAGGAGGATGGCGGACAACGCAAGTCCGTGCTGGCAAATAACTGTGCCACGGATCGAACCCATTCTGAGCCACCACCATTGCCGGAAATATCAACTGCCAGTGCAGTCATCCCTTGCTCCTCCAATGTTTGCACGCGATCGGCCAGCTTCTTTAGCAAGACATTGCCTACTTTGGTAAAGAAGGTGTATTCGCAGAGGCTGCCGCAGCTGCTATCCAACTTCCCGCCGAATTCCGGCCACGCTTCACGAGCAACATCCTCATAGCGATCCTGCCCGAAATAGGGAACGCGAATGACGCCAAGTTTGTTGTTTTCCAAGGGCAGTAGCACCGCCGGGAACGGATTGTCAGCAGTGGGTGACCAGGCTACGGCCTCAGGCAGATCATCAAAGTCGAGATCGAAGTCATAGTCACCGGATCGATATCCCAGCCGGGAAATGGCATCGTCGGCAGAGGTTTCAGCACTGAGGTTTGCACTGAGTATTGTAGATGTCTCACTTCCGTTTGCAACCGGCGGCGGATCTGCCGATTCAGCAAGGAGATGCTTATCCTGGAATGCTTCCAGAAAATCATGAATTGCATTTCTTGCTCGCCAGCGCAATGCTGTGGAAGCCAGGCTTTCCTCCGTCTTGGCCGCTAGCTTTGGTAAGTCAATGTCATAACGTTCTGCCGCCCAATCAAGATTTGCGTAGCCAGTGGCAAGATCCGATTTGAGTATTTGAAAATCGGCCACAAAATCTTGCGGATTTCCGCGATCCCAGACAAAAAGGTAGGAGCACCCTAGTAACAGGAGGGCTGCAACGATGATTAGAAGTGATTTTTTCAAAAAAGGTCCTTTGTTTTGGTGATGCCAGGTGCTGCTTAATAGCGAGGCGCTTGTTTGGAAATACTCTTGTTCAATACGTCATGCTGTTTTATTGGTTGCAAATGGCTGGCGGTTCTTGCTGGTTTCATTCTCTTGTCTCTAGTCTCCAATCATTGCACTTGCACAAGTTCGCCTGGAGCGACCATCTGCCTGTATTATGTAGCGGCTCCGCCGTCGGTGCCACTGCCAGCTGCAACTGCCACGGATTTCTAATTCTTCACTCGTGTCACCCCTTGCAACTCTCCCCCTTGCGTCATTATATTGCGATTTGATCAAACAGCAACACGGGCAACAGGTTCAGGCGGAGGCAGTATGAGCAGCGATCAGCAATCAAATACCATCATAAAAGAGTTGTTTAAGCGGCGGGTTCCGCAGATTATGGGGTTTTACCTGGGAGCAAGTTGGGGGATCATTCAGTTTGTAGAATGGCTGGTAAATCGCTATACGCTATCACCGGTTCTGCCGGACATCGCTTTTGTAATTCTCCTGTCGCTGATACCGACAGTTCTGATTCTAGCCTATTTTCATGGACAGCCGGACAAGCAGCGCTGGACTCGCGTCGAGGCGATCGGCATTCCGGTGAATTTAATTGTTACGGTCATTCTGCTTACCGTGTTATTCCAGGGGAGTGAGCTTGGGGCAACATCGACCAATGTGACCGTTCAGACAGAAGATGGCACTCTCATCGAACGGGCGATTCCCAAAAGTGAATTTCGAAAGCGTGTGCTTCTTTTCTACTTCGAGAATAAGTCCGGCCAGGAATCACTGGATTGGTTTCAATATGCTGTCGCGCAAGCCTTGTCATATGATATGCTGCAAGATATCTACATGAACAAAATGACGCCTTCTGAATTTAATAACTTGTTGAAGGACGAAGGCATTGAAGACCCGACTCGCGTCCCGCTAACTCTAAAATTGAAAATGTGCCGGCGTCTTCATTTTGACTATATGATTAGCGGTACATTCGATGGCTCATTGGATGCCCTGACAATCAACACAACGCTTTATAACGCTGAAAGCGGGCGAGCAATTTCGGAGCAATCATTTAGTGGGAACGATCCCTTTGAGCTGGTTGATCAAATTGCCGAAACCGTCAAGCTGGACCTTGACATTCCCTCCTCTCATATTGAGACCATTCGAGACCTGCCCGTGGCTGAGATTCTCACCAGTTCAACAGACGCCCTTCGACACTATGTTGAAGGATATAACGCGCAAATATATGAGAACGATTTTACTGCATCTGCTGCCAGATTCGAACAAGCCATTGCTGCCGATCCGGAGTTTGCCTTTGGCTATCTGCTCATGGCTGTTGCCTACGCAAATGCGAATGAGCCTGGGAAGGTTGCCGAACCGCTTGATCAAGCCATGAAACTTATCTACAAAATGCCGGAGCCGCTGCAGTTCCAAACAAAGGCCTTGAACTATCTCTTAAAGGGCCAAAATGAGAAGCGCGAAACGGTTCTGAACATGTGGAAAGAACTGTATCCCAATGATTTAAATGCTTTGCAATCTCTTTCGCAGCTCTATTGGGATTCCGCCCAATATGAAAAAGCGATCGCCATAGGACGGCGCATTCTGGAGCAGTCTCCGGGCGACTATTACACACTGGTAAAAATTGGTGATGGATATGTGGCGCTGGGGGAGATGGACAAGGCGCTGAATACTTTTGAGGCGTATCGACAGCAAGTACCGGAACAACCGCTGGGCTATACCCGCCTGGCCAGCACCCACGCGCGGATCGGTAACTTTACAGAAGCCAAGTCATTCTATGAAAAAGCACAGATGTTTGAACCCAATGATCTCTGGATTCGCCGGCAACTGGCGGTGATAGACATGAACCTTGGTGATTTTGTGGCAGCTGAATCGCAGTTGCAGGCCCTGTTGGCGGAAGCCGACAAGCCCGATGATCGCGCCAGTGTATATTCAGCCCTGGCCGATTTTTACCTGAAACGCGGTCAGGCTCAAAAAGCAGCAGACATCGCCATCAAACGAATTGAGACAATGGCTGAATATGCCCGCCCATTAAACCTTTCTATTGATAAAGCCTTTGGCCTGAATACCTACCTCATCAATGCCAATCGTATCGACGATGCGATTAAGAATTTAAATACGGACGATTTGATCGCTCCTTTCGATAAGACCGGCGGCACGGCAAGTGTGCTTTTATATGCGGAGCTGAAAGATACCACCAAGATGAAGGAAGGACTGGCCATTGCTAGCGAATTTGCACAAACAACCGGAATTGGTGTTGCACAGCGAATGATTGACTACGGGGAAGCTCGTCTTGACGAACTGCGCAAAGATTATGATGCTGCAATCGCTCATTACCAGGAATTCCTGGAAAAACAGCCCGGTTCTACCTCAGGACGCATTGAGTTGGCCCGCTGCCTGCGCCTGAATGGCGCCTATCAGGAAGCAATAGAGGACCTGACGGCTGTCTTGAAACGGTCCCCATTCAATCCTGATGCGCATTATGAAATCGCTTTGTCATATGAAAAAATGGGCAAGATGGAATTGGCAAATAAGCATATTGATACCGCATTGGACATCTGGGCCGAGGCGGATCCGGACTACAAAGAGGCCGTGGAGGCAAAGGAAGCCGCAACAAGATTGAAGGCAGGAGCATGACGAGCGAAACAGACGTAGTTGTTACCCAAAAGTGCGCTAATTGTGATACGCCACTCCATGGAAAGTTTTGCGCCAAATGTGGCCAGAATAGCTTTTACGAACGCCTGAGCTTTCGTCATGTCGGCCAGTTCATCGCGGAGACCTTTGGTGGATTTGACGCAGGTTACTGGAAGACATTTAAGGCAATGACGACCCGCCCCGGAGAGATGTGCAGTGAGTTTGTCGAGGGCAGGCATAAAAGCTATATGAATCCTTTAAAGTATTATTTGATTTCCATTGCCGGATACCTCTTCTTTTTCAATTGGTTTCCTATTAACATGGATGCCTGGATGGAAACAGTGGCGACAGATCCGGAGGCACGGGCTGCCACAGAGCAATATATGCAGCTCATGTTTGATAATTTTAAGTGGACGGCACTGATTACGGCAATCCCGCTACCCTTTATACTTCGCCTGTTTTTCCGGAAATCGGGACGAACGGTTCTCGACAATGCCATTCTGGTTCTCTACATTAACGCGCATGGCACGGTGTTTTCGATTCTGCTGCATTTCCTGATGATGGCAGGGTGGATGAATCTCGGTATGACGCTGGCGCTTTTGTTCGGCGCTGTGTACCTTGCCTGGGCAGGTGTGAAGTTTTATGGTGAAGGATGGGTGCGTACGACTCTGAAAGCATTCATCGCGTCTACGATTTCGTTTTTGTTCTTTATGTTCGCTGTGGCAATCTGGATCGGTATAACGATCGCGTCCAAAGCCGGGTAAGCGTCGTTTTGGAATTTGCTTCGTTGGAATTTTTTATGCAGGTTTATATATGCACGCCCTCACAATTCACGCCAAGGAAGACATTCGCCATGAGAAGGTAGACGACCCGCAGCTTCTTGCTCCGGATGATGTCATCGTACAAACAGAGTTAACGGCGGTTTGCGGTTCCGATTTGCATGTCTATCATGGGCGGGAAACCGGCATTGATCCCGGTACTGTGATGGGCCATGAGTTTATTGGGACTATCGTTGAGACCGGAAGGAACGTGACTCGTTTCCAAACGGGTGATCGCGTCTTTAGCCCATTTTTCAGCAGCTGCGGCAGCTGCTTTTTTTGTGAAAGCGATTTGTCTTGCCGCTGCGAAAATGGCCATCTTTTTGGATGGGTTGAGCAGGGGAGGGGGCTACAAGGTGTCCAGGCTGAGTGGGTTCGTGTGCCACATGCAAATCATACCCTTCATAGAATTCCATCAACGATTTCTTCAATAGAAGCTCTACTGCTCTGCGATATTCTGCCAACCGGCTATTTCTGTGCTGACATGGCTTTTCTTGGTGAAGACAAGACGTATGCCGTGATTGGCTGTGGGCCGGTGGGCTTGCTGGCCATTGCCGGTCTTCGGGCCCGCGGCGCTGAAAGAATCTGGGCCTTTGATTTATTACCGTACCGCCTGAAGATGGCCGAAGAGTTCGGAGCCATACCAATTGATGCCAGCCGTGGTGACCACCGGCACTTGCTTCAGGAAACGACCGAGGGGCGCGGTGCAGACGCGGTATTGGAAGTTGTCGGCAGCACATCGGCTCAGAAATTGGCCTATGAGCTGGTGCGAGCAGGGGGGACCATTGCCGTCGTTGGCGTGCATACCAGCGATAATTTTGCTTTTGCACCGGCCGCCCTCTATGACAAGAATTTGACTTATAAGACAGGCCGCTGCCCGGTGCAGCGCTATATTCCTGAATTGATTCCGATTGTTGAGTCCGGTAAGTTTGATTTTGAACGCATCATTTCCCATCAGATGAAATTAAGTGATGGCCCAGGTGCCTATGAGTTGTTCGCCGCACGCGCCGATAATTGCACGAAAATTGTTCTGAAGCCTTAAAGGTTAATCAATGAATCGCAGTACCAATTTCGCTACATGTCTTCTCCTTCTGATTGTCACTTGCATCTATGCTGAAGATCCGAACTTCGGTTCACGTATCAATAACGGGACAGTTGCCCACGACCCAATAAGCGAAGCTTCTGGGCTGGCAGCCAGCCGCCAGAATGCAGATGTGCTTTGGACCCACAACGATAGCGGCGGTTTGCCGATTATCTTTGCACTAAATGAGCAAGGCGCCCATCTCGGGATCTACACCTTGTTTGGTGCCGGTGCCCGCGATTACGAAGACATTGCCGTTGGTCCGGGACCGGTGAGCGGTCAGCAATACATTTATATTGGCGACTTCGGTGATAACGATGCTGTCAATACCACAAATTTCATTTACCGGGTGGCGGAGCCGGCTGTTTCCAGCACACAATTGCCTCAAAATGTCACCCTCAGTGGTGTTGAAACGATTCGCTACAGCTATCCCGATGGACCTCGCGATGCTGAAACAATGATGGTTGATCCGATCACCAGTGATATTTACATCGTGTCCAAACGCGAAGATAGCGTGCGTGTTTATCGGGCCCCTTTTCCTCAATCGACGAGCGTGCCGATCACTCTTGAGCATGTCGCTACACTGGATGTGTCGCTGGTTGTTGGTGGTGATATCTCCGCAGACGGCACCGAAATAATCATGAAGACCTATACTGCCGCATTTATGTGGTGTCGGGATACCAGCGAGACAATTGCCGCTACGCTGGACGAACCATCATTGTCGGTGCCGTACAATATTGAGGTGCAGGGAGAGGCAATATGTTGGGCTGGCGACAATTCGGGTTATTTCACGGTTAGTGAGGAAACTGCCGGTATTCCCGCGGTGCTCTATTTTTACCCGCGAATTACCACTGGAATTGACCAGCCGTCACTTGCCGAGACACCTTTGTTGTTAAACAACTATCCCAATCCCTTTAATCCGCAAACGACGATTCGCTATAGCTTAACGTCAACTGGTACGCCGGAATTAAATATCTATGACCAATTGGGCCGCTTTGTTAGGCAGTTGCGAATAGCAACCCAGACGATTGGGCCGCATGAAATTGTTTGGGATGGTCGTGATGAAGCAGGTTCACCAGTTGCTGCCGGCATATACTATGCTGTCTTGCGAGCAGGAAAAGAACAGCGTGTGCAGATGATGCATCTGCAGAAATAAACCCCTGACGGAGGCTAAATGGCTGATAGCTATGAGACCTATGTGTCGCCCTATACGGATGGCGAAGAAATAGCGAACAGCGTGACACACGCGATTGGATTTGGGCTGAGCATTGCCGGTTTGATCAACTTGATTGTGTGCGCGAGGAACTACGGCGACACCTGGCATATCGTCACTTTTTCGATATTTGGGGCTACCCTGATTCTCCTCTATATGGCCTCGATGCTCTATCATTCGATCCCAACTGCAGCGATGAAGCGCAGATTAAAGCTTGCAGACCATTGCGCTATCTTTCTGCTGATTGCCGGCACCTATACTCCATTTATGTTAACCAGCTTGCGGGGCACCTGGGGGTGGAGTCTGTTTATCACTATCTGGGTTCTGGCGATTGCCGGCATCTTCCTGAAAATTTTCTTCTACGATCGCTATGACAAGGTGTCCCTGGCCATTTATCTCCTTATGGGATGGCTGGCCGTAGTTGCGTTGAACGAGATTCTGGCCAGAATTGAATTTCAAAGCATCGTGCTCCTATTTGCAGGTGGTCTATTTTACACATTTGGTGCGGCATTCTACTCCTGGCGATCATTGCCCTACAATCACGCAATATGGCATCTGTTTGTCATGGGCGGCAGTATTTGTCACTATTTTTCCGTGCTCTACATTGTCCTTTAAGCAGCCTTGGGAGTTGATAGGTGATAATTGTGGGCTGAGAGGGGATTGTTGCTCGTTAAAGGCGTGGAAGCGTTAAAGCGTTGAAATGTAGAATCATTTTTGGATTGTTGCGCTAACCGCCTCTTGCACAAGTTCGCCTGGGCGCGAACATCTGCCTGCGCATGAAACGGCTCCGCCGTAAATTTGCTACTGCTACTGCCGCCAACCGTATTTTCGATCTCCCATCTTTACACGCGCACAAGTTCGCCTCTGGCGAACATCTGCCTGTGCTATGTAACGGCTACGCCGTAAACGAGGTCGTGTCACTGCCGACTGCCCACCGCCAACCGCGTTCGACATTTGTCATTTGTCATTTGTCATTCTTCAATCAGAAGTGCACAAGTTCGCCGGGGGGGGGTGAACATCTGCCTGCGCATGAAACGGCTCCGCCGTAAACTAGGTCGTGTTACTGCCCACCGCCAACCGCGTTCGACATTTGTCATTTGTCATTCTTCAATCAGAAGTGCACAAGTTCGCCTGGGCGCGAACATCTGCCTGCGCTATGAAACGGCTCCGCCGTAAACGAGGTCGTGTCACTGCCGACTGCCCACCGCCAACCGCATTCGTCATTCGACATTTGTCATTGGGCATTTTTCAATCTTCATTCTTCAATCATAAGTTCTTCCCGCTTGACAATTCCGCAGCACACTTTTAATATACCAGCAGTTCATTGTTAGAGGAATCCTTGTGAAAAAGAGCCTGCTTTATTTTTGGCGTATTAACCTCGCCGTACTGCTTGGTGCGGCCCTGGCGACTGCCGTGCTGACCGGCGCCCTTTTGGTTGGCGATTCTGTGCGTGGTAGCCTGCGATCCCTGACCCTGGATCGCCTTGGGAAGATCGACCATGCTCTCGTGGCCGATCATTTTTTTCGTGCCGGCCTGGCGGAAGACCTCAGCACTAATCTAACCTACAGCGGCACGTTTGATAGGGCAACACCTGCTATCGTGATGACCGCCTCAGTGGTTCATGGTAGTGCCAGGACGCGCGCATCGGCAATCAATGTATCCGGCATCGATCAGCGTTTTCTCGATTTGTTTGAAAATCCTCAAAACCCAATCCCGTTTACCATAACCGATCTCCAAAAGGCTGACAAACAAGTCTTTCCTTCCGTCGTTATCAATGCGGCCTTGCAGCGCGAATTGAATGCCGCTGTCGGTGATCAGCTTCTCATTTATCTTGAGCGAGACAGTGAGATTCATCGCGAGTCGCTTTTTGGGAGAAAAGCCACGGACGATATTGTGCGTAGCCTTAGGGTGCAGATTCGGCAAATTATTCCCGACGAGGGGATCGGGCGCTTCGATCTGAGAGCCAGTCAGGGTAATCCGCTGAATCTTTTTGTCAATCTACCGGTGCTTCAGAATGCGCTTGAGCAGGAAGGGCGGGTGAATGGACTTTTTGTTTCACAAAAAAGCGAAACAGATGATGCGCCGGCCTTGTTGCGCAATGTGCTGAATGATGTAAAGACCCTCGATGACATTAACCTGAAATTCCTTCATAACGCCGATTACCTGACGATCGAAAGCACCCAGTTTATTCTGAAGCCGGAAATTGCTGACGTGTTGAAGACGGTTATTGCGGAGCATGAAATCAAAAGCATGCCGATGCTTTCATATTTAGCCAATGAAATCCATTACAGGGACCGGATGACGCCTTATTCAACGGTGATATCCTTTGATCCTGCACTTGCTCTCGGCAATTTGCTCGACGAGAATGGTGAAGCGATCCGCCAACTCGCTGATAACGAAGTGCTTGTCAACAGCTGGATGGCGGAAGACCTCGGACTATCCGAGGGTGATCAAATCGACATGGTCTATTTTGACGTGGGTCTAAGCGAAGAGCTTGCCACCGATACCAGCACTTTCTCAGTGGCCGGAATTGTGCAAATGAAAGGACTCGGTGCGGATGCTGACTTAACGCCGGACTTCCCCGGCATTCACGATGCCGAAGATATTTTTGACTGGGATCCACCCTTTGATGTTAATCTCGATTTGATTCGTGAAAAAGATGAAGCCTATTGGGATGATTTTCGGGCAACACCCAAGGCCTACGTCTCACTGTTTGCCGGGCAGCAACTTTGGAAAAGTCGATTTGGCGATTTAACTGCAATTCGCGTTGCGCCAGCCGCCGGGAACGTGGTAGATCGCTGGGCGCAAGACTTCGAAATTGAAGTTCTGGAGGAAATTCCGGCTGGAGAGGCGGGATTGATTTTCCAGCCGATTAAGGAACAGGGGCTGCGTGGGGCAGTTGGCGCTACGGATTTTAGTCAACTCTTTTTGGGCTTCAGCATGTTTCTGATTGTCGCTGCAGCTTTGCTCGTTGGCTTGCTGTTCCGGCTTGGCGTAGAGCAGCGGGCGCCGGAGATTGGTGTCCTGTTGGCAACCGGCTACTCTATCAAAACCATCCGCAACAGCTTCTTCAAGGAGGCTGCGCTGATTGCCGGAATTGGCTGCCTGCTTGGATTGGGTGGCGCCGTGCTGTATGGGGATTTGATGATGCGTGGCCTGAGCTCCTTCTGGAGCGCAGCAACCGGCACTTCACTGCTAAAGCTCTTCATTAATCCGCTCAGCCTGATTATCGGCTACGTTGTTTCGCTACTGATTGTGCTCTTTTCGATATGGCGCACGCTTCGTCAATTGAGGAAGGTTCCGACAACTGCCCTGATGCGTGGTGTTATCACGAATGTCCGTGAGAAAGGCCATCGCCTGACCCGCTGGGTGGCAATTCTTACTGCACTTATGGCAATCGGCTTGCTGTTTTATGCCGTGTCGCTTGGCATCAGCACCGCTGCACCGATGTTCTTTGGTGTGGGTGGTCTTTTATTGATTGCCGGTCTGACTTTTACCGCCAGTTGGTTGAGAGATCCGGCACGTCGCGAGGCGGACACCATGCAACTTGCAAAACCGATTCGAATGGCTGCCCGAAACGTAAGTCGCCGGCCTGGCCGCAGCCTACTTTGTATTGCACTGGTTGCCTGCGCCAGCTTCATGATTATTGCTGTTGGCGCCAATCGCATTGATTTCCAACAGGAAGAGCTGAATCGGGAATCCGGCGGTGGTGGATTTACCCTCCTGGCCGAGACGGATATTCCCATCTATCGCTCGCTGAATTCAGAGCAGGGCCGCGAGGAACTGGGCTTTTCGGCCAAGGCTTCGACGGCTTTGGAAAATACAGAAATCTATCCCTTGCGACTCTTGCCGGGTGAAGACGCGAGTTGCCTGAATCTCTATCGCCCGGAAAAACCGCGCGTTATTGGCGCTACAGAGGCCCTCATTCAACGCGGCGGCTTTAGCTTTCAATCATTGGTAGATGGAGGCCTTGATCATCCCTGGTCTTCCATCGACACAACTTACCTGGATAATATTGTGCCGGCTATCGGCGATGCAAATTCTGTGATGTGGATATTGCATAAGCAACTCGGCGATACCTTGTACATCGAAGATGAAGCCGGGCGTACACTGGGCCTTCGATTGGTAGGTTTGCTGAATACCAGTATTTTCCAGAGCGAGTTAATCATTTCCGAAGCGAACTTTCTAAGGCATTTTCCTTCCCTAACCGGTGATTCCTACTTCCTGGTGGAAACGCCCCCCGGTTCGCAAGATGAAGTGACGGAAGCGCTGGAAAGCAGTCTTGGTGATTACGGCTTTGATGCCGTTGGTGTAGGGGAGAAGCTCGCTGCTTTTCATGCAGTGCAGAACACCTACCTGTCGGTCTTCCAGACGCTTGGCGGCCTTGGCCTGCTTTTGGGGACCATCGGATTTGGTATCGTCATGTTTAGAAATGTGGTTGAGCGTCGCGGCGAATTTGCGACCCTGCAGGCCGTAGGCTTCCGCAAGCGGCGCGTTTCGAAATTACTGGTGTCTGAAAATATTGTCCTCATACTCGCCGGCCTGCTTCTTGGCGGCATTGCTGCCTTGATCGCAGTTGCACCACATCT
Source organism: Calditrichia bacterium (assembly GCA_028284445.1). Lineage (GTDB taxonomy): Bacteria > Calditrichota > Calditrichia > RBG-13-44-9 > J075 > JANQRS01. Next base: position 243,476 of record JANQRS010000061.1, read on the forward strand.
GATTAGCCGCCCCGAACAGGTGCCGTGGATATCGCTTGGTGCGACACTGCTCGTTATCTTCCTGGTTGGCGTGCTGGCGAGCCGCCTGGCTGCCACGATGGCTTTGCGACAACCGTTGTTGCCGGCGCTGAAGTCGGATGCCTAATCGTGATATACTCTGCTCTATTCACTCAAATTGCTTACGGAACTGATGGATAAAATTGCACCGCTATTTGTCATCCTCGGAGCTGCCTTATGGGGCGTCGATGGCATCGTTTTGCGCCCCAACCTCTACAATCTCCCGGTTGCCCTGGTTGTCAGCATTGAAACTGCGCTTGCCGCGCTCATCATGACCCCTTTCTTTCTCAAACGCCGGGCGGATATTCTCAAACTGCAGCGCGGTGACTGGCTTGCGTTTGCCGGTGTTGCCTTCCTGGGTGGTATGATCGGCACCATGAGTATCACCAAAGCGCTTTTCTATGTGAACTTTGTAAACCTTTCGATCGTAATCTTAATACAGAAGTTGCAGCCGGTTTTTGCGATTGCGCTTGCCTGGATTTTTCTGAAAGAACGGGTGCCTGGCAACTTCTTTGCATGGGCCGGATTGGCAATTGCCGGGGCCTATCTAATGACATTTGGTCTGCGCTGGCCAAATTTCGAAACCGGGGACCAGACAGCGGAAGCGGCCTTGCTTGCTCTGGTTGCTGCAGCCAGTTTTGCTTCGTCAACAGTCTTGGGAAAGCGAGCGCTGAAAAATGTGTCTTTTGAGATTGCGACGTATCTGAGATTTACGCTTACGGCAGTAATTATGACACTCCTGGTGATATCTCTGGGAGATGGCGCTGCCATCAGCCAGATCAACAGCTCTCAAATGTGGATTTTTCTTTTAATTGCTTTCAGCACAGGCGCTCCGGCAATTTTTCTGTACTATTATGGCCTGAAAAAGATCAAGGCTTCTGTCGCTACTGTTTGTGAATTGGCCTTTCCGTTGACGGCGGTCATTTTAGAATATTTGCTGAGAGACAATATTTTAAGTGGATACCAGTGGGCCGGAGTGATTATATTGTTTCTGAGCATTTTACAAGTAACGCGTATTAAGTGAGATTTTTATATGTTGGTCACCATCCTGATTGTCGCTTTAATCGTCGTGGGGGTTTTCCTGTTTCTTAACAAAACCAGTGTGGTTGAACCCAACCTGAGCGGTGAAAAGAAAACTGATGAGGTCAGCGTAACCGATCGTATGCCCGACCATCTCTTTTGGGGGATTATTGACAAAACCCGACAGGACGCCAACGAGGACTACGCCCGGCAAAAAGAACTGCTCACTGAAGGACTGAAGCACCTGAAACCACGTGATATTATTCGCTTCGACAATACATTCCGCCATTACCGGGGCCTGCTATATGACTGGCAGCTATGGGCGGCAGCGACCATTCTCAATGGAGAATGCTCGGCCGACTGCTTCTCTGATTTTCGTGGCTGGCTGATTAGCCGCGGCAAAAAGAAAATGGAGCAAATCCGCAAGAATCCGGAATTGCTGGCTGAACTGGTCAATTCGGACGAGATTTATTGGGAAGGTATGGGATATTGCGCTATTATGGCCTACCAGGAAGCGACCGGCGAAGAAATGCCGCTTGGCCTCAGCGAAAACATGGAAATCCACGGCAGCCGCTGGCAGGATGACGAGCTGCCAAGCCTCTTTCCCCGCCTCTGGTCTAAATTCGGCAGCAAAAATACGGCCTAGCCGGTGAGGGATTGTTGCGAGCTGTGCGTTGATCGTTCAACGGCGGCGCCGTTTCATGGGCCAGGCAGATGTTCGCTCCCGGCGAACTAAAGCGGGATGATCGTAAGCCGTTAAAACGTCAAAACGTCAAAACGTCAAAACGTTAGAGCGTTTTTGGTTTATTCCGCTCACCGCTCACCGCTCACCGGAGTCTTCATTTTTCAATCGTCAATCTTCATTCTTTCCCCTTTCCCAAAATATTTGTATGATTCCTTCAAGCCATTTGCAGTTGTGACACAGCAGCGACTTATCCTTAACCAACGCAAGGATCTGTAATGAAGTATGTGATGACGCTTGATCAGGGCACCACCAGTTCCCGTGCCATTCTGTTCACGAAACGGGGTTCGATTAAAGGCATTGCCCAGAAAGAGTTCCGGCAGATTTTCCCCAAGCCCGGCTGGGTGGAACATGATCCAATGGAAATCTGGCGCAGCCAATTGGGCGTTATGCGCAAAGTCCTGAAAGATACCGGTGTCGAAGCGACGGATATTGCTGCGATTGGCATCACAAATCAGCGCGAGACCACAGTGGTGTGGGACCGCGAGACCGGCAAGCCGATATACAATGCCATTGTTTGGCAGGATCGCCGTACCGCCGCACATTGCGATCAGCTGCGGTCCGCCGGCAAGGCCAAGGCAATTCGCAAGCGCACCGGACTGGTTCTCGACGCTTACTTCTCAGGAACCAAGGTGGCCTGGATTCTTGAGAATGTAAAGGGCGCCCGGAAGATGGCTGAAGAAGGACGCCTGGCATTCGGGACCATCGATAGCTGGCTGGTTTGGCAACTTACCGGCGGCGCACATCATATCACCGACCTTAGCAATGCCTCTCGTACGCTCCTCTGCAATATTCACAAAGGCAGTTGGGATAAGAAGATGCTCGGCTTGCTAAGTGTGCCGGATTCAATGCTGCCGCAAATTAGCGGTTCAAGTGAGGTGTATGGCGAAACCATGAAGCGCATTCTCGGAACACCGGTGCCGATTAGCGGAATTGCCGGGGATCAGCAAGCGGCGTTATTCGGACAGGCCTGCTTCAAAAAGGGCATGGTAAAGAATACCTACGGCACCGGTTGCTTCATGCTGATGCATACCGGTAAGGAAGCAGTGGCGTCGAAGAACAACTTGCTTACTACCGTTGCCTGGAAGATCGGAAATCAGATTGAATATGCGCTGGAGGGCAGCGTATTTGTTGCCGGCGCAGTGGTGCAGTGGATTCGTGACGGTCTGGGCCTGATCGAATCTGCAGCTGATATTGAAAAGCTTGCGAAGAAAGTGAAAGACAGCGAAGGGGTTGTGCTGGTGCCGGCCTTTGTCGGACTTGGCGCGCCGCACTGGGATCCATACGCGCGCGGGACGATTGTCGGGCTGACCCGTGGGAGCAATGCCTCGCATATCGCCCGGGCAGCGCTGGACAGTATCGCCCATCAAACAATTGACGTGGTTGCCGCGATGGAGGCAGATGCCGGCATCAAGCTCAGGGAAATGCGCGTTGATGGTGGAGCGACAGCCAATAATTTGCTGATGCAAATTCAGGCTGACCTGCTCAGACGGAAAGTGATCCGTCCACGGGTCCTGGAAACCACGGCCCTGGGGGCTGCCTATCTGGCAGGACTGGCTGTTGATTTCTGGAGCAATAAGCAGGAAATTGCCGGACAATGGAAAATTCAGCGAGAGTTTGAGGGCAAAATGCCGCTGGCGGATGTAAAAGCTTCGCGGGCATTGTGGAGCAAAGCCCTTGAGCGAGCGAAAGGATGGGACCGGTAATGAATCGCGATTTGATGATATCCAGAATCGAAGATCATCCCGGTTATTGGGATATCCTGATCATTGGCGGTGGCGCCAGTGGATTGGGAACTGCCGTCGATGCTGCTGCTCGCGGATACAAAACGCTATTGCTGGAACAGCATGACTTTGCAAAGGGAACTTCCAGCCGCAGTACCAAGCTGGTTCATGGTGGCGTGCGATATTTGCAACAGGGCAATATCGGCCTGGTTCTAGAGGCACTGCACGAGCGTGGGCTGCTTATTCATAATGCTCCGCACCTGGTTCGCCACCAGTCATTCATTGTGCCGTCTTACGATTGGTTTGACGGTCCCTTTTACGGTGTGGGTTTAAAAGTCTATGACCTCTTGGCCGGTAAGCTTGGTTTGCGTCCTTCCAAAATTTTATCCCGTTCCGAAACTTTGAAGAAAATTCCCACTGTTGAACCGGATGGCTTGCGCGGGGGTGTGATATATTATGATGGTCAATTTGACGATGCCCGGCTGGCCATCAATCTTGCTCAAACGGCTGTGGAGCAGGGAGCAACGGTTCTGAACTACTGCCGGGTAACCGGGCTTCTGAAAGAAAATCGCTATGTTTCCGGTGTTGCTGCTGTGGACGAAGAAAGCGGCAAACAGTACGAAATTAATGCCCGCGTGGTTATCAACGCAACTGGCGTTTTTACCGACGGTATTTTGCAAATGGACGACCCGGAAACGGAGCGGATCATCAAACCCAGCCAGGGCGTTCACCTGATTCTCGATAAAGAGTTCCTCCCCGGCAAAGCGGCGATTTTGGTGCCGCATACAGATGACGGCCGGGTGTTGTTTGCGGTGCCCTGGCATGATAAGGTCGTTGTCGGCACAACCGATACGCCGGTACCTGCTGCAGAGCTGGAACCGGTGGCGATGGAAGATGAAGTGGAGTTTATCCTGGAGCATGCAGCGAAGTATCTTACCAAAGATCCGGTGCGGGCGGATGTGCGCAGTGTTTTTGCGGGATTACGTCCCCTGGTAAGTCCGGGCGGTGTTGAAAACACCTCGGAAATTTCGCGCGATCACTACCTGGCGGTTTCCAAGAGCGGATTGGTAACCATTGCCGGCGGCAAGTGGACCACATATCGAAAGATGGCTGAAGATACGGTTGATCGCGCTGCGTTAGTGGCAGGCTTAAATCCGCATCCTTGTCCGACACGAGATCTTCGCATTCGTGGCTGGCTAAAGAATATCGATGAAGATAATCCGCTCTATGTGTATGGTTCGGACAAGGTGTTGCTTGAAAAGATGATCAAGAAGCAACCGTCCCTTGGCCATCAGTTGGATGCTGCTTTGCCCTATACCGAAGCCGAGGTAATTTGGGGTATTCAGCAGGAGATGGCCCGAACCGTAGAGGATATCCTCTCCCGGCGAACACGGGCACTGTTGCTTGATGCAAAAGCCAGCGTGAGAATGGCCCCGCGTGTGGCTGAACTACTGGCGCAGGAGTTGGGATTCGATACTGACTGGCAGCGAACCCAAGTGGAAGCGTATAAAGTGCTGGCAGCAAATTACATACTGGAAGCGTAATCAGGTTCGGCAGCATGCAAAATTTCCTCTATTATTTTATTCTTGGGATGATTTGGCTCTTTGCCAAGCTACCGTTCTGGATTCTTTATCGCTTCGCCGATCTCTTCTTTGTTTTAATCTTTTACGTCGTGCGCTATCGGCGTTCCGTTACCCGCAACAACCTGGAGAATTCATTCCCGGACTATAGCGCTGCGCAAATTGCAGATATTGAATATAAGTTCTACCGGCATTTCAGCGACCTCTTTGTGGAAACCTTAAAGCTACTCACTATGAGCAGGAAAGAAGCCCACCGCCGTTCGCATTTCAAAAATCCGGAAATGGTCCAGGAAATGGCCGAACAGGGAAAGAGCATCGTGATGCTCACCGGCCACTACGGGTCCTGGGAATGGGCCAGTATCCCCATGGGGCTGGAACTGGCACATGACGGATATGCGCTTTTCAAGCCGCAGTCCAGCAAGCTCAGTGAAAGGTTGGTGAACCGGCTGCGCATGCAAAACGGGGTAAAGATGGTGTCCATGAAACATGCTTTGCGGCAAATGATCCGCCTTAAGAACGACCTAACACTTCACGCCTTTATTGCCGATCAAAAACCGCCGCGACAGGGCGCTCAATGGTTGACTTTCCTCAATCAAGAAACCGCCTTCTTTACCGGCGCGGAGAAAATTAGCCGGAAGCTGAAGCGGCCGGTATTTGTTGCGTTGATGAGCAAACCCAAACGTGGCTTTTACGAAGTGCATGTGACCAAGATTTGTGATGATCCGAATGATCTTGCTGAAGGCGAAGTGACTGCCCGTTTTGCCGCTCTTCTGGAAACCGAAATCCGTCGTCGCCCGGAGTTGTGGTTATGGTCTCACCGCCGTTGGAGCCTGAAGCGTCATAAAGAAACCGAGGAGATGTCTTCATGAAACGCATTGCGATGGTAGCAGGTAGCCTATTCTTAACCCTTCTCGCTTTTCTCATTATTCCGAATTATCATTCTGATCGCAGCGTCGATTCCCTCAAAGAAAAGTATACCAATTCTGAATCGAAATTTATGAACCTGAATGGTATGTCGGTGCACTACCGGGATGAAGGCGGTGGTCCGGTTTTGCTGCTGCTGCATGGTACAGCTGCATCTTTGCATACCTGGGATGCCTGGACAGATATGCTGAAGAGCGACTTTCGGGTTGTTCGTCTGGATTTACCGGCCTTTGGCCTTACCGGACCTTCGCCGGATCACGATTATCGAATCGCGACGTACGCGGATTTTCTCGATGCTTTTTGCGAACAACTGGATATTGATAGCGCGTATGTGGCCGGCAATTCATTAGGCGGTCGGATTGCCGCCACTTTTGCCATGAACTATCCGAAGCGCGTAAGCCGCCTGATTCTCATCGATGCCAGTGGCATGCCCATCCCGGACAACAAACCCATCAGCATGGCGTTTCAACTGGCGCAGACTCCGGTCGTTAACAAATTGCTAACCGTAATTACGCCGAAGTCGCTGCACCGTAAGAGCCTGTTGGAAGTATATGCCGACGATTCACTGGTAGACGACAAACTGGTTGATCGTTATTTTGAAATGATGCTTCGCGCTGGAAATCGCGAGGCCTTTGTCGCCAGGGCGAACAGTGTCAATCCACCGTTCGGAGATGAGCTCACGTCCCTGGAGATTCCGGTGCTGATCCTTTGGGGTGAAGACGATACCTGGATTCCGGTAGCTGATGCTCACAAATTTGACAGGCTGATCCCAAACTCAAAACTGATCATTTATCCTGATGCCGGCCATGTACCGATGGAAGAAATTCCGCAAAAAACAGCTGAAGATGCCCGGGGATTCCTATTTTAATTTCCGTTGGTCCCTAAACGTGGTTCTGGTTATATTCTGCCAACTTGGTTGGGGTCAAGTTTGTCCAGGCGCTGAGCGCTGTGCAGGGGAATCTTTTCAGTTAGGTATATGAGCTTGTATTGTTGAATTACGACCTTCTCAAAATCGCCTCCCAAATTTTATTTGATGCCCATAGTGACATCTCCGGGGCACGTCTGTCTAAACGGAAAGAACGGGAAGCACTCACCGACGACGAACTTATCAAGATTGCACAGAGTGAACTACCGTACCAGACCGGTGCGTTCGAAATTCTTATCAATCGCTACCGGCAAAAGGTCTTCGGCAAACTAATAAGCATGCTGAAGAACAGGGAAGAAGCATTTGACGTATTGCAGGATGTGTTCGTGAAGGTGTTCAACGGGCTTCCCCGCTTCAAAGGGAATTCCAGTTTCTCAACCTGGTTATATACGATTACGGTCAATACGGCCCTGAATCATATTGAGAAAATGCAGCGCCGTCCCTGGTGGTGGATATCAGAGGATATTGGAGATGTAAAAGAGAGTCAGCGTGAAGATGAGTCCCTCTTTCGTCAGGTGGACGAGAGCCTGGAAAGAGAAGAAATGCGAGCGGCGATCCAGAATGCCATGAACAGCATGAGCGAGAACGCACGCGAGATTATTCATTTGCGTTACTTCGAAGAGCTGGACTACAAGACCATTTCTGATCGACTCGGTATTGGCTTGAGCGCTACAAAAATGAGACTTAAACGGGCCCGCGAAGAGTTTAAGGAATGTTTTACCGCCCGTGAGGAACGAGATAATTATGAGCGACGAGAAGAGAATTGATAAGGATAAGTGGGAAGGTGTAGACGATTCTGAGGACGTCAGCGAAGACTTGATCCGCGGAACAATCCGTAAACTGCGCATACAAACTATCTTCAGAGATTGGATGTCCATGATCTTTGACGGGTTTTCCTCGATCCTGGGTGGATTGGTCAACACCAGTCCGGCGTATTTTGTGCCTGAACAGCCGGACAAAAGTAAAGACGACAAAACTGAAACGGAAGAGGGGAAAGAGTAGCTATGTCATTCTGGAATGAAACCATCCTTCCGGCATTGGAAGGTGTTTTTGCCGATATCATCGGTATTTTACCGAATCTATTTGGTGCACTGACGATATTCGTAATGGGTTGGATTGTGGCCAGCTTGTTACGGCGCTTTATTAGCCGCCTGCTCGATAAGGTCGGCTTTAACGGCATTGTTGAAAAGGCTGGCATCACCAGCTTTCTCCACAAGGCCGGATATGCAAAACCAGCTTCCTCGATTATCGGTCAGCTGATATTCTGGATGGTGCTGCTTACCTTTATATTGTCAGCCGCGGAAAGCCTGCAAATGCATGCAGTGGCAAACATCCTGCAGCAATTTGTTGCCTTTATACCGAAGTTGATTGCCGTGGCGTTTTTGCTGGTGCTCGGCATCATGCTGGCGCGTTTTGTTGGCGGCATGGTTCAGGGGGCAGCAGCCGAAAGCGGCATCGAGTTTGCTGATCTGATTGGCAAGATTGTCAGCAATCTCATTGTCATTTCAGTAGCGGTAATTGCCATCAGCCAGTTGGAAATCGAGTCGGGCATTTTGAATATACTTTTTGGTGTTCTGCTCGGTGCCTTCGGACTGGCCATTGCCCTGACGCTTGGTCTCGGCACCCGCACGATATCGCAAAATATTATTTCCGGTGTGTATGCACGCAGGGGCTTTCAGGTTGGACAGAAAGTAACCGTCGGCGATATTTCCGGCGAGATTCGTGAGATTGGCACTGTCAATACCGTTATAAAGAGCAAAAAGGGTTTGGTGGCAGTACCCAATACCTGCATGATAGAAGATTTTACGACGATAGAAGCGGAGTAGCATCTGGCTGCCCTTAAGCCACCCCTAGATCCCCTCCCGGGAGGGGATTTAGGGGTGGCTTGACACGTTCACCGCATTGACTCATGTTTTCAGTGGTCCGCCCTATATGTCCCCCTGGGGGGACATATAGGGCGGAGCTGAGATTATCGCTCTGAGCGAGCGCACTTTTTACGCAAGCCTATATTTTTCCAAAACTTACTAATAATCACTAGGAGAGACTCATGGATATTCAATCTTTGCTGGCCCAGGGGCAAGAGCTGATTACCGTTTTTGGTAAAAATCTGCTGATTGCTCTGGTCATTTTTGTCGTGGGGCGCTGGTTCGCGCGCAAACTGAGCAATACTACTGAAAAAGTCATGAACAAGCGCAGTGTGGACCCGACACTGACCAAGTTCATTAAGAACCTCGTATATATCGTATTGTTAGTCGTTACCGTTTTGGCTGCGCTCCAGCAAATGGGCGTAGAGACTACTTCATTTGTTGCCATCATTGGTGCCGCCGGTTTGGCGATTGGTTTGGCCCTGCAGGGTTCTCTCTCTAATTTCGCGGCCGGCGTCTTGATGATTATCTTTCGTCCCGTCAAGCTGGGAGACTTAGTTGAAGCTGCCGGTGCACTGGGCGTCGTCGAAGAAATTGGTATCTTTACCACTATTCTCAGCACCCCGGACAACAAGCGAGTGATTATTCCGAACGGCAGCATGACCGCCGACAACATTGTTAACTACACGACCAACGGTAAAATTCGCATTGACCTCGTTTTTGGCATTGGCTATGAAGACGATATGAAAAAGGCGCGCGACATCATGATGGATGTCATGAAAAAGCAGGAAAAAGTGCTTTCTGATCCGGAACCATTTGTTGGCCTTGTAGAACTTGGCGACAATAGCGTAAACTTTGCCTGTCGCCCCTGGTGCGATCCTGCCTATTATTGGGATGTCTATTTTGAGACAATGGAAGAAGTGAAGAAGCGTTTTGACGCTGAAGGCATTTCCATTCCTTATCCGCAGCGCGACGTGCATCTGTACCAACACAAAACAGACTAAAGCTTGAGTATAATTGGCCACCGTAGGGTATTCTTGCGGTGGCTTTTTTTATCACGGTTGTTTAAAAGGATTGAAAAAGAGACATTGGGGTCAGCCCGAAGTGATCCTAACTCTCTGGTAAAGCAACTTTGCGAGACGCTATGCGAAACTATGTAATGGAATTTATCGGGACATTTTTTCTGGTGATTGCAATTGGTCTAACCGGAGACCCACTTGCTATCGGATTGATGTTAATGGTGATGGTGTACATGGGCGGTCATATTTCCGGTGCCCACTATAACCCGGTGGTTACCATCAGCTTTTGGCGTTGTGGGAAACTGCCTGCAAGAGAAATCTTGCCCTATGTCGCATCCCAATTACTTGGTGCGATGGCGGCAGCCGGCGTTTGCCACTTGCTGCAGGGAAAGACATTTGCGATATCCCCTTCGGCGTCCGCCACAATCAGTCAGGTGTTGCTTGTCGAAGTCCTCTTTACATTTGCCCTGGTGTCGGTAATACTGGTACTGGTAGCAACAAAGGCCCTGGAAGGCAATCAAATCTATGGTCTAACCATCGGGCTCACGGTAACGGCTATTGCTTATGCCGGCGGCGGTATCTCAGGTGGCGCATACAATCCGGCTGTCGGGCTGGGGCCGAATATTGTTGACACAATCATGGGCGGTTCCTCATTGGGGCAGATATGGTATTATCTACTTGGACCTTTTGTCGGTGGTGCAATAGCTGATCTTGTATTCAGATATCTCAATCCACCTGAATAATTTCCAGTGAGCCTGAAGCGAGAATTTCCAGGCTGCCGGTTCGGATATTGATAAAAACTATTTACGAGAAATTTTTCACACTTTCCTCTCTAAAAAGTCATATTCAGGAATCCGTCCTGAATATAGACCTTGGCCGCCTGATCTTCTCAGCGCCTGGCTAGAGGTCTTGGACTATAAATCGAAAATGCGGTGACTTTTTTTGACAGCGCATGTCTCAATTAGAGAATGAGAAAGTAGTCACTCTTTTTGGGGTTACTTGAAAAATTGGCAGGAGTTTAGACGATGAATCTACTCGACAACGACGTCATCGATAATCTGAATTTAGGTGAAGTAAAACGTTCCGGATTTGACGGTAGCTGGCTGGGGGGACATCGGGAAATGTTCGGTGATACCCGCTTCAGAGAGCGCATGGAATTGAAAGACCGCTTAAAATACATGTATTGGCGCTCAATAGAAGTCCTTGAATGGCCGATCGAGTTTATCATCAATCGTTTTAATCTTGGCGCCTACAAAGTTGCGGAAATGTATCGTATTCGTCGCGATCTTCGCAGACTTCGGCGCGAGCATCGCATGCTGCAGGGAATTTTCGATAAGCGCCTTCGCCTGATTTATGGGAAAGAATCCCTGGATGATTTACCTGCATATTATGAGAACGAGATCAACCATCTAAAAATGCTGGAGCAGAAAATTCGCGACAGAGAGCGTGATGCCATTCTGCTAATGGCTCGCGATACTGAATAAAATTGACATGTTTCAAAATATTCAACGCATGATGGTGCCTTCTATCAATATGATATTTGCATAATTATTATAATCTACAGACCTCCCCGAGCGTCGTATCTTGATGATACAGACCGCTCAATGCCGCAGCAGTGCTCTCATGATGAGGGTACTGCTGCTTTTTTCCGCAGACCCGGCCCGATAAAGGTTGGAAAAATCCCCCTAAAGACCTATCTTGAAACTGATAAGTTTGCTTTATAAGGAGATGTTATTTCTGACTCGCTGCAAAAGTTGATTCGGCTTTACACGAACCCGGCTTCCCGCTTTATGCCGGTGGATGGCACCTTGGTGCATTACCGTGATGAGGGCAGCGGTACGCCTGTATTGCTGATTCACGGCGCGTTCTCCAGCTTGCATACCTACGATGCATGGACTCAGAAGCTTCAAAAAGACTACCGTGTTATACGACTGACCTTACCGGGCTTTGGTTTAACCGGTCCGTTGGTTGATCGGGATTATGACATGCCTTACCTTATTGGCTTCATTGGGACCTTTCTTGATCAGTTGAATATCGATCGCTGTATTCTTGTTGGTCACTCGCTCGGTGGCTGGATTTCCTGGGAATTTGCCATTAAACAGCCGGACCGCGTGGAAAAACTGGTGTTGATTGCTGCTGCCGGTTTTCTCGATAAAGGTAGTATTCCAATGCCATTTGTTTGGGCGCGCACGCCGCTTGTTAATCGTATCATCCGCTTTGCCATCAAACGTAACGTTCTCGAGCAGTTTGTTCATCAGGTATATTTTGATGATCAGTTGATCACGGATCAATTGATTGACCGCTACTACGATCTGTTCACTCGGCCCGGTAATCCGGAAGCATTTCTAAAAATTGCCAATGGCCGCCTCAAGGATCGCACCGCTTATTTGAAACGCATTGAATGCGATACGCTGATAATGTGGGGGCGTGACGATCAGTGGTTGCCGGTCGCCAATGCAGAGAGGTTTCGCGAGCGCATTCCCAATGGCCGGGTCATTATATACGATGAAGTCGGGCACGTGCCGATGGAAGAGCATTCGCGCAAATCAGTGTCAGATATTCGCCGTTTCTTTAAACCGGCTGGCGTCCGGCGCAGAAGGCCCGGTCGACGCAAAGTCATGAAGGTTAGCTCCAACAAGGAATAGGTGAGAGCATTGGCAAAGAAGAGGCCGGGATGGACACCACTTACCCTCCTAAAGAAATATTACGACGTTAACTCCCTTGCATATCGAATTCTGGTTACGCATAGCACTTGTGTGAAGCAGAAAGCCCTCTTCTTAACCGAAAGGGTTAGCCATTTAAATCCGGACCGGCAGTTTATCGCGGAAGCAGCAATGCTACATGATATCGGAATTTTCATGACCAATTCTCCCAAGATTGGCTGTGAAGGGGAGCACCACTACCTCGCACATGGATACCTGGGACGAGAATTGCTGGAAAAGGAAGGCTTGCCGCGTCATGCACTGGTGTGTGAACGGCATACCGGCGCCGGACTCACCGTCGATGATATCCGCAACCAAAACCTCCCGCTGCCTCATCGGGATATGCGGCCGCAAAGCCTCGAGGAGCAAATTGTTTGTTTCGCCGACATGTTCTATTCGAAGAATCCTGAAAAGCTGAAAAAAGAAAAATCGCTAAAAAAAATCAAAAAGCAGGCCGCGGGATTCGGGGAAAGAAGCCTGAATCAGGTCAACGAATGGATCGCGCTCTTCGGTCTCGAATAGTTGGAACTTCAATCAATGGCAACCGTAATAGGGGGCATGAAGGATAATTTGGATCCACTGAGTGAACTATATCAGCTGATCGGGCGTGAAAAAGCTGACCTGACTTTTCTATCTGCTGATGATATGCCGGAGCCGGAAAAATCCTTGCTGGTTCATGATGATGATATGACCGGCACGCTTAGACGATTTTTCAAGGATGACATCGTGGTAGAAGCACTGCGAGTGGAGAGCCGGCACGGCCAGTATTTTCGCGAAGTGATTCTTTGGACCCGCGATGGCCGCAAGCGGGTGACATACGGCGCAATCCAGATCAAACTGGAATTGTTGCCGCTTGAGATGCAAAAAGAAATCCTGAAAGGAGAAAAACCATTTGGTGGTTTGCTTCAGGACTACGAGATTGGATACAGGAGCGCACCATGTGGTTTTTTTTGCTTAGAAGCCGATAATTCTTTGATCGAGGGATTGGCGCTTCAGGAGCCGGAAAACGTGTTTGGGAGGGTAAACCAAATTTTCGATAAGCAGGGGCAGCTACTGGTGAATGTGGTAGAAATTTTGCCCCCATTACATAGATATGGAGAGATACCATGACCATAGATCAATATCAGTATGACGTGATTGTTGTTGGTGGTGGACCCGCCGGAGCAACTGCAGCTGCCATTCTTGCCGAAAACGGCCGCCAGGTCGTTGTCTTGGAGAAAGAGCATTTCCCTCGTTACCATGTTGGAGAATCGCTGGTTCCATATTGTCATTTTCCGCTGAAACGCATCGGGATGATCGAGAAAATGAAGGCCTCATCCTTTACGAAAAAGCTCAGTGTGCAATTTGCCGGTCGCAGCGGCAAAATATCCCAGCCCTTTTATTTTCACGATCATCTGAAGCATGATGCCTCCAGCACCTGGCAGGTTGTGAGAAGCGAATTTGATCAGATGATGCTGGAGAATGCCGCCGAAAAGGGGGCGGTTGTTCACTTTGGCATGCGCGCTCGCGAAATTGTCTATGCCGATGGTTCCGTAGCTGGTATTCGCGCAAAAGACGATGATGGCGAGATGCATGAGTTTCGTGCCCCGCTTACAATTGACGCCAGTGGCCGGAACAGTTTTTTAATGACCCGTAATGGCTGGCGGATAGATGACGAACAGTTGAAGAAAATTTCCATTTGGACATATTATAAAGGCGCCATGCGCGATCCAGGGCTCGACGAAGGTGCCACCACCGTGGCGTATTTGCCGGATCAAGGCTGGTTCTGGTATATTCCCCAGCCGAATGATGTGGTTAGCGTTGGTGTGGTTGCTGATAAGGACTATTTATACGATGAAACTCGCGACCCGGAGACAATTTTTAACCGCGAAGTCGAGAAAAACCTCTGGATAAAAGAGCATGTCGCGCCTGGCGAGCGTTGCAGTGAATTTTATGTCACCGGCGATTATTCTTATCGCTCTCGCTACTGCGCGATGGATGGAGCGGTGCTGACGGGTGACGCATTTGCCTTTCTTGACCCGGTTTTTTCTACCGGCCTGCTCCTGGCAATGGTTGGCGGCGAAATGGCTGCTGATGCGGTTGAAGAAGCATTGGTGAAGGGTGACTACTCAGCAAGCCAGTTTACTCAATATAGCGACCAGCTACGCGATGGTCTGGAGTCGATGCGCAAGCTTGTTTACGTTTTCTATGACCAAAACTTTAATTTTGGCGCCTTATTCAAGAAATATCCGCATTTGGTAGCTGAAGTGACCGATTGCCTGATTGGTAAGCTTGATAAGGACTACACTGACCTGTTTGAGAAAATCGCTGAATTTGCTGACGTGCCGATGCCGCTGGCACATGGAAGACCGCTGGTAGAGGCGGGCAGCGATGTATCGGTTGCGGAGAGCTGATTAATTATTGAGGTTCTGGGCGGGCAATCCCCCCTCTATCTCTCCTCCGGGGGAAATAGAGGGGGGATCTGACCCGCTGAGTTTGAGGTTGGAATTTTTTTTGTTGGAATTTTTCTCGTTCAGGCATGTAAACCTTGAATTAGTAGACTACTATGTCCTTCGAATACACATATCGCCATCGCGTGACGTTCTCCGAAACTGACATGGCCGGGATCGTTCATTTCTCAAATTTCTTTCGGTATCTGGAGATGGCTGAGCACGCATTCTTTCGCTCGTTGGGACACTCTGTTCATCCACGTGATGAAAAAGTGCGCTCCGGCTGGCCGCGTGTGAAAGCCCATTGCGAATTTTTGCGGCCGGTGCGCTTCGAGGATGAAATTGACATCCGTATTCTTGTAAGCGAGAAAACGTCCAAATCCCTGTCCTACTTGGGAAGCGTGTCCGTTGTTGATGACTCGCCGGTGCTGTGCGCTATTGGCGGCATCACTACTGTTCGCATTCGCTTCAATCCGGAAGATGGCCGCATGCGCGCAACCGACATACCATCAGAAATTGACAATAAAATTTCTGTAGCACCGCCAGAGTTATGCGAAGGACTGCTCAATCACTTGAAACGGCGCTAAGATTTTTGAAATTGGCATGCTAATGCCAAAAATTATGTGTAATTTCGCGTCCGAAACCAATGTTGATATAATGGAAACCTGAATGGGGGCAGTAATGGAAGCAGGACAAACCGGTGGTATGACCTGGCTGGTATTTGTATTAATGACAGTTCTTTCCTGGGGGCTGTACGGTATTTTTTTGCATAGCGGACAAATCGGTATGGGAGATGCCGTTAACGGTCGGTACAAGGCATTTCTGTTTGTTGGACTGGCTTATTTTCTGACTGCGGTTCTTGGACCCATCCTGGTGTTGCTGGTCAACGGTGCAGCCTGGACATTCCCGATGAAAGGCATGGGCTTGTCATTGATCGCCGGACTTGTTGGTGCGATTGGCGCTTTCTGCGTCTTATTGGCCTTTGGTGCTGGTGGAACACCTGCCGTTGTTATGTCACTGGTATTTGCTGGAGCACCCATCGTGAATGCGGTTGTTTCCATATGGCTGCATCCGCCTGCAGGTGGATATGGGACCCTTCGCTGGCAATTCCTTCTTGGTATCGTCCTGGCCGCTGTTGGTGGCTACATGGTCGTGATGTATAAGCCTAACCCTGCTGCGGCCAAGAAACCTACGGCGCAACAAGAGCAGGTGATTCAATCGACCGATCCGCAATCAGCTAGCGGGGAATAGCATGAGCAACAAGTTGGACAAACTCGCTAAACAGCGGGCATCCCAGCTTGCCAAGCTTCAGCGCTTACTGCGAGCGCTCGACAATCAAAATCGATTTTACACAAGCCGAATCCAGCGAGCTGGTCTGGATATCAATACAGATTTTACCCTGGCAGATTTCTGTCAGGGTTTTCCCTTTACGCTCAAAGACGAGCTTGTCGAGGATCAACAGGAACATCCGCCCTACGGAACCAATTTGACATTTCCCATTCATGCCTATCATCGCTTTAGTCAGACCAGTGGTACTTCCGGCCGTCCCTTGCGTTGGTTGGATACCGGAGATAGCTGGGAGTGGATGGTCGACAATTGGGTGCGTATTTACCAGGCGTCGACAGTTACTGAGGAGGATCGGGTTTTCTTTGCCTTCTCATTTGGGCCCTTTCTCGGTTTCTGGACCGCCTTCGACGCTGCCGAAAAGATCGGCGCACTTTGCATACCTGGCGGCGGTCTGGGCAGTGTCGGGCGCTTGCAGGTGATCATCGATAATAAATGCACGGTCCTTTGCTGCACGCCGACCTATGCAATTCGCCTCGGCGAAGTTGCCAGGGAGGAGAATATCGACCTTGGCGCATCAGAGGTAAGGGCGATCATCGTTGCCGGAGAGGCCGGGGGCAGTATCCCGGAGACGTATGGCTATATCGAACGACTCTGGCCCGGCGCCAGGGTCTATGATCATCATGGTATGACGGAGATCGGACCGGTAAGCTATGAATGCCCGAAGCAACGCGGCAGGCTTCATATTTTGGAAGATGCATTTTTCCCGGAAATAATTGATGTGCAAACTGGAACAGCCACAGCGCCGGGAGAACTTGGCGAATTGGTGCTGACAAATCTTGGCAGAACCGGCTCGCCACTGATTCGCTACCGAACCGGTGATGTGGTTAAGGCGCCTGTTGAGGATATTTGTGTATGTGGTACAGCAGAAATGGCCCTGGAAGGGGGCATTCTCACCCGCAGTGATGACATGATCAGCGTGCGCGGCGTGAATGTCTATCCCCGCGCCGTAGAGGCAGTTGTGCGGCGTTCAGGCGAGGTTTTTGAATATCAGGTGGAAATTCGCACCGTGCAGGGGATGGAGTCGATGACGCTCTTGATCGAGGTGGCTGCAGGAACCAATGAAGCTGCCGCTGCAGCAATTGCTTCCCAATTGGAAACCGATCTTCGTGCTGCCCTTTCACTACGCATTGCGGTGCAGGTTGTCCCGCCCGAAACCTTGCCGCGCTTCGAGATGAAAGCGAAAAGATGGATAAAAAAGTAATAAAACATACACATCCCCCTGCTTCCCCCTTCGAAGGGGGATACAGGGGGATGTGTGCAGTTCGGTTTACGATGAAAGTAAGTCGGTCACCGTTGTTCGATGACCGTTCAACCAGCATCTATTTCCTACTCACTGCCTTCAAATTATCCTTTGGATTACGGTCGATGAGCTTGTTGTAAGGATCGATGCCTGCCTGGACTGGTAATTCATCCACCGTAATTTTCAAGCTGGTTTGATTTTTTTCCAGTTTGTGTTTGGCCAGATAGAGCTCTTTGCGGTCCTCTCCGAGAACGCCGATTTCGATATAGTCAGCCAGGGCAATTTCAGTTTCGAGACCGAGGCTGTCAGCGCGCAGCTTACGGCTCTCAACGTTGATTTCTACTTCGTATTGCTCATCATTTGTCTCAGTGTAAAAGACATCGTCTACGCGATTGTCATATAGCGTGATGGTCTTAAACCAGTCTTCAATAATGTAGTTGAGTGAATCAGGCACAACTTCCTCAATATAGCTCAGGAATTCCAGTGAGGTGGTAAATGGCGCTTCCTGATAGGCCGTTGCTTCGATATACTTTCGCAGAGCGCCATTCAGTTTTTCCTCACCAATGTAGTCGCGCAAGGCATACATAATCACACTGCCCTTGCGGTAATGGATGTAACCTTGATTGGTATTGTAAATCAGCGGCCATTCGCGCACTTGCTCGGAGCTGCGGCCACGCAGGTAGCGATCCATTTCGTAGCGCAGGAATTTATGCATCTTTTCCTTGCCGTACTCCTTTTCCATAACCATCAGGGCTGAATATTGGGCCATGGTTTCCACCATCACTGTGGCTCCCTGGACATTGCCGCTGATTACCTGATGCGCCCACCATTGATGTGCAACCTCATGTGCCGTAACATAGTAGACGTAGTCGATATCATCTTCATCCTGCAGGTTCGCGATGAAGCCAATCGATTCCGAGTAGGGGACGGTATTGGGAAAAGATTGTGCAAATGAGGCATAACGCGGGAATTCCAGGATGCGCATTTGCCGGAACTGATACGGGCTGAAATGTTCTTCGAAATAGCTGATTGAATGTTTGATCGACTTAAACATCTTGTCCAGGTTGTAGTCGTGCGGCGCATGGTGATAGATTTCCAGATCGATGCCGTTCCAGTTCTTGCGCGCAACTTCATAGCGTGCCGAGAGATAGGAGTAGAAGTTGAGAATCGGGACATCCATTTTATAGTGGAAGTAGCGGCGATCATTCTCTTCCCACTCACGTTGCAGGTAGCCCGGGGAAATCGCAATCTGATCCGGTGATGTGCTGACGATGGTTTCAAAATTCACCCAGTCGGCATCATAGCCAAGGTAGGTGTTTTGCAATGCCAGGGTGTCATCAATGGCGGCCATTTGCTTACGTGGCGGCAGCTCATGTTCGCGACGATCAGACGGATCGGTGATTTCCAGGTTTCGTGAGTAGCCGATATGTGGAAAGTAGAACTGATTGTTGATGAAGGTGCCGTTAAAAACGATGCGATTATTGGAATTGCTATTCATGAATCCACTGGTCCGATAAGAAATATCGTATTCCAGTTTTAAGGAATCGCCCGGTAGAAGAGTGCTTTCCAATTTATAAATGTAATAGTCCAAAGCTGAGTCGCTGTGGACCAACTGGCTATTGCCTAGCACAAAGTTGTTGACTTCTTGGCTGACATTGTTCGGGTAGTTCAGGCGAATATGGACCGAATCAATTTCTGCGTCAGTTTTGTTTAAGAGCCAATAATAACCACGAAGGTCGAAGTCCCGCTGTTCCGGATAGATATCGACTTCGCTATACACATCAACGATGCGCGGTTGCGGAAGGCCGTCATATCTCTTGTATTTCGTTTCGTAAGCAACCTGGTCCAGCTGATCTGCATCGTTGTTGCGATACTCATTAACGACATTGGTATTGTAATAGATGAAGCCGCCGGTGAAGAAGAAGCCGGCCACTGCCAAACCGAGCAAGGCTAGATTGGTTCTGCCGCGGCGCTTACCAGCTTCTTGCAGGCGAGCCTTGAGACCACTATTGGTGCCGCGAACCCAAAAAAGCCGGGCAATAATTGCCAGAACCAGGGCAAAGAAAAAGTAATAGACGTTGAACCAGAAGAAGGATTTCAGGAAATGACCGAAGCCGTTCATGTCCGAGTAAATTGGCAGATTGCTGCCGCCGAACAGCAATAAATTGTGGTTGATGCCCATAGCGTCGAAGGCGATAGCGGTGCCAATATAATAGGTGATGACGATGGCGTGCCCAAGATACTTGTTGTTTACCAATACATGGACAAACATTACTAGAAATGCTAGTAAGGCGATATTCGGCGCCAGGTTGACAAAGAGTGCCTGGAAGTAGAGGCCAAATTCGATGTCGGTGAAACCGCTGGCAAGCTGCATGATGACACCAACTGCACTGGCCAGAAGGAGCAGAAAGTAGACAACGCCAATCAAGGCCAACAGCTTTGATACAAACGGCACCCATCCCGGTACCGGCAGGGCATCAAAATACTCATGCACTTTTTGCTGCCGCGATCGCCAAATCAGTTCACCGCCATAAATTGTGAGGATGATGATCAAGAAAAGGGTCATGGAATTCTCAATATTGCTGACCATCAGGCGCGTTACGATGTGTACCTCGGTGCCGTACATGCGCTCGGCTGTGAAGAAAATGCCAAGCATGTTCAGGAGTCCAAATAAGGCAATGACAATAAAGGGAGCGGTTCGAATAATGCCGAAAAACTCCTGAACGGTATTTTTCATGAACTGCTTGATATATGCAGCGCTGGTGAAATTCTGGGTGACAACCGGCAATATCGCGCCGACAGGCGACATGTTGCGACCGCCAACAACTTCATCACTTTCCGCGAGCTTCTTCTTGTCGCTCTTGCGGACCGGCACCGTAAACCGAAAGCGCCAAACCGTGACGGCAAGTGCCAGAATGGCAATACCGATCCAAAGAAAGCGATTTAAGAGCAGGGTGTCGTCCAGCGGCAGAATCAAGGTGTTTTTCTCAATCGGCGTCCAGTATTGAGTGGCCAGGCGAAAGGAACTGGCGCCAAAGGGATCCAGGATACCGGCATAAAACTGATTATCGAGTTCGCGAAGCAGGTTACCGGAGACTGCCCAGAATATCCAGAAGGCGACCGCCCCGACGTAGGTCCAAAGTGAGCTTCTGGAGATGGTCCCCAGGGCAAAGAATAATGAACCGGCGATAAACACATTGGGAATGACAAATATCAGCCACGAGCTAAGGTATGGCCCTATCATAAAGGCACCAATGCGCTCACTATCAACCCAGGGCATCATGCTGCCGAGAAGCATGCCGGCAATTAAGCCGGAGAAGGCCATCAGTGTGACAAGATAGCCACCGGTAAAGCGACCGATCAGGTAATTGAATTTGGATATTTGGGTGGTAAAAAACGATGGATAGGTGTTCAGATCATAATCGCGAATAACTACTGTTGCCATCAGCGGAACAATAACAAAAATCCCAATGACGCACATGATGATCATTGTTTGCATGATCACAAACGGGGAGTTGAAATTGACATTACCGGTGCCGCCGCCAATGCGAATGACATCGGTCGTAATCGACATAAAGGTCATCAGGAAGAAAACCACGAAGAATACATAGGCCATGAGTTTCTTCTTCAATCGAAAAATCATTTCGAATTTGACGAATTCTCTGAACATGATTGGTCCTGTTTTGATTACAGATCAGGTTGCTGGTAATACGGGATACTATTTTGTCTCATTCCTTTGAATCCCCCTATATGTCCCCCTTGGCGAACATATAGGGGGATTCATTCTGCGGTTGATAGAGTATACTTAGCCTTCTGCTGGCACCTTCCCATTCGCTGAGGCCATTAATTGGGTGAAATAGAGGTCTTCCAACGAGACATCAACGCGTGAAAAGCTGCTGTCCGGGATATGATCTGCATGCACATGTATGATGGTTTTACCGGCGAATAAACGGCTCGATACGACCTTCATTTTTTCTTCAATGGCCGGCAGCTCGTTGCGTTCGATGGTTTTTTTCCAGATTTTGCCGTCGAGCCGTCCGATCAAGGCTGCCGGTTCGCCAGCCAAAACAACTTCCCCTTTGTTGATGATTGCCATATTCCGGCAAAGATCGCTTACATCTTCTACGATATGCGTTGAGAGAATCACGATGACATTTTCGCCGATTTCGCTGAGCAAATTCAGGAAGCGGTTACGCTCGGTTGGGTCCAGCCCGGCTGTTGGTTCATCTACGATAATCAGGCGTGGATTGCCAATGAGCGCTTGGGCAATACCGAAGCGCTGCTTCATCCCGCCGGAGAATCCGCCGAGCTTTTTGTCGCGCGATTGATAGAGATTCGTTTGGTGCAGGAGGGCGTCTACCAGCTGATTGCGCTCGCTATTATTGGTGATGCCCTTCAGAACGGCAATGTGGTGCAGCATGTCTTCAGCAGATACTTTCGGATAAACCCCAAACTCCTGCGGAAGATAGCCCAGCCACTTACGTACCTCATCCTTGTTGTTAAGAATATCCGTCCCATCGAGATGTATTGTGCCTGCGTCCGCTTCCTGCAGGGTGGCGATGGTGCGCATCAAGGTTGATTTGCCGGCGCCGTTCGGTCCCAGTAGGCCAAACATGCCGGTGGGAATCTCCAGTGAAACATCTCTTAAGGCCTGGACCCCATTCGGATAGGTTTTGGAGAGGTTCTTGATAACGAGTTGCATTGCTCCTCCGCAGTGTTACATAGGTCTTGAAATATTGCCACGAATATACCGTTTTCCGCCTACACATCAAAGCTTGTGCACACCTGGCGGCCCTTCTGGTATAAGCATATAGACTGTTTTTTGCGAAGAATGTTGCAAGGGACATGGATTGTCGATTTCGGTGGGGCTAGCCGAGGAACTCTTTCACAAACCTTCCCATCTGCTCGAATTCGATTAGGAATGCGTCGTGGCCGTCATCCGAATACACCGTTTTGAACTCAACTTTAGGGATGTAGCGGGCCAGCAGGCGTTGTTCATCGATAGGATAAAGAAGGTCGGAAGTGACGCCAATTGTCAAGGTCGGCGTCTTGATGGATGCCAAAACACTTTCCAGGTTGTCGCGTTCCCGTGAAATGTCGTGCGTATCCATAGCCCTTGTGAGGTAGAGGTAAGTGTTGGCATCGAAGCGCTCGACCAGTTTTTTGCCCTGGTAGCGCAGATAGCTTTCCACCTGGAAATCTGCAGCTGGCTGGTTCCGGAACGCGATTGGTGAGTGGGGCGGGTTTGGCGACTGCTCGCGACCAAAGCGGGTATTAAAAGAAGAGGCGCTGCGATAGGAAAGCATGGCGATGCTGCGGGCCAGTGCCAGTCCCTTTGCCGGTTGTTCCCGGTAGCGGCCCTTTTGCCATACGGGATCATTGGTGATTGCCTGACGAGCAGCGGTGTTGAGCGCTATTCCCCAGGCGCTATGCCGCGCAACTGTGGCGATAGGAATAATTGAGTCAATAAATTCAGCATGCAGAATTGCCCACTCCAGGACCTGCATCCCGCCAAGCGAACCGCCGATAACCGAACGCAAGCGGCGAATGCCGAGACCTTGCAGCAGCCGATATTGAAGTCTTACCATGTCGCGGACGCTCACTTCCGGAAATGCCATGCCGAATCGTTCGCCTGTGAGAGGATTCACGGAGGCCGGACCACTGCTGCCGTAACAGCTGCCAAGAATATTGCTGCAAACAATGCAATAGCGGTTGGTGTCGAGGGCCTTGCCCGGGCCAATCAAATCCGCCCACCACCCGTTGTGAGGGGTGCCAAATTCGCCGGTTGGTGCAATGCTAATTTCCTCGATGCCATCGAAGTCGTAGCGGGGGATGTCCGGCGGAGCAGCCTGGGCATCCCCGGTGAGGGCGTGACAAATCAAAATCACGTTGTCTCGCCTGGCATTGAGTGTACCATATGCCTCAAAGGCGATATTAATGCCCGATAATTCTGTCCCGCATTCGAAAGGGAATGGTGTGTCCTTCAACTGAAATAGACGCGTTCCGGTGTCGGTCTTTGCTGCCTGGGTAATTCCGGTGCTCATTGTCTAGTTTTCCTGCTTGAATGTGGTAGAAAGTAGCTGCCGATTTTGCGCCTCTTGCTTCCAGTTGCTAGCCAGAAAAGCATGCAGTGATTTAATGATCGGAACGGTGACAGGAACCGGCGTTAATATCAGAATATTGTGGTCTTCATTATCCAGCAAAGAGGCCGGCAGATCAATCCTGTATTCTGCTGCGACTGCTTTTAAATGCTGTTGGAATTGCTGATTGCTGGATAGATCGTCGCCGATGACGGCAACAATGCCGCAGCTCCGGTCAATGCCGACATCATATTTTCCGCTCAATGCGCTTTCCAGGTGCGCGCGAAGCTCTTTCGGGTGGTCATCGTGGATGATAAAACGTGCAGTTTGATCATCTTTACCCGGCGAATGCAAATAACAGACAATTCCCAGTTGCTTGAATGTGCTAAGCACAATATTCGTTGTTGACTCTCTGATCGGGCCTTGCCTGGAAGTCAGCTCAATCACGCTGATGTCTTCGCGTCCGGTGATGCCTTTTACCTTGCCAGGTGATATCTCTTGCGGTTTGCGGATCCAGGTTCCCGGATTCTTGCGCCGGAACGTGTTTTTGATGCGTATGGGAATAGACTTCATGGCGGCAGGGCGAATGGTCTTCGGGTGAATCACTTTGGCGCCAAATACCGCCAGCTCATTCGCTTCATTGAAGCTCAGCTCCGGAATCAGTTGCACATTGTCGAAGCTGCGCGGATCGGCGCTCAGGACGCCATCGACATCCGTCCAGATTTCCACTGCCTCTGCATTGAGCGCATGGCCCAAAATCGTTGCCGAGTAGTCTGAGCCATTTCTGCCCAAAGTTGCTGTCACGCCGCGATCGGTGCCGGCAATAAAGCCGGTGACAGCGGCGATCGAGTGATCCAACTGTGGCCGCAGCTGCGAATTGACCAACTTTGTTGTGGTATCCAGATCAACGCTGGAATTGCCAAAATTGCTGTCGCCGCGAATGATGGTTGTGGCGTCAACCGGAGAAACAGATAGACCATTCGAACGCAGAATTGCCGTCAACAGCGCTACCGACAGGCGCTCGCCGCTAGCCAGAATTCTTGCGCGTTCTTTTTCTGTGACGGATGCGGTCGCGGTGATATCAACCAAGAGCTTGCGAGCCTCTTCCAGTTGGAAGTCAATTACGGTTTTGGCTTCGTGGCTGAATTCCGGTTTAGCAAGCGTTTCTAGAAAATACCCATGTCGCCCTCTGATTGCAGAAACTAACTGATCGCGATCAAGGATTCCCAGGATAGCCAGGTTGATAGCCCGGACGAGCAGATTGGTAATGCCGCCGAGTGCTGAAAAAACAATTACTAGCGGCTCGTTGTTTCTTTCGCGAATGATCTCGGTTACAGTTCTGATCCGACGCGGCGTCGCCAAAGAAGTACCGCCAAACTTTAATACGCGCATGAGGGTTTCGGTCCTTTTTATGTGAGTAGTGTGCCGCCCCGCCGTTATACGGCGCGTAGCGCCTGACGCGGCGAAGCCGCTGACGGGCCTTTGGCCCTGACAGGAGCGTCAGCGACTTCAGCGTCAGCGATGTTATACCAATTCCGCCTCTCGTACTTTGCTCAGCGCCTGACTGAAGTCAGCAATGATGTCGTCGATATGCTCAATACCAACAGAAACGCGGATCAAGCCGGGCGTAACGCCGGATTCTTGCTGTTCTACTTCGCTTAGTTGTTGATGTGTGGTCGAGGCGGGATGAATCACCAGCGTTTTGGCATCGCCGACATTGGCGAGCAGGCTTGCCAATTTCACATTATCGATGAAAGCGCGGCCCGCTTCAACACCACCTTTCACTCCGAAAACCAAAATGCCGCCAAAGTGGCCGCCACGCAGATACTTCTGCGCCGCTTCATGATAAGGATGATCTTCCAGCCCGGGATAGAGTACCCAGTCCACTGCCGGGTGATTTTGCAGCCACTGCGCCAGCTTAAGGGCATTGGAGCAGTGTCGCTCAACGCGCAGAGAGAGCGTTTCCAGGCCTTGCAGGAAGAGGAAGGAGTTGAATGGACTTAGGCAGGGGCCCAAATCGCGCAGCTGTTCTACCCGGGCACGAATGCTGAAGGCAATATTGCCAAATGGGCCATCGCTGCCGAAGACCTCCCAAAACTTTAGTCCGTGATAGCCGGGACTCGGTTCTGTAAAGACCGGAAATTTTCCGTTGCCCCAGTTGAAATTACCGGAGTCAACAACCACACCGCCAATGGATGTGCCGTGTCCGCCAATCCATTTGGTCGCAGAGTGAGTAACGATATCTGCGCCGTAGTCGATTGGGCGAACCAAATAGCCACCGGCCCCGAAAGTATTATCTACCACCAACGGGATATCGTTGGCATGTGCCAATTTCGCCAGCGCTTCAAAATCGGGAATGTTCAATCGCGGATTACCAATGGTCTCGATGTAAATGGCGCGGGTGTTTTCGTCGATTTCCCGCTCAAAATCTTCCGGCTTATCGCCTTCAACAAATTTTACATCAATGCCAAGGCGGGGGAGGGTCACTTTTAATTGATTGTAGGTGCCGCCATACAAATAGCTGGTTGCTACCACATTCTGGCCAGCTTGCAGGATTGTTGTCAATGCGATTAACTGAGCTGCCTGGCCGGAAGATGTCGCTAAAGCAGCAACGCCGCCTTCCAGAGCAGCAATTCGCTCTTCGAAGACGGCGGTGGTGGGATTCATAATGCGGGTGTAAATGTTGCCAAATTCCTGTAAACCGAATAAGGCAGCCGCATGATCAGAATCGTTAAAGTTAAACGATGTTGTTTGATAGATCGGGACTGCTCGGGCGTTGGTTGCCGAATCAGGTTCCTGTCCGGCGTGCAGTTGCAGGGTTTCGAACTGATACTGACTTGCTTGACCATTCTCACTCATGGTGCTCTCCTTTGGGTTGTTGTGGTGTAAAAAGATCCATAAAAAAAGCCCTTCAGGGTGGCTGAAGGGCTCGATTCAAGTTGCTGACTCAATTTTTAGACAGGCTTATACTCAGAACTCTAACCATTCAGCGCTATAGCTGATGCGCATCATAGCGCACATACACATGCAGCGGCCCATCATCATGCTGAGAGCATTGCGACAACAGGTAATACGGCGGCATGTAAGTGTCAAATGGTTCACTAAATAGATCCTGGTCATAGTTTCTTAAATGCAAAAAGCCCTTCAGGGTTCTCCTGAAGGGCTTTTTGCAAATTTGTCTCTATGTAATTCTTTTTTCTATCTGCAATGTCCCTTCAGGGTACAACGACACATGCACATCATGTCCATAGACATCATGCGAATATTCATCATGCAGTTGTTGAGAAGGGTAGAAAGATACATTATTCTAATAGTTCCTTTTTTGATCGCGAGAATATTAAGTTGTGTTTTGCTATTTGTCAAGAAAAAAAATGCCGACGAATAAATCGGTAAATGGGCAAATACGAAAATACGCAAATCTACAAATGGGCAAACAGGCAAACACGTAAATCTGTAAAACGTCAAGATGGAGAAGCGTTGAAGGGTTAATGCATATTGGTTTGTTTGTGTCAACCGCCACCCGATTTTTCAATCTTCAATCTTCAATCTTAAATCTTCAATCTTCATTCGTGATTCGTCATTCCTCACTCCCCGATCCCCAGCGCCGCTTTCGCTAACCATTGATTTACCTCATGGCCGGCTTTGTAGTAATCGAGCATGATATCTGCGAGATCATCTTGCAGCAGAACCGAGCGGTCTTCCAGATTTGCTTTATAGAAGAACTGCTTGTTGAAGAGCAGTGGAATGTCTTCTGCATCGTCTTTGAATTCCGCTGGCAGCCGTTTGTTCTTATCGCCATGAATTTCACCGAAGGTGTCTGCAAACTTCTTCTTTTTCAATAGTTTGGCAAAGCTCTCATGGTCGTCTACCAGTGCCTGACGGATTTTATGCAGGCTATCTTTGTCCGGTGAGTACATACCGCCGGCGAGCATCAAATCTTCCGCGCCAAAATGGAAGTAGAGTCCGGGGATTTGCAGGTTCTTGCGACCGCCGGCAGAGATCACCGCGGCCATGTGACTTTTATAGGGACGTTTGTCTTTTGAGAAGCGAATGTCCCGATTAATGCGAAATAGGGCTTCCTTCGCTGTAATGTCGACACGGTCATCGAAGCGCCGGACTTTATCAATGACCGCTTGGACAAATTCATTAAAGGGAACTTTGACGGAGCGTTCGTAGCGCTTGCGATTTTCATCGAACCACGCTTTGTTATTGTTCGCTGCAAGTTCTTCCAGGAAGCCGAGGAAGTCTTCGGTGAAGTATGCCATGGGAATTCTCCCGTTTACAGTTGTCAGTGTTTCTGGTCATCATGCGAGTGATGTAATAAGGCCACAGAGGGTACAGAGAGCAAGCTATATTCAATTCTCTGTGCCCTCCATGGCTGAATCAGTTTACCCCATCGAGTGAAAAGCGACTTTGTTGCCTTCGGTATCCATGAAAATTGCAAAGTAGCCATTTTCATCCGAGATTTTTGTTTTTGGAAGGACTACCTTGCCGCCGGCAGCTTCTACCCGTGAGAGGGGAGTGCCCAGGTCTTCGCCACCATTCAGATAGACCATCGTCCCGTTTGACGCGGGCTCATACCCTTCGCCTTGACAGAGTGCGCCACCGACTTCGGTTTGAGAACTGGGGAGGAAGGCCATTTTGGTGCCCATGATATCTTGCTCAGCCAATTCTGCGCCGAGAACGGTGCCGTAAAACTTGGAAGCGCGGTCTAAATCTGCGACGGGAATTTCGAACCAATTGATTGCGTTAGCCATGATGAATCTCCTTATGATTTGTTTGAGTGGATTTATGTTCACTTAAAGTTCATACGAAACATAAAATGCAAAGTTATGCGATGCAAGTCGACAAGATTGAAAAACGTATATCCCTAATTTATTATAATTATTCTCAAGATCTTGTTTTTTATCGTTTTATTTGTTTGATTGTGTAAAATAGGAAGCCAATATTGAACGCCATTATCGGTCTGTTTGATTGTTGGAAACGTATTTCTCCAAGAAACTACTGGGTTTTCTAAGTCGTTGTTATTAATTTGTTTGCAGAAGTAATAACGTAAAAACAATGGATGTTTATGGCGGATAGCAAAGTTGCCAAAAAAGGGAATCTGTTTAAGCTCATCAAATCGATGACTAAATCCGAAAAGCGTTATTTCAAGCTTTTTGCGTCGACGACCAGCAATAGCAAAAACTATCTGCTGCTCTTTGATGCTATCGACCGGCAAGATGAATTTGATGAAAAGGCAATCCGAAAACAGTTTGCCGGGAAGACCTTCGTTAAACAGCTTCACGTGACAAAGAACTACCTCACTCGGCTCATCATGAAGAGCCTGCGTAACTACCACAACAAAATTTCCCGCGATGCTGAAATAAAGGATCTCTTGCGTGATATCGAAATTCTATTTCGCCGGGAGCTATTTGATAATTGTCATTATGCAATTGAGAAAGCCAGGAGCCTTGCTGTTGAATATGAAAAGCATACTGATTTGCTGGAGATCTACGCCTGGGAAAGGAAACTCCTACTGGCAAGGGGGAGTGGGAATCTGGATCGCGAAAAAGCCAATCTATTGCTCGATCGCGAACGCGAATCCCTGCAGCAGATTGGTACGATCAACGAATACTGGGATTTGACCTTCAATCTTTTCGATATGCTTGGCGATGTGCAAATCGGCTGGAACAGCTTTGGCGATTTGAAGGACCATCCGCTCCTGAAGCGCAAAGGACGGGCTGAAACACTACAGGCCAAGACCCTCTATCACTATATTTTGCAGTCTTATCATTTTGCCCGCGGAGAAATGGATGAAGCATACGAAAATGTCAGCGCCCTGCTGGAAGTGCAGGAGGCCAACCCGCAGCAGATACGCGAAAATCCCGGGTCCTACATCACCGCTTTGAACAACAAGATCAAAGTTTGCCTGCAAATCAAGAAGTATGATGAGGTTCCGGATCTGCTGCGGGCGGTGCGCGCTGTGCCCGAGCAATATGGCCTGAAAGATATCAGCCCGATGACCACGCGTTTGATGCTGCAATCGTATAACGTCGAGCTGGAAATGTATCGCGATACCAGCAATTCCGCGAAAGGGCTGAATCTTGCAACCGAAGTTTTGGCATATTTGGATTCATATGACAAAGTTATTCCTGCTGTTTATCGCCTGTTGTTGCTCTATCAAATAGCCTACCTGTATTTCTTCGACAGGAAATATGAACCAGCGCTCTCGATTCTAAACGAGCTGTTTCGTCACAATTTTGGGAATATGCGCCAGGATATTCAAAGTTATGCGCAGGTGCTACGCCTGATGGTTCATTTTGAGCTGAGTAACGCGATGGTCATGCGTTATTCGGTTGAGGCGTGGCGGCGATTCTTGAAGAAGAAGCGCAACCTGTCGGCGTTTGAAAAGCGTTTGCTGAAGTTTTTTTCGAAATTAAGCACTGTCCATCCCGAAAAATATCCCGCACTATTCCGCGAGCTGGTCGATGAAGTCACGCAAGATGAACAGGCAGATTCGCTGCAAAGCAGCCAAACCTATCTTGAGATTAAGGTTTGGCTTGATAATAAGATTGCCGAATTCACCTAAATTCGATAATATGGGGCTTACCCTAAATGGAGGAGGAGTATGAGACACCTCATTTTGTTTCGAACCGTTGCTGTGCCTGTTTGCTTTTTCTGCCTTACCCCGCCGACCGCAGCCCAGACCTATGAACCGTCCGTGGAATATGCTTCCTTGCTAAGTATGGGGTTCTATGATCGAAGTGGCGCCTTTATGGTTGATAAGCTGCAATTGGTATTTCCACCCGCAGATGACCAACCGGTAGAATTCCAAATCAATAAGCCCGGAGGCGAAACCGTTGTTAGCTTGCCGATGCGCATTGAGCGCTGGAATGGTCAACCCGCCTTTGCCGGTTTGCGCGCGCCAAGTGGACATCCCGGAACAATCAGTTTAGAACAAGGCGGTGATTACGAGATCGCCATTACTGTAGGCGGCAAGGTCGCAACTAAAATGCCCTTTTCAATGAAAGTTGAGAGCAGTGGTGACCCCTTTAATCCGCAAAAGAGTTTTACCCGTGAAGGTCCCTGGCGTACGCTTGGTTTCCTTGGTGAAAACATCGATCAAAAAGGCGGCCCTCTCTTGTTCTACTGGTGGAGCAGCCCGCGTGAATTGGCTGAGGGCAAAACCAATGGACGGTTGTCGGTTCATATCATGAAAGACGGCGATGAAATCGCTTACGGCCAAAAAGCAGTTTCGATCAGCGGTAGCAAGTGGCGCTTTTTGCAGGTGCCTTTTGAACACAAGGTTGGTAATGGGGAAAAAGCTTTTACGCTTGAAAAATTACGTGCAAATGACGGCGTCTACGAAGTGGTCGTCAAAGACAAAGATACGGTTGTGAAGACCTTCAAGGCCAAGGTCAAAGATGGTGAATTGAAGCGCTTGAAGCGCAATAAGCTCGGCCTTGAACCACATGAGGATTTTATTTCGCCGCGATTAAAAGACATGCGCGATGGCTATGGCGGGCGCAATTTTATGGTGGATGCCTATTGGGTTTCTACCGAACGGTAAGTCTATTCCGAATCTTCGGCCAGTATGCGATCCAATACTGGCCGGAGTTTATCCACCGTCGGCATCTCTCGAAAGAGAAAACCATATTGCTGAAAATACGGTGATGTATCCAACCTTTCCTGCACGGCGTCATTTTTCAACAGACGCCTTGACACTCCCAAGATCAATTCAAAATCCAACGATTCATCCAAAATATCCAGGCGCTTTTCCAGGTGACTGGCATGCCAGGGATGGAAGAGCTCGAGTTCGGCGAGGGCACCGCTATTGTGAATGAGTGTGATATCCGGAAAACAATAAAATTCACCCCGCAAACGTACAAAGCCTGAGGATGCCTCAACCTGCCAATCCGGCAGTCGCTTGCTGATTGTTTCCCGAAATAAGCTGATCTCTTCCGGAACGTATGACAGGAATTGCTGTGAATAGGGCTCGATGCCACAGGTATGATCCAGAATTAGCTGGTAGGTATTTCTGCCCTTAAAGCGGACCTCGGCCTGCAATTCCCAGGTCTCCTGGTGTAGCAATGCCGGAAAAAATCTGGCTAATGCCATCCCGTATTTCTGGGTTTGAAAAAAGAGGTTGAGCGGTCCATCAATTTCTATTTTGAATTGGTTGTTGGGCAAGGGCTGTATATCTGCCAGCAGTTGGTGAAATCGAAGATACTTGAACAACTGGCGAATTTGGCCGGAATCTGTGCCGCCAATGGTAAGGGTGAGCTTGTTGCTGTGAATCAATAGCCCTTGCACTTGTGCTGCATTATAACGATGCAGCAAACGTTCGGCCGTTATTCCTTTAAAGTGCACGACCGGCTGCTGCATGGGCAAATCGCTGTAAATGAGCTCTGCCAGGGCCTCAGGGGCCTGCTGGAATTTTTGCCGAAGTTTGTCATGGTAGTTGGATTCTGATTCAGGCTGGTCGGCGGTCAAGAGACTGGCGGTGAATTCGAAAACGTCGCTGCGCAGGCGCATGAGTTCTTCATTCGGCGCGGTATCAAATTCAGTGCGATCGAGTAGGAGTTTTTCCAGGCCTCTGCTAATAATTGCTTCAATTGGGCTGCCATCGATGATGTTTGCAGCCTTAGCCTGCAAGGCCTCGCGAGTCTTGCCGGGGCTGTTGTTAAAAACATCCAGCAGGGCATTGGCTGCTGAGAGAAAAGATTCATCTGCCGGATCGATGAAATCCGGAATGACGTTTTCCTCGCGAAATTTATGACGAACCAGGTCTTTGGTAAGCACTGTGCTTCCGTCTCCGCTTGTTGGTAAAGTGTTCGCCGGTACCTTTGGCAATTAGTTCATAGAGAACCGCCTTCTTGCCGGGACGCGCCCTTAGTATTCGTCCCAGACGCTGCACGTGCTCGCGAACGCTGCCGCTACCGGATACCACGATTGCCACGGTTGCCTCCGGCACATCAACCCCTTCATTTAATACTTTTGAGGTGACCAGGACCGTATAGCTGCCTTCTCTGAAAGACTTCAGGAATTGCTCCCGTTCTTTTACTTTTGTGTGATGCGTAAGCACCGGTAGAAAAAAACGGCGCCCGATTTTGTAGGCCATTTCATTGTCTTGCGTAAAAACAATCACGCGGTCGCCTCGATGATCATTGAGCAATGTCCAGATCATTTCCAGCTTTGCAGAGGCCGCCAGGCTGAGCTGCTTCTGCAGCAGGTAGTTCTTGAACACCAGACGGCCTTCCGGTGTACGACTTGTCTTCCACAGGAAGCGATTCCAGCCGCCCGGTCCTCCTATGACAATATTCTCTGCCTTCAGATAGTCCAGGTAAATTTGCCGGGCTTCATCATAGGCACTTTGCTCATCAGGCGTGAGTGATAGTTCGTGAGTGATCACCTCGTATGGCGCCAATGTGGAGCCTTCCAATTCGTCGATCCGCGATTGATAGCAGAGGGGACCGATCAATTTGTAAAGGCGTTTTTCTTTGCCGTCGCCGCGCTCGGGCGTGGCGGTGAGTCCCAGCCGAAAAGGCGCAATATTGCTGATTGCCGTGTACTGATATTGATCTCCCGGCAAGTGATGACACTCGTCGAAAACGACCATGCCAAACTGATTGCCCTTGCTGGTCACATGTAAGAGTGCTGAGTCGTAGGTGCTGACCGTAATTGGATGTGTTTCGTTATAGCCGCCGCCCCATATGCCGATGTCTCGTCCCAAATAGTTTTTCAGTACCTCGTACCATTGGTGCATCAAATCTATGGTCGGGACATGAACGAGGGTGGGCCTGCCGGTCTCTACAATCAACAACACTGCCAGAATGGTTTTACCTGAACCGGTTGGTAAACTCACCACGCCGTTTTTGCCGGCCTTTAGCCAGGCTTCCGCAGCCGCTTTTTGAAATGCGCGGGGTGTAATGGATTTGACGAGTTCATAGGTGTCTGGCTCGAACTGCCGGGCGTCATCTTGCCATTCCAACTCGCTGCGATGCAGATAAATAGCGATGTCCCGATAGTGATAGGCAGGGGCGCGATGGACCTGGGTTCGGACGTCCCAACGCACACCGGGAAGCGCTTTGACGAGCGCTTCCGGCAGGTTCTGGAGAATAATGGTGCCCTTATCGAATGTGAGACGTATCCTGGACAAAATGACCTCGGTTTGTCGGTTGTTCAAATATATACGTTCTCATCCTGATTGAAAACCGAAGAATGATATTGCAAAATGTGGTGATCGCTGTTCGATGCCCGTTGATCGTTGTCCGATGACCGATGCTCGTTGTTTGAAGAGATTCTGCGTCCACCGCCAGCGAATCTTCAATTTTCATTCTCATCCCATTCCCCCCGGGTAAAAAAGCAAACCCGGGGCTGGCCTAAATCATCCCGCAAGCGAGATTCTTAAAGTGAAAAGAAAACTATTTGCCAATTTTCAATCTTCAATTTTCATTCTCATCCCATTCCCTTCAATTTCCTGTTGAGTTAGGTTTTGCCAATTACTAAGTTTGAATATGGAAGACCGAGTTCAACTGGCTGAAGAAGAACTGCAGCGCTTGCGCAAGGCGCATCCCGATTCGACCGAATTGATTGATGGGCTCATTGCGCTGGCCTGGGAACTTGCCCTGAAAGACCCGCCACGTAGCCACGCGTTGACTGACGAAGCGCAAGCGCTTGCTGAACGTCTTGAATATGAAAGCGGCCTGGCCTATTGCAAACGCAATAACGGCTACTTTGCCGGCATGCGTGGTGACTATCAGACCAGCCTGGAGCTATCGCAGGCGGCGATGGATTACTTCTGGAGCAATAATGACCTAACCGGTCAGTCTACGGTTCAGGACACCTTATCCTGGGTTTTCTGGCGCTTTGGGCACTACGATAAAGCCGTTCAATGCTCTTACGACTCACTTAATCTTAATCGCAAGATTGGCGATTTACGCGGAGAGGCATGGGCGCTGCATAATATTGCCAATCTGAATAAAGAAATCGGTGACCTGGATACCGCCATCGAATATTACCAGCAAGCTTTCGAGAAATTCCAGGAAGCGGGGTATGTTGTTGGTCAGGGTCGGATTATGGCGGCGTTGGGATATCTCTATCGCGACCAGGGAGATCTTGATAAGGCCCTGGGCATGCAGCTAAAGAGCCTGGAAATGGCGCGGGAGCATCAGGTTGCGATTGCCGAAGCCAGTTCCTTGACCGCGGTTGGCAAAATTTATAAGGATCTCGGGAAGCTGGATTTGGCTGCTCAGTATTATGAAGAATGTATTGAAGTGGCTGAGCGGACAGAGCACCGCGATATCGCTTCTTCAAACTACTTGAACCTCGGTGAACTGTATCGCGCAAAAGGCGATCTTGATACCGCATTGGACTACATGCAGAAATCACTGGATCTGGCCAGGGAAACAGCCGCAAAGCTGACGCTTTCCAGGATTCACCATGCGATTGCATTGGTATATGAGCAACAATCCAAACCTGCGGAATCCCTCCAGCATTACAAGCGCTTTAGCGAGCTAAAAGATGAAGTTTTCAGTGAAGAGAACAAGTCGGCTATCAAGAATCTCGAAATACGCCTGCAGATTGAAAAAGCGGAGCAGGAAGCCGAGATTCATCGCTTAAAATATGTCGAGCTTGCTCAAATGCAGGCGCAGTTGATCCAGTCCGAGAAACTGGCATTGCTCGGAAATTTAG
Source organism: Calditrichia bacterium (assembly GCA_028284445.1). Classification (GTDB taxonomy): domain Bacteria; phylum Calditrichota; class Calditrichia; order RBG-13-44-9; family J075; genus JANQRS01. The sequence continues at coordinate 278,806 of JANQRS010000061.1, forward strand.
TCGCCGGCATTGCGCATGAAGTGAACACGCCGGTTGGTATCATCAATAGCAATATGGATGTCGCTCGCCGCGCCATTGATAAGATTGTCAAAGAGGCCGGCACGCCAAATGGGGCTGAAGTGAAGAATGGCGGCGGCAAAATCTTCAAAGCGCTGGATATCCTCAAGACCAACAATGAGAACACCGCTGCTGCTGCAGGCAAAATTGCCGGTTTAATCCAGAACCTGAAGAATTTTGCCCGTCTGGATCAAGCGGATCAGCAGTTGGCGGATGTCCACGATGGCATTCGTGAAACGCTGGCCTTGCTTAAGTCCCGCCTGCATGAAGGCATTACAATCAATTGTCAATTTGGTGAAGTCCCGCAGATTCGTTGTTTCCCTCAGCAATTGAACCAGGTGTTCATGACCCTTCTAATGAATGCCGCAGATGCCATCGATGAGACCGGTGAAATCACGGTAAAGACGGCAATTCAACAGCAGGCGCTACTGATTGATATCGCTGACTCAGGTCGCGGTATCCCGGCTGACAAGCTGGGGAGTATTTTCGAAATCGGCTTTGCCAGCAAAGATGAAAAAGTCCGTATGAATGTTGGCCTGGCGACGGCCTACAACATCATCCAAAACCATAGCGGCGAGATTGATGTCACCAGCCAACCGGGTTCAGGCACGACTTTTACTATCAAACTGCCACTGTCGTAAAATCTTCACGCCTGTGCCTTGAAGATACTATTTCTCCCAACTCCAACCACAATAAATTTGTTCTTAAATCTTTTAAAAGTAATAGCTTGAATGGAAATTGGAAGTCCATGCATTTTTTGGCATAATTTCTGAAGATTTATGTTCATCCCCCCTAAATGTTCCCCCGGGGGACATTTAGGGGGGATGAACTATGTAACTCAAAGGAGAGGTAAATGAAGCAAAATCTGTTGATAGTGATGATGATATGTCTGCTAACCGGTTTGGGCCTGGGGCAAGGCGGTGATTTGTTGAACGAGGTCCCGCTCTATCCGATTCCGGAGGAAATGACCTTCGAGGAATACCAGGATATGAATCGGCGTCTGACAGTCGGTCTGGCAATTGCTGCAGTGCCGGTGCCTGGTTTAATTCATTTCTATGCAGGGGAGAAAAAGACCGGCGCTATTATCCTTGGCACAGCGGTGGTTGGATTGGGCAGTATTATCGCCGGTGCCGCGATGGCTGAAGACGGCGATTTTCCGGATTCGGATTTTAGCGTGCTGATCTTGAATGAGGGCGATGAAGATCGGGAGCGCCGTTTCGAAGAAATTCCATATGAAAATGTCAACGGCGAAATAACCTACAAGCTGCGCGAGATTAACCGCGAGCCGGATGGTGCCGGTATCGCCCTGATTGCTGTTGGCGCCGGGTTGTTGGTCGCGGATATTCTCTACGACTTTATCCACGGTATTCGCACCATCGAAAAAAAGCGCGATGCCGTGCGCTATAAGTATGGCCGGAGCATGAAGCTTGGTTTTCAGCCGCAGTTTAATTTAGAGAAGCAATCTGTTGGCGTTGGTTTGGCTCTGAATTTTTAGCAGGAAACAGTCAAGACCGGAGCGGCCCTTCACCGCATGGGCCGCTCACAGAAATGACTGTGTCGGGGCAGGACATTTATGTCAGGAGAATATTGCCGTCGCCCTGAGGCCGTAAATGGTCTCGGAAGTTATCTGCAATACGGCGCACTGCGGCTTCAATCTCGTCTGCCCGGCAGTTCGCAGGCAGTGGATCGCCAAAGCAGATGGTAATTTTGTTGCGGAATCCTCGCGGACGTTTCCAAAACAATTTCCCGCGTTCGAAGCTAAAAATACTTCCCCAGGCATTGTGGATATAGACCGGGATGATCGGGCAGCTTAAACCCTGCAGAATGGTTTCACAACCCCGTTTGAAGGGATTCAATTCGCCGTCGCGGGTAACCTTGCCTTCCGGGAAGATGCAAACCGTATGATCTTCCGCCAATTCCTGCCGTGCGCGATCCAGACTTGCTGCAACTTCCTCCCGCGGTGAACGCGGACTGATCGGAATTGCCTTCATTAGCCGGAAGAATCGGTTGGCGAAGGGGAGTTCATAATACTCCTTCAACATTACGAAGCGAATGAAGCGCTGCATGGTCGCGTTGACCAAGAGCGAATCAATATATGTCACGTGGTTTGGTGTGAGGAGTGCCGGACCTGACTGCGGAATATGCTCTTCGCCACGCACTTCGACTTTATAAAAGGTGTGGACCATTAGCCAGCCAAGGAAGCGGAAGAAGTATTCCGGAATGATGGCGCATATGATTGTAACCACCGCCAGGGTAACAAATCCCATAGTGATAAAAATGACTTCCGGGGCAAGGGCCAGTTCCACCGCCAGCAGGCGATGCAAAAAGGTGCCGCAGACCAGGGCAATGCCATTCATGATGCCGGCGCTGGCGAGCACGCGTCCCTTTTCACCATCCTTGGAATATGCCTGCAAAAAGGCATACAGCGGCACGTAATAAAGCCCTCCGCACATCCCGGCAAATAATAGAATAGCGGCGGTCCAGCCATAACTTGCGGTGCTAAACCAAAGGGCAATTCCCGATATGGCCAGACCGATGCCGCCAAGCGGCACCAGACCTAGCTCGACCTTTTTACCGGACCAGCGATTGGCCAGCATTGAACCGGCAGCAACCCCGATACCGATAAAGGCCGGCAGTAGGGAAAGCAAAACGCTGCTGCCGTCGGTGCCAAGCATATTTCTACCAAATATCAGGATGTTTGTTTGAAAAATCAGACCGATCATCCAAAAATAGCTATTGGCCATTGCTGCCAGGAATAATGATTTTTGTTTACGCAAGAAACCAAGATCACGAAAAATGGCAGATACCGGATTCCAGGGAAAAGGATTGTCCGTGCCACTCGGCCGGGTTGGGCTAATGTAGCGAACGCTGATTGCGCCGACAATTGCAATGGCTATAGCATAAATCGCCAGGATGACACCACTTTGACCATGCCAGGAAAATAGTAGTCCGGTTATGGCGGTTCCGAGAATAATCGAAACGAAGGTTGTCATACCCACCCAGCTATTGGCCGCCGTGATTGACTCGTGTTTACAGGTCTCCGGGATATAGCCATATTTGGCCGGTCCAAAGAAGGCGCTCTGCGTGGACATCAGGAAAAGCACAGCCAGCATCCAAGGCAGGCTGCTCAGGTAGAAGGCAAAAAGCCCAAGCAGCATAACGCCTACTTCAGCATATTTCACATAACGAATCACGCTTGACTTGGCAAAGCGGTCAGCGACGTAGCCGGCCCAGGGACCGAAGATCACAAACGGAATTGTGAATACCATATTGGCCTGGGAAATAATCCCTTCGGCATGTTGGCTAACCATCACCTGAAGTACGGTGAGCTGCAGAAGCATCTTAAAGAAGTTGTCGTTGAATGCCCCCAGACTCTGGGCAAAAAGAAAGATTGAGAATTTTTTCGGCAGCTGTTTCATTGTTTTATCCTTCCATGATTTTTGTTGCTACCAGGGATAAAACAATGTTTGTGCCAGAATGTTTGTAGGTGTTTTAAGATTTTGTTTATATTTGATTTATAAATTTGTGTTCCGGGTTGCCATTGCCCGGATGGCGTTTAAAGAATTCGACGCCTGTATTCTTTTGTATACGCTAAGTTCACCAGCCTTCAGGCTTAATGATCAACTTTTGTGCTTTGATCGCATAGTTCAGTCTTGCCGCCTTGAAATCGGCGCCGACTTTCCCCGGATCAAAATTTAACTGCAGGTTACCGCGTGGCCAGTTCGGCGGAAGCCTGACTTCGATAATATCTGTCCGGCTGAATGTCAGGTCTTGCTGATATTGAGTGGTGCTCTCGGACAATTTTTTGCCCGATGCATCGTACAATTGGTAGCTTAATTCAACCGCCAGTTGCATATAATATTCGCTCTCTTCTTTGCCGACCGGGAAGAGCCTGCCGGTCAGGCTTGAGCGCACGACGACTGGTTCAACCGTCATTGGCGGCTCATATTTGCGTTCATCGATTTCAAACTGAAAAGCTTTTCCGGTATTCAATCCTCTATGCGTTTTAAGAATACCATTTGAGTTTTCATATCTTATCGCAAATGGGAACTTGCCGGGTATAACTGTACGATTTCCAGATGGTTGTTCAAGAAACAGATTGGTTTTTGCCTCCGCCAATCTCGCACTGATATGCCGAAAGTCGACAGTCACATAGTAAATGGCCTCTTCGCTTTTGCCGACGAAGATTTTGGTGCGTTGATCATCGCTAATGCTTTTCTGATTTTGATATACCTTTGGTAATCCCAGGAATCGATGTGATTTGAGTTCGGATGTTGTTAGCACGAAGTTTCGAATTTCAATTCTTGGCACCTCCGCTGGTATCTTTTGCTTGTTTAGCAATATGCGTTGCTCAATGGCCACTGTGGCGAATTGATATTCAACGGCTTCGTCGAATACCGGCCTTGCAACAATGACATATGTCTTGTCGGCGATTTCTCGTTCTTCTCGCTGCGCAACTTCAAAGCCGTGGGTTTCCCTGATAAAACGATCGACTGAGCGTTCCAGATCGTATGTTGCCGGAGAAGTTCCCGTAATAAGGGTAACGGATCCGCTCTTTGCGTGAAATTGGATTTGTGCCGAACAATTAAGGTTAAGACGAGAAGAACTGCTGGCTATACCGGTGGTGGTAATTTTGCCGTTTTGTAAATCCATTTTGTGGGCAGCCAGTTCGAGGTTGTAATGCTCTGCTTGTGCAAAGTTTTGCAAATTCACTAGAATTAGCGCGAAGAAGAGTAGTTGTCTGGCTAGCGATTTCATGTTTCCTCCTTCCCTTGTGAGGATATTGCTATTCTATAATGACAATTTTGGTTGCTTTAAATTGGTCGGAATCTGTTACGATCTCGATGACTTTCGTTGGTCGGAACTCCTCAGCCGGATCTGGCTGTGAAATCATGATGATGCTGGATACGATCAGGGTCACCAGGATAGATGCAACGGCAAGCTTGGCGAAGATTCGCCGGGTTTGCTGCCGGCCAGCTGGCAGTAACTGTTCCGGTAACGATTGAATGATGCGCTCGCGCAGTTTCTCATCCGCTTTGATCTGCCGATCCTTCTCGAGCGCAGCTTTTAATAATTTTTCAATTTGTTTTCGTTCATGTGGATTAAGACTCATGGCGGATGTCCGTTGCTTGGCTTTCCGGATACAGGACGTATTTGCGCACTCGCCGCAAGGCTTCATTTAGCCTGGATTTAACCGTACCTCCCGGTATCTCAAGAATGTTAGCGATATCGCGAATGCTAAATTCTTCCTGGTAGTGAAGAATAAGAACAGTTCTGTATTTGTCTGGTAGTTGGTTTATGTAGTTATAGACAGTTTTGATCAGGTCCCGGTTTTCCAACGCTGATTCATCGGAACTAACGGCTACTCTATCTGCCTCATCGGAATTGGAAAAGGACAATTGCTTGCGCCGTGTAGTATCCAAATAAAGTCGGTAGGCGATTCGGCAAAGCCAGGTTGATAAACGGCTACGTCCTGAAAATTGTTTGATTTTTTGCCAACATTTAACAAAGCATTCCTGAGTGAGGTCTTCGGCTTGTTGCTGGTTGCCGCACAATTTCAACAAAAAGCGGTAGACCAGTGAATAATTTGTATCGATGATTTGTCTGAGCGCCTGTCTATCATTTCGCTTGGCGCGATAGATCAATAATTTTTCAGATACAAACCACACGTGTATTCCCGCTTTCCTGGATTTAGCTGTTAGACGGGGATTTGTGCCATGTTGTTCGGTAGGGGGGATTTTATTTACCGCTCAGGAACTCCACGCCATTCTGCGGTCTATCATCCACTTCAAGCCGGAAGACATCCGGTCGTGAGTAGTGGCCGTTTGTATCAAGAAAGAGGTGGCCTTCAGGAATAATTGCCGGATCGATATCTGCGTAGATAATGCCGGCCTGGTCATACATCGGCTCTGATAAGTATGAAACATCGGGTGCGATGACGGCGCTTCCCCCTCGCAGCAATAGCTCATTGTCTTCAACGGGGATCTCTTCTACGAGGGTCGCAGCTTCATCCCCGCCTGCGTGCGATGTGATACCGTCCAGTGCCTCTTGCTTACTCAACATGCAGCCGGCAGCGACGACGAAGCACTGCCCTTCGAAAGCATAGTGACGGCTGGCAATCTGGTGCAGGCCTTTCACCATTGGCCATTGCGCAATATGAACTGTTTCATGCTTGGCATGCATGGCTGCCCGGGCAAGGGGCATCCAGTGTTCCCAGCAAATCAAACCGCTCAACTTTCCGAAATCCGTGTCAAGCACCGGTAAAGTGCTGCCGTCGCCGCGGCCCCAAACAAGGCGCTCGGTGTAGGTCGGCATTAACTTGCGATGTGGGAGTACTGTATTCCCATCATTGGAAATAAAGAGCATGGTGTTATATAAAGTGCCGCCAAGTCGTTCATGCATGCCCATGACGACATGGACGTTGAGCTGTCCGGCGAGTTCGATAAGCGCTTTGATTTCCGGGGCGTCCAATTGTGGAGAATTCTCGGCAAGCAGACGAAACAATGCTTTTGCCGGCGGATGATCCCAGATTCCGGCATTTGGCGCATAATCGAGCCATACCGGGTATCCCGGCAGCCAGGTTTCCGGAAAGACAATCAACCCGGCGCCATGCCCGGCAGCTTCTTTAATGAAGGCCTTTGCCTTCTCAATACTGCTTGCCAGGTTCATATAGGTAGGAGGATGTTGTATAATTGCAACTTTGACTTCTTTTGGGGTTGTCATCACTTCTGCTCACCTCTCCTTGGCCCGGACATCGGCAGTTCGGCATCCAGTGCCCGGCCTATTCTCGACCAGCGGGTGCTGCGAACGGGCCCGGTCATGGAGCGGGAGAACCCGATGAGACCGGCTTTGGCAGAGACATGCGATACCGGAACAAATCCGGAATGACGGCTATCAGAACTATTATCGCGATTATCGCCGATGACGAATATGCTACCTTCGGGCACCGTCACCTTGCGGTAATTTTCGCGCCATTCCGTTTCGCGAACCGTATGTTGAATGATGTACGTTATCGAATCACCGAGAAGCACTTCGCTGCGCTCGATGTTGCGCATTTCAGCCTTGTCGAAGAATTTGGCAATGATCTGCTGTTTACCTTCGGGTTCCCCATCAACAAATACCTGGCCCTGGGTGATTTCCACTGACTGACCGGCTGTGGCGATACACCGGCGAATATTGTCTCCACGCGTGGCCGGAAGGAATTTGAGCACGACCATATCGCCACGCTGCGGTTCGTAATCATAGATGCCAAATTGATCTACGAGGATGAATTCGCCATCAAGAATAGTTGGCTTCATCGCCGGGGAAGTGATTCGGTGGACGTTGACAAAGAAGCTGAAGCTGAATAGCAATAGCGGAACCAGGCAAACGCTAATCAAGAGGGTTGAAAAAGTGGTGATCTGCTCGCCCTTGCGTTGCGGACGAATGCGGATTACATAGGAACCGGCAAGCATGTCGTGCACAGTCTGTTTATTCTGCGTGAAGGCACAAATTACGTGACCGAGTCCCAGCGGGATGGTATCCAATACAAATCCAATGGCGCGCAAGGCGCTTTCCGAGATACGTATCGGCTTTATCTGGCTGTTAATCACGACCAGGCCAAACACCCGTTTGCCGACTGTTTGTCTGCCGTCAGCATTCAGGTAGATGTAATAGTAAACAATCCCAATCAGGTAGAGGGGGAGGAGGAAAAAGAAAAACAGGGCCAGGTAATTTCCGGTAGCCAGAAAGGGACGCATGAGTGTTAGCATTACAAAGTTGACCAATGCCACTACGGATAGCACCAGTGAAGCATCCATTGCCGTACTTGCCCAGCGAATCCAGAAATTTGCGTGTTCCAGCTTATCGGCCGGCGTTAGCAGTTGTTCTCGTTGCTTGGGTTCAGTCGCCGCCATTCTAATCTCCGCTCTTGATAGCAACCATCATCATTTCCAGCATGGCATCGCGTGGAATTCTGCTGACCTCCACCACGGCTCGCGCCGGCGGTTGATCACCGAGATAGTCTGCATAAATCGCGTTCATGGCGCCATAGTCGTTGAGATCCTTCAGGAAGACCTGCGTTTGAACAACATCTTCAAAGCCGTAGCCTGCTGCTTCCAGAACCGCTTGCAGGTTTTTTAATACCTGATGCGTCTGCGCCTCAATGCCGCCCTCTACCATTTTGCCGCTTTGCGGATCCAGGGGAATTTGCCCGGCCAGGTAGAGAAAATCGCCGTGGCGAATTGCTTGAGAATAGGGACCGATGGCCGCGGGCGCTTTATCCGTTGAGATGACTTCTTTCTTGGCTGCCGGTCGCGAAGCAGGCGCCTCTGCGCAGCCCCAAGCCAATAGCAGCAGGCCGACGATGACAAAAAAAATGCGAATCATTAGCTTTTGGTTCCATGTTTGATGACGGATTCCATCGCTTCAGTAAAGCGATCGATTTCTTCGAGGGTGGTGTAGACGCTAGGTGAGACTCGAATGCCCGAGAATTGCTTGTGCTTGATTGGCGTGACGATAATTTTGTGATTGCGCCAAAGATGGATCGTTAGCTGGTCGCAGTCGATACCGTCTATTTCAACCGTGCTGATGCCATAGGACTGACCCGGTTGCAGACTGGTGTGCATGCGAATTCGATCATAAGGGACCAGGCGCTGTGCCCAGTAATCACGCAAATAGGCCAATCGCGCTGCCTTGCGAGCCAGACCGATACCTTCTGTAAAGGTGATCGCTTCAGCAATGGCCAGGTAGTTGGCGGCCGGATGGGTGCCGATTTCTTCAAATTTGCGAATATCATCATCCATGCTAATGTCGCCGGGTGTCATCGCCCAGAGATCTTTAATCATCGGTTTGCGTACGTAGAGCATGCCGGTGCCGTGAGGGGCGAAGAGCCACTTGTGCAGGCTGGTGGCGAAATAATCGCAATCCAGATCACCGTGATCAAAATCGAAGTGTGCAAAAGAATGGGCGCCGTCGACGATCGCCGGAATGCCGCGCTTGCGAGCCATTTGCACAATTTCCCTGACCGGAAGGATCTGACCGGTAATGTTGATCATGTGACTGACCAGGATCAAGCGCGTTTTTGAGGTAATGTGTTTTTCGAAGAGGGAAACAATCTCTGCAGGATTTTCCGCTGGTATCGGCATGGAAAATTGCACCAGCTTGATGCCTTCGCGGCGCTCGCGCTGGCGGAAGGTGTTGATCATTCTAGGATAGTCCTGATCTGTCGTTAGCACCTCGTCACCGCGCTCCAAATCGAAGCCCATCTGGCAGATTTGCAAGCCTTCCGAGGCGTTGCGGGTGAGGGCGATTTCGTTCTTGTCGCAGCCAAACATGCGCGCCAGGCGCAACCTGACGCCTTCGCGTTGCGGTTCCAGGATTCGCCACATTGTATATGATGGCGCATTGTTGGAAAAGTCGAGGTGACGCTTCATCGCCGCCTGCACAAAAGCCGGCGACGGGCTGACGCCGCCGTTGTTCAGGTTGATAATACTGCGGTCGACGGTAAATGCTTGCTGAATTTGGTTCCAGAATGATTCATCAGCAGCGGCTTCCGGTGGCGGGGCGTGATATCCGGCGATGGCTTCCAGCGCGCGATTTATGCCCAGTGGCTCAAGGGTGATCAAGGCAGCACCGGCCGGAACGGCCTTGCCGAGGGTCCCTAAAAAAGAACGGCGGCTATACATAATACCTCGTAATCAGGTGAGGTCAATTGGTGGCAATGTTGTTTGTTTTACTGAAGTTAGCCAAGTAAGGGGAGAAATGCAACCGTCGACTGGGGGATAGGGGAGGGATGACAGTTGACCGTTGACCGTTGACCGTTGAACGATGAACGGACAACGGACAACGCTCACTGCCTTACAACGCGTCGGAATTAAATCCTGTTAGAAACGTGACCCGCGATCCCTGTTTATTGCTTGAATAAATCACGTTCAGTGGGAAGTTAAATTCATCCGCCTCCATCGACACACCGGCGCCCAGTAGAAAGCCTATACCGGATGTTGAGAGACTGAGGCCCGCGCCGACTTCAAACCCTTTGCTTTGGCGCATCCCAAACATGCCGTTGAGACTTGGGATCAAATTACCTCGCTCCAGGCCGCTAATCATCGGTAGAAGCTCGCCAAGTGCGGCGAAGCTACCGGACTCTGAATTCATTTTGAATTCGAATTGATAACCAATGTGAGTGATGATCGGTAAATTGCTGTTGGTCTTCGCCTTGATCTTCTGGGCGCCTTCCCCAAAGAAAATGGAAAGTCCGACGCGCGGTCCGGAAAGTTGCAGGAACTTATCTTCACCGATTTTCTCAGCGGGATCCTGGCTTTCCTGGGCAAAGCCGCTGGCATCAAGACCAATTATCAGCATTGTTATGACCATAATTTTCTGAATCCATTTCATTTCTAACTCCTTTGATGGTTGTGAATTGGGATATATTGTTTTTTATCCCGGTTTTTGATATACTCACTCTGGGACAAAACAATCCTGATGCCAATTTCTTGAGTTTTTTTTAAGTATCTGATTTATAAAGTTTTACAGTTCTATTCTCAACGACCGTTCAAGGCGTGAACTGTCTACAAAAGTAGACAGTTCTGTGCTTTTTTTAACAAAGTTGCCTGTATCCGGCAACAGTCTGTTTCAGGTTCATTAAAAGGAGATTTCACATGGCTTTTCGCCCGATGCTAAGGCGTTTTCGCGGCGGGACATTTTTCGTGTTATTAACGGTATTTGGCTGCGGGCTACTATTTGCTCAAACCAAGCCTGTCGAAGGATTACACGATGAGCGTCCGTCTGTTCACGCACTGACCAATGCCACAATTGTCCAGGCACCCGGTCGCGTGATTGAAAATGGTACTGTCATTATTCGCGACGGCATTATTGAGAATGTAGGAAAAAATGTTTCCATTCCGGCAGATGCCCGGCAGTGGGATTATAGCGGCAAAATGATCTATGCCGGATTAATCGATGTGTATGCCGAGACCAAGGCCGCCGACAAGGGGAAGGGCAGTGACAAGAAAAGTGGCAGTGCCGCTGCCCCCAGCTATTGGAATGATCGCGTGCATCCGGAAAAAAGCGTGCTCGAGTTGTATAGCGCATCAGGTAAAGATCTTGCTTCGTCTCGAAAAATGGGATTCACGAGCGCCTGGTTGGTGCCTGCCAAAGGCATTTTTCGCGGTAGCAGCGCTGTGGTCACCCTCGGTGACGGCGATATTCATGAGCGCATTCTTAACCGCGACGTCGCACAGCACCTGGCCTTTGAAAGCGGTGGCGGACGCTATCCAGGCTCTCTAATGGGATCAATTGCTCTGATTCGTCAAACTCTCTATGATGCGCAATGGTACGGCGGCGCCACCAGCGCTTATGCGGCATCGAGCGCCGGTTTGCCACCAGAGGCCAATGATGCGCTGGCCGCGCTGCAGAGCGTTATCAATGGACGGCAGCTGCTGGTGACCGCGATCGGCAATGATCTGGACCTTCTGAGGGTCATGAAACTGCGCGACGAATTTGGATTTAAGCCAATGTTGAAGGGGAGTGGACACGAATATCGTCAGCTGGAGACCTTGAAGAAGAGCCGGGCAGTGGTTATCCTGCCGCTGAATTTTCCGCACGATATTGATTTAACTGCGCCGGAAAATGCCATCAACGTCAGCTTGATGCATCTTCAGCATTGGGAGCAAGCACCGCATAATCCCGCACGATTGGCAGCTGCTGGTATTCCATTTGCCCTTACGCGAAGCGGTCTCGACAAGAAGCAAAACTTCCATAAACAGATTCAAAAAGCCATTGAGCATGGCCTGTCGGCGGATGACGCTCTTGCGGCGTTGACAACCACGCCGGCCAAGATTCTGGGTGTTGGCTCAGCTCTGGGCACAATAGAGAAAGGCAAGCGGGCGCATCTCCTGGTGACCAGCAAGGCGCTCTTCGAAAAGGGTAGCGACAAGCTGGACCTATGGATTGACGGCAAGCGCTATGAACTCAAAAAACCGTCGACGGACATTAGCGGCAAGTGGGATTTGCGTATGAATCAGCATGATGGTGTTACCCGCACGATTCCCCTGGAAATCACCGGTACGGACAAGCCGAAAGTGACCCTTCTGAAAGGGGATCATAAAGTCAAGGCTGATAAAGCCAGCATCTCAAACAAACGGCTCACCCTGCTTTTTGCCGGCGACAGCCTCGATATGAGCGGCAAAATCCGGCTCTCGGGAAGTATTCGTGACGGCAGTATGCATGGGGCTGGTGAGCTGGCAGACGGCACGGCCTTTCTATGGGAAGCGACTTTCAAAGAAACAATGGCAGATAAAAAATCCGAAAAGAAAGAAGCAGCCAAGGCAGAAGATAAAATGGGAGACATCCCAATTGTGTATCACGGTGCTTTTGGACGCAGCGGAAAACCACAGATGCAGAAGCATATTCTGGTGAAGAATGCCACTATCTGGACTTCAGGACCGGACGGCATTCTGGAAGACGCCGATATGCTGATCTCCAATGGTAAAATTGCCAAAATCAGGGCAGGACTATACGCGCCGGGTGGCGCAACGGTTATCGATGCCAAGGGCAAGCATGTAACACCCGGCCTGATTGACGCCCATTCGCACTCCGGTATTGAGCGTGGCGTGAATGAAAGTCAGCAGGCGGTTACCAGCGAAGTGCGTATCGGCGACGTCATCAATAGCTATTCGATCGCTTTCTATCGCGAACTGGCTGGTGGCCTTACTGCCTCCAACTTGCTGCATGGATCTGCCAATCCGATTGGTGGGCAAAATGCGGTGATCAAGCTGCGTTGGGGATCCTTGCCGGAAGAAATGAAAATTGCCGGCGCTCCCGAAGGGATCAAGTTTGCTTTGGGAGAAAACGTTAAGCAGGCGAATTGGGGTGACAAGTTCACTACCCGCTATCCGCAAACACGCATGGGCGTTGAGACGATTATTCGTGATCGCTTTCAGGCGGCACGCGAATATCGCGATGCCTGGCAAAAATACAATGCCGGCAAGAAAAAGAAAGGCGTTGCTGCACCGCGCCGTGATCTTGAGCTGGAGGCGCTGGTGGAAATCCTTGAAGGTAAGCGCCTGATACACTGCCACTCCTATCGTCAGGATGAGATCCTGATGTTGACTCGAGTGGCGCAGGAGTTCGGTTTCAAGATTGCCACTTTTCAACATGTGTTGGAAGGCTATAAAGTTGCGGAAGAACTTTCGAAGCTCGATTTTGGTGCTTCAACCTTTTCCGATTGGTGGGCATATAAATTCGAAGTATACGATGCCATACCTCACAATGGTGCCTTAATGCACGATGTTGGCGTCAACGTGTCCTTCAACTCCGATAGCAACGAATTGGCTCGGCGGATGAACACCGAAGCTGCCAAAGCTGTCCGATACGGCGGTGTGGCTCCAGTAGATGCCTTGAAATTTGTTACGATCAATCCGGCCTATCAGCTGGGAATTGACAAACAAGTCGGTTCGCTGGAAGTCGGGAAGGATGGCGACTTTGTCGTTTGGAGCGGAGATCCGCTATCAACCTATACTATGTGTGAGCAAACCTGGATCGAAGGCGCCAAATACTTTGATCGCCAGGATGACATTGCCATGCGCGATGAGATTCGCACGGAACGCGCCCGCCTGATTCAAAAATACCTGGCTACCGGAGACGGCAGTGGGGGAGGAAAAGGCATGAAGGGCAGCAGCGGTAGAATCTACGATAGTCATCATTCCTGTCGCGATCACGGAGATCATGATCATGGCGGTCACGGCGATGACGGACATCATGATCATGATGAGCATCAGGATCATGGACATGGCACGCTAAACGAAGTCAGGAGATAATCATGCGAATTCAAATATTATTATACATTGTGCTGGCGCTGATGCCGGCATTCCTGCTGGCTTCGGACCAGGTGCCGGCCCCGCCGCAGGATCACCCCATTGCCCTGGTCGGCGGCACGGTCCACACTGTTAGCGGCGATGTCATCGAAAATGGCACCATTCTGTTTGTTGATGGGAAAATAACAGCCATCGGTACTTCCGTGAATTTACCGGCCGGAACTGAATCAATCGATGTTGCCGGCAAACATATTTACCCATCCTTAATTGTTGCCAATACCAGCATTGGTCTGGTTGAGGTCAATGCCGTCCGAGCGACGCGCGACTATTCCGAGGTTGGCGATTTCAAGCCGGAAGTCCGCTCTGCGATTGCCTATAATACCGATAGTGAGTTGATCCCGGTGAGCCGGGCCAACGGTATCGGTATTATCCAAAGCGTGCCGCTTGGTGGCGTTATTTCCGGCACCTCTTCGGTTATGATGATGGATGGCTGGACATATGAAACCACCACTCTCAAAGGCCCGTCCGGCGTTCATCTCAACTGGCCGCGTATGGGTGTGTCTACAGCCTGGTGGATGACCAAGAGCGCTGAAGAACAGCTGAAGGAACGGGACAAGAATCTGGCAGAGCTGGACCAGTTTCTGGCAGAAGCGCGCGCCTACCATCATGCTCGCAAAAATGGTAAGGATCATCGCCACAACACGCGCCTGGAGGCGATGGTGCCGGTTCTGGATGGCTCGGTACCCCTGTATATTCATGCCAATGAAGTTCGTCAAATTCAGGCAGCTCTCGATTGGACAGCACAGGAAAATCTGAAGATGATCCTGGTTAGCACTGCGGATGCTTGCCGGGTTGCCGGCGAACTGGCGCAACGCAAGATTCCGGTCATTCTTACCGGCACCCATACGTTACCCCGCCGCCGCTGGGAAGACTACGATACCCCTTTCACGGCGCCCAAGCGCTTGAGCGAAGCTGGTGTCACTTTCTGTATTGCCAGTTCGGGTAGTCCTTTTGCAGCCGCGCACATCCGCAACATTCCTTTTCAGGCAGGAACTGCCGCTGCGTACGGCCTGCCAAAGAGCGAGGCGCTAAAATCCGTTACTCTCTACCCTGCACAGATCCTTGGTATCGACAAGCAGGTTGGTTCGCTGGAAATCGGGAAAGATGCCACGCTCATCGTTTGCAGCGGTGATCCGCTGGAAATTATGAATCAGGTTGAGATGCAGTTTATTCAGGGGCGAAAAATCGACCTGAATAGCCGCCATACTCAGCTTTATGAAAAGTATCAAGCCAAATACAAGCAGCTTAAGATGTTGAAATAAGCATGATCCGGTGCGCAGTAGCGCTGCGCGCCGGTTTGTGACGGAGTCAACGTTGTAGATGGCTCTTCACCCTTACATTGGTTTTCCAACCATTGAAGAAAGGCAAATATGAAGTGGCTATCACGCGCATTCCGTTGGTTTACAAACGGCTTTTTGAAAATCTTCGGCGACATCAAGATTTTTCCTTTCCCACTATTCCTGCTTTACTCACCCCGGGGGTACCGCGTCAAGGGTGAAGATGTTCGCGAGGTTATCCACCACGTAAAACCGGGTGATATTCTGATTCGCGGCTATATCAACTACCTGGACGGCTATTTTATTCCCGGCTATTTTAGCCATGCCGGACTCTATCTGGGGGAAGTGACGGAAGAGGATCGTATGCATCTGCGCAGCGAGAAGGGACATGATTATTTCCGGACCGGCAAGCAGATGGTGGCACATGCTATGGCGGAAGGCGTATTTATGGAAGATGTCCTCAACTTTTGCCGCTGTGATCATATGATCATTCTTCGTCCCCATGCGGAGTTACGCGCACATCCGAATGATCCGAAGGTTAACTACAAATACCTGAATCAAGGCGAGACGGATATTGCCAAACAACTTCTTGATGGTAAAACCTTGTCCTACGATACGGTATTCCCACTGGTCTTTCAGGCAGCCCTGGAAAAGCTCGGTGAATCATATGACTTTCAGTTTAACTTTAGCAATTTTAATGACTTGTCTTGCACAGAATATGTCTACTATTGCTTGAAAAGTCTCGAACCATATCACGGATTGAAGCCCCGTAAAAAGAATTACATCCTGTTTAGCAAGAGCGTGTTGCTACCAGATCAATTCCTGAATCCTTATTTCGAGATTGTTTGGCAAAGCCGCTCCGTCGACAATAAGAAGCTTGGCAAATCGCTGCAGAAAATTGTCAAGAAGGAAGGCGGCGTAAAGGAAACGAATGCCATTCCGCAGCAGTTTAAGCTGTAGATGTGAATGATTGCTGACTTGGTTTGACTGTGTATTTCAAGCGTAAATCCCAAATTCCAACAGGAAAAATTCCAAACTTTGGATATTTTTTTGTTGGGTTCTGAAATATTTCTTGTTGAACTTTGGTGACCATTTCTTCGAACTTGCTTACGGAGCATCAACCTATGGATCGTCCTTATCGCCTGGCAATTCTTATTTTTGACGAGGTGGAAGTGCTTGACTTCTGCGGGCCCTTCGAGGTTTTCTCAGTGGCTGGAAAGCGAGAGAAACTGGATTTATTTGACGTATATACCGTTGCCGAAGCAAGTGGCCAGATCTACGCCCGAAATAAGCTCAGCATCAATCCCGCCTACACCATAAATAATTGTCCTAAGCCCGATATCTTGCTGGTTCCCGGCGGATTTGGCACTCGGCGGGAGATGAATAACGAAGTACTGCTCAGCTGGATAAGGGAAACCGCCGCAAAGGCACAGTTGCTTCTGTCTGTTTGCACCGGGGCGCTAATGCTGGCGCGTGCCGGACTGCTTGAAGGCCTCACAGCTACCACCCATAAGGATGCACTGGATTTACTTGAGGAAGTTGCGCCAAACACTACCGTTGTGCGTCAACGAATGGCTGATAACGGCGATGTGGTGCTTTCGGCCGGAATTTCAGCTGGTATCGACATGTCCTTTCATATTGTCCAGCGACTATATGGAAAAGAAATGGCGGAAAAAACTGCCTATTATATGGAATATGATTGGCCTCGCGGCGCTCTGGCTGAATAACGACTTGGGACGTTAATAGTCTTCTTCGGTTTGCAAACTGCTGATGTAGGTTGCTCCGCCGCTTATGATGCCAATGAGAACAAGTATCTGCACCACCAGGAATCCACTCGTGGAAATCAGTGCGCCATTTCCGGAGAGGTAAACCATCGCGAAGTTGACCACCAAATACAGAAAACAGGTTGTGAGAATATGCATAAGCGGCCTGCTTTTTGACTGTCCTGCAACTGTATGCCCAACAACATATCCGATAATCGGCCCAAGAATCACCGCAAAGGCCGTGCTGGTCTCCCGCGCAAATTCGATATAAAACCCTTCTCCTTTATCAGGCATCGTGAAATACGAATAGGCGGCAACGAATAAAGAATGGGTGACAATCATCATCATGATGATGGCAAAAGCTGCCAGGATGACCATTCCCCAGTGAAAACGAGGTGCTGTCGTATCTGATATTGTCACTATGAACTCCTTGTTCTGCTGGCAAAAGAACAGCGCTGGCTGATTGAGGACTGCGCTTATATTTACCGGAGTATTGAGCGTTTTGTTGCTTTTGAGAGTTAGGAGATAAAATAGGAACGCGAATGCACGCGAAATTTTGGAATGACGTGCTAGAAAAGCATCGAAGATGAAAAGCTAAACCTTTGACACACAGATTTCCACGGATAAATGACAATCCACACGGATGAATGAGTAAGTAAAAAGACTAAAAGGACTTAATGGGTTCATCTTTTTGGGCTTTCCCGAGCCTTTTGTTCGAGGGCGGCAATATCTTCCGGCACCAGCGTGACGCTAATGTCTATGGTGCGTTCGAAAGCAACGGCAAGCGACTCCGGTTCTTGAATAAATCCGGCTTTTGTCCTGCGATGTTGCTTCTTGATGAATGCTTCAACTTTCAGCGCGGTGCCGCGCTCTGCATTTTCCAGGCGCCAGCATTGGGCAATTTTCAGGGGTTTGAAGCTGCGGGTAAATTTAGCTTTGCCGGTGCCGTCTAGGTGGGAGCGATAACGCTTGATCATATCGGTTGTAAAGCCGGTATAGAGGCGATTCCTTTGGCAATGCAGAATATAGATCCACTGCGCCGGGTGTTCACTCAAGATGCTGCACTTCCGGACCGGGCCATCTTAACCAGGGCTTCTCTCGCTTGCTGGCCGGTCTCAACCGGCTCATCGAAATTGAATCGATAGTGGCGCGCCCCGTTGCGGACATCGAAACCTTCCGCATCGATCCCGGTCATTGTCACGGAACTGTCTTCGCCAACGGTGACATCCTTAAAGGCTCGCAAATAATGACGCAGGGCTTTTTGGTGGTCCTCGTTCATATGATTAACCACGCGAAGTTCTTCATCATTTTCAAACGGATTCTCATTGCTGAATGCCTTGGCTTTTAACCAATGAATTTCACCAAATCCGCCGATATAGCGAATTTTTTCCAGGTTCAGGCGGAAGAAACGGAAATCGTGCGATTTGTGATAGTCTTTCGCATCAGGGAAATAGCGATAGTAGCGATCAGCGATTTCATCCTTCATCATGATCGGCGGAAAAGCCTGCGCAAGCAAAGTGAGGCGGGCATTGGCCTGCAGGTCATCCGATGAGTGATCGAGTATTGTTAGAGATACACGGCCATCTGCCATAATGTTTTTTGTGTGCTGGGCAATATCACTGATCAGGATAATCGGGCTGCCGCTCTGATCAACGGAATAGGGCACCACGGAGCCGAAAGGATATCCGGAAACGGCCTTGGAGATTGTGGACAATACCCCATGCCGTTGTTCAAGAAACAATGCACGGGCAGCTTTATAGTGGGGTTCAAATGATGTCACAATAGCACCTCTGTTGACGAACCTTGGATAAGCTCAATTTCGCTGGAGCCGGGTAAATCACCGGCAAAATGATGCCCAAGCAGCTGCGATGGCGTATAATACCCGCCGGTTTCCGGGGGATCATCCAGCAATTTTTGCACAGCGCCGATGGACCCATCGACGGTCACATCATACCCATTGGCGGTCTTGAAACGGGCTTCGCGCTTTGTACCTTCTCTGTCAATCACTTCTCCCCAAACCCAGGTATCTGTTGCCGCGCGTGTTTCAGAATCAGGCCCTTTGACCTGCTTGCCTATTTGATATTTCAGAAAACGCCTGATACCGGGCAATAACATCAGCGGGCGAACGTAACGAAAGAGCCGAAGTTTCAGCGTGCTTGTTGTTGGCGCCGGCACATATACTTCGATATTCGGTATACCGGTTGTGTGAAATGCGGTAGAGACGTCTCCCCATGGAATCGGGATCGCGAGTTTCTCGCCATTGCCGAAATTGATTCGCCGGGTTGTGTGGGCCAGCGGTACCTGCTTTATTTGCCCGTCCTGACGGATTCGTCCGCCACCGGCCAGGCCTTCCACAGAGGTTCGCGCAGTGCCGGTGCTCATGCTGCTGCGGCTGTCGAAACCAAGCGTTAGCTTCTTTGCGCGGGGCATAATGGTCTTTAGCAGCGACGCGAGACAGTCAGTCGGGATGACATCGAAGCCCACGCCGGGACAGAGCACCACTTCACTTTTGCGAGCATCCCGGTGCCGGGAATATGCATGTTCGAAGATATCGATTTCGCCGGTGATATCCAGGTAGTGGCTATGACTCTTCAGGCATGCAGCGATCATTGGCGGGCCCGTTGCTGAAAATGGACCGGCGCAATGTAGAAGTACGTCAATATCTCCCAGCTGAACCGCAGCCTTCTCTACGCTATCGAGGGCAAAGATCCGGTATTTCAAATCCAGCTCCTCGGCGAGAAGGCCGATCTTGTCGCTGGAACGCCCGGCCAAAATCGGTTTCAGGCCAAGCGAAACGGCTTTACGGGCGATCAATTCCCCGGTGTAACCATTTGCACCGTATAGCATCCAATGTTTAGCTGTCATAAACCGGCCCCATTCAAAATGCGATAGCTACTCTCTCATTTGCGGTGATCGACGTTTTTATCGCATGCCGAAAATAATTATTCTACGCTACAATTGCAACTCTGGCGATATTCATTGACATTGGTGTCGCAGCATGGTTGTTTCCATTATTGCAAATTCAGGTCATATTTCTCAAGAAAACTAGATGTGCCTATGATTATCATTTCTGCAATGTCTTACAGTCGGGTCATCGGCAGCGGCGATGGCATGCCCTGGAATGTTCCCGAAGAATATCAGCAGTTCCTCAATTTTGTCGACGGTCAGAGTATCATTATGGGACGACGTTCATTCGAGATCTTTGGCCCTGACCTCACAACCACCAACAATATTGTTATTAGCCGCTCCGCAAGCAAACTCCCCAATGCAGTGGTTTTTTCCGATCTGAAAACCGCTGTAGAACACGTAAAGAAACTTGGTAAAACGGTTTTCAGTGCCGGTGGTGGCAGCATTTACAAGCAAACCATTCCCCTGGCAGATACGATGTATTTGTCTTTCATCAAGGGTGAATTTACCGGAGATACCTATTTCCCGGAATTTGACGAAGCTCAGTGGCGCGTCAGCAAACGAGAAGATCATCCGGCTTTCGAATTCGTAGTATATAATAGAAAGTGAGGTAATTGAAAATGAGCAATATCAATTCCGCTTTGTCAGAATGGCAATCCCTTCACATTACGGATATGCCTTCTCTGGCTGATACGCGTGCTCAGCTACATCATGCGGTGCAATTACCTTCCGCTGTTGGCCGCTATATGCTCGCTGCAAAGGAAGACGACAGCCACACCAACCTGGAGTGGGTGCCGGATACTGCCAGCCTTTGCAGCGGAATTTTGCAAGGAGCGCAAGCAGTACGCGTGGGGATCCGGCTGGCAGATCTGACCTTACTTTTATATGATGAAAATGGAGAACAATTACGAGAATATGCGCTGCATGGCCACACGCAAACGGAAGCATTGTTCTGGCTAAGCGCACAGCTCGAGGCGTATGACAATGATACTTCATCACTGACATTGAAGATGCCCTATGATGAAGAAATGCCGGCACACGTCGTCGCTTCAGGTGCTGCATATGATGCCAGCGATAGTGATCGATTTAGTGAATTCACCCGCTATTACGCAAATTTTCACCTTATCCTGGAAGCGGTCCGCGACCGTTTTGCAAATGCCTCGGCAGTCCGCTGCTGGCCACATCATTTTGATATTGCTACGCTGATTACCACAAAATCTGACCCGGATCCCGAGAAAGCCGGGACGATTGGTATTGGCCTCTCACCGGGGGATAGTGGATACACGCAGCCTTATGTGTATATTACCCCCTGGCCTTATCCGGATCCAGGGACCCTGGATTTGCCGCAATTGCCGAGTGGTGGTATCTGGAATACCGAACATTGGTTCGGCGCAGTCCTAACAGCAGAGAACTTTGTGGCGACGGAAGCTGCTGCCGGACAGGGGGAACGGGTTGCGGCATTTATGCAAGAAGCGTTGAAATACATTGAAGGATTGAAAAAATAAATACCAAATTCCAACAGGAAAAATTCCAACAGGAAATTTGCAAAAGTCAGGAGCTATCGCAGAAAGAGTAGATTTGTCGTGAGGGCTTTGGAATTTGGGTTTTGTGATTTGGAATTTTTCCTGTTGGAATTTGGAGATTCTAAAGCCCGATCCGTACTATCAACTCACACCTAACACCTATCACTTCATCGCTCGGAGAGACTATGAAAAAAAAGATCGCTATTTACAAATGGGATGCCCTTGAAGACCGAAAACCTGCCTATGCCCTGGTTCGGGATACAGATTTGGTGCTTGTTCGCTATGATGATGAGGTATCGGTACTTTTTGGACGCTGCTTGCATCGTGGGGCGTTGATGGCAGATGGCCACGTTCGCGGTAATAACCTGATTTGCGGCGTGCATGACTGGGACTATCGCCTCGATAGCGGCATCAGTGAATACAATAATCACGAGGTACTGCACAAATTCACGGCAGTGGTTGAAAATGGCAAGGTATGGATTGATGAGGCTGAGATTGAAGAATTTGAAGCCGATTCGCCAATGGCCATTGATCGGGATGGCTACCTGGGGCTTTACGAGGCAACGCACGGAGATGAGGCAGAACCGAAAACCGCTGAAATTCACCGTTTTGCAAAACATGGACTGGAACTGGACGGGCATCACGGGCCGGTTTCCTCCATGGGAGTTGGTTCTCATCTCTTACCGAAATGGGATGATATCCAGATCCTTCCGGCACAGTTGGCCCGCCTGCCGCATCTTGAGGATAAGGAGGTTGGCACAGAAGTGGTCATTGGTCCGAATGCAAAGAAGCCGCTTACCCTGAAAATTCCGCTTTTCGTATCGGACATGAGCTTTGGTGCGCTATCAGAAGAATCAAAGATCGCCCTGGCGCGCGGCGCAGAAATGGCCGGCACCGGTATTTGTTCGGGAGAAGGGGGTATGCTGCCTGAAGAGCAGGAAGAGAATAGCCGCTACTTCTACGAATTGGCCTCAGCCAAATTTGGCTACGAATTGGAGTTGATGTCGAAGGTGCAGGCCTTCCACTTTAAAGGTGGACAGGGCGCAAAAACCGGCACCGGCGGTCACCTGCCGGGTCATAAGAACATCGGTAAGATCAGCCAGGTGCGGAAGATTGCGGAAGGCACAGCAGCCATTTCACCGCCACGCTTTACCGATTTAACGTCTGAAGATGATCTGTGTGACTTTTCCGATGAGATTCGTGACTTTACCGGTGGTATTCCTATTGGCTATAAGCTCTCTGCCAACCATATCGAAGAAGATATTGATGCGGCCATCCGCGTTGGCGTCGACTACATTATACTCGATGGCCGCGGTGGCGCAACCGGTGCTGCACCGCTCATTTTCCGTGATCACATTTCAGTGCCTACCATTCCCGCCTTGGCGCGTGCGAGAAAGCATTTGGACCGTCGCGGACGCCAGGATATTTCACTGGTCATCACCGGCGGGTTGCGTACTGCTGCGGATTTCATCAAGGCATTGGCACTGGGTGCCGATGCAATTGCCGTATCCAATGCCGCCATTCAGGCCATCGGCTGTCAAGCGATGCGTGCCTGTCACACCAATAACTGCCCGGTAGGGATTGCCACTCAGCAGGAGCATTTGCGTAAGCGGCTCGACATTCAACTGTCTGCCTTACGACTAAAACGCTTCTTTGAGGCTACAGTTGAATTGATGCAGGTGATGGCGCGTGCCTGTTCGCATGATCATTTGAATCAATTCTGCCAGGATGATCTTACGACATTCAATCGCGATATGGCCTATCTGACCGGAATCAAGTACGGTGGGGTGGTGCCGCTATAGTCGGAATTGGTCGCGCGGCAGAGCCGCATACCGGATCTTGTCACGAAGCTCTGCCGCGGGAAGATCGGATGCCATTACTCTCGGTACGCAGCGGAGTTGCGTACCGGTCTTATTTGCCCATGAATCGATAATAGAATTCAATCATGCGCCGGTAGTTATCGACGGCAATCCGCTCGTTCACGCCATGAATTCTTTTCAGATCATCGCCGTTGAGCAGCATTGGCGAAAAGCGATAGATATCATCTGCAACTTCTGCGAAGTGGCGGCTGTCTGTGGCGGCAACCACCAGTGATGGAGACACCACCATCTGCGGTGCTGAAAAGACTGTGCGAAGCGTCGTGCTGATGGCATGAAAGGTTTCAGAGTCGCTGTTGGAAACCGGGGCCGGTTCCTCGGCAACTCCGTGCCGGGTAACGGTCACCGAAGGGTCGTCAACAATCTGCCGGACGTAATTGATGACGTCGTCGGATGTCTCGCCTGGCAAAATTCTGAAGTTGACAACCGCGCTGGCTTTGTCCGGTAGAACATTGTCTTTAATCCCGCTTGAAAACATGGTCGGTGCGGTGGTGGTACGGATATTGGCGTTAAGACTAGCGGTTTGACTGAGGGCCCCAACCATGACCGGTTCCAGCAGCCACAGATTGCCTAAAACAAGCCGCTGGCTAAACGGCAATTGATCACCCAATTTGCGAAACAGCGGTTCAACATAAGCTAAATTTGCCGGAAAGGGATTCTCCTGCAGACGGGTTATCGCTCTGCTTAATCGGCCTACCGCTGTGAGTGGCGGTGGCATCGATGAATGACCACCGGTGCCTTGTACTGTCATTTCAACGCTGATATATCCTTTCTCGGAAATGCCGATCAAGGCAAATGGTTCTTCTATGCCGGGAACAACATTCTCGACCACGGCGCTCCCTTCATCCAGGACAAATGCCAGACGAATATTCTGTTCTGCAAACATGCTGGCCATTGCTACCGCGCCGAATGCGCCGCCGACTTCTTCATCATGACCAAATCCCAGGTAGAGCGTGCGTTGCGGTTGTACACCATCTGCCAGCAGCATCTCCGTTGCTTCCAGGATGCCCATGAGGCACATCTTGTCATCGAGGGTGCCGCGCCCCTGGATAAAGCCGTTGGAAATTTCTCCGCTGAATGGCGGAAAATCCCACTCGTCGCGACTTGCATCATTCACCGGCACAACATCCTGGTGAGCAAGCATTAATCCTGGCCTTAGTGAAGCGTCCTTGCCCTCCCATTTGTATAGCAACGACAAACCATTAATCACTTCCAGTTTGAGCTCTTCATGAACCAGCGGAAATGCTTCGCGTAAGAAGGCATGAAATGCCCCAAACACTGCCTTGTCCACCCATGCCGTATCGGCATTTGACACGGTCGGATAGCGAACGGCCTGAGCAAGTCGCGCCGGTGCGTCCTCAGTCGCCAGTGAAAGTGCCGAAGAAGTCGTTGCGACTGTCGGCGGGGGCTCGCTGTAGGTGATAGCGCGGAATAACAGAACAAGAGCCAGGATGGCAACTAAGATGAGAAGGGTTAGAAGCGTTTTTTTCATTCCTGGTCCCCATATTCGGCGGAAGTGTTCGGATTGTCTTTTGAAATCTATTACGGCTTACATAACTTCGGTAGCGTTGCTAGCTGCTCAAATATCCGACAAACAAATCATAATTCAAATTCTATCGACGAGGTATTCACGTGAATTTTGCCAGCTACCGGTTCATTTCCATGCTCCTGATACCGCTCATGTTTTTCAGTATCCTTTTGGCTGAGGAAAACACAATCACAACGACGCGTTATATTGCTATTACCTTCGATGATTTACCGCTTGGCGCGTCGCAAGTTGATGTGGAGCGAACCCGGAAGATGACCGAAAAATTGCTTGGTGTGTTGAAGGCGCATAATATCAAGGCACTGGGCTTTGTGAATGAAGAGAAGCTCTATCGCAAGGATACTGTGGATGAACGCATTGATATCCTTCGAATGTGGCTGGATGCCGGGATGGAGCTCGGTAATCATACCTTCTCACATCCCTCAATTACCCGAATTCCATTGCAAGACTATCAGGATGATGTCATTCGCGGAGAGACCGTAACCCGTATGCTCCTGGAAGAGGTCGGGGATAGTCTGAAGTATTTTCGCCATCCCTTTTTGCGTACCGGTTTGACAATGGATGTCAAGTTGGCTTTTGAGGAATTCCTGGCGAAGCGTAATTACATTATTTCGCCGGTGACCATCGAGAATTGGGACTATGTATATGCTCAGATCTACCGGAAAGCCCTGCAAGCCGGGAATCAGGAACGCATGGAAAAAACCGCCAGGGCCTACCTGGAATTCACCGAGCAAATGTTCGAGTTCTTCGAATCTGCTTCTCGACAAATTCTTGGCTACGATATGAAGCATACCCTGCTGTTGCACGCTAACGAGATCAATGCCGACTACATGGATGAAATGGTTGATATGATGATAAAACGCGGATATCAATTTATTTCGCAAGGGGAAGCCCTTGAAGATCCTGCCTATGCCCGCGAGGACAAATATGTGGGGCCCGCTGGTGTACAATGGCTTTTCCGCTGGGATTTCAGCAGCGGTGATAAAAAGGTCGACTGGAAAACGGAGCCGACACCGCCGGAATATATCATGCAGTGGTACCGGGAATAATTACGTCCAAACCCTATGTATCATAAAGCCAACCAGGCGCTTGGTCTTTTTGTCGATTCCGCCGACCAGGTGCCAGGCGTCGACGCTGTTTTCGATGGGCTTGTCCTGAATGAGCATAACCAGTGGGCTTTCGACAAAATGCGTCACGGTGTTCATTAGTGAAGCACCGGAGATATAGGTTCCCTCGCCGGAAGCATAGAATTCCCAGGCGAAGAAATCCGGCTTGTAAAATCGGTAGTATCCCGGATTCTGGGCCATCATCAGAAGCGATTCAAAACCGTCAACTGTATCTGCAAGCGCACTATCCGGGTAGCTATAATTTGCTACCGTTAAGTGCATCCGCAGTCTCCCGTGGCGGCGTGCCCAGGCCAGCAGAGCATCCTTGCCATTCTCTTTGTCGGTTTCGATGTCGATAATTTCTTGAAAACCATCACCCTCATTCGAAAACACAGTAATATCCAGATTTGCATCAATGATACTTTGGATCCATGCGGGCAACGTTTCCGGAAGGTTGGTCGGGAAATTCAGAATCTCTTTTTCGCTGATGGCTGAAATGCCCATTTCTCCAGCCTTAGCCACTTCTTCATCAGTCTCCTCGCCGACAATTAGTATGTCAACATCATTTGACAACTCATCCGCGATGTCGACTTCCAATTTTTCAAGGTAATAGCCCAGATCTTCACGCTCCCCAAATTCGAATTTGCCGG
The DNA here is from genome assembly GCA_028284445.1 of Calditrichia bacterium. Lineage (GTDB taxonomy): Bacteria > Calditrichota > Calditrichia > RBG-13-44-9 > J075 > JANQRS01. The sequence goes on from JANQRS010000061.1 coordinate 305,365, forward strand.
CAAGCACTGCTGTCTTACCGCTGTGGTCAAATGATTGATACCTGCTATTGGTTTGCGATGGCTGTTTATGCGGTTTCTCCTGAACTGTTTTTGGCGGGGGAGGGGCAGCGGTTTTTTTGACCGCTGCTTTTGTTGGCTTGGATGCCAACAGAGCCTCGATCTTACGTTGAGGCTGGCTGGCTGCATACCAATAACGGTCACCCAGCAATTCCTTAAACAATGCCGGATTTAGCTGGCGTGTTTCCTCAGACAGTGCCTTGACTTCTACTGTGATTTTGGCTTCGATGCCGGAGACGACGCCCTGGTGATCGAAGTTGGGAATACGATCAGCCGCATCGTTTGCGTTTAGAATATCGCTAAGCAAAAGGTTGATGGTGCGAAGTCGTTTTCGATCCTTCTCTGAAATGTGCTGCATGTTTCCTCCCGCGAATCCGTGTGCGATCCATATGTCGTAGTGCAAGATCCCCCCTCTATCTCCCCCGGGGGGAGATAGAGGGGATGGCATCTGAATTCAACTGAGATGTGACCATCTTTACTTCTGCACTTTTGAAAACGGGCCGTCAGCCCAATATAGCGTCAGTTCTGTGCGCTTCAGATACTCATCAAAAATGGGCCAAAAATCTTCCGCCTCACCGACATCGCGAAATTCGTCGAAGGTCTCGGTAGAGAGAATCACCTTCAGATTTTTTCCGCGCTGCGGCAGCTCTATTTTCATTGGCGGCTTTTGAACAAACTCGTATGAGAATTCGCTGAGATCTGCTTCGGAGCTCAGGAAGTCGCTGAGCGTTAGCTCCGGGATGACTTCCGTGGTGATTTCGCGCCATTGGCGATCTTCGAGGCGATAAAAGGCAAAGTCGGTGGTTTCGCAACACATATCCGATTCATGAATCGCCACTGCAACCATGCGCCGCCCATCTGATTGCTGGAAGTAGGTGATCTCGTAGGTATAACTAAACCCGTCGGTGTCGCTGTGGAATTTGATATAGCCATTGCGGTAATCCAGGGTATCCAGTCGCCACAGCGTGCTGTCAACGATACCAGTCTCAAGTAAATTCTGCCGCTTTTCCGGCAAAAATGGCAATAATCCCCAGGAGCCTTGCGGCGCGGCGCTTTCAAATGCTGCATCGGGCAAGAGCAAGAAGTAACTCTTGATGTTAAATGGTTGTTTCAGGGATTCAAACAAGGCTGCATCGACAGTCATGGTATTGGTAGAATCCACGTCTTGTGAATTACCATTGCAGAACATCAGCATTAAGCATAAGCAGAATAGCGACAGGAATTTCATTCTAAATCAGCTCCGGGTCGTTGCGGTGAATAGATACTCATCTTGTCAGGACGGGTAATTTGCCGGAAGGTCCAGCGACCGGCTATGAAGGGAGGTTACGAAAATTCGAGGAATTTCTCAACGAGGGGAATGGGAATAGTGCCGCTTACTCTCGTGGCGCCACAAACTTCTTGAAGGGCTGATAATCGCTTAGCGATATAAGATCGATATCGCGATGAATCCCGAGTCGATAGATCTGACCGGAATCAATCGATTTCTGAAGCAAGTCTACAGCTTCCTTTTTCTTGCCGGATAGGGCCGCCATTTTCGCCAGATAGTGAAACTGCTCACCGTATGCCTCGGCTTGCTGCCAATTGGTCAATTTTGCAGTTGCCATTTCTGCAGTTTTACTATCGCCGAGCCGCAAAGCTGCCAGCCCTAAATGTCCAACTACAGCCAGGTTGCTTTTGTTCTGGTCATGCAATTTAGCCAGACGTTTTGCTGCTGCTGACCATTGCCCGTCGCTGTAGAGTGTCAGGGCGTGATCAATGCTGTTTGCATTGGTCTTGGGTTGCTTGGCATGCCATGAAAGGATGTTCTGGAACAATGAATCCGCAAGTTCGCGGTGCCCGTGATAGCGCACCTCCTCCGCGGTGAATCGCAAAGCCTGGCCAACGGTCAAACGCGTATCCGGCTTCAGTGTTTTCATCTTTTCAATACCCCCTTTCAGCTGCTTTAGCCTGCCGAGGCAGGCCAGGGCTCTCAATTGGCTGGCTAATGCATCGAGTTTGTCCGCTTTAAGCCCGAGTGCCCGGTTTGCGACGTGCAGCTCTTCCTCGTAGCGACCTAACTGATGCAATGCGCTAGTCCACCATAACAACTGCCGAATCCCATTTGGAGAATTTTCCATGCGCATGGCGCTAAAAGTCTCATCGGCGACTTTGTGGCGATTTGTTCGGACGGCGGTTATGCCGAGCAAAAATGCGTTAAACCAGTCCTCCGGCATTTCCTGATGTGCCAGGTAAATATGGTGGTATGCCTCTTCATAGCGCTGGCTCATATCCGCTTGATACCAATCGATATAATGTTGACCAACCGGGGTGACCTGATCCCATCTCGCGCGAATAGTTTCCAGCATCGAGTCGCAGGCTGCACTATTCTCCAAATGCTGATATGTCGTTGCCAGGTTGAAGCGTGCCGAGACGTAATTGGGATCGAGTTGGATCGCTTTTTTGTAATAGAAAATTGCACTGTCGACTTCACCGTAATAATAGGCCTTGTTGCCGAAAGCCATGGTCTGATGGGCAGTAAACTTGGGGATATTTACATCAAACGGCAAAAAGTCTGGTTGAAAATAATTGTCGAAACTGATGCGAATTTGTTCTGCGGCACGCTGAACGAGCTCTGTTGACAGTTCCGATTCTCCGCGAAGAACCGGTAGGTGTGCGATACGTTTTCCTTTGGCCTTGTCGATAATCTTTGAACGTATCTTCACCTTGCCATCGGATTGCTTGTGCTTAATCTTAACGATGATACCTGGTTGCTTCCGCGATTTTGGACTTTTGACTCTTGAGGTATTGACTGACGAATATCGGCTCTCTAATTCAATTTCTTCAATATCCTCGAGGATTTTGTAAATGCGGCCTGCCGTAGACATTCTGAGCGAATTCTCGCGGTTCTGGTCATTTGCCACGGCCTTTACGCGAATAGATACCAGATCATGGTCAAATTTGAGCTCAGGTTTGAGAAAATCGGGCTCAAGAAAATCAATGATGAAAATGCTGAAGGCAATACCAATGGCAACGAGGATAACTGTGGCATACAGAATCCCGAGGTCACGTTTTCGCTTTTCTATCAGATGTCTTAGCATCATGCCTGGCTTCCGGACGAATATGCTGGCTAAATTTTTGTGGCCGAATCAAGTTGAATGGGATAACGACACTCGACAATCATGCCGTTGCTTCATTCTAATAAATATTGCGGATATCGGAGGGGATTTTGAAAGATAAATTTTCTGAATCTAGTTGATCGTCCGCGTATTTAGCTCAGAGGGGGTAACGGTTACCCGTACCTCGACCGGCTTTACGCCGTCATTGCCGATCTCTTTGCCGATACCGACAATCATCACTTGCTCTTTTTCCAATTGCCCCAGACGGAATGTGCCTGAATTTGTTTGCGCCATGTTCCGGGGAATCTTGAAATTCAGGAAGGAGTTGCTGCCGCCGCCCATCTGCTTGGGCGTACGAAAGTGAGCCTGGGCTCGCGAAGCGATGGCCACACATTCATTGCTGAGAGCACTACGATTGATATCGCGAAAACGTTCATTCTCTTGCTGCGCCTGTGCCTGTTTTGATACGGCGATCTCAACTTCATCGCCGCTGGCGTCGGTAAAGAAAAATTTGCTTTCACCGAGGAATCCAATGCCCATTTCTTCCAACGGCACGTCGTTCTTTTCATCCGCAATCAATAGCTCTCCATTCGACAATGGCGGGGCCAGGTTAAGGAAGACGCGAATTGCATCCGGCGATGGCTCGGAAGATGTTGTGCCGGTAGCAATAATTGAGATGGCGTCTTTGTCCTTGATTCGTATGGCATATCCGGCATTCTCGGTGCGCTTCAAATTTTCGGGGATAGCAAAGCCGTAAAAAGAGTGCCCGCCGCCACCGAGTGCGACAGGTTTGCGATAAAAGCTCCTGGCTTTGGCTGCAATGGTTGCACATTCCCAGATGATGGCATTCTTCCGGTCGAGGCGTGCTTTTTCCTCACTCGATTGACAGGAGAGCAGAACAGAAAGGAACAGTGTGCTTGTCAAGAGCATGGTGATTTGTCTTTGCAAAGTAAACTGGCGCGCCTTGCTTGTTGATATGTTACTTACAGCCATGAAAACCCAATCGGATAAAATTCAATAGTTTTGTATAAAGTTAAGAGCAGTTTTGGGTTAAGTGAGGCAGGCCCGATCACAGAATGGGTTGGGGAAATTTTTTAAACGGGCGCTTAATCCACTCCTGAATTTCCTCCCGGTAGTGCAGGGTGTTGCAAAAAAGAAAAAGATTACCACTAATCTTCACGAATAAACACAAATTGTTAAAAACCCCGGATTTGATCTCAATAGCAGTCCATATTAGTGAAAGTTCGTGTGAATTCACGGTAAGTCTTTAAAGTGCAACACCCTGAGTGGATTTAGGGGTGGATTAAGGCATAGCAGTGAGACAACCTGTTAATACTGCTCGACTAAAATCCGTATCCCACCGGTCCATACCCCGGCACGCTGACATAACCGCGTTGGTTACCGGAATCATAATTTCCGGCGCTAAACCGGGATGACCAGAAATTATCACCGCTGCCGCCGCGTCCGCGATAGGCATTTTGTTTGGCCGCGGCATAGAGATTAATTACCGGCAAAGGATTTCCCTGATAGCCGGCATTGCCATTTTTGTCAAGCCAATAGGAGCCAGGTTGAATCCAATAGCCAATCATATAGCTCCAGACAGCCCATTCCTGCTGCGGCAATTCGCGCCCGTTGACCAGCACATTGGTATTGCCCGCTGAGGCGCCTCGATTGAGAGTGCCGAAATCATGTCCGGGATACATAAATCCATATGCCGGGTAACCAACAACCCCATAAAGACCGCTATTGCTGTCATACCAATAGTCGCCCGGCTTCGGCTCAATGCCATAAGTTTTCCGCAGATCGTTAACCTGACTGGCGCTGAGGCGCTGGTAGTTTATGCTAATGCGTATCGCTTTATCTTGATTTGCATTTGGATCAGTAGCAATGTCACCGGTTTTTCTGAAACTCAGTTGCTGGGTGGTTTCCGGTAGCGGGCGATTATTATGATCCACTTCAAACATTGTCAGCCGGATCTCCTCTTCATTCAGTGTCGCTTGAAAGTGGATGCCGTCTAATTCGTCGCCAATTGTCCCGCTGAGGACCTTATTGTTAAGTGAGCCGCTTAAATGGAACATTGCATTGTTGCCGTTAAGCGTGCCGCTATAATGCCCCTTGCCGTTATGATTGAGCGTCAGATAAATGATGCCGCCATCAGACTGGACCATATAGCGCCCGCTGAAATCTTTGGCTATTGTGGATGCTGTAAATAGTAGTATTATCAATAAGATAAAAGAAGAAACCCTTTTCATGGTTTGCTCCGATTTGCCGATAAAAATTATCCGTCCCGATAATTGTATCACCTGTTAACTGGCCGCTGCTAGCGGCCGAAAGTGAGCGCCCCGCCCTACGAGTACGCGGGATTTCTTGCCCTTTGTTGCGCTAACTAGTATTCGTTGCCTTTTTCAAAAACTGTAGTTTAATCCGACTCTCAGATCGAATCCGTCAAAGCTTTGTCCACCTGATATATTGCCGAGGAAGTATTGGAACAGGACCGGGACAGTTGTCTTGTCGTTTAGGGCATATCTTGGTGCCAGTCCGAAACCATATTCCTGTACGCTATTACCGTTATTGGTCGCTTCCTCGTAGAATCGGGCTTCTCCCAGGATACCGAGGATGACGCTGCTTGAGATGCGCCGCTTGTAAAGAACCTTGCCTGCAAAATTATCCGGTGTTTCCGCTGTCAGGGTAGCCAGCCGGCTTTGCCCCCTGCTGCGATAGCGACCGGAGATGCTCAATTCATCAAACCCGATGAACTTCTGAAAGAGAAGTGAGGTGACGATTTTATTGCCGGGTTGAAAAAACGAGAGGTTGCCGAGTTTGTCTTCACCATAAGTATTGAACAGAAAATCGGCAGCAATGCTGGTGGTTGTATTGATAAGGTAATCGGCACCGACGGTCATCAGGAATTCGTCGCCTGGGTCATATTCAACCGCCATTCCTTCCAGCGGCTTGTACGCGCCGTTGACCTGGTATGCTGCGCCCAATCCCAACACCAGATTGCTGTTCACTTGGTATGCCCAGGATACACCGGGGGCGAATCCCAGGCCTTGTCCAAAATTGGAGGCCTGAAAATTGTAGAAGTCGAGACTTAGCTGCCCGGAGATGAGAAATTCCTCCAGACTAAGTTCCGTTTTCCCGGTTGGCAGACTAACACCGAGATTAAATACCAGGTTGTAGTCCGGCAAAAAGTAGTTCAATTCAGCCTGACTGTCCGTGAAGCCGTTTAGGTCTTCGAATACGCTACTGCTGGTATTTGCCTGTGTGCCACGCAGGTTGACGGAAAAGTTCTCGTTGACCGGGATAACCGCAAAAACCGGGATGCTGAATTGTGACACATTATTATCGTTTTCATTGGTCCACTTCTGATAAATAGACTGAAGTGAGACGAAGCTGTTGGTGCTGCTCTGGGCGAATAGATTTGCGGAGAAAAATGCCAGAAAGAGCCCGAGTGCAATTGACACCAGCTGTGGTATTATCGATGGTCTTATCATGCTTTGCATATTTGTCATCCTATTGTAGAAAGATCATTTTTCGACTCTGTTCCTGGCTACCCAGGCGCAATTGATAAAGGTATACGCCGCTGACAACGCGTTGTCCGTTGTCCGCCCGGCCGTCCCATTCGACGATATAGCTACCCGGTTCCCGCCAGTCATCCACCAGGGTTCGCACCAATTGACCGAGCACATTGTAAATATCAATAGTGGTATTGCCCGATTGGTCAACTTCGTAGGGGATTTGTGTGAGCGGGTTAAACGGATTTGGATAATTCTGACCGAGGCTGAACACCGTCGGGATGAGCGAGATATCGTTGTTGACGCTTTCAGCAAAATTCTCGGTGCCGATAATCAGCCGGTAGCGGTGCAAATCACCTGCTGCCGGGATGTCAACCACCGCCTGATTCCCATTGATGGCGAGTGAACGGCGGGCATCAAGGTCCAGCAGCCAAACGTTGAAGTTTGCTGGTAGATCCCGAAGATTATCGAACGACAAGCGGCCCTTTTCCGCTACCAGCGGTGAAGTGATTTCCAGATCCCAGCTGGCTCCGTTGCTGTTTGGCGATAGAAAATTCCCGGCATAGCGATTATTGCCTTCGCGGATAACAAGAGAGATCTTCTCCGTAATCGCCGGTGGTTCAAGATAATCTTCTACATCGACTCCCTCTTTTGCGCCTTCGATAAAACCGACATAGTTATAGTGGTCATTTTGTTGAGTTGATAGTCCTTCCAATCTGAATTGCAAGCGAAATTCATTGCTTGCCAATTGCCGGGTATTGCTCTTGCCGATTTCCACTGAGGCTTCCAGGTGCGACACCTGCAGCTGCACCGGTTCCAAATTTGGATTTAAAACGAAATATCCTTGCCAGGGAAGCAACACAATTTGACCGGGAACGTATGTCTCTCCATTCCAGAAATTAGGTCTCTGAACGAGTTCCCATCCGAAAATATCTTCCCACAACACCGGAAAGGCAAATGGGCTGGAAATCTGATTCCAGCCGGGTTCCAGAGTAATTGTGTAATTGGTGTTTGTCGGAACGGAGACACCTGCACCAAGATCAAACACTTCCTCACTCGCCTTTATCAGCCAGAAGGCATTTCCGGGCGATAAATTGGCGTTTAAGAAGGGGATCTCGCTGTAGGTATTCATTTCCGGGTCCCAACGCAATAAACGCCAGGAATCCGGTAGATAGGTTCCGTAGTCATCGCCGAGCTGCATCAGTGGATTCTGATCCTCTAGTACTGCCGGTATGCTAATCATTTGGTAACTGCCGGTTGCCAGGGCAAAAGACGGAGTCAATTCGCTAAATGTCGTTCTGAGCACAGCCGGATTTTCGACCGGAAAGAGTTCTGGGAAGGTGAATGTGCGCGATCCATCCGTAAATGCCACATAATATTCGATGCCGCGAATATCAGTGTCTTCTTCCGAGATGCTCCCGAAATAGGTGTCGCCTTCCAATGTAAGTGGTTGTTGGAAATAATTTATGCCACCCCCGCGGCGATAAAACAGATTTGCGGTGATCGGTGTAAAATCGGCAGGAGGCTGTGCGCTGATGACAACGGCAGATCCAACCGATACCGAATCATTGACCTGGACCACGACGCTGCCGATCGGCTCAGAATCAAGCTCTGCAATCTGAAGAATTTGATTCGCAGCTACATTTGAGCGAAAACTGCGGGTTCCGGATGGCCATTTTATGACAATCGAATCGGCCACGGTTGCGTTGCCCAGGCCAAACGCCGGAATCATGCTACCCTGTGCCCGTCCCCCGCTTTTGGCAGTGATTTCCCGATATTGCCAAAGCGGTTCATCATCAATGGTTGCCAGCACTTCAACGCGTGCGCCGATGGCGCTTCCATTTGAAATCGAGGCTATGCAATTGACCTGCAGCCAATTATTGGTATTGCCAAGATTTTGATAAAGCCGGTTTTCCTGGTTGGCATTGGCGACGAAAAGATCGGGGAAACCGTTGTTGTCATAGTCGACCCAACTTGTGCTCAAGGAAAATCCGCCGTCTTCGTCGCTGGGTTCGTCGGTGACTTGCGTAAATGTTCCGTCTCCGTTATTGCTATAGAGGAAATTGGGGCCAAGGTCGATTTCAACATTATAGCGGCTGCAGACAAATAAGTCCAGATCTCCGTCATTGTCGTAATCGGCCCAACCGCTGCTGGTGGAGTTGCTGAACTCCTGATCAAATACAGAATCAGCCACCCGTCGAAAAACGCCTTCCCCGATGTTCTGGTAAAGCACGTTTACGGTGCTAAAGTCATTGGTGACGAACACATCGAGCAAGCCGTCATTGTTGAAGTCGCCCCAACTGGCGCCAGTTGAAAATCCGGCATCGCTGGTCAATGCTTGCGGTGCTGCGCTGATGAAGGTCCCCGGGCCAACGTTTATGAATAGGGCATTGGGCTCACCGGCCTGATTGGGGACACCCAAATTGGTGATGAATACATCCAGGTCACCATCGTTGTCAATGTCTGCGAGGGTGACGCTGCTCGAATTACCCCCGGCGCTGGCAATCGGGCTGTTGATCTGGGGTTCAAAATTGCTGCCGTTAAGATTGCGGTAGACTCGGTTCGGGGCTAAGGGGTCACTGCTAACGAGGAATAAGTCCAGGAAACCGTCATTGTCATAATCAGCCCAGGTCGCCCCGCTATAGGCGTTAACTGAATCGATGACAGGAAGTTGGTCGGTGACTTCGGTAAAGGTTTGGCCATTGTTGTTCAATTTAAGGAGATTGAGTTGGTTCCGCCGTGATTCGCTGATAAAGAAATCCGGATAGCCATTATTGTCCATGTCACCCCAGGTACAGTCAAGGAAAGTGCCATCGGCCTGTCCAATCGATGGCGAGCCAAAGAAGGTAAAAGAGCCTCCCCCAAGGTTTATATAGTAGACATTGGGCGTGAGGTCCAATTGGTTGTCGGATATATAAAGATCAACATTGCCGTCCTGATTGGTATCGATCCAGGCATGACTATAGCTAGCAGCGACATGAGTGCCGAGGAATCCGGTTGTAATGCGAGTAAATGATGTCTGACCTAATGTCAGTGTTGAGAATCCCGAGAGGGAAAGCATTGCGAGTATATATAGTAGTATAGTTGACTGTCTTTTCATTTGAAGCCCTCATTCAGTTGATGCCGGGCATGTCCCCGTAAATTGCGCAGGGGAGGTGCTCGGGCGTTGTTCTTGACTTATTATTTCTTGTCTAAATCAACTGGTGGCGGGGGAGGCGGATCTGCGAAACCCTCAACGCCCAGGCGGCGTCCAAGCGGATCTGCTTCTTCAGCGCCTTTGCGCTTTTCGCGGCCCGGCAAAAAGCTGGAACCGAGGCGATCAGCAGTCTTTTGCAAGCGTCGGCGAGCTAGTTCACTGCGCACTTGCTGCTGAAGCCTGCGGGGCCTTGTAGATAATTTCTTCGCCATTTGATTTCTATTAAAGCCGGCCGCCTGAAGACTTTTGTTGATTTGCGCTTTGTTTTGGGCATTTGTAAAGCCGGGGTCAAGAGCTGCGGCCGCTTCAAATTGCTGCTGCGCTTCCCGGTAACGCCCTTCATCTTCAAGCTCAAGACCGATGGAATAGGCGAGAAACGCCCGGAGGTTTTGGGTGGGAATGTATTCAATATTGCGTCGCTCTTCTTCGGTAAGCTCGATACCGAGGCTGGCGATAATCTGAAACGCCAGCGCCTTCTGTATTCTGAACAAATTATTGATTTCGTCGACTTCACTATTCCCTTTCGGGAAGTTGTTCTCAACGACGTTCCAGGCGGCCAAATCCACGCGTAATTGTTCGCCGCCCAGATCACTGTAGTGCCCGTGTACCAGTCTTCCTGCCTTCAGGAGCTTGCCGATTCGAGGCGCACTTGCTGCATTTACAGACTCGGAATGCGAGAGCGACAGCTCGTCGAGCAGCGCCTGCAGGCGAACACGCTCCACGATCCGCAAATCGTTGATCTGTGAGAGATCGATCGTTAGCATTTCACTGAGGCCGCGGCCGAGCGGCTTGTATCTTTCATTGCTGCCCTGATATACAAGTGGAAAAACGGCAATGATTTCAGGTGATACAGATTGCAAACTCAGGCTGCCTTCATTGGCCAGCAGGGCGTTCATTTCCTGCCGAATTTTTTCCGCGGTAAGCCAACGAAAGCGCCCCTCCATCAGATCCCGGTAGTCGGACAGGCGGGATACTTCCGGGTAATTCTGATAGTAACGCAAAGCGTTCTCAACATCGTTGTCAAATTCTGCATTCATTCCGAGGAAAAACAGGGTTTCCGGATGATTTGCTTCCAGTTGATTGGCGCGAGTGAGCAGCTTTTGAGACGCCTGGTATTGCTCGGCCTTGAAGTATAGCACACCCAATTCCCGTATTACGGAAGCATCATTCTTGTTTTCAGCTAGTTGGGATTTCAGGCGCGAGATTTGACTGTCGAAATCGGACGGTTTTTCGAGAAGTGTTCCCGATGAGCAGCCTAAAAAGAATAAAACACAAATCGTAGAGCAGTTGTAGATAAATAACTTTCTGGTTCGGTACAGTAATTGTACAAAATCGTACATAGCGGGCCTCATTTTGCTTTGCATCAATGTTTCTTACGTGAGTGCAGAAAATGTTCCAGATGTTTCGCCAGTATAAGCGTGAGAGGTCTTCCCTGGCGTTGAGCCTGCGCACAGCAATGATGAAGAAGGCCGGCGAAGGCTCCGGATTTTGATACATTAAACCGTCCTGATATATAAGGCAGGAAATCGTAGAAAAATTACCAATAGCAATTCAAAAAAAATATGAAAACGTATGAAAGCGGACTTATTATTTCATTACACTTTGATTTTATTCCCCTGTTTTTGCTAATATTAAGCAATGATAATTGATACGCGACTGACAAGGCGTCAGTCTTCATATACACCATAGAAAGAAGCTGCTTACTATGACTCAACGTCCGAACTTCCTGGTATTGATAATGCTTGGCATGAGCCTGGTATTCTGGCTTGCTTGTAAAAAAGATACAACGCCATCGGCCCTTGCCAATCAGTCACCGGCCAGCGAACTCGCCGATATCGTTTCCGTGAGCGCCAGTGGATCTGCAGGAGTTTACAATTTCTCGGTCGGCATAGCGAGTCCTGATGAAGGATGCGAGAAATATTCCGATTGGTGGGAAGTGGTTGATCTGGATGGCAATTTGCTATACCGGCGCATTCTTGCCCATAGCCATGTCAATGAACAGCCTTTTGTCCGCTCAGGTGGTCCGGTGGCAATTGCGGCTGATCAGGAAGTCTGGGTACGCGCCCACATGAATCCCGGCGGCTATGGCGGTATTACGTATCGTGGATCGGCAAATACCGGCTTTAGCGCAGCAACGCCGCCTGATAATTTTGCCGCAGCTCTGGAGAATGCGCAACCCTTGCCCTCCGGATGTGCGTTTTAGATACATTGAAGCATTGAAGCATTGAAGCATTGAAGCATTGAAGCATTGAATTGTGTTTCATCAATCGTTATTAACCTCATTCTGAGATTTTGCCAATGGAATCGCGTTTCCACCGAAAAGTGAATCGAACTGTTGAAGACGAAAATGGCAACCTGTATGTGCAGGTGCAGCATCGCGGCAAGCTACATCGCGTTGATTTTGCCAACACCGATGCTGAACTTGAAGCAGTAAAGACCTACGACAATCGCTACTATATTGGCCCGCAATCGATTTCTATGAATGATCTCCGGGAAATTCGCAACAATGGCAAGGTGTTGATGGTGCTGGACGCCGATCGCGACACAGTTTTGGGCGTATCGCAAATCCTGCTGTCTTCAATCGATCGCCAGGAAGTGCGCATGCATGAGGCGTTCAATTACGGAACGGTTGGTCGCGGCGTTGGTCAAATTCTCTACAAAGCCCAGGAAGTGGTGGCCCGCGAGGCTCGCAAACATTCCATGCGTCTGACGGTCCGCTTGACGAATACCGAGGCCATCCGCGCTCAATTCAAAGCCGGCTTTCGCATCACTGAATTTGATCCGACCCGCTATGGCAGCATGGAAGCCGGCGGCGCTCGTCTGGTAATGAGCAAAAATCTGATTAATGAGCAATTTCCTTTTGCGCCGGATAAACAATCTGCGCTTGTGACGGCCGGTAAGGTCAAGATTATCAATCGCTGCAATGAACTGCAGCAGGCGATTGCCGATCATCCCGGCAATATCGGTGTGCGCTTCAAGGTAGAAGACCAAATTGCTATTGACACACAGATGCTGGTCAAGGATTTGGTGTATAGCAGCTATTTTGGTATTGGACTATTACAATCGCATGAGTTTGGTGAGAGCGATAGCGAATTTCAGTTGCTGGTTTTCCAGCGTCGCGATCTTCCCCCGCGTGCGGACCGTCTCAAGTTGCCGGTAACCGTCAAAAATGAATTCAGCAAGCTAAATGAAGTAATCATTTCCTACACGCCGGAAAATGCCCAGATCCGCGAAGAATATGCCATCAATGATGTGGCCCGTATGAATGTGGATAATATTGATCCGATCGCCTTTAAGGATGAATACAATCTGTTTGTCGGAACCCTCATCGACCAGGGCGTAAATGTGGTGCACACAAATTCCATTGGCAAGGAGGGCAAGTCCGCAATTTTTACACGCGATCCGGCTTTTGTGCTCGGCGAACAGTTTGTGATGGGCGAGCTCGCACAGCAGCAACGGCGCTATGAAACGGACGGGATGCGGCTAATTAGCTCCGAATCGCCCAGTGTGGAACTCACCGGCGAAGAAGGCGCCTATGTGGAAGGTGGAGACGTCATATTTATTGATGATCAGCGGGTTGTGGTTGGAATTGGTCAGCGCACGACCATGGCCGGCTTCAAAAAAATGCAGCTGAATTTTCCGGACTATGAATTTATTGCCGTGCCGCATAAAGATTTGCACCTCGACGTGTTGTTCACCATGCTAGGAGAAAAGCATTGCCTGCTGGACGTCACTCAACTGCCGGAAGAATTTGTGCAGATGCTAAAAGATGATGGCTATACGCTGGTGATTGCAGACCCGGAAGAGCAGGTAGCGCTCGGCTGCAATGTGGTTTGCCTGGATAACAATCGGGTGATTGCCGTGAAGGAAAATGCAGTGACGAATCAACGCCTGCGTGATAGTGGGGTAGAGGTTGTCGAAGTCAGTATGCCCAATGTCGTGAAGTGGGGCGGGGGCCCGCGCTGCATGACCTGCCCGACGAATCGGGGAGCTCATTGAAACACCGAAACATCGAAACATTGAAACATTGAAACATTGAAGCATTGAATAATTGAAAAACGATTGACCGTTGAGCGGTGTTTATTGATCGAAAAACAATTCGACGTCTGAACGCTTCAACGCCTTAACAAATGATCGTTTTGACCATTCAACCGTTCAGTCAGTCAAAAAGGGACCTGTGAATTGAAAAATCGAATTGTATTGCTGGCATTTCTCTTTGCTGCCATTACTGGCTTTGCGGAAACGCCGCAGACTTTGCGGGTTGACTATTATCATACCGGTAATGCGCTTCTGGAATTATTCAGCTTGCATCAGGTGGTTGTAGAGCCGCTTCCCTGGGCGGGAAACCCTGATCGCCCGATCGATGATACCAATCGCGGATACTTCAAGTATGAGATTGTGGAGCCGGTCACCGGCAAGGTGCTTTATTCACGTGGCTTCAGCTCTATATTCGGGGAGTGGCAAACCACCCGCGAGGCCCAGCAGATGAATCGCACATTTCACGAGTCGGTGCGCTTCCCGAAACCAAATCATCCTTTCCGCCTGCGCATTTCTAAACGCGACGATCAGAATCAATTCAGTGTGGTCTGGACTGTTAACATCGATCCGGACGACATGCTGGTGGTGCGTAAACATCCGCCACCGGCTGCCGAACTGATTGCGATGGAAAAGAACGGTGATCCGGCGAATAAGGTGGATTTGCTCATTCTGGGCGATGGCTATACCACAGAAGAATCTGCAAAATTCAAGAAGCAGACCCATGATCTTATTGAGGAATTATTCAAGGTCTCGCCATTTAAAGAGCGGCGTCAAGACTTTAACGTATGGGCTTTGATGCCGCCGGCAGCGGAATCAGGAACCAACCGCCCGTCCAACGGGACTTATCGCTGGAGTCCCTCCGGAACAACCTATGACGCATTCCGGAGTGAGCGATATGTCCTGGCTTTTGATAATCCTGGTTTCCGCGAGATTTGCCAAATTTCCCCCTATGAGTTTGTGACCATCCTGGCCAATCACCACACCTATGGCGGAGGCGGCATTTATGGTCTGTACAGCACGGTTGCTGCTGCCAGCGATTGGGCGCCTTATCTATTCATTCATGAATTCGGGCATCATTTTGCAGCATTGGCCGACGAATACTATACGTCCTCGACAGCATATTTAAGCGGCGAAGAACGTCCTGAGCCCTGGGAACCGAATGTTACCGCCCTTCTCGATCCCGATAACGTCAAGTGGAAACACCTTGTGAAAGCCGGGACGCCTCTGCCAACGCCCTGGAAAAAGCAGGAGTTTGAGGCTTTTCAAAAAAAGAATCAGGCCAATCGCCGCAAGTTGCGATCGGAAAATCGCCCGGAGTCGGAGATGAACCAGCTCTTTCGTGATGAACAAGCTTTCGTTGACAAGCTATTGGCCGAAGGTGAGCACGCCGAGGCCATTGGCGCCTTTGAGGGAGCAAATTATCAGGCTAGCGGCTACTATCGCTCCGAAGCCAACTGTTTGATGTTCACGCGCTACACAGAACTTTGCAAGGTGTGCCGCGATGCTACTGAAGTAATTATTGATCTTTATAGCAAGTGAACGATGCTTGATGCTTGATGCTTGATGCTTGATGCTTGATGCTTGATGCTTGATGCTTGATGCTTGATGCTTGATGCTTGATGCTTGAATTTAAGTTGCTTTCGCGCCCTGTCAACATATTTTTCCAGTATCCAGTATCCAGTATCCAGTATCCAGTATCCAGTATCCAGTATCCAGTATCCAGTATCCAGTATCCAGTATCCAGTATCCAGTATCC
>JANQRS010000062.1 GCA_028284445.1 Calditrichia bacterium
GCATCAAGCATCAAGCATCAAGCATCAAGCATCAAGCATCAAGCATCAAGCATCAAGCATCAAGCATCAAGCATCAAGCATCAAGCATCAAGCACACAAATGTTCAACCAATCCCCAATCCCTATTCCTCCAGTCTCGGCTCAATCACTCTTGCTTTCAATTTTCGCATCGCCTTAATCAAGGCTTTTAGCATTGCTTCGTCTTCGTAGAACCCGATGATCGATCCACCGGAGCCGGTAAATTTTGCAGATGCGCCGCAGATTCTTGCTGCCTCTACCAACTGTCGATTGCTGTCGCTGATGACCATAATTTTGCTGCGCAGATCGAAATTGCGATTGATCAGCGCATTTATTCCCGGCAGATCGCCCGTTGCAATCAGTTCTTTGCCTTTCTCAGCCAGTTCGGCGATTTCCGAGAGAGTGTTACGAACAACTGTATCACCGGCATCATAGCGGCTGCGGATGTCGTTTAAGACAGTGCCGGACACCTTGCTGAGCTCGGTTTTATAGGCAATGTAGATATTCTTCAACGGCATAGGATCGATTTCCTGATATTGTCCGTGGCCATTGGTTGACATGAAATCTTCGTCAAAGTCCATAAAAACACAGCCGCCATATACCTGAATAACGCGATCCTGCAAGCCGGCATTGATGCCCAGTTCTTTGGCTTCGGCATTCAAGCTGAGGCCGGGCAGAATCGTCTTCGGTATTTTCACTTCGTAAAATGCCTGAAGGCCTTTCAGTGCTGCGGTGACTAAGGCGCTGGAGCCGGCTAATCCGATTTGACGGGGAATGGCCGAATGGTAGCGCATGATAAAATTCCTCTTCGGAAGCTTAATGTCGCTTTCTCGGCAATAACTGACAAATTGGCGGATAGCAGCTTTCATCAATCGCACGCCGCCATAATAACCATGTAGATCAATATGCTCGCAAAGCGCATCTATCCCCGGGTAGCGAGCCTGATCAGCGACATGGCTGTCGATTTTTAGTTCCGGGTGTTCCTGCAGCGAGACCCGTGCTGCGAAATTCCGAACACTGATGGAGATCGTTTTTCCAAAGTAGCCGTCTGATGGATTTCCAAGAAGCCCGGCTCGGGCATGGGCAATTTTTTCAATTATCATAGCTGTCTCCGCAGAATTCTCAGGAGTCCAATCTAAGCGATTCGATCGCAATAAAAAACAGGGTTGATTTTTCCTGGTGCGATTTGGCGAAATTCTTTGATTCGTTTTTGTAATAGGGGAGGATCTAAAGGGATGCTATCCTTCTGAGGGATGCCATCCAAAAACAAACGCGTGTTCAAAAATTGAACAAGTGTTTGAACAAATGCAAATGCCAGCTATATTGCTGTCAGCATATCTGGAAGCAAATGTATCATATCATATAAATCCAGGGAGACCCCAAAATGGCATCCACTTATATCGATACTCGTAATCTCAAGTTCACGCTCTTTGAACTGCTGAAAGTACAGGAGCTTTGTCAGTATGAGTTTTTTGCTGATCACGAGCATGAAACACTGGAAATGATGATCGACTCTGCCAAGCAGATTGCAGATGAACATTTCTTTCCATTTTTGGAAGAGGCTGATCGCAAAGGCGTCACCTACGAAAATGGCACCGTGACCGTTCATCCGCAGGTAAAGAAGGTTATGGAAGTCATGGGGGAAAATGGCTGGATCGGACCGACTTTTTCATACGAGGATGGCGGCATGCAGCTTCCTCATACCCTGGGATTGGCAGCTGAATTTATTTTTAATGCCGCCAACAATAACTTCGCCGGATATCCCGGATTAACAGCTGGTGCAGCGAAGCTGATCGCGTCATTCGGTAGCGACGAGCTCAAAGCCGCCTTTATAGAGAAAATGACCACCGGTAAATGGCAGGGAACAATGGCCCTGACCGAGCCACAGGCCGGTAGTTCCCTTTCGGATATTACGACCTCTGCGACACCTATGGCAGATGGCACGTATCGTATCAGCGGAACAAAAATCTTTATTTCCAGCGGTGACTATACAGATATCGAGAATGTGGTTCATCTCATGCTTGCCCGTATCGATGATGCCCCTCCCGGAACAAAAGGCATTTCACTTTTTGTGGTGCCAAAACATCGTATGACCGAAGGCGGTAACCTGGAATACAATGATGTGACCACTGCCGGCGTCTTCCACAAAATGGGGCAGAATGGCTATGCCACTGTCCACCTGGTAATGGGTGAAAAAGATGATTGTCATGGCTACCTGGTTGGTGAAGCAAACCGTGGATTGTCGTACATGTTTCAGATGATGAATGGCGCACGTCTCGCTGTGGGCATGACCGGTACCGCCATTGCCTCTGCCGCTTACCATGCATCCCTTCAATATGCACAGGAACGTCCGCAGGGACGCCGCTGGGGAGATCGTGACCTCAGTAAAGGGCAAACATTGATCATTAATCATCCGGATGTCCGGCGCATGCTGATGTCCCAGCGCGCAATGGTTGAGGGCACCCTGAGCCTGATCCTTGAGGGTGGACGTTATCTGGATCTGGAACATGTTTCTGAAGGCGAGGAGCGTAAGAAATACAATTTACTCGCAGAAATCCTCACCCCGATTACCAAGGCTTATCCAACCGATGCCGGTCTTCAATCGGTTAGTAACGGCATGCAGGTACTGGGTGGATACGGGTACTGCGAAGATTTCCCTCTTGAGCAATACTATCGCGACATTCGCATCACGCCGCTCTATGAAGGCACCAACGGTATTCAATCGCTCGACCTGCTCGGGCGCAAGGTTACCATGGAGAACGGCGCGGCCTTCAAATTGCTGATGGGCGAGATTGGACAGACTGTTGCTGCTGCTTCCTCTCATGACGATCTGCGGAAGTATGCCGGAAAATTAAAGGCCGAGATCGATCGCTTAATCGACGTCACTCAGCATCTTAGTGGCATCGCTATGAAAGGGCAGGTTGAATTATTCCTGGCGGACGCTACTATCTACATGGAGCTTTTTGGTCTGGTGACAGTCGCCTGGCAGTGGCTCAAGCAAGCCACGCTTGCTGCTGAAAAATTAGCTGCAGGCAATCTCCTGGCAGAAGACACGGCTTTCTATGAAGGTAAAATTCACACGATGAAGTTCTTTTTCGTCTATGAATTGACCAAGTGTATTGGTTTGGTCGAGACGCTGAAGGCTGAAGAAAGTCTGACCGTCCTTACTGACAAAGATGTGCTTCAAGAGCAAGTCTAAAAGACACTCATGCGCGGCTCTGCCGCGCATGCAGCAAATTTTGATTTGCGTGAATAGCGGAAGTCTTCACGCATAGCCTAACCAGGAGATAAGATGATCAATAAACAATTTCGACTTGCCAAACGTCCGGTTGGACTACCGACAGATGACGTTTGGGAATATCGCGAGGAGCCGGTGGCGGAAATTAATGACGGAGAATTGCTTGTTCAAACACATTATATCTCTCTGGATCCGGCAATGCGCGGATGGATGAATGACACGCGCTCCTACATGCCACCTGTTGGCCTGGGTGACGTGATGCGGGCAGGGACTTTGGGGCAGGTCCTGAAATCTCGCAATTCCGCTTTTGCAGAAGGAGATTTTGTGAACGGTGCCCTTGGTGTGCAAACCCATTCTGTAACTGATGGTAAAGGGCTGATGAAAATTGACCCGTCGATAGCCCCGCTGCCGCTGTACATGAGCGTTTTGGGAATGACCGGTATGACCGCCTACTTTGGTTTACTTGATATTTGTGATCCGCAGGCAGATGAAACAGTATTGGTTTCCGGCGCAGCCGGTGCGGTTGGATCAGTTGTTGGGCAGATTGCCAAAATCAAGGGTTGTCGGACGGTAGGCATTGCCGGGGGAGCGGAGAAATGCAACATGCTGCTCAGTGAATATGGGTATGATGCGGCTATAGACTACAAGAACGAAGAACTGGCGCCTGCTTTGAGAAAGCACTGTCCGAAAGGTATTGATGTCTACTTTGACAATGTCGGCGGTGAGATGCTGGATCTGGTACTTGCTCGAATCAACATGAAAGCGCGTATTTCGATTTGCGGCGCGATTTCACAATACAATTCGACATCAGGGATTCGTGGGCCGGCGAACTATTTGTCGCTTTTGGTGAACCGTGCCAAGATGGAAGGTTTCCTGGTATTTGACTACGCAAAACAATTCCGAGCCGCAGCAATTGAAATGGGGCAATGGATGGCCGCCGGTAAGCTGAAGTCGAAAGAGCATATTGTTGAAGGTATTGAGACATTTCCGAAAACCTTTTTGATGTTATTCTCCGGTGAGAACAACGGCAAGTTGATGATCAAGGTGTAGGGCAATGACTGTAGAGAAAAAGACCAACGGGCGGGTAGCCCGCAAACGCCAGGCGCGGATAGAAGAGATTTTGCGAACAGCGGCGAGGCTCTTCGCAAAGCGGGGATATCATGCAACCAGTGTCGAAGATATTGCCAATGAACTGGATCTGCAAAAAGGCAGTCTCTACCATTACTTTGCTTCAAAAGACGCGCTGCTGAATAATATTGTCAAACAGCAGTTGAATACCGCAGTAAATATGATCCGGGAAATTTTGGCAGTAGAAGAATCGCCAAAGGAAAAATTTAAGCGTGCGGTTCACGCGCATTTACACCTCTTTAATCAACATGCAGATATCTATTCCATCTTTAAGTTTGAAAACCTCAGCCTAATTGATCCCGCCCTTGCCAGAACGGTTGACAAGCTGTCGAAACAATATGAATTGGAATGGCGAAAGCTCCTGCGAATGGGCGTCGACGCCGGAGATTTCCGCCCCGGTCTGGATACTTCTCTCATGGTGAAAGGATTTGAAGGCCTTCTCAACTCCTCGTTGACCTGGTTTCGATCGGACGGCCGGCTCTCACTTGATGAAGTGGCTGACCAATTCGTCGAGTTGATGCTGGGGGGGATTGTGATTAGGGAGTGAGGCGAGCCAGCAATCTATTTTTCATAAAAGGCCCTGATTCCTTAAATGACGCCTAAGCAGGGCGTTTTGGTATGGTTAGTCTATTTCGCCGGATCGGTTAAAATCCCCTCTAAGACAGTCAATACCTCTTTCGAATCAAAATAGTTTAAATGATTACAGCTTAGATGGCGATGTTTTTGAGGGGCCGGGTTACGAGAATCGCTAATGTTCATAATGCTCTTGTCGCTGACGACAATATCGTTCGATACATCTCCATAAAGCAAGCCACTGCTCGCCGAAGGAAATTTGTCGAGTAGCTTCTCCCAAAGTAAAGCATCCTCTGGTAGTTCATTCACATTGCCGCCAAATAGTACGTAAGGAATGCCTGGATCTTCTGATGCTTGCAGTTCAGCCAGAAATTGCGAGCCCTCTTTCATTTGCTCCAGAGTTTGTAATATCTGACCGGATTGTTGCAACGCTGCCAAGGTTGATGCGAAGTATGGCACCGACTCCGGATAGAATTTTAACGTCATGGACAGGCCCCATATAGCATAGTGCTGAAACGCCACAGCATTGCCTATTTTCGAACCATCATTTGGCGTACCGGCCATAATTAAACAATCGACAAACGAATTGCCTCCCAAATTCTCGATCATCCATCGCGATACCAAGCCACCCATCGAGTGTGCAACGATGGTAATCTTCCGTCCATTTTCATGAATACCTGCGTTTTTCAAATGAATCTTTAAGAGATTTGCTGTGTCTTCTATTTTTTCATTGAGATTCTCATAGTCATAAGTTAGTACGAGGTCCATTTGAGGATCGATAAACTGTTTCAGTGAGGAGGCAATATTTTCAGTGTCACTAATAATGCCATGAATCACCAGATATATCCGGCGTGCTGCAGCGATGCGCTGGCTAAGTTCAATATGTTCTCGTTCAATCTTTCCGTTATCCAACCAGCGTACCCATTTTAATTTATCAGGTGTTTCATCCCGGATTACTTTGAAGAAAAACAATTTCAGTGCGCCATAGACGCTGCACGTGCTGATTTGCTCATCTTGCACTCCTCGTGGTATTTCTTCAATAATAATCCGTTGCCTGTCACTTGTACTTTCGACGCGTCCTAGGGGAATCACTTCATCGCCGTCAAATGTCAGTAGCAGAAGCAATTCGTTTTCTGTTAAATGGTGGTTAAGTGTGATCTCTAATGGTTGACTAGCTGTAACTTGATTAACGCCATGAAGATTGCTGAGTACGAGTACCTCCTGACCACTCTTGTTGCGGGGATCTAAATTCATGAGTTTCATTCGACGATTTTGTATTGCTAAAGGCAAAACGGAGTCAGCAGATCGAGTGCTTATTTTGGGGGCTGTCGAATTTAAAGCCACATGCCCGGAAAGAGCTGGATGTGCTTTTATCGTGATGCCGCCGTTGGCCACTTCAATATCTTGATTTCCTAGTTGGCCAGACTGGCGAACAGTGTGAACTTCAAGGGTTTGGGTAAACCAGAAAGATTGGTTGCCATAATTAGGATCTTCATCTTCGTCTAAAAATGAGGCACGTGTACTTTCATTGCTACGATAGATGGTAAATATCTTTTGCACAGGTCCCATTTGAAACATCTCCGCACCCAAATCTTTGGGGTCATCAGTTATAACGACAACAAAGCGGTCGATGTCTCGCTGATAGTGTTGCTGAACAGTGTTCATGTGAATAAAGTTGTCAACCATATTGGCCGTATCTGCCGCAATGAGATCAATAATGTCCGAAACGGCTTTAATTTGGTAAGTCGCTTCATGTAGATAGAGTAGAATAGCATACATTCGCTGATCGCTTCTGTTGGTTATCTCAATACTATAAGGAATTTTACCGAGCTTCTCATCATAATGGAGCTCAGCGACTTGAGATTCGTGATGATAGCGGCTTCCATCTGGCAAATGTTCGACGAAGCGCAGTTCGATTTGACGGGGGTCAATTGCACTATCCGGGTTTTGCAAGTAAGCGATTCGCTCCCAGCGTAAAACATGGAAGAGAGCATTGAAAATTGTATCGCGACCCTTCTCCGTGCGCTGCACTTCGCCTATTATCTCTCCATTCCTGCGGTCTATTAATTGATATAAGTAACCGCGTATTTGAATTTCGTAGTTACAGCTGTCAACATCGTTAGTTGTAAAATGCATATGAATTGCGAACCTTTTCTCAAAATACTGTTGCAACTCAGACACGTGCTTATCTGGACCACTTAGAAGAATAGCCTGAGCATCATTGGGAGGTTCAATAATTTTGGCGATATAATTTGCGCTACGATCCAGTGTTGCTTCCACCTTCACGATACTTCGCTCAAATTTTGTAGTATCGATATAACCTTTACCCTTAGCAGCGCTTGCTTCCTTATCATAAATACGAACCGACATACCTCGCTCAAGACCATCAAGACGGCCTTTATTCAGTTCCCATTCTTTGTTGTCATAATCGTAGCTCATCTCAAAATGTGGATTTGGCATAGATCCCTCATCTGAAAGAAAATATCGGTAGGCGTCGAAATTGCCGTTGACTTTCATTAAAGGTGTTTGAGACGGACGGTAGCGACGAATTCTGGTTTTGACACGAGAAAAAAGGTCTGCATAGCTGAGAGGACGTTGATTGCTTTTGAGGACATCAAGCAAAGTCCATGTAAACATACCATATGGTTTATCATACTCCGCTGGATTTTTGTATTCCGCCGCATACTGATGATCCTGGCAAGCCGCTAACATCAAGTAGTTGGCATTTGGAATGGCAATATTGGATTCTTGCTTTTCATAATAGCCATTAAGATAAGATGCAAAATCCCGTCTACTTCTGGTTTGTACTGCTTCTAAGGTTTTCCTGACGGACGCTTTGCTTTTCCGATTTAAGCTACGGACTGCCGGTTGCTCAAATAATCCTCTGGTAATCGATCCGCCATGACAGACATCCATAAGCAAAATAATTTTACATCCCCTATGACTAATTTCATGTAGTAATACTGCCAATTCTTTGTCGGCTAGATCAAGCCCATTCGGTTGTCTACTGTCGTAAAGAACGAGTGTCTCATCAAGACCATTTGGAGAAAAATCTCTAAACTCTTTAGCGGATTTTTGACGGGACCCGTGACATGAAAAATGGATCACAACGAAGTCTCTGCTGTGTGCCTGTTGCAAAAACTCCCGAAAACCGTTTATTACGGCCTGATACGTGGCATTATCATCTAGTAGGGTAAGGATTTTAGGATCATAGGATGCAAACCTGGTTCTCAGAAATTCTTCAATTGCTAAGCTGTCGTTGACACATCCCACAAGATTTTTGACATCTGCGGGATACTCATCAATGCCAACAGTTAACGCGAAAAGCCTTGGCTTGCTTAGGTTGGGCATCAAATTTCTCCTATATGTAAATTCTGGTAAGAACTTTTTTGGCGCTTTGCGAACCGCAAGAGGAGTGTCTAAGTATCTTTCGAAATCATCGAAATCTTAGAGGATAAATATATGAACAACTAACAACTAGTTAAATAGATTTCTAGGGGAAAATGTTCCTTAGCCTCTTGGTTCTGAAAACGAAAGTTTGCGGTACTGGTTTTCAGATTCCGGGCATACCCAGCATTGCAATTCTCCAGATGGTTGATTTTTTGATGGTGAGCAAAGCGGATCATTGAGGATCCGGAATATCAGCTGCTGAACTACTCTTCCGAATATGATCGAAATTCAGTATATTTCTCCCCTGCTTCCTCATAAACAACAGATCATAAGATTGTGGCAGATGAATTCTGCCAGTAAATAATGTGTTGCGATGGCTGTATTCCGGGACTGGTCGGATATGATGACGTTTAATGAAAATACTCCGTTCGCTGAACTCATAAAATATTGCGCAGGCGGACCCTCGCCAGAATATGATGCTGCCTGGCGTGAGTTTGTACGTCGCTATAATGCGTCCATTAGTGCTGCCGTGGCTAATCGGTGCCTCAATTGGAAATCAGATCGCTTGGGACGGCAGCGGTCTGATGTGATTGACGATATTGTTGTTGAAGTCTATATCATACTCCAAAAGAAGCTGCATACCTATCGTGTTCATGAAGGGGATAGAGCATTTCCTTTCTGGCTTGCGACGATTTGTAATCGTGAAGCTGGCAACTATTTAAAACGTCAGATAAAAGACCGTGAAATTTTGAATCCTGACTTCTATCATATAGATCAGGCAGCTGCAAAATCTCCCCAACAGCATGTTAGCCGCATGGAAATTATCGAGGAAGTTGTTCAGACGCTGCGCGATTCTCGCAAGAATGCGTCGAAAAATCTTGAAACACAAATTCATGTATTTATGCTTATGACCATATTTGATCTACCGGAAGATCATTTGATGAGATTTCATCCGCTGGTTAAGGATTTGACTCCTGATATGTTGAAGAATATCAAGCATCGTTCACGCGAGGCACTACGCAATAGCAAGGATCGAGAACTATAAAATCTTTGCAGGTTTTTGAGAATTAGTTCAAAATAACCTGCTATAACCTTTAACAATAAGATAGGGGCACGGATAGGTCCTGTATAATTATCCGATAACTATCTTGAAAAAGAGAAAATGCCTGGAGCGAACTCCTACTGTAATTTAGAGATGGGTTGTTTCTCCCGGGCAAGATAACCAATGACAAAAGAGACTTTTAGTCCGGACCAAATTGGCCGAGGACTTGGCTTGTTTCGTTTGCAGAAAGAGGCGGACAAAAGTAGTGTGTCCATTGAACTTAAGGCTAAAGACCAGGAAGCCCTGGAAAAAGTTCAGACACATTTACAGATCATGGAGGAAAAAGGGGAAGAGGGTGAATTCCTTGCGAAATTGGATTTTGCAAAATGTGGTGTGAATTATTCCTGCCTGGAAGGGGATCCGTCGGCGATAATCGGTATTTTTGTCATCGAAATTGTAGAGAGCGAGCGTGAAAGGCTTTTGGAGCATCTTAATGATTGTGATGCGTGTTCCGGCATTTTCGCTTCAACTCTGCGAAATTACCATCGCAGCTATGATGACTATAGCAGTAGATAGTTGTCATGATATATAGATCGTTGGAACTGTGGGCAATGAACTGACAAGCCAGTCCTCAGTTCGTTAAACAAGGGCGGGAGGCTTCTTGTGAGGGTGTCAGGGCATTGGCGGGGAACTATAGGGAGTGCGCCATTACTTTTTGACAATGGTGCAATTTTCCGTTTAATTTACATAGTTCATTATTTATAAGGATATTAACCCGAGCATGAATGAAATACCTCATGAAACCATAGCGAAATATCTGCTCTCAAATTACAGTGATGAACCTCCGATAGATCCTACAGATATTTTGGAAGA
This sequence comes from Calditrichia bacterium, assembly GCA_028284445.1. GTDB lineage: Bacteria > Calditrichota > Calditrichia > RBG-13-44-9 > J075 > JANQRS01. Next base: position 10,262 of record JANQRS010000062.1, read on the forward strand.
AGATCCAGTGATAGAAGGTCTTGTTCGGCTTGTAGAGCGAACAGTTGACAGTATCACTAGTGCAGATCTTGGACCCGAGAAAGCGGATAGTACTCTATCATTTTCTCAGATAGAAGATTTGTTAATCGATATCTACAGCGGTGAATATAGCAAAGAGTATGTGGCCGTCTTGCTCAGTGGTCTCATTTATTGCCCGCGAGTATATTCGAAGGCTTATATCAAGTTTGGTCAGATTTATAGCATGGTTTATCCGGATCCGCTCCCAGACGAGATCCGCAAAGAAATAAAACCCCCTACTATCCCGAAATCAAGAGCCACAACCGTAAGCACCACAATTAGCTCCAGGAAAACATCAATTTGGTCTCCGCCATATTTTCCGGCAGCTGCAGCTATACTGCTTTGTTTCCTGGCTTATTCTTTTTATGATCATATTAGTTCTCCTGCCCGGCCCCTTAGTCCTTTCGCGACACAAATCAAAAATGGGCAAATGCCTATCATGCCCTTTATGTCGTTTCGCGGAAACCCACAAGGTATCGACTCAGTGTCTTATAAATGGGGGCAGTTTGAACAACAGTACCGGAATGCTAAGGGGCGGTATGCCAATGGTAGCTATAAAGCCGCGGCAGGCTTTTTCCAGACGGCTGAAGAGCTTGCAGAATCCTTGATGCAGGATTCGTTTCTGGATTCAACCTTCATTTCTGAGATAAGGGTGTTTTACATTCTCGCGGGTGTAACTCAACTTGCACTTCATGTTGAACAAAATCTTGTCCCGGCAGAGACAAGCCAAAACTTGACGAGAGCTGAAGCGCTTCTTGATAAAGCTAAGACTTTAGCGCAAAAAGGCAACTATCGGAACTTTGCCACGGAAGATTATTATTTGGGGGTCGTATACTATTATCAAAAACAAGACAATAGAGCCTTGGAAAACTTTGGTCTGATTCCCCCCCAAAGTGACTTTTTTGAGGATAGTCAAAAAATGAAGCGCCTCATATCAAATAAAGAATAATCAGAACTCCAAAGCTTGGTTCTCTGAATTTCAGAGCTATCTCAGCTTATTCTATATTGCCACTCTTCATCTTCCCTCAACTACTCCCTATCTGCCTTAATCTCTGTTCCGCCCATTGTCCAGGTCAAACCATCGATACCGCGGCTACTGAGGCGAAAGTCGATAGTTGAGTCGACATACTTTGCCGAGAACTGATACTTGGTGATCGGATAGATCAGATACTTGAAGTTTTTTGACTTGCCAAAAAACAATCCCAATTGTCCATCCCGCTCCTTGACGGTTAATGAGAATCCGCTTTCGTTGCTGTAGGTGCCTTCATAATCCGAGAGATCATCTTCTGTCAATTCCAGATATTGGATGTTGGTAATCGGTGCCTCCGGACGTTTGTACTGTTCCAGGTCGCGGACCCAGATGTTGCGAAAGCGCATCGGATTTCCATGGTCCTGCAATGCAATGGGCAGTTTCTCCGCATGTTGCTTGTATGGCGGGCGATCCTGCCAATCTGTCGGGCCCATGAATTCAGTGTTGTAATGTACCAGAACGCCATTGTGGAAAACAGTCACAGTGGCCGGCTTGCGGAGGTTGCCGAGTTCTGAAAAACGCGGACGGTGAAAAATGATGTCGTATGTTTGCCAGACACGCGGTGCGCGACTGCTATTCACTAATGGCGGAGTTTGACCATAAACAGCCGCGGCCTGACCGTCTGCATATGTTTCATTTTCAAATGAATTCAACATTTGAATTTCATAATGATCCATCAGGTATATGCCGCTGTTGCCATTTCCCTGGCCGCTTGCATTGGGCATAATTGGCGTTGACCATTCGATGTGAATCTGACAATCACCAAATCCCTCTAATGTTTTGATGCTGCCCCCACCTTCAACTACTTCCATATAACCATTTTCGACCTTCCAGGCTGCCGGTGATCCGTCAAAGCGCTGCCAGGCGGACAAGTCTGTGCCGTCAAACAGCACGACTGCATCTGAAGGCGCTGTACCCGCTTTTTCCTGGGTGCTTTCGCTGCCTGGGGTTACAATTGTCGGTTTTGGACGTTTAGCATCATGCACTTTCCAGCCCACGCCGAGTTGTGCAAATACCGGCATGATGCCGAAAAAGCAAGCTATAATAAATGTCAAAAGAACAATGAGCTTATTGTTCATGAGGTTTCCTCTGCAATAATGAAAATGAGATGGCCGGAGTTGATTGAAAACCCTTCGACGCAGATTGACTGGATGATAATTGACCGCAAAGTCATGGGTTGACTTCCTTCAGGTATGCACCTGATGGCCAAATTTTCATCTATGAAAGTGTGTTAACCTGTGTCGAGCGGTTTTGAAAAGACCCGTCAACAAAATTCAAAGATACGACTTGGAATTTTAACTGCAAATCTGCTGTGATATTTGATAAACGAGTTGCCATAGCTCACGTCTTCGTGGACAAACTTCATAACACTGCGCTGCAGTCGTATTATAGACCGTTAGATCGTTCTCTAAGTCACTAACTATACGCTATTACCGCCAAATAGGTCCTGACCCTGCATTTTTTATGAGCATTGAGGGATTCGTATTAATTCGTATGTATTTACGTTTGTTATTGCAGGCGTGGTGCCGCTATGATGACAACAGGGGAATCAGCCGGATATTTTTCGAGCTCAATATTGATCAGAGGAAGAATCTGATCTACAGTCATCAAACCCGTTAGGTCAATAATGCGACCTGAGACCAGTACAAAAAGGTCCGGGATGAGAGAACCGCCATCTCCAAAGGAGGTTAATTCGCTGATGAAATTACGAATTCGCGCCATTACCTTATGTGCCTCCGTCTGTACAGCAGTGCAGCCACTCCGCTGAAGGCGGATGATGCCATCACTGCCGAGGACGCATAGGCGATTTTCCCTGCTTTTCCATAGTCCGAAGAGTACCGATCGAATACTGGTTGTGGAAAAGACAGTCAAAAGTGAAGTCTGACCTGCGACTTTTACTGCGGACTGCGACGACCTTAATGCCGTGGCAGCGATCGATTCCAGCCCAATATTCTCCGCCGATGCGCCCGAATCATGTTGTCGCATTTCGCTTGAGCCGGTGGCGATAGCCAGAACGCGCTGATTACGGTTGTCAATTTCGATACTCACTTCAATGCTTTCCGGAATTGCGCCCATTGCCTGAACAGATTCCATCGCTTCTTTGCGAATTTTCAGTAAGTCAGACTCTCCAGGATCGACAATGCTGCGCTCAACAGTATCGCGAATAATCCCCAATGCTGCGCCGATTGCTGAAACCACTTCGCAATTCTCTGTAATGGAATGCGGAATGTTGGTGCTTTGTGACAGAAACGGAACAAGCGCCGGCGCACCGCCACCACCGCCGACAAAGCACATAAAGGCGGGATCGAGTTTGTATTCTCGCTGCAAGCGGCGGATAACCGGTCTGATTTTGTCCGTCGAAACTTGCAGGATGTTTGTTGCCAGTGACTTTGCATCGGTATTTAGCAAAGCACTCATCTGCTGGAAAACCCGTTGCAGAGAGTCCGTGTTTGCGGCACCGTGTCCAGCATTACTTGCAAGGTCGAGAATGTGTGAGGCGCCTGTGGGTGTGACAGTAAAGCCTTTCTGTAGAGTGGTTGAATCAGTTAGTTTGAGATAGTCATCCGGATCACCTGCTATCGGCTGAACGGTTGACATCTCAAGTTGAGAGGCATCTTCAATATCTGCGAAGGAGGCATAATCCAGATTGGCGATATGGGCACTACGCGGTCCAACGTCGATAATTTGCTTGTTCTTAATACGCGGAACGGAGCCACCAGCGATGCCCAGTGTACGAACATCAAGGGTTTTCAGGTATAGCTTGTTGCCGGCAATTTGTGCGCTGCGAATCTGTGGCTTGCCGTTTTTGATGACTGAGATATCCGACGATGTGCCGCCAACCTCGATGAAAATTCCATCACTCATTTTCACATACATCAATGCCGCTGCGACGCCGGCAGCCGGTCCGGAAAGCATCGTAAGTATTGGCCGTTGGCGCATCTGTTCAATATCCATGATGCCACCGTCGGAACGCATGATCATGAGTGGCGCTTTTATACCGGTTTCGCGGACGGCTTGCTCGGTCATATTTGCGGTTTCCAGCATCCGCGGCATCATGCTGGCGTTGATGACTGCTGTTCGCGTACGGATGCGCAGGCCGTAGAGTTTGGATATCTCGCTGGCGGCGCTTGCCAGGTAGCCGAGATCTTTTGCGGCGGCTACGACACGTTTTTCATTGTCGAGATCATCAATACCAAATGCCTGCGATGCTACAATGACCTCTACGTCTTCAGCTGCCAATTCATTTATGGCTCTTGTGATCGACTCAAGGTCCGGCCGATGAGCCACATCCATATAGCGATAGGAGGTTGGCAGCATCTTTCCAGGTGCTAGTTCTAATCCCGCCGGATTTATTTGACGACTGGCAATTTTTCCCTCAAATCCAATGCCCATTCCGATGACCCCGACCTTGGCAACATCACCCTCCAACAAAGCATTGGTTGCCTGAGTCGTTGAGTGGGCAATCAAAACCACTTCTTCTTTTCCAATTCTATTTTCGTCAAGTAATAGCTGCAGTGATTCAACCACACCCCGTGCAACACCTTCTTGTGCAGAATGGGTTGTCGGCACGCAGGCTTTGCCGACAATCTCCAGCCCAGCAGTATCAACAGCAACAGCATGAGTAAACGTCCCGCCGACGTCGATCCCGATTTTGATTTTACGTGGCATTGATTCGCTTTCGCATATAGTTGATGCCATCAGTGATTGAGGATAATCCCAGGCAAATGTATACAAGATTAAGGAACCAAAGTGTATGTTCCCAGCCCCGTTCTGATAAAACCGTAAATTGGTAGGAGAGTTTTTTGCGATTTTGCCATCTTGGTGTAAACGAAGGTCCAAAAAGATTCCCATGGCCTTCATGAAGGTGTAGTACAGGCACGCCCCATTCGAGATGCTTCCAGGCATCATGTAAGTCGATTCGGGCAAGAGTAAGTGCTTTGTCAATAGAATGCCCGTCGGCGAGTTTCTGATAGAAGCTGCCGGCCAGTTTTATTGCAACTTTCTCTGATAGATTAAACTGCATGGATACAATGGCTGGTAAGCCCGTTTGCAGAAGGGTGCTGGTAATGTTGATAAGGCCACCATCACCGATAGTTTTAGCTGCCCTGCAAGTATTCAACAGTACCAGTTGAAGAGTGGGATGCTTGCCTAACAAGTCAGCCAATTGCTTTGCGTTGATAATGTGAGTTAACCGCTCAGGTGTTTCCAGAATTATGGCACCGGTTGGATCATCGTCGGGGAAAATGTTGTGGCCAATGAAATGAAGCAGTTGATAAGTGTTGGTCGACAGTTCATTTTCCAGGTGTTCTAGTTGGGTGTTTTCCAATAAAGTTATCGTTAACGACTCTCTAATAAAATCGAAAGCCCTTCTTATCGCTCGTACTTCCTTATCGACTTTGATTTTGGGTTTATCCAATGGTGTTGCTGCAACAATGAGCAGTTTTAACTTGCTCGTAGAGTGTGGTAGCTTGTTATTTAATCGAACTTGCGGATGGCGGCCAAGCGAAATGCCCGCTTGCAAAGCCAGAAATCTTTCATTTGCCGGGTCATACAGATATTCCCAGGGTAAGCGAGCCAATTCCTCAGCCTTTTCAAAAGAAAAGCGTAGCTGTAAAGGTGTGTCTGTGCTGGCAGTTGCTGTTACTTCTCTCAGAAAGTCGGCGGCTTTTCTATCAAATACTGTTTGAAATAGCAGACCACCAAATTCCCTGGCTAATGGTCGCTTATCTGGCTTTTTCATGGCTAGCTTGTCAATATCCTTAACAAGCTCATCTAGTTTCTCGAGTTTTAGAGGTTTGCTAATTTGTCCACCATATGATTTGTTACAAGAGGATAATTGCAACAAGTAATGCGATGCCGTGCCTGAGATTTTGATTGACAGATGTCGAGTACTTGGAGATCTCATGTTCGTTTAGATAAATTGCTTGTGGGTTTCGATAAAAATCGTTTCATTTTCTAGGTCAACCCTAACATCTTTTTTAGCAAGAGCCTTTATCCGATAAGCCTCATGGTCGGTCAACCATTAACCGATTTCAAGGAGATGCTATGTTAGTTAATTCACTCCTGTTGCTCATTATCTTGTTGCAAGGCTACACCATTTACAATTTACGCAGCTCATCAAAAGACGCAAAAGAAATCCGCCAAACTACAATCTCACCACCTGTTGTCCATTCAGAAAGTGGAAGCGGTGGAAATGGTGGTGGCAAAGGTGATGAGCGTGGCGTTTAAAACAACCCAATTGAGAAAGGAACCAATATGTTTCTGAATTCAGTGTTGTTACTGATCATTTTGTTGCAAGGGTATACCATTTATCAATTGCGTTCTTCAAGTACCGACTCCAGGGATATCGTCCCAACTGTTATTGAGGAGCCTGCCGATGTCACAACTGAAGGCGGCAACGGAGCAAAAGGGGAAGATCGCGGGGTATAATACACTTACATCTAATGAGGAGGAATGTCATGTTTCTAAATTCAATTTTGTTGCTCATTATTCTCATGCAAGGTTATACCATTTATCAAATTCGCTCGACTCATTCGGACAAGAGCGAAATCAAGCAAACGGCGATCAAGCCACCGGTTGTTCAAGCCGAAGGCGACAACGGATCGAAAGGTGAGAACCGCGGCGTATGACCGCGTGAATGTTTGTAAAAAATTCAATCTGAAAACCGGGAGGCTCTATGTTACTAAATTCAATTTTGCTAGTGATTATCCTACTACAGGGGTATTCGATCTACAGCCTACGAACTGAGAAACAAGAGTCTAAGGAAATCCGTCAGACAAGCATTTCTCCAACTGTCACTTACACGGAAGAGGGGGGTAGTGGTGGTGGTTCGAAAGGTGAAGATCGCGGAGTCTGACCTTAGCGTATATTTGCAGAAAATTCAATCTTAAAACCGCGAGGTTCAATGTTACTTAACTCAATTCTTTTCGTGATTATCCTACTCCAAGGCTATTCAATCTATAACTTGCGTTCTGAGAGACAAGACACCAAAGAAATCCGTCAAACCAGCATTTCTCCAACTGTCACCTATATGGAAGAGGGAGATGATGGCGGGCCAAAAGGCGAAAACCGCGGCGTATAATCCATTGAAATGCTCAGTCAAATTTAGACAAATAACCAGGGAGGCTCTATGTTGTTAAATTCAATTTTGCTGGTGATAATCCTACTTCAAGGCTATTCAATCTATAACTTGCGTGCTGAGAGACATGACGCCAAGGAAATCCGTCAGACAAGCGATTCTCCAACCACCGTACGCACAGATAGCGGGCCAAAAGGAGAACGAGGAGTTTGATTGTCTATGTTCTTTGAAGACTGCGGCTTGAAACTGGGATAGGTGCATCACAAAATTTGCCTGGATTAACTTAACCCCCTTAAGGGTAAAAAATCATTGTATACGATATACCCCGGGCGTTGCCCGGGGCTGACATATAAGACCCCGTTAGGGTAAATACCTCATTCCTAATATTCGCTTTATATCCAGCTGGCCTAACAATAATTAATTTAAAGATTTGCTTGCCTCTGTGCCCTCATAACTAAATTCCAGCATCCAGCATCCAGCATCCAGCATCCAGCATCCAGCATCCAGCATCCAGCATCCAGCATCCAGCATCCAGCATCCAGCATCCAGCATC
>JANQRS010000063.1 GCA_028284445.1 Calditrichia bacterium
GCATCAAGCATCAAGCATCAAGCATCAAGCATCAAGCATCAAGCATCAAGCATCAAGCATCAAGCATCAAGCATCAAGCATCAAGCATCAAGCAATAAGCATCTCATCGCATCAACACCATTTTTCGGGTGTCCTGCTCTTTACCGTTTGTCAGTACGTAGAAGTAGAGTCCGCTGCTTTGATCACTGGCATTCCAGGTGCGATGGTGGGTACCTGCTGTCATAAAACCATCGGCCAACGTCGCGACAGGTTGACCAAGTAGATTGTAGACGACCAGCGATACCGCTCCGCTTTCCTTTAATTCAAAGCGGATATCGGTCGAGGGATTAAAAGGATTGGGGTAATTCTGATGCAAAACGATGCTCGAAGGCAGTTGTGCATCCGCCTGATCATCAATCCCAACCGGATTTAATCCGGCACGATTGCTATTGAGTAACATGATGGCATCGGCAATGATTTCAGTGCCGGACCCATCATTGCTGAGCCGAACCACTTTTTGCATATCACCGGCATCGAGGAAAACGTCCGTTACCTTATACCAGCGCCGAAATGCTTCGTTTGACTGATCCACAAATACGGTATCTGTTGTCTGACTACCGGTTATCTGGTAAGGTGCGACATCACTGGAATTATTGTCCGACAGGATGAAGGCATACACCTCATACCAACCGGACACCGGAATGTCAAAGGCGTATTCAATCCATTCGTCGTTTACATTGCTTGTCGACAAAGCGCCGCCCTGATAGCCGGGAAGGGTGGTATAATCGCTCCAGCCATCGGAGCGGGTAATGTAAGTAGAATCTGATTCGTCGCGGATAATTGCCGGGCGACGCCAGTCAGCGCCGAGTATCGGATGCTCCGCCGGTTGGGCATAAACGGTACTGGCCAGTGAGTCGAGATCATCTTCCACGGTATCCACAAACCAGAGCACATGACCTGGTAAGTTGCGATTGCGGGTTTCTTCAATCATTTTGATGATTTCCCCCGTCGCTACCTCTACCCCATTCACGATGGTGCCGATGCCGGGATACACCAGGGCGTTATTGTTGACTTGATTTAGCTGTACGGAAAGATCATTTCGGTATTGGGCATTGGTGGCGCGATAAATTTGCGGCGTCACGAAATCCAGATGCCCGTTATTGATCCACGGCCGCCAATCCTGACAGAAGTTGTCGAAACCAAAGGGATAGACAATCGGCGCATTGCTCACCGGTATATTGGGATTAACTGTCTTGAAAGAATCGTAGCAGGCTGCCATAAATTCGGTGAGCTTCGCTGCCCGCCAGGACTTCCACCCGGGGTCGGCGATATTGGTTGGAGGACTGGCGCCGCCGTTTTCCGCCTGATACACCGCAACTGTTTCGGCATCATATCCGCAGTCCAATTCCGGGTAGCGAACGCGATCCAGCTCCACGCCGTCGACATCGTAGTTAGTGATCACTTCCTGGACCAAATCGATCAAAAACTGCTGTCCATTAGGATTCACATGACTGAGCCAGCGAAATTCAACACTGCCACCAAAGATCTGCGACCCATCGCGCTTTTCGGCAAACCATTCCGGGTACACATTATAATAGTTGAGGTGCCCGACCAATCCCGCAACAAAGCCATATTCAAACCAGGCTTCGACATGCAAGCCGTTACGATGTCCCTCAGCAATCGCCTCCTGTAAAATATCCCGGCCTTCGGGCAATGCCGGATCCGTAAAGAAACCGGTGACATCAAAATATTCTTCACTCTGAAAATACGGATAGCTGTAGCGCCATACGTCGATATATACGGTATTGAAGTTAGCGGCAGCGATCTTGTCCATCACGTCCGCAATGCGATCCTTGGAAGGAATATTCGCCCCGGCCCAGGCCAGCCAGACCCCGCGCAATTCCGTTTCTGTTTGTCCGGAAGCAATGCCGGATAAAAGGACGACCAGTGAAGCGAGTACAAAGCCTCTCAGTTGCTGAAACTGCATCCTATTTTCTCCTTTATTGGCAGAAGTATTTAAAAATCTACGTTTTCTGCCGAAAACATTCAATGTAAAACTGGTCGATAGCTGGTATTATTGTGACTTTCCCGGTAGGAGACGGTGCAGTAACATGCGTCAGAAATCACAAAAATCGTCTTCAAAAAAGAAATATTTAAGAATGAAATATTTCATCCGATAACACTTATATGTGTGGATTCAATCAACGGGTTTATATAAAAGAAAAAGCTTGCAATATGGGAAAAAATTTACGATTGTTTACGCAACATTTTACAACCCGTGTCAACTTATAGAAAAACATATTGGAAGTTGGGCTAGAGAAAATCCGCGATAGCCCAGATTTGAGGGAAATTAATTAAACGGAATTAACTCTAAATGCAAATGGAGAGGTTTCATGAAATCAATCTCTACACTGATCTTAATTTGTTTGTTCTCGCTGGGTCTTTTTGCTCAGAATGCTCAGAACGTTTACTTCAATGAAGTTCGTGCAAACGATCTGAATGGAGACGACGTTGAATTTATCGAGCTGGTCGGACCGGCTGGAACGGACTTGACTGGTTACGTCATCGTGCATCATGATGGCGCAAACGCATCGGACGGCGAAGTATGGCGTCACACCATCGGTAGTTTTACTATTCCGGATGACGGCGTTCTCGACTTCTTCTCTTCCCCGATTGGCTTTTATGTGGTTGCCCAAAGCGCCACTGTTCCCAACGCAGATATTACCAGCATGCCCGGCTTGCTTCAGAACGGTAATGGTGACGGCCTGGTGTTGTATGATGGCGACCCAAGTGGTGGCGGCACTCTTCTTGATGCTATTGTTTGGGATGGCACAACAGATATGGATATCGATGATCCCGGTACTGTTTCTACAAGCGTTGCCACAGATGAGAACAACTATCTGCATGCTCTGGTCGACGATGACAACACTGATTTCAGCCTGCAAGGTCCAAGTCGCCTTTGGGATGACGATGGTACCGGCTGGGCGCTGGACACTGCAACACCTGGCGCGCTGAACGCTTCTCAGGTCTCCGGCGACATTCGCCTGCCTGTTGAACTCAGTTCATTCAGCGCAATTGGTTCCAACAATGAAGTTGTTTTACGCTGGGCTACCGAAAGTGAACTGGACAATATCGGCTTCGAACTCTGGCGCAGCACTTCCAGAGAAGGTGACTATACCGAGATCGCTTTTATCAACGGTAACTTCACCAGCAACGAACGTATCGAATATAGCTTCACGGACAATCAGGTTTCGAACGAAAACACCTACTGGTATTTCCTGGTAGACGTTGATGCAAATGGCGTCAGAACTCAGCATCAGGTCATTAGTGTTACCCTCGACGGTAGCGATCCGAATGATCCCCGTGCGGAAGAAACCATTACCACCTATGAACTGGTTGGCAACTTTCCCAATCCTTTCAACCCGGAAACAACACTTGAAGTAAACGTTCCTGTCGAAACAAGTGGCCCGTCTGAAATGACCTTGACCATTTATGATGTCAATGGCCGTTTCGTGAGAACGCTTCATAGCGGCGTTATTGAGCCGGGTAACCACAGATTCATGTGGGATGGACAGAACGAAAGCGGTCTTTCCGTACCGAGCGGCATCTACTTTGCTACGCTGAGCGCCAAGTTCACCCGTACAACAATCCGGATGGCCTTGACCAAGTAAGACCTGAAATATATTTCCTTTTTGAAAAGGCTGCTCATCATTTGATGGGCAGCCTTTTTTTATTTCAGCTTTCCCTTCCTGATGAGCAAAAAAAAAGCGCGCCATACGGCGCGCTCTAGCAATTGGAAACAGCCTGGGGCTGAATCCTGGTTGGGGAGGGGTTTAGGGGTATTCTTAATGCTCTATGGCCTCTTGGGCGATACGCTGCCTGAACGAAAGTTCCGTATGCTTTCTTCTATATTGAATTGATGTGGGAGAAAGTTGCCCGAGAGAGCTTGGTATATGTCTTTGATCGAGGTTAGAACGCCGCTTCTTCCTGCGTCCTGTTTTCATATTCGGCGGGTAATTTGAGAACTTTAGGACTTTTTTTCATTTTTTTTCAAATAAAAAGGCGCACCGTTGCCGGCGCGCCTTTGGAGTGGAGATGACCACCCGGGAGCTGGCCGGAGTGGTCATACTTCTAATACTGTTGAACGGGCGCTCTCCCTCTCAATTAATTATATTTTTTGCTCACTAGAAATGCGCATTTTCTCCATATTCCATGAAACAGTTGACCTGTATGCAAAGAAGGAGAATACTAAGCAATGCCCCCTCACCCGCGATTAGAACCGACTTTTTGCCGAGCAACTATGGTGCTCCTCGCTTTTCTCTTCTGCCAAACTGTTCACGACCAGTCCCTTCAAGCCCAATCCAGTGGCTTCATTAATGGCGTAGATATATCCAGCCTGCCGCAAATTGAAGCGGGCAACGGGATCTATACGATGAATGGCATCGAGAATGATCTTTTGGCTATACTGCAGGAAAGCGGCGTCAACTATGTTCGTTTGAGAATATGGCATACGCCGTTGAACGGCGCCACCGGCTTATCAGAGACCCTGGCAATGGCTCAACGCCTTGCTGAACATAATATGGGTTTCCTGCTCGATTTCCATTACTCGGATACCTGGGCAGACCCGGCGCACCAAACCAAACCTCAGCTGTGGCAGGGCATTTCATTCGAGGCTCTCGCCGATAGTGTTTATCAATATACCTTTGACGTCATTCAAGCGCTGGTATTGCAAAACACCGCCCCGGATATGGTCCAGCTGGGAAATGAGATTAGCTGCGGATTGCTATGGGATGATGGCCGAGTGTGTGCGCAACTGAATACGGCGGAACAATGGCAGCAATTGGCCACGCTGCTCGACGCTGGTTCGCGCGCCGTGCATGATGCGAAAGGTCCTACAGATTCCATCCGGGTAATGATCCATAGTGATCGCGGCGGGGATAATGCCGGCAGCCGCTGGTTTTTTGGCAATCTTCTGTCAGAAGATTTCGACTTTGACATAATCGGCCTGTCCTATTATCCCTGGTGGCATGGTGAGCCGCAAACAATGCTCGATAATGCAACAGACCTCGCCCAACGATATGATAAAGATGTTATCATTGTTGAAACTGCCTACCCATGGACGCTCGCCTGGAATGACGACACGCATAATATCATTGGCAATTCATCGCAGCTTCTGGATGCCTATCCGGCAAGTGTCGACGGCCAGGGGGCATTTCTCAGGGATATTATCGAAGGAGTACAGGAAATTCCTGCGCAAAGAGGCATCGGCATATTCTATTGGGCCCCGGAATGGATTGCCGCGCCGAATTTTGGTTCTCCCTGGGAGAACCTGGCGTTATTCGATTTTGACGGGGAAGCACTGGCTTCGCTGGCGGCATTTGATTCGACGGTTTCCGACCTGTCCGCCTCCGGCCCGACGGCTTCAGGCTTTAAACTTTATCAGAACTATCCGAATCCATTTAATCCCGCGACAACCATTCATTATGAGCTACCTACAGCGGCAAAAATCCGTCTGAGTGTCTATGATCTGCACGGCCGGCAAATTCTGCTGCTTTTTGATGGGCTCCAGCCAGCGGGACAACATCGCATTTACTGGCAAGGGCAAGACGAGCAAGAAAGGGAAGTTGCTTCGGGGATTTACATGATTGCCCTCCGCACAGAACGCTATTCCCTGGTCCGCAAGATGATTTTACTGCGATAGCGAATCCGTTGATTTCGCCATTGCCAACTCCGATTTAACAAATCCGCAAGTCAACATTTCATCGCCAAAATACGGGTTGCGTATTTCACGTGTATTACTGATCCAATCCGCGCCGGTGAAGTCAAATGCCATGGGACAATGCTGCACGTATAACGCACCCGGCGCCTTACCACCGGCTTCGACAAAGGCGATCATCGCATTGGAGAGTGTGAAGAAATGTTGACGTTGCTCTTTGAGATTTTTTGATGCTACGAATGCTTGAACACTTGCTTGTAATTCTGAAGCGGCAGCGTTTTCCGCCGCGGCCAGACGTTCTGCTAATGTTGTAGCCCGACGTTTTGACTCTTCAGCATCACTCTTGACGAGTGCATCTTTTAGCAGTAGATAAGCACCAATAACGGTATCATCATTGATTGCCGCCCCTTGAACATCAACACCAGACGCAGCAATTTCTGCATGCTGCTCTTGCTTGGCTTCGGATTCTCCCGCGCAGGCGAAGAACACAACAGCCATCAAAAATGCAATAATTCCCCTGGCGATCAAGCGTGTTACATATTTTGGAAATACCCACATAAAACGACCTTCCTTCAACAACTGGTGGTAAGACATTGCACACATAAAAACCGGTTAGGCATCAGAATATACCACAATCAGGCGTTCTGATATAAGATTTTATCGGTATAACTCCGATTTCCATCAGCAGGTTGCAAGAATTGCACCAGAGTTTTCGAATGACCAATGTCAAATGACGAATGAAGCTGGATTAGACCCTAGGGTTTCTACCATTCTGAAGCATTTTGTAAGCCAATTGGCCAGAGTTCCGAATCTCTAATGTCCATTTCTATTTGTCATTCGTCATTTTACATTTGTCATTCATTTTCCAATTTGTCATCAATTAAAACCGTCTGTCCATCCTGATCGATGGACCAATGCCGATCGTTGTTTTTGTTCGATAGCCGCACTTCGAAGGAGGTCGGCCCGTGATAAATCTTCGGTGGCCATTGTACGTCTTCAATTTTGGGATCTTTGACTTTTAGACGGTCCAGATCATCGGTGAAGCTGCCATGGAGGTCATTATGTGCTTCTTGCTGGTAGTATATTTCGCGGAGCACCCATTTGATCTTTTCATCGGGATTGGGCACAAATTTGTCTGTCCCCTCCCCTGCGTTTTTCAGCGAAAACTGCACAAAGCCCCACATTTCCGGATAATGCATATTGATAACGCCCTGCGGCGACCATACCCAATTAAACTCCGGAAAGGGCTTCCCGGTTTCAGGATTGATTTGTTTGCGGTAGTAGCCGTCATTGGTTTCAGTCTTCCATTGAACGCGAGAGAAATTGATGCGCCATTGATCGCCGTCCTCAGGCGGCGACTCACGATGGGCTGCCTCTTTCAGAATGAACCAGGGAATGGCAATCTCAACTGTCCAGCCCTCATCCATATCGCTGGGATTATTGATCGTCCCGTTTACGTGGACAGCCGTTCGCAACTCAGCGATATCCCAGGCATGCAACGCCGGTCCGCCATCGCGGTACGGTTTGTCGAGAAAAAGGTCCCATTCGGTGCTAAACGCATTGAGTTCCAATTCATAGTAGTGATGAGTATCGCCATCGGGATCGATAAACACTTCAAAGTCATTGTCATAAAAAATGACCGTATCACGTTGGGTTAACCTTGCCCATACGTGCGGCTCCTCCAGCTGTGCTGCCACGTAGAACCAGTTGTTATCCCAAAGCATCTTAATTCGCGTATCCCAGGTTGGCCGGGGTTTCAAATCACCTTCGATATCCACAAAACTACTGCTCCAGGGCGCCTTCTGCCAGGCTGATTCGTCCATTTTGCCGTCAATAAGCAGCGTCTCCGGCGTACGATAGCAAATATAGTTTTCCGGGTTGAAAGGAATTGCCGGAATCGGCACGGTCCATTTGGGCTTATCTGCATTTTCGCTTTGCGCCAGGCCCTCCTGTGGCATTAAACCGAGGCAAACAGCGAGTATCAATAACGGCATCAGGCGGTGAAAAAACATAATGACTCCGGTCGTTTAAGATTGATTCGATTTTGATATCAGCAACTCTTGCATCAGAGCACTGCATATTACGGAGAATTTTGCAAAATAAAATCGCTGTCGAAGGAATTTTTCCAAATTGTGATGGGAATTTCTAATAGACAATAGCAACTGTTCACACACAAAAGGGAGATGGGAATGGAATGGATTTACCAGCAAATCAGCAAAACCTTCACTGTTTTGGCGCTAGCAGGCCTGGCGTTTCTGAGCTCAAATTGTTCTCAAACAATTAAATTGAAGGAAATCGCCAAAACCCCGGAATGTCAAACAACGATTGAGGGCTTCTATGCCGCTCCTGTGCGCTGGGATGGCCCAAAACCAGCCTTAATCAAGAAGAATGGGAGTCGCAACCGGCTCGTTAAGGGTGAGATCGTTTCGTACGACGAGAATGGCGTAACCTTTGATCCGGAGAAAGGCAGCTTGTTATTTGACCCAAAGCCAAAATACTATCGGTTTAAAGATATTTCCTGTGCCATCGACGAATCCGGCAATGTCATCGGCGGCAAAATTCCGCGAAAGTATGTGACGCTTTATGACATTGAAATCCATCTGGCGCACGTTAGCAAACCGGAAACTGTCAAACCTTATTTACTAAAGCTCATACCGAATGAACAGTTTGGCTATTGTATCGAACCGGGAACGTATAAGGTTGAAAACGTGATATTTGTCCAAAGCAACGGCGACAAAGATATTGGCGTGTCTTTCCATCCGTTTTCGCTCGAGATCGAGGCGAACAAGACCAACTACGTTGGTAACTGGTCACTCAACATGGATCATCGAATTGCCGCTGACTCGGTTTATATCCCGGTTAAAATCCTCGAACGTCCGGGCAAGAGCATGCTAGGCGGTTTTTTGGCCGGCGGCGTTGGCACAATGCTGGTCGATCTCGGCAACAAAGCGCAGGGATTCATTGCCGAGCACAAATTGTTTTTTATCAACGTTGAAGATTTTCAACATGCCGGCCGAGCAGAGAAGGTGGTCAGTTTTCCTACGGTTGAACGCTAAGCCATTGGATGAATGTCGAATGACAAATCCGTATTTGTGATTTGTCATTCGTCATTTGTCATTTTTTCCTGCCACTGATACTGCCACTGCCACTGCCACTGCCACTGCCACAACCTAATCCCGAATCTTTGTTTTTCATTTGGCAATTGTCTTTTCCAAAATCGTCCGTTTCAAGATCGTCTTTTACAAGATCGTCTTTGCCAAAATCGTCTTTTCCGAGATCGTCTTTGCCAAAATCGTCTTTGCCAAAATGATCTTTTCTAAAACCGTCTTTTCAAAATCGTCTTTTCCGAAATGATCTTTTCTAAAACCGTCTTTTCAAAATCGTCGGATTACGCCTCTGCCGGTTTATTGATATTATTGGGTTCCATGCTTCGGCTAATCCGACCTACCAATCTACCAATCTGTTTGTCAACTTTTCATTCTTCATTTTTCAATTTTTCATTCTTTTTCCCTTGACATCTTGC
>JANQRS010000078.1 GCA_028284445.1 Calditrichia bacterium
CTCTATCTCTCCCCGGGGGAGATAGAGGGGGGATCGACGCCGGGTTCACTGGGTCACTCAGTCATTCCAATTCACAATTCTGCTAAAACTGCTCCAAAAAGCGCATATCGTTTTCAAAGAGTGTACGGATGTCATCAATCCCAAATTTCAGCATCGCCATTCGGTCGATGCCGAGTCCAAAGGCATAGCCACTATAAACTGCGGGATCCACATCAACACCTTCCAAGACACGTGGATTCACCATGCCGCAGCCAAGCAGCTCCAGCCAGCGTCCACCTTTGGAAGATTCCCACCAGATGTCCATTTCGGCACTCGGTTCCGTAAATGGAAAGAAGCTCGGGCGAAAGCGCACCTTGGTGTTGGCGCCGAACATCTGTTTGGAAAAGGTGCTGAGCACCGCCTTCAAGTCACCCAAACTGACTCCTTTATCAACACAAAGTCCTTCAACCTGATGAAAACAGGGTGAGTGACTGGCATCCAGGGTATCGCGACGATAGACGCGGCCGGGAGCAATCACCCGAAACGGGGGGTTGCCGGTCATCATTGTGCGAATCTGCACGGGAGATGTATGCGTTCGTAACACCAACTCGTCCGAAATGTAAAGCGTATCCTGCATATCGCGCGCCGGATGCAGCTTGGGAATATTCAGCGCTTCGAAGTTAAGGTAATCGCTCTCGACTTCAGGGCCCTCGGCTACTGAAAATCCAAGGCGGGCAAAGATCTGCCGGAATTCTTCGGCGACAATCGTAAGCGGATGCTTACGGCCGATTGCCGGACGACGGCCATTCAGGGTTAAATCGATCCAATCTTTTGAGCGAATCGGGCCAGCTTGGGCGGCCGCGCCGTTCATTTTTTCAGTGGTCAATGCGCGCAGCTCATTAATCAACTTGCCAACTTCCGGGCGATCTGCTTTATCAACACTCCCCAATTCCTTGAAGAGCAAGGTGACCGCACCTTTCTTGCCAAGATACCGAATCCGGAATGCTTCAACGGCCTCTGGGCTGTTTAGCTGTCCGGCATCCGCCTCAATCTGCCCGCGAATATCTGCTATTTTTTCTTTCATGATCTTTTTCCAATTGAGCGTCACTGTTCCGGCACTTCCGACCGGATAAAAAAATAGGAATCGGGCAGAAGCCCAATTCCTACAGATTTACGATCAAGCGAATTTGCCGCGTTATGCGGAAACCTGCTCGACCAGGCTGGTAAATGCCTGCGGCTCGTGCATCGCCAAATGGGCCAGCGTCTTACGATTCAGATTGATTTCGTTCTTCTTCAATCCGTGGATGAATTTCGAATAAGTGGTGCCATTCTGACGGCAGGCAGCATTAATACGAACAATCCACAGGCGACGAAAGAGGCGCTTTTTCTGACGACGATCGCGATACGCGTATCGCAGACTCTTTTCGACCTGATCTTTGGCGGTACGATACAAACGGCTCTTACCAAGCCGGTATCCTCTTGCGAGTTTTAAAATCTTCTTATGCCGATTCTTGGCGGCAACGTTATTTTTTGCTCTTGGCATGTTATCCTCCGATTATTTTTCTTTTGTTTCTTTGTTCATTTTACTTCAGCAACAGCATGCTTTCCACGCGTCCCATGTCTGAATCATGAACATAGCGGTATTTGCGCAACTGACGCTTCCGCTTGGAGGATTTTTTGGTCAGAATATGGCTCTTATAATTCCGACGGTGCTTAATTTTACCTGTCGCGGACACTTTGAAGCGTTTCTTGGCGCCGCGATTCGACTTCATCTTAGGCATAATAAGGTTCCTTATGTTTAGGACTTATTTTGTGCTGACCCTCGCCCTTGTTTGTGCTGCGTTTAGAGAAGGGTAAAGCTAAACATATTAATTAGATGCCGGAAGGCCCTGAATATCAGGACTTGTTAGAGAGGACAACGATCATTCGCCGTCCTTCCATCTTAATTGGCGATTCCGGCTCGCCAAGTTCTTTCAAATCTTCAAGGACCTGATTCAAGAGATCGCGTCCCATTTGGGTGTAGGCCATTTCACGCCCACGGAAAGTGACGGTAAATTTGACCTTGTACTTATGTTCCAGAAACTTTCTTGCTTGTTTCAGCTTCGTTTCCAGATCATGTTTGTCGGTTTTGGGACGCATCCGTATTTCTTTCAATACGATGGTATGCTGCTTCTTACGCCCTTCTTTTTCTTTCTTGCTCTTCTCGTAACGATATTTACCGAAATCCATGATCCGGCAAACCGGTGGTGTTGCATTCGGCGCAACTTCTACCAGGTCCAGCCGTGCCTGTTCAGCTCGTTCGAGGGCCTCTTTGGTCGGTAAGATGCCAAGCTGTTCACCATCTTCGGCAATGACCCGCACCTGAGGTACTCTGATCTGATCATTAATTCTCGTTAAATCTTTATTTCTGAAGTGTCTTTGGTTTCTGGAATTACCCCTAATGTTCTTCTCCTGAATTATTTCGTAATACTAGATAGTTAGTGCAACATGCAAATGCTGTTGCAGGCTCCTTTCTTACCAACTTTTCTATAAGCTGAATGATAGGATCGACCTGAATGAAAACAAGCCACGAAAACTGCTCGTGGCTGACAATTGTGGGGCGAGCCAGAGTTGAACTGACGACCTCCACGATGTCAACGTGGCGCTCTAACCAACTGAGCTACCGCCCCAGTCGTCTAATTGCGGATGAATTTACATTGACCCATCTCGAAATGCAAGAATAAATTAAAAGAAATCAATCACATTTAGACTTGTTCAAAAACAACAATTTATGGGTCTTTTTTTTGGCTGTTTCCGGTCGCTTTGAAGAAGGCTTGTGCACATGTAAATAAATCTTGTCGTTTCCTGCGCTTTTGTATTATGTTGAAGACATGAGCAAGCCCAAATCCAGAAGCGCAGATTGGCTCCCGATACTATCCGCCACCGCTTTTTTCATCGCTGTGCCGCTGACATTCGTCAGGGCAACCATGGAACCGGTAATCATGCCGCGTTTCCTGCTACTGTCACTCTTGCTAGTCATCCTTATGCCGCTTCTCTTCCGGCAGTCTCGTCAGACAAATTTCGAAACGATAAAAACCGTCTTTCGCAATCCATTGATTGCGTTCTTCGGCGTCTTTACCATCACAAATATCGTAATGATTGGCCTGGCAACCAACCTCTCCGAAGCCGTTTTCAGCGCCGCGCAAACCGTCTTGTATCTGGCATTCCTGACAAGCAGCTTCATACTCATGCTTCAACACAGACA
This sequence comes from Calditrichia bacterium, assembly GCA_028284445.1. Classification (GTDB taxonomy): domain Bacteria; phylum Calditrichota; class Calditrichia; order RBG-13-44-9; family J075; genus JANQRS01. Next base: position 3,224 of record JANQRS010000078.1, read on the forward strand.
GTATTTGCTTTATAGCTGCCGTGCCATATCCGTCCTGATGCTAGCCCTGGGCGTCATTGGCATTCTGCAATATAGCGGCCTGGCCTTTACAGATCTACCGGGAAACTACGTGGTTTACGCAACCTTTGCCAACAAAAATCTTCTGGCAAGCGTGCTAAGCCTGATGCTGCCTTTCGCTATTTATGGCGTTATGCAGCAAAAGGGTTATTGGAGCATCGCTGCCATGCTCGGCTTGATCGCCGGCCTTTTTGTCATCGGTATTGCCAATACTCGCGCTGCCTGGCTGGCCGTTGCCCTCGGCATTACTGCTACCCTTGGCGCCGCATATGTATTTCGGAGCGCATTGAACGTCCCCAAAAAACTGGGACAAGTCTATAAGAAAAGGCTGACTTATATCCTCGCGCTCGGTCTTTTGACCCTGGCTGTCGCAGCAATGTCACATTTTGGCTTTACGCGCCAGGATGCCTCGCGCAGCAAGAAGATCGCCGGTGAAGCGCGACAGGGCTCTTCGATTGATGAGCGCTTTACGCTTTGGTCGATTACCGGATCGATGATTGTCGATCATCCACTGGGTGGGGTTGGTCCGGGCAATTGGAAAATACACATGCCGTCCTACGGGATGGAAAAGCTACGTTCGCGCTTTGGCAACCTCAATTTTATTCGGCCGCACAACGATTTCCTGTGGGTCTTCAGCGAGACGGGCATACTCGGCTTTGCGGCATTTCTCGGTATTTTTATCACGGCTTTTCTCTTCCTGTGGAAAATCATTCAGGGACAGCAAGCGCCTGAGGACAAGCTTCTGGCTTTGCTGCTCGGCATGTCCGTGATTATCTATTTGACGGTATCAATGTTCAGTTTTCCACGGGAGCGGATTTTTCACTCAATGGTGCTACTGCATTCGCTGGCAGCACTCGCCTATCTCTATCAACAACAGACTCCCGCTAAATCCAAAGCGCCTGACAAAATCAACTGGCACACAGGCGCTTACGGCCTGCTGCTATTGCTCTTGCTGCCGGGACTATATATTGGCTGGCAGCGCTTCAACGGTGAAATTCATACCAAAAAGGCCATCACCGCTCAGCTTCAGAAAAAGTGGTCGGAGCAAATTTCGCACGTGACCAATGCGATGTCACCCTGGTATCAGATCGACCCATCCGGGACGCCGCTGCACCTCTACCGCGGCGGCGCCAAAATTCAGCTGAATAAGTTTGAAGAGGCATATACAGATTTAAAGGAAGCAGACAGACAGCACCCCTATCACATAGTGGTGCTGGCAAATCTCGGTGCATATTATGATCGTAAGGGAGACTTCAAGAAAGCAATGGGATACTTCGAGCGGGCCCTGGAGATGTCCCCCACCATGGAAGGCGTACTGTTAAACGTGGCAGCTATTCACATCAAACAGCGCCAATTCGACAAAGCTTTGGATTTTTTGGATAAATGCCATCCGGAAAGCCGCGACCCAAGGGTAAAGCGCTTTCGGGAAATCATAGAGCAGCAGAAGCAAGCAAGCGGGAATCAACCGAAGAAAAGCGGTTGACCCTAACGGTAATTACATCAGCGAAATATCAATGACCAATTCTTTATCGAGGTCGAATGTCTTTTCGTTCTTCTTTTCCAATTCGACATTGTTGATCTTTTCAGCAACCACAGTAAACACTTTACTGTCGTCCGATTTCTCGGCCAAATTGCCTTCCAGATTCACAGTGCCGCGGTATTTACGATCATAGTATGAAATAATGATATGATCGTCTACATCAAGTGCGCTGACAATTTCTGACATGCCTTCAATATCACGCGCCTCAGTCAGTTCTTCGGCGTCACGGCTTTCAACGATATCCTTCAGATCTCCGTCGTCGTAATTGAAGTCAATCGTACCGCCACCGTGCTTTGCGTATACCAGAGTATCTGAGCTGGCTTCAATAATGTCACGCTCAACGTTGACAATCCGACCGCTGAAGCCATCACTGTAAACACTGATTATTTCGACAGTCATCGGTACTTCATCGACCTGACCGTCATACCCAATGCGGCTAATCTCAACCAGCTTATTTGCGCCGATACCGTTGATAATTTCCTTGACCTTCTCAGGTGGCAACGCCCCGGGGCGCAGCTTCACTGAGCTGGATCCTTTAAATAAATTAAAAAAATACTGCCTTCTCCTTGGACCAAAAACCAGGTCTCCTTGTTGACGACCCAGGAGTGTCTTCTTCTTGCGCATAACTCCATCCTTATCATTCAACGACGTTGGTTAGATTATTTAAAGAAACGATGTCACAGATCGGTAAGTTTTCCAGTATCGACGTAAATCACAAAATCATAATTTTTTTCCTTCATCCAATGATAACATACACTTACGAAATAGGCAAATACATTTTGATCCCGAATATGCAAGCCGTATCTTGTCCCTCCAAACGAATTTCATGCATTGATGTTCACGCCTTCGGCGCTGTGAATGACAATCGTATAAACTAAAGGCAACAAGTCATTTAAGATCAATACCTTAAGAACCATGAGCATCAATTTTCAATCCCTGCATCAAGCGAGCGATTGTAAAGCCCGCGTCACAACATTCAATACCGGCCATGGACCGGTCACAACGCCGGTTTTTATGCCGGTTGGCACTATTGGCACTGTCAAAACGCTTACTCCGGCAGATCTCCTCGATAATGGCACGCAGGTGATGCTATCCAATACGTACCACCTATATTTGCGTCCCGGGACCGAAATTCTGGAATCTTTCGGGGGGCTTCACAAGTTCAACCAATGGTCAGGCCCTATCCTGACAGACAGTGGCGGCTTTCAAATTTATAGCCTGGATGAACTCAAGAAAATCAGCGAAGAAGGGGTTGAGTTCAAGTCGCATTGGGACGGCTCGAAGCATCTTTTCACCCCTGAGAATGTCGTTGATATCCAAAGAAGCATCGGCTCCGACATTATGATGGTGCTCGATTACCTCACCGGCAATCCGTCTGATCGTGAAGTGGCGAACAATGCTCATTTACAGACAATTCGCTGGGCTGAACGCGCCCGCAGACGCTTTCTGGAAAGCGAGGGCCTTTATGGATATCCGCAGCAGCAATTCGGCATCGTTCAGGGTGGTGTGTACGATGATCTTCGCCGGGCGAGTATCGAGGGACTGGTCAATCTGGATTTTGAGGGTTATGCCATCGGCGGCCTGGCAGTTGGTGAAGATGCGGAAACCCGTCGGCACATCACGGACCTCTGCACCGACCATCTACCGCGCGAAAAAGCGCGGTATTTGATGGGAGTGGGTAAACCGGAAGATATCCTCGATGGCATCGAGCTCGGTGTTGATATGTTCGACTGTGTGATTCCCTCACGCAATGCCCGAAACGGGTCGTTGTTCACCGCATCGGGACGCCTTAACATTCGTAATGCCTCCCACAAGTTTTCAGACCGCCCCATTGACGCTGACTGTGATTGCCATACCTGCCGCAATTATCCGTGTGGGTATCTGCATCATATGTTCCGCGTGAACGAAATGCTTGGCTTCCGCCTGGCCACCGTTCACAATATTTATTTCTATATGAAGCTGACCCGGCTTGCGCGAGAGGCAATCGAAAACGATCAATTTATGTCATTTAAGGCAGCATTTTTGGAGCGCTACCGGGCGAATCACTGATTCGTTGTGAATGCTTCATTTTTTCCGTATATTCTGCGCCGTAACCATAATGGAGGACGACACACTAATGACAATTCCCATGACAATGATGTTTGTCTGGCAGGAGCCTGGAATGGGCGGCCTATTGCAATCGATGCTGCCTTTTCTGGCCATTATCGCCGTATTTTACTTCCTGATTCTTCGCCCGCAAACGCAGAAGCAAAAGGAACATAAAGCACTACTCGAAAGTTTGGAAAAAGGTGACGACGTAGTTACCATCGGTGGCATTCATGGTAAAATCGTCGGTTTCAAGAGCGGCAAAGATGTGCTGATACTGAAAATCGACAACAATGTGAATATTACGGTTGACCGTTCAGCGGTTCAAAGCACGCCGAGCGGAAAAGACAAGAAAGAATAAGAATGGCAGTATTACCAATTATCAAGCTGGGACACCCCAGCTTACACAAACGGGCTGAGGAAATAGAAGAAATCACGCCCGAATTGCACGAACTGGTGGCCAATATGGTTGACACGATGCGTCTTGCCGACGGTATCGGTCTGGCAGCCCCCCAGGTGAATGTGCTTAAACGTTTATTTGTTATTGACCTAAATGTTCTGGATGAAGAGCTGGATGCCAAGGCCTATCTCAATCCGCGCATCTTAGAAGACGAAGGCAGCATCAAGATGGAAGAAGGTTGCTTGAGCATTCCGGATGTAAATGCCGATGTCATTCGGCCTGAAGCCTTGAAAGTGGCCTATATGACACTGGAAGGTGAAGAGATCGAAGAGGAAATGACCGATACGCTTGCAAGGGTATTCCAACACGAGCTGGATCATCTTGACGGTATTCTCTATATCGACAAGATCACACCGCTGCAGCTCAAGCTGATCGAACCGGAACTGGAACGCATTCGGAGGGAATCTTCAATAATCTAAAGAGTCTCAGAGTAGTATTTATGGGAACGCCTGATTTTGCCGTTCCTACCTTAAGGAAAATTCACGAATCCCATCACAAAGTAGTCGGCATCGTCAGCCAACCGGATCGTCCGCGTGGTCGCGGCCGCAAGCTCCAGCCGACGCCGATCAAACGATTCGCCCTGGAGCGGAATATATCCCCAATTCTGCAACCGCTTAAAATGAAAGACGAAAATTTCGTCGAAGCCCTTCGGGAACTCGAAGCCGATATTTTTGTGGTGGTGGCGTTTCGGATTTTGCCAGAGGTGGTGTTCACCATGCCGGAATATGGCACAGTAAATTTGCACCCCTCCCTCCTGCCCCGCTATCGCGGCGCAGCTCCCCTCAATTGGGCGGTGATCAACGGCGACCGCGAAAGCGGCATCACCACTATTTTTATCCGCAAGGAAATTGATGCGGGAAATATCATTATGCAGCGCGCGGAATCAATTGGCGAACACGAGACTGCTGGTGACATTCATAATCGCTATTCCGAGATCGGTGCTGACATGATCCTGGAATCGGTCAATTTAATTGCTACCGGCGTGGTTGAAGTGCGCCCCCAGGACGACAGTCTGGCAACACCGGCACCAAAACTGACAAAAGAGATGTGTCGCCTGACGTTTGAGCAACCGGCCACCACCTTTCGCAATTGGGTGCAAGGCCTCTCCCCTTTTCCCGGGGCTTATGTTTTTTGGGATGATCGACGTCTGAAATTGCTTCGGGCTCGCGTTGTTGAAGCTGACGAGATCAAGGGCCAACCCGGAGAGATATTGAAAGCGAGCGACGGTGAATTGCTCATTGCCTGCACTGCCGGCGTTGTTGCCGTTGATGAACTGCAACTAGAGGGGCGCAAGTCGCTGAAAACGAAGGATTTCCTGGCGGGAATTTCAATTCCGGAAGGAACCGTTCTGCAGTAGTAGGCAAAATGACAAATGCCTAATAGTTTACGAATAGGTCAGTTGTCATTCGACATTTGTCATTAAGATGTCCCGGCGCAGACCTTACGATCAGCACCGGGATATGAGGGGTGATTTTTTCTGCTACTTCGAACCGCTACTGCTCTCCCGCCGTTAAAAATCCGCCTGGCAAAGATCCCATAATATCGCCAACTGCTTTTACTGCCACTGCTTCACTTCCGCTTCCAGTGTCCGCTGACCCAAATATATCCCTTCGGACGCTTGACCCAATGTCCCGGCACGTAGACAAAGCCTTTGCGCGGCTTTACCCAGGATCCCCTGGTCCACTTGAAATCGCCATTGCGATATACCCAACGTCCGGGCACCCAAATGCCATTGCGATAGGGATTTTTGGAGCGAGTTTCGACTTTCACAACCGGTGGTTTTTTCTTGACGATAATAACACCGGCTTTAACCGGCACTGCTGTAAAGAACATGCCCATAGCTAATACGGCAACCAATGCTCTGAATTTTTTCATTATTATACTCCTTCTATCATTTCCAACCGGATATCCCGGCCCTTTATTGTGCCTCACTTCTGCCTTTTGCGATTACCGTGCCAAGAACTACTAGTTGATGGTTGATAGGTGTCGGTTGATAGTTGAAAATCGGCCAAACAGCAAACCCTGAACACAGAATCCAAACTCATAGTTTTCAATTACTTAGTATTATATTCTTGGTGATTTTTCTTGTTTCTATTAGCTAGCGTCGCACAACTGGCAGCCGGCACTGTGAACCAACAACTGGCACCTATCAACTATCCCCCTCTTGCCCCGGTTGGTACATCCGCTGTCCCGAGCCGTTCAGCGGTGAATGGCAACTTCCCGGCGCTTAACTACGTCTGAGAAACAGGAAACAGATGGCCATCGGTTTCCTGTTCGTCTTTTTGCAGATCATTCATCAGTGTGGATTATTATTTATCCATGAAAATCCTTGTTAAACGGTTTTAGTATTTCGTATTTGATGCGCTTTCAGCGCATAATTCACATAATTAATTTTGAGGTACCTTTTGATTCAGCAATTCAGACAACTCACCTTGGTTTTACTACTATTTTCAGGTGCTGGTCAGGCGCAGGATTATTATTCGGGATTCTTTGGCGGCGCTGAATTTGGGGCAATTAGTTACAATACCCAGATTACTTTTGATGGTGTCGATGATCCTGCGGGGCGCGGCGGTGTCGGCTACGGGGCATTTTTCGGCTACAACAGGGTATCCGATAATTTTGTAACAACCGGCGAATTCCTGATAAACTGGGCGTCAACGCCTTCCCCCTATACATTCGACCCAGCTGTCACCACTTTTGCCGAACTTGATTTGCATCGAGGTGCAAGCATTGGCGCAGATATACGTCTCGGATATATCATCATACATCGAGCACAAATGTTTGCCGGGATCGGGTATTCGATCAACACACAGTCTGTCCTCCTGGACGGCACGCCCCTGGATGAATTTCCCGAAGGCGCTTCAGACAAGCGCTTCGGTTCTTTTCAATGGAGCGGCGGACTCGCCTTCGCTTTCTCTTCCGCGCTGCGGTTTCGCTTTACCTTCAGATCGCTTTCAGGATATGATCTCCTTACCGGCGATTTTGGCTCAGTCCCAGTGACAGCCGGGTTGGCTCGCTTTGATGTCGAACCGGTCCAGCAGCAATTCCTTTTCGCCCTCGTATATCGATTTTCCGAGCCCCGGAAATAGCAACCAGCCTGGACTTGAGCGTTGGCCCATTCACGCATATTGCAAACGTTTTCAATAAAGCAGAGCTGCCCGCTCAAAACATACAAAATCTGTTGTCATGTCTGTTATTTTTTTATAGACTATGGCGTCCCGGATGTCGATGATTGAATCCTCACACCGGCGATTTTGCGGTTATATCCGTTCAACAGAAGTTCCGGATCGACTGCTTCCCGGAGGTCAGTACGATACGTGGCGCGCAAATCAAGGAGCAGCAATGAATAGAATTCTAGTTACCGGAGCTTGCGGACAAATCGGATCTGAATTGGTGGGTCATTTATCCGCAATGGCAGGTAAACGCAATGTTATATCCACCGACATCCAGACAGCCCCGGAGATCGTTAAATCGAATAGTCAGTTCCACTATCTAAACGTTATGGATGTCCATAAGCTGTCTGCACTGGTGGTTGAGCACGAAGTGGACACGATTTTTCACATGGCCGCGATCTTATCGGCCAATGGTGAAAAGAACCCGAAGCTGGCCTACGATGTGAATCTCCAGGGGCTGGTCAACATCCTGGAAGTGGCACGGCTTCAGAAAATCAAAAAAGTTGTCACGCCAAGTTCCATCGCCGTCTTTGGCCCGGATGCCCCAAAAGAGAATACCCCCAATAGTACAGCATTGAACCCAACAACCATGTATGGCGTTACAAAAGCGGCCGGTGAGAAACTGCTGCAATATTATCGACACAAATTTGGCCTCGATTGCCGGTCCTTGCGCTATCCGGGCATTATCAGCAGCGAGACAGCACCAGGAGGGGGCACAACCGACTTCGCAGTCGACATGTATATTCATGCTGTAGATGGGCGGCCGTACACCTGTTTCGTTAGTGAAAACACACGGCTACCATTCATGTACATGGACGATGCCATCAAGGCGATTCTCGATCTCGCCGCCGCCCCACTTGACAACCTCGAGTCTCAGGTATATAATGTTACAGCACTAAGTCTGACAGCTGGAGATTTTGTGCGTTCGATTCAGCAAAGCCTGCCTGAATTTCGTTGCGACTACCAGCCTGACTTTCGGCAGCAAATTGCCGACAGCTGGCCGCATAATATTGACGATAGCGAGGCTCGGCGCGATTGGGACTGGCAGCCGGCTTATGATTTGGACCGGATGTCTGAGACGATGATTCAAAATCTAAGGAAAGCACGATGAAGAATACGCAGATTATTGGTATGGGACATTATGCGCCGGAACGTGTGGTCACAAACGCGGAACTGGAAAAATGGATGGACACCTCCGATCAATGGATTCGTGAACGCACCGGCATTGAACGTCGCCACTGGATCAGCGAGGGCGAAAAGCTGGAAGATCTGGCTTATAATGCCAGCACGATGGCCCTGGAGAACGCCGGCCTGCGGGCGTCAGAAATCGATTGCATCATCGTTGCCTGCATCATGTCCGACTACCTTTTTCCCGGCACCAGCGCACTATTGCAGGCTCGCCTCGGCTTGCCGGGCATCCCGGCAATTGACATCCGCAATGCCTGTTCAGGATTCGTCTACGCTTTATCGATTGCCGACAAATTCGTCAAAACCGGCACCTATAAAAACGTTCTGGTTGTCGGTGCCGAGGTGCAGAGCACATCACTCGACCTCAGTACTCGCGGCCGCGATATTGCGGTTATTTTTGCCGATGGCGCCGGCGCAGCTGTCGTTAGCGCAACTGACGATCAGAATAAGGGTGTATTGACAACTCATCTGCACGCCGACGGAAACTTTGTTGACCAACTCTGTATGAAAAAGCCCAGCGTCAATATGCGCCCGCGCCTTGGCAAGGAATTGCTTGAGAGTGACGAGATTTATCCGTACATGGAAGGCCGGCACGTTTTTAAGCATGCGGTTACACGATTCCCCGAGGTCATCAAGGAAGCCCTGGAAGCCACAGGCTATAGCCTTGAAGACATCGATTTATTGATTCCGCACCAGGCAAATCTGCGTATCTCTGAAGCGGTTGGTAAACGGCTGGGCATCGCGCCGGAAAAAGTATATAGCAATATCCAGGAATACGGTAACACCACGGCAGCCTCTATTCCCTTGGCAATGAGTGAGGCCGCTGGCAAAGGCCTGATCAAAGAGAACGACCTGGTTTGCCTGGCGGCCTTCGGGGCAGGATTTACCTGGGCATCCGCACTGATTCGTTTCTAATTTTCACATGAATTGGGTATTCTCAATATGGTTTTCAGAACTGATCTTGAGAAGAAAGACCCTTTGACACGAATATCCGCAGATCTATACAGATATCATTTTCGAAGCAGCACTTCGCTTTTGGGCATCTGTCAATAATCTGCGTAAATCTGTGTTAGAGGGTTTTGTCGTTAAAAGCGTTAATATAACCCGGCTATTGGGGGGTGTGTCCGCAATTTAGCGGTATATATTAAATATACATACGCATTGTTTTTCCATCCGTGTTTATCTGTGAAAATCAGTGTGCATCTGTGTCGAGATGTTTCAATCTTTTAGTCGATAATTTAGCATGAAGTTAGCATTATCAGCGTCTACTCAAGGGAGAAGATTATGAAAGACCGTCTACCAATATACATGATGATTTTCATGTTCAGTCTAGCCATGTCAGTCGTTCTTCAGGCAATCGAAGTAACGACTATCTCACCGGCAAGCCATAAGATTGATGCCGATCGCGGCACAGACATCGTCGTTGATCTAACGGTCGCGGTCGATCCGGCAACTGTTACAGGCACCACTTTCATGGTGACCGGCCGTTATAGCGGCATCGCGGAAGGCACTTTTTCCTTTGAAGAAGGTAATACTCGCATCCGCTTCACCCCAAACAACAATTTTTCAGCGGGAGAGATGGTGACGGTCAACTTGTCCAAATCGATAGCGGATGCTGCCGGCAATCCGGTAGCCAATGGATACTGCTGGCAGTTTTGGGCGAAGAGCGGTCCGGGATCTATGACCGTCACTGAAATTGATCGCATCGAGGTCCGCCAGGAAGGCGAAGGCCATATCCAAACCTATGGTGCCAATGCCGCTGATCTCAACGGAGACGGTTATTCGGACTATCTGGTGCCTAATGAAAACACCAATGATGTGCGTGTTTTTCTCAATGACGGCGAGGGCAGCTACAACAACTTTACGATTCACAATCTGCCAAATGCAGCCCGGCCCAGCACCAATGAGGCCGCTGACCTCGATCATGACGGTGATATGGACATTGCCATCGGCAATACCCAAAACAGCACAGTGAACGTCCTTTGGGGCGATGGCAACGGCGGGTTTACGGCCATCGAGTCTTATACCGCCGGAAGCGGTGTTCGCGGACTAACTTTGGCCGACCTGGACGGGGACGGCTTCATGGACATCATCACAACAAATCGCAACGCGAATAACATCTCTCGCCTGATGAACAACGGTAACGGCAGTTTTGCAAGCGCACAAACCACCGAAGCCAATGGCAATGGCGAAACGGCCATCGCAGCGGCAGATGCAAACAATGATGGCATACTGGATATATTTGTCGGCTCATACGTCAGCAGCGAAATCGCTATTTTGCTGGGTGACGGCGAAGGCGGACTGACTTTTTCTGATGAAGTCACTGCTCCGGGCAATCCCTGGATGATGGCAGTTGGAGACATTGACGGCGACGGCGATGTGGATTGCGTGACGGCAAACTCCGGCAACAATACCGTTGCGGTGGTTCGCGGCGATGGCCAAGGCGGCCTCGAAGCGGCTGAATCCTATTCGAGCGGGCAAAACTTTCCACTGGCGATTGACCTTGGCGACCTCGACGGCGATGGCGATCTGGATATGATGGTCAGCAATTTCGGTGTATTCGGTGCTGAAAACGGACAATGGCGGCTTTGGGAAAATGACGGGCAGGGCAATTTCATCAACCCACAGGATCTCAGCGCCAGCTCCGCAGCTTCGTGCTCGGTTTTTCATGACCGCGACAATGATGGCGACCTCGACATCACCGGCATCGATGAACTTCATGACCTGTTATTTATCTTCGATAATTCTCCAACAGCGATTGAAGACACGCCGGAAGCAACCATAGAAGGCTTCACGCTTTATCAAAACTATCCCAATCCGTTTAATCCATCCACCACGATTCGATTCGCTATGGACCGTGCTGCAAGCGTTGATCTCGAGATTGTCGATGTATCGGGCCGGGTAATTGCCACACTGCTCCGTGGCGATCAAAAAACCATCGGTGAACATACTGTGGTCTGGGATGGAAGGGACATGAACGATATGAATGTGTCCTCAGGCATCTACATATATCGCCTGCAGACCAATCAAGCTTCAAGCAGCAGGAAGCTGGTATTGATGCGCTGACGACCGGGATTTCAAATTGGATTTCTGGCATCCTTCAACAGTGACTCAATCGCTATGCGCAAATCATTCATGCGTACCGGCTTGGTCAGATAGCCATTCATTCCAGCAGCCAAACATTCTTCGCGATCGCTCGCCATGGCATTGGCCGTCAATGCCATGATGGGCACCGCTCCCCCATTTTCCTGCTCATATTTTCGAATTTCACGTGTGGCTTCCAGGCCATCCATTTCCGGCATGCTTAGATCCATAAGGACAAGATCGAACTTGCCCCCTTCAGATATTCGTCGCAGGGCTTCACTGCCATTGGTCGCAAGATCAACCTGATGCCCGAGCTTTGCCAGCATCCGCGTAACCAAACGCTGGTTAACCGGATTGTCCTCCGCAACAAGAATATGGAGGATGTCCTTCGTAGTTTGTGGCGCTGCGGCCTTCTGGGCAACATCTGCTCCCGCCTGTTTGCGAATTTTCTTCAGGCGAATGGTAAACACAAACAAGCTGCCCGGTCCGCCATTGTCGGTGCTAATGCCAGCGGACTGCTCATCGGTCCGGGAAGCAATTTTTCCTGCCCTTATTCGCTCCGGCGTCGGTCGCGGTGCAGGACTCATGAATGTGATTTTGCCGTCCATCAGTTCCGCAAGCCTTCCAGAGATTGCAAGGCCCAGGCCGGTGCCATCGAAGCGCCGATTCTTCGCATTTTCAACCTGATTGAAAGCCGCGAAGACATGATGCCGCTGCTCAGCTTCAATACCAATTCCGGAATCCAGAACGCTGAATTTCAAAAGGCAATCATCATCTGTTTCTTCGCTGAGCTCGACGAAGAACCAGACACCACCGCTATTGGTAAATTTGATACCGTTTTCGAGTAAATTCACCAGGATCTGCGATATCCTCGTCGAGTCCCCGTTCAGACGCGTCGGAATACGTTCATCAAAACTAAAAAAAATCGGCAAGCTCTTCTTTTCGGCCAAAACATGGCAAATTTTCAAAACCCCGTCCGTCAACTCTCGGACAAGAAACGGTCGATTCAAAACTTCAAAACGCCTGGCTTCGATCCTCGAGAAATCGAGAATATCATTGACAATATTCATGAGATTATTTGCCGAAAACTGCAATAACTGGCTGTATTCGCGCTGCTCCTCCGTCATCTGGGTAAGGAGCAGCAAATCCACCATGCCAATCACACCATTCATCGGGGTGCGAATTTCGTGGCTCATTGTTGCCAGGAAACGGCTCTTAGCCTCATTTGCCTCGTCAGCTTCACGCCGGGCAATATCAAGCTCCTGAACTTTTTGCGAAAGTTGAGCGGCTTTTTCACGGAGCAGTCTCTTGTGACGATACATTTCGACAAAGACGTTTACTTTGCTGACCAGAATGTCCGAATCCAGAGGCTTGAAAAGATAGTCTACGGCCCCCGCCCCGTATCCGGCATGAACATGACGCTGTTCCTTGTTGATAGCCGTAACGAAGATGATGGGAATATCACGCGTTCTTGCTACGCCGCGCATCAAGCGCGCTGTTTCGAATCCATCCATCCCGGGCATCTGCACGTCCATCAAGACAACTGCAAACTCCTGCTCCAGAACCAGCTCGAGGGCCTGTTGTCCGGAGGCAGCTTCGATTAACTCTAATTCGGGTCGTTGCAATACGGCTTTCAAGGCCTTCAGGTTTTCGGGGCGATCATCGACCAGTAATATTTTGATTGGCGCTGAATTAGCCTTCATCTTCTGTCTCCCCCAACACAGCGGCGCTTCGCCCTTCGGTTTCATTCTCAAGAAGCCTGACTATTTCTTTGCTGAGAAGATCAATTTCCACAGGTTTCAGAACGACGAAATCAGCGATTAACTGCGCTTCGCTGAAGGCAGATCCGTTCTCGGGGCACAATGCGATCAATAGCGAATCAGTCAAAGGAAATTGTGAACTCAACTCGCCGCAGCGTTCTTTCATACTAAACAGGAACTCGTCCTCTGCAACAACAACCTCAAATTTTGCACCGCTGGAAATGATCTCGGCTACAGCATCACAATTGCGGGCAATTTCGGTTTTTATTCCGAGACTCTCCAGGGCCTGCGATGCTCGAAACAAAAAACGCACATCCGAATCCACTATCAGCACGGAACAATCCTTGAGCACGTCATGTTGCCCGCTTGACACGTCAGTGACATCCTCCTCAGCATGTTCGATCTGCAATTCCCTCTCCGAAGTAGATTCCGATGGCGACACGGCCTCGGTTGGCTGCTGCAAAAACGCATAAGATTCGGTTACCCAACGTTCTTCAGCTTCACCTGTCTTGCTTGATGTCGAGTCGCCAATTGCAACCGGCAGCTCCAGGCGGAACGTTGTGCCGACATCCAGCTCACTGGTTAAGGACAATTCCCCACCCAGCAGTTGGCTCAGTTCTTTGGAGATCGACAAACCGAGGCCGGTGCCCCCATATTGCCGACTAATTGAGCCATCAGCTTGTTGGAAGGCCTGAAAAATAAGGCGTTGCTTGGCTTCCGGAATCCCGATGCCGGTATCGGTCACCTCAAAAATCACGGCCGCAAGGTCCGTATTGCCATCGCCGACTGACTTTGGATGAATTCGCAGCTCCACGCTTCCTTCCCGCGTGAACTTAAAGGCATTGCCGATGAGATTTCTAAGGATCTGATTCAGGCGCTGCGCATCGGTTTTGATGGCCTCCGGCAGGTCGGCATGACGTACAACCTGAAAATCCAGCTGTTTTTCTTCGGCAACATGGGAAAACGTATCTAATGTATTCCTGGTGAGATCTGCAAGTGCATAGGGCTCAAAATGCAATTGCAGCTTGCCGGCTTCGACCTTTGAGAGATCGAGAATATCGTTTATCAGTATCAGCAGGTCTTTTCCGGAGCGATGTATGATTTGCGCATGATCCACGTCCTGCGCACTCAAATTCGATTCACGGTTTTCAGCCAGCAATTTTGAAAGGATCAGCATGCCATTCAGCGGCGTACGCAATTCGTGCGACATATTGGCGAGAAATTGCGATTTATAGCGATTTGCCTGCTCTAAATCTGCCGCTTTCTCCTCGACGAGCTTCCGGGTAGTTTCCAGCTCCCTGTTTTTGCGGCTCAAGACTTCCTTCTGCCGTTCCAATTCAAGGGTTTGCTCACGCGTTTCTTCAAGGAGTTTTTGCAGCCGCTGTCTTGATTTTACTGAATGAAAATTGATCGCCAGGCGAGGCACAATTTGATCGAGAAGCAGCAATTCGTTATCGCTGAATTCGCCCAGTTTGCCGAGCTCTAACACCCCGACAAGGGTATCCTCAAAAAGCAGTGGCAAGTAGATTAATGAACTGCAGGGGGCATCGAGTAAGTCACCGGTCACACGCAGATGATGCGCCTCAATATCAGCTATGACACGGCGTTCCTGATCTTGCCCGACCTGTCCAATCAGTCCTTTTCCCAGCGGAAACACTTTCGGATCGCCGGATCGTCGAAAAGCCCCATAGTCGCTAACCAAATGTAGCCGATCATCTTCATGCAGCAGATATATCGAACCGGCGAGGCCGCTGGTGTATGTCGTCAAAAATTTTATTGCCGCCGCTGCGAGCTTTTTGACTTCCTGCAAGCCACTCACCTGGTTGGCAAATTCAGTCTGCCCCGTCTTCAGCCAATCCTGACGCTTGCTTTCTTGCAGATTATTCACCAAGTCTGATTTCATGCTCGCCAGGGCATTTCCAAGAACATCTCTTTGGCTGCGAACCTGGACGGGCACTGAGTAGTCGCCCTTACCGATCGCGCGGGCGGCAGAGCTCAAGCTATTTGTCGCACGCACCAGTTCGGCAAAAGCACGCGCCAACTTTCCGAATTCATCTTTGGCCTGAAAATTCAACTGAACGTCAACATTGCCGGTCGCTAGTTCGCGCGCTGCAGCAACAATTTCCCGCAGCGGGCGATTGATTGAGGTACTGATATATATTGCCATTCCGGAAAAAATCAGAGTGACGCAGATTGTAACGAAGTTGATGAGAGCAGAGCTGGTCTCGTAGTTTTCGCGCGAGACTTCGAAGGCACGGCGCATCATTACCTTTTGGTGACCGGTACTGGCATCAAGGTCGAAACGTATCTGGTTATAGCGTTGACTCATGATTTCCAGATCGGCAACAGTAGATTCATCCAGCGTGCCCGTAAGCATCTGCAAAGACGTTTGCCATGCATGTTTGTAGTATTGATTAAAAGCCGATTCCAATTGAAGCAGATAATCGAGCTCGAAAGCAGGGTTATCTTTGCCGGATTGCAGCTGTTCCAGGAATACACGATGGAAAGAATGGGCCAATTCCAGTTCATCTTCTTCACCGGCAGCAACAGCACCCTGCAATGCGTATTGAACCCCAAGAAGGGTTTCTTCGAGATCGCGGCTCAATTCAAGGGCAGCGACATGCTCGTTCTCAATCTCCTGCATCAATTTTTCGTTAGACTCCCGCACCAAACTATTTGCAAAGAACACGACGATAAACCCAATGCCGCCAAGCATTGCCATCAGTGCAATTTTTGCCCGAATGCCAACTTTGCTCAACATCGCCTAATCCCTTTTCCAATCCAGTCGCCGCAGAATCTCCGGATTTACTTTTGCATCCGCGGATACATAACCGATCGCGCCGGGATTTTCTTCAACAAATCTCAACACCTCAGCCTCGGATAGTTTCTCCGGAGGGGGCACGCCGCGTCCGGAAAAGATCTTGCGTTGCCAATAGGATTTCACACGACTGATCTTTTTGCGCAGAACGATGGTGGAAAAGTCTTCTCGCAAATCGGAAGCTTCTTGCAAATCCACCGGCTGGATTTTTTGGCCATCTTTCCAGGTTGTGGTCTTCTTTAGAAAAATCCGCGATAGCTCTTTACGTGATAGCTCTGCCGTCTGATTTTCCTTGTGAACAACGATCTGGAAAGAAGGGGGTTTTGCGTCATCCGCCCCGCCGTAGCCGGCTAGCAACAGGATTGCCAGCAAGAAAGAGATGTGGAGTCGAAATCGCTTGATCATTTTCTATTTGGCCTTCCCCTAGAAGCTTGCTGACACACTAAGTAAACCGTATGAAATCCAGACAGGATCTTCAAAAAACGAGACGTAGCGGTCCTCAATATTTGTTCCCCAATATCGGTGGGCCTCGGCTTTGATGACCAGATTCGAACTGGCACGGTAAACGAGACTCAGAGCGGCTTCGGTATCGGCATCGAGATCATATTGCAAAACAACGCCATTGGTAAAACTCACCGGCACAAATACATCTTTTATTTTCAGTTTGTCAAATTGCAGGTTCAGACCGACATGCTCACTCATCCACCAGCCGGATTGCACATAAATACCATATGTCCACACCCCGGTTTCTTCGAGGCGTCCGTAAGAGAATTCGCTACGCAGAAACCAATTTTCGAAACTGGCATCCAGTGAGGCATTGGCATTTGTTCCCCACTGCTCGCCATAAAGATTTTCCGTGAAATTGACACCGCCCTCAACATATCGCCGCCCATAACCAAAGTTGGCGCGGAGACCATCTATCGGTGTTTCGATCCAAATCAGACCACCCAAATTGCGGCGCATCCTTGCCATGCCCGACATGAATTGTACACTGCCGTCATCAATAGACGGCACAGTTAGCCAGTCGATAAATGAAGCATAGCCACCAAATGCTACCATCTCTATGCGCCAACTATTGAGGATGTAAAAGGCATGGGTGAAGGTCAAGCCACTCAGTCCTTCCGGGGCGCTTCGCCCTTCGCCATAAAAGCTATTCGGTAGTTGAAAAAATGGTAAAAGGACACCCACGTCACGTATTTCATTATAAATGCCGAATGGAATTTTCACTTTGCCCACGCGGAACCAGGTATTGTCACCGAGGAAGTGTTCGTAATATCCCCAATCGAGCTCAACTTCTTCGATGTGCTCCATCAACGGGCTGGCGCCAAGGCTGCGATTACTGAATTGGATGGTGAGATTGTTGTTACCTTGCGTGCTATAGCGGAAGCGCAGTGCGAGGTTGCGATAGTCGGCGGTGCCGTCGTTGCCGATGCCGTGAAGCTGATAGCTATTGCTTTGCCCATAGGCTTGCGACAGATAGCCATTGACATGCAGCTTCGTTTGGCTGTTGCCGTTTGAAAAAGCGCATAGGAGGCACAGCAAAACCGTGGTCAGGGTTCGCGGGACAAACATTTCAACATCTCCTGTTGTGTTCAGAATTCCATTTCCGGGCCCGTCGCCCATTATTCAGTATCGAAAGCCGGGAAAGAATCTTTATGAGCGCGAACTTCAAATGACAAATGACGAATGAACAATGACGAATGAACAATGTCGAATGACGAATGGATAGATGGTTGGCGGGTGGCAGGCAGCGGTGAAGGCGTTGATCGTTCGTCGATGACCGGAAGGCGGCTATTTTAGCCACTTTATCAACTCTAGTTCACTCTAGTTCACTTTAGCTCACTTTCATGACTTTGAGATTGACACGGCCCCGCACATTGCTTACATTAGTCGCTCTTTATTGACGCACATATCTGCCGGAGTGGCGGAATTGGTAGACGCGCCGGACTCAAAATCCGGTATGGGTGATACCATGTGTGGGTTCGAGTCCCACCTCCGGTACGTTGATTTTGAAAGACTTAGAGCCAGTTGCAAATATGCGACTGGCTTTTGTTTTTGGGTAAGTGGTAATATAGTGGTAATGTTTGATTGGAGCGTCCTGCTTAGAAAATTGCTTTTTCGGTGTGCTGGACAGACCGGGACACGGGCCGCCCGCTAATATTCGATCATAAAACACGCTAAATTAGGTGAAAAGCGATGAAAATAAGTGATCATTTTCAGTTGAACAAAACTCAGGCCGAATTAGATTTTGTCAACATAGATATTCATAAGGATACACCTCTTTTCATCGATCCGTTTTTTTTGAATCTAAGACAGGACAAATGGTCAATTGAAGCTTCCCGAACTGTAAGAAGTTTTTTTCAATTTATATTGGAGCTAATTCGAAAAAATAAAGTAGCACAAGCAAAACACCAATTTACTCACCTGCATGAACCGAATTCGACATGCTTAGGTCTTTCGAAGGGAAAACCCAGAGGTAGAGGAATTGGACGTGACAATACAGATGACATATTTGATAGTATAATTCAAAGTAAGGCTGTACAAACTGGACTCATTAGAGATATTGAAGACAATTTTCTTTTTGTAGACGGTTTTGGCAAAGATAAGCTTTCTGATATGACAACGAACATCATAAGGAAACACTTGATCAATTACACAGTAGATCAATGCGTTCTTCATGGTATTGCACTTAGACAGAATGTTCCGTCGGGCTTTTATTGGAATGGACAAAATTGCCAATGGGAATCTGAGTATTGTGAGATGCTCATAATTGATAACACTAAAATTCTCCTTGTTCCAAAATCTATTGTCTCATTTTGCAAAGATTATACTCCCGATAATTACTATCAACATTTTGTGCTAAACTTTCTTCAAAATGAACACCTCCAAATGAATAGTGTGTTTGTTAAAAATAGGAAAAGTGGTAAAAGGTACGTTACGAAAAAAGATCTAAAGGAAGAGCACCCACTATCAAAAGAATTTTTGCGAGAATTTACCCGCAAACATCCAGAAATTTTGGAGAAATTCAAAAAATCGACAAAGACCTATCCGCTTAGAAATCTTGACATAGCTGATGTAAATCTATACGAGCTTGTGAATTATCTCATCGAACAACTTGCAAATATTCCAGCAGGGGCTAAAAGCGCAACACACTACCATGTTCTGGTTCTGGGAATTTTAGAATTATTGTTTTATCCCCACTTAATCTATCCAGTAAAAGAAAAAGAAATTCATCAAGGTCGAAAGAGAATTGATATAACTTTTGACAATGCTGCTGAATCAGGTATTTTTGCGAGATTGTCCCAGAATATGAATATTCCGTGTCAATACATTATGATCGAGTGTAAGAACTATTCCAGTGATCCACATAACCCCGAACTAGATCAACTTGCGGGTCGATTTTCAACAAATAGAGGAAAAGTGGGTATTCTTTTGTGTCGAACAATTGACAACATACCCCTTTTTCTAGATCGCTGCAGAGACACGTTTAAAGACGATAGAGGTTTAATTATACCGTTGGTCGATCTAGATATAATTGAATTGCTGAAGTCTGTCCAAACGCTGCACTATAATTATTCTGATCGTTTCTTGTCAAATCGTATTAGGAACATAGCTATCCACTAGTGTGGAAAACAAATGGGAAACTCCCTAAATTTATTCGTACAAAGAATAATTTTGACAACTACAACATTAGTGTTTTATTAGGCAATCAACTAAAATTAAGAACAATGATTATGTACACTACCTAGATAACATGTTCAACTTTGTGAGTATAACATTCCTCAATTGGATCCGTTTGACTCTCCTACTCTATTTCAGAATAAATATTACTCTTAGGCCCAGTAATCGAAATACCGTCAGGCTCAAATGCCTTCCAATCATCAACATCATATGTATAGACCTTGGAGACACCATGAATAAGGGCCGTCGCCGCATGGCGCGCATCATGGACTCGTCTAGCAGTCAATTTGTGCTTTTCGGCAAGATACAGCATAACCAAACTGACGTTGGCATCGTCAGAAAGTATTTGTATTTGAGAAGGAGGATCAATCAAGGAGCGGACAGCTGAAGCGGCTTCCGCTGGAGAATGAGGCGGCATCGCTTTTACCCAGGTTAAAGCCGCATACACTTCGCTCAAGATGCTAGTTGTGGTGCAAGCAAGAATATCGCCTTTTCGGGCAGCTTCCACGGCTTCGAAGGCCTCTTTGTGTCGCGGATCGCCATCCAGGAGGGCTCCGATGAAAAGTCCAGCATCGAAAAGTATCCAATTATCTTGAGCCATTATAGATCGCGTCTTTCCAGCCGTCGGGAACGGAGCCGTGTAATACCTTCAGGGGCTTGAGCGGCACCTTCGGTGAAAGAACAACTTCTTCGCCATTCGGCAGCTTGATCGTCAAAAACAATTGATCATCAGCGATAGATTGGATCAGATCTCTGACATTTTGCTTTAAGAGCTCATCCAGAGTAACTGTTTGAGTATTTGCCATTTTTACCTCTTCAAGTTCTTTCACGAATATGACATATTCTTCGCTATTAAAATAAGAATCTGGCAACGTGTTTCCAACTATTTTTCGGGCGTCTACCAATGAAGATGCTCCTCGCCACGCCCCCACTGGTAATATATGGGTAATAAAGAAACCTGTCTCAAGGAATAGTAAGTAATTGAGGCAGGTGTTTTGTCAGCTTTAGGACAAGAAGCATCGTGTCATAGGTGACTAATTTTCAGTGGCTTACAATAGCTCAATTAGCTGACCTCAAAATCCGGCATGGGTGATACCATGTGTGGGCTCGAGTCCCACCTCCGCTTCCTCAACGCCTTGCAACAACACACCTGCAAACGTCTACTCAGACGGCACGGTTAAGTGTCGGTCAAAGTATTCGATCATCTTGCCAAACAGGTAGCGATTGTAATTCCGCTCACGGCTCCATCCATGTGTCGCACCCGGTGCAAACGCAAAGTCGAAGTCCTTGCCCTGTTTGATCAGTTCTTCAGCTAACACGGCCGTTGTCTTGAATGGTACCACATGGTCCTGGATGCCGTGGATGAACAGGAGTTTATCCTCCAGATTCGCTGCATAGTTGAGCGCTTTTCTTTCGAAGATCTCCGGGTGTGTCTGTGGGCGACGAACAATC
>JANQRS010000082.1 GCA_028284445.1 Calditrichia bacterium
ATTCAGTGCTCCTGGTTTAGAGTACTTAAAAAGATACCCAAATTGAGTATTCTTATTTAATTACAATCCTTAACTAAATGACATTGAGTATCAAGTATCCAATCCCCAATCTCACCCCCCAAATCCAATCCGGTTAAACTGTCCCTCCGTAATCCGAACAACACGCCCACTGCCGTCATCAATAATCAGATCCAGTGAAAAGGTGCCGGATATAAACTGCTCTTCGAAGTTAATTTCGGTGATCGTCAACGTGCCCTGCGGATTTGCAGAATCCGGCTCTGCCACAAAAATCGAATCTGTGGTAACAGCCTGGCTATAACCGCTGCTAAAGAAGCGATCCAGTCCGCTATCGGCATCTTTGACCAGGGGGTAGCTGCGAACGCCGACCGCGTTAACGTCGGTAATGACGAAAAGAATGGCGCTGGCCATATTGCCGATGCTGGCCGTCAAACTTACAACCGTATTCGGGATCAGCACTGCGCCTTCAACCGACGCCGGTGTCCACTGACTGCCATTGACCTTCATGGTCATCACGCCCGGATCAACAGTGGTGCCATTCATATTATCATCAATATCATCGCTATCCGGGCCAACGCCATCTGTGCCACAGGTGGTGAGGAGAAGAAGGGTGATGAGTGTAAATACAAGCTTGAGAGATATGCTCATTTTCATAACTTTCTCCGGTATTATGATCGTCCCCCCTCTATCTCCCTCCGGGGGGGAGATAATCTTGACAATCCTGTTCATCCTGTCAGAGCTTTATTTCTTCCCTACAGTTTAAAATCCACCCCAAGACGCAGGGCCCCGATACCAACGCCCACTTCCCCAACAGCAGCAAGCTTCGGTGAAAAGTAGTAGCGCAAACCGGCGCCGGCGCCGGCGGTAAAGCCGCTGACTGATGGCGTAGACACGTTACCGGCAGTACCGTTATAACTCACGGAGCCGGTATTCGTACCGATGCTAAACGAGAGGTAAGGGTCAACTTTCGGGTTCTTGAAAACGTCCGCATGAAAGAAAACGGTGCCGAGGAAAACGATGTTCTTGTAGGTAAATTCACCGGCATTGGTAAAGAGAAAAAAATCCTCGGAATACTGGCTATAGGCAAACGAACCGCCCACGCCTAACCAGGTGGCAATGCCTTCGCCGAGATCCAGCAGATCATCCTTAATTGCATATTCTACCTGCCCGGCCAATCCGGCGGAGGCACCGTAGACAGCTCCGAGCACCACGCGCGGACCAATATTCAAGGTTCCCTTACGTGCGACTATATCGTCCTGAGCATAGATTAGTGAGCTACATGCAAAGAGCATGAAAAGAGCAATGCTAAATTCCTTCTTCATGACTATATTTCCCTCTGGTTATGTGAGATTAACATTGGCAGCCAGCGACAGATTCTGTCGCTCTGCCGATCAGGCTGGCGAAGGCCGGACCGTTTTCTATCAATGACGTGCGGAATTTTCCGGATTTTGAAGAAACGGAAAAATATTTTCAGCCTGGTAAAATGAGGGGAAGCGAGTGAATCAAAAGCCCACCAAATCTGTGCTTATCGGCATCGTTTTAGTATGCCTGATAGTCGCCTGTCAGAGCGAATCGCAAGAGCAAGCTCAAATCGCTGCAGAACCACCGCCGACCACTAAAGATGTGTCGCCTTATGCAGAGGCAGACAGCCTGTTATACCTCGTTAACGACCGTATGCGCCGCCGGCAGATGAGCACTGTCGACAGCTTGTTGTCCGTAGCTGCCGGGATTTATCAATCCGGGCCAGCGAACGACTCACTCGCGCAGGTGGGATTCTTGAAAACACAAACTTATCGGGCCAGCTACTTTCGCGAATTGGGTCAACTCGACCAATGTCTATCGGTCTGGAATGCGCACTTTCCCACAGCGCTATCACGTTTCGGCGATCAGCACGCCATCGTTGCCACTTTTTACAACGTCAAATCGGCTTATTTTATCGTTGCCGGAAATATGGACTCCAGCCGTGTCTATGCAGAAAAGGCCATCAGCGCGCTGGCCTCAGCAGATAAACCGGATACAGGACCGTTATTTAGCGCGCATCTGCGCCTGACGCGCGTGGCTTTTCAGAGCTTTGATCTCTTATCCGCCATGCATCATTCCCAAAAAGCGATTGAATATGCGGCCACGGCAAATCAAGGTGGGATTGACAGCGTTGGACTTGGCGCTGCCTACAATTTGCGAGCGGGGGTTCATTATCATTTCCAGGAGCTTGAACAAACGCTGGAAATGCTGCATAAGGCCTATGAATTGACTGCCGCAAATCCGTTTTGGGAAGCCAACTACAAAATGAACGTTGCCGGAGTCCTGGCAGAGGCCGGCAACCTGGAAGAGAGCCTGACCCTGAATCAGGAGGCCATGGCCATTCTGAAATCCATGAAGCAGGCACCGCAGGAAAATTTGTCGATTGCCCGCTACAACTTTGGCATCATTTACATGGATATGGCAAAATACGACTCTGCCGAAGTCTATTTGGCTGACATGCTGGCATGGCGGAAAGCCAATACCCCAAATGACCTGATGCTCATTTCTACTAATCAAAACTCGCTGGCATACGTTTACACAAAGCAAGGCAAGCTGGATAAAGCGAATGCGCTCTTTCGAGCTTCGGAAGCGACCTATGCCAAGGTGCTGCCACCATTTCACCCGGGACTTAATCGCTACCATTTGCTGCTTACGGATTATCATGAGGCAGCAGGCAACTTGCGCGAAGCAGCAAGCGTGGCGCAAAAGGCTCTGAATAGCGCAACCAAATCACCGGGGCATCACGGGCTGGACTACAACCCGGACATCGACGATATTCTCTTAAAGGATCATGCCGTAAAAGCATATGAGAAAAAAGCACGCTTCCTGCTGGCCTTGGCCATACAGGAAAACGATGCATCATTAGCAGCGCAGGCGCTGGATGCTGTAGCCGTTGCCGTTCGCCTGCTTGACAATATGCGCGCCGACTACCAGCAAGTGCGCTTTCGTCGCTTGCTAAACGAGCATGCCCGGAGCATTTACAGCAGCGGGGTGAAGGGAGCGCTGTTGAGACATGCAGTCACTGGTAACGAAGCTGATCTGGCCCTGGCCTTTTCATATTCCACTCGTAGCAAAAGCGGGCAGCTGCATGACATACAGCGAAATTTGCGGGCCCGGCAATATGCGGATATCCCGGCGCATTTAAAGCAGAGAGAAGATTCCCTGCAGACCGTTATCTGGCGAAACGAAATGATTTTCAAGCGCCTGCAGCAACAACAGGCAATGGTCCAGGCAAAATCGATTGAAGATTCCCTGCACGGATTATGGATCCGCCTTGGCGAATTTCGTCGCACCATGCAGCAATCTTATCCAGTCTACCGCGCCCTGATGTTCAAAGCCCCGGAATTCGACGTGACGGCATTCCGTAAAAAAGCTATCGATGAACACACCGTGGTGATAGACGTGTTCAACGACCAGGACAGCCTGCACTTCTTTGCTATGTCCCAAGACAGGCTGCTGATAAACAGCGTGGCGTTCGATGAAGTATTTCGCAAAAAGCTGAGGCTGGTCAGTCAACATGTCAGTGGCGCCGGCGGAGAATTCGCCTCATTTGCGAAGAATAGTTTCGATCTCTATCAGCAGCTTCTAAAACCACTTGAAGAGCTGTTAGAAGACCGCAAGATCATTTTCATTCCCGATCAAGCCGTCTACTCTTTACCCATTGCGGCATTGCTAACGGCAACGCCGCCAGCCACCGGTGTTAAATCTTATGCAGACCTCCCCTACTTAATTCGCTCGTCGCGGCTTCGTCACACCTATGCCGCATCCTTACTGACTTCCAACGAAGATCGCGGCGCGTTGCCGGCGGAAAATAGCTTCATTGGCTATGCGCCCGGATTCCTGGAGGGTCTGCCTGACGACGGCATTGTTGGAGAAGCCTTGATGTCATTTGGAGAGGGCGGAGATAAGCTGACAAGCGGCGGACCGCTTCCCTACAGCGCCGATGAAGTTCAGCAAATTCGACAGGCATTTCTTAACGCCTATAGCTCGCTGCCGCTTTGGCTGGCCGGCTTTTTTGATCAAGCAACAGATCTCCGCATCAATCAGGACGCAAACGAAACGCAAATGCTTGCAGATGTGCTCGACCAATACCGCTATGTGCATTTCTCCACGCACGGCTTTTACTACCAGGAGCCCCAAGAATTGGCTGGCCTGATTCTCTATCCCGATTCGCAAAACGACGGCATCGTTTTGGCGGAAGACATTTATCGCTTGAACTTGAATGCAGAACTGATTGTGCTGAGCGCCTGCCAAACCGGCCTCGGGGAATGGACCCGCGGAGAGGGGTTAATCGGACCGGCTCAGGCATTCTTGCAAGCCGGTGCCCGAAACCTGCTGGTAACGCTATGGCAAACGGAAAACCGCAGCGCACGGGAACTAATGATTCGTTTCTATCAGGAAATGCTCAATGGAAGGGATAAAGATAAGGCCTTGCAGGTCGCACAGCTGGCCATGCTGGAAACCAGCGATTTTCAACACCCGCGCTACTGGGCGCCCTACATTCTTATTGGCGAAGCAAGCGAGTAAGCTTTTTGGCAACGTTTCGCAACGCATCGGAAAGGTAAACGCCGTCGGGATTGTTCTGTTGATCAGCAATCGCAATCATTTGTTGGCATCCTTCAAGCGCCCGTTCCAACTTATTACGATTAACACCAATTTCCACTGAACGCTGCAACCACTGCAAAGCATCTTTCGGCTGCTCCAGCATCAGATTCGCCTTTATCATATACCAGGCGATGTCCATCCGTAAATCTTCCGGAACGCTTGTTGAATCGATCTCGTCAAAAAGCCGCATCGCCTGTTCAACCTGCTCAGCATCATATCGAGCACCGGTAAGCCAGGAAGATTCTCTGGCGTTTATTAGCAATGCAACAGCTTCGTTATATGATCGCCACTGTGGTTCATCCTGGCTCTGCATGAATTGCAGATTTGCCTCGGAAGGGTCCACCCTGGCAAAGTCGGCCCAGGCTGATTCATTCTGATGACCGGTAAACCATACTGCTCCGATTGCCGCACTTACCAAAAGCAATACCGCCGCAGCCCGCCACAGAACTGTCTGCCAAGCACTCACTTCAGATGCATGCAAAACAGCCTTGGCTTTCTCGCGCGTCTCAGGCGACAATGCCTCGGCGGCCAACGACTGCATAATGCCTTCCCGCCGCTGCAACTCCTGATTGCAATCAGAGCAAAACAGGACGTGATCCAGAAACGCATCTTTTTCACTCGCCGTCATTTTTTCCATGAGATAGCGATCAATCGTCTCGTCTCTGGTTGCTTCAATACCGCAGCGATCATCATTCATCGGAAAGAGATTCGGGCCTTGCTGTTCACTCATCTTTCTGTCTCCGGTTTATCCAACCCTCGACCTCTCCCCATACTTATGACGGATGGATTTACACCAATTTTGATTTTTACAGAAACTTTATCCACGCGGATATCCTTTCTCCGTTAAGCAGTCGCGCAGTTGCCTGAGAATGTAATGATAGCGATTTCGCACCTTTTGCAGCGACTCGAAGCCAAAAACCATCTGCAATTCCTCGAAAGTGAACTGATGCCCGTCCAGTCCTTTGTCGAGGCCAAATCGCAGCTTGATCAGATCACGGTCCATCTTCCTTAAAGTCTGCAAGCATTGTTGGTAGGCATCATTTTGAACAGATTGAGGCGCATCCTCAGCAGTTGCCTGAGCAGAATGTAGCAATTCATCGGCGCCAAAAACTTTTGTTTGCACGCGGAAAGCGCCGAGTGTCAGCCGGCGATAGCGATCGATCTCATTTTGTGAGAGGTCTGCGCGCTTGAAAATGCTGTTAAATTTATCGAGAAAGGTGCGATATGCCATCGCCTGCGGATCTACCAGCGCTTCAAATCTATCCAGGATCGCAGGCGGCAATCCATTTAATCGTAATTGCCCAATCCCTTCGCTGCTGATGATAAAGCGCTCGGGCGGTTGCTCATCACGAATTTTGTCCTGAACCAAATGCTTAACTATTTCCCGCAGGTAACGAGCCGGTGAACGAACGATCTCATCCTGCTTTTGCATTCGTCCCTGCAAGCGCTGCATTGCTTCCGCCAGCAACCCGCAAATAGCCGATGAATCAATCCCATCACCAAGGCGCTTATGAACATAGAATGCCACATCCCTCAACAGGCGCTCGTCGATCGCTGCCAATTCCGGCTGATCATCCAATCGAGCAAGATTGCGGATGCACTGGGTAAGGTAGGGTGAGTGTAGAGGACTAAATGGGGCCATAAGTTAAGTCGTTTCCTGTCTTTGAGCCAGATCTAAGTTTAACGCCCCAAAATTCCAAATTCCAGTCTTACAAATTCCAAAGTGTGCCTTGCACCCAGGCAGTTGGGATATCGAGCATACCTTCACCCAACAGTGTGCATTCATGTTTATTCGCGAAAATTCGTGGTTATTTTTTCTCACTCCCCTCTTTCTCAAAGGCCTCAATCTCGCGGATAAACCCGAGCGCGTCAGCGATTTGACTGCCCTGGCCGCGCAGGAGCGTTTGCATCCACTTTGTATCGATGTTTTTTCGATCCAGCTTTCTATAGGCCCAAAGAGTTGGGAGAATAAGAATGACACTAAAGAATCCCTGGGCAATCAGCCAGTTTCGATTGCCGACCTCAATAATATCGATTCCGAAAAGAATCTGAAAAAACCAAATGACAAAGGCCATGTAGAACGGAAAAATCCAGACCCCTTTCTGTAAGTAGCTAACAATAATGAGGCGCAGCTCCTGAAGTTGTTTTTGCAACACCGGAATCGGCGCAGCATAATCGATATTGGCAATGAAGCCTAATTGACGCATGGCTCCGCTGCTGATCCATACCGTCCACAGCGTCAGGACCACACCAGCAGCAGTAACATGAGGGCTATCCCAGTGCGAAACTGTAAAGCCGGCAAAGCCGATGGCGCAAAGCGCGAAAAAGGCCAGCGTTGCCCCAATCATCCAGGTAAGACTGCGAATCTTATTCCGGGCCTTATCAAGATTCGACCTGCGCAACACCTCCAGATTTAGCTGCCAGTTGCGATCCAGTTTTTTGTCCTGATCCTGCCAAATTTCTTGTAATCTATCGAGATCCATTATTCTTCCACACTTTCAAATCGCTTCTTGAACGTTTTTTTGATACGATTAATTTTGGTGCCAACGTTGCTCTTCGAGATATTTAGAATTCGTCCTATTTCTTCATGGCTATTGCCGTCCAGGTAGAGAATCATCAAGGCCTTGTTTAGTTCATCCAACTCACTGATAAGCTGTTGGAGAAGCGCCAGATCCTCATTCTGCTCTACGGCATCATCAGCAACGATATCAACAAATTGGCTATCTACAACCGGCGTATATTTACGCCGGGTTGTTGATTTGCGCACAAAGGAAATGGCCACATTCAAGGCAATGCTATACATCCAGGTGCTTAGCTTGCGGGAATGGTCGTACGACGGGAAGCTGCGCCAAAGCTGGACAATAATATCCTGGGCAAGATCTTTCTGGTCTTCAACATCCCGACAGTAGGTATTGCAAACCTTAAACACAATGCCTTTGTTCGCTTCGAGCATCTCTACGAAGGCTGTTTTATCACTCTTCGGCATAGTGGGCCCGTAAAGTCGTGTTTAACCAACTGCTTATTGCTTCCAGCGCTTCTGGATGATAATGCACGGAATTATGATTGGCATCTTCGATCATCAATACTTTTCCATCGCTATTGTCCTTGACAAGCGGCTCAAACTGATCTACCCGAAACATCTGATCTCCCTTGCCAACGATTAGCAACAGCGGCTTGCTAACGGCCTGGAAGGCCTTCGCCGGATCATCCGGAGACATGCTCATCAAGCTTCGAAAGCTGTAACGCGTTAATGGCGTATCTTCGGGCAAATTAAAAAACATGACCGGCAACTCGTGCCAACGGGTGATAAATACATTGTTGAGCATCGAGAGTCCAATGATTCTGGCCAGGTGAATCTGAGCAAATTGCTCGTCAGATTCAGACGATTCATTCTTGGCGGTCGGTGAATTGTATCCGAGCGCCGGAGCAAAGAGAAGATAGCCATCAACCGCTCGTCTATCCTCCTCCAGGACGTAGCGCATGATGATGCCGCCCCCCATCGAGTGTCCGGCCAAAATTATGGATTCCTTGGGTGTTTCATCCTGAATACTCGCGACCACATCTTCAATATCGTCCAAATATTGATCAATATAGTCAATATCACCAGGTGCGCCATCTGATTGTCCATGCCCGCGCAAATCAAGGGCAATTACCCTGGCGCCGGTGTTTTCACTAAGCAATCCGGCGGTTGTATTGAATGTAAAATTACTGCTCAGGATACCGTGAATCAAAATGATGGTGGTATTGGACTGACCGCCAAATTGATTGGCGGCAAGATTGAGATTGTCCCGCATACTGAATTTGACGGGCGTATAGCCATAATCCTGCGCAAAATTCAACCCGCTTTCCTGCATCTTTTCCGGAGAGAACGTCAGCGGTTTTTCGAATGTTGGCTCGGCCATATGCACCAGACAAAGCGCACCAGTGATATAAACCAGGGCACTAATAGCCAGCCCAATCAGCGTTTTACGGAATTTTATTCGAGGTAATTTCATGTCGTCTCCTTTCATTTACTTCATTGTTCGCAGGAGAACGAGAAAAATCACAGTGCTGGGAATAAAAAAGTGGCGGTGGCAAATTTTGAAAGACAAATGACAAAGTACACATCCCCCTTCGAAGGGAAACAGGGGGATGTGTAGGTCTAGAAAAGTCAGCGGTATTTCAATGCTTCAATGTATTAATGTTTGTCCCCCTTCAGGCTGGCGAGATACTCAATCAAGTCGCGAATTTCCCGACGCGACAGCAGGTCCTTCATTGAGGGCATTGCAGACGGTGCGTCGGTGCGCTCCAAAATCAAGTTCTTGTCAATACGGCGGATATCGTTTTTACCGGTTTTTAGTTCGAGCGTTTTGGCATCTTCCGCCATAACGAATCCGGCTACCACCTCGTCGCCATCTAATTTGACGGTCGAAATGCCATAGCCGCTGGCAAGGACCGCACTTGGCTCCAGCAAAGACTCCAATAGCTCGCGACGGCTCATGCGCGAACCAATACCAGCAAGTCCCGGGCCAGCGGTGCCACCATATTCAAAAATGGTATGGCAACGAACGCATTGCGCACGTTCGTTATAATAGAATACATCCTTACCGCGCCAATGTTGGCCGCCAAAAAGGGTTTCCGCCCAATAGGCAAGGGGGTCTTTGGCAGATCTCTGCGCTTGATATTCTTCCAGCTTTTTCATTAAGCGTGGGTCTTTTTGCTCCTCAACCGCCTCAATCACCGACAAACGGATCTCACGCGGAGTTTTTTCCTTTACCAGCTGATCAAGTGCGATATCCATTGCGTCAATGGCAGCGTCGCTCTTCAATTCGGTCAGAGCCCAAACTGCGGCCTCGCGTTCCGCATTGCTGCCGCGCCGCAACACATTTCCCAGCAGGTCGACGACACTTTCTTCCGGCAAACCCGCCTCCGGAATGATATTCAAAGCCACAGCGCGTACCGCTTCATCACGATCTTTCAATGCAATTGCAAGGGCATCCTGCAAAGATTTTCCACCACTCTTCTGTAGCGCTTCCAGTGCCGCAATTCGAATGGCGCCATGCCGATTGCGTCGCAGCAGCCCCATCAGCGATTCACCGAGATCGGCAGCCTGCAGACGGCTATTGGCACGAATCGTAGCAGCCACCACATCCTGAGACTGGTCGGTCAATAGCGGGTCAAGCAGCGGCGCCAGCGCAGCGCGGGCAGGTGCAGCATCACGTTCAACGGCACCGCGATAACGGCCGTCGACGCGATCCAATACAGAAGGCTTTGCCCAGGTGCCGAGCACAGCAAGGGCTTCAGCGCGCATCGCCGCAGGCGCTGTTTTATCTGCAGCAAAGGCAGCAAGGCGCTCAATACTGGCGGCATCACCAACGCGACCGTTAGCGCCAATCACCCGGCGTAAAAGCATTTCATTCTCAAAGCGGGGTCTTGCAAGTAACTTTGCCAGGTCTGGCAATGCCGCTTCAATCGAGAAGTCATCATTGATACCGCGAGCCGCTTCAGTAACGATGCCTTCATCTTCATCGTTCAGGAACTGACGAATTGCCGGACTCTGCATGCGACGTAATGCAACCACTGCGGCCATCCGCACAGACCTGGACGGATCTTCACTAAGCTTCGCCAAAGCGGACTCGTTACCAATTCGGCCAAGGGCGATCATAGCGGCATGCCTCAGCCATTTATCCTTGTCGTTATTGGTCCGAATCATATCCACAATTGGATCAAATGCCGTTGGATCAGCAATTCGTCCAAGCGCTTCACAGGCATGCAGCTGCACGCGCAACGAGGCATGTCTTAGAAGAGGTATCAATTGGGAAGCAGCCGGCTCATAGCGAACATCGCCAAGCATTTTCGCGGCCTGGGTGACGATTTCCGGATCGCTGTCAGACAACAATTCCGGTAGGGCTTCGGCATAGCGCCCGGGATTTGTCCGCGCCAATTGTCCAATTCCCCAAATCCCATGAATCCGCGCCAGTTGATGACTGCCCTTAGTCGCCGCCAGCAATTGCTGGTAGCCACTGCTACCGCGCTTGGCCAAACCAAACTGCGCTTTTTGGCGAATACGCATATCCGCATGGCTTAGCAACTCAGCCAATGCCTCATCCGATTTAGCCGAGAAATCTGCTTCAATTAAGGTTTGCACGGCCTGGCGCATGGCGGTATCAACACCATCTTTAACATCAAGCTTCCAAATGCGGCCTTCATTTTTGGCGCCCCATCCGTCAATCCAGTCGCCGAAATACAGTGCGCCGTCCGGACCAAAATCAAGCCCGGTTGGTAGAAGGCCGCTCACCAGCTTGGCGGTGGTTTTCAGTTCAAAAGACGCCCCTTTCGGTGCCAGGGTAAAAGCGTGGATCGGCGAGTTGGCCGGCGATCCACGAAATTCCGCAATAAAGAAGTTCTCGGCATACTTATCATTCAGCGCGGTTCCCGGATTGTAAACCATGCCCGTCGGTCCATTCACATAACTGGCAATGGGAGGCAAAATATAAGCAGCCTGTCCTTCCCAATGTGGCACGTGTAGTTTTTCGGCCATCCAGACCTTATAGCTGTTGTTATCGGGATCGGTATATTTCCCGAACTGCCAATTGGTCCGCCAGCCACTGTCTGATCCATTGAGCAAATACACCAAGCGCTCCCGCTCGCCGGCATGATCGCCGTCATTATCTTCGCTGATCAAATTACCGTATTTGTCAAATACAAATTCATGGGTATTGCGAAGCCCGGCGCTGTAAACTTCAAATCCGCTGCCGTCAAGTTCAGAGCGAACAATCACTCCCTGATTGGGATATTTCCAGCGCTTGCCGTCCTGATCTACCACATTCATGCCGATGTCGCCAATTCCCCACCAAAGACGACCATCCGGACCCATAATCGCACCAGACATCCCGTGTCCGCTAAACCCAATATGTACTGCGAAACCATGGCTAATCGAGGCGGTATCATCAGCAACGCCATTATTATTGCG
The DNA here is from genome assembly GCA_028284445.1 of Calditrichia bacterium. GTDB lineage: Bacteria > Calditrichota > Calditrichia > RBG-13-44-9 > J075 > JANQRS01. The sequence continues at coordinate 11,597 of JANQRS010000082.1, forward strand.
ATCTTTGGTGCGCCACATGTCCGGACCGGCAGAAACGAAGACTTCGCCGTCATGAAACTCGATGCCATTTGCAACATCGGTAATTTCTTCGTGGAAGTCGCGAAGATACAATTGGGCATAGTCTGCCACGCCATCGCCGGAGCTGTCATCTACAAACCAGATTTGCTCTTTTTCAACCGCCAGATCACGCCAGTCCAGCGTGTCATCCTGATTGAGGTCCTTCAGAAATCTTTCGCCTTCTTCATTGGTCTCTGAAAATGTCTCACGCAGAAAGGCACGACGATCTTCAACGGTTTGCCAGGAAATGGAGGCGGTCATCCAGTTACGGTGACTGCGAATATCGAACTCCGAGCTAATCATGCGATTGGCCCGGGTATAGAAGATGCGGCCGTTCGGATCAACGCTAATAGCAATCGGATCGGACACCAGGGAATCGGAAGCCCACAGCGACAACTCCAGGCCGTCTGCAACCTCCACCGCCACTTCGCTGCGAATTTTCTTCGCCAAATCCGCTGCCGCCTGGGCATTCATGCGAATGGTTTCGGTTGAATAGAGATCAATGATTTCTTCCTGGCAGGTCGTGAACAAAGTCAGCAATCCCGCGCTAAGCAGAACATATATCAATTGACGCATTAATACACACACCTTGAGTTATCAGATTTAACATAGTAAGACTTATAGTTCTTGGCTTTTGGGTCGGTACAGCCGCAAAGGTCCAGCACTTCGATCGATTTGAAATCGGTTGGATGGGTTTCAGCCTGGATAGAAATATAGCCGCCGGTCACAGCCGCACCATTCGACATACCTGCAGGTGCAGAGTCCCCAACACCACTGGCGTCAATGATTGGTTTGCGATATTCAAGAACCACTTTATCATCAACAATATGCTGGATCAGTGAATCGCCGAGCACAAGCACCTCCACCTCTACCCACTGGTCTCCGTGGTACGTCTCTGAGCTTGAACTCACACAATGGGATTTGAATAGAGAATCGCCCATATGAACATGGGTTCCGGGTGTGCATAGATTGGCAGTTGGCCGAACGCCTTCGCCCTTTCCGCCTAGCAGTTGAACTTCAATCGACACCGGAAACTCCTGTGCATATTCCATGCTCTCTACGGACTGACAATGCAGCATCAGTCCATTATTGCGGAAGGCCCAGCCGGGACCGCCATTCAGCTGTTCATCGACAAAACGGTAGGTAGCCCGAATACGATAGTGACTAAATGCTTCAGCGTAGAAGAGATGTCCAAACTCCCCCTTGAACTCCTCCCACTCGTCGTAGCGCACGCGCAGCAAGCCATCTTCAACTCGAAACGAATTTTTGTAGTTTACCCCAGCGGCCTGGCCGGCAAACTTCGGGGTCCACCTTTGCAAATCTTTCCCGTTGAAGAGAGGAATCCACTCCTCTTTGTCGGGATCCACCGGGGCTTCGCCGGCACAATTTGCCAGAAGCGTCAGGATCAATAGAAGTAAGGTTGGGAAAACAAAGGGCTTCCGAGAGAGGGAGGAAGATGACATAGTAGACGCACCTTTTTTATGGTTACAAAGAACGACTTGCGGAGCAGCGGCAGTAAGCCAACCGTCAAAGTTAGCGAAGAAATTGAATTTCGCAACCGATTGGGAGGGAAAAATTCCGAAGCCTTAAGAAGTCAACCTTGCAATGGTTTTTAGCACCTGTTGTGACTGCTCCTCTGAATAGGCGGCATATCCCAACACCAGACCCGGTCGCTGGGTCTGATGCACGACATATGAGGACAATGGGGGCGTCAAGATACCCTCATGGCCCAAACGACTCGCATAAGTACCATCGTCCGGCTCGGTTTTCAACCAGGCAATTGTATGCAATCCAGCCTCGGGCAGCGTCATTTCCCAATGATCCGCCAGGTAGGCCTCAACATTCTCATACAGCGCGTCACGGCGCTGTTGGTACAGTAGGCGCATCTTACGAATGTGCCGTCCAAAATGTCCGCCGGTGATGAATTGCTCCAGGGCAGCCTGATCAACAATGGATGATTGGCGATCACCTAGAAAGCGCGCCGCGATAAATCCTTCGATCAGGTTTGGCGGCACCACCAGGAATCCCAGGCGAATGCCGGGAAACATCACCTTGCTAAAAGTCCCCATGTAAATCACCAGGCCGGCGTTATCAATGCCTTGTAAAGATGAAATCGGCAGACCGTTGTAGCGAAATTCACTATCGTAGTCGTCTTCAAGAATCCAGATATTATTCTGCTTTGCGTAATCAAGTAACGCCAGGCGGCGATTGAGACTCATGGTAATGCCAAGTGGATACTGATGAGAAGGCGTTACATAAATCATCTCCGGCTTGTCACCAGCGCTTTCGAAATTCAACCCTTCTTCGTCGAGCGGCATCGACAGAAGCTCCATTTCAGCGGTAGCAAAAATATTACGGGCATCGGGATATCCGGGATCTTCAAATCCGATTTTTGCCCCCTTTTGCAGAAGCACGCGTTGAACCATGTGGATCGCTTGCTGAGCACCGCTGGTGATAATCACCTGCTCCGGTTCACAGCGAACGCCACGGGCCACTCGAAGGTAATCGGCAATTGCGCGTCGCAACGGCTTGTAGCCGGCAGAGCTGCTATATCCAAATGCCGCAGGCGGCAACTGACCAGTCGAGCGCGACAACAGTTTCGCCCAGGTATGAAAGGGAAACGCTGTCAAGTCGGGCAACCCCGGTTTGAACGGCAAAAACAGGTTGTAATCGCGGCTCTCCCGCTTAATACAGTTGATTAACGCCTGCATTTGCGCCTGCTGCTGCGGCGATAGCTCTCGGCAATTGGCTGCGGTTTCCCCGCTGTAATTGCTATAGAGCAGGTTCTCGGGAATATCGTCACTGATGTAGGTGCCTGACCCTTGCTGGCCCTTAATATATCCTTCCAGCATTAGGTGCTCAAAGGCCTGCGTGATAGTGGTGCGCGACACTTGCAGATAACTGGCCAGCTCACGGGAAGGGGGCAACTGCTGCCCGGGCAAAAAGCGACCGTCCAGTATCGCATTGCGGATTTCATTGTAGACTTGCCGGTACAGCGGTGCAGATGATCGCCGATCCAATGAGACACCGGTAATAATCACTTCCTGTTTCAACTTCGACAAATTTGATCCTCCAAATTGGACTTACCATTTTATCAATACTGGCTATTTTTTGCAAACCAATATCGGATTATCATTATGGCAGTTAATACACTATGACAATCGCGGCGGCAACGCGGCCACAGGACTTAAACCATAAGGAGGCAACATGAAAAAAATCGACATCAAGGCCAACGAGCATCATGAATACTACCAACGATACATCGACAAGCTGGCAGATGATACTGAGTTAATATCCGGATTTGAATCAGGCGGTCGGAAAATCGTTGAGTTCTTTTTGTCGATACCGGAAGAAAAACTGACCCATCGCTATGAAGCGGATAAATGGAGCACCAAGGAAGTTCTGCAGCACCTGGTCGATACCGAGCGCATTTTCATCTATCGCTGCTTTCGCATTGCCCGCGGGGATGTTACGCCCCTGGCAGGTTTTAACCAGGACGAGTATATCCCGCCGTCACATGCAGACGAAAAACCGATTGCAGGATTGATTCGGGAATATGAAGCGGTACGTGCAGCCTCGCGTGCCCTACTTGGCACCTTGCGTGATGAAGACCTAAAAGCCATCGGCAACGCCAGCAGCTGGAATTTGTCCGCAAGAGCTGCAGCATTCATCATTCTAGGTCACGAAATCTGGCACGAAGAGATTATTCGTCAGAGGTATTTATAAAAACACATTAGGCAGGATGAACAGGATCGACAGGATAGAAGAACTAAAGCCTTTCGATTTGGCTTCTTCTATCTTTTTACCCCCTCTTTTCCTGTCAGTGGAAATCAGTGTCAATCCGCGGACATCTGTGTCAAAATGGTTTTATAAATCATTTCAATCCTGTCAATCCTGTCTAAAAGGAGAAAAACTTATGCATCATAGATTCGAACGGTATCGGCCCAGGGCATTGAAATTCCAAGAAATTCTGAAAACCGGTGACTGGAAAATCAAGGTCTACACAATTTCCAATCGCCCGGCATTTGAATCGCAGGACATCTTGCAAAATGCCGTGCAGGCCGTCCCGGACTGGCTCAGCAAATATAAGTACCATGACCTGCCGGTCTACGATCTGGGCTGGCTTACCGTGCACGAAGGCCGCGAAGGTGTCTGGGTTTTATTGAGCTGGTGGACGGGCGGTGAAATGCTGGAAACAGTGCTTCATTTTGTAGACTACAAACAGCCGAACCAATTTCAATCATCGCCATATAGCAAGAATGACATTATCTGTGTCTGGGAATTGGAAGTGGTGATCCACGAGCGACAAGCCTGGATCGACCACGTGTTAAATAGTCCGGATACGCCTGACTTCGCGGGCTATCTAAACAATGTCGCGGGAGGTGGCCGATGAGACAGATATGCTTCCTGCTCTTCTTACTGCAAGCTTGCTTCTTCCCGCTTTGGGCTCAAGAAGAGGTCCCAAAGCGCGTTTATCAAACTCGTGCCCTGGGTGAATTTGCGCCACCGAAAATCGATGGCCTCGTTAACGATCCGTGCTGGCAAACCGTTGAGTGGAGCGGCAAATACGTGGAATGGAGTCCCGAAGAAAATACCACACCCAGCGAGGAGACTTCTCTAAAGATTCTTTACGACAATAAAAATATCTACGTCGCCTTTCGTTGTTTTGACCACGATCCATCCGGGATAGTCAAGCGTCTTTCTCGCCGCGATGGCTTCGATGGTGATTGGGTAGAAATCAACATCGACAGCTTTCGTGATTTTCGCACGGCCTTCTCTTTTACAATCAGTGCCGCAGGCGTAAAAGGAGAAGAATTTATTTCAAACAACGGCGCCAACTGGGACCCTACCTGGAATCCAATCTGGTATGCAAAAACGCAAATCGATTCACTGGGATGGACTGCAGAGATCCGCATACCCTTAAGTCAGTTACGCTTTGGCGAGGCTGGTGAGCAAGTTTGGGGCATCCAATCTACCAGGCGTTATTTTCGTAAAGAAGAGCGTTCACTCTGGCAACGCTCACCACTCAATGCACCAGGTTGGGTCAGCAATTTTGGAGAACTACACGGCTTAAGTAATCTGAAGCCCAGGCGCCCCTTTGCCGTTAAGCCCTATATTCTTGGGGATGGCCGCACTTTTCCGGCGGTTGCCGGAAATCCATTTCGCGACGGGCGTGATAGCCGTTTTAGCAGCGGGTTGGATGCAAAAATCGGGGTTTCCTCGGACATCATGCTGGACGTATCTATCAATCCGGACTTCGGGCAAGTTGAAGCAGATCCCTCTGCGATCGCTCTGGATGGATTCCAGATATTCTTTCCCGAGCAGCGGCCTTTCTTTATTGAGAGCAAGAACATCTTTGACTATAAGTTTGCGGCGTCGCAGGCCGGCAATACATTTGGTTTTGACAACCTCTTCTATTCGCGACGGATTGGTCGCGCGCCGCAGGGTTTTCCATCTCTGCGAGCAGGGGAATTTAGCGAGCAACCGGAAATCACCACGATTCTAGGCGCTGCTAAGCTGAGCGGAAAAACCAAAAACGGCTGGTCGATCGGCATATTGGAAAGCATCACAGCAGATGAAGAAGCAACAATAAGCAATCTGCAAACGACGCGGAGAGAGAGTGTTGAACCGCTGACCAATTATTTTGTGAGTCGAATCCAGAAAGATATGAACAAGCGAAACACCTTCATTGGTGGTATCGTCACAGCAACAAACCGGCAATTGGAAGGCAAGCTCGATCATTTGCACAAAGCAGCATATTCCGGCGGACTCGATTTCAAACATCAATGGCAAAACCGTCGCTATTATACCGGTGGCAGCCTGGTGTTTAGTCGCGTATCGGGCAGTCAGCAGGCAATATTGAATACCCAGCGCTCCATCAGACATCTATTCCAGCGGAGCGATGCTGATTACGTTGATATTGATACATCTCGAACCGCCCTAAGCGGTAGCGGAGGGAATCTGCAAATCGGGAAGGCGTCCGGTAACTGGCGTTTCGAAACCGGCGCAACCTGGCACTCGCCCGAATTGGAACTAAACGATCTGGGCTTCCAGATCCGCGCAGACGATATTCGCCACTACGGTTGGGCCAGCTATCGCACCACCAAACCACTGAAGCGCATTAGGCAGTTTACGGTCAACTATACCCAGCTCGCAGCCTTCGATTATGGTGGTAACCTGAATGACATCACCCTGAATATCAACGGTTGGGTGCATTTGAAAAACAACTGGTGGATCAACGGCGCATTATTTTCTACACCGCTCTCGTATTCGAACACGGTCCTCCGTGGCGGGCCGAGAATGCGCCTGGAAGAATCTCTGGGGTATCGCAACGGCATTATTTCAGACAGTCGACGACAGATTCGCCTGACGCTCAATCACTCCGGCGAATGGGGCTCTGAAGGGGCGCATCGCACGCATGAAATCCAGGGCAATCTTACCTGGCAACCCACCAATGCCTTACAGTTATCTGTTATCCCTCGCCTCAGGTTCCACAGGAATCGACTGGAGTATGTAACTACCCGATCTTTTGAAAGCCAGGCGAGATTTATTGCCGCCAATCTCGATCAGCATACTTTTGAATTGCCACTGAGACTTGACTATATTCTCTTACCGAACCTCAGTATCCAATATTGGGGACAGCCTTTTATCTCGCGGGGACGCTATCAGCATTTCAAATACGTAAGCGATCCGCTGGCCAGTAATTTCCGCGATCGTTTTACACAAATCGATGAGCAATTGTCATTTGCAAACGGCGTCTACTCAGCGGATGAAAATGGCGACGGCAACAGCGATTACCAGTTTAGCAACCCCGATTTTGCTTTCATCCAATGGCGAGCAAACCTGGTTTTGCGCTGGGAATACATTCCCGGTTCCGAGCTATTCCTGGTTTGGTCGCAAGACCTGTCCCGATTCGGTGATGCCAGCCAGACTTTATATGACGGACTGGATTCCAACATCCTGGACAAGCAACCACAGAATATTTTCCTGATTAAAGCCACTTACCACTTGATGAACTGAGGCGCTTATGACCCCGACTATTCGTTTTGCAAGGCCTGAAGATATGAACACCTTAATTGATCTGTGTGAAGCCCACGCACATTATGAAATGGCTGACTATGATAAACATGGTAAAGCCAAAGGGCTGGCAAGAGATCTTTTTACAGACAATCCCCGGTTGTTTTGCCTGGTCGTCGAGCGCGACCGGAGTTTGATCGGTTATGCGACCTACATGAAGCAGTATGCCACCTGGGATGCCAGTGATTATGTGTATATGGATTGCCTGTTTGTCAGTGAAGGGCAGCGCGGACAAGGCCTTGGGCAGCGCCTCATGGAGCGCATTCAGGAAGAAACCCGAAAACTGGGCTGTAGCCTGATCCAATGGCAGACCCCGGATTTCAACACCGGGGCCATTCGGTTCTACAAGCGTCTGGGCGCACACGCCAAAACCAAGGAGCGTTTCTTTTTGGATGCATAATTTTAGACAGGATTGACAGGATGAACAGGATGAACAGGATGAACAGGATGAACAGGAAAGAAAAACTAAGAACTTTTTGACACAGATGTCCACGGATTGACACTGATTTCCACAGATAAGAAAAGAAGGGGTAAAAAGATAGAAGAAGCCGAGCCGAGCGTTTTCTTCCAGTTGGTTCCTCGCGGCACTTCTGTTGAAACATCATCAGTGCTTATCCGTGGGAATCCGTGTCTAAGGATTTTGGTTTTTCCATCCTGTCAATCCTGTCTGATGTTTTTTACGCAAATAGAGCGAATATTTTATTCCGAAGTACCCGCAATTGAATTGCCCGGCACCCCCAACACACCTCACCTCACAAGCCCTTAAAAATCAAGATTTTAACATCTTCAATTGTGCCTTCCACTTATAAATTCACGGCCAAACTGCAAATGCAGTTCACACAAAAACGGAAAAAATTTATATGTTTTTTAAGTGAAATGCGATTTTTTAAGAAAGGCCCGTCTCTCTTATTTTTGAAAGGCGTTGGGCAACGTTTCTGCAGAATTACATATGCGAGATGAGAACTGCCCCCTAGATGGATACCTAATAAACAAGGAAGCCGGCTTAGCTATCTTTCATCACAATGAAGAAGCGCCGGATTTAAAGACAGCAGACACCGCAGACAACGGGTATAACCTAAGGGTATGATCTTTATGAATCTCAAAGAACTTGGCAACAAAGAATTTATTGATTTGTTGAAGAGCGATCTCGACAATCAAATGCTATGGGCACATTTTGTGGAACGATTTCGGGACTGGCCGATTGGCATTACCATTGACAAGCGGTTCAAGAAGCGCCGCCACTACAACTTCTCGGATGTAGAAGATGTGGTGCAGCAAGTTTTCTTAAACCTCACCAAGAACGATTATCGGACAATGCGAAATTTTCGCAACGAACATGACGGTTCGATCATCCGGCTTCTTCAGATCATGTCGTTACAGGCAGAGAATCGCTGGATTAATGGTGAGTGGAAAATTCGGACAACCGACTTAAAGGAGGAAATCCTCAGCGAAGATGATGAGGATGCAACACCAACGCACCAGGAAATTCGCGAGTCAGTCGAAAACTGTCTGGACCACATTCTTGTCGAGCATAAGCATCGAGACCGTAACAAGTTGATTTACCTCATGCACCATTTTGATGGCGTACCAAAGAAGCAAATAAGCAAAAAACTGAATACGGACCTTAGTTATCAAAGTATTTGCAGGATTATCAGCGGGACCCAAAAGTTGATATCCAAGAATTGTAGACCAGATGGTTTGGCGGGCGGACTCATTTCATAAACGGTAATGATTTTAACAAAGATCGTGATAGTAATATGAACTTGGCTTCGCATCTCCCTTACATTAGCCTGATTTGCCAAGAGATGTATTTATCACACTTATCAAGTGAGGTTGTTTAAGATGCATGGATTGAATCACACAGGCAGCAAGCGTTCCAACGGGGTATCAAATGAGTGTCCTTTCACCGAGATGGTACATCGCTATTTGGCAAAACAGACTTCAGAGGCAGAGAACGAACAGGTGCATGCTCACCTGACAGACTGCCCGCAATGTTATGCACTTATGGTCGCCAATATGTCACTGGAACATATTGAGGAACCGACAGAAGCGGACATTGAATCGTTAAGTAGAAAATGGACAAAATCCCCGGAACAACTCGCAGCCCAGATGATTGCCCATGCAAAAGTCACCGATGAAGCATCACCTGCAGTTGTAGAATCGAATAGCGATGGGCCAACCCCAGCTCCACAGCGCTGGGGACCAGGGAGGATATTCACCTGGTCAGCAGGCCCGTTGCTGGCAGCATTACTGCTTATTGGTTTCTCAATTGGCGGCGGTCCCCTCCTCACCTGGATGGAGGGAGATAAGTTTCCGGACAATCTGGAGTATTATGTGCGGGCTAGCGTCGTTCCCTATCCATTTGACGGAAGTAGCTTCAGGAATATGAATGAAAGTGATTCAACAGCCTGGCGAAGTTTCACAGAGTTTTATAAAAAAGGCATTCTCCATTACATGGAAAAGGATTTTAGCACGGCGATAGCGCACTTCTCGCCTCTGGAATCGAGTATTGGAGAATTAATGCGCACCACAACTTCGCCGATCAAGCGTCAACGGTTGAGAGACTACCACTTTTATTTCGGAGTGACACACCTGGCAATTTCCAAAACTGAGGGAATGGACCAGCTAAAGCGCGAAGAACATCTCGCCAGAGCGGTTGAATTGCTCACAAAAGCCCGGAATCTCGAATCGCAACAACCGGGAATGAGTGGAGCCGGTGCAGGAGGACAGACAAACCTGGGCAATCCTGTTAGAGACCGGGAGACCTATTTCCTGGCCCTTGCGTATTGGTTTTCAGAGGATACCTCCAAAGCACAAGAACTGATTAGACAGATACCCGAGATCAGCAGATTTTTTAGAGATAGCCAAATCCTGCAAGAGGAATGGTCAAGAGATTAACACGTTAGATTTTGCAAAAGATATGTAAATTGGGTATCCTTAAAGTAAGGATTCTTCACCCAACCGGAGTTGGAAAGCCAACGCAATCTATCACCGCGGTTTGATGACCATAAAAACTGAGGCAATCAAACCCGACACAATAGGCACAACAGCCACATTTAGCTTTCGCGGTCATTGGAGCCTGCATCAGCAGGATCCCTCAATATATTAGTTTTGCTTGGACAAAGGCCTTCCTTGAATGGTCCGGGAGTCCTATGCGCTCGCTTAAAATGACAACGACAACCATACTAGAGGCAACTAACGAGGAGATGCCTTTTGCATGGTATTCAGATAGATAAAGAACAGAGCCTGTCACTCAGCAGGAAAATAAACACCCAATCCTCAGAGGAGAGGAGTACGTAAGATGGCAGAAACTGATGTGCAAACACAGGAATCAGTAATTAAAGCACTCGATTGGTTAAGATCTGTTGCAGGTCTAACCACAAGGATCCTGATTTGGTCTCTTCTGATCTTTCTTGTAATTTGGGCCTTCCGAGTTAGCTTTCCCGATTTCTTTTACGTTCCGGTAACATTTCCGGAATCTAACAAGCCCCATGGTATCAAAAAAGACACGGAATTTTCAGCTTCTTTAACCCCCGTGGACAATCATTTGGTAAACGGAGCAATTCTGAATTTAGAGGCTCAAATATTGCCTGGAGCTGCACCGGCTGGGACATGCTATGGCATCATCCAGGTAGTCCGTTTACAAAAGATTATTGGTCCTAATGAATTTCAGAATCTGTATGGCAGTATAGAACGCAAAGCTCGCGCAACGAGTACCGGCTGGTATGTGGATCGCATCGACGACGCAGGAACTCCATTCTTTGGACTTGAAGCAGGTGGAACTATTGGCATACAATCAATGAATCCAGCTACCATCAAAATCGGCTACGTCGACTCGATCAGCACTCAAATCATGGACAGGGCTGATCGTCGCGAGATTAGCAAGTATCTGGGAGTACGCTGGGAAGCAATCGCAGCCACAGTCTCACTAACTGATCGAAGCAAGGACATGGGTCATTACTACTGGTCATGGACCGTCGACAATGACGGAAACGTCATCGGTCTCCAAGACGAATACGCGAATAGCGAATTAGTCGACGAATTTGAGAGGGCTTTGGCAAAATGGAATGAAAAAAAGGGTAATGGTGTATTGGCAACCAGTTGCAAGTAACCGACCACGTTTAAGACAATAATGAGAGAAACTTTGCCATGGACTTTAAAAATTTTGAGAACAACACAAATAGAAACTCACTCACAAACATGGCTTCAAGCTTTGTTGGAGGAAAATTTTCGCGGCTCAGAATAGCTATTTTTGTTATTCCGATTCTCGCAGCGGTTAATTTATTCGTCGCTCAAAAAGCGCTGGATTTTGAATTATTTAAGCCGGAATCAAGTTTGGCAGCTAAGCGCGCAGCGTTGGTAGTCCAGCTGCGCAGTGAATCTCTACAGGGTGTTGAATCCTTTAATTCACGAGCGATTCAAAAAGCACGGGAATTTCAGAATGATCCGGACTTTAAGCCGTTGCTCTTGAACCGAATCAAGAGACCCAATCGCCGTAATCTACTGTCACTATTGGCACTGCGCGAAATTGATAACGCAGCGTATAGAGGCATGGACAACAATTTAAAAGCCGGTATACTCACGGATGCATTAAAACAAGCATCAACATTCAATGATTGGGCCAGACCTGATCTTTATTGGAATAGACCTGACAATCTTCTGCCTACACCGGTAGTGGCAATTACGGAGCTTGGCCCAGCTGCAGTTCCCGGTTTGAGAGCCCTTCTAATAGAAAAGCGAAACGCTCCACATTGGGGCTCCCAGGAAAATTTACCCGGGGGGCTTGAACCATACAGAGTAAAGGATTATGCCCTGGCGCTTTTATATCGGATCGAAGGCAGTAGTCCTGATTCGCTCTTTAAGACTCAGGCGGGCCGAAATCGTCTCATTCAGGGCCGGCTATAGAGTCCAAGGATAGAAGACAGAAGCAATATTTAGATCAGTCTTCAAGCTTACAAGACACCTACAAGTGAATGGAACAAAAAATGAAAATACTTACCTATACAGCAAGTTTGATTTTCATAATTATCATAGCTCCGGCGTGTACGCACGAAAAGCCAGATGAAACATTGCCTGAGTTCACCCGTCCGCTGTCGAAAACTTTGGTCTTTGGTCCCGAAGGAACTGGCGGATTGATTCTTATGGATGAATGGGTAGACAGCACAGGCTATCCGGCAAATGCAATTACAATAGATAAACCAGGAGCTTTCCTATCAGCTGTTGTGAGCAAGAAAGGCGGCTCTAACGCGCCAGCCACCGATACCATAAAGACCACAACCCGTTTGCTAATCGATGGCAATGAAATTGTCCAAAAGAGCTTCGAAGTGGCGAAGGCAATTGGTCTGAAGGGGCATAACCATTCCGGATTGAGTTACTTTGCCGGAGAAAACAATGTTGAAACTATGGTTTACGGATTTCAAGAGCCCTTGATCTTTTTGCGCAATATGAGCTTAGAGGTCTTTGTTTCGGATACAGCGGTTAAGAAATTACTTTTAACTGTTAACTATCTAGTTGAAGACGTTGGGCAAGATGAAGGCGGTCATGGTGGAGACAGAGAGGATCCACATCCATAAAGCTTAGCCGACTTGATTGCCTCTTAAAAGAAACGGAAACTTTCCTAATGCGACTCATGCAATCCTCCATTTTAAGGAGATATCTGGGTCTGATTATCGTCATTCTGGCGCTGGTCAGACCAGCTTTACCTTCGGACAATACCGAAAACGAGTTAACAGAAGTCAGGGATTTCTTTCAACTATTACGGGTGATAGCAAGCGCCCCTGACAGTTCCAGGCTTAACAGTCTGGAAAATTGGGTGCAAAATCATGCCGGAAACCATATCAGCGCTCTATGGCTGGTAGAGCAGTATCACTTATCCAATACCCTTAACAGAGGACATAAATTCTTCAGCAGTCTTCCTGTTCAAGCGAAGGATCTTCAGATAAAACACTGGATGTTAGCAAAAATCTACCACCTAAAAAATGATGTTGAGGCTGCATCCGCATCCTACAAACGCGCTCTATCATCTGCTCATATATATCCGGAGCTGCTCGTCGACATTTCAGTCCTTGAAAGCAGGAATCGGGGACGGTTACCAAACGACTGGAATCCAGTTGATCAAAGTTCCAACTCCGAACTTCGTGGACTTCTGAAAGCACTGAGACCCTATGTCAAACGGCAGTGGACGGAGGCTATTCGGTATTTTGAAGAACTTCCAGATAAATATCACAGGGACTGGACAATACTATATAGTTGGGGTTATTGCCTACGACAGATTCACAGTGACAAAATCGCCACAGAGAAATTTCTCAAAGCCTTAAACATCGCTAAGGCCGAGCATAATTTGCACTTCCAAGCCAAAACTTATATCATCCTTGGCAATGCGGCCACTTCCCTGGACTTTCAAAGGACTTACTATGATTCATCTTATGCGATTGCCAAAGACATCGGTATCCTGAACCTGCTACCATATATAGCAGGAAACCGTGGTCTTCTGGAAGGCGAAGCTGGAGAGTTAGACCTTGCAGATTCTCTCCTGACTGAGGCAATAGAGTTTAGTGAGCAACTGCAATCACCCCGGCTTATGTCGACATGGTCCCGACGACATGGAAATTTATTGTCAATCCAGGGCCGATATGATGAAGCATTCAAGCTCTACGATCTCGCATCTGATTTTGCGGATGAAGCACAAAGCAATTTTCACTCAATTATTGCGACAATACGGGAAGGCGGACTATATCGTATATTAAGAAGAGGTTCCTTAGCTCGGCAAATTTTATCAGGAGCCCTCAATTCCGCCAGCAGGTTAAATGACCCGTTTCTTATGACGCAGGCTGATATTCAAATAGCACACCTGGAGTTTTCGATTGGCAACTACCAGGCGGCACGCGATATCTACAAACGCTACCTGAAAAGGCCACCGACCAACGCGAATGAAATCAGTGAGCATGCCTGGTGGCGTATTAACTGCGGACGTAGTTACCTTGCTCAAGCGAATTTTGATGAAGCCGCAAAGCAATTCAAAATTGCTTACGACTTGACGGAAACAGACGGACACCTCTATCGCTCCATGGCACTACTCAAGTTGGCGGAAATCGATTTAGCAAACGGCAATATCGATAGCGGTCGGAGACATTTAGATGAATGCGACCAACTAACCGCCAAAGTTGACTCAGAAGATATTATTGTCAATATCTATACACTGCGCGGTGATGCAAGTGCCAAGAGTAGGCAAATAAAACAGGCCATTACCTACTATAGAAAAGCAGCAGACATTTTGGAAACGATGCGAGAACGTCTAACAGGTGAAACATCCAGAATTCAGTTCTTTAGGGATAAAACCAATATCTACAGCAAACTGGCAGGAAGCTATAACAAGCTGCATCAAACAACCCAAAATCGCGCTTATCTTGATAGCCTATACGCTTATTTGGAACTGAACCAAAGCAGGGCTCTCCGTGAACTCCGGTCTATAGAATCAACAGCGATAACTCAAGAGGAGGCCTATCAACGCCAAAAATACGATGAAGCGCGTAAACGGCATTCTGTTTTACAGCGGAATCTGCGAGAAAACGGCAAAGCCCTTTTACCTGAAGCCCGAGATTCCCTCGATATTCAACTCCGCGTTTCTCAACATTCAGTCATTGCGCAGAAACTGCGCCTTCAGCAAAGCCATTCGCTTGACTCCAAAACTCTTTTGGCAGAAATGCCAAAATTGTCCGAAATCCAGGAAGCAATATCGGATAGCTCAGCTCTGATCTACTATCACTTTAGTGAGCAAGCGCTTGCGCTCGTTGTTACCCGGAATGATATCGCCGCTGTCCCACTGCAATCTAACGAGGAGGAAATTACCAATCTAATCGCCAGGCTCTTAAATCCGTTCTACCGAGATCCTGATGACGTCATTCCCTTCCGGGCAGAGATTGCTTACACCCTTTACGAAAAACTCATCAAACCACTGGAAGAACAAGTTGACTTACCCGGCAAGCTACTCATTGTTCCGGATGCCACCACGGCCAATTTACAATTCGACATACTGTTAACCGCCACAACTCAGAAAGCAGAATATCATCAGCTTGAAGCTGGGGATTATGCCAACAAATTCCTGATTCATCGATATGACATCGGCTATTTGCCCAATGCCGGCTTTTTGACCGATCAAAGCATTAACCGTAAGAACAGCATCGGTATTTTCGCATACGGAGGCCAAGGGGGAACAAAACGACGCTGGTCCAGCCCAATAGCCGGTCAACCGGAGCCGTTATACCATGCAAATCAAGAAGCCCAAGACATTCAGGAATTGCACCCAAATAGTCGCATATATCATCGTAAAATCGCGACCGTTGATGCATTTACTGAGGCAAGTAGGAAATTTGATATTTTGCATTTTGCCACGCATGCATTTGCCGACTCCAGCAACGACATTTTTTCCGGTCTTGTCTTCAATAGCGGTTCGGACAGCACTGACGATGGCTATCTTATGGGATACGAGCTTAATAATCTGCGGATTACGGCAGATATGGTAACGCTCAACGCCTGCGAAACCGGACGCGGTAAAGTAGTTGCAGGTGAGGGATTGCTCGGTCTTCCTCGGCTTTTTCTCGGGGCAGGCGCAAATACCGTAATGATGACCCGTTGGGTCGTGGAGGACCGCATTGCTTCCAAACTAATGGTCAAATTTTACGATCATTATTTGAACAATGGTTACTCCAAAACCCGTGCTTTGACAGCAGCAAAACGGGCCGCAATACGTGGAGAATTTGATGGCAGCGGCCAGTATCAGCACCCGCTCTATTGGGCGCCGTTCAGCATATATGGCTCACCCGGTATCGAAGAGACCTATAGCTGGTGGCAATATTTGCTTGTGTTCCTGTTTGGTGTGAGTTTGCTCTGGCTCGCACTTCGACGCATTCGGCATGACAGCCGGGAGAGAAAGATTGCTGTTTAGAGAAATGACAAATGAAGAATGTCGCATGACAAAAATGTCCTTTCACCATAAACGACCGCGCTAGCAATCAAAGATTTATAAGATCCCCCATCAGTCCTGCTTTAATGCATGAATCGGATTGACCAGCGAAGCCCGAATAGCCTGAACACCCACTGTTACCATTGCTACAGAAAACGCCAGGGCGCCGGCGAGGACGAAGGCCTGCCAGCTCAAGTCTATCCGATACGCAAAATTCTCTAACCAGTTGTTCATAATCAACGCAGCGATCGGCCAGGCGATAACATTTGCCAGCAGCACGAGGCGCATGAAGCCGCTGCTAATCACGGAGACAATGTTGGTCACCGATGCGCCGAGCACCTTGCGAATGCCAATCTCTCTTGTCTTCTGGCGGATCATAAAGGAGGCCAGGCCCAGCAATCCAAGAGAGGCGATTAATAGAGAAATCGCCACGAAGGCCAGAAAGATATTGGCAAAGAACAGATCTGAGCGATATTGTCCGGCCAGTCGTTCGTTCATAAATTCGTACTGAAACAAGGCGGTCGGGAAGTGACGGCGCCAGGTTGCCTCGATTTGATTCATCGCAGCTAGTATATCAACACTTTCCAGCCGCAGGGAGATTCTGGAAAAGGTGCTGGGCGGGGTCAAATAGAGCATGACCGGCCCGATGGCGGAATGCAGCCCGTCATAATGGAAATCTCTCACGACCCCGACAATTTCTCCTGCCCCATTTTCGCTCTCAAACGGCTTTCCAATACTCTCGCTCACCGGTTCCCAGCCCAACAAATGTGCAGCCGCTTCATTGATCATATAGCCACCAATTGAATCAGTCTCGACAAAATCACGGCCATGCAGTAAATCTATATCGTAGGTCTTACGAAAATCGGCATCAACCCGCTGGCGGTCAAGATTAAGCATAACCGTTTTCCCCAATGCATCTACTGTCTGGGCCGGATCGTCTCCCAATCCCCCGGTGATGGTGCCGCGTGAACCGGCAACAGCCGTCACAGACGGTAGGTTTGTCAGCAGATCGTCTTTGAATGCCTGATAGTTGTCTTTGATCTCTGCATACCCGTTAACCTTAAGGACCAGCAATCCCTCTTGCTTAAAGCCGAGATCCTTATTGCTCATAAAGCCCATTTGCGAGTTGACCACGCCTATCCCGACCAATAGAACGATGGTGATGCTGAATTGTGCAATGATCAGGCTCTTTCGCACCAATATGCCGGTCGGTGACGTTCGAAATCGCCCCTTTAGTATTTGTGCAGATTGCATGCCTGAGATGAAGAGTGCGGGATATATACCGGACAAACACCCGATCAGCACAGTCAAAAATAATAACGGAGCCAGCAGCCGGAAAGACAGCATCGTTTCTAAGGTCACGCCGGCCCATTCCTGAAAGGCAGGTCTCAGCCATTCTGCCAGCAGAACCGCACAACCGAATGCGAGAAATGCAATCAGCGATGCTTCCAGTAAAAACTGTATGACGATTTGCCGCCGCGGTACGCCAAGCACCTTCTTTACACCGACCTCTTTCGCGCGCTCCAGGGACCAGGCAGTTGTCAGATTGATATAGTTGATTGCGGCAATAAGCAGAATGAACAATCCGATTGTCATAAATACGATAATTGTATTGATATCGCCGTTTGCCTGAACTTCATCTTCCAGTTGCGAATAGAGATGAATGTCAGTGAGTGGCTGCAGGGCAAATTGGTACTGCCTGTTCTGTTCTCGCATTTCGGCGCCAAAACGCCTTTCCGGAAAGGCATCGAGTTTGTCAGCAAGCGTCTCAGCGGAGGCATTTTCCTCGAGGAGAGCATACGTATAAATGCGGTCATTCAGCCAATTTCTTCGCGCTTCCGGCAATACCGCCTCGATCGTGCTAAATGATCCCAGGATGCTATAACTAAAATGTGAATTTGCGGGTGGGTCAGGTACCACACCCCGAACGGCGTATGACGCGCCCTGACTGTCGGGATCATAAACAAACATAATCAGCGTTTCGCCTGCTGGATTGCGATAGCCTTTTGGGTCATCTGCCGAAGGGAAATACTTGCGGGCAATCGATTCGGTAATCACAACGTGATAGGGCTCTTGCAGCGCAGAACCCAGGCTTCCATCGAGCATATTCACATCAAAAATATTGGCAAATGCCGGATCGACGAAAAGTACGCCATCCTCTTCGAATTGCCGGTCCTGGTAACGCACAATACAATCATTGATATCCAGCCGTGCCACCTGCTCGATCTCGGGAAAATCTTTCTCCAGGGCATTCGCAAGCGGAAAAGCGGTTACAGCTTGCCGGCTGATATTATCCCCGGTTTGTACGCTGGAAGCTACTCTGTAAATTCGCTCATGCTTTGAGAAGAATTGGTCATAGCTGAGCTCGTAAGCACTCCAGGCGGCAATCAGGCAAACGCAAACGAGGGCGGTCGTCAAACCGATAATATTTAGCAGCGTATATCCCTTGGCTTTTGTGAACACGCGAAATGCGACTTTAAAGTAGTTTCCCAGCATCGTTTTGCTCCCTCAAAATGGGTTATAGAAGGAAAGTTGTTTTGGAGGCGTTGTCCCGGTTAACGGCGACCTGTGTATCTACGGGAATTCGTCGCTTCAGTTGCACTTCTATAGAGAGAACTGAGCATAAAATGCATTGAATTGCAACCTTTTCAGCAAAAGCCTGTCTAAGTGTACTATGAGAACACTTATATATTTTTTGCTGATCATTTTCGCGTTTGCGGCATATTCGCAATCGCCGGACAAAATTGAAGCTGCTGCAAAGAAGATGGACCAATTTCTGGATCGTTTTCCGGATTTGGGCCCCGGATACGCGGTGGTCATTGTTACAGCAGACAAGGTAATCTCGCGAAATATTCGCGGCCTTCGGCGTGCTTCATCCAGGGATAAGCTGACGGCCGATACACCTATTTATATCGCCTCTCAAACCAAAGCGTACGTGGGGCTGCTGGCAGCGCGCTTAGATAAGGAAGGCATCCTCAGCCTAAATGATCGCATCACTGATCATTGGCCGGACGTCGAATTCCCCGAGGGAGTTGAGCCAGGCGATTGGACCCTAAAGGATCTGCTGGCCCACAATGTCCCGATCGAGTCTGAATATATCACCTACATGGAAGCCTACGTTACTGAACTGGCAGCCTCTGATTATCCTGCCTTAATTGCCCGGCACGGGGTGAAGCGCGACCCCGGACATCAATACGATAATATCGGCTACAATATCTGGGGGGCAATCTTACACAAGGCTACCGGCCAATCCTGGCGATACTGGTTAGACAAAAAACTGTTTCATCCGCTGGACATGAAGCACACCTCTTCGCGCACATCAGATTTCTCGCTCAATAAGCTTTCCTGGAATCACATCTGGCAAGGAGACAGCGCAGGCTGGTTTGAAGTACGGCCCAAAACGGATGCCATGATGCAATCCGCCGGTGGTCTAGTGACCTCACCAAACGATATCGCTAAATGGCTTCAGCTTAACCTCGGCGGCAAGGTCGCAACAGGTGCCGGCATAACACCGCAAATGATTCACCTGGCTCATACGCCTGCTGCGGATACAGACCCGAAAGCCAGGAACCCATACGAGTTGCCCTGCTCAGCTTATGCACTCGGTTGGAATATTTGCGATTTCGAAGGGAATCGCCTTTTTATACATGGCGGCGGCTACACCGGAGCTCGCACTATGATGGCATTTTCGCCGGATTTGGGGGCAGGTATTGCGGTGTTCTCCAATTCAGACAATATGACCGGTTGGCTCACATCACGAACCATGGTTCAATTTTTCCAATACTTAACCGATCACGAGGATGCTGATCGGATGGCTGATGTTCGTGAGCGCGTCTATCCACAGCGTATTCAACGGCTTCTTGATCACCGCCGCAAACAACTTGCCGAGAAAAGAGCCGATCCGATTTGGGAGAACTGGAGCTGGCAGCCGGGGCCGGATATGCTCCGCCAATTTGCCGGCACGTATAACAGTGACGATCCCTATCGGAAAGTAAGCATAACCGTAGACGGTAAACATCTGGTGGCGAAAATGGGTGGATTATCTTTGCAGCTCACACCCGCGAAGAAGGATCTCTTCGGTGGATTTACAACACCATTCTCCGGCCCGGATGCAATCACTTTTCAAAGAGATGCAGCAGGTTCAATATCGGGATTTATGTGGGATGGTAGAATTTACAGCTTGGCATCCGGCAAGGACTAAGGCTCGTAGGCAATCCACATCAGGTCGCTTTCGAATTGGCTGGCTTGTCCAAAAATTGCCGTTTGACCATCCGGACTGATATCCAGCCCAAAACTTCGATAAAAAGGGGTGGCAACCAATTCAGCAATTCGCCGATGTTCTTGAGTTTCAACATCCAATAGGTACAAAAAAGGGCGGTAGGTTAGATCGCGGCGAATGTAATAGATCCCATGATCATGCACTGTCCAATTGAATGTATCTGAGGTCTGGAGTTCCGCAATAAGCAAGTCAACGGAGTTATCGTCAAGCGCTTGACGCCAAAGTCCGGCTTTTTTGAGTTTCGAAAAATAAATGAAGTCTCCATCAAGCGATTCCTGCGAAACGTAGGCCCCAAAAGTGGTTACTTTTTCAGCGGTTCCCTCCTTGATCTCTCTCCTCCACACGTTTCGTAAGCCATCCTCATTAAACGCGTAGTAGAGCCATTTTCCGTCTCTGGAAAAACCAGGCGCTGTGGCGTCAGATAACCGCTCTTCAATATTCCCGGTCCTGGCATCAATAAGATAGATGCGGTTCTGACCATCAACTTTGCTTTCTATCGCCAGGAATCGGCCGTCGCCCGACCATTTGGGCGGAAACGGCCGATAGGTCAACACCACATTGCTGAGAGACCGAGCGCTTTGTCCCTCTGCATCGGCAATCCAGAGCATTGGTACACCGGAGCGATCAGAAATAAACGCCACCCGTTCACCATCCGGCGAGTATTGCGGGTTCCAATCAGAGCGGGTGGATTGACTAAAGGCCTGCGCCTGCGCAGAGTCTCCGGAAGCTTTCAAGGATTTGGTATAAATATTGGTCGAATAGACCCAACTTTCGAAAGCAATTTTGTCATTTTGCGTAGATATGGACGGATGAAAACCGACCCCCTCAATAGATGTCATTAAGGTTATTGGCTCACCATCCGGAACTCGCATTCGCATCAACATAACCGGACCACCAGCTTTAGCCATACAGTAAATTACTTCCCGGCTGTCTGCTGACCAATCCAGCCCGGAGACTCGAGTTTGATGAACGGTCAGTTGACTTTCTTTTCCGGATGCCAGATCAACTAAGTAAATATCTTCATTGCGACTTTTGTCTTCGCGAATAAATGCGAGACGTTTGCCATCTGGTGATACTGCAGGGAATTTGTCACCGGGACTATCTGCCGGTGGCTTGCTCAGTTGGGAAGTCAACCCGGTAGCCCCATCATATAGAAATACTGCCCGGATATCCGAGCCTGATTGCTGATCGATATAAGCAATTTTTTCTGCATTGGCAAAAGCATCCATGCCCCAGGCGGCAGCTATTTTCAGGTCGGCAATATGGCGCTCCTCCCCACCGCGGGCAGGTACTGCAAATATAGCCGACTTGCTATTGTGCTGCTTGACGAAAACCACCTCATTTCGCGAGGCCACATAGCGGGGAAATCGCTTCACCCCCGGTCCGAAAGTAAGTCTGGTATCATAGCCTGTCTTTAGATCACGCACAAACAGATTGGAATAATAGGGAATACTGTCTCGTCCGAAGACCAGCATCTGATCGTTAGCGATATAGGTTGGTTGGCGCTCAATTCCCGGCTCCGTGGTAAGTGGCCAGACACGAGACTGCGCCTTTTGTCCGGTCGTCATTTCAGGCTGGAAAATGCCGAAGAAATACAAGGAACAGAAACCTGCAATGGTCAGCAGGCCAACAATGTAAATCCATAGGTTCGATGTTGTTGTCTCTTGCACAGACAGCGCTTGGCCGTTGACGGTATGCGTCCTTGTCACGACTTCAACCGGTACCGTCAGGCGGTATCCTTTCTTGGATATGGTTTCTATTACCCGCCGGGCATCTCCGGTATCTTCGAGAATTTTACGAAGTTTGGAGATAGCTTGCGTCAAAGAATTTTCGGTAACCAGGGTATCTCCCCAGACCCTTTCCAGGAGAATTTCGCGACTCAAGGGCGTACCTCCGGCTGCAGCCAATTCCTCAAGAACTTTCATGACTTTCGGCTCAACCCTCAGGTCGTGACCATTCTTTTGGATACGATTGGTATTTGGATCGACCAGGCAATCGCCGATTCGGAAGGAAGGTGCTGCTGGGGTGTCATCAAACATAGTACTCATCATCACAGCAGAATGGGGGTTGAACTTCGAACACATAACTTCAGAAAATCTTCAGAAAATCTTCAGCAGACTTTCAGGAGAAATCTCATCAAACATAGTAAACTTGCTTCAGTCATGCAAGCACGAGCATGGGGGGAAATGAATGACAAATGTCAAATGACAAATAAAAGAACCGTTGGCGGTTGGTTGCAGGCAGGGAAATTAATGACAAATGGAGAATAGGGATTATAGATTAGAGATCTGAAAATTTTCGTTTCACTCAGATCTGATTCCAACGTATTGGTATTATGAAGCGGACAAAACAAATTTTCCTCGGCCTGGCAGGCGCTATCGCAATACTAAGCGCAATAGTATTTTTGCTAAGCGAACCAGCTAATGTTGAGCCCAAATTTTCCGGGGCTTTTGAGTCCTTACACTCATGGAGCTTACAGCGCGACTATCCGACAGGTCAGCTACCGTCTCGCTCGCATTTTTCAGCATACCAATATTCAAAACAGCACCTGCAAGCACCTCGCGATACCAAAACAGCGGTGATTCCGCCATGGTATCCACTCGGTCCCTTCAATCTTGCGGGTAGAATGTTAACGATCAGCTTTAATCCACAGAACACAAATACAATTTATGCCGGCAGTGCCAGCGGCGGCCTCTGGCGCAGCTTCAGCGGCGGCATTGGGAGGTCAGCCTGGGAGCGGGTAACAACGGGGTATCCCGTTCTGGGCGTCAGCAGTATTACCTTCACCCCAACAGATTCCAATGTCATCTACATCGGCACCGGGGAAGTCTATAACTATCAAAATGCCGGAGAAAACCAGGCAGCAAGAGAGATGCGCGGCACCTATGGTATCGGCATCTTGAAATCCAGTGATGGCGGTGCGACCTGGGAACACAGCCTCGATTGGTCGGCTAGCCAGGAACGTGGGGTCTGGGCAATTGAAATCAACCCGCTGAATTCGGACATTATTTGGGCGGCCACAACCGAAGGCGTGTATAGATCGAACAATGCCGGTGATTCCTGGACCCAGGTTCACGATGTCATCATGGCCACAGATCTCGTCATTCATCCGGTAGACACAAATAAGGTTTTGGCAGCCTGCGGCAATTTTCGAAGCGCTGGGTTTGGTATTTATCAGACAATTGATTCGGGAAATAGCTGGCAGCGGATGAGCAACGGCCTGCCCGGCAGCTACAGTGGCAAAACAACGCTGGAGATTCATAAGAGCGCCCCCTATCCGGTTTTTGCAAGCATCGGGAATGGCTTTAGCGCCGCCGGCGGGACCGGAAGCTGGCTGTGCTCCAGCGACGATTTTGGTGATAGCTGGACCATCCTCTCTACAGAAGACTTTTCGCTTTGGCAGGGCTGGTATTGTCATGACGTCGCGATCAATCCTACTAATCCACAAGAATTGTTTGTTCCCGGGGTCGCCCTTTGGCAATCAACCGATGGCGGAAATACGCTCTTTTCAACAGCCCAGGTCTGGCCGCCGTTCTCCGGATTAATCCCACCCGGTGAGCCAGAAGGGCCGCCCAATTTTCTTCATGGAGATATTCATGATGCGGTCTACCATCCGACAGATCCGGACGTGGTCTACTTTGCTACCGATGGTGGCATTTGGCGAACAAGCGACAACGGTGCAACTTTCGAAACATGCAACGGCGGTTTGCAAACCGCCCAGTTCTACAACGGTTTTGCCAGCTCCCAAACCGATTCATCGCTGGCGGTCGGTGGCTTGCAGGATAATGCCACCGCTATTTATAAGGGCTCGACAACCTGGAGCCGCTTTCACCTGGTGATCGCTCGCGGGGACGGTGGATGGAATGCCATCGACCCACGTGATGACAATGTGATTTACTCATCAAACTGGCGCCTGGAAATCTACAAATCCACCGATGGCGGCAGCAATTATTCACACATTGCTCCACCCGGTCTCACTGAACGGGTTACGGTGTTCGAAGCGCCCTTCGTTCTTGGCTACGACAATCCGGATATCATCTACGGCGGCCGGGACTTAATGTATAAGTCCACCGATGGCGGCGATAGCTGGCAGATCGGCAATAACGGCATCGTGCTCGATGGCAATCCGGTGCTGTCGTTGGATATCTCCCGGCAAAGCAGCGATGTCGTGTATGCGGCAACAGCGCCGCTATTTCTACCAATGGGCGCTTTTCGAACACGGGATGGCGGTGATAGCTGGCAGGACATCACCGCGGATCTGCCCGACCGCTTTCCGACCGATATTGCTGTTGATCCGACGGATGACCAGACTGTTTACATCACCTTAAGCGGCTATGGCAGTTCGCATCTCTTCAAGACATCTGATGGCGGCGATAGCTGGCAAGACATCGGCGCAGCGCTCCCCGATGCACCCGGAACGGCGGTGATTGTCGACCCACTGTTTCCGGACCACGTCTATTTCGGAAACGACATCACGGTATACCTCTCAACCAATGGTGGTGATTCCTGGGCAGAGTACAGCGAAGGTCTGCCGGAGGCAATGCTGATCATCGATTTGAGCATTTCAGGCAGCAATCGCAAGCTGCGCGTGGTAACACATGGAAACGGCGTTTTTGAACGCAATTTGGCCGGCACGGCGATTGGTATTGAAGAAACACCCGATCCAAACATTACGAATTTTCAGCTTTATCAGAACTATCCCAATCCCTTTAATGGCGTAACAAAAATTGCCTACTCGCTGTCGAAGCCGGCAAAGGTATCTCTGGACATTTTTGCCGCCAACGGTCAACATGTGAGATCGTTGGCCCCCGCAGGCGTTCAAGGCGCAGGAAAATATGAGATCGCATGGCATGGTGAGGACGATGCCGGCAATGCCTTGGCATCCGGCATCTACTTTTTTCGTCTGACAAGCGGTGAATTTGTCCAGACCAGGCAAATGGTTTTGCTGAAATGATCACATCCCCCTAAATCTCCCTGCGCCTTCAAGGCGTAGGGAGATGTGGTCGGGTGAACAGTGTATGACATTCGAATTTTATGCTGCTATACCCCACCCCCAAATCCCCTCCGGGAGAGGACTTAGGGGTGGGTAAAACCACCAATCCAATAAGCGGAGGCCACAGTGCCAGGACATTTATATCGAATCTGTATTCTTTTGATCATTAGCAGCTTAATCCAACTCCAGGCCCAATACACCAAGGAAGAACTGTCTTTCAATCGACAAACGCCACAACAGTTGAACAACGGTGAGCCGCTGATGAGCTTAACGCACGCACCCGGCGACCTCTCCGTCACTATTTTTAATGACGGCTCGATTGGGGCGGATAATGCGGTATTTCTTGGCAACGGTGTTCGATGGAAAGGACAAAACGGGTTATTTGTCGGCGGCCTCATTTTCGGCAGCCTCGATCGCGCCAGCATCAACGGGGTTATTGGGGTGTTTTCACTTGCCAATATTGCCGATCTCCGCAACGTTGAGAGCAATTTTGCCGGCGGATTCAGCAGCGACAGCAATTTTGACCAAATAACGACAGCCGTTCTGGATGATTCAGCAGCACCTAAGCCCTATGGCATCAATATCATTCAGCAGAGCTATTCATCATTGGGCAATGAATTCGGATTTATACGCTATGGCTTCGTCAATCAGAACAGCAACTCAATTGATGGTTTCTATGCCGGTATTTTCTGCGATTGGGATGTTGCTGCGCCCGGCTCAAATGCCGGCGGTTACGATATGGACACAGATTTGGTTTATGTATACGACACCTTCAATCCGAGCAGCTATTATTACGGTATCACCGCACTCAACGGCCTATCCGGCATGATGGTGGATGCAAAGGGGCCGTTCGCCACAGCCCGTACCGACGCCTTCGCCCAAATAGCCATGCTGGACCCGGAAGCACGGGGCGGCACCGCTGACATGCGCGCCTGGGTAGGAAGCGGCCCATTTGATCTCCCTCCGGGGGACACCACCTGGGTGACATTTGCCGTTGTCGCCGGCGATGACCTTTCACAAATAAATGAACATGCGCAGGCCGCACGCACCAGGGCAGCCAGCCTGGATTGGCTCGCTACGAGCTTCGATCATCCCCTTCCCCCGGCGCAACACTTTATTGACGTAATCGACGGCGCTATCGGTCTGGATGCGGAGTTTAGCTCCGGCGTCAGCTGGGGTGACTATGACAATGATCATGACATCGATATGCTGGTGACCAACCTCAGCACTGTCAACAGCACGACATTGTATCAGAATCTTGGTAATGGCAATTTTTCCCGCGTCAATGCTTCGCCAATCGGCACAGCGGTAACACGAGCCTATTCCAGTGTTTGGGGCGATTATGACAATGACGGTCTGCTGGACGTTTATATCAGTAATGGCGGCACCTCAATTTCACAGCCTGAATATTACCAGAATTTTCTCTTCCGCAACCTGGGAGATCCGGATTTCCTTTTCCAGCACATTACAAGCGGCAGCATCGCCTCGGATAGCGCCTATACCTGGAGCAGCAGCTGGGTTGACTATGATAACGACGGTGATCTTGACCTCCATTCGCTCGCAGCTCAGCGATTAACGTCGCAAACGGACGTCTTCTATGAAAATGACGGTCTCGGCAATTTGACGAGCAAGCCAATGCCTTTTGTTGATGCCCAAGGCAGCACAACCAGCGGCGTCGGCAGTTGGATTGATTATGATAATGATGGCGATCAGGACCTGTTTATCGCCAAGAGCGGCAGCGATATCGGCGGAGAGCCGAATGAACTCTATCAGAACCAGCTGAGCGAAACCGGCACGGCTGATTTCACCCAGCTCACAGACGGCGGCATCGTCAACACCCTGTCATTTGACTTCACCGCCAGCTGGGGGGATTATGACAATGACGGAGATCCCGATCTGTTTTCCTCGGTATTCAGCGCCGATAATCGCCTCTATCGCAATGACGTGTCTGTTGGTGCCGGGTTCGCTACTATCGATGATAATATTATTACCAGCGACGGCGGCGCAAGCCTTGGAAGCGCCTGGGGTGACTTCGACAATGACGGAGATCTTGATCTTTTCGTTGCAGCAGCCTCGCAAGAGTTCAGCCGCCTATATAGCAACGTCGGGCAGGGCAAATTCATCGCACTGTCATCTGCGCAGGTTGGTTTTTGGCTACTTAATTTTAGCACCTCACAAGGATGTGCCTGGGGCGATTATGACAACGACGGAGACCTGGATTTATATGTCGCCAATTCTACCGCACCAGATGGCAATCCGGTGCGGAATTTCCTCTATGAAAATGAACTTGGCAATAGCAATCAGTGGATCAATATTACCTGCGAAGGCAGCAGCTCGAATCGATCAGCAATCGGTACCAAGATTCGGGCCAAAGCCACTATAAACGGCCAATCCTATTGGCAGCTGAGACATGTGTCCGGAAGCCCAACCGGTGATCGCTCTCAGAACAGCTTGCGGGTCCATTTTGGCTTCGGTGATGCGACGCTTATCGATTCACTGTTAATTGAATGGCCTTCCGGCATCGTAGATCAGTATGCGGGCGTTACGCCTGGCCAGTTCTACCTGGCGCGAGAAGGCAGCAGCCTGGAGCAACTTGATCTTACCGGCATCGAAACCGATCAGCCGATTTCACCGGAGCGGTATCAACTGTCGCAGAATTATCCCAATCCCTTTAATCCGGAAACGACGATTCATTTTACGCTTCCCAAATCCACGAAAGTTTCCCTGGAAATCTACAATATCCTCGGACAAACTATTCTTACGCTGGTGAACGATTTCCGTATTGCCGGTCAACATCAGGTTCAGTGGTCCGGACGTGATCAGTTGGGCAATTCCGTTGCCTCAGGCGTCTATATTTACACTTTGCGATCCGAAAACTACACTTCCAGCAAGAAGATGCTCTTAATCCGATAAGGAGGAGAACTACATGCGCCGCTACAATTTCATGCTACGAATTCTATTGATCTGTCTTCTTTCAGCAATGTATCTGCCTGCATTCAATGCTGCTGAGGCTGTCGAACAGACCGACCAAAATCAGCCGACAACAGAGCACGAGGCACTTTCAAAATACAACGGTGACTGGAAGGCAAGCGTCCGCATGGGTTCCAGCAATAAGGCCATCGAATTTACCGGGACTGCAGAAGCTGAAATGATTCTGGACGGTCGTTTCCTGCAAATTTCCGTTGCTGCAAAGAACGGCGAGAGCAGTGCTGAGGCCCGCTATATTCTCGGATTTGATCGCAGACATTCTAAGTACCAGGTAGCGCTTATGGATGGTTGGGGCACCTATTTTGTCACTGCCACTGGCAGCATGCTGGAAGACGGGTCAATCAAGCTTTACGGCAAGGATGATGATCCACATATGAAGAAACTTGGTCTCGGCGAAAAAGAATTCGCCATTCAGTTTCGATTCGCCGACGATAAACAATTCACCATCGAAATTTTCTACATCGATACACGCACCGAGGAACGCCGCGAGTTGAGCGGCATGGTATATTCGTTTGAGCGGGGATAATTCCCCCGCCAACGGTCAGATGCAATTGTGCCACCGTAGCGCGAGAGTGAGATAAGCGTTTTTTGTATAGAAATAAGCCGGCTAGCTAAGGTCCGACCGCCCTTACTTAATGAGTGTCATTGATTTCGTAATGGAGTATCCTCGGGTACTCATTCGATAAAAATATTGACCAGTGGCGACTGGCAAACCGGCATGATCCTTTCCATTCCATACCAGTTTGTGACTTCCTGCCGATAGTTTACCCTCAATCAGCGTCGCAACTTTCTGACCAATGACGTTAAATATATCAATTCGAACGTGATCATTCTTTGGCAGCTCAAGTCGAATTGTTGTAGATGGATTAAAAGGGTTAGGGTAATTTTGCTCCAGAACAAATGAGGCGATAGGTATCTCCGTTGCCCCATCGATACCGGTTGGAAAATCTAGCTGGAAGATGTATATGCCATTGCTGCCGCCCGCCGCATACACACGGTTATCAGCCACGGCTGCACTTTGTAATCTGTTTCCATTGGGGATATCGGTAAAAGCATGAAGTCGCGGCAATTCAGGGTTCTCAACGTTAATGATATTCATGCGATCTCGGGTCTGAATGGTTACAATATAATTACCTGCAACGATGAGATCCCTTGCCACAAAATCATCGATCGGCAAAACAGCTACCCGCGTGGGAATCAACGGATCAGCCAATGTGAATACTTCCAACGTATCCTTTCGGGCCAAGTAGAGATACCCGTTTTCAATCGCGGAAGCAGCCCAGAATTTTCCTGGTTCGCCAATTTGACCAACTTCGATGGTGTTTGCTGGATCTGAGATATCGAAAATTCGTCCCCCGTCTGCAGTAAGGTAGAGATAATTCCCACTTATGGTAAACTCAGTTTCTTGAGATGTTAGTTCGATCGATCCGATTTGAATTGGTTCAACCGGAACCGATACATCAAAAACATACAGGCTGTCAAACTGATAACTAACATATGCAGAACCGTTGTGGTACGCTATGTCTGTTGCGCTCTGGAGCTTGTTGACGCTACCGAGCAGGGTTGGTGCAGTCGGATTACCAATATTGAATGTAGCAAAGACACCACCAGCAGCATACGCAATATCATTCTCAATAAAAATTCGATTTAACGACTGTCCTTCAACAACCAAGCGGCTCTCATGTTGCGGCAAGGCCGGATTAGATATATCAAGGATGCGTAATCCATCGAGATTATCAGCGACAAAAATATGATCCCCACTTGTTGCAATATCCTGGGCATTGGATGTTCCGCCACCTGAGGGAACCACGCTGGTTTCCACCGGAGATTGGGGATCGCTGACATTTATCAGAATGAGACCACGCGGCCCGGCAGAGAATGCAACAAGTCCATCATCATAATCGAGTTCCCCAGCAAGGTTTTGACCGGGAGAATAGCTGCCGACTTCAACTGGCCCGGAAGGATCAGAAATATCGATGACGTTCACGCCGGCACTATTCTCATGCACATACGCATAATCCTGATTTATGGACACACCACTGGCCGTCCAGCTAGTGATGCTACCAATTTCCGTAGCATTTTGCGGGTTTGATGCATCTACAACGATGAATCCTCCGTTGCCAGCGGAGATATAGGCCAGTCCGGAACGCAATTCAATCCCATTGACGGACCAGGAGAGCAGATACGAACCCAATTCGACCGGTTCAACTGGATTACTTATACTAAAAATCCGGTTTCCGGAGAATCCTTCGGATACATGCATAATTGTATCATCAATAGCGGCAGTAATTCCCGATACAATTGTAATTTGCCCCACCTGAGCTGGTTCAGCGGGATCCGAAAAATCAATGATATCAACAAAATTGGCGGAAACTAAATATGCATAATCGTTATAGACTGCGACATCATTTATTGTATTGGTGCTTTGATACTCACCAAGCAATACCGGATCTGCCGAATTACCAATATCGCGAATTTGCAGCCCGTAACTGGCAATTGCATGAAAAATGAGATTGCCCTCAATTCTCAGGCAGGTCGTCCAATTACCGGGGAACGTATCCATCTTTACAACGGTCGGTATTGCAGGATCAGAAATATCCATTGCAATTAAGGTATTGTCTACGGCATAGTACGCAGTGCGGTCCTTAATCTTGACATGCTGCGCACTACCATAAGGCCAACGGCTCAAAAATGTTACCTGGCTATCGGCCTGAACGCTTCCATAATTGATTAAATTTCTGTCCAGATAATTTGATCCGGCTTGTGCCTGTAAGAATGACCAACCAAGTAGCATTGTTGCAATAATTAGCAGTTTCAAACTAAGCAATCGCTTCCGGTACCTCATATCTCCCCCGATTAATCGTCTAAAAGATTTATCCATTCTTAAAGAAGCGATATAGCAGGTTAAAATCAAGGACAGTCAGGCTCAGAATGTAATTTTATTTTACAGGCATGGGGAAAGGCGCATTTCGGTTCTATCATAGCCGCTGCCACATTCAGCTTAAAGTGAAGGGAGACTAACTCGACTAAGGATGACATAACGCATCTCATCTTGAAAATTTACTGTCAGAAATTTTCTGCTTGCTTTTAAAGAGGTAGATATAGAATTTGGGATCAACACACCTCCAAGTTTCTTGAAATAGCACTAATTTCAACTACTAATCCAGATTTTTTTCTCAGCTCGGTTTAAAACGAGAGGTCTGATTTTGTTACCAGCTTCTGTTTGCCGTTTGTCTCAGCTTGGCTTGTTGCTCCTCATTCAATCGATATTGTTTTTTCAGTGTGAATCAACCGTTCAAAGCGAAAAACCTGCGATTCAACCTGATACAACCAGTCATACTTTTTCTTGGCACAAAGATACTCTTTCTCCTCCAAATGCGTTGCAATTATCTATCCAGGGAATTTGGGGGGCTAACATAAACGATGTTTGGGCTATCGGACACAGCGATTTTCCACTAAATCAGATTTGGCATTGGAATGGTATTTCATGGAATAACGAAAGTCCGCTAATTCCCGGATATTTTCCAACATTAACTTCCATTTTTGGTTTTAACCAAAACCAGATATGGAGTGTTGGGAGAAACATTTCATCTGATCCAACTATACGCCAGGGTATCATAATGCAGTATGATGGTATTCAATGGCGTATTCTTGACATCGATAACGTTCCGTGGTGCTTCTCAGTTTGGGGCAGCTCAAGCAACAATTTGTTCGTTGGTTGCGATAGTGGAATTGTCCAGTACTACGATGGAAATTCCTGGACCCGCCAGGAAACCGATACACCGTATGCACAAATGTTGTCTGTCTGGGGAGCATCTTCATCGGAAGTCTATGCTGTGGGGGTACATCCCGATTTTGTTCAACCACGTGATTCAACTTTTCTCTATTTCTATAAGTATGATGGCCAAACCTGGCAGACTTTACAATCTGCCATTTTACATCCGACAAATTCAACTTTACCGTTTGCTGAAAATCTATGGTGGAGTGAAAATACCCAAGTACTCTTTTCCGCCGGTGTAGCTGGAATATTTCAGTATCACAACGAACAATGGGAAAGGATCGGGCTTTTTGAATCGTTAAGATCTATTCACGGCGTTAATGAAAACGATATATTTGTTGGTGGATTTAATAATCAACTATACCATTTTAACGGAGATAACTGGCACATTTATGATGAGATGAGCGATAATTCGAGATGGTTCTTAGAAATATTTACGCTCGAAAACGCTGTGTTCCTAAGTAGTGCGTCAAGCACTAATACCATAATATATCGTGGATACAGAACAAATGAATAGGGGTATAAATGGGGTTCTTTTGCTTTCGGTGTTGTACGTTTTATTGATTAATGGCTGTACAACATATCGTACTTCCAATAAAGCTTCCCATTTTGCGCACCATGAATTGCAACAACAAAGCACTCAAGATACGACTCGTCTTGAGGTTCCGCAGGACTATATCAAAAAGCATCAAAGGATTCATGGTACAATCCTAGGTGCCGTCGGGTTTGCAATTTTATCTTACCCAGCGTACAAATTCTCAGGTGAAGTAGGCTTAAGAAGTGACTGTTTTGAACCTTGTAATCCAGCTTTTTTCTGGATTGGTGGCGCCATAGGTGCGCTAGCCGGCTACAAGACTGGATCATATATTGGCAAAAAAGTAGCGTATAAAAGATACCATGCAAAGAGGAAAAAACAGAGGAGTTCTTCGAATGAAAGTCCCTGAGTAGTCTTAGTTAGACTTCTTAATCAAATAACAGATAATCATACCAGGAGGGAGTTATGAATTATTTGGTAAAGATAGTATCTATTTTGAATTTAGTGGCAATCACCGCTTTTGCACAGACACTCTACAATGGGGTCGGGCATATTGACCCTAACCATCAAATTGAGTGGACCCGAGCTGGACTGATTACAGCAATAACTCCAACGATGGCGATTGGATCTTGCTAGAACAAAAGAATTTTTACAAACACTCAACATGTAGCGATTGTGAAGACTGGCACCATATAGGGCAAATTCTTCAAATAGATGATCTTGTCAGTGGAACCACATTGACGATTGTAGGTGAAGCAACCAAGACATACGAACCCACTATCGCCGTAAGCGGGGATGATATAGTTACAACTATCAGGCTAATTAATCCCATTCAAAATGTCGGCTTTGAGAACCTCAGAATCGACCGTCTTGAGTCTGAAAAGGCTGCTGAAAACTGCTTTGATTGTAACAATATCTATTTTGAATACGCAGTTAATTGCTGGGTTAAGGGTGTTGAAATGCATTCAACACCACGCCACCATGTTGTTGGCAGATACAGCTCTCATTTGGAAATAAGTGGATCGTATTTTAGTAATGCCAACAATCATGGAGGAGGGGGATATGGGTACGGTGTCTTGTTGGAAAATTGCACCACATATAGCTTGGTTGAAAACAATATTTTCCGAAGGCTGAGACATTCTGTGTTATTACAATCAGGAGCCAACAGCAATGTCGTGACATTTAATTATGCGCGTGAGCGTAAACGAGAGTTTGTAGCCTTTAGCAACTTGTCAGATGTTGTTTCTTCAAATGCGACTTTCACCTGGACAGAAAACAGTTCTCATACTCTGCTTGCTTCAGATCAGCATTGGCCACAACAGAACAACTTTTTCCGACGCTTCGATCATTTTCAAGACCCTTTTGGTGCTATCGATACAAATAACCCATCGACGATAACTGTGCCGGGAATGACCGGCACTTATTTAGCCCAATACAGTACAAGGTTTGATATTGATGTTTCTTTGGATTTAATGAATGGCGGTTCTGGTGGCACAGCTGTTGTAGATGATCAGGTGGTAACAACACCCTATTCAGTTTGATTTACCAAGAGGCAGTGAAGTCAAACTGAGAATTTATGATGTTCAGGGACGCTTGGTTCAAAAGCTGGTCAACGAAAGAATGGAGGCAGGTGCTCACACGGTAGTTTGGGATGGACGCAATCAGCATGGTAGCCGTGTTGCTACTGGAATATATTTTTATCGTATCCAGGCAAGTAGTTTTGTGAAGACGAAGAAGATGCTCCTCGTCCGCTAAATAAGAAGATTTGTCGGGTTCATCTAAACCCGACAAATCTTACAACGGCTCAACAACATTGTCAAGTTGGGCCGTTTTTTATAGCAGGACCAAAGCGCCTTTGCTACCACTATTCTTTCCAGAAATCAGCCACTTTGTTCTAGAGTTGTGTCGGCAGAGCAGGGCATTGCCCCAGCCTTACATAGGATAAATTATACTCCCACGCAATTCCCCACCGCGCAAAACCTGACTATAAAACTAACCCTTGGCAAAAATATTCGGCTTTATCCGAGATGCCGCCATCTCCCCAATATTGGGTACGGAGAATATCCTGATTTTTCCATTAGTTGCTCCAACGTTAATCTAACAAAGGAGCAACTAATGAAACGTTCGTTATCGGTCTCTCCACAAAAGTGCTTTTCAAATTTTCAGGATTTGCTGTCCAGCAGCATCATATTGGCTATGACCGTAGTCTTAATAGGCGCACTTTCTATGTCATTGCCTGCCCAGTCCAGCATGTACGACCTGTATGTCAGTAGTTCAAACACCAATTCTGTAAAGCTCTTTAACGGGCAAACCGGAGAATATATCAAGGATTTTGTTGCACCAGGTGACGGAGGCTTGTCAAACACTCAAGAAATTGTTTTCGGACCGGACGGCGACGCATACGTCACTGGCTTTGGGAATACCGCCATCAAAAAATACGATGGACAAACCGGTACATATATCGAAGATTTTAGCAAGAACTATACCCTGAGCAGTCCTGCAAAAATGACCTTCCGCTACGAGGACAGCCTTATTTATGTCAGTCAGTGGGGCGGCAATCGCAAAGTCGTGCGCTTTCGGATGAGCGACGGGGAGTTTGTCGACGAGTTCACATCCATCGGGATACCCGGCAATTGCGGGTTTGCCTGGGATTCGGCAAATAATCTCTACGTTGCCGGCTGGGGCAACAACGGCACCGACGGCTCAGTGCGCAAATTCGATCAGAATGGTCAATTTGTGGAGGTGTTTATATCCAGCGTCACGCTGCAAGGACCGGTCAACTGCTGGTGGGATGGGTCGGAGCTGTTTGTGCAGGACTGGACCACCGGGAATATCGAACGCTATGATGAAGAAAAGACCTATCTTGGCAGCTACATAAGCAACCTGGTCAGAACCGAGGGGTATGACTGGGACGAAAATGACAACCTTTACCTCTGCGATTGGGAAACCGATGTTATTAATCAATATGATCCGCAAGGAAATTTTGTGGCCGAATTTGCCAGCGGCGGCGGCATGGATACCCCAAATGGGTTAGTCTTCGGCCCCAAATATCAGGCGACAGGTATTAAGGAGGCCGAAACAACTCTGCCGGATGAATTTTCACTCGGCCTCAATTACCCCAACCCCTTTAATCCGTCAACAACCATACGATACACCCTACCGGCTGCCAGCGACGTTCGGCTCGAAATTCTGAACATTCTTGGACAGCCGGTTCGCACCCTTGTCCAGCGCCTTGAGAGTGCCGGGCATAAGGAAATTGTTTGGGATGGAAGAGATGACAGCGGCAATGCGATGCCCGGCGGCATTTATATTTATCGCCTGAAAGCGGATCAGTTCAGCGCAACCCGCAAAATGATCCTGGCGAAATAAGGAAAATTTTCCGGTGCGCGGCAGAGCCGCGCACCAGCCCTACCCCGGAAATATCCCCGACAGCAGCTTCTTGAAAAATTCCTGTAGCTGACCGGTTAACACACCAATCAGGGCGGCTGCCAAACCGGAACCGGACGTCGATAAAAATGCCAGATTGTAGATTAGCTTCGCCTCGCCCTGATCAAAGCCGTTCTGCTTCAACACCCGGTAATCGAAGGCAAAAAATCCCAGAGCAACACAGAAAACCACCACCTGAACCGCCCAGGTTAGCACCGAGGCAATTTGCTCAAGGGAATCGGCAAATAGTATTGCCGGCCCGATGCGCGCTATCAAAATGACGGCACTTAGCCACAGTCCCTTGCTAATGCCACTATGTCCTCGAATCAGCTCAAAGAAGTAGCCAAAAACAAAGGCAATAGCGAACCAAACCAGGCTGGTATATATGAGATTGTCCAGGATGCTCAACAAGGGATAGAGATTTTCGATTTGCTGAATGCGAATATCCCGAATGCCAACCAGCAGCCACGGAATGGCCAAAACCGCACCGGTCTTGAGAGCAACCAGGGCATTGCCCCATGGAGATGCTTCAATCCCTTTACTGAACACAATATTGCGTATCGGCACACCCTCATGTGTGGCAGCAGCCTTCAGTTTCGCGAGCAAAGACCTGTTTTCGCCGACCTGTTTTTGCCACTCGTCATAGGCCAGATCACCTTCCGCATACTTCTTATCAAGGGTTGAACTGAGCGCCTTGGCCTGTCTTTTGAAATGAAGGAATTCCAGCAGTTTGGCAATCGACTCACGCCGATTATTCAACACCTCGGCATTCTGCTCCAGGAAGCGCGACGAAAAAGCGACGCTGCGAAAGAGCAGTTTGTCCGACAGCCAATAGGCCAGTAAAAATGAAATCGGGATATACATGTAATAATATCCCCAGCGCACTACATAGATCGCCAGCAGGAATATGCCGATCTGCCGCACCAATTCGCTGCCCTGGTATCCTTTTTCCGTGCTCTCTCTGAAGAGCAGCAGCATCAGCAAAGGCAAAAAGATGATAGCAAAATAGGCGGTCAGGTGAATCACAAAATGTGAGAGAGTAGTGTATTGAATAAATGATGAAGTTGAATCAAATATCAGGGTTTTCGGGAGGGTCAGGAATATCAGCAAAATTATGATGAAATACCTGGCGGGAATTTTGGGACCATCTACTTGATTACTCAAGGCGTCGTAAGACAAGTGCAAGAATGAATAGGCTAGCAATGCGCCAAGCGCACAGCAAATAATCGCCCAGCCGACCTGTGCTGTCATTGGTGAGAGAATATTGTCCTCGGTATTCACCAATAGTGGCACGAGCAGTAGAAAAGCCACAATCCCTATTGCCGTCACTATCGATATTTTAGCGTCGATAGCATTACGCAGCGCTACGCGGATACTCCAGCCACCGGTAAAAAGCAACGTCAGCGCAAGAACGCCACCCACCCCATACGCCGGCAACAACGGTATATCCAGGCCGGCAAACTCGCTCAACCCTTTTGGCGTCAGCCACATGCATACGGCAACAAAGCACAAGGCAAGTAGAAAGACCACCCACTGAGTGCGCAAACCAGGTCTTGCCGATTGCGGCGGATACAAACGACCAAGAAATACGCTTGCTGCAGCCGGAAAAAGGAAAACGACGAGGGTTCCGAAGTAACGGTTTGGCATTCGCTCATAGAAGTAGTTTTCGGCATACAATTGTGTCAGGAGCTCAAGGGCAAGCGTGCCCAACTCTGCGGAGAAACGCAGCACCGGATCAGCATATGTAAAAAACAACAATAAGCAGAGTAAGCCGGTCAGGCGTGTCGAAACCTCCTCACTGCTGTCACGATGGCGATAGAGGAGCCAGAGCAGCCAAAGGATAGGAATTGCCACAAAGAGCCCCCAAATAAGCGGCGTAAGCAGGCGCATGAAGGTATTGCTAAACACCTTATCGGGCAGACGGCGAATCAAGGAAATCACGTCTTCCGGGAGCGGCTCAACCGATTCCTCCTCAACCATTCTATCGAACATCGCCCCGGACTTTCTAGCTTCATTTGTGGGTATTTCCTCGGGCAATAATTGAAGCACAAAGGGCTTATCCAAATGGATATCTTTATTACCAACAAGAACTCTTAGATTGGGATACGATGCATTGGTGGCGTGTGAAATCGAATGATAATTTTCTGCAGATACATGGATCAGTAACGAATCATGTTTATTGAAAAGCGGATTTGACGCCAAAACAGTGCGGTTGCTTTCCAAAAAGAACATATCCAGCCGATACCCTTGCCGGTCCGGCTTGAAAGCAAGATCAAACAAGAGGTTTGCGGCATTACCCTGCTTTTCAATATTGAGCGAGCGAATCCCCCACAGCGGATTAAATCTGCCGAAAATATCGCCAATAAGGTCTTGTGGCTGCTTTGCACCACGGACATAGTCTTCGTACAAGACGCTGGCGACCGGAATGCGGGTGTTCAGCAACAAACGAGGGATGTGTTTGCTGGAATCGACAAAGACTTCCATCTTGCGATAAAAGCCCGGCAAGTTCTCCGCTCCATGATCCGCTTTCTGGTCATCTACTTTAAAAAGCAAACTATCCATTTCAGTGAGAATCGATTCAACGGAATCTACACTAACCGGCAAGCGCAGAGAGAACATGCCGGCATTGTCACAGTAAGCGGGCCAATTCAGATCGCTGACCGATAGATTATAAACGGCATCCGGCTCACCAAGACCGATAATTTCCAGGGATTTATTTAGATCAGAATAATGATGGGAAAGAATGATGGGCTTTCGTTTGGTAGAGCTGCGGTAGTTTATCGAGAAGTAGCGCCCGTGACTAAAATTACCATCCTGGAAATAATCAGCGATTCGAAAACGATTTTCACCACGGGCCAAGACGACGTTGTAAAACGTAAATTTGCCATTATTCATCACCCAGGTGTCTTGCACTTCGCTGCCATTCATCGAGAGTATAACCGATTTATTGGCAGTTGTCTGTCCAAGGATGGTTACTTTCTCCGCCTGCAACTCAATGCGGCCATTTGCCGTGATCGACAGCGTGTCCGCGCCTGGCGTCTCCGGAACCACCAGTAATGTGTCAAAGCTGACGACGTCTTCTAGTTCGCCGCCTAACACTGAACCAGCAACCGTTCCGGTATCAGGTGAGACCATCGAAGCTGCCAGTCCGCGAAATGCAAATCCAAAGAATTGTTGTGCAATAGCAACAAAAAAGGCCAGGGCTAATACGGTCTTCAGTGCCCTGCCGGTAAAACGTTTCCAGTCCCACGAAAATACAGTCATAGGCGTCGCCTCACGTTCGTCGACGATGTGCCGTCCCCAAGCTCATTTCAAACTTACATCGCTCTTGAATTTTGGATGATATTACCAATTCTCGCGATAATACGCTTGTTTTTTGTCAAGTTTTCAGAGATATGCTCCTAAACTTTTTGCAAATAAGCGGGGAGACATAAGGGGAAAATCTGCGACAGGAATGGCTGCTGAAGAGACTCTTTCTAGCTGCGCATCTGCCAGCACTTGCGGATGATTTCATCGCTGAGTTGGACGTCAACACCTTCTGCCGCGCCAGTAACCACGCGAATAACATCCGGGTCACTGAAGAGATCCACCAGGTCCCCCAGTCTGGCAGCAACGGACTCATCGATCGCTTCCTCCGCACCAACATATGCGATTTTGGATGGGTTCTTCTCCAGGAACTCGGCAAGTTGTGGCCAGCGCATGTCGACAATCGTCCAGAGTGCAAGCTCTTGTTGCGAGACATCAATACCGGCAAGCGTCACCAGGCTTCGTTGAATGCCGTAGGCATTAACAAAGCGCTTCATCGCCCGTGGATTGCTCTCTAACAAAGGGGCGAAGGGTTGCAGGGCGTGCTCGGTAAGCGCCTGCACCTCAGGTGCTGTCAAACGAATAACAGCCTCTTCGCGAAGGGCGCGTTGTAAAATCGGTTCATCCGCTGCGGCGTCGACTTGTTCCAGTATGTCGGATTCCCGCTTTAGCGATCGTAATCGAGAAGACGCCTGCTTGCGGGCATCTTGCACAGCCTGCTGACGTTCACTGGCCCGAAGGCCGATCAGCCGTTCGTAGTATTCCTGTTGGATTTCCGTGGGAATAGCCGGCACCGGCACCGTCAGGTGAAAGGTCTTATCAATGAACAAAGTGCCCAGATTGCGGCCCGGTTCACTGATGGCGGTCGTAAAATCTTTATACGATTCCTGATAAGCAGTGCGAATCCAGCGTCGATCAGCGGCAATCACATATGTCAACGGCGCATCCCCATAAATGGTCTGCACCCCTTCAAGCAGTTCTACGATATATTCAGCCGTGCAGCGATCGAGATCGTCGATAAAAACAGCGACCGGTAATTTGATGCGCGAAATCATTTTTTCAAAATGCGTGGTCAAGCGCTGCATCGGATCGGTGCGATTTTGCTGAAAATTGGCGGCGGTTTCGGGCGACCCCAGCATAAAACCACGGCTCAATCCGCGAATACCGGTCCATACGGTTGCCACCAGCGCCAGAATAGCGCTGATATTTGTCGCTTGCTTGGCAAAAATTTCCAGGAAGGTCTTCTCTCCCTCAGCTGTTGTCGGCGACCCAAGGCCAAATGGCAGCAACCCTCCCCAGAAACTGGCCAGCAATATTACCACTAAAACAAATAACGCCAGAATGAATGGGCTCCAACTTTGCAACACCCGCCAGCTAAACTCAGTGCCGGTAAGAAATGCCCAGCGCCACTTATCTTTTCTCCAAAGCTGCCTGCGCGCCTGGCGATAGACGGAATCCATCAGCGACCACCATGGCGGTCTAATGCGCTGATGTTCCCAGGCGTTGAACCATACCACGATCCAGGGATCGGCAATATCTTCTTCGCTGCCTTCCGTCGTCAAATCTTTGCCAGCCTGTAATTCTGCACGCAGGAAATTCAGCAGCGTGCTCTTACCCGACCCCCACGGTCCGTACAGATTCACTCGGAAAGGCCCCATCAGCACCGATGCATCCTGCCCGCTCTTTTCTTCTTTTTCCTCCGCAGCCCCCAGGCGCTTCTCGTCTTGCGTACGCACAAGCTGAATGCGCTTTGCCAGGGCCCGGGCCATCACTTGTCGCCCCAATTCATCCACCGCTACCGGGCGATCCGGATGTGTAGGAACGGTGGAGTCGGGAACATGTGCGGCTTCTCCGATCTCGACGGATGGGATATCGCGACTCGCCACTGCTTCTGCTGCCGCTGGTTTAATGGGCTCTCGTGCAGGCATTTCCGGAAAGCTATCTAATACCTGTTCTTCCTCTTCGATATTCGACACATCTATTGCTACTTGCTCTTGTCCCGCTGGCGATATAGGTAAGTTGGATTCCAGCTCCATTATAAAATTCGTCAAAAGGAGTTCGAGATTCTTGCCTTCAACCTCGTTCATAGTTTCCATTTTCTTCCGTCGGCCTTTATTGCGAGGACGTTGAAAACCTTCAAATTGAGCTTTGAATTTTTCCTCCCATTCAGGAGACAATTTATTACCTGCCAAATCGCGAACAAATGCGGACAATTCGACCAAGGCACCATCCAAATTCTGCGCATCGATAAACGTATGGATTTCTTTGAGACGTCGACTCACATCTTCTGGCGACTGCGATACACTCATAATTGGTTTCAAAATTTTTTGCGTTGATAAATATAAATCGTATCAATTAAAAAACATCTATTTCCACCTAAAAGCCTTGACCCTAGTCACCCAAAAGACAACGCATCATCATTCGCGAATTCACTAATCCATCGTTTCCAATTTTGAACCAATGCCGGGTGGTAATCTTCTGCCCCTACAGGGCAGGGTTTACACGTGGTACAAACGATTCTATTGACAGTGCGTCGCTACGCGACGAATAGGAAAGGCTTGCGAAATCAATAAATTGCAAGTGATCCTTAGGAGCAAAATCTCTATAGTTGAGTTCAGTTGCAAGATATGGATCCTTGTAGGGGAACAACATCATTTTTATTTCAGCTTATACGGACTGGCAATATAGTATGGATCTTGCATTGCCGCCTTAAAAGCGGTGAGCGCCTCGGGTGATGAATTTACTCGCCAGTCCAGCTCCTTATTGATATTGAACCAGGTAAAGATTTTAATGCGTGGATATTCGATTTTGATCTTATTGAAGGCGTCGGTAATCCAGGCAGCCTTATCAAAATCTCCGGACTGAAATTCGCCAGTGCCGAATTCTGCAATCATCATTGGATGATCGCCCAGTACGGCACAAGAATCATAAAGCGCCCGGAAGCAATTATCAAAATCCCGAAGCGGACGCGTGCCTCCCCAGGGATCTTTTGGATAAAAATTATAGCCATCCAGCCCAATCCAGTCAACATATTCGCCGCCCGGCCAATAATTGGATACGTCGTTCCACGCTTCCGGGGACCTATCCGTAGAAGGACCATGCGGCACCCATAGCCACCGGACTTTGTCAGCGCCTTTTGCATTAAACCGGTCCACCACATATCTCCAGACTGCAACGACTTTCTCCGGCCCGCCATTCCCTTGCCCGTTTTTATTTCCACTCCAAACATACCAGTTGCCATTAAATTCATGTAGGAAGCGAATGAGCACTTCTCGATCAAATGTTTTTGCAGCTTCTGCAAAACGATCGATGTAGTCATCGTACTTGCCATTGAGAACATCATTGAAGCCTTGATAGCCATCGGGACCGGTCTGTCTGGAATTATTCGGATCGACCGATGGCCAAAACAGTTCCCAGGTGAGATGCGGAATAATCCCGCGCTTGGCCAGCTTTTGACAAGCTTCCATCGGGAATTCATCATCCCAGGTAGGAAACCAGACAACCGAGCCAATCTCGTGTTCGGTAAGCGCTTCAAAATCATCTATCTCGTAGAGGTCGCCGGCGCCCAGAGTCTCATTTCCCTTTTCAGGATAGATGCCGATAACACAACCTGGCCAGTTACCATCCATATCTGGGGTTTGACTTGTATTATCTGAACAGCTTAAGAAACTCAGGAAAGCCGTCATCATGACCATATAGACCTGCGTCCTTCTTTTCATCTTGTATTCCTCAGCAAGCAAATGTTTCAAATCAACATACCTTTATCACCACGAAGGTCACATCATCGTTTTGGGGAAAACCGGCCGCCCAATCGTTTCCGGCCTGCACCAAATGCTGGATAATATCGGATGGCGATTTTTCGGCAACCGCCGCCAACGTGGGAGCAACATTCTCAAATTCAAACTGTTCACGCATAGCATTGAAGCGTTCAGGAAAGCCGTCGCTCATCAGCACGAGAACATCACCCGTTTCAATGCTGGTTTCCCGCATTTGATAGGGAAAATTGGCAAATCCGCCCAGCGGCATCGCCTTGATAAGGATTTCTTCGACTTCGCCGGTTTTTGCGCGGTAAATATAGAGCGGCGGCATACCGGCTGAGCAAACCTGGACTTTTTTATCAATGATGCGAACCATTTGGAGGGCCATATAAACACGAGGTAAATTTAAACTGCGAAATACTCGATTGGCCTGCTTAAAGATCTCATCGAGTGCTTCCAATTTGAGAAGCGAGGCCAGCAAACTTTTTGTGGCTGCAACCAACATGCCCGATTCCGAACCATGACCGGTGGCATCTCCCACAATTGCAGTAAGTGAGCCCGATTCATCAACGTGCAGATCGTAATAATCGCCTCCGACCTCGATGGCCGTTTCCATATAGGCGTCAATTTCCAGCCCGTCTACCTGCGGTATTTGCGCCGGCAACATCGCCAGCTGCAATTGCCGGGCCTTTTCCAGTTCTTCGGATTTCCGCTTATCCTCTGCTTCCAGTTGGTCAAGCGCTTCGCGGATTGCATTTTGCTCGGCCTTTCGCTGAGTGATATCACGTATAATCCCGGTAATAAACACCCCTTCCTGGGTGCTCCACCTTGCCAGCGTCAATTCTATGGGAAATTCTTCACCATCCTGCCGCAGCCCGGCCATTTCGACAGGTTCAGCAGCTAGCTTGTTGTCATTATCAGCAACAATCTGCCGTAAGCGTTTCCGAAAAATACGGTGATAGTGGCTGGGCAACAGGCTGGTCAAGCTGTTGCCCATTCCGTCGTTTTCAGGTAGCCCAAAGAGGTCTGCAGCTCGCCCGTTCAAATAGCTGATTTTGCCCTCCTGATCAACGGTAATAATGGCGTCGTTGGCCGACTGCGCCACCGCGCGGAAGCGATTTTCAGAGACCAGCACTTTTGCCTGGGCACTTCGCAACTCCTGTAAGAGCTCTTTCAAAGTCTCATTTTTTCGCCCCAACTCACTATTCTTCTGGGCCACCAGCTCTGCTTCTCGCAGCTTGCTTAACTCCCGGGCACGTTCCGTTGCCAACTTCATTGCCAGTCGAACGATACCATAAATGAGAGCCGCCAGCAGCAATCCCCAAACAATCCAGGCCCATGTCGAACGATACCACGGTGGCAGGATGGTAATTGCAAAACGGGCTTCTTCT
This sequence comes from Calditrichia bacterium, assembly GCA_028284445.1. Classification (GTDB taxonomy): domain Bacteria; phylum Calditrichota; class Calditrichia; order RBG-13-44-9; family J075; genus JANQRS01. The sequence goes on from JANQRS010000082.1 coordinate 56,147, forward strand.
CGCTTCTGATTCCGGACATCACGACCTCTGACCCTGAACACATAGTCGCCTTCTTCCAGCCAGGTGAAGTCGCGCCAGGCCTCGCTTCCCCAATCACTCCACTCAGCTTGATACCCATCCAGTTTCGTTTGAAATTGATTCTCTCCTTCCGGCGAAAAGGCCGGCAGGGCAAACTCGAAACGCAAGGTATTGTTGCTATAGCTGAATTCTGCTTGACTGGCGCTGGCAGGCCCCAATTGGATGGTTGAATCGTTATTAACGATAATCCGGCGAATCAGGGCCCTGCCTGTTGCAGCCGGCAGTTCTCGCTGACGCCCATCAAAGCGCATCAAGCCTCCGGAACTGGCAATCCAGGTGATGGAGTCCGGTTCCGTGTAAATCGTATTGATGATTGAGACACCGCGTATTCGGCTAAGGGTTTCTGCGTCCCACTGGTACGTTTTGTCGTCTCTTAAATGACCGATCAGCAATTGCTCATCAACATCCTCCGCGCCCGAACGGGAGATCCACAAGCGTCCAAAGGGATCTTCATTGCCGAGATAACGCCAGGTGGCTGCAGGCATATCGTCTGATAGTTTCAGGAAGCGTTCGTTGGCCCTATCAAACTTGTAGAGTCCTTGCTCGGTGGCAAAGCGCATCTGCTCTCCGGAAAGGATCGGAAAAATTCGCCCGGTGGGCAGTCCATGCACAGTATCAAACACGGCAACGCTCTTCGCAGACAGCACCTCGGGCATCGATTCTGGATTTTCGATTTCAACCCTGGTTATCCCGGGATCGCCAGCCTCGATCCAAAGGAGCCCCGCTTCCGGGGACACAATCTCATAGGCTTTAATATCAGCGTCTTCGACCTTCGGTCCTGCTTTCCAGCGACCGTTCGGCTGCCGGTAAAGCGTGGCAATGCCTCTACGCTGCGCGACCCAGAGCATATCAGCATTATTGTGGGCAGCGGTCAGATCGAAGACAGCTTGCCAATCTCCCTTGATCGATTGAGCAACACCATCTCGAACCTCAAAGATGAAATTATGCGTACCGGCGAGAAGGGTATTATCATCCCGGAATAGTGTCCAGGTAAATTCATCGATTCCTTTGACGCGCTGAAATTGCTCATTTCCGGCATCCGAATTGATATAGAATGTGCCGAGGTTTGTTGCCAGATAAAGCTTTCCGTCAACCCGGCGAATCCGTTCGATCACCCCAATTTGACCGGCAGCATCTCCGAAGTGAGTCAGCGGAGAGTTTACTTCCAATTTAGATATGCCATTATTGAGCGCCGCCCACACATTGCCCTGCTGATCTTCAAACACCCCCCAAACGGAATTATCCTGCAATCCATTACGGTTATCGATTTGAGCAAGCATATTTCCGGCGCGATCTATAACCGCCATACCTCCTCGCCGGGTGCCCAAAACATAATTTCCATTGCTCAGGCGAGTGCTGGAGTAGAGCTGATTTTTTTCGGTGAATTTTAGCGCTTCGCTCGCAAAGGGCCGAATGCCAGCGGCATCCATCAGATAAAAACCGATGCTTGCGGTCGATAAAAGCAAGGTGTTGTTGTCATATCGCTCCATCATCTGAAGGGAACGGTCAGCAAAGATTTCGCCACCGGGCACCGGATCAAGCTGTCCGTCTGTTATGCGAAAAAGTCCCTTATTGTCCTGACGAACATACACCTCACCGTCGACCTCGAAGGCGGTATGAAAATAGTTCCGGCGTTCACCACATTCAATCGTAGTGAGACTCTCGTTCTGCCAAATAAATATGATGAAGTGGGTCATGTAGTAGACGGCATTGTCTGTAGCGAGGGTATACCAAACATCATTGAACTTGCGATGTTTCTCGTCGGCATGGGGGAGGAATGAAACCAAACGTGGCTGTCCAAGTGAATCGTATTCCAGGAAGCCGAAGTCGTTGGCTGTGCCGACGTACATGCGGTTTTCCGGCCCGAGCACAAGAGATCGAAATGCAAAAAAATTACCGTCATCTAAAAACTTGCGCCAGTTGACGCCATCATAAACCAATAAGCCGTCGTTATTGGCAACATAAATCAGGCCGTCTTTGTCCTGAGCAATTGCCCAATTCTGGAAATGCGCGCGATAATCAGAGGGTGTATAATTTTGAATATAAGGCAGGCCGATCTCGCTGGTATCTGCGTGCATGTTGATTGCCATAAAGACCAGCAGGCAGCAGCAGATAATCGCTATTGGTGTACTGGATTTTCCGTGCAGTGAGCTCTCCCCGATCCACATTTTACCGTTCCATATGCTAGATGGGAGAATATATTCAACACCGCGTAGATACGCAATAAAGCCACGATGAAATGTGGTTGAACTAGTGTTTGCTATCGGTGGCCGTGCGGAGCCACCCGGCCAGGTGTTCAAGGTAGTCCTGTCGAATCCACCCGCTTTCCTTATCGACTAAAGCATGTCCAAGCATGGGATATTCCTTTACCTGAACACCGGGAGCGGTCGCGGCGTTGCTTATGTGGGCAATTAGTTCCAGACTTTTCGCGACCGGCACATTTCGGTCCTGTAATCCAACAATCAGGAGAGCAGGAACCTTCAGCTCTTCCCAGGAGGGCAAAGGATTGAAGTCCCCATTCTTTTCCCACCAAATTGCGCGTTTTTTTCGGGCACGATGAGCAAATAGTGGCGTGAGCATTGATGCCAATATACCAGGCATACCGGCATCCTGCATTTCGGCGGCAATTTCAAATTCCAGCTGTTCGTCAGGCGGGGTCGTACTGGCAGAAATCGCTACCACAAAGTCGATGCTTTCGGATTTACTTGCAGCCAAAGGTGCTATCCATCCGCCCTGGCTAAACCCAACAAGGCCGATAGCATCGAGCGCCAATTCCTCGGCTGATGACAAATAGTTAACGGCGGCGACTGCATCCTGAGCAAAATCGTCGAAACTGCTGGTATGCCACTGTCCACCTGATTTCCCGCAACCGCGCTTGTCGGGCAGGAGAACAACAAAGCCCTGTTTTGCCAGGAAATCAGCTTGATACATATACCAGAAACTACTTCGATCACTGACTCCGGAGCCGTGGATAAATACCACCGCCGCATAAGGCCCCGGAGACGAGGGCGTCATCAAGGTGCCAACGAGCTCAATAGTACCGCTTTGGTAACGAATCTCTTTCTGGCTGTAAGGATATTCTTTCAGCCGCTGAAATTGTTGAGCAGCACTGTCAGTGATCGTAAAGCCCTGGATGACATCTTCCGCATCAAGCTGGAATTGCAGCGGCACATTCCGTGTTGTTCGCTGCCAGTTGAAACGGCTTGCTGATTCTGCCTTAAGTCGTCGATTTCGCAGTGGCTGGAAGCAATTCAACTGCAGTCCATTTTCCGCTCCCCAGGTTACCTGCCAAGCAATTTCGTTGGTATCGCGATACCAGCCGACTTTATCAGCGAGGAGGAAATCCCCCTCGTCGAGAATCTCCCGGCGGGGCGGCTCGAAGGGTTCCGGTGGCAGGATGTAGAAAACACCATATGCCACAAGCGGTAAGACAAGCGCACAAGCTATGATCCGACGTATCAATTCTTAATCACGCTCACAGTATGGGGAAAGGTTAAGCTCTCGCCTTTAATGTCTTCGATTAATTTCACATATTTTTCCAAATAGGTATCATCGATGCGCTTCCCATCTAGCAGACAGTGTCCATCCTTGATTACAAACTCGAAATATTTTTCCCTCTTGCCGATGAGGCGATCCTTCTGTAACTGCGTGCGCACAGCATTGACAATTTGATTCATTTCGTTAATACTATCGGACAAGCTTCTGTCAGTAGGATTTGATTTTTCGGTTTCTTTCTTTTCAGCTTCAGCCAACTTATTTTCAGCCAGATTTGCACTCAGGTCATCAATTTTTTGCTCCAGCGCTTCAATCTGCTGCTTGTTGATATCCTGGTAATTTTGGATAGCCTGGTGATATTGTTCGGTTATTTGCTTTAACCTGGCATCCTGTTCCGCCTCATTCTCCTGCGAATTTTCTCCCGCTGCTCGACGCAGGCGTTCCTGCCTGAGCTGTTCTTGCATCAGCGCAACTTGCAGTTCCTGCTGCCGCAGGTCCATTTGCTGTTGCTTAACTCTGAGGTTATGATCGGCTTTCAATGCGGCCTGCTGCTGCTCCAAATCTTCAGCGGACAATTCCATCATCGCAAAGCGCTTTTTCCACATATGGTATTCTGCTGAATCCTTCCCATAGCGATTTTGCGCCATATCAGTGGTAATCTCTACAAATTCATTGGTTATACGTACATGCTCTTTTTCGTTTTGAAAGATGCGTTGACTCTTGTCCTCTGCCGCTTGCAGTTCCGAAAGCGCAATAGCGCTAAAACTTGTTAGAACCAATAAGATGATTGTCGCGATATGCCTGGCGGAAACAGCTGTCTTGTTTTGATCTTTGATCAGCATTACTCTCTCCTTCAACTGTGAGATTTTTCGATAAAAGGGTACGGCGGCCGGTAAGATAGCAGTCGGATACAGTATTTCCGTCACCGACAGCAGTGTTGCTGCATAGGCTTTGCGAGAAACCCCGGACAAGGCAACAACTTCCTGATCGCATAATAATTCACGTTGGTTGTCAATTAAACGATCGCAAATGTGATAGACCGGATTGTAGATAAAGAGGATGCGAAGCAACTTTTGCAGAACGTTCACCAGGAAGTCATTCCGGCGGATGTGAACAAGTTCATGCCGTAAGATCATCTTAATTTCACCGGGTGAACATTTCTCACAGATAAGTTCCGGAACAACAATTACCGGCCTACGCCAGCCAAAGCTGAATGGAGTGATAGCAAAGCGCGTTAGCAAAACACGAACCCGTCTGGCAACGCCAATTTCAGTCGCCAATTCGCTGACCAGTCCAAGCACTGCGCGATCCTCCTTTCCGGCAAATCGAAATAATTGCACAAATTTGGAAATGAAACGGCTCAAGAGGAATGTGACGACAAATGCAAGCAGGAGCAAGGTGGTCGAATAGACCTGTTCCTGAGCCTGGGCATCTTCAGCAAGCGTTGGTGGCCCGGCAATCTCGCTAATCACGGACGTCTCGTAGAAAACGTTATATGTCATCGCCTTGTCGACGGCCTTCCCATCTGCGCCAAGATTAACAAACAAGGACACACCCAAGGCAATCGGCAACATAAAATACATCGTCAGGTAGCTATAGTAGCGCATCACCGGATGGCGACGGCGGCTCCAAACAAATACCGCAGCAAACCCAATCATCCATAGCGCGTTGATTTGCAGCAGATAAAAAATCCAATCGCGTGACGAGAGTATATTTTCCATGAAATCGATCCTATTGAATTTCACTCGAGTTTATTGGCGTCGCAACATCGTTATATTTACCTCTGCCGGATATACGCATGTTAGCGCTCTTTGTTATTTGAGTGGCAATAACATCAAATGAAATCATCCAAAACCACTTGACAGGCCAGCTGCCACAACACCAACTACTAATGAATTAGTTGATACTAATCTACTAGTAGATTGCTGCGATGTCAATATAAAAGTTGCAAATTGAGATTTTCAGGAAGAGTTACCAAATATGGTGCCGTTATGAGGAAATCAAGGGGTCATTCCATCCAACCAGGGAAAGACGACGTCTTCCCAGGCTGCATGCTTATTGAGCAGGCCCCAAAAGCGTTCTTTGCCGATATTATGATCATAGCCGTTATATTGCTCTAACTTGATAAGCTCCTGATTGGGAAGCTGTTGGATGTTCTTCATGCTTTGACGAACCGGCCCATACCAGTCAAGCTGCGGATCACCAAATACAAAGGCAGTAGGAATTGCGGTATCTTTCATATAGGGAATCGGGTCAAAATCGACCACTTGGCCGTACCACTGTCGCCAGCGATGACTTGGCCCTGCCGGTGCATCGCCCGGGTAGACCCGCTGAAACCAGGGCTTGTTTTGGTATTCATACCAAAGCGATTGAAATTGATGATAGTTGCTTGAGTCCCGCGCCGCCGCCTGATCAAGCAACTGCAACTCTTTTGCCTCTGTCCTATCTTCTTCACTAAAACCCTCACGGCGCAGACGCTCGGCCCGTTCAAAGAGGCGATCTTCCCCAACGGTGGCCACCGTTGGGGAAACCAGAACCATGAATTTGATCTTACCTGACGCCTTTGAGGCAGCAAGCGGCGCCACCCAACCACCTTGACTCGTACCAAAGAGCCCAATACGGCTGGTATCTAAATCCGACCTGCTGTTCAGAAATCGGACGCCTGCAAGTGCGTCCTGGGCAAGACTGTCAAAACTGAAGTAGTACCACTCATATGGCTCACCTTCGGACTCGCCAACCCCACGCTTGTCGTATGTTAACACCGCATATCCCTGCAAACCGATATTGGCGGCATACCAATCCAGGTCTTTCCTGGGCGATGCCCCGGAACCATGAATCAGGACCATGGCAGGCGGTTTATCGACCCAGCCCGGCATCCGCAAGGTTCCGGACAACATTATTCCGCCACTGCGAAATTGCACCGCTTCTCTTTCCAGAAACATATAGTCCTTGACGATTACAGACAGCCCGTGAAACCAGGACACGATGAAAAATACCGCAACAAGCGTGACAGAGACAAGCAATCCCCGCTTAAACCATTTCCTCATCGCTGCCTTCCTCCGCTCTGTCCGGGCTTTGGATATTGCTCCAAAGCAACGAATGCGGCGCCTCGCACCTTCTCATGGTCATCATCCAGGGCGCTCTGCAGGGGTTGCAATGCTATTGGATCGGCAATACGTCCCAAAGATTTAGCGGCTTCTTTGCGCACCTGCCATGCCTCGTCCTGCATGCTTTGCACAAGTGCTGTGACAGCGGTGCTTGCTCGAATTTCACCCAGAGCCCAGGCGGCGGCATGACGCGTCATCCAATCCTTGCTGGACAGAGCAGCGATGAGCGGCTCCGTCACTGCAGGTTCCTGAATGCGGCCCAGTGCCCAAGCGGCTTGATGGGCAGTTTGCCAGGCTGGATGTTTTAAGGCTAATGAAAGGGGTTCGATTGCAGCACGGGCGTCAATTTTGGCGACGGCCAGGACGGCCAGGTGACTGACCTCCCATTTTTGATCTTCCATTGCCACCGCCAGGGATTCGATCAGCGACCGATCACCGCTTCGTCCAGCAGCCCAGGCCGCAAAGTGACGCACTTCCCAACGCTGATCAGCCAAGGCTCTGATGATCAGGTTTGTTGGCGGCCGCTCACTGGCACCGAGGGCATATGCTGCGGCAGTACGCTTTTCCCAATCTGGATCTTGCAAGGCCTCGCCAAGGAAGCGATCATCTTTGTTCGCATAATCATACTGCAATTGCCTGCCCAGGCTTTCTCCCAGCACAACAATTGTTATCGCTTCCGGCCCTTGTTCAGACCGCAACTCCGCTAGCATGTCCTGCGTGATGGATCGATCGCTTTGCTTCGGCTGTACACTGCAGGCGGAGATTAAAAGAAGGCAAGTTATGCCGGCTGCCAAAAGCCCCGGAAGCATCCAGCGCTTTTTCGCTGATTCATTCCCGGAGCCATCCAGGATGGCCAGCAACCGGTCTTCAAGTTGCGATGCCCGAGCCATAGGTAGCAGGAATTCCCGAGGCATCTGCGCCTGGCGAATGCCATTGCCAATGGCCAGGAGCTGGGATGCATAGAAGGAGGGCTTTTCCCCGGATGACAATACCACTTCGTCCGCAGCGATCTCCCGCTCCAATCGGGATCGCCGGGCAGCCAACCAATAAAACGGATTGATCCAGTGAAATATACCAATGAAATGTATCAGCATTTGCTTGCCCCAGTCCCAACGCCAGATATGCGCCAGTTCGTGCAACAGCACAACGCGCAAGCGATCTTCCTGCCATTCGCGACTGCTCAACGGCAGAATTATCAGCGGAGACCAAAGTCCAATCGTTATCGGCACTGAGACTCGACTGCTTTCAGCAACCTTCACAGATCTACGAAGCGGCAGCTCGGCGTAAACTTTGCTAAAAAGTCTCTGAACAATGACGGATTCACAAAGGGTGGATGACATGCGCAAATTTCTGCTGTAGGCGCATCCTCTCATAAATCGCAGAGCAAAAACCGTGCATCCGGCAATCCAGACTAACATCCAGAGTCCAGCCAGCCAGGACCATTCATTACCAACGCCAGCTTCTGATGACGACGCCGGTGAAGCAAGCGGCACCCGGATATCCGCTTCACCCGCGGGCGGGACAGCAACGGCTTCGTTTGAAGATGATTCGGAAAGGACAGGCAGTACTTCGGTTGGTGTTTCAGAAGCGAATAACGGCAGGTGCCATGACGGTAAGATGGCGGAAATTAACGGTATCAACATGAGCATAACGATACCGGCAAATAAAGACCCGTGGCGAAGAGCCGCCGGCTGTTGCTTCATAAAATGCTGCAGAAGAAGAAGCGCAGCCATCAGGAATCCCCCTTTGACAATCCACACAAACAGGGGTATACCCATTCCATTGACAGGATAAAAAATCGATTCAAGAGACGGCATATCACTTCCCTTCCTTCTTGCGCTGCTCAATTTTTTTGGTGATTAATTCCCGAACCTCTGGTGAAAGGTCGGATTTGGGCATGTCCAGTAGCGCCACGACGGCATCTTCAATCGAATCATCAAAGAAGGTCTTTATCACATGGCGCAATGCACTGCGACTGGCTTTTGTTGCTGATAAGACCGGCGCATAAAGATACCGAGGGCCATCCTGCCGGATCTTTAGATGTCCTTTTTCGCACAGGATGCGAAGAATTGTGCGTACAGAAGAATCGCTTAGCTTGTCCGGCAAGTGCTCCCGCACATCAGCAGCAGACACTTCCTTATATGCGTAAACGATATCCATAATCTGTCGCTCACGCCGACTTAGCGGTGGAACTTTCGAATTCGACATCAAGGCACCTCAATTTGTTAATTTTTTAACACACTGTTAAAAAATTAACAACATTGATGAAAATGTCAAGACTTATGTTAAAAAATTAACAGAAAGAGAATAACATGATCCGGAAAAACTATAAAATACCAGAAGAGAAGCAAAAGGCGCCAGCCTACATCGTGTAAGCTGGCGCCGGGGTGTTGATGAATTTGACCCTATTCTCGTATAAAATCGTTGCATATAGCTGCAGTAGACTTATTTCCCGGTTTTTTTGTGCGGATTTCTTTGTCTACGGTATTCAGAAGGCGAGCTACCAAAACGCTTTCGAAAGCACTGGGCAAAGTAATTGGGGGTATTGAAGCCGCACATATAGGCGATTTCTGATATGGTTGCCGCATTTTCCCGAATAAGCAGTTCTGCTCGATCGAGGCGCATCTGCAATATCAAATCGCTGGCTGGCTGGCCGATCACTGCCCGGCACTTGCGATGCAGTTGACTGCGGCTCAAGCCGATTTCCTCAGCAAGACGCATAACGCTAAAAGCTTCATCCCCCATATGCCTTTCTATAATGTCGCGAATATTCTCAATAAACTGCTTGTCGGCTGAAGGGATGTCAACATCAGCCGGCCTTAGCAGTGTTTCACGCTGAAATTTCACTTGTAAACGTGAGCGTTGTTCAAGGATATTCCGCACGCGCGTTTGCAGTTCAGTCACGCTAAAAGGCTTCACCAGATACTCGTCGGCCCCATGCGCCAACCCGGCCAGGCGGTTTTCGGCAGTTGCACGCGCGGTCAACAGGATGATAGGAATATGATTGGTGCGATCATCACCCCGAAGCTTTTCGCAAAGCTCAAAGCCGTCCATTATTGGCATCAGCACATCGCTGACGATTACATCCGGTATTCGGGAAAGCGCCATCTCAAATCCCAATTGTCCATTATCCGCCTCGATGGTTTCATAATTTACAGCCAGGCTTTGTTGAATCAACGCGCGAACATCCGGATGGTCTTCTACAATGAGAATAAGTCCGCTTTCTGCCGGAAATGCATCACTTGCGTGGTCAGGCTCAGTATCAACCTTCGCTGCTTCCCGGGAGTCCTCATCAATAAATTCACCGGCCTGAAAAACATTCGGATCCATGGGTAGCAGCACCTCAAACTCCGTGCCCTCGCCCTGCACACTCCGAACTTGTATGTCGCCATGCAGACACTCGACAATTTCCTTCACCAACGCCAGGCCAATACCACTACGTCCCTCGTGCGATACACCATCATTAGCAACCTGGTAAAAGGGATCAAAGATATGTGGCAGCTGTTCTTCAGGTATGCCGATACCGGTGTCTCGTAACCGGACACGAACCCTGTGGTTCTGCTCATCAATCTTACAAGTCAGCAGCACCTTGCCACCCGTCCTGGTGTATTTGATGGCATTGCCAACCAGGTTGTAAAAGACGTGCTCCAGTTTGCCATAGTCGGTGTATAGCTTACATACATCAATTTCAGACCGAAATTCGAGACGGAGATCCTTTTCAGATGCCAGTAGTTCGAAAGAAAAGAACACACCTCTGAGAAATGATATCAACTCCCCTTCCGCTACTTGCAGGGTCATTTTTCCGGACTGTAGCTTGGCCAGATCCAGCAGCTGGTTCGTCAAGCGGATCAACATGTCCCCGCTGCTTTTGGCTGCCTGCAACTGCTTACGCGACGGGCCGTCACTTAGCTTTTGCAAGAGCTGCTCTATTGGGGCCATCATCAGGGTCAAGGGGGTGCGAAATTCATGTGATAACCTTACATAGAATTTTGATTTTAATCGATCCAACGCCTTAAGACGCTCAGCCTCGAACTGCTCATGAGCCAATAGCGTACGAAGGCGCCATTGGCTGCGGCAGTAAAGATAAACAAACAGCGCAACTAGCAGCAGCCCCGCTCCATATAAAGCATAAGTCCAGGTGGTTGACCAGATTGGCGACGGAATGATCTGCACTTCTCCAAAATGCACGGCCTTCCCATTAAGGAAAACCAGCAGGAGAAGGCTCCTCGAAAAAGACCAAAATGTTTTCATCTGATTAGGCAGGTAGAATAATAGGTTTTCCGTCCCTATATCCAAGAAAGATTTTCTGCAGGAAATTACCAGAAAGCCAAAACTTATCGCATCAGCACCATTTTTCTGGCAATATTCGTTCGACCAACGCTAAGTCTATATATATAGATGCCACTAGCAAGATTGGAACCGTCAAATTCAAGCTCATATTCACCCGGCTGCTGATAGGCATTCACCAGGGTCACTACATGACGCCCGCTTACATCAAACACCTTGAGATGCACACGATTCGGCTCGGCAATATCGTAGCGAATTTTGGTGCCCGGGTTAAATGGGTTAGGATAATTCTGAAAGAGCTGAATTTGCTCCGGCACAGTGTTAACCGGCGGTTCTTCCGGAACTTCAGCCGCTACACATGTATCAGCAATATCATATACAACACCACCAACAATAGCGCGCTGCAGCTCATAGACGTCGCCTTCGATACCATTGCGCTTCGTCATTCCCAGGCTATCGGTTACCTCATAAATCACCTCATCATCTATGAAACGCCTCGCATTATCTACAAAAAAAGACCAGCGCGGAAGCTTCCTGCAAAAAAGTTTGGGAAAATCAATGCACCAGACAATGATATCGGTGGTATCGACGGAGGTAGCAAATGTTGTAACGACCTCACCACGACTCAAAGAAAAATCGTATATCAAGAACTCTGAAACCCGCCAGGGATTGATTTCGAAGACCTTCTGACCGTCCAATCGTTGATAAATGCTATCTACCCGGGTCGTGCGTCCGCCTATTCGCTCTTGTAAAATCATCTTATATGAGAGACCACTCGGCAATACCGTATCACCAACAACGGTCCGTGAAACAAGATCATCCGAGAAGACCTCAATAAACTCCCAACGATCACCAACCTCCAATGGATAATGGAAGGACCGCTGCACCTCGATTTTGGGCCCCTGGTTTTCATAAAAATCAATCGTGTTAAAATGTGGTCGAAAACCGACCACATCATCGTCTCCATCTTGATCAAAATCGACCACAGCCGGATAGTCAACAAAATGAGTCAGCGTGATTGCGCGCTCTTTGAAATGCTGATCAGGGTCATTCTCATACCAAACCAGCGGCGGACAACCTGGCCATGATATCAAGATATCGACTGCCTGATCACCGTTGAAATCCGCCGTTACCAGCTGTTCAACCCAGGAAACACTTGGATAAACCGGTTGCAATGTAAATACTTCTTTGCCGTTATTTTCCAGCCAAATCAAACTGCTGCCACGATACCTCAAATCTGAATGTAAGCCATTAGAGAAAACATCGATGTCCCCGTCATTATCGACGTCAAAAGCGGTCAGCTGTGAAGGCGAGCTTCGAAATTGAGCAATAATATGAATGTCAAAATTTTCACTGCCATCATTCTCATACCAGCGGATCATTGTGTCACGCCAGGATGCAGATAGAACATCCTGATCGCCATCAGAGTCCAGGTCAATTGCCAAAACCGACTGAACCCTGAGTGCTTCAGTGGTGAGAACATGGAGCGTAAAATTTCCGCTGCCGTCATTCTCGGACCAGGCAACTTCATCGTTCCCTGAAATTGCGGAGAGGATGTCGATGTCATTGTCTCCATCTATGTCAGCTACCTCAATGTCGCGCACCGACGCATTGCTGGTACGAATTGTATTCTCCTTGAACTGCCCCTCACCCTCATTTTCATACCAAATAATTCCCGCACTGTCGAGCATCGCCACAACCAAATCAATATCCGCATCGCCATCAATATCTGCAGTGTGGATACGAAACGGCCTGGCTTCAGGAGAAGCGATCATCCGGCTCGTAAACTGTCCGAGTCCATCATTCTGATACCAGACAATGCTGCTATCTCTCCGGGATATGGTTACAAAATCAATATCATTGTCCCCATTCATATCGACGGCAGCCAGATCGCTGACAATTCCGACATCCGTAATGATTGTCTGCATTTCAAATTCAACCTGTGCGATCGCGGGGAGAATGAGCAAAAAAAATGTGAGCAAAACTTTGTATATCACGAGAAGCCTCTCCGGAGCCTTTGAAAGTACCTTAGGCGCGGGAGCTGAAATTCTGAAAATCTTTTGTCCGGGTTGGCTAATGGGCGTAAGATTTTATTGCTATTCTATCGGCATCAAGGCCGGTGCCGGAACAGTTCATTACTAAAGATGCCTTCCGGAGAAGGCATCGTATTGATGCTGAGTATTATACCTGCAGGAAAAGAAACCGGCTTAGTTTCTACCAGCCATTACCCCACCGTCGACATCCATGACGGTACCGGTTACCCAGGCGGCTTCATCCGAAAGCAGGAAGGCTATCGCACTGGCGACATCTGCTGCATGGCCAATTCGGCCAATCGGGTGAAAACCATCAAAGCCGGAGAGGGTTTCTTCGATCTTGTCTTCTTCGATAAAGGATTTGTAGATGGTCGATAACACAACTGCCGGTGCCACCGCATTTGCCCGAATACCATAGTCAGCCAACTCCATCGCCAGGTGCTGTGTTAGCGCATGCAGCCCGGCTTTTTGCATTGAGTAAGCGGAGGAGGGCGTCGCTTTTACTGCCTGATGCGCCCACATTGAGCCAATATTGACGATGGAACCACCACCATGCAGCTTCATGTTTTCAGCCACTGCCTGAGTGATGAAGAAGAAGGCCTTATTCATATCCATCTGCAGGTCATAATCCTGTTCAGAGTGCTCGAGATAGGAAACTGGCTTAAAATAACCGGCAGCGTTTACCAGGTATTTGATGTGTTTTTCTTCCGACTTGATTCTCTTGATAAGGGTATCGATATCAGCGGATTTATACAGATCCAGGCTAATGGTTTCGACATCCCCACCAAGCGATTCAAGTTCAGCCTTGGCCGCCTTTAAACCGTCTTCGCGACGCCCGACAATCAACAGAGTCACGTTATCCTTAACCAATTTCTTTGCTGTTTCCAGGCCCATTCCCGATGATCCACCAACAATTAATGCAAGTTCTTTTACCGACATATCTATGTCCTTTCTGGTTATAGTTGAGTATTTAATACGAGATAAATCTACCTATCGATAGATAGACATGCAAGTTTTTTCTTTTCTTGTTTTTCCCGAAGAAAAACGATATCTACCTACTGATAGATAAATACTGAATTATCAGATGGATAGGGCTGAAAAGATGGAAAGCAAAGTTAACGAGATCTTGGAAGTCGCTGAAAAAATGGCTCGTGACGGGGGCTATAATGCCTTCAGTTTTCGGGAAATTGCCAAGGCCGTTGGCATCAAGAGTTCCTCGGTGCACTACCACTTCCCCACCAAGGCAGATCTTGGTGCAGCGGTTGCCAGAAATTACACCGATGCCTTTATGAGCAATTTGGGTGACGTGGCGACACTCGTTAAGAAGAACAAAGACCCGATAAAGGTCTATGTGCAAGCCTTCGAGCGAGCCCTGGTAAAGGATAAGCAAATGTGCCTCTGTGGCCTCCTCGGTGCAGAGATCTCCAGTTTACCGGAAGGTGTTGTTACCGAGATAAATACCTTCTTCAAGCGCAATATCGAATGGCTGACAGACGCCTACCGTGAAAAAGGCAGTGACGATCCCGGCGCCCGGGCCTTGCAGACCCTCTCCCTCCTCGAAGGAGCATTGCTGGTCAGTATGTCGCTCAGTAGTCCCAAGATGTTTGACAAGGCAACGGCATTGATTTTGGAATGACTAAAGCGAATAAATTTAATACTTTAGCGCACTTTAGTCACCTACTTGCGCCGAGATCCCCAATTTACTTCGGAGCAATTCCCCGGAAGCACTAATATCCTTTAGAGAATATTTATCCAGAACGCTGAAGTATGCGCTGAGCGCTTCATGCAATACCGGATTTAAATTACAAGCCCCGGCGATGCAACATTGATTCGTATTCGGGTCGAAGCATTCGACGAAATTGAAGTTCCGCTGAATGAGCCGCAGCACCTTGCCGACATTAATTTCCTTTGGCTCTTTCGCCAGTAAGAGGCCCCCCTTTCTTCCCCTTACCGATTCAAGATATCCGGCCTTAAGAAGATCTTTGACGATTTTCACCAGGTGATTCTTGGAAATCTGGTAGCTCTCGGCAACTTCCTTAATGGTAGTTACCCGGCCATAATTTAAGGCAAGGTACATCAGCAATCGCAACGAATAGTCGCCGTATAAGGTCAGGCGCATTGCTATCCCCAAAAGATATATTTTAAACATTGCATTTAATGATCAGCGCTCCTAAAATAAACACATATTTGAAATATATGTTTTAATGGAGAGTATTGCAATGAAATACGACCGGATCACTGAAGAAAACATTCGCATGCTTGTAGACAGGTTTTATGCCCGGATCAGGCAAGATCCGCAACTTGCTCCCATTTTCAACAATGCCATTGGCGAGACCTCAGCAGAATGGACCGCTCATTTGCAGCGGATGTATGATTTTTGGTCGTCGATCATGCTCGCCAGTCGACGCTATCATGGAAATCCGATGAAAAAGCATCTCGATTTACCGCCATTCGAAGAGCGATTATTCGATCGCTGGCTGGAACTTTTTAGTACGGTAGCAAATGAAATCTTTAATGACGGAATAGCAGACAGCTTCACCGGCAAAAGCCGGAATATTGCCCGAAACTTCAGACGCATGATGTATCCTCAACCTCAATAACGGCGAGAAAAAAACAGAGGACGTAGAGATGTTCAGTATTGAAGATAAAATAGTCGACAGGTATCTAAACTCATTTGACGCCAGTCTATCGGCGTGGATGGCTCGAAACGGCACCACCATTCTGCGGATTGGCCTGGGCATTGTATTTTTCTGGTTCGGCATGCTGAAGTTTTTCCCCGGCCTCAGTCCTGCAGAAACGCTGGTTCGCAACACCATTTACTTTGTCAATCCCGATCAATTCCTGATCATCCTAGCAACATGGGAAACCCTGATTGGTATTGGTTTAATTTTCGGAAAATTCATGCGAGCTACCCTCTTGCTACTCTTTCTGCAGATGCCGGGCACCGCACTCCCATTGCTTATTCTGCCAGACGTTGTTTGGACGGCGTTTCCCTACGGACTCACCATGGAAGGTCAATATATCGTCAAGAATTTGGTGTTAATCGGCGCAGGTCTCGTTCTCGGCGGGCAGGTCAGGAAGTGACTAAAGTGACTAAAGTGACTAAAGTGACTAAAGTGACTAAAGTGACTAAATTTATTAACTTTAGCTCGCTTTAGTCACTCAAGTTCACTTTAGTCACTTTCCAGCCTACTCCTTTTCTCGCTGATAGTAAGCCACGATGCTGGCCTTGGCCAGGGTGTTATTCCCCAGATAATAGCCGACGATTGCGGCATTGGTGTTTTCATCCAAGCCGAGTTTGTCCGCTTTCAGTGCGTGTACGGTGATAATATATTGGTGCAGGCCATGCCCTTCCGGCGGACAGGGGCCACCATAACCTTTTGCGCCATAGTCGGTCACGCTTTGAATGGCCCCGTTTGGCGCCAGATTTAATGCCGGATTGCCGGCATTGCTCACCAGTTCATTCACGTTCGCCGGTATGTCAAAAACCAGCCAGTGCCACCATCCACTACCGGTCGGTGCATCCGGATCATACATGGTGATGGCAAAGCTCTGAGTCCCCTCCGGGGCATTTTCCCAAGAGAGTTGTGGCGATTGATATTCCCCCGTGCAGCCAAATCCATTAAACTCTTCAGCTTTTGTCGCCTGACCGCCAAGATCACTGCTCGTTAACGTAAAGGTCTTTTGGCCGAAGCCTGCTGCGGAAACAAGCAGTAGTGTGCATATGATTCGATGAAGCATTTTGTGATACCCCTTTGTTTATGTTGTTGCTAAAAATCTACGCTCTTAGCAAATAACAGGGGTAATGAGGAGGGCTCAAAAAGTTGTGCTAAAAGCTCATTTCGTCTGATACTGCTTGGGGGTCACACCGTATTTGCGTTTAAAGGCATTGATGAAATTGGACAAATTTTCATAGCCAACATCTTCGAAGATATCCGTTGGCCGCAACGCCTTATCCCTCAACAAAAAGGCGGAATAGGTCAGGCGTTGATCCTGAAACCATTTGCTGGGCGACTCCCGAAAATGTTTGCGAAATTCACGCTTGAATGTCGAAACACTCATATTTGAGAGGAAAGCCAGCTCCTGCAAGCTGAGCTTTTCGAACTTGTTATTTTCGACAACCTGGATGAAGCGGCTGGTTTGGTCGTCACTGCCGATGGTCAAGAAGCGCAAGAAATCCGTGCCAATGTGTTCGCATAAATAAAGCATGATTTCTTCGAATTTCACCGGCAATAATTTCGCCTGAGTCTGCAGGGGCAACTTGAAAACATCAACCAGGCTTCGGACAAAAGAAGCGGTAAAATCATCATATGGAAAAGCCTGGACAATTTTAGCCGGCGAGGCATGCGGGACAACGATCTGATGTTTCTGAATGAAGTCGAGCATTGCAGTCCGAGAAAAGAACAGGAGCATACTTTCGTAATTCTGATTTTCAGCTGAGAGGCGTTCGGTCATCATACAATGTCCGGATTTCATGACAATGAAGTGCGAATCCCGGACAGAGACAACTTCATTGTCAGAAATCAGTTCCTTCTCCCCTTCCAGCAGAAAACTAAAGGTATGATTGGTCAGGTTAATCTTGACCCGCATATGGTTGGTCGTGGTCTGGTAATGGAAGAGGCGAACCGGCGTGGTGTCTTCTTCCATTAAGAAATCCGGTAGGG
Organism: Calditrichia bacterium; assembly: GCA_028284445.1. Taxonomy (GTDB): domain Bacteria; phylum Calditrichota; class Calditrichia; order RBG-13-44-9; family J075; genus JANQRS01. Next base: position 73,811 of record JANQRS010000082.1, read on the forward strand.
TGATGATGTCCATAGTGCATCGAGTGAATAGAGTTAATAAAATGAGCTAAAGTTAGAATGAACCAAAGTCAATAAATTTAATCAAGTGCTCTAGAGTCAAGAGAGTGAGCTAAGTCAATAAATTTAGTCACTTTAGTCACTTTAGTCACTTTAGTCACTTTAGTCACTTTAGTCACTTTAGTCACTTTAGTCACTTTAGCTCAATCTATCAACTTTACTAATCAGCTCAGAGCTTAAGAAATCGCGTCACGGCGAGTTTGTACGCGCGCCCTATGGGCACAGTTATCTTTCCCAAACGAATTTGATTGCCTTCGAGCTCCGTGATTTTGCTGGTGGCGACGATGAACGATTTGTGAACACGCAGAAATTCGCTGCCGGTCAATAGCGCCTCAAGATCTGAAATCTTTTGTGGCGTTTTAATTTCCTCGCGTCGCAAGACAATCTTCGAGTAATTTCCGGCCGCCTCAATATACACAATGTCATCCAACCTTAGCTGATGATACTTCTTATCCCCCTTGATAAAGATACCTCGCTCCTGCTCATCAGCATTTGCCGGCGGTCTCTTGACTACAGTCCGGGAGAACGCGTCCATCGCCTTATTTACCGCTTTCAAAAAACGTTCGAAGCTGAATGGTTTCAAGAGATAGTCACAAACATTCAGCTCGAATCCTTCAAGGGCATATTCCTGGTAAGCGGATGTCACGATCACCTGAGGGGGACTGTCCAAAGTGCGCAGGAAATCGAAGCCCTTTAACTTGGGCATGTTGATATCGAGGAAGATCAAATCAACGCTGCGCTCGCGTAACAGGGAGAGGGCCTGAAGGGCGTCATAGCAATTTGCCTCCAGTTGTAAGAACGGCAAGTCCGTGCAGTATTTTTCGATCACGCGATGCGCAATGGATTCATCATCAACTATGATGTAGCGAAGTTTCATAGGCCCTCAAGCTCCAGCACAACGCAATAAATATAATCATCTTCAACAAGTGCAGACAGCTTGTGATGATGTGGCAACAACAGGTCTAACCGTCTCCGTAAGTTTTTCAAGCCAATTCCCACCGGCCGCTCATCCTCGGCTTCAAAATTGTTCCGCAATTCAAAACGCAAGGTCCCATCCGTCGATGCCAGCTTAATATGAACAAAGGCATTCTCGGTCAACGATTCCACCCCGTGCTTGAAGGCATTCTCCAGCAAGACAATCAAAAGTAAAGGTGGAATATGAAGTGTCTCATCCGCAACATCCCGCTGAAAACGGATATCCAGATCACGCTGATACCTGATTTTGTGCAACTCGATGTAGTTTTCCAAATAGGCGATTTCATCACTGAGCGCGACCCGATCCTTCTGCCCTTCATAAATCGTATAACGCATCATGTCTGACAATTTCAATATCACCTCCGGCGCCGAATCCGATTTCTCCACCGTCAGGCCATACAAATTATTGAGGGTGTTAAAAAAGAAATGCGGGTTGATTTGTGCTTTGAGAGAATCAACCTCCGCGCGAAGAGATGCCTCAGTGAGCGCATCTACCTTGCTCTTTTGTATAAAACGATCAACAACCAAATATAGCAGAATGAACGCCGATGCGAATAACATGGTGACCACGATAACTGCTTCGGGAATCAGCGTTATCAGAATGGGAATGAGTAAAAGCAAGAATAACGCAGCCAGCAAGACCTTCTTGTCTGCAAAGCGTCGCCATCTGGCTGGATGACGCCTGACCTCAGCCGGCTTTTGCTGAGGCGAAGATACAATCTCACCCGTTATTTTCTTACGCTGCCGGCGGATCTTGCTGATTGCAGAATAAGCCAAAGCCAACAACGTTATCACGACACAAAAGACAATCAGCTCTGCCCCAAGGCCACCATTATTGAGACTTGCCAGCAGTGCAATGGCAAAACTGAGCACCAACAAGATCGCGATCACGAGTTCCCTGCTAAAGCGGCCACTCGACAGCAAATTCCCAAGATGTTTGGCTGCAGTCTGCAAAAGGCTTCGCGGGGGCAAGGCTGAATCCTCGACGACATTTCGAGCTTGCAGGTATCGCTCGACGATCAAGTAGCCGAGTGTCGTTGTATATATGGCCGTGAAAAAGAAAGTCACTTGCACATCCGAGCGAACAAATAAACCCACAAATAGCAGCAAAAGCGCCAATAGCGTTAGCCCAACAAGAGCCTGCCGATTTATGTGCTGCAAAAGTCCCATAGCCTAGAATATCAAGAATCCTTGCCAGAAACAACCTTTATGGATGAACAACATGGAAATCAGGGTAAACAGCAATGCTGCCATGTCAAACACCATCCACAGCAAACCAGATGTCATTTGACCAGCGTCCGTGGCTGTTTACCCCCGGAATTTGGTTTTGCTACGAAAGGGTTTTTAATGGCTTCGAAGCATCATTGACCTGCAAGCATTGATTACTGATGCCTGGCCGAAGTTCCCGTTATCCCACGGTGAAAGATAACGGGGAACTGTTGGCACATTAACAATAGGAATCAGCGATTATCACAACGCAGTTACAAATAGAGAGGAGCAATATGAATCTTTCCATTTCCGGACTTTCAAAAACCTATCCCAATGGAGTTGCGGCCCTAAGAAATGTGTCGCTGACTATTTCGAGCGGCATTTTTGGCTTGCTCGGACCAAATGGCGCCGGTAAATCCACACTAATGCGCATTCTCGCGACACTGCAGGCGCCAGACTCAGGGACCGTCCATTTGGGCGAACTCGATCTCCTAGAGCAAAAGTACGAGGTTCGCAGACAGCTCGGCTATCTGCCGCAAGAGTTCGGACTGTATCCACGTATTTCAGCGGAAAGCATGCTCAACCATCTCGCGGTCTTAAAGGGCATTCGGAATACAAAAAATCGTCGCGAGGTTGTGCAGGCGGTCTTACACAAAACCAATCTCTTCCTTGACAGGAAGAAAAATCTCGGTGGATTCTCCGGGGGCATGAAACAGCGCTTCGGTATTGCCCAGGCGCTGCTTGCCAATCCACAACTGCTCATCATTGATGAGCCAACGGCTGGACTTGATCCCACCGAGCGGAATCGCTTTCACAACCTTCTCAGCGAATTAGCTGAAGAAACCATTGTCATTCTCTCAACCCACATCGTGGATGACGTGAAAGAGCTCTGTTGCGATATGGCTATCCTTTTGAATGGGGAAATTCTGTTGCAGGCACCGCCGCTCGCTGCAATCAATGCATTTGCCGGAAAAGTATATCAAAAAAGCATCGGGAAAAGTGAGATGCCTCTATACCGGCAGCAATATCGGGTCATCAGCGAGAAGCTCTTTCTTGGTCAGCCGGTGATTCACGTTCTTAGCGACACACATCCGCGCAATGGCTTCCGGGAATGCACTGTTGATCTGGAGGATGTTTACTTCGCACAAGTAATTGAGCAAAATATGTCCCGTGCTGAAAGGAAATATCATGCTGTATGAAATCATTAGATTTGAGCTTCAGTATCGGGCGAAACGTCCTGAAACCTGCGTCTATTTTGCGATCCTGTTCTTTTGCTCGCTATTTGCAGTTAATTTTATCTTTGAAGGGAATCTTTCACCCGTGAAGGAAAACGCACCGCATATTATCGCATTTACTATGGCTGCGGCGGCGGGCATCTTTATGATGATCACATCACTGATCATGGGCATTCCGGTTCTGCGCGATTTCGACTACAATACTGCGCCACTCCTTTTCAGCGCCGCCATGACAAAAAGCGAGTATCTTTTCGGTCGATTCCTGGGCTCTTTCTTGATCTTGCTCGTCGTTTTTGCTGCCTTGCCGCTCGGCATTCTTGCAGGTGAAGCGATGCCCTGGCGTGATGCTGGGAATCTACTGCCGTTTAATGCGCAAACGTACTGGCAACCGCTTCTCTATTTGGTGTTTCCCGCTCTTTTGTACAGTAGCATGATCTTCTTTGCCAGCAGCATTATCAGCCGCAAATTGATCGTTGTTTGCACGCAGGGAATACTCTTCTTCATTGCTATGCTATTGGCCAGAGCCATTGAAGATCCACTGCTCTCAGCGGTCTTAGACCCGTTCGGACTGCGACCGCTGCAGCTTGCCAGCCAATTCCAAACAACAATCGAACTCAACAGCATGCCGCTTACCGTTGACGCCAACTTGATATACAATCGTTTTTTCTGGCTCGCCCTTGGGAGCCTTTCATTTGCACTAGCTGCCAGGCGTTTCAACTTTGACATTGTAAACAGCCGTACATCCAAGAAGCACGATGCAACCCCGGACCGGCAATTTCAATCGACATCGCCGAATATCACCATACCGCCCGCCATATTATGCGATGGCTGGACAGACAGTTTAGCTCAATTGCTAAGCCATACCCGTTTTCACTTTCAAATCATTCTGAAAGACATGTGGTTTTGGGTGATTATGATTTGCGCGATAGTCATTGTTTTCATCAACAGTATTAATCTGGGAACCACCTTCGGCGTAGACAGCTATCCAACCACCTATCTGATTGTCGAGGAATTGCAGGAAATGTCAATTTGGTTCTTCCTGATTATTTTGGTGTTCTTTTCGGGAGAGCTGATCTGGAAAGAGCGCGATGCCCGAATGGATTTGATTCAAGATGCCCTACCGGTATCCGATGCCATTAACCTGACGGGCAAATTCCTGGCCCTTACTTGTATTTACATCACGCTAATGAGCTTACTGATTTTCTCCGGCATCGTCTTCCAAACTATCAACGGGTTTTACGAATATGAACCGCTTGTCTATTTTAGCGGTTTCTACATTGAAATACTGCCCTACTTCTTGCTCTACTCCTTCATTGCCTTCGCCTTCCAGGTGATGGTCAACCGAAAATTTGTCGCCTATATCCTGGTGCTACTCTTCCTCATAAGCACCATGCTCCTGGAAGTCTTTGGTTTTGATCACGGATTGTTCCGATTCGGTGGACAAAATCTCCATACCTATTCCGAGATGAATGGTTACGGCCATTTTCTCAAGCCGTACGCCTGGTTTAAATTGTACTGGCTGGCGTTTTGCATTGTTCTGTTTGTTGCAACCGTCATCTCCTCTGTGCGAGGAATCGACACATCGATCGCTGCACGGCTTAAAACAGCCCGATTCCGCTTGACCAGGCCATTGTTTGCCGCCGCCTCCTTGGCAGCACTGATATTTTGCATGTCAGGCGGATACATCTTTTACAATACCAATGTGCTAAACACCTATTTCACTCGCAGCATGCGGCATGACTTTCAGGCGAGTTACGAGAACACCCTCAAACGATTTGAATATCTTCCGCAGCCGAAAATCATTGCTGCAAACCTGCGGGTTGACCTGTTCCCGGCACGGCGAGCGTGGCGTGTTGATGGGCATTACATCCTGGTGAACAAGCACAGCGAGGGAATCGATAAAATCCATGTCCAAAAACTGCCGGACGACGATCTGGCCATCGAAGTTCTCGAATTCAGTGAACATACCAGCGCGGATACAGTTCACAAATCTTTTGGTCACTACATTTACGATCTGGAGCGCACGCTTCTGCCGGGTGACTCCATAACAATGCGCTTCAGGCAGACCTTCACGACAAAGGGATTTGTTGAGAGCGGATCTGATCTGGGCATCGTTCATAACGGCACCTTCCTGAACAGCGATCTGCTACCGACCCTGGGCTATAGCCGGAAATTCGAATTAAGAGACAAAGGCATTCGTGCAGATAAAGACCTTCCTCCCCGCCGGCAGCGGGCACCGCGAAATGACACGCGTGAGCTGGCCAACGCCAGATCCGGTGAAGACGGATATCAGATTGATCTGGAAATAACAGTAATCACCGATAGTGACCAAATTGCACTTGCTCCCGGACAACTAAAAAGCACCTGGGAGGATGGCAACAGGGCATATTTCCATTATAAAACGAAGCACCCCATTATCGATCTATACCCGATCATGTCCGCTCGCTATGAAGTCAGGCGCGAGCGCTGGTTATCATCGGACAGTCTAACAGCAGAGCCTGTGGATCTCGAGATTTATCATCATCCGGGTCACAAGTACAATCTTGACAGAATGATGTCAGCGATGAAGCGCTCCCTCGACTACTACAGTACGAATTTCTCTCCCTATCAATATCAGCATCTGCGCATCGTCGAATTTCCCCGCTATCGCGAGTTCGCGCAATCTTTGCCGGGTATCATTCCCTTTTCGGAAGGGGCGGGATTTATCCTGGACATAGACGATGAGACGGATGTCGACATGTGCTTCTTCGTCACCGCCCATGAGGTGGCACATCAGTGGTGGGGCATGCAGCTTGCTGCAGCAAATGTACAGGGTAGAGGGATGATCCTTGAATCGCTGGCACAGTACTCCGCCTTAATGGTTTTGAAGCAGCACTTTCCACGAGAAAAAATCCGCCAGTTTCTGGCAACTCAACAGGACCTCTATCTGAAAGGGAGATCTCGTGCGCGGACAAAGGAACAGCCGCTCTCCCTGGTGGAAGCCCATCAATACGTTCACTACAACAAAGGGGCCATTAATTTCTATGCATTGCAAGAGCTGATTTCTGAGGACAGCGTCAATTTGGCCCTCGGACGCTTCCTTTGCGACTGGGGTTTTGGCAGCCGCCTTAGCAAAGGGCGATATGCCACATCGGCAGATTTGCTTCACTACTTCCGTGAGGTAACACCTGACACCATGCATGACGTCATCGACGAACTCTTCAATCAAGTCATTCTCTATGATAATCGCATCGTCGCTGCGCAATACTCGAAAACAAATCAAGATAGCTACCTGGTAGAATTGGAACTCGAAGCAACTAAAATTCAGGTGGATACACTGGGAAACGAATCTTCGCTCCCTCTTCGCAACTGGATAGAAGTGGCTATTTATGGGGAGGGGCAAGAAGGCAAAGAGATCGCCCTTCATTCAGAGAGGTATTTCTTCGATACTGCCAGGAACTCGCTGCAAATCGCCCTCGATAGCAAGCCGACCAAAGCATCTATCGACCCTTTTCACCTGCTTATTGATCGGCGCCCCGAAAACAACCATAAAACTCTGAAATAGATATCATCAACGGCCATAGCCCCGGGCCGGCAAGCAGCCCGGGCTTCAGTCACTTCCTAGCCTTGATGTTTTAAGGCCTCAACCGGATTTGCAAGGGCTGCGCGTGTGGCTTGATACCCAACCGTCAACAATGCCACAATTGCGACAATCAACACTGATAGAAGGAAAGTACTCCATTCAATACTGGTTCGATATTCGAAATTATTTAGCCAGTTATCAACCGCAAAATACCCGAGCGGAAATGCCAGAATACCGGCCACCAGAATCCACTTTATCATGTCGCTGCAGAGCCGGCTGACAATTCCAGGCACCGAAGCACCAAGGACTTTACGAATACCAATTTCCTTGATTTTTTGCTCCGTTGTATAAGAGATGAGGCCAAATAATCCAAGGCAGGCGATGAATACTGCCAACGCAGAAAAGGCGGCAAAAAGCTTGCCGGAATTGGCTTCATCTTCATACATCCGCGCATAGTATTCATCCAGAAATGCGTAGTCAAATGGGCGGTCCACATTGTTATCCCAGACGCCGGAAATATGATCAATGATTTCTTGCATCGAGCGGGTTTCGGCCCGAACCAGAAGGAAGTCGAATCGATCGGGATTGATTGTGAGAATCATTGGCTCGATTTTTTGGGTCATTTTGTTATAGTGATAATCACGCACAACCCCAATCACCATAATATCCTGACCGCCGCGATTTGCAAAGGCTTTCCCGAGTGGCTCCTCCCAACCGAGTTCCTTTGCAGCCGTCTCATTGATAATTGCAGCGGCAACGCTGTCCGTCGCAAACTCTTTGGAAAAGCTGCGCCCGGCAACCATATCTATCTTCATGGTTTCGATAAAATCGTAATCGACATAGCCAATCCGCATCATAATACTTTTTGCGTCTTCACCGGCAATTTGGCGAATACTTTGCGAACCGCTCGCCCCAAAACGCCCCGACGAGGCGCTGACGCCCCGAACACCGGCGTGCTCGGAGATTTGGTTTCTCAGCCGCTCAACAACAATCGGCTCCATGTCACCGCGCAAGGGCACAGAGACCAGCTGTTCCTTATCGAACCCAAGATCCTTGTTGTCAATAAACTGCATTTGATCAATGATCACCCCTGTCGTTATGATCAAGGTGATCGCCACAACAAACTGGCTGACGACCAGCAATTTCCGCAGGCGTGTGGATCCGGTTGATCCGCTGCGATTGGCCTTTCCCTTGATCGTTTCGATCGGCTGGTATGACGATAGGAAAAACGCCGGATAGCTGCCGGCAATCAATGCCGTTATGAGTGTGACAATTGCCAGCTCCGGTAAAAATGTAGGGTAATCATAGAAGCTGAGCAAGAGTCGATTTCCCGATAACTCCTGAAACAACGGCGTTGCAAGCAGCACAAGACCAACCCCAAGTATCAGCGCCAGGAAGGCAATCAGCAGCGATTCACCAAGGAATTGATAGATGAGCACCTGCCGTTGCGTCCCCAATACCTTCCGAATACCAACTTCTTTGGCGCGTTTGGTCGCACGAGCCGTTGAGAGGTTCATGAAATTGATGCAGGCAATTAACAAAACCAGAATGGCAATGGCAGTGAATACCTGAACAAGTATCAGGCTGCCTTGTTTACTATTGAATGTCTGAAACCGCATGTGATTCGACTGGAGATGTATTTCCCTAAGGGGCTGCAAATACATTTCCAGTCCTTCACTCCAGGCCTGTTTCGGCACATATTTTTCGATGAACGCCGGGAACTTGCTATCGAGAGCGTCAGGATCACTGTCCGGCTTCAGGGCAACATAAGTGGCCAGAGAATTTGACGTCCATGATCGCAACCATCCATTTCGCTCTTTGTAAGGCTTGATTGAAACGATCGCCCGGAACCTCAGATGGGAATTTTCCGGATAGTCTTCGATGACCCCGGTAATTTTCAGTGTCCATGAATCTGCCCAATTATCCACCTGTACAATTTTCCCCAATGGATTTTCATCCGGGAAATACTTTTCGGCCATTTCACGATTAATGATCAAACCATCAGGGTTTGAAAGAGCGGTTTGGGGATTGCCGTGCAGAAATGTCAATGTGAAGATGTCGAAGAAGGCGCTGTCGGTTGCAATAAACGATGCTTCATAATTGCGCTCATCGCCATATTGAAAATAGCCTGTGCCCACGCCCATCACGCTGGTCGCCTGCTCAACCTCTGGAAAATCTGCTTGCATCGCTGCAGCAAGCGGCCCCATGGTCACCGCCACATGCTGCACCGGCACACCGGGTGGCTTCTGAATCTCTACCGGCCGATAAATTCTATCGCCCTTCGCATGAAACTCATCAAAGCTGTACTCATTCTTAATGAATGTTGAAATCAGCACAAAGGCCGCCAGGCCAATGGCTAATCCAACGATATTGATAATGGTAAACAGTTTGTTCTTAAAGAGATTGCGGAAGGCGACTTTGAAGATATTGGTCAGCATGAGGATCCTCTACTTTAAAGTGGTCCTGAGATTACGATGAGCTATTCCCCTTTTTAATTGGACTTGTCGTAGAGGCAAAAGGTTTGCAGGTAGTCGAAATAACTAAAGTGACTAAAGTGACTAAAGTGACTAAAGTGACTAAAGTGACTAAAGTGACTAAAGTGACTAAAGTGACTAAAGTGACTAAAGTGACTA
>JANQRS010000004.1 GCA_028284445.1 Calditrichia bacterium
TAAGCGGTAAGCGGTAAGCGGTAAGCGGTAAGCGGTAAGCGGTAAGCGGTAAGCGGTAAGCGGTAAGCGGTAAGCGGTAAGCGGTAAAATAATCGAAACTACAAGAGACTGCAATGATGGAAGTCCAAACGTTGATCATTCGCGGCAGAGCCGCGAACGAGATGCTGGTACAGCACATCCCGATCAAACTGGATTTTGGCTACAATAGACATCCCAAAAAAGCTCAGCCTCATCCTGAACGGAAACATCGAAGAAGTCTTCCAGGCAGCGCTGCACCTCCATCAGTTCATCGCCCCACTTGAGATCAGCACTTGTCATCGGCAGCATGTTCTGCAGACCGTAGTATGCGCCGATCAGCGTCCCATGAACGGTCGGAATGGTATCCGCATCCCCTGCCCCACCGGCCAGGATGCGCAGACATTTCATGGCATCATCTTCGGCATAGCTGGTTGCAGCCACCATTTGCATCCAAAATAGCAATGGATCAAAGTTCTTCAGTCGCGGATTGAACCATTCGGAATGATCATATATGTCGCGCTTTAATGCCGCGGCGGCATCAGCCTCAGAACGCCCTCGTTGTTTGCGACCGAGTTTTTTCATTTCTGCGGTCACGTCGACAAGACGTTTTGCGAAGTCCTGATCATCATTCGCAGCCATCTCTACGATGTCACCGGCAAATGCTTCCGACTTCTCGCTAAACCAATCGCCAAAAGATCTTCCTTGATGGTTTTGCTGCATTGCTTCTGCCAGTAGCATCGCCGTTAATCCGGTGATCACACCTGCATAGGATTGGTCGAGACGCGTGCAACTGCGAAAAATGGTGTAAATCAGCGACTTTGGCTTTCCCGTAAAGACAGCCCCAAGTTCAAGATATAAAAATAAGCCAAATACAATTGGTATATCCGGAATATAGAAGACAGCTTCTTCTTTTGTCTGCTCCGCATCCAGCATGGCAATCCACTGCCTGGCCTGGGCATTGCGGCAGTCGAGATACCAATCGCTATGCTGATCGGCGTTAAGGTCAAGCAAGGAATCTTCCAGCCAGGTGCGGAAGTGGCTTTCACTAAATCCAATTCCATGCTGCAGGCAATGCCGCATCCAGGGATGGAAGATTGCAAGGCGATAGGCGGTGTCGTCCGTGGGAATCCCGCAACACTGATCAACGAGCTTTGGTGGCGGCCAAACCGACCACTGATTCATCGCCTCGTCATGATAAAAATCGCAGCCAAGCGCCAGCTTCTTGATTGTCAGAGGATCAATGGCATTTCCCTGCAAGCCGTCCAGTTCATGCGGCGCACCAAGCGCATCGCCATACGCCGCGGCCAGCAACATGCCCTGAATTTTGTCGAGGTAGAGGTCTTTTCTCATAGTAATAATGGTGTTGGATACTGGATACTGGATACTGGAAATTAACTACAGAGGAAAGGAGAACGATATGGTTTAGTATGACATACAACGTGCTGGTCACATCCCCCTATGTCTCCCTTCGAAGGGGGATTTAGGGGGATGTAACTCACTACAACCAATCTCCGCTATAATCTCCGTGGCTCAAATCAGGCACCACTCTGCTCAAAAGCGAGTATCTGCCCTACAATCTCCTCAACTTCATCCGAAATTCCAAGCAGCTTACCATATTCGTGGTCTTTTGCAAGATGTTCCAGCAGTGGAAAAACCGGTTTTTCCACTCCCCAGTACTCACGATTGAGGAAGATCATCGGACTGATATTCCCAAAAGAATTATAGTGATTCTGGCAGGCCTCCTGGAAAATCTCCTGGATGGTGCCGGGACCGCCGGGCGAAAAAATCACTCCACCGCTGGCCATAGCCAGGAGTCCTTCTTCCCGCACACTGTTTGCAAAGTATTTGGCGATATGGCTGGCAAATGGGGTTGGCGGCTCGTGCCCATAGAGCCAGGTTGGAATACCGACGCTAATCGGCTGCTGATCATCTTGCAGCAAGGAAAAACGCTCGATAACCCGAAAAGCCTGTGAGAGCCATTGATCATCTTTGTAATGATCGGCTTTTGCCAGCATCTCAAGCGCTGCATCAAGCTCGCTTTCAGGACGATGCGCAAAACAAACGCCAAGATGCGTCGCTTCCATTGCCCCGGGACCGCCACCTGAAACCATCAGGCGTCCCTTTTCGCTGAGCTGCTTGGCAATCAGCGCCACTTTGCGATAATCGTCGTCGCTTCGATATAGACTGTGTCCACCCATTATGGCGACAATGCGGTAGGTTTTTCGCCAGGGCGCAACGAGGGCATTCAGCGCATTGGTAATCGCATGATCATGTAAGCGACGCGCCAAGGTCTCGAGGATCGATTCTGGGTGATACTTCCCGGTTTGTTCCCAATGTTCATAGACGCGAAAGTCCGTGGTATGCTTATAGCTTTCCGGTCGGTCAGCGTCGAAACCATCAAAAATACTGTCTTTGCAATAAAGGCTGCCGCGGTAAGGCTGGTATGGTATGCCCTTGATGTCCGGAAAAACGCAATTGCCGGCGGCAATCAGTTTCATCACTACATTCATATCCAGTTCGCAGCCAAGGAAAACGCACTTTTCAACGTCGCGCGTCATCAACGCTTGGGTATAAGGCGTCAGGTCCAGCCCTTGAACGGCCAGGTAAGAAAATGCTTCCCCGCTGGCAACGAAGGCGTCCATTTCTTTTATCGTTTCAATCTCACGCATAATACATCTCAGTTCATCATTAGTATCGACCGGCGGTAATTGAGCCGGATCTTCAGAAGGTAATTCAGCTCTCAGCAAATTCAAAGAGAGAACTCGCTGGAGGCTCGTTGTCAGCCGACTTCGTCGGCGTCAGGCACTTCGTGCCGTCAGCTCACTGCGTTCGCGTCAAATAGACATCCCCTTGTATCCCCCTTCGAAGGAGGGAGAAGCAGGGGGATGTACTTTTGCGGCGAGCCTGACGTAAGTGAAACGCACGCACTCCGGTGACCAATGTCACACAAGGACAAGCGCCATTATCACTTTTAGATATTTTTTCGGCGTTAGTTAGGCAGAGACATAAAAAGGAAGAAAGTATGAGGCCTGGTAAAAGCCAAATTACTTATCACACAAAGGAGTTACAGATGAAGAAGTCTTATATCTATCTAGCGATCGCGCTTTTTTTATTCGCTGGCGCATGCAAGGAGGACCCGACCACCCCGGAAACCGCATCAACAGAAGATGTGAGCAACTATTTGGAGTCATTACCAAGTTGGGAGCAGTTTTCCCCGCCAGGAGAAGCAAAGGATCCAACACCGGTAGATGGCTCACTTCAGGATCTCGGTTATGATACACTTGATGTTGATATGATCGACGATGACGGAACGATTATCCCGATAGAAAACGTTGTTTACCATTGTCAATCCGAACGTTATACAGTTCAGGACAACCCGGCTAAAATAGTTATGTATAACCCCGATACCGACGTATTATGGCCCGGAGCTCTGATACAGGGCAAAAGTTATCGTGACGGCATTGGCTCCCTACAAGGATTGATCATCGATGAACGCAGTCCTATTGAGGTATCCATCGATCTGGCGGTTCCAACCGGCGGCAATCTTCGTATCGTTGATACGCCAACACAAGGTGAAGTTGCTCTGGCAATTTCGGAAATAATAAGCAATGCCGTTAGCGACAATGTTGTAGGTAGTTCAGACATACATTATGACTATTCAGCCTATCATAGTGAAAGTCAATTTGCCTTGCAAACCCGCATTTCCGGCCGGCACCTTGGATTTGAAGCAATGGCCTCGGGAGATCTACAGCGCAACGCCTCGGAAACCACCGTCACTGCCTACTTTTATCAAACGATGTATACTGTAACTGTCGCACCGCCCTCTACACCGGGCGGATGGTTTAACAGCGATTTTACCCAGGAAAAACTCGATGAACAAATTGCCCTTGGTCGAATTGGACCTGACAATTTGCCTGTTTACATATCAAGCATCGTCTATGGGCGAATGCTAATGTATTCACTCACCTCAACGGCAAGCGCAGAAGATATCGAGGCAGCGCTCGAAGCCAGTAAGAGCAATCTGGTTAACGATGTAACTGTAGAATTGTCAGCGAAACATAAAAAGATTTTGGAGACTTCCAAAATAGCCATCGCCACAATCGGCGGGAACGATAGCGACATACTGGCTACAATACGGTCCGGCGACCTTTCACGATACTTTACGAATAGCCCACCTCTCTCCAGCGCCGCTCCGCTAATCTTCACCTTCAAAAACATCGGAGATAACTCAACAGCTTTGGTGACTGAAGCAACCGAATATAATGTCACGAGCTGTACTGCCACAACCGCAACCCAAGGCACATTCGATTTGAAAGATGTTCCCGGCCATACGCTAAAGATTCCTGCTCCGGTAACAACCCTCGTCGGCGACATTGATGGTGATGGAAATGATGACTTGATCTGGAATCATTTAAGCAGCGCTGGTAATGTCAACCAGTTATATGTCGGTCTGCATGATGGCAATGGTAATTTTTCCTACACCAATGCCGTAGAACACGCGGAGAAACCGGGAGCTGGCTGGGGCACGTATCATCCCATTATCGCGGATATCGATGGTGACGGCAAAGACGACCTGGTTTGGAATCACCTCAGTGGACAAATTCCTATATCATTGAACATAACATATGTTGGCATTTCTAACGGCGATGGGACCTTTGATTGGTATGAAGGTCAGGTTTTTCCGTTTAACCAATTTGATACACCCTCGTGGGGCACAGGCGAATACAAGCTACTCCGCGCTGATCTCAACAACGATAACGTTGATGACCTGGTATGGAATTCGGTCTTAGGCCATAATAAATCCTATGCAGCTATATCAAATGGCGACGGCACATATCAATGGAGTAATCCACATAATCGTGGCGACGGCTGGTCCCCATATGACGTTTTCATTGGCGATGTGGATGCCGACGGACGGGACGATCTGATATGGAATCACCTAAGCTCGCAGTTTAATCGCATATACGTCAGCACTTCTAATGGCAACGGGACATTCACCAAACTTTCACCCTCCACCAATAACGTAAACGGCTGGAACCCTTATAAGAACCACGTAGGCGATATAAATGGCGATGGGATGGTCGACTTGATATTTGATAAACCCAGCTCGACGGATGGCAAACACGTCATCCATCGGGCATTATCTGATGGGAACTCTTTTGATTTTCAGTCACGTCAAACAGTTGACGGTCTAACCTTCAATAGCGAGCCCCTTGACCACGATTCCTATGTTGCTGACGTCAATGCTGATGGCAGAGCAGATCTGATTTTAAACGAACTCGGCAATGCAAACCGAACCTGGGTCTACCTCGGGCAAAGTGACGGTAGTTTCAGTACCACTCGCCTCCCGCAGACACATTCCAGCAATGGTGAGGATTGGGGTCAGTTTGACGTCTATATTCTGGCATCACAAAGTGACTCAACAAATTTCAGAAACCATAACATCGTTTGGAATCACGCAGCAGGAGAAAACAAGATCTATGTTGGCGTAGCAAGATAATGCGCTTACCAGCTCGCGCCAGGCGCTCCGCACCGTCAGGGCCTATGGCCCGTCAGCGGCTTCGCCGCGTCAGCTCACTGCGTTAGCATAAATGACACATCCCCCTGTATCCCCTTCGAAGAGGGAAGCAGGGGGATGTGTTGTTATGGTGAGCTTGTGAACTGCCGCGCGCAGCCCCGACAGCCAGGGATGGTTTTGCGAGCCTACTCCAGTGACCAATCTCACACCGGCCACAAGGCCATTATCACTTTCCCATTAAATTTCTGCGGTAACTAGTAGAAGCATTAAACACAAGCTTTGAAGTTCGAATATAGCACCTTTGAAAATCCACCAATATTAGGGAGTGATATCATGAAAACAGGAAAGATTCACATAATTATCATGTTGCTGTTGATTTTCTTCAGCGCCTGTAAGGAAGATCCGACCGAACCGGACAACCGTTCAACGGAAGACGTAAACAACTATCTGCAGGACCTGCCCAGCTGGTCACAGTTCTCACCTACCGAATCTTCAGTGGCCCCAATGCCAATGGGCGATCCGGTAAATTTGGACAATGACACGCTTGATGTTGAAACCATTAACGATAGCGGCGACGTAGAGATTTTGCCGAACGTGGTCTACCGCTGTCAATCGCAACCTTACACCATGCGCGACAATCCGCAGCAGATTGTCATGTATAATCCTAACGTCAATTTCCTGTGGCCGGGTGGCTTTGTCCAGGGCAAAAGTTATCGCGATGGTATTGGTTCTATCAACGGTTTGATCATCGATCAACGCAGCCCGATTCAGGTTTCGATTCCCGATCTGGCCAACAACGATAATTTCCGCACCGTTGACACGCCGACACAGGCGGAAGTGGCCCAGGCAATTGGCTCCATGGTCGGGAATGCCACCCAGGAAGGTCTGGCCACACCTAGCAAAATCACCTTTGAAATGAAATCTTATCACAGTGAATCACAATTCGCGCTCAGCGCCGGCATCTCCGGACGTTATATGGGTTTTGAAGCGTCCGCAACTGGCGATTTAAGCAAGAACGCTTCAGAAACCACAATTACCGCTCATTTCTATCAGCAAATGTATACCGTCACCGTTGCTCCGCCGTCAACACCGGGCGGATGGTTCAACAGCGACTTCACCCAGGAAAGGCTCGACGAGCAAATTGCCCTGGGGCGCATCGGTCCCGACAATCTGCCGGTTTACATTTCCCAGGTGGTCTACGGCCGCATGATGATGTTCTCCTTCACTTCTACGGCCAACGAAACCGATATTCGCGCAACCCTAAACGCTGCCTATAATGGCATTGGCGGCGGCGGCTCAGCGAATCTCTCAACTCGCCAGAAATCCATCTTGCAGGAGTCCAAGATTGCCATTACCTCTATCGGTGGTGACGCAGATGCAACGATCGCCATGATCCGCTCCGGAAATTGGGCAGATTATTTCACCGATACTGCCCCGCTAACCAGTGCAGCACCGCTCTCTTATACCTTCAGCAACCTCGGCGACAATTCCGACGCTAAAGTCACCGAGGCAACCGAATATAATATCACTACTTGTGCCGCTATTGTCGCTACACCTGGCACTTTCTCCTTCCAGCCTGTTGCCAGCCACGCTCTACGCGTAGATGCACCGGCGACAACGCTAATTGGGGACATCGATGGTGACGATCGCGATGACTTGATCTGGAACCATGTCAGCAGCGATGAAGGCAACCAGACCTATGTCGGATTTTCCTCTGGAAATGGCCTTTTCACCTACAGCGATGTGGTTGAACATCCTGTCGCAGCAGCTAATGGATGGGGCACGTATGAAGTGATGGTTGCCGACATCAATGGCGATGATATGGACGACTTGGTATGGAATCACCTGCAAGATTCCAACTACGTGTATATTGGCTTCTCCAATGGCGACGGAACGTTCAACTGGAGCGATCGCCAGCACCATCCCGTCGACGCCGCTTGGAACACATCATACAAACTGCTGAGAGCGGACTTAAACAACGATAACAGTGATGACCTGGTATGGAACATTGTCGCAAGCGGCGTGAATCGCACATATGTAGCTATCTCCAATAGCGACGGTACCTTTGACTACCATGGCCCACATAATCGCGGCGGTCAGGGCTGGGGCAACTATGATGTCTTCATCGGGGATGTAAATGCCGACGGTCGGGATGATCTCATTTGGAATATACTACACCTCAACACGCACAACCGAACATATTGGAGCATCTCCAACGGCGACGGCACTTTCGATAACCTCGGTCACTGGACCTACACATTTAGCGGCTGGGAAACCTACAACAATCACGTTGGAGACATCGACGGCGACGGGCGCGACGATATGATTTTCAATCGCGAAACATGGACGGCAAATGGCGTGCATCGCTCGCTTTCCGACGGCACCGGTCTGAACCAGCAGGATTTCCAAAACCTTCCAGACGTCTCGGCTTCCGGTTATGTCTCACATGTCGCGGATGTAAATGGTGATGGCCGAATCGACCTGGTTTTCAACAAGCTCGATACCAGCAATGAAACCTGGGTTGGTCTCGGCTCGGATGACGGCACATTCGATTTCAGTCGGGTCATGCAGCAGCATCCGGAAATTGATGACTGGACCCAATTCGATGTCTTCTTTGCTGATATCAACGACGACGGCCGCGACGACATCATCTGGAATCACGCCGCAGCAACGAATAAGACCTATGTAGGACTTGGAAAATAAGCTCGCTTGAAGCTCGCTGTCAGCCGACTTCGTCGGCGTCAGGCGCTACGGCCCGTCAGCGGCTTCGCCGCGTCAGGCTCGCGAGCTCGCCGTAAAAGCACATCCCCCTGCTTCCCCCTTCGAAGGGGGACACAGGGGGATGTCTCTTTAACGCGAACGCTGTGAGCGAGCCTACCTTACTTCTTTCCATGTTGTAGCACCGCTGTTCTTATCGACAGTTACCAAACAACGCCCCGGATTACGGGTTTGCCATTCTAAATGTTTGAAAAAGACATGCCAGTCGCGACCACCTGGATCAACCACCTCGGCATTACCAAGGATGTACTGATTATCCACTTTCCGGGAAATCAGCACATTTACGGCGATGCGCTTGGCATCCGCTTTAGACACTGCATAATCAGGTCCGGATGTTGTTACCGGTGCCTGGGAACCACATGCCGTCATCAAGACAAGAATCAGGATACTGCCAATAAATGCTACTTTCTTCATATTCACTACCTCATGCATTTTCATCCCGAAGGATGAGGATGTATTGCCACCTGAACAATAAAAAACAAATACCAAATCCCAGGAAAGATAAATTCCAAACTCAAATTTTTGGAATTTGGTATTTGTTAATTGGAATTTGCCGCATCGCGGTGAGTCGCACTCAACACGTTGCCCGCACCATAGATCGATAATAGCGCACCAATCCTGTCTTGCACTTTGCGAATCTTCGAAGTCGATCCAACGAAGTGCGATACCATAATCGCAAAGGCCAATTCTTCCCCATTAAAGCCGGTCGTATAGCCAGACAGTGTGCTAACACCTCTTAAACTGCCGGTTTTCGCACGAAGTTTCCCTTCTGCAGGCGTCCCCTTCATACGATCTTCCAGCGTGCCATCCACGCCGGCAATCGGCAAGGAAGCCTTGAACTCCGCCTGGATTTTGAAGTCCTTGTGCATTTCCTGCAGCAACACACAAAGCATATTCGGCGTGATCACGTTATACCGGGATACGCCTGAACCATCGGCCAGGTAGTAACTGCTGCTATCTACACCCCATTCATCGTATAATTTATAAAGTTCTGAAATGCCGTCCGACGCAGAACCTGGTTGCTGGCGGCGTTCAGCAGCAACGGCTTTCAACAGGAGTTCAGCAGAGAGATTATCACTTTCCTTATTGGTGTTGTTGACTGAGGCCGACATCGGCTCCGAGAGGTGTACAGCCAGAGCCTTGCTGCTGTCCGGCGCTTCGCCCATTACCACCTCTCCGTTGAATCGAATACCGGCTTTGACAAGAAGCTCTTTCATCAACGTGCCAACATAGAGCGGGGCATCAATTACATCAATTATATATTCCCGCTCGCTGGAGCCAGACCACATGCCCCCTTCAATGTCAATAATGTTTGCCGGTTTTTTCCATTTGCGGAGTACTTTGAAAGAATCTCTGGCGACCGAATCGTAGCGCCCAACTGTTCGCGCTTTGTCAATGATCTGCATGTAACTCGTAGCCGGTTCCATTGCCACCTGCAACGGCGCACCCTTCTTCTTGCCTGGTTTCACAGTAAGGGTAACACAGTTATCGTTGACAGACAGTGCGCTTATCTGCGCCCAATACCAGGCGGACGCATCGTCCCACATCCAACCCTTGCCCCAATAAAGGTCATCCATATAAGACGCATCGCATACCAGGTTGCCATTTATCTCCTTGATCCCCTTGGAGGCAATCTCATCAACCATCTCCTGTAAGTCCTCGGTCAGCAAATCCGCATCCCCGGTTCCCCGCAAATAGATGTTGGCATCAATGGTTTCGATATGACTCACCTCAGGTGCCGTGACCAATTCAGTTTTGAAGCGAAAATTCGGGCCAAGACGCTTCAACGCAAGGGCGGTAGTGAGAAGCTTCATGTTCGAGGCAGGATGAAAAAGAAGCCCGCTATTTCGTTCATAAAGCGTTTTACCACTCGCCAGTGACACAACCTTGATACCGACATTGCTTTGCTGGAGCACGGAGTCGGCCAAAATTTTGTCAAGGTGACGCCCCAATTTCTCTTTAGTCATGGACACGTCATCAAGTGTCTGTACTGATTTTTGAGAAGCGCAAGAGGATAGCCCCAAAACAGCTGCAAATGCAATTAAAATCAATTGGCGTAGTACAATATTCATGGAATAACCTGGTTTCGTTCAGTGGATAATAATGAGAATGCCCCAAGATACGCATCGACAGTGACATTGAAAAGGCCTGTCGAGCGCGAAATACCGCTTTAGCGAGAATTCAAACCTGGTAGCCGAGACCTCTGAGAGCCGATCTCAAGTTGGCGACATCTTCAACATGAATGCCCTGCATTCCATACGCGATTGCAGCAGCAATGTTCTCCCTGCTGTCATCGATTAACAAAGCTTCACCTGGTTTGCAGCCAAGTGTGCTGCACATGTAAGCGCACGACTCGGGAAGTGGTTTTGCAGTGCCTGCGAGATGCGAAGCCATTTTATGTTCGAAGAAGTCAAATACCGGAAACGCCCGCATCATATATTCCCAATGAAGATCGTGGGTGTTTGAAAAACAGGAAACTGAATGTTGCTGCTTTAACACTTTGATCAAGGCGACCGTCTCTTCATACACACCGGGAAGATCATTTTCACAATCAGCAATCAGTTCCGCTCGCGTCACCCCATCCCCAAAACGATTGAGCAGCTCATCCAGATATTCATCGGTCGATATTTTCCCCAACACATAGTGCGCGAGGAAAGATAAACTGCCATCCGCCTCGGTTTTGCCGGTCATCAGCGCTTGCACTTCCTCGTAGGTTTTTCCACATTGATTTGCAATCCGGCGCCGGGATGGCTCGAAGTTCAGTCGCACCACCACACCGCCGATGTCAAAGATGATATATTTGGGAGGAGATGTCATCATAAAAGCCCATTTTTAGGTGTCAGTCACATCCCCCTGTGTCCCTCTTCGAAGGGGGATTCAGGGGGATGTAACGTTTATCGTTGAACGGTCATCGGACATCGGGCAACGATGATCGCTAAACGTTCATCGATCATCATCAACGATTCTAAACCCACTGTCGCCGTCACGAAGCGACGCCAGACCGCCATCATAGAACTGCTTGAGATATTCCTGGCCTTCGAGCAAATGCGCCTCGACTTGGCCGCTATCGCGATTCAGGAGGTATTTCAACTCTTTCAGATTATTGGACCAGCGAAAACCGGTCGAAAACTGCATACCTTTAAACTGGGTCTTATATAGCGCCTGCCGCGAATAGCAAGATCCAAGATATAGATACTCGAGCCCTGCCTCCTGACAAAAAGCGACGGCTCGCGTCATCATGTACATCCCAAGGCTGCGTTGCTGATAATCGAGATCATAGAAAGCAAAATAGTAATATGCCATCGCCGGCGGTTCCATATACAGCACAACTGCGCCGACTTCTTTTGCAGTATCCTGATCGTCAAAGACCAATAGATGACTGGTCATTCTGGAATTGATAATTTTATCGAGCCGATCATAGGACATCACATCTTCACCGAGCCTTTGATCCGCATACTGCTTGAAGAAATCGCGCCGTTTTGTAGAATAGTCGAAGGCTTCGCGCGGCACCAACCGTTCAACAATGCCGTCACCTTTCCGTATGATGCGCCGGTTTTCCGAAGAAGGCTGAAAATCAGCCAGGCAAACCCGAATATTGCGGCAAAGGTAAAATCTATCCATATTGACTGAGGAGGGCAAGAACCCTCTGGAGAAGCAGGCAGCAGGGGTCTCCTTGCCTTCCGGAAATCCCCAGATAGCATAAGGAAAAATGTAGTGATCATAATCTGACTTGTATTCGGAGAACAACAGCTTCATCTGCGCTCGTCTTCCTTATCCAAATAGATCCTTGGAATGCGCGACCGCCAGCCGTTTATAATATCATAGGTAACGCTGCCTTTTAGATCAGCCAGATCGCGTACAGTAATTTCTTCATCTCCCTGCCTGCCTAGCAAAACGACTTCGTCCCATTGTGACACACCTTGAATATCGCTGGCATCTACCATCATAGCATCCATGGCGTTACCGCCAACAATCGGGGCGCGCTTACCGTGAATCAGAACCTCACCGGCATTGCGAATACGCGGATAACCATCACCATAGCCTAACGGCAGCACGGCGATTGTTCGCGGCGAGGATGCTGTATAACGCATACCGTACCCAACCTTGTCGCCTGCTTCAATTTGCTGCAGTGCAGCGATGCGGGTTTTCAGAGTCATAATTGGCGCCGTTCCTTCAATTCGCCGGCAAACCCGCGACGGATAAACGCCGAGCGGCAGAGTGCCGGTTCGAACCATATCAAAATGGGCCTGCGGCAGATCGAGATAGCCGCCACTATTACACATATGCTTGATGGGTATATCGATACCACGTTTCGCCAGTTCGTCGAGCACTTCCTGAAATCGCGCTAACTGCAGGTGCGCATAGCTTTTATCCAATTCATCGGACATAGCAAAATGGCTAAGCAGCCCTTCCAGTTCCAACTCTGTCATTTTCTGCAGCGAGGCAATGTAATCGGCAGCAGCCTTCCAGCGCACGCCGTAGCGGCTCATACCAGTATCAACTTCGACGTGGACTTTTGGGCGTTTGCCGGCCTTTTTTGCCAGTTTCGCATATGCCGCCGCAGTGTCAAGATCATTAATGCAGCAGGTCAGATCCAGGTCAAGGCAAACTTGTAGTTCTTCAATGGTTCGTTCCGCCATCACGAAAACAGGCGTCTGTATACCGGCATTGCGCAGGGCAACAGCCTCGTCAACGGTGACCGTGCCGAGATAAGCGATGCCGGCTTCCGATGCAATGCGCGCAACTTCGATCGCACCGTGCCCATAGGCATTGTCCTTAACAACGAAGAGTAACTTCAGATGTGCCGGTTTTTCCGCCTGAATGAGAGCGAAATTTTGCCGCAGTTGATCGAGGTCGATTTCCAGCCATGCCGGACGAATCTGCTGCATTTTGGTGCTCATATTTATGCCTCCCCCGGTGGCCATAAGCATTGACCGACATCCAGGCGGTAATAACTACTTAAGCAACGAATTCGGGCAATATTTTCGTAGGCCTTGGCAATGGTTTCTTGAAGGCTCTCCCCTACGGCAATGGCATCGGCAATTCGATGTCCGGTCATCGCCAGATCGTCGGGACCGCTCCCGGTCACTTCATTCCACCAAACATCGCAGTTAAATTCTCCGCTTACATTTACTGGCAATAGCGGACCATCAAGTTTAATGAAAGGATAGCCGTATCCGGCAAGGGTAAGAGAACAGCCAAACTGCAGTCTATTGTGAAATTGAATTTCAATGGCCTGATTGCGACTCACGGCATCTACCGTAGTCACAGGGTCTTTCAAGAGCCGGAGAATCATATTTGTGCAGGTAACACCGAGGCGGGAATTGTATTCCAACACGGACCACTCACCATCGCGCAGAATTCCGGTCACCTGGATGGGTCCATGATAATTCACTTCCCGGAACCAGGGCAGAAGGGGATTCAGCAAGGCAGCCGCCAGGCCGTATTTGTCGTTGGGATCTACTTCAACAATACCGCCGAGTGGCGCTCCCGCAACCACACCCATATTGCCGGTAAATGCGCGCTTGTATTCCTGGTTGGTAGCAATTGAATGGATCTGTCCATTGCTGACGAAGGCAACATGCCCAGCCTCCCGCGTGCCCATATACTCCTGCAGAAAGATGCCATCGCGATCATCGACCCGGCCCAGCCACTGCAGAGTATCAACCTCTGTTTCGCAAATAATAGTGTGTATGGGACTACCGGGTGCGCAGAGTGGGTTTTTCAGGACAAATGGCTTGGCGTGTTCCGAGACATAAGCACTTGCAGAGGCCACGTCCGGTGCATGCCAGGACTGAGGGAAAGAAATGCCATATTCTATACACAATTGACGCGCAAAGTCACGCTCACGCTCGATTCGCAAAGCTTCACCGGCTGGACAGAGGATGCCGAGGTCCATTTCCATTAATTGAGTCGCCCATTCCGCTTCCGTCCAATCGATGGACATTGGAATGATCACATCAATATCGAGCTGCTCAGCCAAGCTACAAAGGTCAGGATAATCGCTATTCAGATACGTCCTCGATGCAAGCGACGGAGGAAAATGACCGTAGTCGCGAGTGAGGTAAACAAAGGTCTCCGCGCCATTTTCTTTCAGAATCTGCGCACAGCCCTGGGCAAAAGCACCGATGCCGAGAATCAATATACGCGTGTTGGGAGAATTTTGTAAAACAGATGGTTCAGCCAAAAAAATTCCTGCCTTCGATTTTGGTTCAGAAGGCAGGAATTTAAGTCCGGAAGCAGAACTGTAAAATCACTAAAAAATAAACTTATGCCCTTTCAACATCTTCACCAAATGCCAGCAAATATCCATCGGGATCAACAATTGCAAACTCAAGATGTCCGTAATATTGCTTGTATTCCGGTTCATATTCGATGAAAGCGCCCTTGCTCCGGAACTCATCGAAGAGCGCTTCAACGCCACCTTTCACCCAGAAATAAGCGTCCCAGCCGCCGGTCAGTTTCTTATTGGTCGGGATCTCTTTCAATTCTTCGACCTGAGCCAGCATCACGATATAACCATCGCGATCCGGCATGGCAAATCCAGGCGGTTCACCCCACAAACGAGGGCGATTAAATCCGAGTATGTCGCAATAGTAGTCAAGAGACTTAAACAAATCACTGACATGAAAAAGCGGGGAACTGCCAATCAGCTTCGGTTTTCCATCCATATAAACAACGCTCCGTAACGATTATTCTGCAGGTGGTACTGCTTGCCAAATGACGTTGACGATTTTCCATTTGCCTTCTTCCTTGACCAAATGGAAATAGTCGATGCCCCAGCTGGCTACCAATTTGGCGCTGGCAGTTTTGTCCATTTTGTCAAGGATGGTAATTTCTTTCGGGGCAGTTTTGGCGTCTACACGTCCTTTTGCATTCCAGTTGGCGGCAAGGTTATACAGTTGCTTATAGTTCATCTCACTGCCACGCCAGTATTCGCCCTTCTCCTTGTGCCAGCCATACCCCCATTTCCGCAGGGTAACGTCGACACTCCGCTCAATGCGTTCCGGGGCCACCTCATAAATGCCCTCGACGTAGTCGGCAACCGCAGCCTTAATAGCGGCATCATCTGCGGATGATTCCTGAGTGAAGCCCACAACTGTAAAAATGGCAATAACTGCCAGCAATACGCCTGTAAATAGTTTCATCACACCTCCTGATTTGTTATTGAAGATTCAAGAATGAAGATTGCAGATTATTCAATTTGCAATCTTCAATTTTCATTCTTCATTTTAATACATTTCCTTCTTATACCGTTCCAGCATTTGCTCCTGGGTTTCAGCAGGCTCGCTGGATGCAGTTTGAATTTTCAGCATTTTTCCCATGGTTGGCATAACGGTGCGTGGCAACTGGCTTGCAGGATCCCATAACTTCGAGCGCATCAGCGCCTTGGCACAATGAAGATATGCTTCCTCTACGGAGACCACAACCACCAATTTGGGGTGTTTCGCGCCTTCCTGACAAAGCGCCAGCAACTCGGCATCGGTTCGCAATTGCGCAGCGCCGTTGACCCGTAGTAGTTCATCAAAACCAGGTATCATAAACATTAAGCCGATGCGGCCAGTTTCAACAATGTTTTCCATGGTATCGAGGCGATTATTGCCCGGCCAGTCCGGAATGAGCAATGTAGATGCATCTTTGATGTGCACAAACCCCGGCCGGCCACCGCGCGGTGAGGCATCCTGCTTGCCATCTAAAGCGGCAGTTGCCAGAATAACCAAAGGTGACAACGCAATATATTCTGTGCAAAAACTGTCCAGCTCCGACAGCTGTTTCTTGACAGAACGTGCCTTGGGGCGCTTGTAGAGCGCTCGCAAATCAGTAAGCGAGGAGATTTTTGACATTATCGGCCTCAAAATTTTCGGGATGTCCAACAACCTTAATTTGGACGAGACCTTATCGGTAAAGTTTCGCCCTGTAAATTTATCTCTCGGGGATTTCGACTTTTTTTGCCCTGAACGGAAGAACGGCAGCTTCCGGCAAATGCCTGTTGGGGAGGCAGTTCAGATAGCTGAGACGCGGCAATTCTTCCAGGGGCGCCAGCGAATGAATCGCGTTTTCCCAGCAAGAGACCTCTTCCAGAGCAGTGAGCTCGCCAAGCGCCTGAAGATCTTCTAGCCTGTTATGATTGACATCCAATATCCGTAAAGATTTGAGCGACCTGATCGGCTCCAGGGACGTGAGGTTATTCTCCTGGGCAAAGAGAATTTGCAATTGCTTGAGTTCTTTAAGGGGAGCAAGTGTGGGGATTTGATTGTCCCAGCAATATAGTTCCTGCAAAAACCGGCAGCCTTCGATGCCTTGAAGCGAGCTCATCTGATTGTCAGTCGTAATCAGCACGCGCAGCTTTGGACATGCCGCAATCCCCAGGAGGTCAGGAAGTTGATTCCTGTAAAGATTTAAAACTTCGAGGTTTGGACAGGAAGGCATGTTGCTGATTGAGGCTAAGGTATTGCCGCTCAGATTTAGATGGCTAAGATGGCTGAGTGCCCCCTTTATCTCTATAGAATCTATTTGATTCCAGCTGAGATCTACCTTGGTAAGATTCTCGCAAATATCAGGAATTTCAAGACGGGTAATCTGATTAAATACGATGCGCAGATGCCTGATTGCCGGAAAAAGTGCCAGTGGTGAGAGATCGCTTATGGCCGGTCCACTTGAAGCCAAACCGTTGAAATTGATTTCCTCAAGCGCTCCTACGTCAACCGGCGGGACATCAACTGAGTCCACCGGCAAGTCATATTGCTGGCGGAAGGCATATTGCCACTCAGGGGGTAATTGATTCCAGATACCGGCAGCAGCCACCGATCACTCCGTTGGCCGAACCGCATAGGCAATTTTCGGCGTCAGGCCTTTGATTTCTGCCTTAAGCTTGTTTACCGAAGCCATCCTCGCCTGCGGATCGACGGTAACAGATAAAGTCGTGGTTTTATCAATGCCCATATCAGCCAGGATAGATTTCAGTTCTGTCAATTCGATGGTCTGATCCTTGACAACAACTTTCCCTTCAGCCGTCAGCTGGATGCCAACGACATCGGGCGCCTCCTTGCCGCCGCAGGCAATAATGAAAAGACAGGTGAGGATTGCTAGAAAAATACTGTTTCGATGATACATATCGGGCCTCCAACTCCAGTATGTTATTCGTATTCAGGTCGCGCCGGCTGAAACACATCTATCAAATGGCAGTCTGTGAGAGCTTTGCCGCTATGTTCAACGCCTGAAGGGATAATACCAACCATGCCAGCTTCCAGAACTTGCGTTTCCCCGGCAATGGTCAGTTCAAAGCTGCCGGAAATGACATTGGCGATTTGCTCATGGACATGGGAATGCAGCGGCAAGACGGTCCCTGCTGCAATGTCCCAATGGGCTACGGTGATTTTCTCGCCGTGGACAACTTTTCCACGGATTCCGGGGATCAAATCAAAATAGGGCTTTTCTTTAAGATTCACAAAGGTCATAGGTTGGATTCTCCGCTCTTTCGATTCGACATGGGGCGGAGGGCATCACCCGCCAGAAAAGCAACCGCGAGAATTGCCACATGAAGAATTCCGGACACGAGCGTCTGTGAGGTCAGTAAGCCTCCCTGTATCAACAACACCGAAATGAAGGCAGCGGCAAAAATGGCGACTGCCCCCGTCAACGGATCCATCAACCCAGGCCGGAAGCGTGCCACAACCGTAAGGGCTGCATATGCCAGTACACCAACCATCGTGGCACGCAGCAAATCCACGGTTGGATAAATCGGCCGAAGCAACAGGTCAATCAAAAAAAGTAGAACGGTCAAATTGAAAATGGTAAGCAGCTGACGCATTAGCTATTACCCCCATCATCCGGCAAACTGCCGTATATATCATCCACAATTTCCCGGAACCAGGGTGGGCGCTCAAGGATGACATAGATTAATGTGAACGCCAAAATTGGTATTGGTATAACGATGTCGATCAAACCAATAAGGATCAAACCAATTAGTATTTTAGTACTCTTTTTCATAGTCTTATCCTGACAGCTACGGAGTCTCCACCAGCGATAATGACATATTCGCGGCGGTAATTTTGCCCACAATATACCACAAACAGGCAATTGAAACCAAATCCGCAGCAAATCCAGATATGAGATATTGCATCGCCGTGTGCAGATCCCCGGACGACTCCCAGCCACTGCTCAAGAGGTAGAGAATCAGGGCGCCAAGCCAGGTCAGCCACCAGACATAAATGATCGCTGCTTTTTGATTCAGATTGCATCGCCAGAGGTCGGCCATCACCTGACAGGGACGAAAAAGCATCAATATCGGCACAAAGAAAAGCGCCACCGCCCATCCCGGTGTCGTCGCTGGTGGCGGATCACAAACCTGCCGCGAAATGCGATTGATGCGATAAACCCAGAGCAGAAGTGGCGGAAACCAGCAGAGAAAAAAGGCGAGCAGGAAGGGGCGAAGCATTGCCCCCAGGAGTGGATATAAGCTCACAGCAACACTGTCATTATAGACAGTGACTCCCAAGCCGCAGAGAAGGGCGATCCAGTGAAGCAAAAGTAATATTCTCAGGATTATCGCCAGCCGCATGGGAGAACCAATGCGGTTTTGGCCGTCGTTTCCCGGCAAGGAGACATTTTTGACGAATACTGCAGGTTTCAAGCGCTCGCCAAATCCTTGACAACCCGCTCAAAAAAATCTTCATCCGTTACAACAAAGGTCTTACCGTTTTCAGCATGGGCAAACTCACTTGACAGCCAGACAAGCGCACGGGCAGGGATATCGGGCGTCAACAGCTCGCCGTCCAGATAGACTTGTCGCCATTCATCACCACGCGGGAATTCAGTGACGGCGGTCTCGCGAATTTCAGACTGCATTTCTGTATCAACTTTGCCCGGGCGCAGCGACGTTACAACAACATTTTGCTCAGCGACTTCCAGGGCGAGCGTCCCGGCAAATCGTTCGATGGCGGCCTTGCTGGCATTGTAGCCGGCCACCCCGGTAATATTCTTCACAGCAACCCCGGATGATACGAAAACGATATGACCCGACTTCTGGCCTATCATGTGGGGAAGCACGGCATGGGTGCAAAGATAGCTGCCATATATATTAATCAGCAATTGTTGCTTCCATGCTTCCGGTTGCGTATCGGCAACCATCCCAAAGGGTTTTATAACGGAAGCATTGTTAATAAGAATGTCGATTCTGCCAAAGCGGTTAAGCGCAGCCGCAGCAAGCCTTTGTACCTGATCTTCATGACTGACATCGGTTGGCACAACCAGCGCTTCGCATCCCTCACATCCAAGGTGACAAGCAACATCATAGAGCTCCGCCTCTGAGCGCGAAGCAATTACCACTTTTGCACCGGCCTGGGCCATTTGCATCGCCGTTGCGCGACCTATACCGCGCCCGGCACCAGTGATAATAGCAACTTTATTTTGAAGCAGCATAGAGGACCTTTGTTAAAAAATTTTGGCAGTCAGATCTCCTAGAGGTGGATCAAACGCTTCCTGGTAAATTTCAAAATAGACATTCTTATTCTTCGACTTTCGAATCCCGCTTTTTTCGATACGCTCACGATAGGTCTCGTAGCAATCCAGTGCAGCCAGAAATTTCTCACGGTCTTCTTCTTCCGCTTCAACGATGCAGTCAATTTCTTCACCTTTTGAAAAATTTGAGTGCTTGCGCGCATTCTTGGGCCGATTCGTTCGTTCCGGTACTGTATAAAATGCCAAACGCTTCGGAGAACTGTTTTCATCATCACGCAATTCATTGTAAACGCGCTTTACGACAGCATGACATACCTGATGATCGGGATGCCCGCTGATACCGTGGACAGCATAGGTTACTACGATATCCGGCTGCAATTGTTCAATTTCTTCGCGAATCACTGCTTCAATCTTGCGTGGGTCTTCTTCATTCAGCCCCCCATCAGGAAAGTCAAAAATCGTTGCGCCATTTAATCCGAGGGCCCCTACAGCGAGGAAATACTCTTCACTGCGTACCTGTCCCATTTCATCGATTGAGTAATCAAATTTATGGCGCTCCTTCGTTGCTCCTCCGCGAGTCAGCGTTAGCAGATAAACCTGGTGTCCTTCCCGAATTTGCCGGGTCATCGCCCGGCAAGGGCCATAAGACTCATCATCAGGATGGGGGAATATGTATAGAATTTTCATGAGTACCCTTGAGTTCGATTAAGCGGGAGAATCTCCTGTGGCAACCGGACGCTTCGGATCGGTAATCCATTCGCTCCAGGAGCCGGCATAGAGCCGGGCCTCGCCCAACCCGGCGTGATGCCAGGCCAACAGGTTCTGACAGGCACTGACGCCTGACCCGCAATAGAAAATGGTTTTTTCGGGGTTTTCGGGATCAGTTAGCCCGGCAAAGCGTTTTTGTAGTTCTTCGACTGGAACCAGGCAATTTTTGTCGTCAAGGTTCGCGGTAAATGGCACGGAGATCGCTGATGGAATGTGCCCGGCAACGGGGTCAAGTGGTTCTACCTCTCCCCGATAACGCGCTGCTGCGCGGGAATCGAGCAGTGCAAATTGGTCATCATTTAGGATCGCTTCAACGCCGGCGGCATCTAACAGAAGTTCCCGGCGCAAAGCTGGCACAAAACGCCGCTGCGGAATATCCGGCGTGGTCAGCTCTTCAGGCAGCCCTGCTGCTTGCCACGCCTGCCAACCGCCGTCGAGGACGGCCACAGCATCATGTCCCAGCCAGCGGAGCATCCACCAAAGGCGCGAGGCAATCGTCCCCGGGCCGTCGTCGTATGCTACGACCTGCACTTGACTATCGATGCCCCATCCGGACAGTGTTTCAACAAAAGTGTCAATCGCCGGTAGAGGATGGCGGCTGGTCTTCCCGGTTATGATTGGGCCGGAAAGATCATTGTCGAGATGTGCATAGAGCGTACCGGGGATATGAGCCGCCGCATAGGCTTCCTTTCCCTGTGTGGTGGAGGCCAGGGAGAAACGGCAGTCAATAATTCGCCATGCGTTGCGGCCAAGCTCAGCGGCAAGCTGCTCACAACTAATAATTGTGCGATAGTCCGAAGACCTTGTTTGACTCACGTCTGGATTCACCGAAATTCCCACCTCTTTGTACTATCAATTAATAATACTTCAGCGGAAAATAATCTACAAAAAACTTAATTCTCCAATTCCGTTTGAGTCTTTCCAAATCATTCTTTATTTTCCTCCCTGCTATTGGATTAACCAGGAGAGAGCTAGATGTATAAGGTATTATGTTGTTTGGCGTTAGCGGTATTCTTAGGGAGTTGCGAAAAAGTTGATCAAAGCGCTATTGTTGGAAAGTGGCGTTGGGACTATCTACGCTGGAGCGAATACAAAGCGGATGGTACTGTTGAACTTGAAGGCGAAATCCACGGAAACTGGCATTTTGACGGACGCCGCATTACTATCACTTCAAATCAACTCTCACAGAAGACGCTTGAACTGGAAGTATTATCCATTAACGAGAAACGCATGGTTGTCGAACGAGCGAGTGATGATAAGCGCTTTGTGGGTTTGAAAATCAACCCTGTCACCATGAATGCACAGGAAAAAAATCTGATTGGACAGTGGGCAAGCCCGGAAAACGCAT
The DNA here is from genome assembly GCA_028284445.1 of Calditrichia bacterium. GTDB lineage: Bacteria > Calditrichota > Calditrichia > RBG-13-44-9 > J075 > JANQRS01. The sequence continues at coordinate 21,891 of JANQRS010000004.1, forward strand.
TCCTGCGATTTGGTCCAAACCGCGGCTACTTCGACCTTGATGAATGGATCGCAATATGGGGAATCGAAGGGGATACGCTCACCCTTTACGGCCCTGAATATCCGCGTAAGCTATCTTATACGCTACGGAAAGTAAACCCCGACAGTATACTTATGAAAGCCACTTTCAGCGACCAGGTCATTCCGCTTAGCCGCCTGGACAAGAAAAAAGACAAGTAAGTTTGGATTGGTTGGTAGAATGTTGCCAGTAAGATGCAGACTTTAGATCCGCTGTGCTACTTATGCGACTTCCTTATCAATCATTACCATTTCACTTTTCTTCGGCACCATTGGGATCTCGTTATCTCGTGCGGTAAGACAAATATCCCATTCTATTTCGCAGGCCTGGCAGAGAAAAATAATCGGGTCCCCTTCCCGGCGATTCTTGCGAATTGGCTCGGCGATTTTTTGCCCACATTCCGGACATTTAAAGCTGGTGTGGCGAATAAAGTCGATGAACATACCAATCAAGATGCAGGATAAGAAACCAAAAATTGTAATATAAAAAACGACATCAGGATCTGCAGCATACGTCCAGACCAGGCCAAAACAAGCCATGCCGGGTAGCAAATACAACAGATTCAGGAATTGAAGTCGGGCTGCATACGTCCTGTCGTTACGTCTTTGGGCCATTGAACCTCCTTTTTTCAATGATAAGTTGCGGTAGTAGGATGCCGGCCCTCGGCGAAAATGACCAAACATCACTGTTTGCCATATAGCCAAAACGGGGCCAATTTCGATAATAATGCCGTATAAAGCATCCATTCAGCAGGAATAAATACCGGAATCGCAGATAATATGCAATTGACTGCATATTTTTACCGCATTATGCACTGCCCTAAATGAACATTTTACCTGAATAATATAAGAAGCGAACATCTCAAATATTCTATGTGAGTGATATCACACAAAAGCGGAATGCAAGTGGGTCATTTTTTTACATTTCTGTGTTATGTTGCTCAGCCTGTCGCGAAAACCGCATGATATGGAGCAATACCGGCAGAGCAAGAATTCCGGCAATTCCCAGAATAATTGTTGCGGATGGAGCAGGAATCCCTATAGCAGAGGCAAGTGCGCGAAGGACAGAAGAAATACCAAGCATAAAGGTGATGAGCACAACCAGCGACATAGCAATATTGGTCATTCGATTGTTGATGCCAGCTTCACCCATCAGCTGGCGATCGTTGACAATCAGCAGAAGAAAAACAGCCACCAGAGGCAGAAGAATTCCATTCAGCGCTTGGGCGAGAATGATAACCGGTATCGGCTTAATGTCTGCTAAACCAAAGACCAGTCCGGTACCCAAGACGGCCAGCCACACGGCCCGAAAACGCCAGGCTTTTTCTGACCACTGCTCTGGGTGATCCTCCGAAGAAAAAAGGCTTTTTGCAGTCAAGGATGCAGCCAGCGGCGCTGTCATCGCAGAACTAAAGCCGGCAGCGAATAAGCCCCAGGCGAACAAATCCACTGACCAGTCGCCAACGCTACTCGCGAGCGCCTGCGCAAGCGCCTGATAATCGAATCCCCCGGAGACAGCGGTACCGACCACCACAATCATCATCGAAATAATACCACCCAATTCGATTGCTACGGCCAAACCGATACGTGTATCGCGAATAGATTGCCCTTCAGCTAATCCGGAACCAAGGAACAGATTATAGGGAACGATGGTTGTGCCAATAAGGCCCACCACCAAAAGGCCACTTCCCTCGGGCAGGCTTGGGCTGAGTAATCCACTTAAGATATCGGGAATGGATGGTTGAAGCACCAGGGCGGTGTAGAAGAACAGAAGACCCATCACGGCAACGAAAATGCCAAGAACACGGGCAATAGTTTGGATACTGCCAAGCCATAGCAGGATGGCTGCAGAAATTCCGATCGCGATGGTAATGGTCTGACGAGACCATTCACCGGCCATCATGGCACCGGCTGCACCACCGAGAATATTACCGGCTTCATATGCGGCGCAACCGAGAATGATTGCACCGGCAATCAGCAGAAGGATCAGCAATTGCATAGTGGCGCCTCTAAATTTACCGCGTATAGCAGCACCAAGGGTTTTACCGGAAAAAATAGTGACTCTGGCACTCGCTTCCTGTAGCAGGAGGCAGCCAAGTGTCGAGATAAGCAGTGCCCAGAGCAGGCTAAACTGGAATCCAGCGCCGGCAGCCGCTGCGGTAGCAACTGTTCCCGGGCCAATAAACGCCGCAGCAATAGCAGCCCACAATAAGATCGAAAGCAGGTTTTTCATCAGACAAGTTATTGCCGGACGGGCTGACTTGCAAACTCATGTCTTACACAGCGGAGCTAGCCCCTAAGCGGCACTGCCAAAACCGGGCAGGAAACCAGGTCGGCGACGCGCTCATCGGTGGAGTCCGTAAAGAAGGCCAGGAACTGGTTCTTTGCGCGATGGCCGATGACCAATAGGTCAAAGCCTTCTGAGGCTTTGGCAATTTCTTCCGCGTAGGATTCACCTGTGGTAATCAACACGTCAACATTGCGCGCGACTTCCGAATGTCCGCATTCAGTAAGCAGGTCCCGACAATCCTGTTCTTCAACAAGAGGTAGCGTGTCCATCATCATGTGGGCCTTTCCGGCACCGGGATCGTTCACATGAAAAATGGTAAGCTTCGCGCCAAGCGCTTCGCTGACACGCATTGCCTCATCAATTAGCGGTTTTTCTTCTTCCTTACCTTCAATAGCAACGAGAATTTTTTGATATGGCATAATCAATCTCCAGTTTAACTGCCGACAAAGAAATCAAAAATATTGCCAATAGAGCTCGAATCGGCCTTATAGATTTCGGTATATTTGCAGCGTGTGCAAGATACCGTGGTAAATTTCTTATTCTGGACATCAAAGATTTTAGCGAAACCACCACCGGTGGCGCGAAAACGATCTGTTTCATAATCGAGGTTATTGCATTTCGGACAGCTCCAATTGCGATGTTGCATATTTTTCTCCCGAATATCATGAATTGTATGTCTTTGCTACAATTGAATCTTCCCGAAATCCTTTCAAGTTTTGAAAATTATCGCAGAGTTGTACGACATAACAACCCAAATTTCAACAAGAAAAATTCCAAATACCAGTATCAAGCATCCAGCATCCAGCATCCAGCATCAATTTGCTTCCGCAACATCCGCTTTTGTCCGATAGCACTCAAACCAGTCGAGGATATACGCCACTTTCGCAATTAAATTGCTGGGCCGTCGTGCGATGCCATGAGATGCATCTGGAATACGCACCATTGCCGCGTCAACACCACGAAGCTTTAGCGCCTGGTAATACTGTTCCGATTCCGAAATTGGGGTGCGATAATCCGCCTCGCCGGTCAGCAACATGGTTGGCGTCGTTACGTTACCAACAAGTGAAATCGGCGACCGCTTATAATAATGCTCATAGTGATCCCAGGGATAGCCCGGAAACCAGTATTTGTAATAAACATTATAGCCGTCGGAGGTCAAGGCAAAGCTAAACCAGTTAATTACCGGTTTGGCAACCACCGCCCCGGAAAAGCGGTCCGTTTTGCCAACAATCCAGCTTGTCAACACCCCGCCCCCGCTGCCACCGGTAACAAAGAGGTTTTGCTCATCGACGAAGCCCATATCAATCATCGCATCAATGCCGCTCATCAGATCATCATAATCTTCACCTGGATAATTATGGTGAATCAAGTTGCCAAATTCCTCGCCGTAACTGCTGCTGCCACGCGGATTGACATACAGGACAACATATCCGGCCGCTGCAAAGAGCTGCACTTCGGCCGTAAAACGATCGCCATAGTCTGCAAACGGCCCGCCATGAATCTCCATGATCAGCGGATATTTTTTTGCCGGATCAAAATTGGGCGGCAATACATACCAGGCCTGGATATCTCGCTGGTCAAATGAGGACTTGTACCAAATCTCCTTCGTTTCGCCAAGCTTTTTATGACCGAAGAGATCTTCGTTCAGATAAGTCAGGCGGCGCGCAGCACCGTTGCGGCTCACCACAGCAATATCACCGGGATGCTCCGGGCGACATTCGGTGTAAGCAACAACGCCATTTTTCGATACCGCATAGCTGCCGCTGGCATAAGGACGACCAAGTGTGGTGCCCCCGACATTGTCAGCGATCTTCGAGACCTTCCCTTTCAACGAAACGTAGCCGATTTTACCATTGCCCTTGTCTGAATACTGGAAGTAGACACCCTTACCGTCACCACGCCAGCGGAGGGATTGCAGAGAGCGATCGAGATCGCTTGCCAGTTTGCGCATATTGCTGCCGTCTCGATCCATGACATAGAGATGGCTGATCTGATATCCCTGGAAGCGATCATCATAGCCGAGGTAGGCGATCTTTGAGCCATCTGGCGAGAGTGTCGGACTACGATCCGGTCCTTTACGACTGGTCAAGGACTTTATCTCACCGCTGCGCACGGATATTTCATAGATCTCGCTGTTTCGCGGATCAAAGAGGTTGTTTTCGTGGCGATTGGCTGAAAATATGATGCTCTGTCCATCAGGTGTCCAGTTTAGCGGTCCACCATGATTGAAATCACCACTGCTCAGCTGCCGCGGCGTACCGCCTTCTACCGGAAGCACAAAAATGTGCCGGTAGCCCTGTTGCAGATAGCCGGCGCCGTCTGCACGATAGCGCAAATCATCGATGTAAATAGCAGGTTTGGCCCATTCAGCCCCCTTGGGCTTGGATGGCATCTTTACGCGCGGTCCACCACCGTCCGGCACAAACATCGTAAACGCCAGCCACCTTCCATCCGGCGACCAGCTGAGGCTTCCCGGCCCGGCATTGAGATTGCTAATCTTTGCAGATTGTCCGGTATCCATCCAGCGCAGGTATATTTGACTGCCGCGCTCTTCATTCGATACGTAAGCAAGCTTTTTGCCATCCGGCGACCAGCGCGGTGAGCGATGATTTTCATTCCCGGAGGTCAATGGCCGCGCATCATTACTTGCCACATCGATCACCCAAAGATTGGACCTGCCGCGATCCTTCATGATATCCATGAAATTTCGAACAAAGACGATCTGTTTGCCATCTGCAGAAATCTGCGGATCAGAAGCATACTCCAACTGGAATACGTCTTCCGCAGTGAAGTGATTTGGCTGATCGGCGGAGATTTGAAGTGAGCACAGCAACACGATCATTGCGATGGCTATGTTTGTGTATTTTCGGTCTATCATCCAGTCCTCCTGAAATCGTTGAATCGTTGAATCGTTGAATCGTTGAATCGTTGAATCGTTGAATCGTTGAATCGTTGAATCGTTGAATC
>JANQRS010000021.1 GCA_028284445.1 Calditrichia bacterium
AGGCGGCAGCATTGGCAGCTGATTATTGGAAAGATCAAGATTTGTCAACTGGGTCAACTGGGTGATCTCAGGCGGCAGCATTGGCAGCTGATTACTAAAAAGAACAAGATTTGTCAACTGGGTCAGCTTCCCGATCTCAGGCGGCAGCATTGGCAGCTGATTACTAAAAAGAACAAGATTTGTCAACCGGGTCAGCTTCCCGATCTCAGGCGGTAAAGAGGTCAGTAGATTGTTATTAAGATCAAGATTTGTCAACTGGGTCAGCTTCCCGATCTCAGGCGGCAGCATTGGCAGCTGATTATTGGAAAGATCAAGATTTGTCAACTGGGTCAGCTGGGCGATCTCACTTGGGATTGACTCCAGGGCAAGCCCAGACAAGCTCAAAAATTCAGCACCACTCGCTCTCGCATCCTCAATCCTCCCAAGCGCAATCTTATACCCTTGGCCCTGCGTCATGTAACCCTCCTCCTATTTCGAAACAATCCAAGCGGTAAGCAATTTAGCCTAATTTACTGTTTCATAGCATTCTACACAAAGGACTCTCAAAAACTCCTCAAACATCCAGGTTTTTATCAGTCGATGGAACCTCCATCCCTCACAAACAGTAGATAATAGCAACGAAGATGCTGAATACACTTACCAGTCATCCAATTGAACCAACTACAGATGGGAGTTAAGCATGGCCACTCCAATTGTGAGCTACCGAATGGCATGGAACACTGAAAGTAATCAGGGTAGAATCTTGATCAAACTACAAGGCGGCGAGGAACGAAGGTTGAATGTAAATAGCTCCGGGGAGTTCGTAGCCCTTGCTACCATACTTCGGGAACAACCCGTTTTTTTGCATAGCAATGGTGCTGTCGTGCATACAGGTTGGGAGCCCCTAGAGGATTAAGAAGTGTTCTGAAGCTTGCGAGCTCGATCAGTTCAGGCAGGCGGTCTGAGGACCCCCTGCCTGTTAATACTGCTGGCCGTATAGCCGGATTATGCAGAGAACCACGGATACAACCACAATCGCAAGTTCATCAAATTGTAAAATAGATCAAAAGACGTCAAAACTATCGAATGCTTCTAGCATCCACGCGAGAATTTTTTGAAGAAAGTACAAACCTGCGAGCACAGCAACTATTGACAAGAGAGCGTTGTCAATATGCCAAACATCGCCACCTGGCCAAGGTACCTCAGGTTCCGTGAAATAGGCGACGGCAATCGCTGCCAAAAATGTTGAAACAAAGGCAATAAGGATCTTCTCCGCGATTTTTCGAAGCTTCTTAAAGTTCTTCATTGTCCGTGTTTTGACTCCTCTATACAATCGAGCTATCTGCAACAGCTCAAAATGTCTTGTTCAAATTCATGAAATCGAATTATGGAAATGGTGTAGAAACACCCCTTGTTGCAGGTTCGAACTTCTCCGCCCATTCCCTGAGTTTAAGATTTATAGCAAACTTTGAAACAAAGAGCCCCCATCTTATGGAGACTACAGCTACACCGATGTCATCAAGCCAGCCAATGACAGGAATGATATCTGGAAAAAGATCAATCGGGAAGATGAAATACAGAATCGCTATAGATACGCCAATAAGAAACCTTACCCCTCTAAGAGACAACCGAAGCAAGAAGTTGAGGGTCGTTTGAAGCACTATAAGAATACGCAGGCATAAAAATATCACAATAGCCAACTGGCATATTATTCGTTCCGCCACCGCTAAGAAGAACTGTTGCGGGCTACGATATAGTGAACAAAGACCGAATGAGGCTACCGCACTTATTACTGCCAATGCCATCAAATTTCCAGCAGTCGGAATTGCCTTGTTTAAGAGGGCATAAAGGATCACAGTTATTGCCGGGACAAAAGAATAAATAAAGGTTACTGCAGAAGATGACAGTTTTCGAGCCGGCCAATTAGGAGCTTGAGGACCCGCCTTGTCGCCATTAGTCTTTCCCAGGAGATATTCAGACATCCAATATCCTCATCATAGAGTTTAATTTGCGTCGACGAACAGGCAATGCCAATACCTGCATTAAGATAAGACTGGAAAGGAATTGCAAAATCTAGATACTTTTTCACACATCCTGAAGTGACACGGGTCAAGATCACCATCTCTCGTGCTTCTCATCATCCCAGGTAGCAACGCTCCCAACCACTTTGTACGGCGCCACCATATACAACTGGAAATAGTAGGGATGAGATCCCTCAATTTTCTCCATTTGTATTTATGTTTTTCAGTTTAAATGGGGATTTGACCTCATCGCAAAAAGATCAGGTACAGCCTTGGGAAGGAGTATCGAATATAGGTCTGTCATTCTCGAGGGCATCGCCTTATTGACCAAAACCATCCAGATATAATGCGACAGGATTTCTGCGGATCAATAGCGAATATGGGCGTTCGGACGGAGACTTAGAATCTGATCTTTATCGCGTACATTTCATACAGCGATCAGCTTCGGGCATGAGATTGAGGCGCTGCGGAGAAATAGCTGAGTTGCAGGAAACGCAGCTACCGAAGGTGCCGTTATCGATACGGCCGAGGGCCTTGTGCAGACGGGACAGCTTTAGCAAGGCGGCATCCAGCGCGGCCTCGTTGACGCTGCGATTATTGATGGCATCCATGCGGGTCAGACGTCCAATGGCATTGTCCGGTGGAATCGGCGCGGTCAGTTCTTCGAGCCGCTCAACGTCTTTTTCAGTTTGCTCAAGTTCGGCGGTAATGCGCGTGCGAATTTGAGCAAGATCGACATCTGTCATAACTCATCCTACTTCGTGTAAAGCATTTTGCGCACTTCCGCGGTTTGGAAACCGGGGCGCTTCACCGTAAAGCGGTAAATATAGAAACCTGAACTGATCTGGTTGCCACCGGCATCACGTCCGTCAAATACAAAACGATGATAGCCTTGCCGCCTGGTGCCCAAATCCTCACTGTAAACAGCAACGCCACGCGTATCAAAAATTTCGACCCGTACATCGGATTGTAATTGCAATCCGTATTCAATCACGGTGGTACCGTTAAAGGGGTTGGGATAATTTTGAGCAAGATCAATAGCAACCGGCAGCAGTGCCTCTTCGGGCTCCTCGACAGTAGCATTCACGTCTGTTTTCAGCAGATAGGCTGGCGAGAGAACCACATCGACGCCGTCTCGAATCCCATACGCCTTGAACATGAATGCGCCCTCAGCCGTTGCTTCAAGCCTCACCGTCACGCCGTCTGAGGTCACCAGTAAGTCATCATTGCCGGACACAAACTCCAGGGCATCCACATTTTCCGATTCCAGCTCAAAAAGCGTCACCGGAAGGGTAATGGCCTGGCCAACCGGACTGATCAGGTTAAGGTCATCGGGATCTGCCCAGGTGGTTTTTGAACAATCGTTACCAAGCGTCATGTCCATCCACAAAAAGCGATCTTCCGTCCAGTCCTTGAGAAACGTGATCTCTTCGGCATAGGTACTGCCAATAAACCAGTTTGGCCAGACATAATTGCCAAGAACCGGCCAGCGCTGAAAATTTCTGACCTCGGCTTCCGCCAGCAGCGCCACCTGTTCGTCGATGTAGGCAAAAACAGAATCGGTATGTAAAACATCCTCGCGCAGCTCTAGCCAACGGCATTCAAGTGCGTTCTTAAAGATTGGATCGGCAAAGAGAATTTCCCACCAAAAAGGAATCTGAAACCCATCGGTTTGCACCTGAAAATTCATTTGCCAGAGGCTGGTCAACCAACCTTCATAATAATCGGCATTGCCAAATGCGAGGTTAAAATCCCAAAGCGGCCCCATATTCAGTAAACCGCCCTCGCTATCGCGGTCTTTATAGAGGAAAGTGCTCAAGCGATATCCGTCTACGTTTCGGCCAATCTCGTTTACGATGAAGAAATCGACAAAGGATTCGATGTCAATCACTTCATGATAACCGGTAAAAGGATCATCGTAAGTTGGACTATCCATCATATCTTCAAATTCGAAGATAAAATCCTCAATGTAGGCCTTTTGCGCAGTGGTAATATCGCCTTCATCGGGGATATGATATTGGTAACGAATCTCCTGAGAAGCCCCAGGATATGGCTCAAAAGGCGACGTCCAGCCCTCATCATTAACGCCGGTGGTTTTGTCGATCTTAATGATATAACCACCTGTGAGTTCGTCGCCGCTATTATCTTCCGGAGTCATCCGTCGGATGTCGACGCGATTGTCATCGCGCTTGATCTTTTCCATCATCACGTAGACACCCTGGTAATCGCCATTCAAGACGACCTCGCAAAGAACGGCGCGCGTGGCATAGCGGCCCATTTCGCGAGCAAGATCAAAGGTCAGCTTGTTGCGCAGCAGGGACTTATCGCTATAAGGCGCATATAGCACCCAATCATTCTCTTCCGGCATCCCAAGCAGCGGGATATTGTTGTTGCTGCCATCAGCAAGGCGAGTTTCCAACGCATACTGCTTTTTAGGGAAGTTCGAAGATGAGGATCCGCGCCGCTCGATGCCAATAAATCCATCGTATTCATTAAACGGACCATTAACTGAGTTTCGAACACCGGGACCATTATCGACCACACGCATCGTTGCGGTGATCTTCGGTTCATTAGGGATCTCCTGACCGTTTGTTTCCAAAACAACGATCGGGAGATTTGAATCGGTGAATGTTACCTGGGCGCTGATTGAAAAGGTAAGGAAAAGCATTCCCAGCAACATATATTTTGCCTGGTGGGACAAATATCGCATGTTGTTTCCTGAGTTGAGGACTTACATAGTTGCAGCTACATCCTGGAGCTTGCGGGTTTTCAATTCATAACAAGCGGCTTCTTTATTGTTCCGCACTAACAGATAGGGATTAGCGAATGTTGGTATATTCCAGGTCTGGCCTTCCAGGCCGGGATCCCTGGCTAGTTCAGTAAATTTCTCCGGATCAGCCTTCACCAACACCAATTCCCCGTCCTCTGTCAAGATAAGCAGGATGTCGCCCACGAGCAACAATTGACCATGCCCGTAGCGCCCTTTTTTCCACTTTCGTTGGCCATCAGAAGGATCGACACAGGCCAATACACCGTCATCCAGACCAAAGAGATAGCCATCCTTATACACCGAGGTTGTAAATTTGTTCTTCATACGCGGCGTTTCATAGATTTTGGTGCTCTGAAAGGAGTCGCCGTTGCGGGTGATTTGATACAGTCCACAGCCATGGCCATATCCGCTGGAAATAAACACCTGATCATCACCTAGGCGCAAGGGTTGGGCAACACAGGGATGGTCTTTGCCGCGCCAGGGCTGCTCCCAAAGCAAGGCGCCGCTATTGGCGTCATGGCCGCTCAATATGCCTTGGTTAAAGATGAGAATTTGGTCGACGCCAGCCAGGGTCATCGGCTGTGGTGCGCTATAGCTCGCGCCACTGCTGCCGCCCGACCAGATCAAACGGCCATCCTCCTGGTGATAGGCAACCAGGGATCGGCCATTGGCGCCGCCGGCACTCATAATTACCAGGCTGTCCGCTAATAAAGGAGATCGACTAAACCCCCAGGTCAGGGCTTTTGAATCATTATCCGCCAAAACATTCTTGCTCCAGATCTTTTTGCCGGTATGAAGATCGAGGCAGTTAAGCAAACCGGTAGAACCTACCGTAAAAACCCGGCCATTGGCAACGGATGCCGTGGCACGCGGGCCGCTTCCGGCTACCGTAGATTCATAGCGTTCAGCATCTGCATGCTGCCAGAGTGTTTTGCCGGTGAGCAATTCATAACACACCACCATTTCATTCTCACCACGCTGCTCCTGGGTTATTGCGTAATTGCCAGCAACGACAAAGGAAGACCATCCTTCCCCTATTGGCTGTCGCCAGAGGAGCTTCGGCGGTGCTTGCTGCCAATCGGATTCCAGCGCCACATTTCTGATGATGCCGTTGCGGTCAGGCCCGAGGAACTGCAGAAAATCACGATCCGATACCCAATTGGAAGAATCAGCGGCCGCTAATGCATCAGCCCGGTCACCGGCGATTTCACTACCTGACCAGCGCCATTCGACAAGCGGTGTAAAATCCCCGTCAAATCCCTGGACCTTGAAGAGCCCGCTTGACAGTAGCAACATCCCAATGACGCCTCCCAGCCCCAGGAAACGTTTCTTCCAGGGCATTGCCGAGAGAAAGAGCAGCCAGAGAATGCTGGCGAGGGCGGCAATGATTACGGTAAACATAATGGCCATCACATCACCCTGACGATTCAATGAGTCAGCAGTCAGCCGGTAGATAATATTGGCTGCAGCCAGGCCGAGAATGAGATACAGTGGCCACCAGCGAATTGGACGCGTATTTTCCATGATATATCTGCCTCAACATTGGTTTATTCGATCAAGTTTTGGGTTACGGCAACGACAAACAATCCTATTCAGCCGCCGCATTTTTCACCCTCACATATTAGGGAAAGCAGGTGAAAGTATCAAGCATTACAACTATCTGCATCACTGGAACGAATTTTGTGATTTTACAGTGTATTTCAGTGGATTTACTGGTTATTTTGGCGCAGCATTTTATTACTCACGACAGGGGAACAGGACGTGGACACCTTTAAGAAACTTCTTCCGGGACTGATATTGGTTAGCATCGTAGGGCTGCTTGGGAAACTGGCAACGGGTGTTATTCCGAACATCGGTGCGGTGGCTTTGGCAATAATCATCGGCATTATTGTTGGCAACCTGCTGCGCAAGGACGAGCCATTTGTCGCCGGTATTCAATACGCAGAAAAAAAGATCCTTCCGATCGCCATTATGTGTCTTGGCGTTCAGCTTCAATTACAAATGTTGCTTGATCTTGGATTGCCGATGATCCTGCTGGTCATAACAGTTGTGTTCATCACGCTCGGCGTTGGTGTGTTGATTGGCCGAATGTTGGGCATGTCTAAAGAATACAGCCTGCTGATGGGCACAGGCAACGCAGTATGTGGGTCTTCAGCAATTGCCGCCGTCTCGCCAATTGTCAAAGGCAAAGAGACCGAAATTGGCCTGTCTATTGGGGTCGTGAACTTGCTGGGAACGCTTGGTATCTTTATTATGCCTTTTGTCGCTTCCAGCCTGAGCTTCGGTGACATCAAAAGCGGGGCCCTCATCGGCGGCACGCTGCAAGCTGTTGGGCAGGTGGTTGCAGCAGGATATGCCGTAAACGATTATGTCGGGAATATTGCGGTATTGGTAAAGATGGGCCGGGTGATGATGCTGGGTCCGGTTGTCTTGATTCTCTCTTACCTGATGCTGCGTGGTGAAGGGGGCAGCGGCGACCGCGTCAAAATCCCCTTCTTCATTTTTGGCTTTTTTGCCTTCAGCCTGATTGCTAGTTTTGAGCTGCTTCCGGCCAACATACTTGACTACATCAAGGATGTCGGCAAAGTCTTGCTGATTGTGGCCATGGCCGCCATTGGCATGAAGATCAAATTTGCTTCCCTGCTGAAGTTTGGTCCTCAGGCGGTGCTATTTGGCAGCCTGATTGCCGTGGTGCAGATCATTTTTGCAATTCTATTTGTTCTCTTCGTATTCCAATAGGAAACAAGACATGAACTCTCCAAAAGGTATTGTCATCACCGGCGCCATCGTCATGGCGATTGCGGTGGCCCTGGGTGCATTTGGCGCCCATGCCATGAAGGCGATTCTAACGCCGGCAAGGCTGGAAACCTGGCAGACAGCTGTCGATTACCACTTTTATCATGGACTGGGATTATTGCTTTGCGGCATTTTGTATCAGCAATATCCGCAAGCTAACGGCATCTCGACATCGGCAAAGCTCCTGCTAACCGGCATTTCCATCTTTTGCGGAAGTTTATACTTGCTCTGCCTCACCGAGCAAACCTGGCTGGGTGCCGTCACGCCATTGGGCGGCATTGCATTTATTGTCGGCTGGATATTGCTGGCTCGTGGTGTGCTCAAGAGCTAGTAGCGGGGAAAACAAGAAAAATTCCAAAGTGGAATTCTATTCTCTGAGCCATTGGAATTTTTCCTGTTGGAATTTGGAATTTATTTTTTAAAACAGATACCCTATTCCAATATACAAGGCACTATCCACCTCATCACCGCGGGCAAGATCGACAGAGATAATAAAATTCTGATTCCACGCAAGCTTGCCACCCAGACCGTATCCTTGTTGTAATTCCTCCCAGACAAATGACTCCTTTTCTCCCCATCCGCTTCCGGCGTCATAGAACGCATTTATCCCTACTCCAAATTGCTGACCAAATATGCCGAATTCGAAGAGGTCAAAACGCAATTCAGTGTTGCTAAACACCTGGGATTGTCCAATAGCGCGGTTTTTCAGCACCCCACGCACGCTCTTCGATCCGCCAACACCTTCCTCAATGCGGAAAGACCCGGCGAAAAAGGCCGTGGCAAAAAACGGCACATTCCCCCAGGCTCGGGAAGCAATTATTCGTTGAGCAAAGACAACCCGCTGGCCAAGCGTCAGATAATGGCGATGTGAAGCAGTCAGGCGCGTAAATGCATAGTCACTACCCAGCAATTTATCATAGCGTTCAACAATCATCTCAGACCAAAGGCCGCTGCGAGGCGCGGGTTCAAAATCGCGGCTATCATAAATCGCTCCAAGTCTAACACCGTTGGTAAAGCCACCCGCAAAGCCACGCGTTTGATCGCTGCTCGCATCCAGCAATGTATTCTCTTCCAGGAAACCGACGCTGGTATGGTTGATGTTCGCTCCGGCAAGCAGCCTCAGTCGGCGATATTGCTGTTGAAAATTGACCCATCCGGTAATGCGTTCTCGCTCAAAGCGATAATAATCCTCGCTAATAAAATCGTCTGCTGTCTCAAGACTGAGATTTTCATCAAATGCGCCACGGCCAAAGCCGTAAAAAGGAGCGTTGGTATTTTTCTCGTAGCGCATTTCACCGGTCAAACGCTGCCCATTGCCTAGTGCAAAGGGACTGTCGAAAAAAATAAACGCTTCCTTTTTTCCGCGAGTGGTAAGCGCAACCTGCAGATCAATAACGGCCCAATATGGATTATAGCCGCCCTTGCCATGCAGGAAAGTGCTGATGCGGGCGCCATAAGTAAAGCCGTCATCGGCATCGAATTTCAGGTTGGGAATACCGGCCAGTTTAATGCCGGTCTGTGAATTGGAGCTATCTTGGGAATAGCCCGGAAAGAAGAGCACACATAGTAGCGTGCAAATAATAGTGTAGATTTGCATGATATTGCCTTTCACAATTGAAAACATCCTGCCCTTCAATTTTTCTAAAGACATATCAAAGGCCATGCCGAAAGAGGTTTCACTAACCCAACAGATTGTTTATAAATGGCTTAGAAAATTCACACAAAAGCGAGATACATTGCGAACTGCGTCTACTTTTTCAGACGCAGTATTATTTTTTCGCTTCATAAATCTCGGTATTCGGAAATGTCAGGGAGAACCCATACCAACGTGTAAAAAGCTGCAGAGGTCGCTGCGGAATTCCAGGATCAGCATTTTCTTTTACGAGACGTCCAGCAGACAGCTGTTGACCATTGTCGAGGAGAATGGTCTCGCCATCCATTGCCACCGTTTTGCTGTCGACAAAAATCGCTGCCGGGACATCTGATAGCGGATCGATATAAACCAGTAGTGTTCGCCCGTCAAGCCTGTCCAGCAAAGGGCCTTCATCGATTAAATCCAGCGGGTAGTAGCGACTGCCTTGATCATTCCAGATTCCCAGCCCCATTTCCATTTTTGGGCGACGCCCGTCGTGATCCGCGATGGTGCCTTCAAACATATCGTTTAGCTTCTTACGCTTGCGCTTGCCCTTCTTTCGGCGCTTTTCCGCAGATTTATGCGTTGACATGGCAATTCGGGCTTCAGGATTCAAGGTTAGCAATTGCTCAACACTCATATGAAGCAGGTTGCCAACAGCCAGCTGTTTTCCCTTCATCGGGCCATGAAGCGCTTCGCCGGTAATATGATGCCAGAGTGATTCCGTTTCCAAATCGGCCATCAGAAACAAGCCATCATACAGAGCGCGTTCTTCAAACTTCAAGACTCTTCCATCAATCTCAGGCATCAAACTGACACCGCTATTGCAAACCACTCAGAAGGTCAGTAGCCAGGGCTCATTCTCGAGCGTTCCCTGGGCAACATGATGATAGGCCATATGCCGGGTTAAAATTGCCAGATGCTGATCGTTTTTTTCCAATACCAGGAGTTCTTCATCATTACCAACCTTGCCGGCGTCGACTAGTGCTTTCAACTCACTTGTTTCTTTGACGTAGAATGGATCAAAGTGGCGTTCCTCACCGATGATCGCGCGATCGATGTCAAATTCGGAGTTTTGAGCAAATACAGTCACGCTTAATATTGTCAACACCAGTAATTGAATCATTACGCCAGTGAATTTCATCGAGACTCCCGTTCTATTAAAGCATGAAGATTAAAAATTGAAGATGACGCCGCTGAATCATGCAGTTTTCAATCTTCATTCTTCATTTAAAACAGCGACAACTGTGCCGGTTCAGGTGGTGGTATCTCAGCCGGCCAGACAGGCACCTCGCCAATGATTTCGGGACTGATACGTTCGCCGAGTAGGCGATGAAACTCGCGACAAAGATGCGGCGCAAAGGTATCATTCGGTGAGTGCATAAACACGTAAGGTGTTTTGCCGTCCTTGATCCAGTTGGCGACATGGTCGGCCAGCACTGCAAGTCTCGGCAGATTCGGCGCCACAACATTGTAACCAACGAAACGCAACATCGGTTTCGCACCGGTGGTTACAAATCGCGGCGGCATTTTTGGCTTCTTGCGCTGCGCCTCGAGAATTTCCGGTACATCCGATTCAATATCATGCAGGGTTTGGGTGTCAAAGAGCGCCCGATTCACTTTGTGGCGCGTCAACAGTTCGTTCAGGCTCTCTTCCCCTTCCCCTTCGTCAAAGAATTCACGATTGCGGACTTCTACCGCATATGAGAAATCACCTGGCAAGTTCTCCAGGAATTGCCCGAGCGCCGGAAGCCAGGCTTTGCCGAAGGATGGCGGCAGCTGCAAGAAATACTGACCGATTTTTTCCTGTAGCGGCGCCATCAGATCAAAGAAGAAGCGCACATCCTCTTCGGAATTGACAAGCATCTGCATATGGGAAATCTTCTGCGGAAATTTGAAGCAGAAACGAAAGTGATCCGGGGTTTTATCACGCCAGCGCTCAACCGTTTTGGGCTTCGGCAGCCCGTAGAAGGTATTATTGCCCTCGACAGTAGTATATACGCTGGCATACTGTGACAAGAATTGCGGCGTCTTTGCATCCGCGCTAAAGAACTCCCCTACCCAATCGCGATTGGACCAGACCGGACAGCCCAAATAATAGTTATCAATTTTGCCTGTCATAATTCAATATAGCGGATGAAGCATTAGCAGGAAAACAAAAGTTGAATGGTTGGATGATACAATGATTGAAGCGCCTGGTTTGATTTCATAAAGTGCTATCCCCCCTCCATCTCAACCCGGGGTAGATGGAGGGGGGATACTAGCCGACCTTTCGTTGCAAAACAATCTATTTCTGTGTAGTTTAGGAGTCTTAAATCAACATCATATAGAGAGAGTGCATACTATGGTTTCCGCGCAATCAACAATACGAATACGGCGTATTATTTCAGAGGGCATCACCATGCTTATTGGCCTGGCCGTGATCTCTTGCAGCGATTTCACACCAACCGCCGCAAGCATCGAATCCTTACATAAAATACACATTCAGTTTGAAGGCGACTCAAGCGGGCTGGACATTTCCGATTTCAGAACTGAGCCGGACTTACAAATCATGTCAATAAAGCCAACCGACACACATCTCGAGCTGTCGCTGGACCGCAAAACGCCGGTTCAACCGGATCAGCACTACTATCTTCATTATAAGGACAAAGCAGCGATATTCGCCCGTCCGCAAGGCTTGCTGGACTTGTTTTACTCAGATAAGACACTGGGCCATTCGAAAGACGGCGAGCAGAACATCTTTCGTTTGTTTGCACCGCGAGCGAGTCAAGTAACCCTCGTCAGCTATCCAACGCATGATGCGACAACAGGCAAAGAACATCTCATGAAAAAAGATGTCGATGGCGTGTGGGAGATTTCACTGCCCGGCGACCTCAGCGGCACTTACTACGGATATCGAGTGAAGGGTCCAAGCGGTCCCGGGGAGATATTTGATGAATCACTGGTGCTGGCAGATCCATATAGCCGGGCGGTTTCTACACGAAATGAATACCAACATCCGGGACGGACGCTTATTCTGCCACCATCTGATTTTGACTGGGGCAATGACAAGTGGGTGAAAATCGAGGACCCGCGCGACCTGGTTATTTATGAAATGCACGTTCGGGACCTGACCATGCATCCCAGCGCAAAGACACCTGAAGCCCTGAAAGGCAGCTACACCGGCCTGGTAACAGAGCAACAGACCGGCGGCATTGCACACCTCAAGCGCCTGGGAGTAAATGCCGTGGAACTCTTACCAATTCACGATTTCGGCAATATTGAAGTGCCTTTTAAAGATCGCGATGCACCTGTTTATAATACCTGGAACCCTTACGTCCGCAATCATTGGGGCTATATGACCAGCTACTTTTTCGCTCCGGAATCTTATTACGCCCAGGGCGGTAATATGGAGCCCGGTAAGTACAACGGTATCGACGGACGCCAGGTTGACGAGTTCAAGCAGCTTGTAAAAACATTCCACGACAATGACATAGCTGTGATTCTTGATGTAGTCTACAATCATGTATCTCAATATGACCTCAACCCCTTTAAATTCATCGACAAGCACTATTACTTCCGCCTGAACGATGATCTCAGCTTTGCCAGCGTCAGTGGCTGTGGCAACGATTTCAAAACCGAGCGAAAAATGGCCAGACGGATGATTATCGAGAGCGTAAAATTCTGGATGACCGAATATCACATCGATGGCTTTCGTTTCGATTTGGCAAAGTTAATCGACTGGGAAACCTGCGAGGAAGTGCTTCTGGAAGCGCGAAAGATCAACCCGGATGTGATCATCATTGCCGAGCCCTGGGGTGGCGGCTACGATCCTGCCGGATTTTCAGATCGCGGCTGGCCTTCATGGAACGATCAATTCCGCAATGGTATCAAGGGACAGAATCCATATGATGGCCTCGGATTTATTTTTGGCGAATGGCAGGGTGAAAATGATCGCAAGTCGCTGGAACGATACGTAACCGGCTCCCTGCGTGAAGATAAGGGACAATATGTGGACGTGCGTCATTCCGTGAACTACCTCGAATCGCATGATGACCATACCTTGGGCGACTTTATTCGCCTCGGTCTGAAGATTGTTGCTGATCACGACGTCATCGAAGATATTGATGAGCATGCAAAGCTCTCTGCTGCAGAGCTTAAACTCAACAAGCTTGCAGCAATCAGCCTCTTCACCAGCCAGGGCATTACCATGATACACTCCGGGCAGGAATGGGCCCGCAGTAAGATCATTGCTGCCAATACGGTTGGAGACAGTGCCGTCGGCAGAATTGACCACAACAGTTACGAAAAAGACAATGAGACCAACTGGCTCAATTTTGACCATGAAAAGCTGAACTCAGAGCTGGTTGACTATTATCGCGGCCTCATCCGGCTGCGCAGACAGCATCCGGGCCTGCGGCGGGCAGACAAAAGCCAAATCGAGATTGCCGACAGCAATGATCCGCATTTTATATCGTGGCAAATCTCTTACCCCGGAGAAGAACTGCTGGTTGCACTCAATGGCAATCCAACCGAGACACACAAGCTGGTATTGCCGGACGGTAACTGGCAGTTGCTGGCAAATGATAAGCAGAGTGACTTTAAACAGACGGTTAAGGGCAAACAGTTGATGGTGCCACCCACCAGCGGTCTACTCCTGCGCAAGGCAGGCAAGGGTGATTAAGATCCTGATAGTTGGATTGGGCGGATTTGGCGGGGCGATCGGTCGATATCTGATCACAGAATGGGCAAATCGCCTGCTACCCGGAAAATTCCCGTACGGGACGCTAATCGTAAACCTCGCCGGTTCCTTTGTGCTTGGATATCTCGCTGCACTGGTATTACGCAGCGAAATGGCGCCGAATACCCGCCTTCTGGTTATGACCGGCTTCCTCGGGGCATTCACCACCTTCTCCACCTTTTCCGTCGAGAATCTGCAGCTATTCCAAAATGGACTTACCGGCCAGGCCGTGTTGAATATATTGATGAGCGTTGTAGGAGGATTGCTTTTGGCGTACGCAGGATATGAGATGGGAAAACATTAATGGATTGAAGATTGAAAGATTGAAGACTATAAAACCAATGATCGTCGATTGGGAGAACAGCTGAGACATTGCACGACAGAATGCTTCAATGTTTCAATGCTTCATTGTCCTTCCCCTTCCGTCCCCAATCAGGGTCAACAGTCGGATACGCGGGACGGTTTGTGCCGGAACGATACATTTGTGTGCTGGCCCAGCGGGATTTACGGAAGTCGATCAGGCTGATGGTGTCGAGGACTGCTGTTTCAATCTTCACCGGATAACGATCGCGCAAATTTTTTGCGGCTGCTGCCATTTTCTCGACGCGCTCGACAGAATTCACCCTCTTTGATCCATTGATATCAATGCCCGCCGCCCGGTAAACCCATTTATCCCTCCAGCGCTTAAGCTCCGCTTGCAAATCCACATCTCGAATCAGATTTTGCCGGTTGGCTTCCTCGATCATAAAATGATTGCGGATTGTCACCGCAACGGCCTCATCGAGGGCCACTTTAAAATCCTGCTGCTGCTCTTTTCCACGATTGATATTGCGAGGGTCGAAGTTGAGAAGGAATTCATCAATCGACAATTTGCCGCCATCAAAAGTAAGAAAATCCTGCCCACCATTTGTTTTCAGGTTCCAGAGATGTTTTTGGGCTTCGGTGGCCTGATCAACTGCTGCCTGAAAAGGCAAACGACCTTCTTCCGGTATGTCATTCCATTCCAGCAGCGCGTTTCCAAGCAAGGTGAAAGCGCGCGCTTTGGTGACAACATTTTTTGGCCCCACCAGCTCTCCAACATATGCAATAATACCCTCGTGGAGCTTTCGGTAATAGATGACCTGCTCAACGGAGGTCGCCTGGCGTTTATATTCATTTGTGGTAACGGCACTGCGCCTGATGTCCAACACTTGATAGATATACCAGGTATCATTCATGAAAACCGGATCGGAAATTTCACCGTAAGGCAAATCCTTAATTGCATCCATCACGACCGGAGTTACTTGCTGGTGTGTCAGATAATCGGTTGTTAGAAAAGAGGGCTTAATATTTCGTTCCGGATTGCTGCGCAATAAATCATCTACGACTGCCGCATAGCCTTCAATGCGCATGCGCTCAACAACGGCACGGGCCTTTTCTTCTGTAGGCTCAAACCAATAGCGGAACTTGAAACTTACTTTGTCACGATTGATTTCTTCTTCAATTTCTTTTTCGGATACCCTGATCTTGCTACGAATTTCCTTGCGAATCAGGGCGTCCAGCAGAAGCTCATTTGTCAGTTCCCGTTCGCGGGCTTGCACATATTGGGTTTCATCCAGTCCAAGGCGATATCCCTCCAGAGACAGCGTTTTTTCCTTGATCATATACTCAAGGAAGGTCAGGCGGGGACTATCGCCGGTTTTGAGATGCGAAAAACCAGCCTCGTAGTTCCGTCGAAAGTCACCAACGGTGATGACCTCATCACCAACCTGCGCGACGACGACCTCTTCGCCATCAACAGGCTCCGGTGGCGATGTGTCGCAGCTTATAAGGAGAAAGGCCAGCAAAAGAAAAACGGCACTCCCGGGAAGGAACTGCCGCGTCATAAAAGCTTTTCGAACAATAATGAAGAAGCAAAACATGAAAGTATTCATCGCACTCTAGCTAACAAAACGTCCCCCCTTATGTCCCCCCGGGGGGACATAAGGGGGGACGTCAGAAACAATACTATAAAGATCTCAATTCAAGATGATACCAACCGAGAAACGATGCGCGCTTTCGAGTATGCCCCAATCTGAAAAGGCATAATCAACACGGAAGCCCATCTTGCCCTTTTCATAATAATCGATGCCACCGCCAAAAGTTAAACCGTTGATCGCATTCTCCTCATAAGCGTTTTCATAACCGGCACGCAGGAAAAAGATACCGGCATAACCATACTCGGCGCCGACGCTAATACTTTCAGTATTGTTGTTCGGGTGGAATACATCGGAAGTCACCGTCAGGCTACCAACCGGGCCCATGCTCTGTGTGTAGGACATGCCTGCACGGAATATCAGCGGCAGTGGATAGGATGAGGTTATAAAAGATACTGGAATGTCTTCCACATTTTCATTGTCTTCATCCGGATCTTTCACAGTATCGAGATCGCGACCGCTTAACTGCATCTCGCCGCCGAAGTTGCTGATGCTCATTCCCAGGCGCAAGCCTTCTACCGGCGTCGTATAGAAAATACCGAGGTCCATCGCCATGGTGCCAGCTGTTTCATTCCAGATTTTCTGATTGATATACTTGCCCGACAGTCCAAAGCTAAAATTGGTAGTAAGAGCCGCTGCATATGTCAAAGACACTGCGTAGTCACGCGCACCGTAATTCTGCCCATTTCCTTCCTGGAACTCTTCAGTGCGAACCGGCTGCTCACCGTAATCCAGAAGGATCAGGCTGGCACCAATCGATGAATTCCAGAATGGCAACGGTGTTACGGCCCCAATAAAGTCATAATTTGTGTCAACTAACCATTCATTGTGCATGAACTCGACTTGAATATTGCCAAGGTTCGTAATTCCAGCCGGGTTATAGTAGAGCGCTGTCGGATCATTGGCGATCGCTACATAAGAGCCACCCATCGCCATTGCACGGGCACCCACACCAATTTCCAAAAAGTTTGCTACTGTGGTTCCCACTCCGGAGACGTCGGTCTCAAACTGTTGTTGCGCACTCAAAGAGCTGCTCCAGAACAGTAATGAGATAAACAGGATTGCCACTAAACGCTTCATATAGTCCTCTTTTCTTGAGAAGCCGGCAGTTTCACCGGCCCCTTCTATCTACCTGGGTTCTTGAGTCGCTTTTCTATTTGATGATCGCAAATTTACCGGTCTTCTTGGCGCCGTTACCTGTTTCCACAACATAGAAGTATATGCCGTAGGCCACTTCCAGACCGTCTCTCGTGCGCAGATCCCAACTGGCCCGGCGATTGGCATCGGTTGCGGTATGGGAAATCTCGCGAACGATTTTTCCGGAGGATGTAAAGATCGTAATCTTACAGTTCTCCGGCAGGTTAACGAAATCAATTTTGCGATCGCCGCGTCCTTCTTCCTGGTTAATTACCTGGCGTTCAAGACGGTTCACGGCAACGTATGGATCCGGCACAGTATAGATGCGATCGAGTTCATCTTCGATGCGATTATCATCAATGGCATTGCCGGCCATGGTAAATTCAAATTGATCAAAGCGATCAAAGGTCTTTTTGGTGACGACCTTATAGACGTCCCCATTGTTCGCAGCGGTCCACTGGGTTGAATCCAGGCCATCCGGGTGCTTGAAGCGCCATTGATAAAGCACTTCACGCCCAGGCTCCCGCTTATTGTAAAGCAGAATGGCATCCAGGTGATCCAATTCTCCAATTGTGCTAACATCAAGATGGATATAAGGCATGCGGAATTGATCGGATGGATCGGTCACATCCCATACCTGGAAGTTTGTCGGACGATTGGTCAGCGATGTATCCGCACCGAAATCCATAATTCGAACCTCAAAATCACGAGGCACCGGATTTCCGCTTGGGCCGGTGAAGTTGTCGAGAATTAGCGTTGAACTGCCACTCTCCCAGCTTGAAACTTCTTCATCCACATCTGTCTCATCGTTCTGTAGAACCACACGAATACCATCGAATATAAATTCTTCCGTGCGGCTGTTATTCGGCGGATCGTTGAGCACCTTGACAGGCACATTGTCGCCAATCGAGGTAACTGTCATGCGATTGAGAACGCCGGTATAATAGTCAGGATTCAGATCTTCAAAAGAGCCGTCATCTCCAAATGAAACGCGGTAGGATTCGCCTGTCTTGACAACCAGCGGATTATACACCTCAACCAGAATTGAACCGGTTCCGGTTCCGGCGATTTGCTTTACGCCGTCAGCAGTCACGTCAGGCGCGACCCAACCGGCAGAGGTTTCGGTGGGAATTACTTCCGCGGTATTGGGATCAAATGCAAAGGCACGACCCAAAGGATCTGTCTGAATATTGACTGGCGATTCCGTCGGAGATATGATTGACAGATTCTCTTTCTCAGAAATCTGCGGGAAGAAATCAGGGTGATAACCCTGATCAATACTCGCTATTGCATAGTAATAAGTGCGGCCATTGGTCACGGTTGTGTCGATAAAGAAATGTTCCAGACCGCTGTCCGTTCCCATATTGTAGGCAACACCAAGATCACTGCCGGAGCCGATTTCACTACCCAGGCGAACCGGGTGCAAGTCACGCAGACCATTGTCCAGGTCAAAAATTGCCATCGGCTTGAAGAGTAGCGGATTACCAAAACCATCAGTAATGGTCTTGATTTCATTAAATGAGGCTTCAGTACTGCGATAAACGTAATATGCTTCAAAATCAAAGCCATAAATCGGATCACGAGAACGTTCGGCAATATCATCCCACTCCAGGAAAACCCGGCCATCTGCGCCGGTGGCCTGCAAGCGCGGCTGCCGTGGCGGACGGGCAAAGCTATAGTCGTTATCGTAAATCACCTGCATGGTTCGCTTGTTTCGGAGGATATCATCAAGGTCATTCCCGAAGAGCATCGCAATGGCATAGCGGTGTGTCGGCTCCTGCTCGTCGAAGCTGATAAAGCCGCTTCCGTAGGAGAATGCAATATCGCGCTGATAGTTGTCTTCCGTAAAGAAAGTACCGGGGAAGATCTCCATATTCCAGTAAAGCTCATCGTTGGCAATTTCCTGACCGGTATCGCGAAGATAGAAGCTCGTCAGGCCAACCTGATCCGATTCATCATTGTCCGTGAACTCGAAGTTCGGCTCACCGTCATCAGGTATACCATTTGATTCAGTGCCATCAGCATCCGGTCCGGCATACTCAAAGAACTCCGGTCCAATACCGTCAGAGCCAACGTCATCGTTGACCGGCTCGATATCAAGGATCCCGTTTTCATTGATATCTTCACCAGGATCCAGCACGCCGTTAAAATTGGTATCTTCATTGTCAGGAACACCATTGCCGTTCAAATCTTCCCATGCGGTCCAGTCGCCATCATCATCAATGCCATTGTTCTGACTTTCGTCTATAAGGCCATCCCCGTCATTATCGATGCCGTCATTGGGTAAACCGGGACTCTCAAGGAAGGCAAATCCAAAGTATCCAAGTGGCAAACCGGTGTTAGAGATAAACGAGCGGTTCCAGGTAAAGGTGATGTCTTCATCCTGGCGGAAGGCAGCATCATCATTGCTAAAGGAGCCGCCCATATCCGGATCTACATACATACCGACAATTGCATTTTCAAGCGGCTTCGCCTGCGTGCCGTCATCATACTTTGCGAGGCTAATATCGTAGATTCCGATCATGATATCCTCAGCAAGACGAGCATTCCATTGGTAAGCACGCGCTTCAGTGCTTATTCCCAGCCCACGCCGGCCATCAGGCCATCCCCGCGTGTCGTTAGGAAAGGGGAAGTATTCAAATTCATCATTTTCGCGATCATCCATCGCGTAGTAAGATTCCTGGTCGGCGCGTGGGAAAGCGCCAAACTCGCCATTCCAACGTCCGGCGCGCGGTCCGGGCACCATATCACCTTCCATGCGGTTGTCACCAGGGTAAGTGCCAACAGGCCAATACTCCGGCCAGGTTTCGCGGCGATGACTAATCGCAAACCAGCCAACCGTATTCTGAATGCGTAAATCCAGTTCACCATTATCATTATAATCCTCGGCCGGCTGAAGAATACCGTCGCCTTCACCAAAATCATTGGTAGCTGCCAAACCGTCAACACCAACGTCTTCACTCACACCATATACCAGCGGCGTTTCCTGGGCATCCGGTTGATCGAGGTTGTAATAGGTAGGCAATGGCATCGTCGCATAATAGTGTGTGCCATCGGGGGCAAGCTCCTGGCCGATCCGGTAATAATCAGACACAATACGAATGGTATCGCCGGTGGATCCCAACACCTCGCTGGCAACCCAAAAATAGGAACCAAAGATATAGCTGGACAAATTAGCGCCCTTTGGCCAACCAATGCGCCGCCCCTGGGTATCATTTCCAATCTGACTATAGGAAAGCAGGCCGGCGTTTACGATGCTCCCTGCAACCAGGTTTCCATCGTGCTGCGTAAAGCGAATGTATTTGGCATGCCCTTCCTGTTGACTACTGCGCTTGTTGAAGCCCCGTGTCGTCTGCAAAGAGCCCTGAATTTCGGTATCATTGCCGAGCTTGTGGCTGGCCTGCGGATAAACAACAGTCAGGCTTAACGCCAACATCAGCAGAATACGCGGTAGTCGCTTCAAGCTATTTGAGATATCTAATGATATTGCTTTCGACATTGCTAGTCCTTCTCTTTCTATAAGGTGGTGACAGAAGGTTCGATTCAAAGTTCAAACGGAACTGCCGGTCAACTATTTTTACAACTAGAACTTGAATTCAAGTCCCATTTGAATTCTCCGCGGCGGAGAAAAGTTGTCCGGATTCAAAATCGTTTCATCATAGTTGAACAGGCCTTCGTTTACCAAATCTTGAAGGATAAAGGCCAATTCAAAAGGCAATACCGCTACTTCATCTCCCTGACCGGTGCTCCGATAAACTTCTTCGTGGTTCAAATGATCGAAGAGATTATCAACCTGCATGAACAGACTGGATTTCAAGCCAAAGAGATTGAGGTGTTTTTTTGCTTTCAGATCGACACTCCAGCGCGTTGGCTGGGTATCGGTATTGCGGTATTCACGTTCCGGAATTTCGAACTTGCCGACAAAGGTAGGTGAAAAAGGAACCCCGGAATTGAGGAATCCAACCAGACCGACGCTCCAGTTACCCCGCTTGGCGAAGTTGATATAAGCATTGCCGGTATGGCGCTGATCCCAGTTCAGGGCCCGTATTTGACGATCGACGAATACAACGTCTTCACCACTAATCTGGCTGGCTGTATTGATCAATAGAAGGGTGTTCGGATCGGAGTTACTGCCGTTGGCAAACGCCAGCGTGTAGTTCAAACCGCCGCTAATCAGTCCGCCGCTCTTCGTAAATCCAAAGGTGATACCTTTGGTGTTCCCATAGTCACGGTTCACATAGCGGTTATAGCTGACGTTGTCGATCGTGTTGATTCGCTCCAGTCCAAGCAGGTTGCGGAAATCCTTGTAATAGGCGGTGATATCAACGGCAATCGTCGAGGTAATTTCTTGCTGAAGACCAATCTCGTAAGCGATTGTTTTTTCAGGTTTAAGGTCTGCATTCCCCAAGGTCCGACCATCTAATTGAATCGGGGTCAACACAACCAGCGGCTCGTTATACATGAAGGCAAAACTGGGCATCTGGAAGAAATGTCCGTATGAGCCATGGAAAGCGCCGGTAGCCGAAATCGGGAATGAAATTCCCAGACGGGGGCTTAGCTGATACTTGGTGCTTGCATCTTGCAGATTTGCTTCTCTGCCGAGATTAAAAGACTCCGTCCTGAAGTTAATCGGCACTGCGTTATTTGGGTCAAAAATATCCAATCTTAAGCCGGCATTAACGATAATGTCGTCGCCGAGTTCCAACTTGTCCTGGACATAAAACGCTGCTTCAATCGGCTTAATATCGTAATCACGATAAAGGGCAACTTCATCCAGACCGATTTCTTCAAAGCGCTGCGCCGGTGTAAAAGTGTTTGTTAACGGATCAAAGGTGCCATTGTTCAGCTCCCAATGACGCCAAAATCCCTGCATGGCATTCCAATAGTCACCGAAATTCTCGTAGAAGGCCGGGATAATATTGACCAGTTCCCCGGTGTCAAAATTGAAATAAAATGGGGTGATTTCGCCGAATGAATTGTTGCGCCATTCATCGGAGAGACGCACGCCCCGGCCGTATACATTGATCCAGTGCTGCTTGGCAATAAATCCGGCCTTTATAAAGTTGTATTTGTTGATTTGCCAGTTCAAATCTCCGCTAACGAGATATTGATCAACGAAATTCTTGCCATCCTGGTCGGCCCAATACCCACCAGTGCCGCCCAGCAAGAAGCCGTTGGAGCCAGCCGAGATAGGCTGTATACCGGCGTCGCCCGGTGCATCTGCAAAGAGGTTATCCTTGCGGTAAAAGTTCTCGCCGTCATTGCGCTGATAGGAGAAGGCGAAATTGTAGAAGAAGTTATCCGTCGGGAAATGCTGAGCCCGGAAGAAATGTGAATGGGCAATTTGCCGCGTTGTTCCGGCCTCGTCCGGTGCATAGCGCCGGAAAGCGTCTGCGCCATTGTTCAGGGGATCAATCGCGCCTTCGGTCTCCCGCAAGGAACCGAACATCTGGTAACTGAAAGTCAGCTTCGGATGCGGAACAAAGAGCAATTTGGTGTTGATGGAACCGGAGAAGCCCGTGCGCAGGGGGCCGCGAGCCAGGTCGCCGGTGGACAGGGAGTCCGGAATAAAGATCACCCCATCGGGATCAGTCGTGGGCTGATTATTCGCCCAGTATCGATAGGTTTGAATCCGCCAGCCGTCTATAGGATTAAAACGGCGCTCGAACCAATCCAGGCTCTGAAAATCGTTGTAGCGTCCGGAAACAGAGAAGCCCAGTTTTTCGCTGATAAGCGGTCCACTAAGGCTGAATTGATAATCTTTTTCGGAGAGAAAATCTATTTCATCAACGCCCAGGTAGGTTTCTTCCTGACCGCTTATAAAATCGCCAATAAATGTTTGGAAGCTCCCTTTCCAGGTAGAAGCCGGGCGCTTGGTGACAATATTAACGATTCCGGATTGCGCTGAACCGTATTCCGCATTGAAGGTACCACTGATCACTTCCAGCTCTTCAATCATGGAATTTTCGACGGTTACATTGTTACCACCAGATTGATCGAATGCATTGGTAACCGGAACACCATCTATAATGTAAGCAACTTCGCGGGCACGACCACCGCGGAAGTGCAATTCGCCGCCGGTGCTTACAACGCCGGCCTGCAATTCCAGGACCTCTTCGATCTCGGTTACAGGCATCAGCTCAACTGTTTCCGCTGAGACAATTGAAGCACTGTGGGTGCGGTCCATCTCGACAGCCGGTCTACTGGCTTCAACAATGACCTCGGTGCCTTCTACCGCCTCTGAGGACAATTTTACATTTTGGGTCGTGGTGCGATCCACACTTACCCGAACGTTGCCAACCGAGTGAGATGCATAACCGATATACTCGACCGTCAATTTATAGGTGCCGGGCGGTACATTGATAATAGAGAAAAAACCATCTACATCGGTTGACCCACCAAGCGACGTGCCTTCAAGCACGACATTGGCGCCGATAAGCGGCTCTCCGGATCTGGAATCGGTTATTTGTCCAATGACCTTACCGGTAGTTCCTGCCAGAACGGTTTGGCTGATAAGAACGAGGAAAAACAGAACGGCGCACCAGCGCCCTAGAGATTGAAACAAGAAGTCCCCCTTTCTTTTGTCCCCCAACAATCGAAAGCACAATTGCAAAAGATCCATACAGTTAACAAGTATGAGGCTTCTAGATTTAGGACGCCTTCATAGCACTCTTAATTTACAATTATTTTATTTTAAGGCAACCGCAAACACATTTTGTGCAAAACTTCTCAAGGAGGGCATGAAAATCAACCCGTTTGAGAACAAATTCATGTGTTCTGCAACCAGAATCGGCGCAAAAAATCAATTGTCATTCCCGCATAATGGGACATAAAATTTGAGTTGCCTATCAATTTCTACAGCCAGTGAGCAAAATACCATAATCCTGATTACAAAATCGCAATCTTATGTCGAGAATTTCCGTTTTCAAATGATTTCGACATCGTTTATATTCGATTCATGAAAAATATCTCGATATTTATTGTCTTGCTGGCGACATGCTCACTATCTGCAGATGATGCCGCGAAATCTGCTACAGCGCCCCCCCATTCGCCGCCGGAATGGGCCAAATATGCGGTTTGGTATCAAATCTTCCCGGAACGGTTTTTCAATGGCGACCGCAACAACGACCCGGGCCCTGCCGAGATGGCCAATGCCTGGCCCTATTTTGTGCCGGATGATTGGCAAATTCACCCCTGGACCTCCGATTGGTATCAGCTCCAACCCTGGGAAACAAATATTGCCTGGCACGAACGCTTTACCTATGCGGAAGAAGGCAAGCCGTCTTTTAATCTCTCCGCCGGTCTGCGGCGCTATGGGGGCGACCTGCAAGGCATCCTGAACAAGCTCGACTATCTTCAGAATCTGGGCATAACGGCCATTTACCTCAACCCGATATTTGAGTCACCCTCGCTACACAAATATGACACCGCCATTTATCGCCACGTAGATAACAATTTTGGCCCGGACCCCGCCGGAGATCGACAGATTTGGGAAACCGAAGACCCGCTTGATCCAACATCCTGGCAGTGGACAGCGGCAGACAAGCTATTTCTACGCCTTATTGAAGCTTGCCACGAACGTGGTATGAAAATCATCATCGATGGGGTCTTTAATCACACCGGTAACAACTTTTGGGCATTCCGGCATTTGCAGGAGCATCAAGCGAAGTCTCCGTATCAAGATTGGTATACGATCAAGGCATGGGACGATCCGTCAACGCCAGAAAACGAGTTTCGCTATGTCAATTGGGGCGGCGCAGATGATTTGCCGGAAGTTCGCCAGGATGAGAATGGTCTGGTTGAACCGGTCGCCAACTATTTCCATCAGATCATCCGCCGCTGGATGGATCCCAACGGTGATGGTGATCCCTCGGACGGCGTCGACGGCTGGCGCCTCGATGTTGCCGAAAAAGTGCATATCAATTTCTGGAAGAAGTTTCGTGGTTGGGTTAAGGATATCAACCCGGATGCCTACCTCACCGGTGAGCTATGGTGGGAAGACTGGCAGAACAACAAGATGGTCAACGCTGCCCCCTGGTTCGACGGGGCATTTGACGGGGTGATGAACTATCGGGTTGCACGTGCCCTGAAGAAATACGTCATCGATCAGAAACGGCAGATTTCAACAATGGCATTTATCGACAGCATCCGCACGATTCAAGAAAATTACGGCAGGGCCCACATGCTGGCTTCACAGAACCTGCTTGACAGCCACGATGTTGACAGAATTGCATCGCAGGTCGTGAATCCCGATGGCTTTTATGATCATAACGCCAGTGCCATATATAATCCGGACTATAATGTTCGACGTCCAAACGAACAGGAATGGCAGCGCCTGAAATTGATCGTTGCCCTACAGATACTGCTTCCCGGGGCGCCAATGATTTATTACGGTGGTGAAGCAGGTATGTGGGGTGGCGACGATCCATGTCCCCGCAAGCCCATGGTTTGGCCGGAATTGCAATATGACAATGAAGAGGCGCACCCCCTTTTTCATCAGCGCTCCTCAGACGCCGTGCAATTCAATGATGAATTGTTTGCTTATTATCAGCATTGGATTAAATTTCGGCGCGCAAATCCGGTTATCGTCGAAGGGGATCTGACGATGGAAGCAGTTGAAGAAATGCCAAGCCTACTTGTTATTCGCTATGATGACTCAAAACGACTCGTTAAGATTTTGGCAAACAACAGCTCCAGGCATGTCCGCTATCGGGAACGAAAGAATGGCGATAACATCAATCTACCACCCTATGGCATCATAGCATTGAGATAACATCCATCGAGATGACGAAGAAAACCAAATCCGCAGCGCCACTCAAAAATGAATGGTTGATTCGCCTTGCACTTGTCGCCGCTCCCCTGCTGCTGCTCCTATTGCTCGAAGGCGGACTCCGCATGTTAGATTATGGCGAGTCTTTTGAGATATTGGTGCCTTTTCAAAGCGACACCAACTATCTAGCGGTCAACCCGGCACTGGGTCAACGCTATTTTCCAGCCGGCCAGGTGACTCCGGAAGTAGCCCTCACAGATGCTATCCTGAAAGAGAAACCGCAAGACAGCTATCGAATATTTGTGCTCGGCGGCTCCACGGCAGCCGGATATCCGTATCAATACAACGGCAGCTTTCCTTCAATCCTGAAATTGATTCTGAAAGCATATTACCCTAATAAGCATATTGAGATTATGAACCTGGCAATGCCGGCGGTGTCCAGCTATACGGTGCGCGAAATCGCGCTTAGCCTCGCCGAATATCAACCGGATGCCTACATTATATATGCTGGACACAACGAATTTTATGGCGGACTCGGAATCGCCTCGACTGAATCGCTCGGCCAGTCACGCTGGTTTGTCAACACCTATTTGAAGCTGCGTCATTATCGCAGCTTCCAGTTGTTTCGAGGTCTTTTCAATGGATTACGCGGCCTCATTTTCAGTGATAGCAAGCCGGCCGGTAATAATGGAGGCACTTTGATGGCGCGAATGGCCGGCAAGCGTTCAATCCCCTACAACGCCCCGGAGGTCAGACTAGCTGCCACCAATTTCCAGGGCAACCTGCAGGACATTGCCGAGTTTTGCCAGGCGAATAACATTGAGCTATTTGCCGGATCAGTCGTCAGCAATCTGCGAGACCAGCCACCATTTGTAAACTCATTTGCCGAAGAGGTTGGAAAAGATGCATGGCATTCAAAGATACAAACTGCGGCATCAGCCATTAACGAACAGAATTATTCAGCAGCGCTTTCAGCGATTTCCGATGCTGTAAAACTGGATAGCTTGGCGGCGACGCAGTATTTTTTACGCGCCCGGGCTCAGTTGGCAATCGCAGATACCGCGGCAGCTTATCAGTCCTATCTACGCGCAAAGGACTATGACGGGCTGCGCTTTCGGGCCACTGAGCATATCAATCAAGCTGTACGAGCAATTGCCGAGTCCAGTGAGCTGCACTACGTGCCGGTGAAAGAGCGATTTCAGGCGGCATCTCCCGGCAAAATCCCCGGCAACAATCTTTTCCTGGAGCACCTGCATCCCAACCTGCCCGGTTATCGCTTAATGGCCGAAGCCTTTGCCGAGGCCATCGCCGAATCAGGGATCATCGGACCGGCTCGTCGCGGTAGCGCAATTGATGCAAGCTGGCGGAAACAAATCGGAGTCACCCGCGTTGACCTGGAATTCGCCAAAATCCGTATCGATTTTCTCAAGCGCGGCTGGCCCTTTACGGACAAGTCGCCCGGCGCAAAGAGTGATGTACAGATTCCCAATGCCAGCAAGGAGCAGGAACTGGCGCTGCGTTTTTGGCAGAATGAGTTAAGCTGGGAAAAAATGCACGTGGAAATGGCCCGGCACTATGAGAAAGCGAACAATTGGCCGGCAGCAGCGCGGGAATATCAGGCGCTGATTACTGCCACGCCAATGAATGCTTCACCATATACATTTATGGCGCGCGCCCTGATGCGCATGCAGCGCCCGGCTCAGGCCCTGGCGGCATTAAAGGCCGGTATGCAGCTGGAGAAGACGGCCTATGCCTCACAGCTTGCCGGCACCATTCACATGATGATGCAGCAAGCACCTGCGGCCATACCCTACTTTCGCGAATCGCTGCAGCTTAAGCCAGGCGACCTTGACGTCATGTTCAAGCTCGCTGAAGCGCACGTGTTCAATGGCGATTTGGACAGCGGAGAAAGCCTCTTACGGGAAATCCTCAGCAATCGCCCGGATTATCCTCGCAGCAAGGAACTGGCGGCGTTTATCGAGAGCAAACGGCAAAGTCGTAAGAAATAAGTTATCCCCCCTAATGTCCCCCGGGGGGACATTAGGGGGGATAACAGATGCTGAAACGCAGAGAAAATCAACCACAAATCTAACGCAATATGGCAACATACAACACAAAAACCTCCTGGCCGATGCGCATTGGCCTCTTGCTTGCACCGCTGATGTTCCTGTTTTTCCTGGAACTAACCCTGCGTTTTTTCGGCCTTGGCGAGGATATTCCGCTCTATACCCGTGAAGTCATAGACGGCAAGGAGATGCTCGTTCTAAACAGCCAGGTGACTCGCCGCTATTTTGACTTGCCCGACCATTTACGTCCCGAACTGGAAGAACAGTTGATTCCCGCCAACAAAGCAGAGAATGAGCTTCGTGTGGTTTGTATCGGTGGATCAACGACAGCAGGATTCCCTTATGAGATCAATGCAACTTTTCCATTTCAACTGGAATGGCGGCTGCGGCAAGCATTAATGGACAACAAAGTGGATGTCATCAATCTCGGCATCTCTGCCGTGAACAGCTATACATTTTTGGACCTGATGCCGGAGATACTTCAGCTGCAACCAGATGCCCTGCTGATTTATATGGGTCATAATGAATTCTACGGCGCGCTGGGCGTGGCGTCGACTCAAAGCCCGGTTCGCAGCCGCTCCCTCAAGGTGTTGTATCTCAAAGCCCGGCAAATGTATGCATTCAAACTGCTGCGAAAGGCGCTTCGCGGCGCTACCGGCTTTTTCGTATCAGAAAGCCAACCGGCAGACCCCAGCTTGATGCGCCTGATGACCAAAAGGCAGGCTATTCCCCTGGATAGTGAGCTTGTAAAAGCCGCCCGGACACAACTCCAGGAGAATCTTCGTGAAATCATTCGCACTGCCCGGAACGATAGTGTCTACGTGGTAGTCAGCAATCTTGTCGCCAACCTGAAGGATCATAAGCCCTTTGTTTCCGCGCACAGCTCATCGATTCAGCCGGAGGATTCTGCACGGGCAGCGGAACTGCTGAAGACTGCCATGACACAGATCAGTATCGACCAGTCCGCAGCAGCCTTACAAAATCTCAATGAATTGGAGCACATTGATTCAACACTGGCAGATTTGGCTTACTATCGCGGCCGGGCCAGCCTTCAGCTGAATGACATTGCCGGTGCCGGCGCCCATTTTGAACGCGCCAACGATCTCGACATGCTGCGCTTTCGCGCACCGCTCAATTTTAACGAGGCCATACATGCAGTTGCCCGTGATGAGAACGTTCCGTTTCTGGACATGGCTTCGATATTTGACGAAGCGGTGGGCGGCATCCCCGGAAAAGAGCTCTTTCACGAGCATTTGCACCCGAACTTTGACGGATATCGTTTGATGGCTCAGGCGTTTTACGAAGCACTCTATACCATACAGTTCAACAATCCACTGGAGCCGGTCGTCTACCGCAATCCCCTACTTAAGCCCATTCAAGTTCGTAAGGTGCTGGATTTTTACCGCAAGGAGACAGGGGGTATCACGGATCTGGATCTCGCTTTGGGGCAACAGCGGGTCGGGCTGCTTATTCAGCGCTGGCCATTCACATCCGAGCATATCATGGAGGATACAAACACAGTTGACGATCCGGCTATCCTGGCCCTGGCCAGGCAGCATCTCGACGAACATTTGTTTTGGGACGCTGCGCACTATCGTCTGGCCGACCATTACCTCGAGCAAAATGATCTCGACGCCGCCATTCGTGAATATCGCGCCGTCAATAATGCCTTCCCGGACAATGCCATACCGATGATGAAGGTCGGTGATTTGAATATGACTAAAGGTCGCCATGAAATTGGCCGACGATGGTATGTTAACGCATTGCAGGCAGAGCCCGACAATCCTGAGCTGCTTTTAAAGGCTGGTCATGCACACACCGTGCGCAATATGGTTGCTGACGCCGGGCGCTACTTGCAGCAGGCAGTCCATCTGGATTCGCTCAACCGGCAATTATCTGAAGCCCAGCGCTCGTCAGCGTTTTACCTGTTGGCATTGAATTATGCCAACACCGGAAACTTCGCTGCCGCTCGAGAATCCATCGGGAAATCGCTACAGATTACACCCGGCTATGGCCCGGCTGCGGAGCTGCTTAAAAGCCTGCCTTAACGTTATCATTTTTATAATTTCTGCTTGACAGATTGATGAATTTTTATAAATTGAGTTACTCATTTTAGAGTGTCGTATTTTTGAATAAAAAAGTAACATTCTAAGCATCTAATAAACAGCCACTTACTTTACTTCTTTATCATCATTTCATTTTCGACCCCATGTTGATTCATGGACCAGAAGTGGCCTCCGTCTTCTTATTTTAAGAGTGTTATCGTAATGGTAATGCGATATTCCAACATCAAGCGCCGGGCACGATGCAGCGCTTATTTGATTGCTTGCGGCATATTTCTGCTGCTCGGATGTGAGCAAGATCCGGCGCCGATTGTCCTTGCGGAAGTCGCAAATCACCAGATTACCAGCACCGACTTTCTCCCCCGCTTTCGCGATTTTATTCTCACCAGCGGCAGCGATGACTCCCCACGCGTTCGCGATCAAGTGCTCAATAATATGATCAACGAGTATCTGCTTGCAGACTATACCGATCAATTAGGGCTGGCCAAGGGCAAACAATTCGATTTGCGCGCTGACCGCCGAAAGCGTCAGGCAATTCTTGCAGCATATAGACGACACATGATCGACAATCAAGTGACTTTGACTGAAGAAGAGCTGCGAAAGGGATTTGCGCAATTTAACGAGCGATTACGTGCCCGTCACCTCTACGCGGCAGACAGGGCGACTGCGGACAGCATTTATGCGCAGCTGGAAAAGGGCGAATCTTTCCACTCACTTGCCAGGACGACGTTTAGCGATCCGCTACTGGCATCAACCGGTGGAGATTTGGGCTTCTTCGGCATGGGCGACATGGACCCGGCTTTCGAAGAGGCTGCCTTCACAACCCCGGCAGGCAGCTATAGCCAGCCTGTGGAAACCGATTATGGCTACAGCATTATCAAGGTCGAAGATCGTCGCAGAATGCCGATGATAACCGAAACCCAATTTGCAGAACAAAAAAAGCACATACGCCGCTATCTCAAATGGAAAAAGACGGTTTTGCATGAGCGTGCCTTCCTGACGGGATTGATTGAATCCACCGACGTCGTTTACCATCCAGAGGGCCTGCAGCAGCTCGCCGACATCATCACCGGCGCGCTAGGCAGCGAAGATGGCGACTCATTGATGTTTCGTCCCGGACAGGAGCTGCCGGAAAGCGTGTTACAAAAACCCTGTCTGACAACGGAGGATATCCGCTGGGACGTGGCCACTACCCTCGAGCATCTCGGAGAATTACAGCTCGGCCAGGTTCGTCGCGGCCAAACC
Source organism: Calditrichia bacterium (assembly GCA_028284445.1). Lineage (GTDB taxonomy): Bacteria > Calditrichota > Calditrichia > RBG-13-44-9 > J075 > JANQRS01. Next base: position 31,156 of record JANQRS010000021.1, read on the forward strand.
TCTGTGGGAGTAAAGAACATTTTGCGGGGTCTACTCGCTCGTGAACTCATGCTTGCTGATGCACTGAAAAACGATTTTGATGAGCAGAAACAGGTTGTTCGCAGCGCCAGCGCCGCAATTCGCCTTGAGAAGCTCCATGTATTGCAAAACGCCCTGTATGACACTGTTACCGTCCCGCAAATAGCCATCCGCGATCATCACAGTCAGTTCCGCGACCAGTTCTATTTTCCGGATGAAGCAAATGTTCAGCTATTGATGGTGCGTGATTCGATACGAGCGCAAACGATTTCGGGACAATTAAGGAAAGGGGCAGATTTCACATCCCTGATCCTGAAATGGTCGCAATGGCCGGACAGCGATAAGCATCAGGGCAAACTGGGTTGGGTACCGAGAGGCAAGTTTGGCGACTGGAGCGAGGCCATTTTTACTGCGAAAAAAGGCGAAGTCCTGGGCCCGAAAAAGATCGAAGACGGCTGGTTTTTTGTTCGTCTCCTCGACCTGAAGCCGCGGCGAAACATGAGCCTTGCAGAAGCAGCACCGCAAATTACGGAGACCTTGCGGGCACTTCGCCAAAAAGAAGTGTTTAGAGACTTGATCAATGAGTTGCGCAGCCAAACTGAATGGACAATTCATACAGAGACAGTTAACGAACTTTCACTCATTTAAATACATCTATCCGGGGAGAGATTATGCGTTTGTCAACCTGTATCAGCGCCTTGTTCGCGGCCTTATTGCTGATCTCAACAGCATACGGCGGGACAACCGGTAAAATCACCGGTATTGTCAAGGACAAGGATACCGGCGATCCACTGGTCGGTGCGAACGTCATTGTTGACGGGCAGCCACTTGGCGCCTCAACGGACGTAGATGGCACCTACATCATCCTGAACGTGCCGCCCGGCGTCTATACCTTGACTGTCGAATATATTGGCTATCAGCCCCTGAAAACGGCCAATATCAGCGTGTCTGTTGACTTGACCACCAGGCAAAATTTTTCGCTAAGCACTGCCACCGTGGAGCTCGGTGAAGAAATCATCGTACAGGCAGACCGTGAGCTTGTGCAGAAGGACCTCACCTCTTCGGAAGCACGCGTCTCGGCTGAGAAAATCGAACAGCTCCCGGTCGTTAACCTGGAAGATGTAATTGGTATTCAGGCTGGCGTTACCCAGGGTGAAAACGGCGAATTTCACATTCGCGGCGGACGCACCTCGGAAATTGCCTACTGGGTCAATGGCGTGCCGGTAACCGATAACTTCGACAATTCCCAAGGCATTGCCGTCGAGAACCAAAGCGTGCAGGAACTGCAGGTGATTAGCGGAACCTTTAACGCCGAGTACGGTAACGCTATGTCCGGCATCGTTAACATCGTTACCAAGGATGGCGGACAGGATTACAAAGCCAGTTTCGAAACTTTTTCAGCAGATTATGTTAGCAACAATGACGATCTTTACTATAATATCGATGATGTCAACGCCAACGAAGACTACAACTTTGCCGGTACCGTTTCCGGACCAGTACCGTTGACCAACGGAAAAATGACGTTTGTGGCTTCCGCCCGCCATTTTTCTGAAGAAGGGTATAGATACGGCGCTAACGCTTTCTCAACCACCGGCGAACTTCTCGTCCCCTTCGAAGAACTTGATCCCGACGATCCAATTGCCTCTTTTGATGCGGTGCCAATGAATAGCCGCGAACGGACCACTGCTCAGGCCAAGTTAACCTGGTTTGCTGTGCCCACGCTGAAATTTACGCTGGAAGGCCTCGGCAGCAGCGAAGAATTCCAGGATTACGACCACAGCTTCCGCTTGGTCCCCGAAGCAAACGTGTTCAAATTTAATGATGCTTACAGCATCAGCTTTGGTATGAACCATACGCTGTCATCCCGCAGCTTCTACGATCTCAAATTCTCGTATTTTAATCGCGAGTTCAACGAGTATCTCTATGAAGACCCTTTTGATTCCCGCTATCAGGATCCGGCGCTGCAAGACGCTGGTGCATTTACATTCAAGACTGCCGGCACCAACCTGAAGCGCTTTAATCGCATCACAGATACTTACATTGGCAAACTTGATTACACCACTCAGCTCACCAATGTGCATTTGATCAAGACCGGTATCGAAGTGCAGTATCACGAGCTATTTCTTGATGATTACAACCTGATTCCGGCAGTAAACGAAAACGGCATCATAATCAGCCCTTTCCAACCGGCAATCCCGACGATTGATCAGTTTGATCGCAAAAGATACAACGAATCGCCAGTGCAGTTTGCCGCCTATATCCAGGACAAGATCGAATACGAATCGGTGATCATCAATGCTGGTATTCGCTTTGACTACTTTGACTCCCGCGGCCAAGTGCCGGCAGACCCTCAGGATCCGGACATTTACAATCCGCTGCTGCCTGAAAACCAGGAATTAAGCTTCGCAGAGCGGGAAGCGATCTGGTATAAAGACGCGACGTCGAAAACCCAGATTAGTCCGCGACTGGGTATTGCCTATCCGATTACGGCGAACGGAACAATTCACTTTAGTTTCGGGCACTTTTTGCAGATCCCGGCTTTCAACAACCTATATAAGAATCCCGGTTATAAGATCCGCACTATTGCCGGCACCTACGGGCCATTTGGCAACCCGGATTTGAAGCCGGAAGAAACTGTTCAGTATGAGCTTGGCTTGCAGCAGCAAATTGCCAGCGACTACAAAATTGACGTCACGGCTTTTTACCGCGATGTGCGCAATTGGGTGACTACCAGCGGGGTGATTACCACCTACATTCCTGGTGCAACCTACGCCATGCACGTCAATCGCGACTATTCGAATGTCCGCGGCGTCACCTTATCTCTAGGTAAGCGCTTCCGCGACAATTATTCATTCGACATCGTCTATCAATACCAGGTAGCCGACGGCACCAATTCCGGTGAAGAAGAAGAATTTTTTCAGATCAACAGCAATTTCGAGCCGACACTGCAACTGTCGCCGCTCGATTGGGATCAGACTCACAACGTCAATGCCTCCTTCTATGTAGGAGGACAAACTTGGGGGCTTAGCACAATCGGCCGCTTTAATACCGGTCTCCCCTACACCCCGGTTGTTCAACAGGCACAATTGGTTGGCCAAACCGCATCGCGCGACATTCGCAAGAACAGCCTGCGCAAGCCATACTTCTTCGTGGCAGATATGCGCCTGCACAAGAACTTCACCATGAACAACTTTCGTTTTCAGGCTTTTGCGCGCATTCTCAACCTTTTTGATCGCGCAAACGAAACAGAGGTCTATGGTTCAACCGGCCGCGCCACAAGCAACCTCGATGCACCGAGCGATACCCAGACCTTTTTTATCATTCGTCCGGACTACCTGTCTGCTCCGCGCCAAATTCAACTCGGCCTGAAGGTGGACATTTAATGAAGAAACCAATACGTCTCGAAAACAGGAAACAGACTATGCCGCGCTTTACACTTTTTGTATGCGTGATCCTTGCCATCATGGTATCTCTACCGGCGCTTGCCCAGCATGTTCCCAGCAAGGAACGCGTCGACCCGACGCTACGCCGCCAAACGGATATCGACGGCAACAACATCCGGGCCACTATTTTTAACTCCGGTCTCACCGGCAGAACCGGCTCGGTACCGAATGCCGTGCCTTACGAGTGGCCGAAGAACTCCAGCTGTACTTACATCGCGCTAACCGGGATGTTCTATGGCGCCCTGGTTGAGGACATTAACGGTGAGGAGCAGAAAATTGTCGATATCGTGCAATTCCGCTCCAGTCCGTCAGGTGAATCCTGGAGTCATGAACCAATTCCCGGCTACAACAACCCGGATTATCGCAACGCGATCCAGACCCTCGGTATCGCCAAGAGTACAGATCCGCAGAGCTGGCCGACGGATGGCTGGGCCGACAAATTCGGCGACGAGACGGACCCGGGCTGGGTTGGCTCGTGGAATGGCTTCTTCGGGAAAGATATTTTTAACGCCGACCAGGAACTCTTCTTCAAAATGGGCGACGACAACTATGATCGCTGGCTGGCAACCTTTCAGCCGGATGCCACAGACCCGTCCCGCGGTGGCCTGGCGCTCGTCACAGAAATGCGCGTCATGGCCTGGTCGCAGATCCTGGTAAATGATGTAATCTACTTGATTCACAATATTCAGAATGACGGTACAACCGATTATGAGCGTATGGCCTTCACAATTTGGCTGGCGGACCTGGTTGGTGGTGACGGCGACGCGCAGGATGACCTGATTGGCTTCAGCCTGACCAATGACATCGCCTTTTTCCGCGACTCCGATGGCATTGGCTGCGGTGGACGACAGATTGGCGCTGGTGGCGTTTCCTTCCTAGAGACGCCGGGCATTGCTATTGATCGAATCGACAACGATGGCGACGGAGAAGTCGGTCCGGTAATTACTGAGGAGCTGATTGCCGGTGAAGATCAGACAAACCTGATCGACGACAACGGCAATGGATTGATCGACGAAAACTCCACCCATATACCTTTCATCGGACAAAGCGGCGTTGGCTATGCAGACCGTATCGACAACAGCGGTAACGGTGAACCAGGCAGCCCGGTTGTTAGCCAGGAAATGGTGAACGACGCTGTTGGTGATCAGTGGAATCGCTGGCCGCCGAATCCGGAAACTGACGATCTGCAGGATGGCGATATTCACCTGATCATGGTCCAGAGCGACGACCTGCTCTCCGCATTTGCGGACAATATCGACAACGACGGCAATGGCGAAGACAGCAGCAGCGTGATCACCCAGGCAATTATAGATGCAGCCGCCGGCGACATCTACAGGCGCTATAGAGTTCCCGGCACCGATATCATCCTTTATGATGTTGGACCGGAAGATTTAGGCATGGCCTATGCCGACGGCATCGACAATGACGGTGATAACGCCATTGATGAAAACATCGATGAAGGCATCGACGAGATGATTGAAGAGAGCCGCGAAGACCATATTGACAACGATGGCGATTGGGATATCTTCAATGATGACGTTGGCCTCGATGGGGTTGCCAATACCGGCGACGAAGGCGAGAACGACGGCGTCCCGACCTCCGGTGCAGGAACACCCTTTCCTGGCGAGCCGAATCTGGACAAAACCGACATTTCTGAATCGGATCAGCTTGGTATTACCAATGTCCAGTGGGAACCGGCTGGCAGCATCGATTTCAATGTCCGGCCGGACCTTTTCTTCTGGAATGCATTTATGGTCCCCGGGCAGTTTGTCTTGCCGACGACCATTCCGGGATCTGACCGGGATCTCTTTGTTTCCTCCGGTCTCTTCCCCTTGAATTCCGGCAGCATCGGACGAATTTCCTATGCAGTCATAATGGGTGAAGATACGCTGGACGTATTGCTCAACCGGGAACGTGCCCAGGAAACCTATAATGCCGACTACCAATTCGCAAAAGCGCCACTTGTGCCAACCCTGACAGCGGTTCCAGGCGACAATCAGGTAACGCTGTATTGGGATGCAGTGGCGGAAGAATCCTTTGACACTTTTATGGACAAGCTTGGACAGCCGGCAGAAGACTTTGAGGGGTATCGCCTATATCGCGCGCAAGACCCGGCATTTGAAGACATCTTCACCATCACAGATGGTGACGGTACGCGGACTTTTCTGGAACCTATCCGACAATGGGATCTGGTTGATGAATGGGTGGGTTTTCATCCAATTGACGTCAACGGCATCAAGTTTAAGCTTGGTGACAATACCGGCATTGTGCACTCTTATGTAGATCGCGATGTCACGAATGGTAAGACCTACTATTATGCCCTGACGTCCTTCGACTTCGGTAATCCCGGTTTTAACATTGCACCGTCAGAGTCACCGATCCTGATTACCATTGACGCAGTTGGTAAGGCGGATCTAGGCAAGAACGTGCTGGAAGTGGTGCCGGCCGCACCGGTTGCCGGCTACCGCCCGCCGGAAATTGGCAATCTCACCCAGCTCTCAGGTGGAGCCACCGGCGAATTGCGCTTCACAGTGGTTGATCCGCGCCTGATCCAGGACAATCATACATACCGGGTTACCTTTGAGGACACACTTATTGAAGCGCCGGAAGGATCGACCACCCAGCGAGACACCATCAAAACCAAGAATTTTTCGCTGGTAGATATCACCGACCAGCGCGTTTTGGTAGATCGCAATGAGCAGGTCGGCGCAGGCAGGGAAACACCGCTGACGGATGGCTTCCGCATCGAGTTCATCAACGAAGAGAATCTTGAACAGGATATCGAGAACAGTCAGTGGAGCGATACGTCTATTTACGACTATAGCTTCCGGGAATTTGCCTTCCTGAACCTCGAGGGCACACCAAATCCGGCAGACTATCGCATTGAGTTTGGTAATCTCGGGATTGCACGCAGCGATAGCTTCCTGCTCAACCCATCGGCCTTTCCGCCAGCTCTATGGATTCAGCTGGAACCGAAGGATGTGAACTTTAAGATCACCAATATCACAGAGAACAAGGAAATCAAATTTGCCCTCTGGGAGTTAGATGGGGACGATGGCCGTTTTACCGGACGCCCGGCTGAAACGGACATCATTATCTTCCTGGAAGAAAATCGCCAGGGAGACTTGATTCCAACCTGGCAATTCTCATATCAGACAACAACCCAGTTTGATGACCCAAGTCGTCGTTTCCCGGAGAGCGGGGAGTTTGTTGAACTGCGCCTTTTCAAGCCTTTCCTTGAGCTGGACGTCTATGAATTCACGACGACGGCTGAAGCCATCGATCAACGGGCTGCAATCGAAGGCCTGGAAGATGTGCGGGTAGTTCCGAATCCATATGTCGCGGCATCAACATTTGAAACCCGAAACCCGTTTGAACGCGGACGCGGACCACGGAGAATTCATTTCATCAATCTGCCGCAAGTCTGCACGATTCGAATTTTTACAGTGAGCGGTGAGTTGGTCGACATCATCGAGCACAATAGCTCCCTGCAGGACGGCAGCGCAGAATGGGACCTGCAGACGCGTGAGAATCTGTCCGTCTCATACGGCATCTATATTTACCATCTGGAAGCACCGGGTGTCGGCGAAAAAATTGACAAATTTGCAATCATCAAATAAGGACAAGAGGTAGATCGTGAAACGCATATTAATCTATTCTTTGCTCATCGGCATCATCTTGTCTGCTTTCAATATTCAAGCACAGGATGAAGATGTTTCGAAAGTTGGGACTACCGCGGCTAAATTCCTGAGCATACCGGTTGGGGCACGAGCCCTGGCGCTCGGTGGCGCATATGTTTCAATGGCAGATGATGCATCCGCAATGTATTGGAACCCCGGCGCGCTGGATTTCGTCGGCGAAAGGCAGCTCTTTTTTGTGCATAGCGAATGGCTGGCTGACATCAATTTTGAATACCTGGCCATTGCCTTTCCAACCACCGCTATGGGGACCTTCGGCTTAAGCGTCACCGCGATGGTTGTCGGCGAAATGGAAGTAACAACCGAGCAGAATCCAAACGGCACCGGACAGCTCTTTGACGCCTCCAGCTTTGCCTTTGGACTCACTTACGCCAAGAGATTAACCGATGATTTCTCCATTGGCGGCAACATAAAGCTTATTAACGAACAGATTTGGAACAGCAGCGCTACCGGCGTTGCGCTGGACATTGGGACGCTCTTCACGACCCCGTTTTACGGTATTCGTCTCGGCAGCAGCATCTCAAACTTTGGGACAAAAATGCAGATAAGCGGATCGGATTTGATTGTTCAGCAGGATATCGATCCTTCAACCATCGGTAATAACGAAAGCGTCAACGCGATTCTCAGCACCGATGATTTTGACCTGCCGCTGAATTTGAAGATTGGTCTCTCTCGCGATTTCGCCCTCGGCGCCGAAAACCGGGTAACGCTGGCAGTTGATGCGTTCTATCCAAACGACAACGAACAGAGCCTCAACTTTGGTGGCGAAGTGGCTTTGTTTGACGAGCGCATCTTTTTGCGCGGGGGCTATCGTTCACTCTATGAAAATCAGAGCGAACAGGAATACACACTTGGCGGCGGTTTAAAACAAAAAATCGGAAATGGCTTTGGAATCAATCTGGACTACGCCTATCAGTCTTATATTCACCTGAAGGAAATCCACAATTTTTCAATCAATTTATCATTTTAAGGAGGATCGAAGAAGACGCCAAAACTGTGACGGAACTGTAAATCAAACTAATTCTAACTCACGCAGTTCGGCATAATTACTCATTTTTCGCAGACGTTTTATTCAGGAGAGAAGTTATCAGAAAGCGAACACATTGGGTGGAGACATTTTGAGCCGACACGCGCAACGTTTAATCCTTTCGGAGGAAAAGAAATGATTCAGGTTACGAATCGCATATTTGCAATCCTGATTTCATTGCTGCTTACCGGTGCCGTTTTTGCACAAAACGATGTATCCTGGCAAGTAGACATGAGTCTGGCAATTGCAGATGAATTTTTCAAACCAGCTGACGGTGATACCGTTTCCATCAACGGTGCATTCAATGGCTGGGGCGGCGCCGGCACCAGCTGGTTCTTGACAGATGACGATGGGGACGAGGTATATACCGCAACATATAACGTTTGGAATGACAGTGTTGCAACCGCTCAGTTCAAGTACATCGTCCATAACCCGGACGGCACGCTGAACTGGGAAGGTGATCCGAATCGTGAATTCACCACCACCGGTAGCCCACTGGCGCTGGACCTGCATTATTGGAACAGAGTACCGGCAGTCAACGATGTGACTTTTCAGGTCGACATGCAGATCCCGCTGTCTGAAGGCAGTTTTGATCCGGCCGCTGGTGATACAGTCGCAATTGCCGGCTCTTTCAACGGCTGGGGTGGTGCAGGAACGAGCAACTTCCTGACCGACGACGACGGAGACGAGGTATATGCAGGCACCTATACAGTTTTTGAAGACAGTGTTGGCGCGGCAGTGCAGTATAAGCACATCATCGTGAACCCCGACGGCACTATCAATTGGGAAGACGACCCGAACCGTGAATTTTCTACCACCGGTCTTCCACAAACCCTCGATGTAGAATTTTGGAACAGAATCGAGCCGTCCGGAAATGACATCACCTGGCAGGTTAACATGAGCTTGCCTTTGGCTGATGGGGCATTTGTTCCGGAAAACGGCGATACCGTAGCAATTGCCGGTTCTTTTAATGGTTGGGGCGGTGCAGGCACCACCAACTTCCTCGAAGACAACAACGGCGACTTCATTTATGATGGCACTTATAATGTCAGTGGCGACACTGCAGACATCACTGTGCAGTTCAAATATATCATCGTCAACCCCGACGGTACCATCAATTGGGAAGGCGATCCGAACCGTGAATTCGTGACTACTGGTTTGCCGCAAACCCTTATGCGTGATGATGGAGATCCACACTGGTGGAATCGTTTGCCTGCCGGCACCGATACGGTCAGCATCCTTTTCCAGGTTGACATGACGGTATTCGAAGACCTTGGCTTAATGGATCGCGTCAGTGGTGACGTCATGGAAGTGCGCGGTGGATTCAACGGCTGGTCCGGTGATGATCCGCTGAACGCTGCAATGGTGCGCTTACCGGGTACCGAAGTATATACCCTGAACGCAACCGTTTCTGCCGAACAAGGCAGCCAGGTGTTCTACAAGTATTTTGCCGATCTTGATTCGACACGTCATCCGACCTTGGTTGGTCAAGGCTGGGAAGAACCACTGAGCACTGCTGGTGGTAACCGTAGCGTAGTCATGCCAACCGACGACATCATTTTAGATGTCACCCCGTTCTGGGATCTGCCCTTCGGTGGCGTTATTGAGAATACCACAACGACGCTCAATTTTACGGTAGACATGAATCCGGCGCTGGATTTTGACCAGCCTTTTGTTCCGGCTACCGATTCTGTATTCATCTCGCTGGAAGATCAGTTCCAGGGCGAACTGCAAGGCGGTCGCGAGCGTGGTGCACAGTCGGACTGGTATCTGTCAGATGCTGACGGCGACCTGATTTATGAAGGGTCGGTTGAATTCGACGGGCCTGCTCTCTACGGTCTGATTTACCGCTATTCCTATGGCGCGACCTCCAGCACTGTTGTGAGTGAAGGTGGTGGTTTCGACTTCGGTAAAAACCGTGTTCGCTACGTGATTCCGAAAAATGCCGCCGGTGATTTCCCGATTGAATTCACCTTCGCTGTAGATGCAATCCAGGAAGATCCGCCTTTGGTTGTGGAAGATGCGCCGATTGACCCGATCACGAACGAAGTTCTCTTCTTCGAAGAAGACTCCAGCAGTGTGGTAGGCATTGGCACCTTGCCGGATGGAACGCCGGTGACATTTGCACTGGCTCAAAACTATCCGAACCCATTCAACCCGTCAACGACAATCAAGTTCACAACTGATAAAGTTGCGGCAGCCAACCTGACCATCTACAATATCCTTGGACAGAAAGTTCGGGTATTGTATAACGAGGTCGCGGCTCCGGGACAAACCAAATTGGTTTGGGATGCAACAAACGATCTTGGTCAACCGGTTAGCTCAGGCGTGTATTTCTACACACTGACTATCGGTGAGCGCAGCGAAAGCGCCAAGATGATTTTGATGCGCTAAAGAGCGTTCTTCAGATGTTTGCCAGAAGGGCCGGCAATGCCGGCCCTTCTGGTTTAAAGGTTATTTGGGATTCCAGCGATGGAATCCCCCCTCTATCTCCCCCCGCGGGGAGATAGAGGGGGGATTTTTACCCAGAATATTTTATGGATGCTTCGCATCCTTGTTATTCAACCCGCCAAAATATGAGGCACATACATGAAAGCAATTTGCCGCTTCACCGCAGCCATGATGATATATGTCCTTTGCGCAAGCACGGCATTTGCGCAGGATAGTGTTGATGTAACGTTTCGCTACAATATTGAAGGATTTCCAACCGGCTTGACCGTTCCTGGAGAATTTAACGGCTGGAACAATCAGGCCTGGCCCATGATTTATATGGGTGGAGATTTGTGGACCCATACGGCCAGAATTGCCATTCGTGATGACGGCACCGTTCCCGGGGCCTGGCAATATAAATTTTACTACGATGGCGTGAGTCCCTGGCCAAACGATCCGCTTAATCACCATGTGAACGCCAGCGATAACGACAACACCTATATCTTCGTGAAAGATCCGACCATCTATCATTTACTGCCAAACGATCGCAGTGGGCCAGTTGAAACCAGCACGCCGACAATTTCAGCGTACCTGTATCCGAAAGTCGGCAGTCAGGTTGACACCAGCCAACTTTCATTGATCATCGATGATAGCACCTATAGCAATATTGGCAGTTCCTATGATTTCACTACACAGCAATTGGTCTTCCCGCTCAATGAGCCGCTGCCTGATGGCGTTCATACCGTCATTCTCGATGCCGGCACAAATGCAGATACGGTTTCCTTCATCACTGGCGACGTGACACCGGCAATCGCCGATCTTCCCACTTACGCCGAACATGGCGTCACCCTCCCCAGCAGCGCTTCCGGCGACTCGACCACATTTCGATTGAGAGTGGGCAGCACCGGCTATGTTTTGCTACGGGTTGCGCCGCTGGGACAATCCGTTCTGGCTGCAGATCCGGTGGTCATGCGTAAAGATCCGAATACGGATGATTTTTGGGCCAATATCAGCCTGGCTGACGGCACCTACGAATACATCTACCAAACGGAAAACGGCACTCGCATCTCGGACCCCTGGGGACGCTGGAGTGGCACGGAAGGCACTCGCTTTGAGGTGGGTCCCGGCGGCTTGACAGCGGATGATTATGAATGGCAGTCAACTGACTATGTGCGTCCGCCGCTCAACAAGCTGATCATCTACGAATTACATGTTGCCGAATACGCCGGTGGTTTTTTCGGCCTTGGCGCTGCACAGGCTGGCTTCCTTGATATGATCGATGTTCTCCCCCACCTCGACAGCCTCGGCATCAACGCAATTGAACTGATGCCGGTAAACGATTATGGCCTGGTGGGCGCTTCAGGGCATTCATGGGGATACGACCTGAACCATTATTTTGCACTCGAACCGGAGTACGGCACGCCGGAAGAATTCAAGACCTTTGTTGATTCCGCCCATGCGCGCGGTATTGCCGTTATTTTGGACGTGGTTTTTAATCATCAAAATGACACCGGTCCGCTTTGGCAAATGCAGCCGGACATCAACACCAACCCCTATTTCAAGGATGGCAACGATCTGCGTTTCAATGAGGACGGGCTGCTTTTCTTCCGCGATATGGATCATTGGACGGATGAAACCCAGGAAATAGTCTATGAATCCCTGAAAATGTTCATAGACGAATATCGCATTGATGGTTTTCGCTACGATTATACTCAGGGCGTTGGCTGGAACACTGCCGAGCCGGATTATGGCATCCTTGGCTGGGCCAACAAAATCGACACCGAATACAATGGCGAAATTTACCAAATCGCCGAACATTTACCGGAAAGCCCGGCCCTCATTTTCAACAGCGGCCTCACCGGCGGCTGGCATGACAGCTTCCGCGACGAAGTATTTGACGAAGCGCGCTTTGCGAGCACTTCCTTGTTGGATTTTGAGAACCTGGTGTTAGACCTCGGTGCTTATTTCGGCAACGATACACCGTCTACACCCCGTGATTATGCAGACCGCACTGAACCGGTCAACTCAACCGTTACGCATGACGAACAATCGCTTATCTATGAAATGACAGTTTACCAGGGTGTGTCGGAAAGTGATGCAATATTGCGTGACAAGCTCTATGCAACCTTTATGTTTACCTCTCTTGGCATCCCGATGCTCTGGCAAGGTATGGAATACGGTGAAGCGCGCGGCTGGCTGGATGACGATGAAAAACTCTCCTATCGCCCGGTCGACTTCACACTTGCCACTACTGCCGACGGCCAGGCGCATTATGATTATTACCGCCCGCTGATTCTGCAGCGCAAATACAATCCGGCCCTCCATAGCGGCGATCTGCGCAAGCTCTTCCGCTACAATGCAGAAAAAGTTTTGGTTTGGGGATTTGAGGACATTCCCAGCGATGAGCGAGTGATGATTGTTGCAAATCTGAGTTCAGCTGAACGGACCGTTGCGGATGTTCCCTGGCTGGGAGACGGCGAGTGGTATAATATTCATGACCAAAGCACCATGACGGTCAGCAATTCGACAGTGGCCAGCTATACAATTCCACGCTACACAGCCCATGTCTATGCCAGCTCCCCGGATAGCGTTATTCTTGGCATCGAAGATGAGCCATCTGGCCCGGTTACCCATTTCGACTTATTCCAGAACTATCCTAACCCCTTTAACCCGGAAACAACCGTCGAATTCTCGGTGCCCAAGCTGGCCAAGGTCGATATTGTTGTCTATAATATTCTTGGTCAGCCGGTTGCAACGCTTGCCAGTGAGAAGTATGCTGCAGGCGTCCACCGGGTTCGCTGGAATGGTCGATTAAGCAGTGGACAATCCGCCAGCAGCGGGATCTACCTGATCCGCATGCGCTCCGAGAATTTTGTGAAGACCATTCGGACGGTTTTGATGAAATAGCTAACGCGAATAAACGCGAATTTACACGAAGCTTCGATGCGAATCTACGAGCCCGGATTTGTTATTTCATTCGCGCGAATTCGTGTAGATTCGTGTTGGGGTTTGCTGTTGTTTATGGATAAAGATTGTAAAACGACATTTTATTCCACCGGACTCAACATGAAAACAATTTACATCTTGTTGCTATTGTCAGCAACGCTCTCCGCGCAAGTGCTGTTCACGGAGATCACAGCAGATGCCGGAATCACCCAGGAAGTCTCTGGTGAAGGGGCCACAGTGATTGATTTCAACAATGATGGCCTGGATGATATTTTTGTGCCCAATCATAACGGCAATAACCTCTTGTATAAAAACCTTGGCGGCATGCAATTTGTTGAAGTGGGCGTGTCTGCCGGCATTGCAGAAGGCGGGCGAAGCCGCCTGGGACTAGCGGCAGATTACGACAATGACGGTGACCAGGACTTGTTTGTCGGCAACTTCAACGAAGCCTGCGTCCTTTATCTCAATAATGGCGATGAGACATTTTCAGATGTGACCGCGGAAGCCGGGATCAGCAATAATGACGACGTCCGTAGCAGCGCCTGGTGCGATGTGAATAGCGACGGCTGGCTGGATCTTTATGTCACCAATTTTGGCAATCCCAATCAATTTTACATCAACAATGGTGACGGCACATTCAGCAACGAAGCTGCGACGATTAATGCCACCGGCCCAACCGGACTTGGCCTGGTGATGTCCTCGGTGTTCTTTGACTATGATCGCGACAACGACGCTGATCTCCTGATGACACAGGACGGATTTTTCGGAAACATCCTGCTCAATCAGGCAACGGACGGCAATTTTCTCAATGCCACTGCCGGCTCCGGCGTCAATGTGCCTTCACAAGGGATGGGTATTGCTATCGGTGATTACGATCGCGACGGCTGGTTTGATTTCAATATCACCAACCTCAGTGAAAACACCTTTTTCCGCAACAATGGCGACGGCACGTTCGGCGAATCAGCGGCAAGCGTTGGTGTCACCGACACGGTAAGCAGCATGGGTTGGGGCACCTTCTTCTTTGATGCCGATAACGACGGCTGGCTGGACCTCTACAACAACAACCAAACCGGCTTCGGCCAGCGCCCGAACACCTTCTATTACAACAATGGCGACGGCACTTTTTCCGACCTCAGCGCACCCAGCGGCCTGGAGAGTTGGAATGACGGCCTTGGCGCTGCTTATGCAGACTTCGACAACGATGGAGATTTGGATATTTTCCTGGCGGGAAAACCAATCAGCTATACAACATCTCTCCTCTTGTTCAGGAACGATTCCGCTCCTGACAGCAATTGGATTCAATTTAAGCTTAGCGGTAGCACCAATAATGCAAATGGGGTCGGGGCGATTCTGGAGTTCTTTGCGCCCGATGGACAGCAACTTAGCTATGTTTCGGCCGGTAGCGGCTATTGCTCGCAAAACACACTGGTAAGGCATTTTGGTCTGGGGAATGAAGCCAGAGTTGACAGCTTGATCGTTACCTGGCCCAGTGGCGTACGCACCTTTATCGACGGTAGCTGGTTCTCGATTAACAATCGCTACACAGTTGGGGAAGATGGCGTAGCTACCAGCATCGAAACGAACAGTGATGCTACACCAAAAGCGTTCTCTCTGCGGCCGAATTATCCAAACCCGTTTAATCCGCAAACAACCATTCAGTTTGATCTCAACCGCGGTTCTCAGGTCACGCTGGATATTTTTTCAATCACCGGACAGTTAATAACGCAACTGATCAACGAACGCCTCGCTGCAGGAACGCATGCATTCGCCTGGCAACCAGCAGCTTCCGTTAGCTCCGGGGTTTATCTGTATCGTCTCAGGACCGACGACGGCAGAAGCGCTACGCGTAAAATGATCTATATTCGTTAGCCGATAAGACAGGACAAAAAAAATTCCAACAAAAAAAATTCCAAAAAGTAATTTTGGAATTTTTCCTGTTGGAATTTGGAATTCGCGACGTTATCTCGCCTTTGGAATTTGGAGTTCAGGATGTTACTTCCCGTTCGACACACCCTTCAAAGAATCCTCAAAGAAAGCCGGATTATCCGGGAAGCGCTGCCGTAGCAAACGGCCCAGTAGTTCCAGTTCACCTGGCTGCGTTTCAATAGCAACTTCAGACACATCCTGCTCCATGCGTAGACCGTAAAGCGTTACATCCAGCACAATGTGATTCAGTGCGATCATTACTATCGCCTTGTTGTGGGTCCAGGCAGCTTTACGCGAAAAACGTTCATTGGCCTCCCCCATCACCAGTTCCTTCATGTCGCGCACCAGGATGATTTTGCGATTCAAGGCTGTACCCAACTCACTTTCATCAAGGTCATAACTGTAGATAGATCCCTTAAGCTGCGGCACGCGGGTGAGGGAAAAGAGGACCAGTTTAATGCCGCGCTCAGCCGCCGCCTGAAGATCGTCCTGCAATTCAACGACCTCATTCCACCATGCAGACAGGTAGATTTGTTCACGCGCATTGCTAATCATTTCCTTGGCCTTTAGCAGCAGATTTTGATAACCGCTGATATTCCAGAGGTTTTCAGACTCAAGATTGGTTTCCAGATCTCCGAGACTCGCCTGGAAATCGTCAATGCGAGTTTTATAACGCTTTTCCAATAAAGCGGCGAATTGATCAGGCGGCAACGGCACATATTTCTTGGGATCATCGGAGATGGCGCTGACCGCCCCGCCATCCTCAAGACGTTTCATGACATCGTAAATTGCAGAGCGTGGCACAGAACTGTTCTTGCTGATCTCATAGCGCGTGGCCGGATAAGATCTCAGCAGACAAATATATGCCCGTGCCTCATATAGTGTAAATCCCAGCTCCATCATTTTTTTTGCCATTTTATCAAACACAATAAAATCCCCGCATTTAGATACGTTTCACCCCTTTTACTACAGGCCCTTCTCAGATCTCCAGGTCTCGATTTTACCGACAAATTCTTCGACCAGGGCCGGGTTCCCGGCAGCGAGATCATGATCCGTTCCCGGATCAGATTCTACGTCATAAAGGGCTTTGATGTTGTCCGTCAAATTCCACTTGAAGAACCATTGCTTTTCTCGCAGCCAAAATCCTTTTACATCGCGCCCCATCATGTCCTCTTCAGAGCGAAGTTTGTGCACATGCCCAACAATGGTCGTTCGAAACATCGATTTCTGCTCGTCGATAACAGGGCGGAACGACTGCCCGTCAACTGACGATGGTATATCCAGACCGGCATAGTCGAGAATCGTTGGGAGAATGTCAATACTGTGAATCAACGCGACGGTATTTCTGGCTGGTTTTATTTGACCGGCAAGCGAAAAAATAACCGGCGTGCGAAAAGATTGATCAACCATCGACAATTTGCCTTTGTCGCCACCATTATGCCAACGCAACGAATCGTGCCTGAATTCCTGATGCGGATTCTGTTCCCAGCCATTGTCATTTACATAGACGAATAAGGTGTTATCAAATTCTCCCTTCTTTTTCAAATAGGCGACCAATTCTCCGACGCCATCGTCGAACCAGGTGCAGTTCGCGTAGTATCGCTTGGCTGATTCGCTCATATCAGCATCACGATAGAGATCATAGTAGCGATCGGGCGCATCGAAGGGATAATGAGGCAACTCAGGTGCATACCAGATAAAGAATGGCTGTTCGCTATGCTTATCCACAAAATCATAAACCGGCTGCATGGTTGCCCGGGCAAGGGCCAGTCCATCGCCCCCCATAAATTCCTTGAACCAATTGGAATCCCGCTGATCGCTCTTCCAACCGGTGGTCATGCCTTCAGAGAAGCCACCGTTCTGATAGTTATATTCCCACCATTTTCCGCCCTGGAAAGAGACATAACCTGCTTCATTAAGCATGCGCGGCAGCGTGTTGAAGTGCTGCATCGCGTGAAAACCAAATTCGCGTTGATGCTCTGCCTGCTTTTCTGCAGGCAGAAGCTTGTATTCAGACGTTTCCTTTGAGGCTTCTAGCTTACGTGATACCTGCGCAGCGTAGTCAACCGGTAAGGTACCCGTCATCAGCGACTGCAGCGATGGCCGGCAGTGGTTGGCCGGCACATAAGCATTGGTGAAGACTGTGCCGGAAGCGGCAAGCACGTCCATATTTGGCGTCTTCACGTAATCGGCGCCCATGAAACCGAAGTAAGGATATCCTTGATCATCACCAACAATGAGAACGATATTGGGCTTTTTTGTGGTAGCTGTTTGCTGGCTTTCGGTCTGCTCACTGCTGCATGATGATAATGCAATGAAGCAAAGAATGGCAGATAGTAGACATGCTAGTTTCAAATGACACATAATATTGCCTCGTTTAGCTTTCTTGGACGCCCCCTATATGGCCCTTGGGGGGACATATAGGGGGCGTTTTCTTTAACAAAATCCCCTTTCGAAGGGGGACGCACGGGGATGTCTTACTACCCCTTCACGCTTCCAAGCGTCAGGCCGGATACCAGCCAGCGGCTGAGAAACATGAACAGCAATACAACCGGCAGGCTCACCATCACTGCACCAGCAGAGTATAGCCCCCAAGCGACTTCCATATTCGATTGAAACATCTTCAATCCGAGCGGCAGCGTGTAGAGAGAGGTATCCTGGATCAGCACGGCCGCCACCAGATATTCAGACCAGGCAGTCATGAAAGAGAAGAGCGCCGTAATTGCCAGTGCAGGTAGCGCCAAGGGCAAAACTATCTTGTAAAAGGCGTAGCCGGGCGATGCACCGTCTATTCTGGCGGCTTCCTCCAGGCTGGCGGGAATGGTGTCATAAAAGCCCTTCATCTGCCAGATGGTAAAGGGCAAGGCAGTCGTTGAATATGCGACAATCAGCCCCCAGTAGGAATCATACAAGCCTACTTTGATCAGAACAATAAACAATGGCAGCAGAAGCATGGTGACCGGAAACATTTGGGTGGTAATAATACTCAACAGCGAGGCATCTCTCCCCGGAAAACGAAAGCGGGAGAACGCATAGCCGGCAGTGGCTGCCAGGGCCACCCCAACGATGGTAACAATTAGCGATACCAGCAGACTGTTGCCCATCCACAGGAGAAAGGGCTCATCGAAGAGCAAGCGACTATAGGAGGACAGGGTGGCATTATCCGGAACAATCGCCAAAGATTTACTCAACAGGCGATCACCGGGCCGAATCGAAATCGTAAAAACACGCAGCACCGGATAAACAGCAAAGAGTGTAAACAGCGTCAAAAGTGCATATGCGCCGATCTTGCCGGCGGTTGTTAGATCGCGTGGATTCTTCATGTTACCCGTAAACGTTTTCAGTTACGCCAGTTCGTTTGATCGAGCGCCAGCTAAAAAGAAATAAAATCGCAAAAATGATCATCGAGAAAGCTGCGGCATATCCCATTCGGAAATAGCGGAAGGCCGCCTTGTAGACCCAGCTAACCAGAATATGAGTGGTATCGGACGGTTCGCCGGAATTGCTCACCAGCCAAACCACGTTGAAATTGTTAAAGGTCCATACAATGCCAAGCAGAATGGCCGGCACCATTACCGGCTTTAACAGCGGGACGGTAATATTCCAGAACTTATACCAGGCGCCGGCGCCGTCAATTTCTGCCGCCTCATACAGCGAATCCGGAATACTTTGTAAGCCCCCCAGAGCGATAATCATCATAAAAGGAAAGCCCAACCAGATATTGGTGATCAGGCAGGCAGCAAACGCTCCCCACTCCGTGGACAACCATGGAACAGTAAACCCGAACCATGAATCCAGCAGTAAATTGACTGCACCGTATTCGGCATTGAACATTCCGCGCCAGGTCAAGGCGGTAATATACTGGGGCACTGCCCAGGGAAGAATGAGCAGCACTCTGAATATCGATTTCCCCTTCAAATTCTTATTCAGAATCATTGCCAGCATCACGCCGATACCAACATGAAAAATTAAATTTAGAGCTGTCCAAAGCACAGTTTTGAAGAGGAAATACCAAAAAACAGAGTCGGTGAGGACAGCTATATAATTGTCGATGCCGGTAATCTGCCAATCGCGAAAATGCGACAGGTTCATGTTCGAGAAAGAAATCACCACATTGTAAATGAAGGGATAGAGCACGACCAATCCCATGGCGATCATTGCCGGGAGCACATACGAGTAGGCAAGTCGATTTGTCTGGTTGCGAGCACTTGCCATCAGCGATTTGCCTCGATGAGTTTGACGGCTTCTTTTTGCATCTCGGCAGCAGCTTCTTTTGGCGAATATCGGCCGCTGAAAATCCCTTGGTAAGCCGGGCGCATTGCATCCCATATCCAGCGCATTTCGGTGATCACCGGCATCGGTTTACCCACCATCAACTGATCCAATGCCATTTGAAAGGTTTCACTGCGTTGGAGGACTGAATCCGCCATCACGTCTTTGCGGGACGGGATGAGGTTGAATTTTTGTGAGAATTCCCGTTGCACCTCAGCCGAACTCAAGTAGCGCAGCAGTTCAAGGGTAATATCCAGCTTTTCCCCTTCGAGATTCACATTCACGTGATAGCCCATTGGTGAGACCATCGGCGCCGGCCAAAGTCCGGTTTCATCGATGAGGGGAATTTTTGCGAGGCCAATATTCATGCTGTTGAGATAGGTGCCCCAGGACCAGGGTCCATTGATGATCATTGCGGAGCGGCCGTCCAGGAAGAGTGCGTTAGCCGTCTCGTAGTCGCACTCAAGAGGGATCAGCTCGTGCTTGCGAGACAAATCATAAATCAATTGAGCCGCATTTACGACGCTTTCGGTATCCAGACTCGGGTCTCCGGCCTCATCAAATATCCAGCCGCCGTAGCCACCGACGAAAGGAATGATGAAGAAGGGTTCGATATAATTCCAGGCCAGGGCATAGCGGTCAATCTTACCATCGCCGTCACTGTCACCCGCCAAATCTTTGCCCATGGCAATCAATTCCGCCATCGTCTGCGGCGGTTGATCTATGATGTCTTTGTTGTAAACAAGGCAAAGATGATTGCCCACCCGGTCGGCAATCTGATACAGATGTCCCTCATGCCAGGTATTGGCTGGAAAGGGTTCAATCAGGAAGCTGTCGAGAAAAGCCTGATCAAAAAAGGGCTCAAGGGGCTTAATGACTTCCAGTTCTTCCAGGGGACCGATATTATCGCTTGCACCATGAATTAAGGCCGGACCTTTGCCGGCCAATGCCGATATAATAAAGTTCGTGCGCAATTCTTCTACTTCATAGAACAATTGGGCAAATTCATATTCGGGATAGCGCTCGGCGAATGTGTCGATTTTCTCTTGGAGCAGCGCTCTCTCGATCGGTCGCATGCTGCTCCAGATCATGATTCGCTTATCGCGGGAATCAGAACAGGCCGGCAATACCAGGCATGCAAGCAGAAGCCACGCTATAGAGCGAATAGCGGTACGTCGGCGAGCCTTTAGCAACTGAATCATATCAGGTCCCAAATGACTGGAAACTATAAACATAGTTACTAATTTATGCGCTATTTTTTAGGAAACAAGGGCTTTTTGTGGTGGGACTATTTTTACTCTTCAGATATGTCGCGCATGACGACAAAACTGCTGCCGGGTTCGAAAATATTGATGGCTTTTTCGGCGGATAAATCTCCGGTACGGCGCGCTGCATCCCGGCGCTCCATAAGCTGATTGTAACGGGGATCATGAATGATCATTCGCCAACAGTGTTCTTCCGGCGTCAATTCCAGCGTGATCTCGTTCTTGATATAATCTTCGTAGCGTCTGCCAACTAAACGTCTTTGTTCCATTCGCCCCCTTTTCAGGGTTCGTTCTATTATCATGATTCCCCACACAATCGACATATAATATTCGCAATCAAGAAAAACAAGTCAATAAATTGGAATTTGTCGCAGGTCAATTTGTCGATTTATAAATTTTGCGGCACTTCACTGGGTTGTGGCATCTGCCGCGAATAAAAAAGCTTGCCGCTCTCGACCATACGAATCAAATAAGGTGACGGCAAGTATCGCTGCCTTTCATCGAGACTTTCGGCAAAAATGCGCAAGCGTCCGGCAATTTTCTCAATCCCTTCGCTGTCAGCATAACCAAGAAGACCGCCGTGGAAAGGCGGAAACCCAATCGAAAAGATGCTCGCCAAATCGACGTCTTCGGAATGCGGCACAATGCCTTCCTGCAAACAATAGGCGGCCTCATTAATCATTACATATAGCAGACGTTCCTGGATCTCCAGAACCGGCATATGCTTATTGCTTTTGATCTGCAGCTCCTTGTATAATTTGCGGCGCACAGCGGGTTTCTTGTATGGATGGTATTCATAAAACCCTTTGCCGCTTTTCCTGCCGGCCCGCTGATAATTTAGCATCGCAAACAAGGTCTCATTTTCCGGAAACCTGGCCGGGTATTCTTTCTGCACCGCATTGAAAATCCGCATGGCAATATCTAGTCCCATTTCATCCAGGAAGCGTAAAGGCCCTTGTTCAAACCCAAATTGCTGCATCGCCAGATCGATATGTTCAACCTGCACGCCTGAAGACAGGATCGTCATCGCCTCCGACAAATAGGGCATCAGCAAACGATTTACCAGATATCCCGGTTTGTCCTTTACAACGATGGGAAACTTTTTCCAGTTCAAAGCCAGTTGGAAAAGTGTCGCTAATGTTTGCGGCGACGTATTCACGCCTTTAACAATTTCCACAATTGGATTGTTGTTCACCGGGGTTGGCAAATGTATTCCGGCGAACAGATGAGGCTGGCGAACATGTCTTGCAAGGGCATCGACGCCGTATGTTGACGAGGTGGTGGCGACAATGGTTTTTTCCGGTGTAAGTCTATCACCTGAATGCAGGGCATCTTCTTTAATCCCGGCATCTTCCTGGGTCGCCTCGATAAGCAGATCGACGCGTGAAAAACCGCTGTCATCGGTAGTCGGGCTAATACGATCAGCTTTTAACTCCGCTTCACGCTCGCTCAATTTGCGACCGGCGATGCGTTCCTGAAAACGATCCCGGGCTCGCTCTATGGTTTTAGCCAGTGGATCATGCTGCACGTCTTTCAAACGAACCGGAATGTCAGCCTCACCGCACATCACGGCAATGGCGCCACCGACAGTGCCGGCGCCGAATATGCCTACTTTTTCGATTGGCGTCTTCGCTGCTTCGCGAACTTCATTGCCGACGCCACGCATTTTTCTCGAGCGATCAATGAGGAACCAGGTGCGTACGAGATTCCGCGACACTTTCGAGGCAGCAAGCACCGCGAATTTTCGGGCTTCATACATCAGGGCATCTTCGAGATCATTTTCCCGTCCAAATTTGACGGTCTTGATAGCTTCAAATGGGGCCGGGTATTCAAGGCGGGTGCGCTTAGAGACCTCCTTGTAGGCTCGACGCTGCACGAGGTTGCGGCCAATGATGCTGGTTTCCAGGAATCCGCGACGGCCTCGCACCTGCCGACGACGCTGCAGCACTTTTTTATCGCCGTTCTCCAGAATGTCACGAAGAAATCGAAGAGCACTGTCGTCGAGAATTGATGCAGGCACCAGCTTGTCTACCAGTCCCATGCGATAGGCTTTTGGACCGGTTACCGCATCTCCAGTCAATATCATTTTCAGGGCGTTCCGCAGTCCAATCAGATTTGGCAATCGAACCGAGCCGCCCCAGCCAGGAATGACGCCCAATTTTATTTCCGGCAAACCGATGCCCACCTCGCGGCGATCGCCGCAAAAGCGAAACGTGCTGGCCAATGCCCATTCGGTCGCGCCCCCCATACACGATCCATCGATAACCAGCAGTGTCGGGAACGGCAACTGGCTCCAGCGCTGAAAAAGCTGCTGACCAATTCGCGACTTTTTGAAAGCATCTTCCTGCGAGGAAATTTTGCGTATTTCAGCAACTTCCGCACCGGCACAAAAATTATCTGCTTTTCCACTCACAACGTATGCAGCCCGTATCTCCGCGCTGTCGGCTAGCTCCGTTATCAAACCGTCCAATTCGGTCAATGTTGCCTCGTTCAGCAAGTTCACAGAGCGTTCCTGGTAATCAAAAACAATCTTCAAAATACCTTTATCAGCAAACTCTGCCTGAAATGCAGCTGGCATATGGGGCCTGTATCTAGTTGTGAGGTGTTAGTTGAGAGTTGTTCGTACTGAGTGTGAATTAGAAACTAGCAAAAATTGGTAAATCCCAAATTCCAACAGGAAACATTCCAAATCAATGTTTCAATGTTTCAATGCTTCAATGCATTACCTTCTTTCCAGCACGATGGCACCGGCCTGTCCACCGGCAATGGCCATCATCGCCAGGCCGGTCGAGCGATTGCGGCGGTCCATTTCACGCATCAGGCTCATGACCATTCGCACGCCAGAGGCACCGAATGAATGTCCCAGCGAGATAGCCCCGCCGTTGACGTTCAGGCGGTTGCGCGGGATGGCGCCAAGAACACTGGATTTGCCAAAAGTCGCTTCCACAAAGTCTTTGTTGGCAAATACCTGCTCATTTGCCAACACAACCGCCGAGGTCGATTCATGTAATTCGCAAAGCTGGATATCGGAAAAACTCATATTGGCATTTTCGAGGGCGCGAACGGCTGCGAACGCCGGGCCAATTGCCGTATCCGATGGCGCGACGCCGACATAGGCAAAACCGCGAATGGTTGCCAGCGGCGACATGCCCAAGGTGCGTGCCCGCGATGCGGTCATCAACAATAGCGAGGCGGCACCGTCGCAGAGTGGTGCGGAATTCCCGGCAGTTACCCGCCCAAAATCAGCATCAAACAGCGGAGGCATATCCTTAATAACATCGAAAGCCTGTCCGCGACGGATGGAATCGTCATTCAGGACAGCGGTCTTTTCCCCCTGAGGAAATACCGGCGCAACTTCATCAGCAATCAGTCCGCTCTCGACGGCCAAAACTGCGCGACGATGACTGAGTGCAGCATATTGGTCCTGTGCTTCCCGGTTAATATGATGCCTGTTTGCCCACACTTCGCTGCTTTCGCCGATACTCTTTCGGTCTACGTAGTCGAGCATTGTTGTTTCTACTGCGGGAGCCGGCTTTAAGGCAGACAGGGAGAAGCGTGAAAGCTGTCGCATCCTACCAAGCCAACCGGGCGCCGCCTGATATTGTTCGTACCAGTCGCTAAAACGATCCTGAAATAATAACGGGTAATTGCTGATCGATTCCGCCCCAGCTGCAATAGCGGTGGCGATGTTTCCGTTGCGAATGGAAAGAAATGCGGAAGTGATGGCCTGCATGCCAGAGCCGCCGTAGCGCTGAACAGTGTAAGCCGGAATTTCCGGTGGGATGCCTGCCTTGCGGGCAATAGCACGGGCTACATTCGTCGCGTCGAGTGTCTGAAGAAAATTACCGACAACCAGTTCATCCACTTCCTGGGCCGGCAGTTCCGTGCGCTCCAACAGTTCACGGACAACGACTTTACCAAGGTTGTAAGCAGATACCCCCTTCAGGGCACCACCTATCTTACAAAACGGCGTACGTATCCCGTCAACGATGACAACCTCTTTCGACACATTACCCTCTCTGTACAACAATCATCAATCCATTCCTGTTTACCATACTCAATAAACCGGAACGCCATTTGAAACAAATCACCCGGGAGTGATTTGATTTCAAATTCTCATTTCTGTTTTACGAATGTGATGTAAAAGGTATGCTGACTAAATCGCTTTGCGATATCCGTTATCAGGACGGTTTCTTGCGGGCGATGATTTCGCGGATTTTACTGCGCATCCGTTTGATATAGCGCTTACGTCTCTTACGTTTTTCCCGTGCACGATATTGCTTACCCATCTGATCGTCTCCGATTTGATTTGAATAGAGTGTCTTGTAAAGAAAGGTCTAAAAATACGACAATGTCGGCGCAGACACTAGGAAAATATTGAAAATTTACGTATGATAGTTCGTCTGCGCCGGAGGCAGTATTTGTTGCATTTATAAGCACCTGTGGCCCCCTGACAGCCACTTAATTCAGGACTTTTCAGCATCCATCCGTACTGGCATCATATGGCTCGCATATCCTATACAGTAATCCTGCTCACGTTCATCGGACTTGTTGCCGGCGGCAGTTATTATTTGCAAACGCAGGTGTTCAATCCCGAACGTTCGCCCTTCACCGCTATCGACTGGAAAGAGGGCAGGCCGCAAGTACGCCTCGACGAGAAATGGTATGCCTTGCAGTCCATCGCCGGAATTCCCGTCATGGAAATTATTGAACATGCACACAGCACATATCGGCAAGACTGGCAAAGGCGCTTTGAAGATCGGCTTGCCGGCATCCTGACGGAACTTGGGCAACGTCCCTGGCGAACCGTAGATCTCGAAGTTACAATGGATGAAAAGATCAAGCGCTTTGTAAATAGACCAATCACTGTTGAAAATCAGCAGCGCGTGCGCAACTACCGCCTGGGCACCCGCGAAAGAATCATCCGTGCGCGCCCTGCTGTCCAAGATTCCTTGCTGCCTCATATCACTCGTCGCTTTGACAGTCGATACAAGGTGCTACATACAGATAAGGCAAAAACCGGCAATGGCAATGACACCGATCCGCCGACATGGCTTTCGCAGCAAGCGGCGACAGCCGACATTGAGAGACTGGAATATTTTCTGTTCCATCACTATAGCGCCCCGACGCGACATACTGTGCAGTTTCCTGCCCTTCTCGATGCCATTTACAACGATTTAGGTAATGGCATCAGTCGTCGCGACTTCGCTATCCAGATCCAGCGACTCCTGAGCTTGTTCGAAGATCCCGGTAACTTCGTTGATTTTACGGCAAACAACATCGACATGCCGGATCGCGAGCTGCCGCTTGCATTCCAACGCGTCGGGGACAATGTGGCGGTTTTGAATCGCGCGAACAAGCGTTTGCTGACTCCGGACTACCCCTTCTTGCGCCAGATCAATGGGAAGCCCTTGGAGGAATGGCTGGAAGCCGGATCGCATCTCACCTCCGGCGGCGGCACTGATCAACAATCAATAGACTTGCTTAAATCGATTGAATTGCTCGGTCGCGAATTAAGCGGCCATATCAGCAGCAACGTCAGCCTGGGCCTGGAGTCTGCAGACGGCATGCGAAGTTTCATACGAAGCGTCAGGCTCGAAAAAATATCCGCTAAAGAGAAGCCTGGCGGACGTCTGCCCAATTCTGCAGGTTTGACAAGCACTCCCGGCTACCTGGCGATGACGAATAGCGAAGGTCAGCCAGTGGCCATCGACTCCCTGATAGCAAGGGCGCTATCTCAGAGCGAAGCGGGCGGCCTCATTCTCGATATGCGCGGCTACGAGAATATCGAGAATGAGCTGACAAGTGATTTCCTTCCGCACTTGATGCCCTCTTCCGCGGCGCCTCAGATCGTGCGCATGAGCGCGCTACGTATGAACAGGATGGTTAATCCTGGACATCCTGAAGGCTATATGGCAAACCAGGGCCTGTATCCGGCCACTGCATCCATTTGGACTGAAATAGAACGGGATGTCATTAGCAAGACTGCTCAGCAATTTACGCCGGACGCTCTGTTCGACACCAGGCAATACAGCGACTGGCATTTTCAAATCGTTAAGCCAGTGGCAACACCCACTGCGCTGTCAGGCATACCGCTGGTTGTTTTGCATGACGGCGAAAGTTCTATCGACGAGCAGATGTTTCTCAGCACATTAAAGTCATTACCCAATGCGCAATTCATCGGCAAAGTGGCACGCTGCGGCGAGCGCAACACACCGACTTTCACGCTGCAGAACAGTCAACTGAAGATTCATTTGTCGCGAACGCTCTCGCTGCATCCGGGCGGCGAACTTTTTTGTAAAAAAGTCGTACAGGCGGATATCCCTTATGACCCAACGCTTGCAGACCTTACCGGCAAAAGCGATGGTGCGCTGGCTCGGGCGAAAGATCTTCTGCATAACAACAGCGGCGGGCAGATAGCAGATGGAAGGTGATGCTGGATATTCGATGCTGGATACTAGCCACGAGACGCAGAGCCTAAATGCCGCGTATCGAGCATCAAGAATCAAGCATTTTACTACAAGAATGAATTCTAAACGGAAATCCACTTTTGGCCAATTTCAATACACATTTAATTGTCGCAGCAGCGGGAACAGGGTTGGTTGCCACCGGTTGCCTGGGCGCTGAAATCGCTTCCCCCCGGGAAGTTGTTTTGTATTTTTCACTTGGCACAGCCGGCGGTTTGCTGCCCGATGTAGACTCCGACAGCTCCATCATCTCGCGAATCATGTTCAATTGCATCGCCGTCTATGCTTCCTTCCTGCTAATGTTCACCCAGGCCAGCCGCTTTGCGGTCATTGAGTTAATCATGGTTTGGCTGCTGGCCTTTTTCCTCATCAATTCCGTGCTTGTTTCGCTCTTTGAAAACTTCACCGTGCACCGCGGCATGTTTCACTCGATTCCGGCGGCATTTGCCATTTGGTTTGCCACCAACACCATGGCTTTTTGGCTGGGGAAGGCAACCGATTTACAGGCATGGTTCTGCGGTCTATTCGTATTCCTTGGATACATTATACATCTTTGTCTGGACGAGATATTCAGCGTTGACCTGATGAATCGGCGAATAAAACGTTCTTTCGGCAGCGCCCTGAAAGCGCACAACCCCAAAGATGTTCCCAGCACCGTCATCACCTTCGCGCTGATGACCTTTCTTTTCTTCATGAATCCGGCGCCCTGGGATTTTATCGAGACGCTTACCAGCGGCAACACCTATGCAACTTTGACCAATAACCTTTTTCCGGACGGGCCCTGGTTTGCAAGCATCAAGGAGCTGTTTCAGTAGAAGTGTATCCATTGAACGAAGCAACAGCAAATCAAACTTTCTCATTGATTTAAGCATTCCTTTTCAGTAACCTTTTTCTACCTCACGCGTCAAAACTTTACGAACAAAGAGGATTCTCTGATGCATGTAGCCCACCAGCCAAGCTGCCTGCCGCGAACGCTTCTGTGGCGACAACTACTTTGCTGCTTTAGTCTTATCCTGATTTTCTCCAGCACGATATTTGCGCAGAATACAGAAGCAACGCCCGCGCCGCAAAACACAGCTGCCAGCGATAGCATTGCTGCCTGGAAGCAGGCAAATCACAGCCGATCCACCTGGGAAACCCTGGTATCGTTACCCGGTGAAATTGCCTATCTCCCACTTCGTCTGCTTTTCCTGGGAATGGAAAATGGCATCTCTGCCGTTTATGAGCGGAAACTTATTGAGCGAATCAACAACGCGCTGACTTCAGACGATGGTTTGACCGGCCTCAGACCGCAATACACCTCCGCCGGAGGGTTGGGATTAAAGCTATTCCAGAAGGACCTGTTTAATAAAGGGTCTCGCCTGAATATCGGTGCTTCCGGTGGCCTGCAGATGCGGCAGCGTTATTATCTTGAACTGAATCGGCTACGCCTTTTTGGTGGTAAAGCCAGCGGTGGCGCCTTGCTCCGCTACCAAAACCTGCCGTCGGAACGCTTCTACGGTATTGGTGCGGATTCAGACGAAGACAATCAATCCAATTTTGCGTTGGAGCAATACAATGCAGAATTGAGGCTCGGCCCCTATCTCAGCCCCAAAACAGATATTGAGCTCGTCGTAGGATTTGAGCAGAACAATATTTTTCCCGGACGGGACACCTCGCTGCCGCGCGTTCGCACACCATTTGTCGACGGCGATAGCCTTGATGGTTTTGAGACAGAAGTTCGTTTGCTCAGTTTTCAGGCCAATCTCGGATTTGATTTTACCGATCACCCGGGCAATCCAACGTCAGGTCTGCGCGGCGTCGTGGGCTCAGGGATTTATCAACAGCTGGGCGCTTCCGAGGAATACGGCTTCTCGAAAACGCGCTTCGACCTGCAGCAGCATGTGCACTTGCTTTATGGACGGTCACTGGCATTCCGACTGGCCGGGGAAGTCAACAAAGCATTTTCAGATAAACGCGTCCCCTTTTACTATTTGAGCGAATTGGGTCGCCTGGAAACGGTTCGTGGTTTCACGCGCGGGCGCTTTCGCGACAACGACATGCTTTTCGGCAGTGTTGAGTTCCGTTATCCGCTGCGCGTCAGAAGAGATGGCGGATTTAGCGCAGCGCTTTTTGTAGATGGCGGGCGAGTATACGAAGATTTGACCGGTGATTTTGGCCTGGAAGATCTCGAGATCAGCTATGGCCTTGGCATCAACATTTGGAATAACAGCGGTATCATTACAAAAATTGAATTTGCGAAAAGCTCGGAGCGATTCCGGGTGAACTTTCAACTGAATTAAGGACAGGCAATGATGACTTCTCGATTATATCGCTATCTTATGATGCTTATCGCGGTTTCGATGTTGATGGCCTGCGCCTCTGAAACCGCATTTCTGGAAAAAGATCGCATCCCACGGGACGACAACACCATTCCGCAGCCGGAAAGCCGCGAGATTAATCCTTTTGGCGAATATTTCAAAAAACAAGTCTCGGACCAGGCCAGTCAGGCCGTTGACATCTCGCGAAACCTGCGCACCCTTTTCGGTAAGCGCAAAGAGGCAATGAACGTCAATCGCTTCGATGAAGTGGAAAACTCCAGCTGGTTTACCAATCGCAATCATGTCACACCCATGTCCATTGCAGATCTTTCCAAAGGCCCGGATACCGGAGATGGTCCGAATGTGCAGGGCAAGTGGAAGATTATCAGCGCCAAGAGCCAGGGCGTCACGCCCGGTTTTGCCATTGAAGATGGCGACGGCGATCGCTACCTGATCAAATTTGATCCGCGCGGCTATTCAGAACTGGCTTCCGGGGCAGAAGTGGTTTCCACGAAGCTCTTCTACGCGATGGGATTTAATACGCCGGAAAACTACATCGTCTATTTTGATCCGAAAATCCTGGAGCTCGGCGCCAATGTAAAATTCACCGATGAGAACGGTGAAAAACGCCTTATGGTCGAGTCGGACCTTGAAAAGATTTTCGAGAAAATTGTTTATGAAGAAGACGGCCGCATCCGTGCATTGGCCAGTAAGTTTATTTCCGGAAAACCGCTCGGCCCCTTCACATACAGAGGATTGCGCAAAGATGATCCCAATGATTTTGTCCCGCATCATCACCGCCGCGAACTACGCGGACTACGCGTGATATCTGCCTGGTTAAATCATTTCGACACCAAGGATGGCAACACCCTGGACATGTTCGTGACTGAAAATGGCCGCAGCTTTGTGAAGCATTACCTGATAGACTTTGGTGCGACGCTCGGCAGCGCTTCCTGGGGGCCGAATCATGTCTGGCGTGGTCATGAGAACGACACGGACCCCAATGCTATTATGGTTAATTTGGTCAGCTTAGGGCTCTATGTCCGGCCCTGGGAAAAGCAGAGCCACGATATCAAATATCCGTCGATCGGCTACTTCGAAGCAGATCTCTTTGAGCCGCAGAACTATAAGCCGCAAGTGCCGAATCCGGCTTTCGAAAACATCACCGGCCGGGATGCATTCTGGGCCACCAAAATCATTCTATCATTTACGGATGAGCAACTTGCTGCCGCAGTTGAACAAGGGCGGTATAGCGATCCGGAAGCAGCTGCATACCTCCTCGATACTATAAAGAAGCGGCGCGATATTATCGGTCGATATTATCTTTCCCGCGTAAATCCCCTGGACTATTTTTCGATTGCTGCCAACGGCGTTGACAGGAAACAGGCATTGAGCTTTGTGGACATCGCTGTGCGCTCCGGACTGGAAGCTTCAGAATCGGCCAGCTATCGCTATCGGACGTATCATGGCAACAAGCTTGTTTCCGATTGGCAGAACAACAGGAACGTGACAAGCATTGGGCTGCCGGATTCAGGCGGCGGATCCACAGGCGGCGCGACATACTGGAAGGTGGAACTGGAAGTGTCACGCGACGGTTCTACATGGAGTAAGCCGGTGGCGGTTTATCTTTCAAAAACGGACGATGGCCAATTTGAATTGGCAGGTGTAAAGAGGCAATCTTGATAATTCGACATAGATTGGCTGCGGTGCGAAGCATTGTGGCAGTACTTGTTTTTCTAATTTTCAGCGGATGTGCATCCAGGGGCAAACTCACCGATCATTACGGCCCTGATTATTATCAGGTCCCGAAGCTGCTGGATGAAGCAGAAATGAAGCACAAAAACCCGGTTTTTCTAGTATATGGCGACACCCAGGCGGGTTGGCGCATCTACGAAAAATTCCTGCGCGAAGAGAACTGGAAAACGCCCTGGATGCTGGCCTTTCCTTTCTACCAGATTTACTGGCTTGGCAACGGCATCTACGGGTTAATCAATTATCAGCGCACCATTGCAGATATTGGCGCTGATACCCGTCTGATGATGCGGGAAGTGATGTATCAACAGGCAAAGCAGCTGCCGGCGGACTTCATCCTCAATCTCGGAGACATTTGCAGCAGCAAAGGCACACATCTACAGCACTGGGAAGTTTTCATCGACGAAAACAAAATAAACCATCCGCTGTTGCAGGAAATCCCATACGTGCCGGTTCCCGGCAATCATGACTATACCAATGACTCTACCGGGATCTCTAACTATCAGGCAGTTTTTCAGCGACCTCGCAATTATACTGTGGAGTTCAAGGATGGCGTATTGATAGCTATGGATTCGAACCTGATGATCGACCAGCGCCAGCTGATTCCCGATGACCTGCAAGACCGATATTTTGAGGAATATTTTGTGTCCGCCGCCGGCGGCACATCGTCGTGGCTGGAAGAGCAATTGTTAAGATTCGGAAACAAGCCCCATAAAATTTTGGCAATGCACCATCCTTTGATTACATTTGCAAAACATCATAAGGATTGGCTGCGTAGTGACTATGGCCGCGACCTGCTCACGAAGCGTGACAAGTTCATTGAGTTACTGAAGCAGCATCAGGTTGATGTTATATTTTCCGGTCACGAACATCTTTATCAACACGTGTCCATTCCATACGAGGATGAAATGGGTGCTGAAAAAGCGCTTCATTTTGTAACAAGCAGCAGCGGCGGGGTGCCACTTCGGCGTGTCGAAGACGAAGAGACGCTCAAGGAATTTGAGGACCACTTTTCTGAAAACAACCTAGCCGTCCAACGCCACGAGTTGGTCTCCGTCCACCACTACACCGAAGTGCGGATGGATGCAGAAGCCCTCTACCTCGAGACCTGGCAGGTTTCGAAAGAGACCGGAAAACAGGAAAGCGTCTTGGAGAAAATTGTCGTTCGGCGATAGTGTTTTGAACGCTCGCCTATTCGATCTGATTCAATACCAAATCCCCCGACAAGGATAAGCCTATGTTTGCCATGATGCAGCGCTGGTTTAAATCGATCATTGATGTGCGTAAGGAAGAAGTCGTAGACACTGTATTTATGGTGCTCTACATCTACCTGATTCTTGTCACCTATTACCTGCTCAAGCCCGCGCGCGACAGCTTATTTCTTAGCAATACCGGTCCGGAATTTCTGCCGCTGGTCTTTGTGCTCATCGCAATTGTGGTGGTCCCGGTCACCACTCTGTATTCACGAATGAGCAAATCGCTAAAGCTAAACCAGCTGATCAATACCACCACCATTGTCATTATTGCCAACCTTTTTATCCTTCGCTATCTGCTCACATTCCAGGGACAGGACTGGGTCTTCTACGTCTTCTACATTTGGGTGAGCATTTACGGGGCATTGACGACCTCGCAGTTCTGGCTGTTTGCCAATGCGATTTACGATTCTGCGCAGGCAAAACGAATCTTTGTCATTTTTAGTTTGGCCGCCATCCTCGGCGCCTTCAGCGGTGGTCTGGTAACCAGTTACATCGTCACCACATTTGGCGTCAGCACAGAGGACTTACTCTATTTCTGTGTGGCTTTCCTGGCCATTTGTATCCCACTGGTGAATCTGCTTTGGCGACGCAATCGCGCTATAGCTGAAAGCCAGCCGCGAGCCAAGGGCAAGAAGAAAAAGAAAGTGGACGATGATAGCTGGGCAACCATGTTTCGGGACATCAAAGGCTCACGCCACTTGATGCTGATCATGGGTATTATCGCCATGACCATGGCCACGGCCAGCTTTGTCGACTACCAGTTCAAGTTCGTCTCTACGGATGCATTCTCTACCTATAAGCTGGATGACGGCGTCGTTAACGGTCTGGCCGAAGCCGGGGTAGCCTCAACGATTCTTGACAAGTTGGGCAGTATCAGCGATCAACAATATGAGAGCAAGGAAGCGTTTTCTGCAGCGGTTGTAGGTCTATTGTCTTCCACCGAATCCTCTGAGCACAAGGCAGCCATTATCAAGGCTGCAACAACAACAGACAAAGCCTCTCTGACCGCTTTCCTTGGTCAATTTTACGGCGGTCTGAGCCTCCTCGGTTTTATTTTTCAACTGCTCTTCAGCTATCGGGCACTAAAAATTTTCGGCGTTGGCGGCGTGATTCTCTTTCTACCTTTGAGCCAGATTGTCGCCTCTATCGGTATGCTCATCGCGCCGAACCTGACAACTGCGGTCATGCTGCGTGGCTCAGATGGCGTATTCAAATATTCGATCGACAAAACCGCCCGGGAACTGCTCTTTCTGCCTATTCCCCTCGATGTCAAAACCCGCTCCAAGGCATTTATCGACTTGTTCATCGACCGGGTTTTTCGTGGCATATCGGGACTGGTGCTGCTTTTCCTCACTTTGCAACTAGAGCTAAGCATGCGGCAGCTGAGTATGGTCGTTATCGGTATGGTAACGCTCTGGATTGTCCTCGACTTAATGATTCGCAAGGAATATGTCAACGCCTTTCGCAAGGCACTCGACAAAGGGCATATTGATCCGAATGAGCTTACCGTTCGCATTGATGACGCTTCGACGCTGCAACATCTAATGGGCTCGCTCGGCAGCGACAATGACCGCCAGGTGCTTTACGCCCTGAATGCCCTTCAAGATGCCCAGTCGCCTCAGCTATCTGCGCCATTGTTGAAGCTCACTGAGAGTCCGAATGCCGATATTCGCGCACGGGTGGTCCGTATTCTGAGAAATCAGCATCCGGATCTCCGGAAGAGTCTCGAGCCCCTTCTCGATGATCCGTCGTCAGAAGTTCGCAAGGAAACCTGCCAGTATCTTTTTGAGAAAGGGGAAAAGCAGGCGTCGTTTCTGACTGAATTGCTCGGCAGTGACGATTTTCTAAAGCGCAGCGCCGCGGTGCAGGCGATCGCCGAATACGGTGAAGAAAAAGAGAAATCACTGATCGATGAAGTTGCTATTGGTCAGCTTATTGAGATGTCCGGGCCGGAAGCAGAAGATAGTCGCACCCTGGCAGCTACATCTCTGGGTTACCTGGACTCCTCGCGCTTCCAGCAACAATTATCAGATCTGATGAATGATGAATCGGACAAGGTTAGTCACGCGGCAATTGCCAGCGCTGGTCGCAGTGGCGACCGGACCTTTGTTCCGCAATTGTTAACGCTTTTTACGGAGCGGCGCCATCGCGCGCAGGTTCGCCCGGCTTTGGCGGCCTATGGAGAAGGTATCCTCGGCACCCTGAATGATTATCTTAGTGACAGCAAAACCGCCTTCTCTGTGCGAAAAAATATTCCGGGCGTGATGAGTAAGATCCCCAGTGCAGAAACCGTTCGGCTGCTGATTGAGAATCTGAAAACCGCAGCACCTGGATTGCGTCAGGCCATCATACGCGCCCTGAATGCCTTGCGCAACAACTATCCGAAACTTGAATTTCCAAAAGATGATATCGCTGCGGCGATCAGTAAGGAGGCCAGCAGTTATTACACGGCTTATCAAATCGCCGAGAAGCTTCAGGATGGAAACGAGAGACGGCAATTCCTACAAAAAGCCGTTGATGAAAAAATCTTCAAGAGCCGTGAGCGAATCTTCCGCCTGTTGGCCTTGCTTTACGCTCCCCAGGATATCTACAATGCCTATCAGAGCTTTATCAGCGGTGACCGAAATTTAGTTGCCAATGCCTCGGAATTTTTGGAGAATGAAGTTGATCGTGACATTCGAAAGAACATACTGCCTATCATCGAAGGAACGGATATAGTAGATCGCGCGAAGCGTCTGTTTAATGTGAATATTCCGAGTGAAGAAGCCGGTGTCATCAACCTATTGCAGGGCGATGATCCCTGGCTGGCTGCCTGCGCAATTTTCGAGAATGCAGACAATCCTTCGGAGAACATCCTTGCGGAAATTCGCAAGTTAGACAATGCCAAAGATGCGCTGATCAGGGAAACGGCAAAACTGGTTTTGGATCATTCATAATAAAGGGATATACCATGCTGACCGTCATCGAAAAAGTAATTTTCCTCCAGAACGTTGATATTTTCAGCGACGTTCCGACCGAAGACCTGGCCTATCTGGCAGCGATTGCGGAGGAAGTGACCTATCAGGCAGATGAAAACATTTACATTGAGAACGAACCGGCAGATGCCCTCTACCTAGTCCTGGACGGCAGCGTCCGGCTGCATCGCGACGGAGAGCAAATCACCATCGCCAATGCCAAGGAAGCATTCGGGACCTGGGCCTTGTTTGATGAAGCACCACGAGTCGTGACAGCCACCCCGCAGGCGGAAACACAACTGCTGCGAATCGACCGCGACGACTTCTTCGACCTGCTGGCAGATCACGTTCAGATCACCCAGGGTGTGTTTAAAACCGTAGTCAGCAGGATGCGTGGCTTGATGCAGACTTTTACACCGACGGCGCCGAAAGAATAGCTGGCTCCGCCAGCTGACGGGCCGCAGGCCCAGACACGAGCGAAGCGAGTACAGAAGCGAATACATATGACTTGCGGACAATATTTTTATTAATTAAGTTAAGCCCGGTATAGCTACGAAGGAAACCGCTGCCGTCCAGAAGACGGCTCATCACAGGAGACGCAGAATGACGACGCAAGACGAAAATGCCAGCATTGTTCTGGTTGATGATGAAGAGATGGTACTAACCAGTCTCAGTTCGTTTCTAACCCTTGAAACGGAGTATGAGGTCAGTACTTTCACATCAGCCAAGGCGGCTATCGACTTCGTAAAAGACAACGATGTAGACCTTGTCATTTCGGACTACCTGATGCCGGAAATGGACGGCATCACTTTTCTCGGTCATGTCCGTGATCTTAAGCCGGAAATTCCCCGTATTATCCTCACTGGATATGCCGACAAAGAAAACGCGATAAAGGCAATCAACGAAGTCGGCCTCTACCAGTATCTCGAAAAACCATGGGACAACGATGATTTACTGATCATTCTTCGCAATGGTCTTGAAAAACAACGTCTCATGAAAAAATTGCAGCAAAAGATCGGTGAAATCAACAAAGCCTATTCGGATCTGCAAGGCATCCATCGTGAAATTGTAAAAACCTTCGTCTAAAATCCAGCGAGAATGGCCATGCAGCGAGGCATCACCTGCGTACTCTTGTGCCTGTTTGTTCTTTCATTATATAGTTGTAACACAAAGTCGGTCGTGCCAGCAGCGCAGGTAACGGCTGACACCACAGTCGCAAAGCCCCCCTACCCCATGGATCTGAAATGGGTTCGGCAATCAGTCGAATACCCGGCGCTCTGTCGTCAGCTCTATAAAGACGCCTGGCCAAAGATAAAGGCGCTCGCCGCCGAAACTGAAGGCGACTGGGCTGTCGTGCTTGATGTTGATGAAACCGTCCTCAACAACTCCGGCTATCAGCAATGGATTTATGAAGAAAACACCGCATATCCCAACCTCTGGGAAGAATGGACACTCAAGGCCATTTGCCCACCGATTCCCGGTGCCAAGGCATTCCTCGACAGCGTGCGCGCCCTTGGACCGCAAGCGCATATCGTATTTATTACCAACCGAATGATTGTTTCGCACGACGCGACGCTCAAGAATCTCAAAGACACCGGTCTCTGGGATGATCGTGACATTCTGATGTGCCGCAAGGACCAGCCTGACAACAAGGAAATTCGTCGTCAGGAAGTCATTAATGGCACCGGACGCTGCGAAGGTCGCGGCCCACGCACGATCATTGCTCTCTTCGGAGATCAGCTCGGAGATTTCTTCGACTATAAAAAGGAAGGAAATCTTGAAGCATTTATTGAGCGAAACAGCAGCCACGACGACTGGGGGAAACGCTATTTTCTGCTGCCAAATCCGATGTATGGCTATTGGGAGTTCGGCTACGGATTGTAGTCAAACTCGATAACTGTCCCCCCTCCATCTCCCCCCGGGGGAGATGGAGGGGGGACACCTTCAACACCAATTGTCTCCCCAAACATTGCTGCCTTTTCCACCTCCCATGCTTCCAAAAGCAAAACCCCGTAAGATAGTAGCATTTTACGTCATCGCTATGAGGTAGATCACATTTAAATTATTTATTTGACAGGGAATAGTACCAAACTTATCTTTACGCGAATTCAAGGATGATGAAAAACGGTCGAATCGACCGCCTTGTAGGACACATAAAATGCTCGATAATTGTAGTCACCATGCAACTTATGTGTAACATATGGGAACTAAATTCATGTCTTGAATTGCAGGATCATTAAACACCGGGATGGTGTTTTATTTAATAAGTTACCATTAACTAACTTATCGGAGGAGAAATGAGGTTCTTAGCAACCATGTTTCTGATGTTAATTGCAGTAAGTTCATTTGCAATGGCCGGAACAGTTCGAGGTATTGCCACGGATGCAGAATCAGGCGACCCGCTGATCGGCGCAAATGTAACCCTGGAAGGGACCATTATCGGTAGCACAACCGATATCGATGGCGTTTTCTTCCTGAAGGACGTACCGGAAGGCACCTACACGCTGGTCGTAAGCTACCTCGGTTATACTCAACAACGCTACCAGGTAACGGTTGGTTCCGCATCCAGCGAGGTTTCCGTAAAAGCGGAATTGGATGCAGTAGCTCTTGTTGGTAAAGCTGTAGAGGTTGTCAGCAGCCGTGCGCGGGATCGTGAAACACCCGTTGCCTTCACAAACATTGCAAAAGCTCAAATCAAGAACAACCTGGGATCCCGCGACCTGCCCATGGTCGTTAATACTTCCCCTAGTGTTTATGCAACCCCTAGTGGTGGTGGCGCCGGTGATGCACGTATTAACGTACGTGGATTTAATCAGCGTAATATCGCTATCATGCTCAATGGTGTGCCGGTAAACGATATGGAAAACGGCTGGGTATATTGGTCAAACTGGGATGGCGTTGGTGATGCAACCTCTTCCATTCAGATGCAGCGTGGTCTCAGCGCTGTCAACCTGGCGACCCCGTCAATCGGTGGTACCATGAACATCCTGACAGATCCGACCGCTAATGAGCGTGGTGGATTTGCCAAGCAGGAATTTGGTAACGATGGCTTCCTGAAGTCGACCGTTGGTTTGCACACCGGTCTGATTGACGGAAAGTATGCAGTAAGTGCGGTTGCAGTTCGTAAGATCGGCGACGGTCTGGTTGATCAAACCTGGACAGATGCATGGGCATACTATTTTGGCGCCAGCTACAATGTCAACTCCAGCAACCGGGTTGAATTGTATGCAATTGGTGCACCTCAGCGCCACGGTCAGAACCTCTATCGCCAGAACATCGCTGTTTATGATCGTGAATTTGCGGAGGACCTGGACACCTACGATCCGGCGGCATTTGAGACGTATAATGAAGCCGGTCGCCGCTTCAATCAGAACTGGGCTCCGGTAAGCACATCCTACGCCGGCCAGCAGGCTGTTGAAGATAGCCGCTTCGACCGTCAGTCTGATGACGTTATCATGGAACGTGAAAACTTCTACCATAAGCCGCAGGTCAACCTGAACTGGTATTCCCGTTTCACCGACAAAGCCAGTCTTTACAATGTATTTTATTTCTCCGGCGGTGAAGGCGGCGGTACCGGTACTTACGGTAGCCTGGTTCGCCAGCCTTTCGTCCAAGGTCAAGCCTGGTTTGCAAGTGCGCCCTGGTCCTGGGATTGGGATGCAACCATTGAGCGCAATGCTGCGTCTTCTGAAGGGTCTCTCGGTATCTTGAGAAATAGCCGCAACAATCAGTACACCTGGGGCGCCATTTCCAAGTTCCAATACAAGATGACGGATCAGTTGAAGACCACGGTTGGTATCGATTGGCGTACCGCTGAGATCGAGCACTATCGTGAAGTTCGTGACCTCCTGGGCGGTAGCTTTTTTAAT
Organism: Calditrichia bacterium; assembly: GCA_028284445.1. Classification (GTDB taxonomy): domain Bacteria; phylum Calditrichota; class Calditrichia; order RBG-13-44-9; family J075; genus JANQRS01. The sequence goes on from JANQRS010000021.1 coordinate 70,779, forward strand.
CCGGCATTGCAAGGTGACCCGGTAAGTGATTTCTGGAGCGACGCTGAAATGGAGCGTGGCCTCGGCGATCGTATCGATTATGATTTCACTAACGATGTGGACTGGTTTGGTTTCTTTGGTCAGGCAGAATACCAAAGCGGACCGCTGAATGCTTATGGTATGGCTGGGTTTTCTACTATTAAGTATACGTATACCAATGATTTCACAGCTGATGCAAATGGCAATCCTATTGTCACTGAATCAGACAACATTGGTGGCTACCAGTTCAAAGCAGGTGCTGGTTATAACATAAATCCTGACTTCCAGGTATATGCAAACGGCGGTGTCATTTCGAAAGTACCAATTTTTGATAATGTTATTGATGACTTCAATGGAATCCTGACCACCGATCCTCAAAACGAGCAATTTCTTTCTTTCGAAGCCGGGGTTAATACTCGCACACTCGACGGTCAGTTGACTCTTAAAGCCAATGTCTATCAAACAACCTGGAATGATAGATCTAATACTATTGGCATTAACAACCCTGACGGCACCAGAGAGATAATAGCCCTCCGTGGCCTCGACGCCGTTCACCGTGGGGTAGAATTTGAAGCAGCTTTCCAGGCAAATCGTTTCTTCCGCTTCGACGGTGCTGCCTCAGTTGGAAACTGGCAACACACTGATGATGCATTGGGGAATTATCGAACACTGGACAATGACGGCAATGTTATTGATAAAGAAGATATCTATACGATTAATGACCTGAAAGTTGGCGATGCCCCGCAAACCCAGTTTGCGCTGGCCGCTTCTGCATTTCCTATGCGAGGTTTAATGCTGCAGGGTCTGGTTCGCTATTACGCTAACCACTATGCGGACTGGGATCCGACCAGCCGCGTCTTTGATTCGACTATCCCGGAAAGTTCACCGGATTACCGAGCACCAGATTACACCCAGTCCTGGAAAGCGCCGAACTACAATGTTGTAGACTTCCACGCATATTATGATCTGCCGTTGAACATGAATAACGTTAAGCTTCGTGTTGTTGGTCATATCTTCAACGTGTTTGATGCAACCTACATCCAGGATGCGCTTGACAACAGCCGCTTCAACTCGTTTGATGGTGATCATGATGCGGATGATGCTGAAGTATACTTTGGTCTGCCGCGCTACTTCAACGCCGGACTCGAAGTTAATTTCTAAGACTTCTTCATTTTGTCTCAAAAAAGGCTGTCCTTGTGACAGCCTTTTTTGTTTAATTACCTTTCGACATACTCATCACACTAACGAGACACTGTCGCATGCACTCACTCTCCAGGATCAGCGCCAAATTTGTTGACCTCAAGAAGAAGATGCTGGCCTTTCTTATAATTGCCATCTTGCCAATGCAGCTACTTGCAGAAAAGCCTTACGTCATCCTCATTGGCCTCGATGGCTTTCGTTGGGACTATACAGACCGCGGTATCAGTCCGACACTCGAAATGATACGCGAGGAAGGGGCAACAGCGCTTTCGCTTCACCCAACTTTTCCTTCAAAAACATTTCCGAATCATCTCTCAATTGTCACCGGCATGCACCCGGAAAATCACGGCATTGTCACCAATGGTATTCGGGATCCCTTCACTGACACACGGTATCGCATGGGAAATAATGACGCTATTCGCGAAAGCCGTTGGTATTTAGGTGAGATGTTTTGGGAGACTGCTGAGCGCCAGGGAATCACCACTGCATCTTACTTTTGGCCGGGTTCGGAACTGCCGGAAGATCATCGTCGTCCCACCTACCAGGAATTTTATGAGCATGAGCGGCCCTACGAAACTCGCATCGAAGGTCTCCTGGAGTGGCTGAAAAAGCCGGAAGAAGAACGTCCTCATTTTATGACCCTCTATTTTCACGAGGTCGACTCCAAAGGGCATCAATTCGGCCCGGATTCTCCCGAGGTAAATGAAGCGATCAAACTAGTTGATGGACTGCTGGCCAAGCTCTTGGATGGTCTAGAAGAAATCGGTATGCATGACAAAACCAACCTGATTATCGTTTCGGATCACGGTATGACCGAAGTCAGCACGGACCGTGCCATCGATATACAAGCGACCCGGCTGGCGGATTACACCTGCATTTATTACGGCAACGGCCCCTTCTTACTGATTCGCCCGGAAGATCCGGAACAGACGACTGAGATCATGGCCAGGCTCAACGAAAACCCGGAGCACTATACCGTCTATCACCGGGATGATTTCCCTTCGCGCTATCACTTTTCCAATCATCCATTTATACCGCCAATTATCGTTATGGCCGATCTTGGCTGGAGCGTATTTGATAGCAGGATGCTGGCAAGGGTCAAGCGCAGACCTGGCGCAGGTAATCACGGATACGACAATTTTCACACGGACATGCACGGCCTCTTCTATGCCTACGGTCCGGCTTTTCGCGAAGGCTATCGCACCGGCACTGTCAATACTATCGATATCTACCCCCTACTCTGCCGCATATTCGACATTATGCCGCGTCAGAATATTGACGGATCGCTGGAACGCATTGAGGCCATTCTCAAATAGGTTTTCTCATGCCGAGCATTTCCGTCATTATACCGACCTACAACCGCGCGACATTGCTATCGCGCGCCCTAGACTCCGTGCTTGGTCAGACAGTCGCGCCAATGGAAATCATTGTCATCGACGACGGATCAACGGATCGGACGAAGCAGCTCATTGACGAGCACTATCCGCAAGTGCAATACCTCTATCAAGATAATACCGGCGTGAGCGCCGCCCGCAATTACGGCATTCAAAATGCAAAAGGCGACTGGATTGCCTTCCTCGATTCCGATGATGCGTGGCTGCCGGAGAAGCTGGAAAAGCAGATCCGGGCAATTCAGGCCCACCCTGAGTATAAGCTTTGTCACACAAACGAAATCTGGATTCGTCGCGGCAAGCGCGTTAACCCCATGAAGAAGCATCAAAAATACGGCGGCCATATTTTTCATCATTGCCTGCCACTCTGCGTAATTTCGCCATCTTCCACGCTCATAGAAGCCGGCCTCTTCAAGGAAATTGGCCTGTTCGATGAGTCGCTTCCGGCATGTGAAGACTACGATTTATGGTTAAGAATCTGCTGTCGTTATCCGGTGCTATTTCTCGAAGAGCAGTTGCTAATAAAATACGGCGGCCACGCAGATCAATTGTCGCAAAAGCATTGGGGCATGGACCGCTTTCGGGTAGAGGCACTGCAAAATCTACTGAGAGATGCGCCGCTTGATCAGGCACAGCGCAGAATGACAGTCGACATGTTGGTTGCCAAGCTGAATATCCTGATCAGTGGCGCCGAAAAGCGCGGGAAGGACGAGGCCGTCAGGCACTATGAAGGCATGCTGGCGGAAGCTCAGGCTACTAAGTAAGTCGAAACCTTTTTTCACTGGAACATGGTTGAGAATCCTGCAAATCGCGAGTGAGTGTTTACCCACCTCTCAGCCCCTCAAAGTTTTTCGAAACGAAAAAAGATCATCACAAATCCTCGCGAATGGGCACAAATTATTCAATAATCCGCGAGTCAAGTATAGTATACGCTTGCAATTTCGTGAAAATTCGCGTCAATTCGTGGTAAATCTTTAAGCTGCAACTAAAGAATCTATTTGCTATCTTGGATGATTTTACTAAGTTTTTGCAGCGTCGTGCTACGATTTTGGCATAAGAACAGGAATCCCGATTATGAGATTGCTTCCGGTTATTATTTTGGTTCTGGCCTTTACCTGGGGCAGCCCTGGTCCGCTGGCACAGTCCGCAGACTCACCCATTAAGGTATTCGGATATTTTCAAACCTCTTTTCAGCAGTGGACTGCTTACGACGATCATCCGGACAACAACACTTTTAACCTTCAGCAGATGAATCTTTTTCTGCAAAAAGATCTCGGGTCCGACTGGACGGCCTTCATCAACCTGGAATTCCTGAACAATTTTTCTTCCGGACGGCGCTGGGGGTCATTTTCATTGGAAGAGGCATGGATAAGATATCGCAAGGATAATCGCCTGCAATTAAAGATAGGCCTCTTGACTCCCATCTTCAACAACCTCAACGAAATCAAAAACCGGACGCCCCTGCTACCATATATCATCAGACCATTGGCCTACGAAACTTCATTTAATGAATTTATCGATGTTGATGCTTTTACGCCGATTCAGGCATTTACCCAGGTATATGGATTCATTCCCTGGAATGGTCTGAAGTTTGATTATGCATTGTATCTGGGCAATAGCCCAAACATCAACAACGATCCAACTCGTGGACAAACCGGCATCGATACCACAACCACATTGCTCTATGGCGGCCGAGTTGGGCTTCGCTTCAATGACATCAAACTGGGATTTTCCGGCACCTATGACAATGACAACGTTGGCACTCGTCTGGCCCCGGTTTTATCCAGACCAATTAGCGAATTGAATGAGCTTCCGAGAAGACGGCTGGGGGCCGATCTATCCGTAAATATTGCCCCTTTTCAGTTGGAGGGAGAATTCATTGATGTGAAGCTTGGTGATGATCCTCAGATTTTGAAGCAAGAGGTGAGTTTTTATTATGCCACCTTGGGCTACCACTTGACAGAGCAGTTTTTCGCCTATGGCAGTTACTGGTATCTCGATTCTCAGGTAGACATTGCCAGCACAACGAGTTCTGCAGATGAATTCGAGGATATTAGTATACCAACGATGGGAATTTATTATAATCTTACAGATCGCGTTCGCTTTAAGGCACAACATGCCTGGGTGGCGATTAGCAATGAATTCCGTGATTTCGGCGAAACAGCCACCGCAAAGGTCAGCGCAGATTTCAGAGTAGCAACCGTCGCCATTTCCGTATGGTTCTAACGTGAATCAAAAAGACGTCGTTAAGGGTGTCTATTTTGGAATGAATCATTCTATGAGAACAGTATATCTGACAATTTTGGTTCTGCTTCTTTCCACCGCGGCCTCTATGGCCCAGGTCGCGGTCATTGCACATCAGTCATGTCCGGCAGATACCATCGAGAAGCGGGAATTGTTAGATTTCTATACCGGTGATATTCTGAAGTGGAGCGACGGTCAATTGGTCGTAGTTTTTGATTTGAAGCCCCGTGGTGAGGTGAAGAAAGATTTCTATAAATTCCTTGGCAAGAGTGCGTCTCGGATGAAGTCAATCTGGCTCAAGAAAATGCTCGCCGGTGAGAAAGACCCGCCCCTTTCCTTAAAATCAGAAACTGAGATTCTCGACAAAGTCGCCACAACGCCCGGCGCACTCGGCTTTGTCAGCCAGGCCCTAGTCACCCAGGAAGTGAAGATATTGGCCGTTATCCGTGCCGACGACTGACCCCCGCCAAAATTCCTTGCATCCTCTGCGAATTGCTCTATCTTTATCAATGTGAGCCTTTTTGAAGACTCAAAACCCCGCTAGCTGGACACATATTGCATCACTTTTCCAGGATTGTCGTCGAATACGATGGAAGAAATTTTAACGGGAAAGTAACATGCTTGTAATGTATATTGTCATAAGTTAGGGTGAATTCAAGAGGGATTCATTACGAAAGGGAAAAGATAATGAGTGACAAAGCAATGATTTACGTGGTCGAGGATGATCCGGATATTAACGAGATCGTTGAGGGCAATCTTCGCCGCGAAGGCTACAGAATTCAAACTTACATGGATGGCGCAAAAGCACACGATGCGATACTTGATACTCCCCCTAACCTGGTTATCCTTGACTTGAACCTGCCGTCTCTGAGCGGTATTGAGCTATGCAAATTTATGCGAGAAGACAGTCGCACGAGAGAAGTCCCGGTGATCATGCTGACTGCACGTAGTGAAGAAATTGACAAAATAATCGGCTTCGAGGTGGGTGCGGACGATTACGTGACCAAGCCATTCAGTCCCCGCGAGTTGATAGCCCGGGTAAAAGTTCACTTAAAACGCAGCAAGCAAGGCGCCCATGAAGAATTTTCGCAAGGAAACCTGCGGGTGAACTTTTCCACCCACGAAGTATTCCTGGATGAAAAACCGGTTGAATTAACGCCGATACAGTTTAAGCTGCTCCGTCATCTGATTCAAGCCAGTGGCAAGGCCGTCGCTCGACAAGACTTGCTCGATTCCATTTGGGGAGAAAATTATTTTGGCGATCCGCGGACTATTGATGTTCACATTACTCGCCTGCGTGAAAAGGTGGATCAGCAGGGTAAGTTAATCATCACCGTTAAGGGTGTTGGATATCGCTGGAACAACAAATAAATGAGGCAATCGCGGTTCAGTTTGCGCATCAGATTGCTGGTCATCATGTTGGTATCGTTGATCGTCGGCCTGACGTCCGTTAACAGTCTGATCTTCTATCGTTTTCAGGGGTTCCTGAAGAAGAGCGTTAACGATGTTCTACGCACCTATGTGGATCTGGCAAACCAATCTCTTCCTGACAGTGCCTTTGTCGCCCAGGACACCTTCGCACTCAAACAGTATGTTGACCAAACCGGTAATGTGATCAACTGCCGGGTAACGTTGATTGATCCGAATGGTCAGGTCATTGCCGACTCTGAAATCAGAATTGATAGTCTGGCATTCGTTGAGAACCATCTGGAACGACCGGAAGTATTGGAATCACTGACTGAAGGATACGGCTTCCATACTCGCGAGAGTGCAACGCTCGGCCGCGAGCAGATGTACATCAGCAAACGCATCACTTATAACGGCCAACAGGCGGGATTTCTGCGACTGGCGTTATTTGTCGAACAGACAGAAACGCTGCTGACCACCGCACGGCTTCTCTCCATTGGCAGCGGTTTATTGATCCTTCTCATTTCCGGACTCTTGCTGTTCTTCCTGACCCGCCGGATCAACCAAAGCCTGAACGAATTAATTGAAAAGGCAGAAGATATCGCCGCGGGCAACTTTCACACAAGGATCAAGGTCCGCTCCACTGATGAATTACAACGCCTGAGCGTGGTTCTGAACGGCATGGCCAAGAAGCTTTCGCGAAACCTGAAAAAACTCTCGCGTGAACGGCGCGATCTCGATACGGTATTGTCGTCAATCAATGAGGGTATTATTGCCGTCGATCCCAAAAAGCGCCTGATATTTTTCAATGAAGTAGGCTTGCAGTTTGTCGACGACAACCTGGCGAAGCCCAAGAAGGGGTCTTATCGGAAAGTCATCAAAAATGACCACCTGGTCTCGCTCATTGATCAGTTCTTTGCAAAACCCTTCCTGATTCACGACGAATTGCGCACCGACAATCACCAGATTTTTGAAGTGGTCATCAACCCGATTCAAATAAAGGCCTCCCAGCCAAAGGGCGCGGTGGTCGTATTACGGGAAATGACTCAATATAAACGCCTGGAAAAAATCCGCACAGATTTTGTGGCAAATGTATCTCACGAATTTAAGACCCCGCTGGCCGCCATTCGCGGCTTTGGTGAAACGCTGCTGGATTGGGCACTGGAAGACGATGCGGTTAATCGCAAATACGTCCAGAAGATCGTTAAGCAATCCAACCTGTTGGAAAATCTCGTTTCCGACCTCCTGCACCTCGCGCGCATAGAGCGGCTGCAAAACATTGAACTGGAAGCCTTCCATGCCCGAGCCGTTATTGAAGACGTGATGTCAATTTACGCCGATATCGCCGCGGAAAAAGGCTTGGAGCTCATTCATATGGACTCTGACCTCGGTGCGATGATTCTCGCGGAACCGGAAATGTTTCGCTCTATCGTCGCAAACCTGGTTGAGAATGCCATCAAATACTCCAATGCCGGCGACATGGTGCGCGTTTCAGAAGAAATTGTCGGTGAGGCCTTGACAATTTGCGTAGAAGATACCGGCATGGGTATCCCGCAAAACAAACTGAGCCGCATTTTTGAACGATTCTATCGTGTCGACAAAGGGCGCTCGCGGGCCATTGGCGGCACCGGTCTGGGCTTATCCATCGTCAAACACCTCTGCGAATTGCAAAATGCAGAAGTCTGGGTTGAGAGCCAGATCGACGTCGGCAGCCGGTTTTATGTCAAATTTCAGTTGGCAACTGCTGCCGTTGAGGTGGAATAGAGTTCTTCGCCCTTAAACATCCCCCTTAATCCCCCTTCGAAGGGGGACACAGGGGGATGTTGCCAGCACCTCATCCCCAAAATCCCTTTCTTTCCAGAAAAAAGGATTTAGGGGTGGGTTAAGCGCCTGCACTGTCCCCCCTCTATCTCCCCCGGGGGGAGATAGAGGGGGGACAGTCAAAACAAATCAGCAGTCCGAAATACACTTAACCACCCCACTTTCACATTTACCTCCCCTTAAATCCCCCTTCGAAGAGGGACTTAGGGGGATGTTTTCGACATCCCTTTGTGAATTTCTTCCTTTTAATGTTACAGCACCTTCTCCCCTTCTAAGCCACACGATAACAAGCATTTAAGCTCTATGTACTATCGATTATTCGTACCTCTTACACTGACTTGGAATCGTACTGTATGGCTTTGTAATGTTGCGTTAACCGATTTGTAATATGGCCTGTTCTATCTTTTTCACGGCTTTTACAACGTAGTAGAACAATTAACTTTTACGGGAGAAGATGATGTTTCACTTCACTAATGACCGGTTAAGCCGGTCCGGATTGTTTAGTACAATTCTCAAAAATCCACTAAGAATTACAACCCTGCTTTTTCTTTCCTTTTTGTTAACCATCTCAACCGTGGTTTCTGCCCAGTCTGAGGAAACCGGGCGTATCGCCGGTACTCTGGTTGACGCCGTAACCGGCGATGCCTTGATCGGGGCAAACGTCATTGTTGACGGGCAACCGCTCGGCGCATCCAGCGACATTGATGGCAACTACCTGATCACAGATGTTCCGGCTGGGACATACACAATTATCGTTCAGTATGTCGGCTACGCAGACACCAGGATTACCGAGGTCGCTGTTACTGCCGGCGAACGCACAAAACTGGATGTATCAGTTAAAGAGCAAGTGATCGAAGGTGATGAAGTTATTGTCGAAGCAAGACTGCTCGAAAACACCGGCGCATCGATGCTGAAGAAACGCCAGCGTGCCGGTGCAGTCAGCGATGCTGTGAGCGCTGAAGAGTTCTCTCAGTCTGGTAGCGGCGATGCAGCTGAAGCGGTAAAGCAGGTAGTTGGCGCCTCCGTAGTTGACGGGAAGTATGTCTATGTTCGCGGCCTTGGCGATCGATACAGCAATACCCAGCTGAATGGCGTAGAGCTGCCTAGCTCCGATCCGGACAAAAAGGCATTCCAGCTTGACCTGCTGCCAACCAACCTGCTCGACAACATTGTTACCATCAAAACCTTCACCCCAGACAAGCCTGGCAACTTCAGCGGTGGCATCGTGGATGTCGGCACCAAGAACTTTCCGGAAGAAATGACTTTCAAAGTGTCCTATGGAACCTCAATGAATAGTCAAGCGACTTTCGACAACAACTTTTTGACCTACGAAGGTGGTGGCAATGACTGGTTAGCCACTGACGATGGCACCCGTGCCTTACCGGAGGCAGTCGCAAATGGCTCTATCACAAGCGATGATCTTCCAGCGGCAAGCGGAGAAGTTCGTCGTAATCCAACCAGTGACGCTGCAGTAAATTCTTCGGAACTTGGCAAAGCATTTGGTTCAATAATGGACATCTCGCGCTCAAGTGCACCGGTCAATCAAAGCTTCGGACTGTCATTCGGTAATCAAATGAAGGTTGGCGAAACTTCTTCCATCGGTTACCTCGGCAGCTTGACTTACGGTCGCAGTTTCTCATTTTATGACGATGGCACCGTCGGCATTTATACTCGCCGTCCGAATGTAGAAGAATTGGACCCCGCTTTTCAGGCAACGGATGCCAAGGGCACTGAAGAAGCAAATATTGGCGCCCTTGCTTCACTGGCCTACAATATCAATCCTGAACAGCAAATCAGCGGCAATGTCTTCTTCTCACGCAGTGGCACAGCGACCACCCGCTTGCAAACCGGCATTTGGCCGGAGCAGTTTGACAGCGAGCGTATCATCAGCGGTCGTGAACTTACTTATGTGGAACGTGACATCACTTCATTTCAGGTGCGCGGTAAACATCTATTCAAGCCGCTTTTCGGCTCAACTCTGGAATGGAGTGCATCAACAGCCTCGACTTCCCAGGACGAACCGGATCGTCGCCTGTTGGCCTTCATGACCGACACCAGCCGCACGCCGACGAACTATACGATCAGCTCAAATGCACTGGGTCGTCCGGCACGCTTCTTCCGCACACTGGAAGACAATAGTGGTAATTTCTCACTGGATTTGACCTTCCCATTCTCGCAGTGGAGCGGCCAGAGCGGCCAGTTCAAACTTGGATCGGCTTTCCAGCAAGGTGACCGGGTCTTTACCGAACGCCTTTTCGAATATATTCCAGACAATATTCTCTTCAATCAGTTGGATGGCGACCTGACTGCCTTCTTTTCCAGCTCGAGCTTTGACTATAGTCGTCACGAAGATGTGCCTGGTGATCCGCTACGCGGTAATGTGGTGCGTGAAGCAAGCAGGCCGGAGAACAACTACACTGGGGAACAGGAAGTATTTGCCGGTTACGGTATGATAGACATTCCGTTCTCTTCGAAGCTCCGCTTTATTGGTGGCGTTCGTTATGAAACCACCAAAATTAACAGCGTCAGCCAGGACACAACGCTTGCAGAAGGGAATATCGACGAAGGCGATATTCTACCGTCGGCAAACCTTGTTTTCTCTCTTACGCAGGATATGAATCTTCGCATGGCGGCCACACGCACTTTGGCGCGACCGAACTTCCGCGAGATTGCTCCCTTTGCGAACAAAAGCTTTATCGGTGGTATCACACTTGTAGGAAATCCAACTCTCAAGCGCACGCTTATTGAAAATTACGATCTCCGCTGGGAGTGGTTTGCCGGCCCAGGTGAAATTTTTGCGATCAGTGGTTTCTATAAAAAGATGGAAGATCCAATTGAGCGCACATTCCTTGCCGGTACCACAGCGTCTAACCTGCGCGTAACTTGGGAAAACGTCCCGGAAGCAACCATTCTTGGTGCTGAATTCGAAGCTCGCATGAGTCTTGGCCGCTTCGCTTCCGCGCTGACAAACTTCACGGTCGGCGGCAACTTGTCATTCGTCAATTCTTCCGTCGATATCGCAGCTAACGAATTGGAAAATAGACAAGGTATTGACCCCAATTACAACGAAACCACGCGCGAACTGCAGGGACAGAGCCCCTACATCATCAATCTCGACCTGCTTTATAACAACTACGAACGTGGTACGACTGCATCAGTACATTTCAACAACTTCGGCGAACGCCTTTCCAGCGTATCGCGTGGCGCCACTCCGGACATCTTTGAGCAACCGGCAGCATCACTCGACTTTGTATTCTCGCAAAAGTTCGCGGGATTCCTTTCAGCAAAGTTTGCCGTAAAGAACATTCTTGACAGTGAATACCGGGAAGTATATCCCATTAACGATACGCCGTATTATAGCTACAAGCGCGGCACCTCGTATTCGCTCGGTCTTTCTTATTCGCTATAAAAACTGGCCAGGTAGTTATCCATCGTTACCTGGCCTCTATTGGAGACAAATAGGGGGAACTATACCCCGCAGGATGGATAACTAACCCTAAGCAAGAGGATAGTATCGATGAAGAGGCTAGCGTTACTATTGGTATTAATGACGATGTCCAGCCTTCTGTTCGGACAGGTGGTAGTCACCGATGACATTACAGCCGACACCGAATGGACAGCTGACAACGTCTACGAATTAAATGGTCTGATCTTTGTGGATTCTACGTATACTCTCACAATTCAGCCAGGAACCGTTATCAAAGCTCGTCTGCAGGCGAACATTACCTCCGGTGATGGCGCCAGTGCCCTGATTGTTCGCCGTGGCGCGAAAATCATGGCTGAAGGAACAGCTGATGAGCCAATCATTTTCACTTCCGAAGATGATGATCTTGCTGTAAGCGACGATTTGTCGTTTCTTGATCGCGGCCTATGGGGTGGTTTGATTGTTCTTGGTGAGGCAACCACGAATCAGCCGACAACCAACAATCAGATCGAAGGTATTGACAACGAGCCGGCACTCTACGGTGGAACCAATGATGCCGACAACTCCGGTGTCATCACTTACGTGTCGATTCGCCACGGTGGATTCTCAATCTCCGGTGTGGCTGGTGATGAAATCAACGGTCTGACCCTTGGCGCAGTTGGTAGCGGCACCAAGATTGAAAACGTTGAAATTTTCGCGAATGATGATGATGGTATCGAATGGTTTGGTGGCACAGTCAGCGTGAAGTATGCCGCAATCGCCTTCTGCCGCGATGATGCAATGGATTACGATCAGGGATGGCGTGGAAATGGTCAATTCTGGTTCGTGATTCAAGGTCCGGATGAAGCCGGCCGCGGTGGTGAGCATGATGGTGGTGACGATAATGAAACCGGCACACCTTTCGCAACACCGACCATCTCCAATGTTACCTACATCGGTTCCGGAAGCACTGCTGCTCCGGCTGGTGACGGTAGCGACCGCGCACTGTATTTCCGCGACAACGCAGGTGGCAAATACTATAGCGGTATTTTCACTGAGTTCTCCGGTGTTGCTGTTAAGATTGAAGATCTTGCATCAGGCGACGACAGTCGCACCCGCCTGGAAGCTGGCGACCTGCGCATCGGTCACAGCTACTGGTACAACTTTGGCGCCGGCACCGATCTGCTGACACTTGCCAGTGGCGACCAATGGGCTGCAGACAGCCTTGCGGCACAGGGTAATCAGTTGGTTGACGCACAATTGACAGGTATTAGCTGGGATACTGATGAAGGTCTCGATCCTCGTCCGGCTGCTTCCAGCCCGGCTGCCAGCGGCGCAGTTGTTCCTGCTGATGCATTCTTTACGCAGGTAAGCTATGCAGGTGCTTTTGATCCGAACGACGGTCTTTGGACCAGCGGTTGGACGGCACTGCAGGCCTACGGCCATATGCCGAATGCACCTGTTGCTATCGAAGAGCAAATTGACAACAATGTTCCGGCTGCATTCGACTTGAGCCAGAACTATCCGAACCCCTTCAACCCGACGACCACGATCGAATACAGCCTGGCAACACCTGCCACAATTCAACTGGCTGTATATAATGTTCGTGGTCAGCTGGTAGAAAACCTGGTAGCTGGCAAACGTTCCGCCGGTACCTATCAGGTTACCTGGGATGCATCAAATGTAGCAACCGGCGTTTACTTTTATCGCCTCTACATTACTGCAGACAGCCCAGCCGGTTCTGTTGTTCAAACGCGTAAGATGATGCTTGTGAAGTAAGAGGATTTGAAAAACCTCCGGGGGGAATGGAGTACTACTCCCGTAAAAGCCAGAGGGCGGCCTTCGCAAGAAGGCCGCCTTCGTTTTTTGAGAGGACATAAATTACCTCAGCACATGTCCTACTACTCCGATAAAAGCCAGAAATCTGACCTTCCTCGATCCCCTCTCCCCCATTCTCCTATTGGGTATCAACCCAAAGTGGTATGTATCCGCTCTCCGCAATCACTGTTTGCCCTTGCGGTCCCATCACCCAATCAATTAACTGCTTTGTCTGACCGGATGGCTTTCTCACCGTGTACCAGTACAGGTAGCGTTTTAACGGATAGTCGTCACTGATGAGACCGGGCAGGGCGGAAACTCCGTCGATAGCGCAGAGGCGAACAGAAGCCGCGGGCAATCTGCCAAATCCAATTCCCAGCGTATCCGCCATAATTGCATCGATCATTTCTGTACTATTATTCCTATGCGCCTGATTCTGCCCGAATTCCCGGCCCTCCAGCAGTTGTGTTTGCAAGTAAGAGCGGGTTCCGGAATTCGACGATTGATTGTAAACCGTTATCTGCCCTTCATTCCCACCAACTTCTGCCCAGTCTTTGATAGTGCCGGCGTAGATGTCCGCCAATTGAGCGCGGCTTAGATCCTGCACAGGATTGGCCGGGTGCAGGTAAACATAGATGACATCCTTGGCAATGCGATGCGCCAGCCCCAGGGCATTGTAGTTTTGAGCCAGTCTCCGGGTCTCGCTTGGTTGTATCGGCCGGGACGCAGAGGCAATATTACATTCCCCCTTAATCAGCTGCTCAAAACCAACCGTACTGCCGCCGCCTTTGGCAAATATCTCGACACCATGATGCGACTGCAGGAATTCTGCTACCAGCTTCTGATTTAATTCGATCATCGTGCTTGATCCGCTGATGAGCACTGCTGCGCCATGTTCTTTTCTCATCGTCTCCGGCCTACAAGACATTGCCACACATGCGAATCCGGTCAAGAGTATGAGCGCCTGTTTTATATACTTGTTTGGGGCTCTATATGATTTTCGGTGGATAAGCAGATTCATCCAGAATACCTGTTCATTTGATAGCAAAATCCGGCAGAATGTTCTTTTTGAAAAGCGTAAAACGAACCAAAAACGCTTTTGGACGACTGAAACTCAATCATCCCTGATCTCGGACAGTCAGTCGCCGTTCATCCCAAGTGCCGAACTATCATCTTTACGACAATTACGATTTCGCAAATATCGCCATATTGCCTCAAACAATCATAGTTACGGAGCCAAGTTTGAAAATCCTACTGCTACCAACTCCCCGCGCCTTAGAAAAATTCGCGAGCAGAGAGCCAATGAGTTCCGATCGGAAGAACAGACTGTTTGAACACAGGGAGGTGTGAGTTTCTGTTCTTCCGGAACGAATGCCGCGAGCAGCGAATTTTTCGTTAGCGCGAAGACTTTTGCTTCTTTTGGTCTCTTCAAAAGAAGAAGGCTCCTAGCATTATTCCGCATGAAATCTACCCACAAGGCTTCAGATTAGAATTCACTTGTCAGCAATCTTATCATTATGTATTCTTTGAAACGGCGAAGATGGCAACCATTCGGCTGCGTTCTTTTCATTTGCCAGCGAGCTGGCAAAGGCCTGCAGGACATTGGCATGCTGCATGGTAGCCTCCAGATTCATCAATTGCGACATATCATCAGCCGGCGTATGATAGATTTCCTGTTGCCACAAGAGGTGTAAGCGAAACGCTTCATCTTCGCTGAGGCCGTCCCAAATCAGACCCTCCCGCACCAGAATAGAGGGCACACCTGCCTGGGCCAGAATAAACTGATCGGATCGATCAAATCCGTCTGCACCCTGGAAGAAGTCCGGGAGCTCGGAATAGCCCAGTCCGAGGCGACTGGCCGTATTTTCGAGAGCGTATCCAAGGGTGGATAAATTCGCGCCAATGCCAACCACATCTTCAAAAGTCGAGAAAATCGCCATACCATCGATATTCAGGTTCGCCACGGTTTGCTGCATGGGAACCAGGGGATGGTCAACATAATACCTGGCGCCGAGCAAACCCTTTTCTTCTGCCGTAAAAAATGCAAAAACGATCGATCGGGCCGGGCGCTCTTCCTGCGCGGATAGAGTTCGCGCGATTTCCAGCAGCGTCGCAACGCCGACAGCATTATCGATGGCGCCATTGTAAATGGAATCGCCATTCACAGCAGGGCCAATACCAAGATGGTCGTAATGCGCAGAAACCAGCAGATAGCTGTCTTTCAACAGCGGATCGCTTCCCTCCAGAAGGCCAACAACATTCGGAGAGATAAAATCACGCTCCTGAAATTCACCACGGAAAGACAATTTGGTTTTCAACGGAAAGCTATGCACCTGGTTTTCGCGAGATCGTCTCAGCACATCGTTATAGGATTCCGAAGCGCCGGCAAATAGTTCGTCGGCCATGTTATGATGTAAGAGCAAGCTGAGATTGCCGGTAACGCAAGAGGCCAAACTAATATCTTCAAATGAAAAGTCGCCACGCAAATGATCCCAGTCAGCATCGGCACCTGCGCCGGGTTCGGACAGACAGATGCTGCCAATAGCGCCATATGCCAGGGCGAGGCGCTGCTTGAGCTTCACATCGGAATAGAAGGTGCTGCGGTATCCTGCAAAATAGTCCTGCCTGCGGGACGGCGGTTCACCCGGCAGAAATACCACGATCTTGTCCTGCACATTGACATTGCGATAGTCATCATGGTTGTATTCAGGTGCAACGATGCCATAACCGACAAAAATCAGTTCCGCCGGTTGCGGAATAGCAGTCTGCGCACCCTGATTATAAAGAAGGTAATCTTGTCCGAGTGTCAATTCAATTTCTGAGTCGTCCGAGTAGATGGTGCATCTTGATGTGGCCAAAGGCGTTGAGGCATGTAGCGGAACGCCCTGGAAGAACGACGCATCACGATCCAGCGGCTGTAGCCCGAACTGGTGAAGTTGGTCGACAATGTAAGCGGCAGCGAGATTGCCTCCGGCAGTGCCAGGGGCCCGTCCCTGCAGTTCGTCACTTGCTAAATAGCTCATATGCGTCAGCAAGCGAGTTTCTGAAACGGGTTCATACCGTAGCTCTTCGCCATGTTGTGCACTCATCGTCAATGTCAGCAGGACAGTACAGCTTATACAGAGAAGCTTATTGATGACTGCGCTCATCTTATGCTCTCCTTGTTTTTCTTCTGCTACTTTCGACAAACATTGTACAATCTGAAACATGCTAAAAACCGTGCCGCAATTTATTATCAACTTATTAGAAATATAATTGTAACATAATTGTAACACAAGAAATTATTTGTGACCTGTTTCAACTTGATTCAATTCACTCGTAGTTAGTCAACATTGATTTGAAATGCTCCATTCAGGCGAGAGTCCCTCCTCTCTCCCCCCGGGGTGAGATGGAGGGGGGACTTTATCGTCAGCCCAACTAAATCCGCAAGAATAGCCAAGCTTATACAGAATTTTCGTTATTTGTAGTGTTTTTCCTAATGTTTGTCCATTCACCGCCGATAGTAACAATAGCAAGGATTATTCTACCCAATTAGGACACCTTGCCTGCCCTTACATACCGATCTTTCTTCAAACAAAGCAAACGTCCCAGGCAACAAACCTCCCCGTTAATCAAGCTTCTGTTCGACAGAAGACAAAAGGACTTGACCAAAATCGTAAGGAGACGCGTTTTGAAACGTCTACTACCCGTTGTAACGCTCATTGTCATCTTTTCCGGTGCATCTTTTTCACAAATCATCATGTCTGGCGGAAAAAAATTTTCCATCTTTGGCGGATCCGCTCTTGAACCTCAAGCGCAGTCTTTCAGCATGGGGTATGAGGTAAGTCTCGCCAAGTGGTTTAGCGTCGGGATGGAATATGCCACCATCCCCAGCGATATTTCAGCCGTTCAACAAAGCCCGGAACGCTTGCGCGGCACCATTGCATTTTATCCGCTGCAGAAACATTTTGGCAAAAACCTGACTATCGAAACTCGATTTTTTGGCGGGATTGGCTTGATGGGATATGAGCGAGAACCCGGTGGAGAGCTGCAGAATGTTACCGGAACCAATTTTGTCGGTGGCGCCAGCCTCTGCGCGGTTATCTATCGCTCTACGCGCTTTCGGATCTCCCCCTTCGTCGGGGTTCGCCGCTCTGTCTCCGCTGTTAAATTGGTTTATGCAGGGCTGCCAAGAACCACCGAAAACCGTACGCTGAGCACGAACTACATGCTTGTCGGCTCTGCGGTGTTCGTAAACGTCTCCGATGGTGTTCAACTGGCAATACAACCGGGCATTGATTTCGCTGCCGCTGCTAACCGCTTTTTCTTCAATGTTGGATTTGTGTTCCCGTAGGTTAGTTGGTTGCCCTGGCTCTTGTAAGGGCACGACGGAGCAATTCCAGGCTTTCCCGTTCCAGCGGACTCTCCACAATCTCGATCGCTTCGCCTTGATGCTGTTGAACAAGTTCCCGGTAGTCTGCTAACGTCCAACCGTCTGTTTGATTGTTACGACCGGGGATCGGTCGTTTTGCCGCGCTATAGCGACAGGCGCCCGGCGCAAAATATACAACAGACCAGTCACGTGACTTTAATTTTTCAATAAAATCGGCATCGTTGGTGGTTGCTACATATTCCGGATTTCCCAGCAAAGGTGGCAAAGCTTTTGTTGCCAAGGCCGATGCAGTTGGGTCACAACCGCGCGCCAGGATACTCTTGCTGGAGTGTTCCATACTTTCAGCGGCGCTTTCATGTCGTTCTTTGATCATTTCGTTCCTACTCCTTATTGATATTGGTTTCAAACGTGAAATTTATCGAGCTTGTGATTTGGCTGAACTCTCTACCGTGATCACTTGGGTATAAAGCTAGCGAATTCAGGCAGCTACTTAAAGGTTAGAAACGGCCATTGAATGGTAAAAACAAACGCGCATGGTTGGGTAATCGCAAGATTTTGCAGCCCCCTCAAAAAAGGAGACGGCAGCGTAGTGAGGCGTTCCACGCTGCCGTCTATCTATTTAATGACCTTGCCGGTCGTTGTTTTCGAAGAACAGTAGAGTAGTGAGGCGTTCTACTCTACTGTCGATCTATGTAATGATCTATCGGCACGAATCACTGCGCACGCGAAAGACCCGTTGTCCGTCTAGTAAGGTCTTGCCATTCACCATTTGCAGGGTGAATTGAGATTGGGTCCCGGTTGATGACTGCAACACCAACAAGGCGTGTCCGCCACTTACGTCGATCATCCAGGAGCCACCATCCTGAGAGCGATCGCCCGAGTAAGCGCTGGCGCCGGCATCAACCGAGAAGCTCGAGGAGCTATAAAATTGATAACTGCCGTCGCTGCAAAGATTCAGAGTCTCAGTAGAACTGCTACCTACGTAGGAGCCATCATAGCCGCTGCTTGAATAACTGGACATCTTCTTGAGCATCATCCCTGAAAGCAACTGCTGCCACTCTAATACTGCCGGGTCAGTCTGTGGATTTTCAAAACGGGTGCCTGCAGCCAATTCCTGCAGCAAGGATTGATAATATGCTTTTTCGGACTGCGGCCCGGCGAAGAAAAACACCACACCATTATTGTCACTGCCGCTAATCGCCAAAGCCTCGCCGATGTATTCACCACCGCTATAGCTCATCTTCAGCTTATCACCATCCCGCTGCAAATTACTATTTGGATAGAGAATCAACCCGCTGCCAAAATCTTGCGGTCCTGATAAAAGTGCCAGCACTTCACTGGGCGTCATGTTGGAGCGAATGATTGCGAGGCCCAATCCCGGACGTGTATGAGATCCCATCAGGAAAACCGGACGATTGGCGTCCATACTGCCCAGCCATTCTGCCGGTAAAACAAAAGAAACGCCATTCTCAGCGGCGTCAACCCGAGTGCCGGCGCTATACTGCTGTCCGGCTTGAAGTTTTGCAATTTTATTGTTTTTCACTGGAGGGAGAACCGGCTGAGCGCCTTTATTCGAGAAATCGTTGGCTTGAATGGATGTTGCAAGAAAAACGATGGCGATGATTAGTCTCAGATGGTTCATTTTCTTATCTCCCCAGATAAGTTGTGATCGCAGAAAAAAGGGTCGCGGTGCGAACAAAGGCAGGATGTTCAGGAGGCACTTAAATTATTTAATTACCGATGCCCACACCGCGCAAACCTTATGATTAGTTGGTCTCGTTTACTACTCATTAATGCGTTCTATTTAGTAAGGCAGCAGTTCCCGGAAAAAGTGCTAATGGAATTTTGATTTTTTTTTGAAAGAAACGACACATCCCCCTAAATCCCCTTTCGAAGGGGGATTTAGGGGGATGTGTGAATTGGGAAAACACTGGCAGTGGCAGAGAGGAATTTACGGCGGAGCCGTTACATAGCTCAGGCAGATGTTCGCCTGAGGCGAACATCTGCAAAGCTGAGGGAATGGCAAATGAAAAATGACAAATGTCGAATGACAAATCCCGGTCGTTTATTCGACATTTATCATTCGACATTAGATATGAATCCCAAGCGCGGCAGAGCCGCACATGAGTGGAAATACGGTATTCGTTGATCGCTCAACGGAGAACGATCAACGAACAGCAAACAACTAGCCGCTTATTGCACAAGCAGCATCTTGCGGGTCTGCACAAAGCTGCCGGCGCTCAGACGATAGAAATAGACCCCGCTGGCAACCTTGCTGCCATTGGCAGCTTCGCCACGCCAACTGATCTGATATTCTCCCTGGTCCTGGACACCATTGACCAACGTCGCCACTTTTTGTCCCTGCACGTTATATACCGTTACCTGCACTTCGGCGCGTTCAGGAATTTGGTAGCGAATGGTGGTTTCCGGGTTAAAGGGATTGGGATAGTTCTGCTCAAGGATGTAGTTCTTTGCAACGCCGATACCATCTGCCTCGATACTGGTTGCCTGCACCTGCTGCACGGCAGCGAGGGCATCCAATTTGCCGTCACCAAAAGTGTTATTGGGCACGGTTCCGGTCCAGCCATCGGTATAAGCGGTACTGCTGAGGATGCCAACGACATCATCATAGGTTAAATTCGGATTGTTTTCCAGCATCAATCCAACAGTGCCGGCAACATGCGGCGAAGCCATGCTGGTGCCTTGCTGCTTCTGATAGTTGCCGCCAAACAAGATATTGGTTGCCTGAACGCCAACGCCAATGGTCAGATCACTGGACAAAGCGGAAAGGATGGCTTCGCCGGGTGCACTGATATCCGGTGACGTACGGCCGTCACGCGTCGGACCACGGCTGCTAAACCAGGAAATGTCGCCAATTGTGACGTCGATTCCGGCATTGTTCAGCTGCTGCTGGGTATTGCCATTCAGATCCTGCCACTGTCCTTTGGTCACGTAGGAGCCAACCGAAACCACCTTGGTGGCAGTCGACGGGATACCCACGGTGCTAATGCTATTACCGGCGCGGAAGAAACCGCCATCATCCTGGGTAAAATTGCCGCCGGTAATCAACCAGGCATCAAAAGTACCGCTTCCAAAGGAGTAGAGTGACCAGAAAACCTGGGTGGTGGGCAAGGTGTTCTGATCGCTGTCAATGATGACCAGAACCCGGCGATGCCCATTATTGGGATCACTGACGGTCGTGGCGTCGATAGATACCAACCCGTAGGTATTGTAGTAGTCGCCGGCAAGGACGGAATCGACCTTGCCACCGGGCGCAACAGGCGTCGTGTAATTGATGAGTTGACCATAGGCGTCATACCAGGCAACGCCGAAAGAGATATTGCCGGATGACGGATACCAAATGTCCGTTGCTGTAATGGTGTTGCTGCCGTTGAACACCCAGACGGTTTCGAGGGCATCGTTATAACCGGTGCCAGCCTGTGCGGCATATCCTGCATGCACCAGACTACCCCCTTCATTGCCTGCTGCGGCAACGATGATCTTTCCGGGGCCGGTAAGATTGTCAAGCGCCTGCTCGTACAGGCTTGTACCGTCATGCGGGCCGAAGTGTCCGCCGAGACTTAAGTTAATCACGGCCGGCTGGTTGAGCTGATCAGCCTTGGAAAAGATGTAGGCACAGCCGTCAATCACGTCGGTATCGGCAAATCCACCGCCGCTGTTGGCTGCCCGAACGCCCTTAACAAATACGATATCCGATTCAGGCGCAACGCCGACATAGGCATTGTTGGCAATGCCGCTTCCGGCTGCAGTGCCGGCAACGTGGGTACCGTGCCCGCCACCACCATCACCGTCTACTGCGGCGGAGTTACCAACGTCAATTTGCGCCTTGGTATATTCGGTGCCATACGTATATCCGGCCGGTGCACCACTGGTGCCGGACATATCCCAAAGCCATTGAATGCGACTGCTGCCGTCCGCCCAATCGAAGTCCGGGTGCTTCCAGTCAATGCCGCTATCCAAGACTCCGACAACGACACCTAAACCCGTATGCGGACCCGGCAAACCGACACCGGCATGCACCTGGTCTGCACCAACTTCAATATGCGAGACATCCATAGACGGCTGAGAAAAGCTGCTGATTTGCATGGCAATTACATTCGACGATTTAAGCACGCTCTCGGTGGCGTTCAGCGGTAAATCAACCGTCATAATATCTCCGGCAATGGTCCGGACTGTCGCACCAAGGGCGTTTAATTGCTCAACGGTTTCGCGGACGTCGGCCGTCTTTATCATGACCGGCAAAACAACGCTGCCCTCTTTGTTGAGGCGCAGATTGTAATTCCCATCAAAGATATCCTTACCCTCACGAAGGGCTTTATTTGCGTCAGAAAAGACTTTCCTGAAGAGAGGGTCGGTCTTTTGCGTCATGACAGAGTTTACTTCGACAACCTCTCCCACCCCCTTCTTATTCTGCAGAGCTTGTTTCTTGAAAATACCATACGCCTTCGGCTTTTCTGCAAAGGAAAAGCTGATGGCGATTATTATCAGGACTACAATCGGTCGCAACCGTATCATATTTTTCTCCTTGGATAGAATCTCACACACCAAATTGTTTCTTGCAAATCGCGCTAAAATTTTCGTTGCCGAACGTCCGACAATTGAATCTGGGTAACATAAGTCAATTGTGCAAGTTCGTTCAGGCTCTGGCTGGAAGCCGAAGCGGTAAAGATCTTGCCTGTAACCGTACGCACTGTCACGCCAAGTTCGGATATTGTCAATTTCATATTGTTATCCACAGCCTGGCTGCATTTAACGATAACCGGGATGTCGGAAACATCGTTTACATCCATTGCCTTTAACTTTTGACGGAGGGGCGCATCGAATTTTTCACTATCCACCCGCGCAACTCCGGCACAAGAACATAGTAAGAATAAGCCCAGTAAAAGTACACGCATCTGCTGGCACCTTTCGAGTTATAGAGAGTTTGTAGAAAAGATTTGGAAGTCGGGTTAATATCCCATATAGAAGGAGAGATATTAGCCGTTATTTTTTCGGAAAAAGAACAACCTGCCGTCTTAGTTGTCGGCAGGTAAAGAGGTTACTTAATCGTTAAAGCAATCTGTGAATAACTCTCAGGACAAACCCGTTGAGCATCCCGAGAATTTGGTCTTCAGGTCAAATTACATTAAGCGAGGTAAATTGTAAAGGCGTTCGTATTAATAGCGCTGATTTTCCATGGTCATACCATCGCCATCCGCTTCATGAACGACCAGACGGCCAATGTACAACAAATCATTTTCAGTTTCAAGCTTCCAGTAGTAGAGGCCGGGCATCAGTCCGCCGGCAAGGATATAGCGTTCGTTCTCTACCATTGAAGCGTGCACCTCTTTCTCGCTGTTATTCAGGATACGCAGCCAAATAGCGGTGTCACCACTGCCATCCCAGCGAAATTCCACGGTATTGCCGGAGAAAACGTGACGCGGCGGGCCGAAGGCATTAATCGCCGAACTGATTCGGTTGGCACTCGCCAATTCTTCGAGATCCTGGCTCGGATTAAAACGGTCCGCATATACACTTGATTCGGAACCGCCGATAAATTTCAAGGCGGCAAAGGCCAGCAATGCACCAATTGCGATTCCAGCTACCAGTTTCCAATAAGATTTCATGGTCTCCATCCTCCCCGAATGAGGGGTTACTTCGTATCGGTCATCAATCATTGCTGCACTCTCTGCAGGCGGATAATAGATTGCCGGCGTGTTTTGCGACGGTGTGTCGTCAATTTCTTCTTCAGGCTCTCCATACTCAACTTCTGCTTCATCAACTTGCACAGTTTCCCTGGCGGGAAGATACCTTTGCGTTTCGTAGGCATCCGATTCCGCATCGTCAGTTTCTTCGTCTTCAAGCGCGGGCTTTGCTTCAGCATCATCAGGCAGTGCTGTTTCCGCATGATCTTCGTCCGCAGACTCAGCAGAGACGGTATCCTCCGCTTCATCTTCAAGGACCTCGGCTAGGTCTTCAAGCACACCGGAATCCGCCTCGCTGTCGGCGGAAACATTCTGCGTTTCTGCGGCATCTTCTTCCAGCGGCTCTTCAGGGCCAGTGTTTCCACCATCTGCCTCTTCATCATACTGAGATTCCTTACTGGACAATGCTTCTTCAGCTTCGAGGGCACGAATATCTTCTTCTGCTTCTGAGACGAGATCGTTCTCTTCTAAATCACTTGGATCATGGGAAGTATGACTGGATTGAAAAATTGAGGATTCTACCTGGGATTCGTCGATGGGATCGCCAAGGTCGAATTCAGGAACGGCTTTCGAAGCATCACCAACCTGACGCCGGCATTCGAGGCAGTTATCGATATGCTGCTGAATCACCAAGGGCAAGTCCTCAACCTTCTCGAGACTCAACGCTTCGCTATAAAGCGCGATGCCCTCATCGTTGAGATGACCATCCTCACCAAACAAATTCATTTTCCTGGATCTTCGCTTTTTACTCATGGGCAATTTCTTTCTGCTTAATCGTTAAGCTTACCGCCATTTTGACAACCATGTCATTTAAATACGATGCTACGCCTGGTCTGGTGTTCGCTTCTCATCAGGAAGTATTCGCAAACGCAACCCGATTGTCGTCCATTGCTCGACAATCGGCTACCAGCCCATCTGTAACATTGAAGTAAGCTGCCGGCAAATTACCCATCCGAAACCATTGCTAATTTTACCCATTCCTGCCTGAAGTATTTCTCGCAAGTGCAGGCACGAGAGCACCTCGTGTTTTGTGAATATACACGCCGGGTATTGCACAAAAGTGATTTTGGTAACGATAATTGAAATTGAGAACCTAAAAGAAAAGCGATTGACGCACTGAGGCATCAATCGCTTAAATAGAGAATCTGATATCGTTATCCGGATTATACCATCACCCAAGAGGACATAATCAGGATCACGACTGTCAGAAATGCAACTGTAATGAAAACGCCTGGGGTAGATTCTTCGACGCCTTCGCGTGTTTTTCTTGAAAATTCATTCATAGCTAATTCCCTTTGTTCATACAAAAATACTTCGACTCCTTAAAGTCCGCCATTTATTCCGGCTACGCTTGTCTTGGCGCAAAAAACCGGACTGCTAATATTTTTCGGCCGCTAACTTCAGAAGTTAACGGCCTAAAATTTGCACAAATGGCTTTCGTAATATGAATCACACGAACTCGTTAATATTCCGGTCTTTAGCGCGCCAAAATCATCTTTCGAGTGGCCCGGAGCTTGTCCCCCTGACGCAGTTCATAGAAGTAAACGCCGGCCGGCACGGGAAGCCCTTGAGCATCTACGGCCTGCCAGTCAACGTGATGAGCGCCAGCTGGAAGGGAATTATCAACCAGGACATTGACACGTTCACCGACAACATTATATATGGTAAGCGTCACCGGACCATCGATGGCGGTCTGGAAATCGATCCGGGTTGTAGGATTAAAGGGGTTAGGAAAATTCTGGCTGAGATGGAAACTGTTAATGGTCAATGCATTTCCCTGGAATTCCTTGCCTTCGCCGCCAAGACGGGTTTGCGCAAAATAAAATTGCTCTTCAATGAAAATCTCGTCGAGGCCTTCATTTTCACCCTGAGAATCACTTGTACCGCCAACAACCAACTGACCGGCATTCGGAAGCAAAACCAGATCAACAACGCGCTCATGGGCCGCATTCCCGGCACGATCGGTTGCAATCAGATCACCACGTTCAGAAAAACGCGCCAGGAAGAGATCACGTGCACCACGGGCGGTCACGCTGCCAGTATCAAACAACAATTCGTCTTCGAATTCACCTGCCACTAAAACGTCGCCGGTGCCTTCTACAGCCACTCGTTCGCCTTTACTGGCGTAGCTTCCGATACCAGCCTGGATCCAACTTAATTGACCACCCGTCTGATACGCTGCAAGAAAAGCCTGATCGTCAGCCCTGGCAGAAACGGTTATGGCGCCAAATTCTGCACTTTCATTATAAGCACCTGTCACGTATATGCGCCCGGAAGCACTATAAGCGATGTCGCGGGCCTCATCATCACCTTCACCACCGGCACTAACAGACCAGAGGCCTTCGCCATCCTTATCAAATTCAGCAAGAAAGATGTCGCTGCCACCGCTGCTCTCCAGGGCATCGCCAGTGACAAAAGCAGTGTTCTGGAAGCTGCCGGCCACGAGCCAGTTGTTGTTAGCCGAATTTGCCAGGCTGGTCACATGATCGTTACCTTCACCGCCGATACCACGTGCCCACAGCACGCGACCAAATTCACTCATCCTTATGACAAATACGTCTTTCTGGCCAAAACCCGACAGCGTCCATTCATTAAACTCAATACTCCCTTCAAAGGTACCAGCCAGCAGAAGAGCACCTTCAGCATCAACTGCTATGCGCACACCAGCATCATTTCCGGCCGTTCCAAATTCGCGAAACCAGCGCAGGCGGCCATCTGCTTCATAGGCGGCAACAAAAATATCGGTAACCTGACGCGCGGTTTCTGCAGCAAACACATCTCCTCTCTGCGGAACAGTACCGGTCACAAAGGTTAGACCATCATCGCGCACAACGGCATCTGCCGGCCGTCCCTGGCTTGCCAATGCGACGGTGGTATACAAGGCACTTTCCACCGGGAACTGAAACCAGCCACGAATAGCCTCAGATGACTGCAAACCACCGCGATACTGGCGATGTCCGATCAACACCAGTTCACCGGCATCTGTATACTCTACTGCAGCCGGTCGAAAGTCGTTGGCTTCATCAGGAAAATGGGTAATGCCATCTCTGGACTGCGCGTAAAGCGCAGCAACGACGGCGAGGGTGGAAAAACAAAATGCGCGTAACAACCTTGTAATCATCATCAACTCCTTTTTATTGTTAGTCCCGCTGCCAAGCCATCGGTGGACATACAGCGGTGATGAGATCATCGGTTAAACGCAGGCAAGGATTTAGCAGATTTTTTCCCAAACGATGTCGGGCTTGAAGTTGTTGAAAATCGCGAAATGAAAATCGATTGGCAGACGCATTTTCAGGTGGGCAGGATTAAATGCGATACATCGAAACGATAGTAGAATTTCCAGCGGGAGTGGTGTTCCAGGGTTAGGATATTGAAGAGAAAGGGCTTTACCCTAACGCAAATTCATACTGAAAGACAGTGGAAAAAGCATGCTTCACTCAAATTCCTGAATAATTCGCCTAAGGGTCAACTTCCAGGTCGACAAGGCGCAGATTGTCTCGCCCAAACTCGCGCCATTTATTGAGGAATATTTGAGACTGTTCCAACACCCACAGCCGGTCGTTGCCGCGGGCTTGCTCCCAAAGTCCGATAAACTTGTTTTTATTGTTCTCACGATAAATTTCGATGTCACGAAGGCGAAAGCCACTCTCCTCAAGACCTCGCCGAATAGCGCGAAAACATTGCCAATCAATATCGCGCCAGAGCGTATACTCGGTACCGCCTTTGTTGAATATGCCAACATAACGGCGCTCATTGTTGACGATATAGGTTTCAATATCTACCAGCTGATACCGCTCTTCCAGCAGGTCCTGCTGCTTCTTCTTAAAGCCATCCCAGGTCATATTGGTTTCCAGGATCTGGTCCGGAGAGCCGCTCACAGGGCGAAAAAGGCCAATATAGCGCAGTTCGCCACTCTTTTCATAGACTTCAACATCGACCAGCTTTAGCTCTTGATTGTCCGAAAGGCTTTTCGCTTTGGCGGTCAATTCCGCCCAGGTTGCGTCTAGCCATACCCGTTCCGCACCGCCGGAAGAATGCCACACAGCAGAATACTTCCGCACATTACCTTTAAGAGATACCTCGATGTCGATCAGGCGAAAACCGCGTTGTCGAAGCTCGCGGCGGTTATTCTGCAATGTTCCCCAGGTTGCATCAAGTAGTACCCGTTCTTTTTGCGTGTTGTTTTGCCAAACGCCGGAATATCGTTGGGCAAGGATCGGCTCACTTACAATCATCAACATTAGAATAAGAATTGTGCCCCACCAGGCAGTGGTCATTCTCTCAAGCGCCATATGAGTTCCTTAGCTAAGCCAGTCAAATTTCGGACAATATACGAATCTTATTCGGATAATGAACAATCGGTTTTCCGAAATATGTGATTTATGATAAACCACAAAAGCGAAAATTTATTTCCTTTACTTCAGTTAGGCAAAGAATGCGTTAACACTTCAGCGATTGCAGGGTTCACTTGCAATCCGTTGCTCTTTGAATAAATATCACTGCTGACTGTATGTAGAATTACCAAGTTAGCACTCATCAAACTTAAATCCCAGACATCAATCTCCACAAGGATAAGATTGCGATAAGGATATGGGCAATCGTGGTTGTTGATTATGGATAAAGTCTAATTAACCAGTATAGGGGTATTATTATGAGTATTAATCCTGATGCCATGGGAAATGGTCAGATGGATCACTCGGAGCAAAGACCGGTACCGAGCCCGGAGCCGGTAGAAAGCACGCCGGGCCGCGAACTTGATTCCGGTAATCTCCAGGAGATTCGCAATATCCTGTTCGGATCACAGCAGCGCGAATACGAACGGCGATTTGCATTGATTGAGGAAAAATTTGAGAAGGCGCAGGAATACGCGCTCGACAACCTCAACAAGCGTTTCGCGACCCTCGAACACTTCGTCAAGCAAGAGCTGATGGGTTTTTCGGTTCAAATGAAGAAAGCCACTGAAGATCAGGAATTGGCAGCAGCAACCGTCAACCAGAGTATTCAAACGATGAATGCGGTTCTGGAAAAGAAAGTCAGTGATCTTGACAAGGTGCATAGTCACGCCCAAAGCGAACTACGGCGCCACATTCTCGAG
The DNA here is from genome assembly GCA_028284445.1 of Calditrichia bacterium. Classification (GTDB taxonomy): domain Bacteria; phylum Calditrichota; class Calditrichia; order RBG-13-44-9; family J075; genus JANQRS01. Next base: position 99,253 of record JANQRS010000021.1, read on the forward strand.
CAATCTCGTGAACTATCCGATGAAATCCAGGTGAAGTTCAAGGAGATTTCGGTTCTCGTAGATGAAAAGATTCAGGACATCTACAGCGAGAAAACCGACCGGATCGAACTGGCTCATCTGTTAAGAGAAGTCGGAGATCGCTTGATCAGCGGTACTCAAAAGCCACTGCCAAAGGAGAATGAGGATGGCGAATAGAAGTCACCCGGGTGAAATTATTCAGGGCGTGCTACGGCAGGCCCGGATCGAAGTTACCAATCGCAATGAACAGGATGAACTTCGTAAACTCCGTGACTTACTGCTCAAGGAAGAGCAATCTGAGCTTGATCAATTAAAAAGCCAGCTCAACAGTCTCGAGTTGAGCAGCGAGGAACTGAGCGAAATACTTCCGGAAGCGATTCTCATCAGCAACCGGAAAAACAATCGTTTAAAAGAGGCGCTTGCACCAAGCACGATAGAGGCAATTCGCGCCATTATTCGTCAGGATCCGAAATACTTCTCCGACGCAATTTATCCGGTTATGGGACCGGCAATTCGCAAATCGGTATTGAACTCACTACGCAGTATGGTGGAATCAATAAATGAAGTATTGGCAAATAGCCTGAGCCTGCGAGGGCTGCAGTGGCGCTGGCAAGCCATGCGCACCGGCAAGTCATTTGCTGAGGTTGCACTGGTCAACAGCTTGCTTTATCGCGTTGAACAGGTTTTCCTGATCCATCGGGAAACCGGCCTGCTGCTGAAGAACGTGGTTGCGCCACGCATCGAAATGGAGCATCCGGAGATGGTATCAGGGATGCTAACCGCTATTCAGGATTTTGTTCGTGATTCTTTTGGTCCGAATACTCAAGGCACCCTGGAGAAATTACAGGTCGGGGAACTGAATGTCTGGATTGAACAGGGACCACGGGCCTATCTGGCAGCGGTTATTCGCGGTAATGCCCCCCATGATTTGCGCATTGTCCTGCAAAACACGCTGGAGCGAATCCATCTCGATCATGGACATTCTATGAAGGCTTTTAGCGGGGATGCCACACCATTTGAGGCAACGCGTCAAATGCTGGCTTCCTGTCTGTTAGTTCAAACCAGTACACCTCGCAAAAAGAAGCCATATCTGGCCTGGGGTGGTCTCGGTTTGATTGGTACTCTGATGCTTGGTTGGCTGGGATTTGTCGGTTGGCAAAACTGGCAATGGGATAGCTATCTAGAAAATTTGAACAATGCACCGGGCCTGGTAATTACCAGAACTGATACAGAAAACGGTAAACAAGTCCTGTACGGATTGCGTGATCCGCTCGCCCCGCCGGCTGCTTCATATGTTGGCAACAGCGGTGTTGATCCTGATGATATCGTTGAGCGGCTGGAGCCATATCTCTCGTTTTCACCGCAATTTGTAACTGCCCGTGCCCGTCAATTCCTAAACGCACCGGAATCTATCAGCTTTAGCTACGCCAACGGTACGCTATTCCTGCATGGCAGAGCCTCGAATGAATGGCTGGAAAGCGCTCGCGATGCAGCAGCTTTTATCCCGGGAGTTTCCGCCATCAATGAAGAAGGCATGATTGCCAGCGAAAGCTCACGCATGATGGATTTGAAGATTGAAATTGAAAAGACAACAATCCGCTTCAGCCGCGGGCGTCTCCTCCTGGACGGTCAGGAAGAACTTGTGCAGGAAATTGTTACCAAGCTGAACGGTTTGGAGCAATTGGCAAAGAAGACCGGCAAGACAACCCGCATCAACATTCTCGGGCATAGTGATTCAATCGGATCGGAACGTATCAATAATAATATCAGTCGTCAACGGGCCGAATTTGTTCAGAACATGTTGAAACTACGCGGCATTACATCTGAGAATATCGTCATCAGCGGCCTGGGCACTCAACGCCTTTCGGAATTCGCGGAAGACAATACCGAGGCAAACCGCCGCGTCACCTTTGAAGTGATCATCGAATAGCGATACAAGGAATGTACCCTGAATGCTGCAAAAGAAAATTTGTATGCTGGGCGCCCCTGCCGTGGGAAAGACCAGCTTAATATCCCGCTATGTACGGCAAATCTTCTCTGATACTTACCTATCCACCATCGGCGTTAAAATCGACGAAAAAGACGTCTTCACCGGAAATCAACACATAAAATTGCTGATATGGGATCTGTTCGGCACGACAGACCCATTAAATCTTCCCGACTCTTATCTCCGCGGTATGGCCGGCTACATATTGGTGGCAGACGGCACGCGATCTGAAACGCTGGAAATGGCGCGCAACATAAAATCAGGCATCGACGAACTGCGTGGTGAGTTGCCATTTATTGTAGCAATTAATAAGCATGATTTGGATGCGGAATGGCAGATCGCCCCGGAAGACATTGATACGCTCACCGGGATGGGGTGGGAAATTGTTATTACCAGCGCCAAGAGTGGCGCCGGTGTGGAAACGCTATTTCAGCAATTGGCCGGAAAAACTGTCGAGCTGGCAGCCTAAGTCTGCAAATTTCGCTTCGGCAGCAGCTTCTCGGAAAAAGCAGTCAGCATCAGAACAATGACGGCAAATATGATCGTCGTTGGTACCTGCACATCCGGCATGCTCAACGATAACCCAGCCCAAAACTCCTGCAGCGCCACAGTCCATTCCGCCGGAAGCATGTTTTTGGCCTCCAGAAAATAGCCGGCCGCCGCAAGACTGGACGCGCCGGAGACTATCATCAGGCTATTCTCCTGCCAGTCGAAGGCATCAGATGTTTTTCCTTCAATTCGCTGCATCACCGTTTCGGCGAAATCAGCCGGCAACAACATACCGCCATCTTCAGAAAGTGTCGAAAACATAGCGCGATAATTTTTCAACCTATCCTGGCATAGACGGCAGCTATTGAGATGCACTTCTAATGCCGCATCGGCCTTTTCCCGTTGATCTGCCAGAATTTGTAATTCCGTGTCTGTCAGATGTCTCATTTTAATAACTCCTCATGCGAGTGCTGTGCAAGCAATGTCTCTTTTAGTAACTTGCGCCCCCGAAAAAGATAACTCTTGACTGTGCCCTCGGGCAAGTCCATAATGTCTCCAATTTCCCGATAGCTCAACCCATCGAGGTGATAAAGCGTCACAACAACCCGATATTGCGGTGTCAATTGATGAATCGCTTCATGCAGCATGCTACGCACCTCGGATTCGCTTAGCACCGTTTCGGGACCATCCGCTTCGCTTTCCACCCGTTCAAACAAACTGCCTCCGGCATCATCCTGCTGCCGGGCAAAATCGTCCAACAAAGGCAATTTCTTTTTGCGCAGGTAGTTTATCGCCGTATTATAGGCAATGCGTCCGATCCAGGTCGACAAGCGGGAATTCCTGCGAAATCCTGCCAGATTCTGATAGACCTTCATGAAAACGTCTTGACAAAGTTCTTCCCGGTCAGCCTCGTTTGTGACCATCCGGTAAATGACGTGACAAACCAGCGCCTGGTATTGCTCAATTAACTCCCGAAACGCGCTGTTATCGCCACTCAGCACTCGATCAATTTGTTCCAATTCAGCCTGCATCTTACCCCATCTTAGCAGTTTTCATCATAATAGACAAGCTATCGACTGATATGTTGCAGATGGCAGCAATAAAATTCCAATGGGAAAAGAGTAACAGGAAAAATTCCAAAAAGCCAAATTCCAAAAACCAAATTCCGAATCGGTAAATTCATGATGAACAACTGTCGCTTTGGAATTTTTTCTTTTGGAATTTGGAGTTTAGTCTTCTTGCGTTTGGAATTTTTTTTGTTGGAATTTGGAGTTTAGTCTTCTTGCGTTTGGAATTTTTTTTGTTGGAATTTGAAATTTTCTGCTTTCCCCTGCAACATCTGCACAACTGCCCTGTCTATTAAGTCGAGTTGAGGGAAAATCTAGCACATTGAAGCAAAGGAGCACACAATGATGGGATCTGAAGTGATTATCGTTCCGGCAGTAATTCTGGGGTTTGTTACCGTTGTCAGGATTATCTCGGAAAACCGCTTGAAGCGTAATTTGATCGACAAAGGTATGGTAAATGAGGATATCAAGTTTCTCAGTCAGAATTACATGGAGAATCCATTAACGGCAGTGAAATGGGGACTGGTATTAATTGGCCTTGGCGGCGCCCTCTTCGCCGGACAGTTGCTTGACCTGCGTGAAGAAGGGACAATTGGATTAATGATGTTGCTGGCAGGTGGGGGATTTATTACCTACTACTTCCTGGCCAACAATGAATCCAGAAATTCGACGTCATCCTGATGGAATCTCTAAAAGCGAGAGGCCGGAGGAGGCCTCTCGCGAGTTCAAGTAGCATTTTGCTGTAACTGCTCGCGGGTTTCCTGAATAGTTGCAATAACGTCATCCCGGCGTTGTTCGATGACTCCGATCTGTTCTTCCATTCGCGACTGACTGTCGCCATCCACTTCCTGTGCCATTTTCAACCAGAGGCGTTCCGCGCGCGCATTCAACATCACCAGTTCCTTCTGAAGATTCTTCAATTTGCGTACAGAAAAACGCCGATCGTTACTATCGCCTTCCAGCAGCTCCCGCACGTCGATTGCCTCTGTTTGGCCTTCCGGAATAAATTCCGTCACTCCCCTATCGCTGAGCATCAGCAAATGCTGGTAATCAACCTTCAGGGACGGCATGTCCGGCAAGGGAATAAATTCTTCCACATGGGTATATGGGAATTCGTGGCGAATTTGCTCGAGATTAAAGCGAATCTTCGCAAGGAAATCACGACGGGTCGGCTTTCGTCCGTTGATGAAGATGCTCAAGGTCTGATCATAGTCATCGAGCCGAACTAAGGCGGCATTCTCACCATCGCTTAACAGCACACCATATTTCCAGAACACCTGATCCTGCACGTAATTGTACATTCGCCGCACAATTTGTGCGATGATATTCGGCGGCAAATGACTGAACTTGTATTGAAAGGTCAAAAGCGCGCTGTCTTCCCAGCGATAGTTTGGCGGCTGCCTCGAAAACCACTGCGGGAATAGGTAGGCCGAACCATCGTCGATGCCAAGCGGATAACAAAGATGGAACTTGGCCAGCAGATCCATAAAGAAAGGATGATACTGGCGACTGTAGCCGTTTTCGGTCAGGATGTGACCAATCTGTCCGGCGCTAACAATTTCTTTGAGCGGCTGCTCTGAATTTTGCGAAAGCAGCTTGACGGCAGCATTGCCCAACCACTCCGGATCCAGCACCAGCATATTTCGTAAGCGCAGGTGTCCCTGGAAATGTGAAATGGTGCCTAAATCATGAAGCCAGGTGAGCAGCAAATCGCGATCTTCAGCAGCAATTTCTTCTTCCATGCAAATTTTTGCAAATTCCTGATAATCAATAATGGGCTTTTCCAGCACATCCAGGCGATTCTTGACGCTGGCCCAACCGGCCGGCCATGCTTCGCGCAGACTTTCCATATCGCCGATTGTTTGCTTTAAGGCATCCCGAAGCTCGATCATGCCAAAATTCTGCATCGCCGAGACATTTATGAAGGCTTTAATATCGGGATACTTCATCTGCAAATCACGGCGATCGAGCTCAAAATTGCCAGCATCGGTCTTATTGAGCACAACAATGATCGGTGAATTTTGTCCGAATTGGCGAATCAGCTTCAGCCAATCCTCAATATCACCTTTGCTACTGTCACGGTCAGCATCCCAGACCAGCAAATAAAAGCTACGTGGCGAGACGAAAAAACGATAAATGCCGGTTTCCGTTTCCTGACGGCCAAAGTCCCACACATTAATGGCAATTCGTTTTTTGCCAACCTGCACCGGCCAGCGCTGCACCTGACATCCGCTGGTGCTCAGTTGATTGTCGTCGAAATGCCGCTCGACCAGACGTTTGATAATAGAGGTCTTCCCTGCTCCGCCCGGTCCCAGCACCAGCATTTTGATTTCATTAATTCGCCGCCTTTCCTGCTCGGTAAGAATTTGCGCCAGCACCTGGCGGGCGGTCAAATCCTTTAACATCTGCGGCACAGGCAATGGATTTCCCATCAGCTTGAGGGATTCCAGCTGCTCAAGTTGCAACATCTCTTCCGGTAGCTCCGGCAAATGATTATTGGTAAGCGACACCTCGCGGAGAGCGCTAAGGTTGCCAATTTCTTCCGGTATCGAGGTAAGATAGTTGTCGTCAACCAGCAGCTCACGCAGACGGGTCAGTTTGCCAATTGTCGCCGGCAGGGTTGTCAGACGATTTTGTCTAAGATTCAGACGCGTAAGCTGGGTTAGTTGGCCGATTTCCGTCGGTAGCGATTCGAGGCCCATCCCTGACAGATCAAGAAATGTCTTCTCGCTCGCGTTTTGCAAGAAGTCCGGTAAATTACGGGTGCTCATTTTCATCCTGATGATGATCACACATCGGTATTTCCCAATAAATATGCACTATCTATCGGGAAGTCAAGTGCGGTGTCGCACGAAAACCGGGATTGAAAGTGAGACTTTGTCGAACGGAGTGGTCAGGATTGGCCAGCCATTCGCCGCATCATGTCGAGCAGCAAATCACGATCGCTGGCCTTGAGTCGTGCAAAAAGAGCAAGAAACTCGCGACTGGTATCGTCAAGCGGGGTTTCGTAAGCCGCATCTGCAGAAGGTTCTGCCACCTCCCCTTCAGTCTGCGGCAGCGGATAAAAAGTGCTGCCGGTGATCAGCCAGTGCAGATCGACCTCGAGGAATTCAGCAAGAATTCGAGCGCGAGAGATGCCCGGCTCTTTCTTCCCTTTGATCAGATCGCTGAGCGTGGACTGGGGAATACCAGTTTCTTGCGACGCTGCCTTTTGACTAATTCCGGCAGATTTCAGGCAGCTAAGGATGCGTTTTCCAAATTTCATATTCGCTATTGTGAATTTTTCTTTTCCCTGTTGACAAATACGCTTTAGCGAATTATTTTGTTTCCAAGCGTAAGATCTTCCGCCATTTAACAGATAAAACTTGAAACGGGGTCTGTTGCCCGAACTTAGCACAGTCTGGGACGATAATCAACCATTTATCGCGCCTCGGGCGTCTATGCCCCATATTCTGGAGGACAGCGGATGAAGTGTTTTCACCATAATTGCCAGCGTCAAACCGTCGTTGACTGTATAAAACCGGAACTATTGACAGATTATCCGGATTTTCTGGATCTGGAACGGCCGGAGCAGCTCCGGCTATTACCGAAGTATATAGAGTACTATTGTCTGGAGCATTGCCAGGCTTATGGGTATTGCTGGCAATGCGGCCAGCATCAGGGACCGGCGATTCGCTCCCTCTTAAATCGGTCAGGTTTGTGTTTTCAATGTCAAATTCGCCTGATTACGGAAAATGATTTTTAATGCTAATTTGATTTCGTTGATCCCGTCACTAATTTGGCTGGACAACACCCCTATGTTTGCAGCGAGTTATCCCTGGAGAGAAAATTGGAAAAGACTGATTTACCGGAACGGACCTTGTTAAAAGACCCTGACATTCACGAAAGCGTTTTCGTTGCACCCGGCGCACACGTGCTTGGCGACGTTCGTATCGCTAAAGACGCATCAGTATGGTATAACGCAGTATTACGCGGCGATATCAATTATATATCTATCGGCGAACGAACCAATGTTCAGGATGGCTGCATCATCCATTTGGAAAACGATCTCCCCTGCGAGATTGGCCCGGACTGCACCATTGGTCACGGGGCGATTTTGCATGGATGTATTATTGAGGAAGGATGTTTGATCGGGATGGGCGCGACCGTGTTGAGCGGTGCGGTCATCGGTAAAGGCAGCGTCATTGCAGCAGGTGCAGTGGTTGTTGGTCATCGCAACATCGATCCCTTTACTTTAATGGCTGGTGTGCCTGCAACCCGTTTTCGGACCATGCCGCCGGAGACCTATGATAAGCACCTGCAGTGGGCAGAGAAATATGTAAAGCTCTCGAAGTTGCATAAAGCGAAGTATGGAAAGTAGAAAAAGCAGTGGCAGTGGCTAATGTATGACTGCAAGAACGGCTTTGCGAATTCTTTTCGTGCCCGGTGCTACTGCAACTGCTAGTGGCTCTTCCTGCTATTGTTCTCCCTCCTTTTGTCGATCAATAAAATAATGTAAACAAACCCGGTTTTTGACCGTATTCAATTACAGCTTGAGAAAAAATGCACAAACCAAACACATAGGACATATTATGAAATTTCCAGACCAATTTTATCGCTGGCGTCCACACCCCTGGCATGGATTAAATGTCGGCCCGGAAGCCCCAAGACTGGTGAACGCCTACATCGAAATCACCCCTTTCGATTTAATCAAATACGAGGTGGATAAGTCGACCGGGTATTTGCGAGTTGACCGGCCACAGCGCAGTTCTTCGGTGCCACCAGCTCTCTATGGCTTTATACCGCGCACATTTTGCGGCCCGCGAATTGGTGAACTCTCCCCCCTCGCTGATCGTGGTGATGGAGACCCGCTTGATATCTGCGTCGTCAGCGAACGCCCCATCAATCGCTCCGATATCATCCTTTCCGCCAAAGTAGTCGGCGGCCTGAAAGTCATTGATCTGAACGAAGCGGACGACAAAATCATTGCGGTTCTTTCCAATGACAATTTCTGGCGGGACGCAGAGGACATTAACGATCTCCCTTCAGCCCTGATTGAACGCCTGCGTCATTATTTCAGCACTTACAAACTGCGGCCAAATCAGGAAACACCTGTTGAAATCGAAATGGTTTACGGGCGAGAACACGCACTGAAGGTTGTGGAAGCGAGCATGCTTGACTACGACGATGAGTATGGTCAGTAGCGTTTTTTCCTTTTTCCTTGATCCTGACGCCTAAATTTATGATAATTAGGTAGATATTTGTATACCAATTAGAGGGATCTGAGGATGTTTGCAGAAATCGAAAAGCGTATTCGAAATTACGAAGATCGCCTACTGGTCCTTACCGACAAACTGGAAGACGGTGCAGTGCCCAAAGGCCAGGTGGAAGCTGTTGAAACAGAGGTTGAAGATCTTAACGGCAAGATCAAGGAAATGAAAAAAAGCGTTAAGGCATTCCAAAAGGAATTTACTGAGTCGTATCCGGAGATTGTAAAAAAGAAAGCAGCGAAAGAACAGGAAGAATATGCCCTGGAGGCAAGACCTCAGGGGCTAAATGTTCTAATGATCGCCTTTTTGATGATTGTCGGCTTGCTACTTTATGTGGTTGTCAGCGGCGTTCGCTAGAAGCTGTCCTATCTAGTGGCCGTCCCCCCTCTATCTCCCCCCGGGGGGAGATAGAGGGGGGACATTCCGGGGTTTTAATTGCTATACCTGATTAAAATTCATTAGACGAAAAAATGGTCATTGAGGCTGCAAACAGCCCCAATGACCCGCCATTCTCCATTTGAGGAGGAGTTTATCTATTTCATTTCTCGCTGCTTGCGGCCATATTGACGGCCATTTGCGCGTCTTTCTTCCTGCTCTGCTTTTAGCTCCTGAAATTTCACCTTTTGCTCTTCAGTCAGCATGCCTTCTATTTTTTGAGATACCACCTGGCGATGAGCCTGAACCGCGCTACGGCGTTCTTCACGAGTTTGATCCGACTCGCGCAACTGCTCCATCTGCGGACGAGCCTCTTCAAAAATGGCTTCCAGTTGCGTGCGCTGTTCTGCTGTCAAACCAAGCGCCTCTTCCATATGGTTCAGCCGCTGCTCCTGACGCTCGGCGCGAGCCTCAGGCCCGCCTCGCTTCTTACCAGCTTTCCGTTTTGCAAATCGCTGGCGGAATTCAGCTTTTCTTTGTTCAGCCAGTTCATTGAAGGTTTCTTGCTGCTCACTATCAAGAATGAAAATTATCTTGTCGCGATAGGCTTCGCGATGTTCGCGGAAGGCCCGGCGTTTTTCCCGACGATTCAAGCTCTCGTCGTCTCGTTGCGCAATTCGCTCAGTTGCTTCTTCCGTAAGAATGGCCGCCAATTGTTTTTCCTGTTCGCTGCTTAAATTGAGCGCCTCATCCATTTTGCTAACTCGGTGCTCAATCATGATTTTAGATACAACGCCAGCCTCACGATCTGCCCGGATTTGCTCAGCAATACTGCGCTGCTCATCTGTCAACAAGGGAGAGACCTTCTCCCAAATCGCATCTGCATGCTCCTGGCGACGTTCGCGAAAATCACCCTTTCTGGCACTCTTGTCTGTACGCCGGGCTGCTTTGGTTTCCTCACGATATTCGGCCATTACCGCCTGAATTTCTTCGCGCTGACTGTCACTCAATTCCAGCACCTCTGCGATACCGCGCATTGGTCCAAACCGTAAAGGTTGGTCGGTCTTTTCAGTTGTTTGACTATAATCCGGGCCATCTACCATCATCGGATCTACCTTGCTGGTTTCTGCGCAACCCAGCCACAACAGTGCGCCACACACTAACATGAATACGTATTTCATTTTAACTCTCCTTTAGCGAGTTTATTGATCAATTCTGCATCCCCTTTACAAAATTGAATCTTGTTTTTTATCTTATCTCCGCTGACGACCGCCGCGGCGCATCTGCTCCCGCATCTCTTTCTGGCGCTCATCACGGATTTTCTTATATTCTTCCTTTTGATCATCATCTAAAAGAGCCATGATCTTGTCATCTTGTTCATCGCGAATCTTGCGCAGCTTCTTCATCTTTGAACGGCGATTGCCACCATCTTCGCGGATTGCGGATATCTTATCACGTCCCTCTGCGAGGATACCGGAAATCTGATCGGCCTGCTGATCACTGAGATGCAGCCGGTCCCGTAGTTCAACCATGACCTCGCCGCCTCTTTCAGCACGTTGTGCCTGTAACGCCTCATATTTCTTTCGCTGATCATCATCAAGTATATTCATTATTTGCTGGTTGTGATTGGCTCTCTGCTGCTGCAATGCCGCCCGTACAGCCTCGCGATTATCTTTATTCTCTTCTCTGATGCGCTGCATCTCTGCATCGCTCGCTTTCAGAATGCCTTCCACTTGGGCAACTTGCTGCTCATTCAACGCTAGCTGCTCACTGAGATTCTCAACCCGATCTTCGATAGAGTGACGTTTCTGGGCCAACAAAAGGGTGGACAACAACAGCATGCAAATTGATATGTATATGGTGCGATATTTCATTCTTTAATTCCTCATTCAAAAATGGCTATGTTTTTACTTAGTTACTTCACCCATTGGACAAGGGCAATTCAGATCTTATTCCCGGATTCTGAAAAAAAATCCACCTGGACATCGCGACAAAGATAGCCCACCTTTTAATCATCATCTTTCATATTTTGTCTCGCCCGGGGTAAGACTCTTACAAACGCTCAGCTAAAGCGTCTTACTCAAAACCCGGAGGCTTCAGATATGAACAGAATCGAAGTTAAAGAAAAAGAAGAGGCATCACCACTTTGTCCACATTGCTCAACCCCTGTTGAAGAAGTATGGTTTCGCGAACTTAAAGGAAGTTTTGGCCGCAGATACATATACTTCTGCGCAAAATGCAATAAAGTTCTAGGGATATCGCATCGTAAAGGTTTTTGGATGGGGTAAAGACTTCAAAAGGGACCAATTGTATCAATAATCATAATATGGGACGGTTGTATGATTTCTCCGAAAGAAAGCGTTAGAAAAATGTACGATGATACAGCAGCTTCTTATTCTAAAATGATGGATGGTGAAATTGACCTGCCCTTCTATAGCGATATTTTCACACAAATCCAGGCATGTATTGCCAACCTCTCCGGACCGATCATCGATACGTCGTGTGGGTCCGGACACATGTTATATCATTACCATACCAATTATGAGTCGGAGCGTCCGCTGCTTGGCGTTGACTTATCACCGGAAATGGTCAAAATAGCCGAAGAGAAACTGGGATCTGCTGCTAATATTTACGAGGGAGACATGCGCCATCTGAATCGAGAGGATTTTCCTCCGGCAGCATCCATACTGAGTTTCTTTGCGCTTCACCACCTGAGCTCGGATGACATTCCTGCAACATTACGCCTTTGGTCGTCGCTATTGCAATCGGGTGGCTGGTTGTTTCTGGCAACATGGGAGGGCCATGGACCTATTGATTATGGTGAATCAGCAGATATTATTGCAATGAGATATTCGTGTGAACAAATCTCGACCTGGGCGTCACAAAACGGTTTTACGGTTGATCGAGAAGCCGTTGTTCCGGTAGAAGGCTTACCAATGGATGCGGTATTGCTTTCCGCAAACAAAAGCGAATAGCCGAACGATGCTGAACGGTTTCAATTGCAGCCTCTTTCCCGGACGTTATTTTAAATATGACCGGCAACGTCGAATTGTCATTGCAACTAGGTGCTGCGATCACTTCACGTGTATTACTCCTGACAAGCAATTGAAAAAAGGAGCGTAACGATGAAGAGAAATGTTCTGAAGTTGACCAGTTTATTTGGCCTTGCCATGTTTTTGTTTGCCGGTTGTGCCGGCACTAGCAGCCTTAACAATGAATCTACCATACCAGCCGCACCCGACACCATTATTTGGAAGGATTCATATAAATCCGGTGTTTCCGGCGTTTACAATCCGCACAGAGAAATCATCGAATGGCGCGTGAAATATAGGGGTAGTGTTTTTGGCGTTTATCATCCCAAAACAAGAACAATCGAGTGGCGTGAAAAGCGCAATGGCAGCATTTGTGGCGTTTACAACCCGCATACAGAAGAAGTCGAGTGGCGTTCAAGCTTTCGTAGTGGGATCAGCGGTGTTTATAATCCGCTTACAAAAGCAATTGAATGGAGAGAGAGCTTCAAAAGTGGCATTTGTGGGGTCTATAATCCGAATACGCAAGAGATTGAATGGCGGGAAAGTTTTCATAGCGGGATAGGCGGGGTCTACAATCCGGAAACTCAAGAGATTGAATGGCGCGAAACGTTCAAGTCCGGTATTACAGCTGTGTCAACCCACGAATATGACTATGACAACTACTATGGATTTGCGTTTTATGGGGATGATAAAAAACGGAAATGAGATGTATGATGATTGTATCTTCTTGTAAAGGACGGGGCCTCCCTCCTAAGCGCTAAAGTATTTCTATTTCCGGCCGATAATAATTGAGATCACCTCCCCGGGTTCGGAGTTGAGGGACAGCCCTACCTATTCTTTTTGCATAATTTAACGACACAGGAGGTGCTCATGCCCGAAGAAGTTACGTTCAACGAAAGGGACGGGATTTACGAAGTTCGATCCTATGGCCACGTCACGTATCAGGATCTTTGCTATTCTCTGGATCAGATTTTAAGTCACCGCCCTGAATCTGGCCACAAAATCGTGCTTGTGGACACGCGGGAACAGGAAACAATAGACAGTTTTGCCAAGTACCACCAATTCATTTCCGATTTGCCCAGTACATTGATCGTAGCAGTTCTCGTGAACGACTCTTCGATATCATGGAAAAATCAACAGTTCGGTGAGAACACTGCAATAAATCGAGGCAAGCTTTTTCGGATGTTTAGTCATAAATCGGACGCACTGGCTTGGCTTGCTCGCTTTTCAGACAAAGTGACGAAGACAGACTTTTCAGCGGCTTCCAGCAGTCGTTGACATTCCAGAGCCGCTCCAGCAATGGGGCGGTTTTTTATTGATGCAGTGTATCAGCGACCAGACTCCTACAAGTGGTGAGAAGGATATCCTGTCAACCGAAAACACGGACAACCTGTCAAGAGGTACGCCGGGAGTTGTTATTGAGCAAGTTGAAGTCAATTTCGGTTATGAGACAGCGTGGAAAGTGGCCGGCCGGGAGTATCCGGTAACCTGGGCATTTGATCTTAGCGGATATGTTCAGGGAACATTCGGCGGATTGAATATTTGCGATGCAGCATATGCAGTGCAAGATGCCGCGCAGAAATGGAATGATGACACGGGAATCGAAATTTTCAGATATGTTGGTGGGCCAATAATGGTTGGCTCAGCTAGACGGTTTCAATACAACAGCCCTTCATGAATTTGGCCACGTGCCAGGCCTCCGACATAATACTTATTACTATATAGCCTGCCCTCCGCTTGCGAGCCGATTCGGAAGGACTGGCACTGTCCATGATCCTAATTCTATAATGACATCTGAAGGCGCCAGAAGCTTTGCATTGTCTGCGGCAGACATTGATGCTGCACAGAATTGGTTAAGCGGAGAAGAAGGAGAGTCACCCTGTGATGTTTGCCAAGTAAACTGTGACTAATGGTTTAGAGTCGCTGCTTCAACAAAAAGGCCGCTCTAATCGGGCGGCCTACAATCCTCACTGTAGTTATGACAGTTGTGACATTGAGCCTCTTTACTCAAGTCGAAACGAAGCATGCATCGGCAGAGCAAGAAGAAGATAGATCCAAATACTTTGGAATATGAGTTCTTTGAATTATTTAAGGAGTTTTCCACAGCTAAGGCATTAAAGTAAATCTAAAACCCAAAATCCACTGAATTATCGCAGTCATCCCACACCTAGTCCCTTTCCAGCTAGTTTCCAATGTCAACCAATATTACCTAAATCATCAACTATTCTTGGCATTATCTCGACAATATTGTGACCCTCGCCAACAAATAAGAACCAATACTACTCTGAATTATGGGCGGACTTATAGCAGCAGCCTTGGTATTTCTTGGGGCTACCTACAGCATAGTCAACGCCCTTAATAATTGGCGCTACCGCCAAGAAGTTGATGATTTTTCTGGCGGCGCCGGCACTTTAGTGGTTTGATTTGCATTTATATTAGTTGCTGTTAAGATTTACAAATATTTTGACATGCCCTAAGTAGGAGAAGAGTTGGGAGTTTTGGGAAATATTGTAGAAGGAGTGTTTCTCGCCGGAATTGCTGGAGGATTGGCGTATTTAGCAAACTGGATAGTGTGCGGCGATGGCAGCAAGCAGCCCTGAGATTGGCAGAACCACCACAATTAATTGATCCAATTGAACAAGAAAAAGAATACCACGAAGCGCACGGCTTCGATTGGGAGTGAAGAATATGATCAATCAAGAAAATCCAGTACTTAAATTACATGACGTGATGATTCAAATTTCAAAAGAACCAGACGCCAATCCAATCCATGATGTCCTGGCAAAAATCTTTAAGTTGGAGAAACCATCGGTTATTGAGGTACTTCAGACTTGGACTCAAGTAAATGCTTTGTGGGAAGAGGCAAAATCGCTATTGGCAGAGTTGCCTGAAGAATTTCGGAAAGAGGTTGATTCGTGCTACAAAAGGCTTGCTAATATATTTAATCTCGCAAGCTTTGGATCCCAGGTAAAAATCCTCAAACAGCACATTTACGAAAGTGATTTGAAAGCTTTGAGGATGTGCGGATTAATGGTAGGGGAGAATTATCCAAGAACGAAATACAAAAAAGCTGATCTGAAGGAGATTGGGAAAGCGTTAAATGATTTAGCCGAAAAACTTCTACATGATTCCCCGAATTTAGACAAGGGCTTACGTGACACTCTATTGCTTCATGTCACTGCTGCTCAAAGAGCCATCCATTTGCATAAGTGGTTTGGCGATCAATATTTAAGAGACGAATTCAAGAAAGCCCTCGGGACGGCATTTGTCGATAATGAGGAGATGAGAGCTGCCTGCGAATCAGAAGCGGTAATTGACTTTTGGACGGCCTTCGGTAGGATTGCGGATGTTCTCGATGTCGGCTCAGTGTTTCTGCAGATCATGGGACCACACTTTCCGACGCTTGCCGCCCACATACCGGCTCTCGCTGAACATATCGTAAAATAATTTTGCAGTCCTCGCCACCACAACCTGCGCGCTCCGATTAGGTGGCCTGTCCTGAAAAGGGCAGGCTTTTTATTGATATTGTCGCAGAAAGGATTTCCTAATGAATAAGGAAGTTAAGATTGTAGGAGAAGCCATGTTTTGACGCGCTAATCTTAGTCCAAAAGTGAAGACACGGGACCACCTTCTCTGAGACACAATTTCCCAATTGTCCCGTCTGTTCCTTTGCAATCCCTGCAGAATAAACGCGGAACCCTACACGGGCCCTCCATGCTGTCTTTGTTAACACAGACTTCGCTTTGTTCTTCAATGGTCCTGGCATTGCAATCCGTGCAATAAATTGGACACAGTCCTTCCTTTTTCGGAGGTGGATTAGTCTTTGTCTGACGTGTTTGAAAACCAAGCAGCCTTTTTAGAAACTTCATCATGAAATGAATTTAATGGTTCTGTGGCAAACCATCAATCTAAATTGCTACTCTACAGCTGCCTGAGGGCAGCTTCCTTGCATTTTTCCACCCGCCTCATTATTATCTAACTCCTACGGATCAATCAAACAAAGATAGCTATGCGGTTTTCATCGACACCAGAATCGGCTTTGAAGCTGGAAGTAACAGTGCTTGCCATTATCGAGACAGTCCTCTCGGTTGGGCTGTATATTGGCATGAGCCTGTTTGTGTGGGAGTCGTTCAGGTTTTTGGGGTTGGCGATTTTGTTGGCGCCGTTGACTTTGTTGCGGACGCAGAAGAGTGCGGAGTGGGGGTTAAAGACCTTCGACAATTTCTGGGACAAATTGGAGGATGTAGATGGAAATATCATAGTTCAATTTATTCAGTATTCTCTGGCAATCTTATACACTTTATTTGCCGGGCCAATTCTTAGGACAATCGCCATCGCTTATTGGTCTTTTGCAAAGCCTCGTACAACTCTATTTGCCATCCCGGGTAACTGGTTGCGCCAAAGTCTTTGTATTGACTTTTTTCATCCACCAGAAATTTTGCCTTTAGATGCATCAGACAAAGGTGCCGACAGAATAATCAACTTCTATGGTATAAAGCGAATTGACTACTCAACAGGTAATGAATGGTTTGATAAGAACTGGAGATTGATCGGCATTCCTACTTACATGGTTATCATATATAGTCTTCCCCTTTTATATCGCATCACCTTCAAAGCCACGTCAATAGTATACCTACCACTAATTTGGCTAATCCACTCGACTGTTTCGGCCGCAGATACTGTCAAGAAGCGTCTTGAGAGAATCACTAAAGGTGAATTAGAGAAACTGCGTCGCTGGATATCTTTGCTAATCCTGCCCTTCCTTGCAGCAAAAATTGCATTGGTGCAAGGACTGTTGGACGCCACCTTTATCATAGGCATGTTCCCGAGCGAAGAGATTGCACAGTTGTTCATTTTCCCGGATTCATGGCCGATCTGGCAAGTTATGCTCGCGATTGACGCCATACTGACAATTTGCCTCTTCTATTTTGCAGACAAAGCTCTCGCTGATTTGGAACACGGAGGAGGCTTCTCCGAGAAGGCGATCGATGGCACTATCAAGGCTGTCACTTTTCTCCGTGGTGCCGGCGCACTGGCGGCAATTGTGTTTGGGTTCATTTGGGCGGTGCAGTTAGCAGGTTTTTCGGCTACTTGGCTGTAAACAAAATATTTTTATGGAATCCCGCCTCCTTCGACATCTATGTAATATGAAACCAGATAAAGGTGACCCGATTATCGCGCTAATGGACGGCTGGTCCTACCTGTGGGATTTAGACTTGATGCCGGCAGATCCGGATTATCCGCGGAAGTGAGAGAGGGTGGTTTGCCTTCAAATTGGCAAATCATGTCTGTTCTTCAGGAACTTTCCTCTTAGATGCCCAAAACAAAGGCGACGATCGCCGCAAATAGCAGGATTAAGACATCTTTCCCGCCGCCCCATATAGCGGCGATAATGCCCGATAATGTATCTTCTGCCATCTAACCGGATCTAACTATTGTCAGCGAGTTCAACAACAGAAAGGAATTTGACATGACTCATGTATTGAACAATAAGTTAGGCCTTGATATACCGAAGATTGATCAATCAGTGCCGGCGAAGCTTGAGACAGCCACCTTTGCCCTTGGTTGATTTTGGGGACCCGACTCCCAATTTGGGGGTTTGAATGGCGTCTTCCGCACGCGGGTAGGCTATACTGGCGGAACGACGCCCAGCCCGACTTATCGATCCATTGGCGATCACACGGAGACACTGCAAGTAGATTTTGATCCAATAGTTATTAGCTACGAGGACTTACTGGAGATATTTTGGGCATCACATTCGCCGGTTCGATCAGCATGGGCAACGCAGTATAAAGCAGCGATCTTTGTTGGTAGCGACGCGCAGCGCGAGCGAGCGGTTGCATCAGCGGAGCGCCAAAAGCAAAAGCTCGGTAAGAAAATCACCACCGAAATTCTGCCGCTGGAGCGATTCTATATTGCCGAAGACTATCACCAGAAGTATTATCTGCAAATGCATCGTGAATTGAATGCCGCAATGACCTCCATCTATCCGCAGATCGCCGACTTCACCAAGTCTACGGCTGTGGCCAAAATAAATGGGCTGATGGCTGGCCATGGACGGGAGCAACTGGAATTCATCTTGCCTTTATTAGGGCTGGACGACGATTTGCAACGTAAACTCGCTGCTTTGGTGAGGCTTTCTGCATAGCTGGAACCAAGGTGGTTGTTTCGATACTTGGATTGAGGTGCTGGGCAATCCCCCCTTTATGTCCCCCCGTGGGGACATAAAGGGGGGATTGCTTCTTTGTAGCTCGAATATTGGAAACACTGTGAACCAAACGCAAAAATGCACTTGCCGAACCTCGGAGCGATCCTTACATTGTGGCTTACTTTTAATTGAATCAACCTATTGGCTCTGACAGAGAAATGAATTGCTATGAAACCAAAAGTCGACAAAGAATCCCATCTTTATAAGCTGCGCCATTCATTGGCGCACATTATGGCTCAAGCCGTCCTGCAAATTCGCCCGGATGCCAAGCTTGGATTTGGTCCCCCAATCGAAACCGGCTTTTACTACGATTTCGATTTTGGCGATAACCCGGTTAGCGAAGATGATTTTAAGGATATCACCAAACGAATGCAGAAAATTGTCAAGGAGAAACAGCCATTTGAGCGCAGCTGGATGACTTTGGATGAAGCAACTAAGCACTTATCAGAAACTGATCAGTCGTACAAGATTGAATACGCAACCGAACTGGTAGAATCCGGCCGCTCCGACGACGGTAAGCTTGGCTTTTATACCAATGGTCCTTTTGTCGATATGTGCGAAGGACCGCACCTCGAACACACCGGACAAGTGCCAAAGGGCGTTTTCAAGCTGGACAAAATGGCAGGCAGCTACTGGCGTGGTGATGAAAAGCGTCCGCAGCTCACCCGTATTTACGCCATCGCTTACGAAACACCTGCTGAAGTTAAAGATTACATCAAGCGCCGGGAACTCGCCATGCAGCGGGATCACCGCCGTCTTGGCAGCAAGCTGGATATTTTCTTCATTGATGATGAAGTTGGCACCGGGCTGCCGCTTTGGATGCCGAATGGCACCGTCATCCGCGATTCACTGGAAGCCTGGGCACGTGAGGAAGAATTTAAGGCGGGTTATGAGCGAGTGTCTACGCCGTCGATCACCAAGTCGAGTCTCTATTTTCGTTCCGGCCACCTTCCCTATTATAAAGACGGGATGTTTCCCCCAATGCAGGTGGACGAGGATGACGAATATTATCTGCGGCCGATGAATTGTCCGCATCATCATAAGATTTATGCGGCACGGCCACGCAGCTATCGCGATCTCCCGCTGCGCATTGCGGAGTATGGTGATACCTATCGCTACGAGAAGCATGGTTCGCTGGCTGGCCTCCTTCGCGTCCGTGCGATGTGCATGAATGACGCCCATATTTATTGTGAGCACGAGCAGGTGCGCGATGAGCTTCGGGCAGTCATCGAAATGTATAAACGCTACTACAGTCACCTGCGTATCGGTGAATTTCGGGTGCGCCTGTCGCTGCATAGCCAGGATAGTGAAAAATTTGTCGACAACGAAGAAGACTGGCTACGGAGCGAGCAGATCGTTCGTGAAGTATTGGAAGAGATGGGTATTGAATTTGAGGAGGAACCTGGAGAAGCAGCATTTTACGGTCCGAAGATCGATATCCAGATCCGCAATTTACTGGGCCGGGAAGAAACCGTTTCCACTTGCCAGCTAGACTTTGTAATGGCGGAGCGCTTCGACCTCACCTATACGTCTGACGACGGCACGCCCAAGCGTCCGTACATTATCCATCGCGCGCCCTTATCCACCCATGAACGCTTTGTGTCGTTCCTGATCGAGTTCTATGGCGGTGCTTTCCCAACCTGGATGGCCCCAACCCAGGTGCGCATTTTGCCAATCAACGAAGACGTCGTCGATTATGCCAATGAGATTCGCGACCAGCTTCGCGGAAAGCTCTTCCGGGCGGAAGTTGATGACAGCAGTAACAGCTTCAATAAGAAGGTGCGAACGGCAGTCACCAGCAAAATTCCCAATATTTGGATCATTGGTGGCAACGAAGCAGAGAACCGTTCGGTCACCTGGCGTCGCTACGCAGCAGAAGCGCAGCAAACGCTGGCTCTCGACAAGGCAGTGGCGACATTGGTTCAGCTGCGCGATGAGCGAATGATGGATAATTTTGACGATGTGGAACTGCCGGGATAGGAGTGGCAGACTGGCGCAATTCAGTTTTAAATGCAACATCCCCCTGTCTCCGCTTTCGAAGGGGGATGCAGGGGGATGTTCAATTTTGAGGTCACGTCAATCGGCAAACCGAACAATCTGCTCTTTGCTTGACAAGTAGAAGAACCGCGCGCTATGGGCAAATGCTGCAACAGTCAAGCCGCCAATTAAGCCAATCCACAAGCCAGCCGCCCCCATACCTTTGGTGATTCCAAGATAATAGCCAAGCGGAATCCCTGCCACCCAATAGGCAAAGGCATTTACAAACATTGGAATACGGGTATCTTTCAGACCACGCAACGCCCCCGCGGCACTGACCTGGATACCGTCCGAAAGCTGAAAAATAGCTGCAGAGAAAAGCAGGGTTGAAGCCAAGGCAATTACCTCGCTTTCGTTGGTATAAATCCCCACGATCTTCTCCGGAATGATGAACATGATCAATGCCGTCACAATCATGGTTGCGGCGGACATAACCAGGCCCACCTGGCCGGCAAGCCGTGAAGCATCAAGCGCCTGACGTCCAATGTGGAAACCAACCCGTGATGTGGTTGCCAGGCTCAAACCGAGTGGAATCATGAATGTCGTTGAGGCAATGCTGATGGCAATTTGATGTGAGGCAGTTTCAACAACGCCAATGCCGCCGACCAGCAAGGCGACCAGGGCAAACATGCTGACTTCCATACCGAAGCTTACACCGTTGGGCACACCAATTTTCAATATTTCCCGAATAAAGTTGCTGCCCAGTCCGCGGATACGATCAAATAAGTTGAACTCTGCATATCGACGACTGAAGCGTATATACAAAAACAGAGAGATGGAAATTGTATACCAAATAATGGTCGTTGCCCAGCCGGCACCAATGGCGCCTAGCTTCGGGAATCCCAGCTTCCCCCACATCAAGCAGTAGTTTGCGGCTATGTTGATTGGGATTCCGAGGAAGGCGAAATACATGTTCGGCTTCGTCAACGAAACGCCCTCATTGAAGAAGCGCAGAATCTGAAAAGCAAAGGCAGCCGGTAGACTCCAGGACAACGCCTGCAAGTAACCCAGGGAAATAGGCACAATTTCGGGATCAATTTCCATAAATTGCATGAAGGCATCAGTATTGCGCACCAGGAGGAAGCAGGGCAAGACGAAAAGTTGACTGAGCAACAATCCCTGCCAGAAGGTCGGCGCGAGATTCTTCAGCCGGCCAGCGCCATAGTCCTGGGCCACCATAGGGCTCACTGCGAGCAAAATGCCCATCACGATGATAAAGAGCGGCATGTAGAGGCTGCGTCCGACGGCAATAGCGGCCAGGTCAAGCGCACTGAGGTTCCCCGCCATTATGGTGTCAATGACGCCAAAAGAAATGAAGGCCAATTGCCCCAACACAATGGGAATACCAAGGCGAGTTGTTTCCCGAATTTCATTTACAAAAAGGCTGTCTTCCGCTTTCACTCCATCCCCTCTCAGCACAATCGTTTCTGCTTTAGCTCAATGTGAGCATCAAAGGTAGAGAGAGGACGTGATAAAACCAGCGAATTTTTATTTTTAGGAAGCATGCCCACACATCCCCCTTAGGGAGATATATGATCCCGGACCGCAAATCCCCCCTATATGTCCCCCCGGGTAGACATATAGGGGGGATTATTTCTACAACGGAAATGTAACACCCCTGCACCCAGTAATACCCCAACGGCATAACAAACCAAGTCACTCCAAAGAAAACCGTGACCGAGAATCAAGGCGCCCGGCAGTGTGCGGCGTAACGCCAGAATCCATTCTCCCTGGTAGAGTTGACTGAGTTCGATCACCAATGAAAAGACCGCTGCATACACAGCGGTCTTTTTGATAGGCAAATTTGGATAAATAAAGCGTGCAAGAAAAACAACATTGGCTGCCCAAAGCGTATCGCCGGCAAAGGCAGCAATAAAAAGTGGTAACTGGCTTGAAAACTTTCGTGATGCCAGCCCCAGTGCCACCGTAAGAATCATCAGAAATACATAGGGCAGACGGCTCCATATAGCGGCGATCATAACTGCGTGGTTTATAAAACCGGTTCTACCGCTTTTTGAACGTCCTCAATGCTCATTTGGTGTCCGGGGATTTTGCTGGCAACATTTCCGGCAGCATCATAAACTACCAGACCATGACTACCCAGTCCCAATTCTTTGATCTGTTTCTGACTTTCTTCAGTCCTGGCATTAATAACGTCGCAGGAAAGCTTGTCACCGTGCTGCGCTTCGAGACCATTCACGATGGTCGTTACTTTCGCACAGAAGCTTCAGCCAGGCAATGCATAATAGACAATTTTGGCCTTGCCAGCGGCGCTAACAGCGGCATCATCTGCCGTTGCCGGCTCGTTCTCAGCACACGCAAAGGCAAGAAACCCTGCGACAGCCAGGCAAGCAAACAGGCGCAGACCTGTTCGTAAGAGCGCATGATTCATAAAATATTCTCCCAGTTGGATTTTCCATAATCTAGCGAAGCCGGATGGAAATGTCAATTGATCGATGGAGAGATCAATTTCGCGGCATCACTTCAAAGGTGGTTTCGAGGCGCTCACCCGCTTCATCGACCAAAAGCAATTTATGTGTCCCCGGCGACGGATGCGCCGCTAATTGATGAAAGTACCGGGTTTCGCCAAGATATTCATCATTCAGGTGCCAGAACACTTTTTGTCCGGGGCGGCGATGCGCCACCTCGAAGACAGTTTGACCGAGACTACCATCCAATTCAACCGGCACAAAAATCTTCGTTCCCCGCGACGGATAGATAAGCTCCATGGATCGTTGATCAGCAGTTGGGTAGGATTGCCCACAATCAGGGTGATACGGCGGCAGCGACTGATAACGCATTTGGTGAGTTTTATAATACCACTCCATCGCCGGTGGTAAAACGAACCAGGAACGGGTAATCAATTCCCCATCCGGAACGCAACGGCTCGTCACCTGGAAGGATTCTGTTTTATCAATATGGACAAGCCGGTGGTAGGGGCAGGGTTTGGCCCGCGAAGCAGTTTGACCTATCAGTTGCAGCTCAGTCCGCTCGCAAAAATCGGAGGCACGATGACCACTTTCCGGGCAAATTTCTACCAGATTCATCTCCGGTAGTGGCTCGCCAAACCATTCCTGTTTTGGCGATAACAATCCCAGCAACTCAAACAGTATGGGCGCCGCCGCGGTTATTCCTGTCAAATCCGGCCGTCCTTCCCCGTCGGCATTACCAACCCATACACCAACCGTGTATTCGGATGTACAACCGATGGCCCAGGCGTCCCGAAAGCCATAGCTGGTACCGGTCTTCCAGGCGACAGGATAGGACGAGAGAAATTCTTCCCAGGCGCCGGCAGATTCCGGGCGTTTCACTTTCCGTATCGCCTCAAGCGAATGCCAAATTGAAGCAGCTCGGAATACCGGCGGACCGGCAGCTTTTGCACCTTGATGATTATGCATTGCGTCGAGGATAAAGGTTGGCTCGCGGAAATCATCAGCGCGATATGGCTGATGTGATTGGTCGTAGTGATTTAAGGTCGCTGCCATACCGGCATACATACCAGCGATATCCCAAAGGCGCGCTTCGGCACCACCGAGGATAAGCGACAAACCGTAATGAGACGGGCCACGACGCAACGTTTTCATTCCCAACTTACCCAGATCATCATGAAAGCGAGCAACGCCGTAGGTTTTTAACAGCCTGGCAGCCGGTACGTTGAGCGAACGGGCAAGTGCCTGATCCGCACGGACGGCGCCTTCATACCGTTGGTTAAAATTCTCTGGCTGGAATCCGCCGAAACGAGTGGGAATATCCGCGATTAGCTGCTGCGGATATATCTCCCCTTTATCAATCGCAGCAGCATACAGGAAAGGTTTAAGGATGCTGCCAGTGCTTCGCGGGGCAGTAATCACATCCACGGCGGCACCATTTTCCCGGTTCTTGCGATCACCAACATTGCCGATGTAGGCAAGAACTGCACGGCTATCATTATCGATAATAATAGCGGCGGCATTGTTGATGCCGTTATCCCGATAGCGACGATGGTGGCGCTCAACAACCTTGGTAGCTTGTAGCTGTAAATGCCTATCTAACGTTGTTCGGACGCGTCGACCATCTTCTGCGCCCGGCGTTTCTGCTGCCACCCTGTCGAGCAAGTGCGGGGCATCGGACGGCAAAGGACGCGGCCGTGGCGGCAATCCTTCGCGCATAGCAAGCACGCAGGTCAGGCTATCTATCTTGCCACTTTCATAAAGTTTAGTCAGCAGCCGATTGCGCTTTTCCAGGAGTTGATCCCGATTGCGCCCGGGATGCACAAGGGCAGGATTATTTGGTAAAACGGCCAGCGTGGCCATTTCCGCCCATGACAAGCGCTGTGGCGCCCGGCCAAAGTAGCGCCAGGATGCGGCTTCCAGACCGACAACATTGCCACCAAATGGTGCATTTGCGGCATATAGCGCCAGGATACCGTCTTTATCGAAGGACAATTCGAGGCGAAAAGCCAGCACTGCCTCCAACACTTTTTCGGATAAAGTGCGAGCCTGGCCCATGCGAGAAAGGCGAATAGTCTGCATAGTGATCGTGCTGCCGCCGCTGACCACTCGTCCAGCACGAAGATTTTGTAGAAACGCACGGCCGATCGCGAGAACGTCAACCCCAAAGTGTGAATAGAAGCGCCTGTCTTCGAAGACGACAATCAGTTGACGAAATTTTTCCGGCACCTCCTCTCGATATGGAAAACGCCACTGCTGATCTGCAGCAATCTTGCCGCCAAGCAGCGTTCCATCCCGATCCTCAATGACGACAGAGGTTGGCGAATCAAATAAAGGCTCCGGCAGCGAGTGCCAAAACCAACCGAGCAGCGTCAGGGTGAAACCGCCTATCACTGCCCGGGCCCATTGTTGTAGCGACAAACTTGTCATTGCGCTTTTACAACCTCAACCCATTGGCCGTGGCGACGCGCATTCACCTCGCTATCATACATCGCCTCTACATAAACCGTTGGCAAATAGAAGCGGCCTCGATAGCTGGCGTTAAGGACTGTAATGAATTTCTTTCTCTCGCCCGGCTTCAGGTTGAAGTAAGTGTATACGCGATCATCGCGAAGATCCTGGTAGATCGGTTGACTGCTTCCGTCGACGGTTATTCCACCGAGACGTGCATTGTAAATCTCCCAGCCGGACGGAAATATCTGGCTCAGCGCAAGTTCTTGCTGCTCCCGATTGGTCTTATTTGTAACACGCGCGGCCACGTAAAAGTCCGTGCCCTGCTCAAGGCTTGAGGGATCTATGAGCTGGCCCTCCATATCCATGTATTCGAGACTCAGCTGAATGCCATTGCTGGCATCTGTGGTATCTCCTACGGCAGGTGTTCCGCTCAGCACTGTTTTGACAAAGAGCTTACTTTCGCTGGTGTTGCTGAGAGACACTTTCGGATTGTTGTGTTCATCCATTTGCAGGTCAATTTGATCAACCGGTTTTTCGCGCTCTATTTCTACACGCCGTTGATCGTTCAACTGCATAGAGTATTTAAGATCATCATCTCTGGTACCCAGATACTTTCCGGCAGCAAGCAGACAAAAGCCGGCGGTTTGCGTATGGAAGTGCTTTTTCGACCCCATCGCGGACGCAATTTCTTCGAAGACACCAAATGCCGGTTCAGTCATCTTCATAACGTTCATTGCTTCAAGAATGATCGCTTTGTCACGTAGTGAGGATCCGAAGGTTTGGGAGGTTCCGCGGTAGTCAGCCACCATCACGTTTTGTCCGCGCACTAACTCTTTGGCCACCTCCTGTTGCCCAGCTAAATGATAGCTCGCAGCAACCAACCACTTGTCCACCGTGGAGAGGTTCAATATTTCACGGAAGCGATTCATCGCGCCTAGCTGCGGAGCACCAGCCTTGGCAAGCAGAAATAAGCGATACGCTTGAACGGTCATGCGTCGATTTCTGACGTGCACCCAATCGTTGGCGGCCTTCACCTGCCACTGGGTCCACTTCGTCAGGAAGTCCGGCGGCAAGCCATATCCCGCCTGCTTGGCCTCCAGCATAAAGTGCCCGGCATAAATCGCAGACCAATTATTGGTGTAAAGTGCCCCCGGCCAATAGCTCAAGGAACCGGAAGGATTTTGAAAACGGTATATTTTATCAATCGCCACTGAAATATGATTGCGCACATCTTTCTTCTGCGCCTCAGTCAATTGCAGAACATTGCTCAGGTAAAGCTGCGGAAATGCAGCAGAGGTTGTCTGTTCCAGACAGCCATGCGGATAGCGTAACAGATATCCGAGCCTTCCAGCCAGGTTTAATGGCGGCAGTGAAGAGACTTCAACGACTCCGCTGTTTGTACCCGGAAGGCCAACCGGCTTCGGCAGGAAATCCCAGGTTTCGCCCGGCTCCAGAACCTTGGCCAATACATCTGTCACCGGCGGATTCGGATTGCGCACCTTGACGTCAATATTGTATTCCGCTGTTTCGCTACCACTGACAGCCTTGGCCATCAACGATACGGTTCCGGTTGCCGGCGCCACTTCAAAGGGGAATGAAATGGTTTGATCGCCGGTTTCGCGAAAACGGATACTTTGCGAGGTTTTACCGGCAGCAGTTAGCTGATCACCGGCCTGAACGGATACTTCCACATTCTTAACGTGATCTTCCATCGCGAAGGTTGATAGGAAATACTCAACCTCCTCTCCCGGACCGAGCACGCGCGGCAGTGATCCGGCCAGCATCAGCGGTTTGCGAACCGGCGTGCTCTTCTCTGCAGATCCAAAGGCACCATCCTGGCCGGCGACAACCATGGTTTTTACGGCCCCAACGTAGAGCGGCAATTTTACCCGATGTTCCTGCGTAGAACCGTCGGACTGGAACGGCCCAAGGAATTCTACCACCGGTTTAAAACGGTTTACTTTATTGCCCCCTTCTGCATCAGCGCCGGCTTCACCATCGCCACCAATGCTCAGCAGGCGATCGAACTCTCGGCCTGTAAGCCCAATGACATCATTATAAACATCCCAGGACTTCACATTTAACGCTTGCTTGGCAAAAAAGCGGTTCCAGGGATTTGGTGTCTTAAAGCGTGTCAACCCAAGCAGACCTTCGTCCACAACAGCAAGCGTGTAGGTCATTGGCCGGCCTTCTTTTTCACGCACCTTGATGAAGACTTCTTGTTCAGGCTGCAACACATCCGGCATTTCCAAAACCGGTTCGAGCCGCGTTGCCGCGTCTTCGACAGAGATCGGAATGACGCCGTAGAGACGAATTGGGCGGTCATTGCCGGTTTGCGCATAAGGCTGCAGTAATGAAACATGGGCATAAACATTCGGCGCCATCTCGGCGGTTGCGTCAAAACTGAAGCGAGTCATACCACTTTCAACATCAGTCCACCAGGCATAGAGGATTTCTGATCCGGACTCGATGCTGACAAGTGCTCGTCCTTGATCGCTGCTGGGGATCATCAAGGTCACGTCATCTCCGACCTGATAGTCGTCTTTATCAGCGGTAAAGGTCAACATTGCCGCGCCGCCGGGTTGCTCATCCTGTGCCCGCCCGGCCCAGCCAGGCCAATCAATGTAAATGATTTTGGAGCTGCAGTGACCATCAGGATCGCAAACTTGAATCAGATAGCGTCCCCATTGTGGGTAAGCGACGTTCAATTGCCAAACGCCTTCACCTTTGCTATTGGTATCCACTTTCCCTTTGGCAATCGCCTGCTTGAGGGAACGAACGTTATAATTGTTCACCTGGTTTGCAGATTGATCCCACCACCATTTCCAGGAGAGTTTATAGAGTGCTACCTGCAAGCCTTGTCTGGCTACCGGATTCCCGTCCGGCTTAACAGTTACGATTTCGATGGGATGATCGACATCTGTCAGAAGCATTCCCCGTTCCTTGTCGCCTTTGGGTGTTTTCAGGCCAACATAGGTCGAATAGGGATGATAGGTTACGCTGAACTGATCCACACTGAAATTACCGCCGGGTTCGAACACCTTGCATTTAAGTGAAGCGGCAAGCTGCCCCGGCGCATTCTTGTTGGCGCGAATATCAATTGGAAATGATGCCAGGCCGCTTTCGTTCAGCTGCCCGCTAAACACTTCTTCCGTGTGGGTTGCGTATTGTGCGGCCGGATTATCAAAAGTAAAACCGCTGTATTTACCTGGTTTGAAGGCCGAAGGTCGAATGGTTGCCTCGATTTGGGTGTCCAGATTCTTGGCAATTGCGCCATGCAACCAGGTTACTTCAAGCTTACCGCGCACAGATTTATCTGCGACAGTTACGTACTCTTTATCCAGTTCGAAGTTAATCTTCAGGCGATTGGGCATAATCGTTTCAACCTTAACATCCCGATTAAACGTTGCATTACCAACACTTACTTTCGCCTGATAGGTGCCGGTCGGGGCATCTTCCGCTGTTTTCATATGAAAGGCATGGAAATCGCCCACCGGATCGTTGCTAACACGCTTTTCGACCAACTGTCCTCTCGGATCGTAAAATTCCATCGTTACGGGATGATCTGCAGGCAACACGTCGTCCTTGTCTTCCAATACAAAAGTCAGATAGATTGTGTCACCCGGACGCCAGACGCCGCGCTCACCATAGATGTAACCTTTCACTCCTTTGAAGAGCTTTGTCCCACCGGTTTCGAAACGGCTCATAGAGAGTGCCACACCATCCTGCAATTTCAAATACCCATTTTGATCGCCGGAGCGAGCAACCAGAAGAAAAGGCACTTCTTCCGTCTCGATGCGGGCAAAGCCGTCGGCATCGCTTTGCACAGTTTCAATAAGCTGCGAGCGAAAATCATACAATTCCAGCGTGGCGCCGGCAATCGGGTCGGTTGTCGCCAGATCCGTAACAACGATGAGCATGTCACCATATTCGCCGCGTTTGGCAATCAGACCCAAATCAGATGCCAGCACATTGCGTTTGACAGTCCGAAACGTGCCGTAATAATCAGGGTAGCAGGGATTGTCGCGGTGCCGCCAGTTGGAATGCTGATAGCTCCAATTGTCCCAGGCGCTTCTCTCGTGTGGTGCAGCAATCGGTTCGAAAGGTGTACGATCTTTGACTTCTACCGATTCACTACAGGCAAACAGGGAATATGAATGGCGATACCCAATGCGTACCTGGTAAATTGCGCCGGGTTCCATGCGAATCATGTCGGTCAAATCCAGTGAAAAGTGATTCCAGTTTTTGAGATCCAATTCATTCTGCGGATCCAAATCGATTTTCTTCTGGAGGACAACCTGACCCACACGGTAGAGTTCATTGGTCTGCGGAAGGGTATTAATTTGCAGAAACTGGTGAATATTTTTTTCGAATATCTTGATCACCTGAATATCAACAGCGCTCAGGTTCACCGCTTTAAAAGGGAATGGGATTTGATTCGAGGATGGTGCGATCACGCCATTGCCAACCAGTTCCACGGAAGGCTTGATTTCTTCAAAGGTGACGTCGACCTGCGATCGCTGATCGATCTTGTCTCCGGCAACATTGCGAATGCCGGGTTCAATACTCACTACCATAGTGCCGGCCAGCTGCGCCGGCGACTCAGCGCCGTAAATCTTTACGCGATTACCGTCAACCACAAAATTGAAGGCTTCGTTTCCGGAGTGCACCAGCCCGGTCAGGTCCTGCCCTTTCAGCAAGGGATCCGAAAACTGTAATTCTATATGCCGCTGCGGATTGGTAACTGCTCTGGCCAATAAATATTTAAATGTGGCGAGCGGGCTTACGGTTACTCTTTCACGCCCCTTAAAGTCTTTCTGCAGGTCACCCCCGTTCCAGGACACGGTCAAATCATACGGGGTTTTCTTGCGTTCAATATTCTCAACGGTAAAACTGTGGGTCTTACCATCCTCTGAATGATCCCATTTAATGACGTAGGTGTTTTGTCTGTATTTTACCTGTAGCAGCTCTTTTATCATCTCAGGCTCAACAACATCCGAGCTGCGAATGTATCCGGCCAGTTTCTGCTGTCTGAGATCGTCATTACTCATCGCCTGTAATGTTTCAAGCTCTATCTTCAGAACCGTTGGCATAACGCGAAAGTTGAAGTTAAAGTCTTCGATTTCCACCGGCGCTTCCCCGAAGAGCTTATTGAGGTCAGCGCTTACCGAATAGCTCTTCTTTGGGGTTAATGATGCAGCCGGTGTAAACTCCAACGTGCGTTTGTCTTTCCAGGCCCATGTTCCCTTGAGCGCCGGTTGGAACTCGACGGGAATGTCGCCGGCAGCCTTGCCAAAATTACCGGCAGAGGCAATCTCTTCAGCAAATTGAATAACGATTGTGCTTTTCCGCGAGATCTCGCCAGCCGTAAATGCAGAGATATATTCGCTGATTTGCGGAGACACCTCTGCTGCATTAGCCAGCGGAGCATCTGTCTGTGGTATTTCCGCTACAGGCTCTTTTTCTTTCCCGCATGAAAAGAGCAGCATAAAGCAGCAAACAATTAGCGCGGCGCATCCCGGCCATTTGATGTGGGTCTGGTAGTACATCGTACCTCCTCGCAGGTAGAATCTTCAAAGAATATTTTTATAGGAAAGTCTATTAGATGAAAATGGAGATTAACCCACCGCTAAATCCCCTCCCGGGAGGGAATTTAGCGGTGGGTAATCAACGATAACGAAATCCCCCCTACATGCCCCCCGGGGGGATATATAGGGGGGATCTTAAATAACTACTTTATTATTATCATACAGAGGGAATTTTTTGGTTTTTTTTCGATCTATTGGCGAAAATCAACTTTTGAACTCACTCGACGGGCAAAAGCGGCGAGTAATTTCGCGGTATTTTCCACATCTGCGAGCGAAACGACCTCTGATGGTGTATGCATATAGCGAAGCGGGATGCCGATCAGGCCGGTGGCCACACCTTTGCGAGTCAACTGGATTGCATTGGCATCAGTCCCGGTGCCACGGGCAATTGCTTTCATTTGAAAAGGTATATTTTCTTCTTTCGCTGCTTTTTTCAACAAGTCCACCACTTTGCGATTGGCATTGGCGCCACGATGAATAACCGGGCCTTTTCCGAGCAGCACCTCCCCCACTTTCACCTTGCTTACTTCCGGATGATCCGTCGCATGGCAAACATCTACCGCGATACCGACATCGGGATCTACAGCGTAGGCACTGGTTGTGGCGCCGCGCAAACCGATCTCTTCCTGAACAGTTGCCACACTAAAGACAGAGGCCCTCAATTTGTCGCCTTTAAGAAGGCGCATGGCTTCAATTACAGCAAATGCCCCGACTTTATCGTCAAACGCACGCGAACAGGCGATGTCACCGGTCATTGCCTTGAACGCCAAATCATAGACAACCGGATCACCGATGCTAATGTGCTGTAGCGCTTCTTTCCGAGACGACACACCGATATCTATCCAGAGATTCTGAATTTCCGGGACCTTCTTGCGCTCTTCCGGCGTCATGAGATGAATAGCCTTTTTCCCGGTAACACCGGCGACCGGTCCACGGGTATTGTGGATGATGACGCGACGACCAGATATGATCCCCAGGTCATGCCCGCCAATCGGATCAAAATATATGAAACCGCGATCGTCGATGTATTTGACGATGAAGCCGAGTTCATCGCAATGTCCGGCAAACATGATACGCGGATTGGCATCGGCATTTAGACAGGCAATCGTGTTGCCGTGGTAGTCGGACTCGATCTTATCTGCAAACTTACTACCGTATTCGCGCCAGACCTTGGCAGCGGGTGTTTCGTAGCCGGACGGACTGGGCACGCTAATCAGATTTTTCAGGAATTCGAGAGATTTTTTTCGCATGTCGTTTGACGCTCGTAAGTGATAGTTGCTTGTTCACAGTTGACAGGTATCAGGGGATTTACTTCATTATAATTATCTTGTGTGTTTGAGAATCAGTTTCAGTTTCAAGACGTAGCAAATATACACCACTACCGACCGAAATTCCAGCATCATCAATTCCCGACCAGCTTACTTCATAGTCGCCCGCAGGCTGCTTGTCTTCAAGCAAATTTACAACAAGTTTTCCAAGTATGTCGTAGATAGCCATTTTAACACGCCCAAATTCACTAAGCCGATATGATATGCTTGTTGCACCATTAAAGGGATTCGGGTAATTGGACAATAGGAAACTATCGACACGGCGTGCCTCGCTACCGGAACCGAGGGAAGACACAGTTCCGGCGTGTTTAAAAATATAGCTCACGTACCGACGATAGCCCATGATAGGGTCCCATGGTCGAGCGGATGCAATTATCTCTGCCGCTCCATCCCCATCAACATCTCCAATCGCAGAGCTAAAAGCAGTATTTTGCCGCGCCCACAGCAATTCAAATGCGTTGTCGCCGGAAGCTTTAAGAACGTAGATTCCCCCAATTACCTTGACCAGGATTTCCTTGCGTCCATCGCCGTCAACATCGCCACCGGCGATTGTGTGAGTCGTTGAGGTCCAACGGCTACTGATAAAATCACAGAACCAAATCGGAACTAAGCCGTTATCATGAGAGGCTTCGTACGCCAGCAACAAATGATGAGTCAAATGTCCGGAACTACTTTCCCCATAGTGCCTGCCGAAGACAAACAACTCAGGCAACCCATCGCCATCAAGATCTCCTGGAGCTGACAATGATATAATATCTCTCGTTCGGGCTTGATGCCGCCAATGTAATTCAAATTCGTTATCTCCGCGGCTCTCAAATCCATAGAGAACACCGTCCCGGTCAGCACTAATGATTTCACCACGGCCATCAAGATCAAAATCAGCAATTGCATATTCCGGGAAGTAGCCAATTCTTTTGGACGGGATTATCATCTGAGTGGTTGGGTGAAAGAGCGTATCCGCGTAGGAATTTTCATAAACTAAGGTTACTGGTTGTGGATACATCCTCTCGCGAAGTAAAGAAATAAAAAGTATCTCTTGCTTCCCATCGCCATCGAGATCATCGAGCGCTGCTGCTGTTGGGGTGACAGCAGGTATCCGTTCGTAGATCTGACGTAACCGTACCTGGAAATCAGGTCCAGGTGCTATCTCATAAGCACGCAACTCCCCACTGGCTTTTAAATATACCTCATTGAATGAATCTCCATTAATATCACCACCAAATAACGGTATCCCACCATTATCGCGAGGAAGCCCTTCAAAAGCGAAACGTAATTGAAATTCTTGCAAGTCAGGATTATACTCATAGAAAGCGGTACGGGTATCATGGGTAGCCGGTTCCCTATCCATACCAATAATTTCGTTGATACCATTTTGATTCGAATCAAAAATAAGCGCTGGTCTCTTATTCATCAGCGGGATCGAATCAAGCAAAGTGAAAAGCTGAGGATCAAAAGGGCTGGTATTGCCAATAACGTCAGTATTAATGATGAGACCATGGGTCGGACCATAATTGGCGACGCGAATCGGTTCAGCCTCTACCTTTACATCTTGCGACCACACAATACCGGAACAGAGCAGTGCCCAAAATAAGCAACAAATTGCGACCTGACATCGCATCCGCCAACACCAATTAGTATACATGCGCCCTCCGGACACGTTAAGGAATATTAATGCTAAAATACGCTTCAATTTCCGTAAACAAGAATGCTACGTAATTTTTCCTCTGCATTCTCTGCGGCAGGTTTTTCCCAGCATCCAGCATCCAGCATCCAGCATCCAGCATCCAGCATCCAGCATCCAGCATCCAGCATCCAGCATCCAGCATCCAGCATCAATATTCTCGTATAACAAACCGATTTTATTGAGATATCTCACCGATAAAAAAATTATGCACATTATTTTCCTGCCTATCCGGTCGTTATATTAAATAACCCAACGAATTTTCGTATTGACTTCCCTGTCTGATTTCGACATTTGCGACGCATCATGAGGTGAGGTTCAGGACCGGAAGATACCACTTTTATTATCCGAAGGAGATAGTACATGGCTTTTGAAAAAGAACTCGAAGTTGCATTAGCCGCCGTCAAGAAGGCTGCAAGCCTCTGTAAGAGCGTGCAACATAATCTGATTGATGAAGACACCGTGACCAAGAAAGACCGTTCCCCGGTCACAATTGCCGACCTCGGCACCCAGGCAGTAGTCATCCTTGACCTGTTGAATGCTTTTCCAGATGACGCAATTGTCGGCGAAGAAGATAGCAATGAGCTGCGCGAAAATGATGCCCTCCGCGAAAAGGTGCTTGGCCTGGTAAATGAACAAAACAGCGAAGCATCCGCCGATCAAATGCTCGACGCCATTGAATACGGCAATATGGACACGGATTTCACCAAGCGTTACTGGACACTCGATCCGATCGACGGCACCAAAGGCTTCCTTCGTGGTGACCAATATGCCATCGCACTGGGCCTGGTTGAAGACGGCGAAGTGGTGATGGGCGTTCTCGGCTGCCCGAACTATCCGTTCGAGGATGGTAACGGCGGTCTGTTCTTCGCCGTTAAAGGCGAAGGTGCATTTGTCCAGCGACTGGACAGCGGCGAGCGCACTCAATTGGGCACCGACGGAGTTGGTGAAGGCGCAAATGCGAAATTCTGTGAATCCGTTGAAGCTGCTCACGCGGCACACGACGTTCATCAGCAAATTTCCGACGAGCTCGGCATCACCCAACCGCCATATCGCATTGACAGTCAGTGCAAGTATGCAGCTGTTGCCCGTGGTGATGCTTCCATCTATTTCCGCCTTCCGCGCACTGCTGAATACCGTGAAAAAATCTGGGATCACGCAGCCGGCGTTATCGTTGTCCAGGAAGCCGGTGGCCGGGTTAGCGATTTCAGCGGCAATGACCTGAATTTCTCGCTTGGTCGCAAGCTAAAAGATAATGTTGGTATTCTGGCCACGAATGGTAAGATGCATGAAGCTGCCTTGGCGGCAATTGCCAAAACTGTTCAGCTGGAATCAGCGTAACACCTGTTCTCATCACGCAGCTCTACCGCGTGACCTGAAAGACTTACTACAACCCACCCCTTGATCCCCTCCCGAGAGGGCTAAAGGCGTGGGTTGTTTTCATCTCTGAAGAAATTCACTCAAGCCCTTCAAATCATCTGTCCCGATAATAAATCCGGCCTTTGCCAGGAATCGCCAAACTCTTTCTCGATCAGTCCGTGAAAACAAATTGTCTTTGTCATCGGGAGTTGCCCAGAAACGAATTTTTCGTTTCTGCCTGGCTGCACGATTGGTGATACTTAGAAGCTTTTCAAATTGCTCTTGAGGAATCTCTCCATTCCCTTGCCAATCAAAATAGTCACCCCACTTATCGCTGATCATCCATAAGAAATTCGTCGGCAAATCGCTGTCCAGATCTTCCATGCGACCATCATAGGTCGCCCAACGCGTCGAATCGGCCAGCATCAAGCCACGAGAGCGGTTTCCCGAAATCACAATATGCAATGGTTTTTCGTACGTTTTCTTCGGCGTATGAAGCGTGATCATCTCAGCATAATTTGACAGAGCCTTATCAAGCTTCTGGTATGTAGCATCCGCCTCTGATTTCACATCGATCATGACCGTCATATCAAACTGATTGGGATCTTTTCGAATTAATTCAGCAAGCGGATCGAGATACATGTTTTCGATTGTGTACAAGGGCGAACGAATGACGTCATCTCGATCATGCGCCACATAGAGTGTGTCTTTGATTAACCAGACGTCAATCTCAATACTGCGGAAGCCGTGGGTTAATGCATCGTATAGCGGGCGATCATGTAGGTAATCGTTGTGGGCATGGGCCTGAAAGCGGGATAAGGCAGGTGCTGTTTTATCATTGTCGAGTTGGGCAAATAGACAACAGGACAAGAGAAGAAATATAAACAAAGGGTATTTCATTTTGGATTCGCATTTCGAAACAATCCCCCCTCCATCTCCCCCCGGGGGGAGATGGAGGGGGGATTGTCGCTAATTAATCCTGTCTAAAATCCTTAAATAAAAAAGTCCGGCATCAATTCATTTTCCGGCAAATCCGGATCTACCTGATATTGCTTGAAATCCGTGATGCCGGTATCTTTCAAAATATCATCGTCAATGAAGAAGTTCCCCGTGCAGTCTGCAGCGGACCGGGTCAGGATTTCATGAGCGGCATCGGCCATGATATCGGTCGTGCGGCTTTTGCGGATCATCTCCTCGCCGCCGAGTAAATTGCGCACCGCTGCCGTCGCAATAGCAGTGCGTGGCCAGAGAGCATTCACCGCCACACCTTCATTTTTTAACTCTGTGGCCATTCCCAGAACGCACATACTCATCCCGAATTTGGCCATGGTATAGGCTACATGTGGTGCAAACCAGCGGCTTTCCATGTTTAAAGGCGGAGAGATGTTCAGAATATGCGGATTATCTGCCTGCCTCAAATGCGGGAGCGCCAGTTTTGAGCAAAGGAATGTCCCACGGGTATTGACACTATGCATCAGGTCGTAGCGTTTCATGGTAGTATGCTCGGTTGGCGTGAGGCTGATAGCGCTGGCGTTGTTGATGAGGATGTCGATACCACCGAAAACCTCAACGGTCTTATCGATCCCCTTTTGCACCTGTTCTTCGAAGCGAATATCCACCACTAAGGGCAAGGCCCTGCCACCAGCTTGTTCAATCTCTTCCGCGGCTGTAAAAATCGTACCTTCGAGCTTCGGATGCGGCTGAGCAGTTTTGGCAGCAATGGTGATATTGGCGCCATCAGCAGCGGCCTTCAGGGCGATCGCCTTTCCGATTCCGCGGCTGGCACCGGTGACAAAGAGCGTTTTTCCTTTGAGAGACATGGGGCTCCTATCTTATGTTGACATGCTCTAATTGAGTATCCCCCCTATATGTCCCCCGGGGAGACATATAGGCGGGATACATTCACGCAAATCACAGAGCAATGTCTATTCATATTTAAACAAACTATCCGACTGCCGCAGGCTAATGCCGCCGTCGATTGGGATAATAGCACCGTTGACGTAGGCGCCGGCAGGTGATGCCAGGTAAATCGCCGCGCCAGCCATGTCGACAGGCGCACCAATTCGCCCAAGCGGGCAGGTCTTTTCAATTTCTTTTTGATGATTGTCGAGCATCCAGGCGGTCATTTTACTTTCAAAGGGGCCAGGCGCAATTGCATTGACCGTCACACCATCGGCTGCAATACCAACAGCAAGGGAGCGCGTTAAATGATGCACTGCCGCCTTGCTAATGCTATAAACGTAATTGTCGTATGGCGGTACTCGCATACCATCGATCGAACCAATATTGATGATGCGTGCCGGGTTTTCAGTGCTGGCATCTTTTGTTAACATAGGCATCAAATCGCGGGTCAGCATGAACATCGCCTTCACGTTTAGATCCATCACCCGGTCGTATCCCTTGTCAGGATATTCGGTAAATGGGGCGCCCCAGGTTGCGCCGGCATTATTTACAAGGATATCCAGCCGGCTCTCTTGTTTAGCAAACTTATTAAGAAATTCATTTCGACCTTCATCCGACGACAAATCTGCCGGTATGGAAACACAGGTGCCGAGTTTTGAAAGTTCTGCTGCCACTGCGTCGCACACGGCTGCTTTGCGGGAAGTGATATAGACCTTTACGCCGTTCTCGACATATGCCTGCGCTATCATCAACCCAATACCACGTGATCCACCGGTAACAATGGCGACCTTGCCTTCTATTGAAAAGAGCTCCGAAATCTTCATGCTTATTTTCCTTTAAAATTCGCTTTACGCTTCTGCAAGAATGCCTGGACGCCTTCCTGCAAGTCGTGACTGGCAAAAGCCTTCATTTGCTGTTCAGCTTCAAAGGCAATGGTCTCGGACAGATCTGCCAGCATTGCTTTCTGCATATCATGCTTGGTAATACCAATCGCCAATGTCGGCCGTACAGCCAAATGCCTGGCCCATTTCATTGCGCTATCCTGCAACATGTCCGACGGAACAACGCGATTTGCCAATCCCAGTTCCAGGCATCTGTCTGCGCTAACGCGTTTACCTTCGATGGCAATTTCAAAAGCACGGCTGTAACCAACCTGCCGGGCCAGAAACCAGGAACCGCCGGCATCCGGGCCAAGACCAATATTTATGAAGGCGTAGAGAATGCTGGCGTCGTCTGCCATAATACGTAGATCGCAGGCCAAAGCCAGCGAGGCGCCTGCACCAGCCGCTACGCCATTAATGGCACCAATGATCGGCTTCGGCAGCGCCAGGAATTTTTCCCAGAGCGGTTGATACATGCGCACAATGTAGTCACGTCCTTCTTTCGGAGTAACGCCCTTCAGGAAATTTTCCATATCAGCCCCGGCACAGAATCCAGCCCCGTTGCCGTTCAAAACAACTGCCCGTACGGTTTCTTCGCCAGCCACGCGGTCCATAGCATCCGCCAGAGCATATACCAGGTCATCACTGATGGCATTGCGGCGCTCCGGGCGGTTCAAGGTGATGACTGCAATATTATCCTCTTGCCGGTAAAGCACCGGCCCATTGATTTCTGTCGACATCTTCAATCCGGGTTAGTTATACAAAAAGGCAATAAATTCCGCGACGCAGGCAGGACGCTCATTGCCTTCGAGCTCGATAACGACATCGAGGGCAATCCGGCCACCTTGCGGCAGCGCCTTAAAACTCTTGAGGGTGATACGGCCGCGCAGGCGGCTGCCAACGGGCACTGGAGCAGTAAAACGGATTTTGTTCAAGCCATAATTGATCCCCATTGAGGCTTTTTCAACGCGGTAGGCTTCATAACAAAATTTTGAGGCGAGGGAAAGCACCAAAAAGCCGTGGGCAATGGTAGATTTGAAAGGCGACTCACTTGCCGCCCTTTCCGGATCGACATGAATCCATTGATGATCACCGGTAGCATCTGCAAATTGATCGATCCTCTCTTGGGTAATCTCCATCCAATCCGTCAGGCCCAGCAATTCGCCGACTTTGTCGGCCATAGCAGCAATTGTAGGAAACTCAGTCACAGAACATCCTTCAGTTTTGCAATTTCGTTCCTAAAAAACATACGCAGAATCGCTATTCAATCCAATAGCATTTTTCGCGGCCTTTGGCGGATGGCATCCGCCACAAAAAAGCGAGCCCACGCTGATTGCTCAACGCAGGCTCGCAGGATGACTGGCTTTTCTGAATGAAATCCTTTACTTCATCAAAATCATGCGTCGAACTTTTGAGGTGCCCAGTGCATTGACACGATAGAAATATGGACCACTCGGCAGATCCGCAGCTTCAAAGTTGACAGTGTGCACACCGGCCTCCAGTGGTTCGTTAAGCAAGGTTGTAACTAGACGTCCGGTAAGATCATAGACCTCAACCACCACCTGACTTTGGCGCGCCAGATCAATCTGGAAGCGCGTTGACGGATTAAATGGATTGGGATAGTTCTGTCCGAGCACAAAATCGGTAATCGCATTTTGCGGATCGGTTTCCAGACCGGTGGTGCTGTCTGTGAACTCGTAGGCCCCAATGTCGTGACTAATCCCCTGCGGGCGCTGATTACCGTCGCGGTCTTGCGTCACCTCGGCAATAGCATTTCCGGTATCAATCAGATTGGAACCACCGGCGATGCGATAGTCGCGTCCTGATGCGTTGATAAAATCTGACGCGGCCGTTACCTCATTGCTGACGTCACTGGCGACGGATGGTTTGGATCCCAGAAAGGCATTATTGCGAATATCCCAGGTCGGGGTCCCGCCACTTCCGCCGGCAAATTGAATATGGGTCGGTAACCCATCACCAAAGGTAGAGTTAAAAACGCGCAGGTTGGAAAGATCATCTTCCGCGCGAATGGCTTTATCACAATCGTAAACCACTGCATTTATCAGCGTCACGTTCGCGTTGCCGCGCGTGCCGCGAAGACGAAAGGCAATTTCGCAATTATAGACGGTAACGCCATCAAACACCGCTTCAATCTTTTCTTTCATATTGAAGGCCGCGCGATTATTAATGAAACCATCCGCAACAAATCCATGCGCCACCGTGTTGCGAATGGTAATCTGCATGCGAGTCACACTGTCCCAACCCTCCTTAACCAGTTTGGTATCTACGGCATTCTCGCCCGGCACTTCACCGGCATTCCAACTGTTGAAATCTTCGTCCAGAGGGCCGGTCCACATTTCGCAATCTTCAATGAGAATGTTGTTTGGTGTATTTGTATCGCGGTCAGGATCGGTCTGAAATGCATCCCCGGAAAAGTGGTGAATATTGGTGCCGCGGATTGTTAGGCCGTCAACATCCTGAGCAGCGATGCCGTGCGCATCTTCCTGGGAAGAAAATGAGCCGCGCAGGAAGTGGTGAATTTCGCAGTTCTCAATCAATACGTCATTGGAGCCATTGACGTCAACACCGTCGGAGGTGCCGTTGTGAATTTCCAGGTTGCGAATAATCGAATTATGGGCGCCAATCAAGCGAAAAGCAGTGCCTCCTTCTTTTTGGCGATTCACTTCAAAGTCTTCGAAGATCCACCATTGTCCACGAGCGGTAACGCGCTGCAAGACCGGCGGTACGCCAGTTCCATAAGCGCCTACGCGAATCGGACTGGCGGCGGTGCCGTTTGAATTGACGCTTACTTCCAGCTCTTCCAACCAAACTTCACCGCGTTTAAAAAGGATCACATCGCCGGGCTGAAATGTGCGATTGGTAACTTCTTCAACTGTTCTCCATGCAGTGGTTTCCGATCTTCCGGAATTGCTATTGTTGCCGGCACTGGCATCTACGTAATATGTCTCCGCGCTCAATGCGGTAGCTATCAGCAGAAATACAAAAAGCAGGAGCTGACTGAGGCGATTAAATTGATTTTCTGTGTGTGATTCTTGCTGCAAATTCGCGGCAGTGTGGTATTGACATTGCGTCATCCATTGCCCCTTTCATTCATTGGTTCTCGGGAGTTATTGCCTCAACAAATAGGGGTCATTGGTCTCCTCACACCAAAGCATCCCTCGAGGATATCTCGTATCAGACAATTTCCATGCCACCGAGAAAGAAAGAATCACAACTAATTGTTTTTATTTGCATTACAGACAACAACGAATAGCTCCTGGTGATTTCACCAGTTGAATTTTGGATAGTTTATGCACAATGCTGTAAAAAGTTTACCCATAAAAAAAGCCGGTAGCAGCTTGCTACCGGCTTCACATTTAACCCAGACTAACCAACATCCTTGTTTGAAGAAGAAACATCCTTGTTTCAACATAGTGAACTTCCCTGTTCTATTAGCCTGGCCAACATCCCTGTATTTTTAAAAACTGCATGTCTCTAACTCTCTTTCTCGCCCTTTGAAGTAAAGTGGCGTCTGACAATAATCGCGGCCCATCCCTGGCCACGCCGCCCCTCTTGCTTCTAAGTCATTTATCGTCCAGCGGCAGGGGTACCTTAGGACTATTTCGCTTTTAAAGTTATTTGCGGGAATTGGGTTATTACGCTGTAATGTGAGCTTCTTTTTCATGGTTCACATCATCGTTCAGCGGGGGTTAAGCTTTAGGGAAAAGTAACTGTTTGTGCATTTTGGCGCAAAGCAGCCAAATCCCAATTAAATCCTTGCGCTGCGGGCGATTCTGACGGAAATTAGGCGCGATGATATCACTTGTTCAACGATTATTACGGCAACATCGTTTAGCCCCGATAATTGCTATCGTTTACTGTCTTGTTTTTCAGAGCCCGGTTTTCTCACAGGCTGAAGCACCGACAAATGAAAACAGCAGCTTTCACCCTCTTGGAGAATGGCGGCAAATCACCAGTAAGTTTGGCTATCGCAAAAATCCATTCGGCGGCGGGAAAAGGCAATTTCACCGGGGCATCGACCTGGCAATTCAGGTTGGGGACTCTGTGTTCGCCTGGCGAACAGGTGTTGTCAGTTACACGGGATATAACAAAATCAGCGGTAATGTCGTCAACGTTCTCCATGCAGACGGTTACACCTCAAAATACCATCACCTGCTACGAATCCTGGTTGAAGAAGGTGAAGTTGTGGATGCTGGACAATACATCGGTAAGGCGGGCAAGAGCGGGAGAGTCACCGGTCCACATCTGCATTTCACATTAATGAAAGAAGAAAAATTTCTTGACCCCCTCCCCTTTCTGAAAAAGTCGAGTCGAGTCGGCCCGGCGCAAAATCGCAAACCAACAAATGTGCAACGCGTTCAGAAAGAAATGCTGTTCAGATCGACGCCATTTGAAGGCGATCTTTATATCAATGGGGAATTCCGAGGTAAAACACCACAGAGCCTGAAGCTGGACTATGGTCAGCACTTTATAGAAATCGATGGTGGACGCGGTTACCAGTCGGTTCGTGAACGCATCGAAGTTAATCAGCACAGTGACCGCATTTATGCAGCGACACTAAGTCGACGTGTACGTGAAGAGGCCGCAGAAGCAGATCTTGATTACGGCTCTCCCAGCCTGGGACGCATCAATGGCCTACTGACCAGTTTGAATGTCTTAACACCCAGTTCACCCGAATTCCAGGGCATTACGCGCCGCAACTTCGGTTTTGACATCGGTTTAGGCGGCTTCTTCGATGTGACCCCAATTCTATTCACGGATCAGTTTGTCGAGGTGAAGCTCAGCATGTCTTTCGGGAGTTTCGAGGAGGATCAACTTTATTATAATCGCAGCATCGGCGGGAATACAACACGCACAGAAAGCCTCGATTACTATCGCGTGATTGCCGGAGCGGTTGGGTATTACTTAAGCCCGCGCTTATCGCAACGCTTCAACCTCCTTTTCGGGAGCGAAATTGCTGTTGGAAGCTGGCGGGTTCGCACGCGTTCGGTCAATGAGGGCCGGGAGCCGGTTTCCGGCGATGTAACCGAAGCCTATGATTATCGTTTCAACTACCTGGCGCCGGCCGTTGTTATCGGTGGTCTTGTGCAAATCAATGACCACCTCGCAGCCTCTCTGAAATTCCAACAAACGGTATTGGCCACGGAGACCGGCTGGTCAGGCTATAAAATTGGACTAATCACGGGTTTTAAGAGATGAGTCGATTTAGAATGGTTGCGATTCTACTAGGAATGCTATTGGCGCTAAGCTGCGGAGAAGACACCTCAGCCGATGGCAGACTACAAAACTTTCTCTTCGATCCAACACCTATCGGACCTGTTCAGAATGTTCAGGTTATTCAAGACGGCACTGCAGCAGTGCTGACCTGGCGGGCGTTGGATGAGGCCGATATTTACCTTGTTTATATCGCGGAGAATCAAAACAACAACTTCTATCGGCGCAGCGAGCAGTTTTCCAGCAATGCCGCCCGCTTGAATGACTTGCCTTTGGACATTGCCCTCTTCTTTTATGTTGTGCCGGTTAACAGTGAAGGCTCTTCCGGGCCGCCGAGTGCAGTTGTTTCCATAACCTTGAGTGGAAACTAGCGTTACGAATCAAATTTTCCCAGGCGATCCTGCCAATCAGACCGTAAACGCCACCCCCAGCCACGCGCATAAAAGATGACATCCAACTCCTTGCGACGCTGCATGGATTTCCCCATGAGCAAATACGAAAGATGATCTGGTATCAAGGTTTTCTTTGCGCTTCTTCCCGGACGTTTGGCAAGAAATTCACACAACTCTTTCCAATGGCTCCATTCAGTTCGACTCACAGCAACCCCACAAATATTGGTCTCAGGTGTGAGATTACTATCGGTTCGCAAGTCAGTTGCTTGAATTTTTTCTCAAAAAAATGTAAGAATTCTAGTCGGAGTCCTGACGGACTTTGCCGCGTAAGCGTTTGGTGGCGCTGCGCTTACGCTTCGCTTCCAGACGCTTCTTGCGGACAGCGCGCGAAGGGCGGGTTTTCTTGCGGACTGATGGCCGGCGACAAGCCTGACGGATGAGGTCAATCAAACGATCCTTTGCAGCCTGACGGTTACGCTCCTGGCTGCGATGATCACGGGCATCAATAATCAAAATGCCGTCACGGGTAATGCGGTTAGCGGCAATACTTAGCAGGCGGGTTTTCACTTCTTCCGGAAGCGATGCAGAATTACGGACATCAAAACGCAGCTGGACGGCAGTTGACACTTTATTCACGTGCTGTCCACCAGGCCCCGATGCCCGCACAAACTGTTCCTGGATTTCCCGTTCATCCAGAGAGACTTTATTGGTAATTCGTATCATTTTAGAATATAAACGCGGCCAGGTTTTTTGCCCCCGCCAAAAGCACCAGGATAACCAGGTGAGTAAAGTCCAGCTGACGGCCGTCTTGCAGCTGGATAGCGGGCTTAAAGAAGCTGTGAATCGCCTCAATAAACGGCACATAGATTTTATCAAGAAATTCGCGTGTTTTCAGAACTTCCTGCTTAAAGGATGACTGAAAAAATGTAACCAGCACCCAGTGGATAACTGCACCCAACATGAGCAGGTTCAGTGCCAATACAAACAATTTTGCTATCGGACTCATATGTATTACCTCTTCTTGACCGTTTTTTTATCTTCTGTTTGTTTTTT
The DNA here is from genome assembly GCA_028284445.1 of Calditrichia bacterium. Lineage (GTDB taxonomy): Bacteria > Calditrichota > Calditrichia > RBG-13-44-9 > J075 > JANQRS01. The sequence goes on from JANQRS010000021.1 coordinate 144,017, forward strand.
TCGATAATGCTCCGGATACCACTCGTGCATGCAGTCCGGACACATGCTATGCGTAAATTCAGCATCGGAATGCTTCTGAATGTAGACCTCCAGCTGATTCCAATAGCCCTTGTCATCACGGATCTTCTTGCAGGCTGAACAAATTGGAATCAAACCACAGAGGGTATTGATTTTTGCCAATGCCTCTTTCAAGTCCTCAATAAGCTGCTCACGCTCTTGTTCCACAAGAACGCGACGGCTAATATCCCTTATTATAGACAGTACTTCCGCCTCACCACAAGCAACAATTCGATTTTCGAAATAGCGGGTCTTTCCGTTTTGCTGCAGCGAGAATTCAAATATCTGCAATTGCTCAGCTCCCAGCGCTTCGCTGATGAGATTTCCCATATTGTCGGCGATGGCCTCCGGCAGGTATTGAAAAATCGATGTGCCGGTTGCGTCTTCCGGGAGAAAGCTTTCCGGCCAGGCACCGGCAGACAAGTTCAGGATATTGCCGTCAGCCGCTAAGCGCAGCATCAGATCCGGATAGGCATTTAGCAGGGCCTTATTGGCTTCAACGCTTTCCTGCAGGGTAGCAAGGAATTGCTCGAGGCCGGAGCGCGCCTGAATTTCGTGATCAACCCGGGCATCCAACATCAGCTTCTCGATGCCAAAAGCAGCCTGGGCAGCAATGTCATTTAACAGCTGCAGACCGCGCTCCGAGAACTTGGCCGGAAGCGGATCTTCCAGATAAAGGGCGCCAAGGAGTTCCTTGCCGCTCATTAGGGGCACGCACATTACCGAGCGAATTTCCTGACTGGCATTTGACAGCGATTGGTCCAGTTCGAGGTGACGACTAATGAGCAGACCCTCCCCTTCCGCGCACACCCGTTCAATGATTGCTGAGGCATATATCGGGGTTTCACCACTGATGACAATTTGCGGTGCTTGATCATCCCTCGGTATTTCTATGACGCCGCACTGGGCATTGAGTGATTCGCAGGCAAAAGCGACTACCCACGTGAGAAAGTCATCAACATTATTTGCCGTCTGTAACCCTGCCGAAACTTGCTGTAAAACGCCGTAGTTGAATTCAACGGTTCGATCCGGGTCTACAATGTGTGGCGCCATGGTGACTTCAAATGAGTCGGTTGTTTTCTCGTCATCGCGAATAAAACGAATGCTATTAAAACCGATCTTAATGCGGTCTCCGTGACGCAGGCGGCTCTTCTTTACGCGGATTTCATTGACAAAGGTGTGGTTCTTACTGTCCAGGTCTTCAATATAATAGCCTTCGCCACTTTGATAAATGCGGGCATGGCGGCGCGATACCGTTTCATCATTCAATATAAGGTCGTTCCTGATCCCATTTAGTTCTGCGCTTTTTCCGACATAGAGACTTTGGCTGGAAAGCAGGCACTCTTCTTCCTCTCCATTTCGGCGGCGAATTAACAGCTTGGGCATGTCAGTGATCCTCAAAATTCAATGACAGATTCATCGCCGGGAATCTAATACCATCCATGCCCAGATCCAAAATCAAACTTGGTGTTTACGAAATAATGTCCTATATTTCCAGCGCTTTATTTGGTGAATGCCCATCCCGGGCGCCGGTCTTCGCGCGACAACCTTACCTTACATGCCACTTCCATCTTCGATTGCAGGAGAAACGGCTGTCGCCGCAGGAATCAATACTAAATCATGAAAAACAATGCGAATAAAGGGAGAGTCCACATGGATCTTTGCCTGATGACTCGCGGGGTGTCGGTTAGCGCGATCGTTCTGGTGCTTATGACACTTTGTCTGTGGCATCGTCCGCTGGAGGCACAAGTAACATTTGACGGCATTTGGCAAAATGGCCAGTTCGATGAGAAAATCTGGAGTGACGCCACCTGGGAATCGTTCCGTTCCAAGCGAAACGAGCTCAAAATTGACGGTTATCGCCTGGTCGATATTGAGACCGCAGTTTCCGGCGGCGTTCGCAAATATTACGGTCTGTGGTATCCGGCAGAAGATGAATCGGAATTGTGGGTAGATCTCGATTGGGGCACCTTCCTCAGCAAATTTCAATCGCTTGCAGACCAGGGAATGACGCTTATCGACCTGGAAGTGTTCCGAGGCGGCAATAGCCAGCGCTATATGGGCATTTGGCGCAGTGGCGACGTGCCGCAAAAGATCCTGGTTGATGCCAACTGGCAATCTTTTAAGGACACACGCTCGAACCTGGCCGAAGACGGTTATTTCCTGACTGACGTTGAGGTTTATGTGGACGGCGGAAGGCTGAAATTTGCCGGGGTGTGGGAACAAAGCGGCAGTAGCTCTCTACTATTGGCTGATCTCACTCAAGATACTTTCGACGCCTTAACCGAAGGCCTCAGCGAGAACGGCATGGCCTTAATTGATATGGAGCGCTACCGTGTTGGAGGTAGTACACGCTTTACAGGCATTTGGCGAAACAACGGCGGTGCGACGGACATCGCCCAGGGCATAAACTGGAACGCGTTTCGCTCAAAGTATCGTCGTGAACAGCAGGACGGCAACGGCTTGATTGATTTCGACCTGGCAGGCAGCGCTGATCGCGCCGTTCAAGCCAACACCGTTCGCAACAACGAAGACCGCGGCGATTCCAATAATCGAATCCCCTCGTCGCAGCAGGTCTTTTTTGATGCTGAAGATGGTGGTGGCGGCCCGCGAAGCGGCGGGTCATCATCCGGAAATAGCGGATCGTCCTCCGGTAGCGGCGATGAAGTGGTATTTATGGTAGACGACACCAATGTTCGGGGCACATCCCGCCGCAGATCGTCCGGCAGCGGATCAGGTTCGGCAAGTTCCGGCAATACGTCAACGCAATCGACATCGGGCGCTGTATCGCCCCGGAGCAGTTCCGGCGATGACGGTCTGTCATTCGGCGACACCACGCCAAACCGCCGCAGTGCCGGAGGCACCTCTGGTCAGAGCACAAGCAGCGGCTCATCAACATCGTCGTCCGGCAGCAAGAGCAGTGGAAATGTGCAATACGGCCGGGCGACCTACTACGCAAATTCCCTGGTTGGCAACAAAACCGCCAGCGGTGAAGTGTACACCCACGACAAGCTAACGGCAGCTCACTTGCAGCATCCCTTCGGCACTATGTTGCGGGTGACAAATATGGGCAATGGCAAAAGCATCGAGGTACGGGTTAATGATCGCGGACCCTATGCCAAGGACAAAACCAAAATCATCGATCTTTCCCGTCGGGCCTTCGAACAGTTAGGGGCGATCAGCCTTGGTGTAATCGATGTAAAGGTAGAAGTTATCCGCTAGAAATGGAAAATTGAGTGGAACCAATTGCGCAAGATATCGTTTGATAAATTAAATGATGTTGCATCATAAAAATTGCATTCTGATATTGGAGTTGAGCAACATTATCAAATTCTTTTCTGGTAATTTCTGACCGGCGTCAATTCATGCGGCCCGCAACTTGTTATTATTGACAGCCACATGTGAACCGCCATGTTTCTAATAAAATAATCCATTTTTCTACTTGACGTATTACTCAAGACAGGACAACTTTGGTATAAGAACATAAGCATCTTCGTGACTATCCGGGCCACAATGCCCGATCTGATATATCTTTTCAACGCATGGAATCCAACTAACATCCGCTAAGAACAGACGATTTGCCCTTTTGCAGCGATCCTGTTTTTCTCTGAGCCACAGAATTTCCGGTTCAGACTTGCAGCGATGTGTCCGATGCTATTTGTGAAGTGTCGCCACAGAAGTTCTGACATATCGACTTACTTTCAGCTAACAGTTTCGAAGATTCACTTGCAAACAACATCGCAGGCGTTATGCCCGGCCGCCGGATACGTCCTGCTCAAAGCAGCAAACTTTAACAATTGCCCTGACGGCAATTCATCAAATAGGAAGGACACACTCATGTCATCTCAGACGTGTGAAGGGATACTGGAAATAATGCCGGAAGGTCATGGTTTCCTTCGTAATCCCCGCAACAACTTCAGAGCCAGTAAATCCGATATATTCGTTCCCCCACCAATGATACGCCACAATCAATTGCTCGATGGCCTCTTAATCGCCGGAAAAATGGGCAAGCCACCCGGACAAGGTAAAGCCTCTCCCCTGAAGGAAATTTCCAGCATAAATGGCAAGACGCTCGAGCAATACCATGAAAGAACCAGCTTGAAAGAATCGATCAGCATCGATCCGGAAGAGCGTCTGCGGATGACCCGAGGCGAAAAAGATCTCACCGGAATGGCGATCGATATATTGACGCCGGTTGGCAAAGGTCAGCGCGGGATGATTATTTCGCCGCCGAAAGCCGGAAAAACGACGATTCTGAAACATATCGCCAAAGCCGTTCGGGAGAACAATCCGGAAGTTGAGATTCTTGTTTTGCTTGTTGATGAACGTCCGGAAGAAGTCACCGACTTTCAGAGAGACCTCGACGGCACGATGGTATTTCATTCATCATCGGACCAGGAAGTAGAAAACCACCTCCGCATCATTTCCCTAACCATGAATATGGCCATGCGCATTGCCGAACTCGGCGGCGACGTGCTCGTTCTCATGGATTCATTAACCCGTATGGGTCGATCCTACAACAAGGACAGCCACTCCGGTGGAAAAACCCTCAGCGGCGGCCTTGCGGCCAATGCCCTGGAATTGCCTCGCCGCTTCTTTGGCGCTGCCAGAAATATTGAAGACGGCGGCTCTCTCACGATCATGGCCACAATCCTCGTAGATACCGGCAGCAGGATGGATGAGGTGATTTTCCAGGAATTCAAAGGCACCGGCAACCTAGATCTCGTGTTGTCGCGTGAATGTGCTGACCGACGGATCTATCCGGCCATTAACCCCAAGGAGTCGGGCACTCGCAAAGAGCATAAGCTCTACGACGAAGATGAGATGGATCTTAGCGGTATCATTCGTCGCAAAACCGCGAACATGAAAGCTGCCGAGGCAATGCCATACGTTATCGACTTCGTGAAAGAGATGGCTCGTAAATCCATAAAAGTCCGCTAGTTCTTTGATTTTCCCGCGAATCTTCATTAGATTGTCAGCGTTAAACAGGAGTTGATGATCAAATCGAAAAGCGGATGAAGAAACTAACCAAGATGTGGCTGGTCTGCCTGGTCACAGCTATAGCCTTGCAGGGATGCAGCGCCTTCAAATATCAGCGAGATTCCACCAGCAGCATTTCTGTTCCCTCAAAGAATGTTCTGGCAGTGATCGGGCCACATGTTGATGCCATGATGGAAGCCTACAATGATGGCGATATGAGGGCCGCCCGCGGCAATCTTGAAACGGCCCTGCGCATGCTTGACATGACAGACCTGACAAACAATGCGGATAAAATAGACTTTATTCACACGCATTATCCCGCTCCCTATCGAGAAATTTCGATACGGGACATAGCGACACAGCTGCTGAGAATCAAGTATACCGCACCGGCAAACGTCGATGTGGCCCAAAGCGCCAGCGTGCTGGCAGATCTCGAAGAGAGTCGCTCTCTCCCGCGGCAAGCCACACGATCAAAACCGGCCTTCTCGCGTGATTTGCACGGATTTATCCGTGAAGAGATTTATGCAGTTGCCCTGGAAATGGGCGAGGATCGTGATTTTAAACTGCCCGATGATTTTGTCGACGAGATCGAAAACTATATTCGCCAGTTCCAGACCGTACCCCGCTACAACAAATTCTTCAACAATGCATTGCGGCGCTCTCGCAAATATATTCCGGCCCTCAAACATCATTTTGAAGGCAACGGATTCCCATCAGAAATCATGTATCTGGCCTTCATTGAATCGGCGTTCAATCCGATTGCCGTCAGCCGGGCAAACGCCGCAGGTATGTTCCAATTCATCAAATCAACCGGTAAGGCGTACGGCCTAACCATCAACAATGGCATTGACGAGCGCTTTTCACCTCATGCGGCGGCAAAAGCGTCCAGCGATTATTTGCATGACCTGGTGCTGGAGCTTGGTAGCTTTACCCTTGCGCTCAGTTCTTATAATTCAGGCGCGGGTAAAACGCGACGTGCCTTGCGACAACTGGACGATTTCCGGGACCGCAGCTTTTGGGCACTCAGAGAGAAGACCAGTGTCTTAAAAAGTGAAACCCGCGAATATGTGCCGCAGATTTTTGCGGCCATCGTTGCAGCAAAGCCTGGCAATGCAGCCCGATTTGGATTTAAAGACATTCCTTTTCCGAACAAATCCGACTATCGCATGGTTATTGTGCCCCATTCGATGAATCTGAACACCTTCTCCAGAGAAGCGGATATTCGCCTTGATCGATTGCGGCGGTTGAATCCGGATTTGGAACCCACAGCAACGAAAACGCCATCACGCGTAATCGACTATCCCCTATTTGTGCCGCGCGGGACGGAGAAGCGGGCTGCGAACGCTATCAAGAAATTGAGTAAGAAACCGGTTGTCGCTCGCAAGAATTCATCACGAAGCAAAAAGAAGACAAGTACAAAGATCGCCGCCACGCCGGTTTTCAGAAATAGTGCCGGGGACGTCAAATACCGCGTACAAAGCGGTAACACCGTCAGGCAAATTTCTGAGTGGTTTGACGTCAGCAGTCAGCAATTGCAAAGCTGGAACCCAACATTGAAAAAGCGTGGTATTCGACAAGGTGACGTGGTTATTATCAAAGACCCTGAGCTCCGTTGGCAAACGCTCACACACACGATCAGGAAAGGCGAATCTTTGTCACACTTATCTGATCGCTACAATATCAAAATTCGCAAAATCAAAGCCTGGAACGGGATTGCCGGCAACACTATTCATGCCGGCAAGAAAGTGGTCCTCTATAGAAGCAGCTCCGTTTCACGCCCGGTTCGTCCCCAGGCCGCAAAACTGGCCGGCGTTCGTCTATCATCCTCAAGGAGCAGCCAGACGCGGACGACCAACAGTGGCAGGGTGGTCACGGAGCAAAGAATCTCCAGCGGGGAGACCTTCCTCTATGCGGTAAAAGACGGGAATACGCTTGGTGAGATTGCTGCCTTGTTTAAAGTGAGCCAGGCCAACCTGAAGCGCTGGAACAGTTTAAGATCCAGCAGTATCCGGGTAGGTCAAAAGCTAAAAGTGATTTCATCACGATCGATGCGCTTTTACAAATACAAAGTGAGTTCCGGCGATACGTTCAACAATATTGCGGCTCGATTCGAAGGCAACTCTAAAGTCATTCGCATTGTCAATGGCAAATACACCGAATCCCTGCGCAACGGCGAAGTGATCAATATTTTTGTAATGAATTAATTTATCCCTGCCCGTTACCTTTTTCCTCTATCATCGTTTGCATGGGTATGGATTGTCAACTAGACATGCTATCGGATGAAGATCTGATGCACGCGTTTGCGGGTGGAAACTTCGCCGCCTTCCAGCACATCTTTGATCGATACAGCGAACGCATTTACAACTACTTCCTTGCCAACACCGGCAATATTCCGCAGTCAGAAGACCTGACCCAGGAATGCTTCTTGCGGCTAACCGAATCCAGGCAGCGCTACCAATCCAGCAGTCGCTTTTCCAGCTGGCTATTTACCATTGCCATCAACCTTATCAGAGATCGTTTCCGGCAAAAACGCCGCTGGCAATTGCGTTTTTCCAGTAAGCCATTCGACGAGAACGGCGCAGATAGTCCGCGCCAGAACGCTCATCCCCACAACCAGCTCCAGGAATCGGAAATCTCCGCTATCCTTCGGCGCCAACTATCAGCCCTTCCATCACAGCAACGAGAGGCGATACTGCTAAGCAAATATCATGGATTCAGTTTTGAGGAAATTGGCGATATGCTGGGGATCTCAGCGAAAGCAGCCAAACAAAAAGCCTATCGCGGATTAAAGACATTGCGCGCACGCCTGGCGCATTTGCAGGAGGAGATAAACAATGACATGTAAATATACCGATAAAATTCTGGGCGATCTGCTGACTACCAACGGAGAAAGCACTCTCAGCGCCGAAGACCGCTCTCACATCGATCACTGTCCGGTTTGTCGCCTGGCATACAACGAATCTCGCCAAACCTGGTCAATGTTGGATAATTTAGAACAGGCAACACCTGCCCCGGCGCTGCGAATGCGGACTTTCAATGCTGTTTCGGCAACTCTCAAGGCACCGCATGCAGCTGTCGATGCGAAATCATCACGTATCAAGACATTTGCATTACCGGTTGTATTCGGCACCCTCTCAGCGGCTATTTCCCTCGCATTATTGTATCTGGCGCCGATAAAACTCTCGACGCCCGGTCCAACAGTGACTGTCATTTTCCTGTTCTGGATTGCTTTATATGCTGAAGTCTTTCGCTGGCTCTCGCCGGAAGCAGGAAATCAGGGAGCGATCAGTCAATGGATTGCCCGTGCCTCTCTGATCGCGATGAGCCTCTTCCTGGTCTTTTCATTTCTGCAACCGGTCCCCAGCTGTGTGGCGATGTGCGAAACGGCCACGGGTTCCATTATCGGCAGCGGTGTATGGCTTGAGCGCAACGCCTTTTGCCTATTCGGTATGCTCTATGCCTTTTTGCCCACGCTCTTTGCCACGGTGTTTTCCCGCTCCCAGGCGGTTATGCGTCCCATCATTCATGGCAGCGCCGCCGGGTTAGCCTTCCTGTTAATTTCCGCGCCGGGTATTATATTGCAATGCCCGGAATGGACAGCGGGAATCGTTGTTAGCTGGACAGTCGGGGCTTTATTGGGCTCACTTGGCGGCGGTACTATCGGAACCTGGATAAAAGTCCGCGGCGGCCTTGTCAGCGGATAATCTCCCCTCCGTTACCTTTTGGAAATATCGGCGTTTGCAAGGGTGAAAGGCATAGACAAGTCTTTTGCTTTTAACGCCCGCTGTAAAGAAAGGATATGGACATGAAAAAATCGATTATTACAGCCATTTTTATCTCACTGGTAGCACTTGGTAGTTTTGCATTCTCATCCGATGAAGCCCCGGCAGCGAATGATGATTGTTGCCCAATTGAATGCTGCATCCTCGGCGACTAAAAACCGTCACAGACCAATGACCTCCTCAAACCAACCGGCTTTGAGACACTCACTGGTCTGTCTGGACTGAACAAGAATAGCAAGTACAATTAACCGAAACCAGCGGGTGTTCACAATATCAGGAAACCCGGGAAAGTATTCCCGGGTTTCCTGCCGTACAGCATTTTATAAATTCCCTGTTTGTTATTGCATTTTCTGCCTGCCAGATGTAGCTTTCCAAGAGCATTCAATTATGAAGCTTTTTGTATAAACAGACCTGTATTCTAACGTTTTTTTCATAATTTGCAAGCGGGTTGTTTACACCTCCTCTACAGCACATTTTTGATCGACAAATGGATGATTGTCATCACAGCGCAGCTGGCCAAAATCCGTGTAATTGTAAGCGTCATTACAATATAGTTCTACGAATCCCCATCATCATTGGGATACAGTGAAGTACCCCAAATTCAGCAAGCTGAGATTTTTCCGCAATTACTGCGTCTTGTTCTATAGGCCTTTGAACATTTGAGTAGTTTGTGCCGGTTTCTGCCAAAATCTACCTTTTGCTGAAAAATTATGGTCGATAATGAGGATGCGTCGACGTTATTAGGGAGTCACAGGACGTGGAGAATTTAGATGTCTATTGAGATACAAGAGCTGAATACCTTTCGGGAGTTTATTGAACTCGAAAATGAGTGGAATGAACTCGTAGAAGATAGTTATTACAATGCCCCATTCGTACGCCATGAATGGTTTCGCGTTTGGTGGCAAAGTTTTGGTGATAACGACAAACTGGTCGTTATCCTCGCCCGTGAAAACGGGCGCCTCCTTTTTGCCATGCCGCTGGTCGAAAAGCATGTTAGCGTTATGGGCAAAAAGTTCTTCATTTTACAATCGCTAACCAACTCGCATTCCTTTCGCTATACCTTTGTTCTGCGAAAATCACGAGATGATGTCATCAACGACGTCTGGAAGTACTTCCAGTCACGTTCACAGAAATGGCATCTGATGATTCTCCAGGAAATGCCCTCGGATGCCGTCGACTACGAGCGGCTACTTAACGTCGCCAGCGACAATAGCCATCACACCGGTGTGTGGATCAAAGGGATGTCACCTTATTTGCCGGTCGAAGGCGACTGGGAGGGTTTCACTAAAAGCCTTCAAAAGAAATTTCGTCAGAACCTTCGCCGCCGCCGCAAAAAGCTGGCAGAATTCGGTGAGGTCGATTTTACAGTGGCCAGGACCCGGGACCAGGTCCCAACTGTCCTACCTGCCGGTTTGGCAATCGAGAAGAAGAGCTGGAAAGGTGATAATGGGTCAGCAATAGCCTGCTCGGATCGCCTCGTCAATTTTTATACCGAACTGGCCAATGTTGCTGCTGACCGCGGCTGGTTACGCATGTCTCGGCTGTCTGTCGGCGGAAAAGATATCGCTTTCGACTACGGTCTGGAATATGCCAACCAACGATTCTGCATGAAAATTGCCTACGATCCGGAGTTCCACAAGAATTCGCCCGGTCAATTACTGGCCGCAGACATTCTGCAGGAATGTTACGGAAACAGCATCAACGAGGTCGATTTCCTTGGTCTGGAAACTAAGCAGAAACTGGATTGGACCAAGCAATCGCGAAAGATTGTCTGGCTGTTTATCTACAACAGAACGGCCCTGGCAAGCTTGCATTACCTCTACAAATTCCAGGTGAAGCGCCGCCTCAAGGAAGCCCAGGAGAACAATCCGGCGATGATGTCTCTGCAGGCATTGAAGTTTATCGGGAAGTGAGAAATCGGTGACCGATCGGTTGAATCGTTAAAATGTGAAGACGTTAAAGCGGCAAAGCATTGTGGCGTGAATTCATATTGGCCGCATTTGTCATTTGACATTCGTCATTTTTTCCTGCCCAGTGCTACTGCTACTTTTTTCACTATGTCATTACGCACATCCCCCTGTATCCCCTTCGAAGGGGGACGCAGGGGGATGCCTGCTTGTAGGCGCAGTTACAACCCGAAGAAGATCTCTGTCTTTCTTGTTTCCGTATCCGGGAAATAGATATATCTCACGCCAACCACCAAAGTTGCCGGCAGCTGAAAAGGGTTTAAATGAAATTTCAGCTCGCCCCCTGTAGAACGTAGATCATCAAAATTGAAATTATCCTCACCACGGCGCCAACGACTGCCGGCATCGTAGAAGAGATTAGCGGAAAGACTCTTGATGTACAGTGAGACATAGGGAATATGCCAGTCTAAGTAGGCAACAGGTCCGGCATAATTAAGCCGCAGCACCGTACTGCCGCCAGTTCCTCCGCCACTAAAGCCGCGAGGCAACGTCCGTTCAGTTTCCCAGAAGAAATTGCCGGTTTGCCGAACGTATCCGAAGAAGACCTGGAAGGCATCATGGTGACGTAATCCCGGCAAGAAAAAGCCGGAATTCAGTAAGAGCTGTTGCCCGTTAAATTTTTCGGAGGGATCCACTGACTCAAATTCTATTTGTAACGCCTGACCTTGCTGGATGATGCCAAGACCTCTTATCGGCGGCGGCACCAAATTGTTAAAGCGCAGGCTACCGAAAGCCGCGGTTTTGCGTTGGGCAAGTTGTGGAAATAGTGACGGTATCGCTTCCACTTCCCGGATCTGCGCCAATTCAACGCCGCCCGTCAACGACAGTGTCGTTTGATAATGATTGTTGCGCAAGGTCATCGGCAGCGTAATCGATGCAGCCCCGCCCAATTCTTTCCAGTAGGCGACGGTGTCTTCCCTTGACGAGATCAATGCTTCCTGATCATAAAAGGCGTCAAGGCCAAACACCGGCCAAAAACGACTATAACGCATTCGCACACGCGTATCGATCGTTTCGCGAAAAAGATCATAAGTAGCAACGCCCGTCCAGTTAAAGCGATAAAGCGGATCCATCGCCTGTACGATAGCACCGAAGCGGCCTTCCTCCGTGCTCCCAGATTGTTCGCTGATAATCCCCCAGCTGTGCGGCAGCATATAGCGAGCCGGCACCCGGTAAGATTTTACCGCATAGCGAGTGGTTGGAAGCGGCGGTTGCTTATGAGGCACATGATAAATGCGGGTGGGGAGCTTCTCCCGGAAAACGCTCTTGTCGACAGCCAGCCAATTTTCAGGGGCCAGACGCATAAGCGCAACATCGAAACCCAGCGCTGAATAATTGCTAAATACCAATTCCCGTCCGTTGGGAGAAACGTCTGGTGCGAAGGCGCCGTAGCGGGCATTGGTGACGCGAAAAAGACCGCCGGTGTTCAATTCCAGTGCCCATACATTGAAACGCCCATCCAGATCTGCCGAGAAAAACAGGTGCTTTCCATCCCGGCCAAACACCGGGTGGCTGAGTTGCCTCCGATGTGTGACAAACAGCGTATCCCGGGCGCCGTTTTTCAAGTCGATAATTTGAAGTGATTGCGTAGAATCATGGCGGACAACGACGGCCAGCTGCTGACCATCTGCCGAGTAGCGTGGGTAGCTATAGTAGGTAGCCTTATCGCGGGTTAAGGCAATGTCCTGGCCTTTCTCAAGATCCTTGATAATAATATTTGAATATAACCCTTCATTGACCACGCCAGCGATCTTCAGGCCATCTGGTGCAAGGTCCATCCACAACAAGCGCTGCGAGATATCGTAATCGAGATAACGCTTATGTTCCAAATCAAATAAACGAACCTTGCTATGAATCTTCCAGGCCCAGCGGATATCGTCAACCGTTTCTGTCCAACCGAGTATTCCGTTTTGCACACTCAGGTTTTCCCCAATGCGACGTGGCAAAATTGTTTGCTCTTCACCGCCGGTCTCAAAAACCACCAGCTGCTGCCGGGCATCAAAGCCGCTGCGGTAAGCAATCACTGAACCGTCGCTGGTCCAGCGTGGCGAGCGGTAATTGATAGGGACTTCGTTCTTGCGCAGATTTAGCAACTCATATTCAGTGAACCCCTCACGCTCCTCACGAGCCTTGAAATTCGCAGCAAGTTTCGCCATGGCAGCCTTGTAGTGAGCATCTAGAGATTTTCGGGTGGACAAATGAACAGCTATGTTGAATCCGATCGGACCAAGCGGCACCCATCCATACCAATCCATGATTTTAGGACGAAGCCCCAGTTTTGTGGTATCGCTATCAATTTGCTGCGTTAAGTAATAACCGAGGTGATAAATCGACGGCACCAAATCCTTTTGCGAACCGAGATAAGCTTTCTGGTAGCGAAAGGTGCCTTTTTCGTTCAGTTGGGCGGCGAGGGCCATGTCGAAAGATGCGCTGCGCCCCCGTCCACCGCTGGTATAGGCAGTTTCCGTAAAGGTGGCATCCCCCTCAAGCCACCAGCCCGGATAGCCGATCGCCGGCAGCAACGCTCCCTGTTCACCGGTGGTTATTCTTGCCAACGCAATAAAGCCGGACCGCTTTTGCAACTGGACGATATGACGAAATTCGTGGGTTACCAGAATCCGCAGCCAGTCAACACCAGGTCCCATTAGCGGGAACTGCAGATCTGTCAGGAAGAGCTCCATTCGAAACGGAAAGAGGGTCACAAAAGCGTTGGCAATGTCGGTTTGGGTGTGAAGAATAATGGGTGTCTTGGGCGGGAAGTATTTGAGTTCATTACAAATCGGGAAATAAACCGATTCCGCCAAATTGGCTACATCTTGAGCAATGTTTTCAACTTCTGCAGGAAAAATCACCTGAAAGTGCTTCGTTTCAATAGTCTGCCAATTTAAATCCGGCGGATGATTTTGGCGTGAAAAAGCAACGCCGATGAGGAGAACCGTCAGAAGGAGTATTTTCAGAATTTTCATGTTGCAGATTTGCCTATTTGCTGATTTCCAGAATTGCTGATTTGTTGATTTGCCCTTTTGCAGATTTTAATAGAAACAATATGACCAATAAACAATATGTGATCTACTACTATTTTCAGTTTCCGGTTATTCGTTAAATATGTCGCAATTGTCATGCCACCACCAACCCGCCTGTCAATGAAGTTTACAGTTTTCATTGTCGAGAATTCACGTATTGCCTGTAAAAACCGATACTTAGCGTTGAAGCGTGATCAACACACCTGATTGGCAGGGATTTTGTTCCATCATCAGACATGTATCGCACGTTATGGAAGGGATTTATCAAATGGGACGCCTGTTGCGTCTTTATACACCCTAAAACATGGAGCGTTTTGATGAAACCCCACACCTTAATTATACTGGCCATGTGTGCAGGAATATTTTCATCCTGCTATACAAAACTTGGCCATAAACGGCCATCGAATTATAAACAAGACCGCGTCGCCATGACAGATAGCAGCGCGTCATCAACTTACAGCCGGCATCGCAACTTCGGACGTACGGGACGAGCCAATCCCACTTACAGCGCACCGAAAGTGGCCTCGGAGCCAGCAGATTCCCGGCAAATTCGCGTCCTGAAAAAAGCACGCAGCCTGCTCGGAAGCCCTTACCGCTATGGCGGCAATACCCCGAAAGGATTTGATTGTTCCGGCTTTAGCAAATATGTGTTTGACAATATCGATATTGACTTACCAAGAACTTCGCGGTCACAAGGCCGGATAGGAAAAGTTGTCCCAAGAAGCAAAGCACGGCCTGGTGATCTGATATTCTTTGCAAACAGTAAAGGCATTATCAATCACGTTGGTATTGTTCTCTCTGCGGACAACGAGGAATTAATGATGATTCATGCAGGTTCAAAAGGGGTTGTTACCGTCGATATCAATCGTTCAAAATATTGGCGTCCTCGCTACAAATCGATTCGACGCGTCATTCACTAAAATAAAAATGCCGCAGAAAAGTCTGCGGCATTTGGATAATGTTGATAACAGTCTAGCCAAAGTATTCTTTGAGCTTTCCTTCGACTTTCCCCCAGGGAAAATACCAGGGTTTTTTGTTGATTTCTATTTTAACTTTTTGTCCTTCGATGCGATAGGTGCCCTTTACACCGCGCACGCCGAAACTACCGTTGGTGATATCGCCCTCAAAATCCAGCTTACCCTCGTCTGCCATTTCCTGAACTTTTTCAATCATGACAGTCGGTTCTACGGACAGGTCGACTTCAAATTGCTTAGCCATAAGTTCCTCCAAGTTTATGAATGAAGAGACTGAACGCGCAGCGACACCCTGCGACGTCTAGCCGTTTTTCCGTTCAAATTCTTTCATGAACGAAATTAGTGCTTCTACACCAGCGAGCGGCATGGCATTGTAGATAGAGGCACGAATTCCGCCAACGGAACGGTGTCCCTTCAAACCGCTAAGACCTTCAGCCAAAGCCTCAGCGACAAATTGCTTCTCCAATTCCTCGTTAGGAAGCCGCCAGGTCACATTCATTAGTGAACGGCTGCCGTCCTGGGCATGCGGTCGGAAAAAGTCTGAGCTATCGAGTACGGTATAGAGAAAACCGGCCTTATGCCGATTGGCCTTTTCGACCGCATCAATACCACCCTGATCACGAATCCACTCCATCACCAAATTTACCACATAGATCCCAAAAGTATTGGGTGTGTTGTATAACGAATTCTTGCCGGCAAAGATCTTATAGCTAAGAATCGTGGGAATGTTGGCAGGGCTGCGCTCGATTAAGTCCTTGCGAATAACGCAAATAGCAAGTCCGGATGGGCCGGCATTCTTCTGCGCACCGCCGTAGATCATGGCAAACTTGTTCGGGTCAAATCGTTTACAATAAAAATCGGAGGACATATCGGCAATCAGCGGTACATTGCCGGTATCCGGAAAATCTTCGAATTGCGTACCTACGATGGTATTGTTCGAAGTAATATGCACGTAAGCGGCATCGTCGCCGATGGCATATTCAGCAGGGATGTGGTTATGATTGCTATCTGCCGACGATGCAATCACGCGATAAGGCTTGCCCAACTTCTTGGCTTCGGCAATGGCCTTTGCAGACCATGGACCGGTATCTACATATTCAGCTAGTTTGCCGTCAACAGCAAGGTTCAGAGCAAGGGCAGAGAACTGCCCGGTTGCGCCACCTTGCAGAAAGAGTGTTTGATAGTCATCGGAAAATCCCATAATATCGCGAATCAACTGCTCGGCGCCGTTCACAAGATTATCAAATGTCTTGGAGCGATGACTCATTTCGATGAGCGACATCCCCTCATCGCGATAGTTTAACAATTCACCCTGAATGGTTTCCAAAACTGCCAACGGCAAAGTTGCCGGACCGGCACTAAAGTTGAAAATACGCTGTCCCATATACTCTCCGCAATAAACAATGAATTTACCCTAATTCCACAGGCCCCAAAATAATATCGGGGCACTCAGCATCAAACAAAAAAGGAAAAATACGCGCGGCTTAGCGTTCCCCGGGCTTCCAGAGAAATTCATCGTTTCCGGTTTGCCAGGACACATAGCGTGATGCCACGAAGAGCCAATCGCTGAGACGATTAAGATACGGCAACTCTGTCCCATCCAGCGTCTCCTTCTCCAACAGGCGTACCAATTGCCGTTCCGCCCTGCGACAAACTGTTCTGCTAATGTGCAATCTCGTGGCGAGTTCACCGCCGCCGGGCAAAATAAAGGACTTTAGCGGCGGCAGGTCGTCGTTCATATCATCGATCTCCGATTCCAGGCGCTCAACATCGCTTGAAATAATGACCGGCGTCCCTTCACGGCGGTCTTCCGCCAGAACCGCCAGCTGCGAACCAAGATCAAAGAGTTCATTCTGGATTCGCATCATCCGCTTTTGTAATTCCGGCAATTGGTCTTCACTTGATAGACCTTGCACTGCCCAACCAAGGAATGCGTTCAATTCATCTACAGTGCCGAATGCTTCAATGCGCGCTGCATTTTTGGCTATTTCCTGTCCACCGGCAAGGCGTGTTTTGCCAGCATCGCCGGTCTTTGTATAAACTTTGGTAATACGTACCATACTTGTCTCCTAAAAAGGCCAAAAGAACGTTAATATCTGCTTCTTAACTGCCGAATACATCAACTGTAAAACTAAGAAACATTACAGGCAGGTAAAAAATTTAAAAATAATTGATTTTCATTTTTTTTTCTAACACATTCAGCCTGTTTTTTATGATTAACGATCAGAAGGATCCCTATAAAATACCATTAAAAACCTATTATTGGAGACTAGTATCATGATTAAAGTAAGCACACGCACAAAGAAGACCAGCTTTCAGGTAGAATGGCCGGAAGCAAACACAGTAGCCGTTGTTGGTAACTTCAACGAGTGGGACGCGGATGCAACCCCGATGAAAAAGAACCGCAGTGGTGTTTGGAAAGCTGACCTTGTATTGGATGAAGGAAACTATGAGTTCCGTTATCTGGTGAACGGTCAGGAATGGCGCAATGATGAAGAAGCAGCTGCAACTCCGAATGTATTTGGTAGCTACAATTCTGCTTTCTCCGTCGAATTGCCGAAGAAAAAGACAACTCGCAAGACAACTGCTAAGAAAAGCAGCAAGAAGTAAACGACATAACACTGACGGATACACTATGGGTATCCGACGCAGCGTTGCCAAAAGGCCGGAAGCTCCTGTTTCCGGCCTTTCTTTTTGGAGCCGGGTAATACACCGGTATTCACACCTGGAGTAAGACCTGCGCCAGCGTCTCTGCAATTGCAATTACCAGAGTGACCAGCATTGCAGTGTTGCTTGCGCCTGAAGATGATTCGTCATAGTCAAATTCCTCGCCGCCGGCATCAGTGACGGCTATTTGGCTCGAACGCCGCCGACCATTGACAAATTGCAAGACAACTAGCCCCCAAAGCCACCACATCGTCCATGATTCACGCATCAACAATCCAAAACCGCAGAGCAAAGTGGTTAGACTAATTAAAGCACAAAACAACTTGCTACCAGCCTCCTGGTCATCATTCTTGTCCGGAAAAACAGAGTCAGAAGACTCTACAAACAGCTCATGAATATTTTTCAGGTTGCTGACAAGCCAAATGAGACCAATGAATTTCAACGCATACGATAAGATCCACGTATTTTCCACAGGAGTATCCGTTCGCTAATGTGTTTGCGATGGTGTTATTTGAACTTTAATAGCAAACTCTAATCGTAAAATTCTCAAGTTTTAACAAGATCTTACAATATTGCGCATTAACGAGTATAAGGGTAATTTGAAGCTCACCAAAATAGAGGAACAACCATGCAATTATTAGCAGAATTTTGGAAGAAACATATATATAAAGCAGCCGGAACGCGAGGGACGGATATCTCTGCTCTTATTCTCAGGTTGGTATTTGGCCTCTCGATGCTCTATGGTCACGGCATCGCTAAATTCAATGGTTTCAGTAAGATGTCCGCTGGTTTTCCGGACCCATTGGGGATCGGAAGTCCGCTCAGTTTGGCGCTAACCGTCGGCGCAGAATTTTTCTGCGCCATTGCCGTAACCATTGGTTTGGCAACGCGCTATACAGTTATTCCGCTGCTGATCGCGATGCTGGTTGCTGCCCTGGTCTTTCATGCGGCGGATCCGTTTGCAAAGAAAGAGCTCGCCATTGTTTACCTTGGCGCTTATGCGGCCATCGGGCTGTTAGGGTCAGGCAGGTATTCAGTTGATGCGTGGCTGGCTGGCAGGAAATAATTTGCTGAGGAATTGTGGTGTAAAGAAAAATGCCAAATCCCTCGAAACGGGATTTGGCATTTTTGATTTAAAGCTTTTCTTGAAAGCAAAAATCCTTATTCGCTGCCGCTACCAGCTTCAGCAGGTGGCGGAGGAGGCAATTTCTCTTGCGCCTTTTTCATCTTCTTGGAGGCATCTTTTGCTTTTTTGTGGCTGCCGTATTTGTCAAGCACCATCTGATAGTAAGCAATTGCACCGGCATAATCTTTCATCTTTTTCTCAGTCAATTCGCCGGCTTCAACCAGGCGAGAAGGCGCTTCTTTGTAGTCCGGGTACATCTCTGAAATTCTGGCCATCGCCATCGCAGCTTTCGGATAGTCTTTCAGCTTGTCCTCGTATATCTTGGCCATATTTTCAAGGGCTTCAACACCGCGGCTATCCTTGGGGAATTTTTCAAGGAACTCGTTGTATGTGGAAACCGCTGTGATATGGTTCTTTTTCTCTTTTTCATAAATGCGAGCGATCCGCCATAATGCTTCCGCATCACGATAGTCGGACGGATAATTTTCCATGACCTTACGATAATCAGCAATTGCTTCATCGTGCTTTTTGCGCTTGCGCTCCTTGATTTCCGCCATCATAAACAGGGCATCACCAGCCAGATCCGGATCGGGCGCATCGCGAACAACTTCCGTCAAGACGTCAATTGCATTTTGTGGTTTGTCGAGGTTCTCATAATACAGACGTCCCTGGGCATAGCGGGTGTTCATCAAAAGCGGGCTGTCTTTGAACATACCGAGAATTTTCACGTAAGTTGCTGCGGCTTCTTTGTATTTCTCACTGTTCTTGTAGGCATCGCCTATCCAGAGGATTACCTGATCGTGGCGGGCGTCGTTTGGAAAGCGGCGAACATACTCACGTCCGTTAGCCAGCTTCCAATCCTTCAATTCCTTTTTCTCAAGCTTGCTCAACACCCCGAGGTAGGAAAAAAAGGCATCAACCGTAGAAGTGTCGTCACGCGATTCGTAAATAACCTGGTTCAACCAGCTGCGCTGATCTTCGTAGTCATCTTCTTTTTCAATAATCTTGCGGAGCTTATCGGTATCCACCAATCCGGCAACATCAGGATAGAGAAACATCATTTTCAGATATGCAGCCAGGGCGTGATGTTTCTTGCCGCGCCGCTCGTAGACACTCGCCAGCTGATACATCGCTTTGCCGGCATTCTTATGCGCCGGATAGACTTCCAGGAATTGCTGATGTTCGTCAATCAACCATTCACGCAAATCTTTTTCATCCTCATTGAAGGCCAATTCCAGGTATGTGAAATAGTCATCCGGATTATACTGGGCCAGCACCGGAACGCTAAACAGCGATGCGGCAAACAATATTGCAAGGGCCATAAGTCCAAAACGCTTTAACACGATTTTCCTCCGTATTGTTGATTAAGTTTCAACATTGTCATAAGTTTTCTTCAGTCATGTGCTTGTTGAGACATCTGCTATTACAAAAGGTCACATCTCAGGGGCTGGCAAAACAATCGCCTTAGTTTAAGGCACTTTTGTCAATAAACATCACTGTTTTTGAAATTCGTTGAGCTGCAGAGGAGCCACCTATGTCTCGTTTCGAAGCGATTTTCCTGGTGATCAGTTTGTGCCTTATGCCGCACCTTCTGACAGCGCAGGATCATTGGCCGCGCTTCCGCGGACCAAACGGCAGCGGTATTGGTTCGAACACTGATCCCCTGCCGGCAAAGCTGGATCCAGCCAAGAATCTTGCCTGGCGCACACCTTTGGCCAAGGGCCACTCCTCACCCGCGGTTTGGGGGGATCACATATTCCTGACATTGGAAAGAGACACCAGCCTCATTACAGCATGCATCGATCGGCGAAATGGTAAGATACTTTGGGAACAACAGGCACCGCCGGTATCGCCGGAGCGGGTCCACGGCGTCAATGGCCTGGCCTCCCCCACCCCGGTGACAGACGGCGAGCGAGTATACGCATATTTTGGCTCCTTCGGCTTGATCGCTTACGACTTCAACGGCAAGCAAGTTTGGGAGCGCCGTCTGCCGGACGGCCTCAGCAACACCTTTGGCGCCGCTGCTTCGCCCATTTTGCATGGAGATCAACTGATCTTCGTTTGCGACAACAACAAGGCCTCATTTATTGAATCGCTGGATGCCGCAAGCGGCAAGCTGAACTGGCGGCAGGAGCGTACGGGCTTTGGATCTGCCTGGTCCACGCCAAGCATTCGTCAGGCAAATGGCAAGGAGGAGCTATTGGTGTATGGCGTTTGGTGGCTATCCGCGCTTGACCTGGAAAATGGCGAACAGATTTGGTCCGTTCCCGGGCTGGCCGACGAACCGGCCGTGACGCCATTGCTTGGCCGGGAATTGATCTATGTTAACTCCTACAACATGAAAACCAACACCGAAGTGATCGGCCTGCCGAGCTATGAAAAGCTGCTGAAAGACTATGACCGGAACGGAGATAATATCCTCTCCTTTGAAGAGGGAAATGCAAACAAGAGCATTTTATCTCGGTATGATGCAGACGGTGAAGGCGACCATCCGCTAAAAATCTTTTATCGCCGCATCGACACAAACAAAGATAAGCTGATATCGAAAACAGAATATCAATGGCTGATTGATTGGGTGGATGGCTTCAAGCAGGAAAACGGCCTGGTGGCAATTCGCCCGCCTGCACCAGAAGGTGCCAAGGCGGAGATTGTATGGCGATTTCGCAGAGGTGTTCCGGAAATTCCGTCACCGATTTATCATGACGGGTTGATCTATATGATCAAGAATGGCGGCATCCTGACCTGCCTGGATGCGGAAACCGGCGCGCTGCATTATCAGCAGCGAATTCGGTCCGGCGGTCCTTATTATGCCTCACCGGTCATCGGTGACAACAAATTGTACCTGGCCTCTGCGCGCGGGATCATTACGGTCGTGGCTACCGGAAAAGAGCTGTCTATCCTGTCCAGGAATGATCTTGGCGAAAGAATAATGGCGACACCGGCGATCGTAAACGGGCATATTTTTCTGCGGACAGAGGCTGGGCTGTATGCCTTTGGGGGTGAGAATGAAGAATGAAGAATGGTTGGCGGTCGGCAGTGGCAGTAGCGGTGAATGAAGTAGCAGATATCGAATGCCGGTTGGCAAGGTAGCAAGGTAGGTCGGATTAGCTGAAGCAAGGCAATGAAAATGGCAGGCAATGAGCAGAAGCGTAATCAGACGTTTTGCATGGCCCCAGTCGGCGGTGATAGTGGATCGGTGATAGTTGATCGGTGATCGGTGATCGGTGATCGGTGATCGGTGATAGTTGATCGAAATTAAAAATGGACAAGCAAATGACGCGACCGATAAAGTCTTTCATGACATCGTCCGCCATTATCGTACCTGCGATAACCACAGAGCAGATGATTGAGGTGGATCGTATCGCAATGGAGGAAACCGGTCCGAACCTGTTTCAGATGATGGAGAATGCCGGGAGAAATCTGGCGCTTCATGCGATCCAAATGCTGGGGACTCACTGGCAAAGGGCAATAATCGTGATTCTTGCCGGTTCCGGTGGTAATGGCGGTGGCGGTATTTGCGCCGCGCGGCACCTGGCAAATCGCAATTCCAATGTTCAGCTCGGCCTTTCCTCTCCAAATCGTCTCGGCGAGGTTCCGAAATATCAATACCACATTTTCCGGCAAACGTCCGGCAAAACCATCGCGCTCGAACAATTGAGCAGCCTGACACCCGACCTGATCATCGATGCCCTCATCGGTTATAGCTTGAAGGGGGCACCACGCGGTAAAGTCCTAGACTTAGTCAACTGGGCCAATAATTCCGGAGCAGAGATTTTATCTCTGGACATCCCATCTGGTGTCGATTCGAGCAGTGGGGAGTCACCAGGGAGCTATATCAAGGCCACTGCAACCATGACACTGGCTCTGCCGAAGCAGGGTCTATTACCGCAGAAAACCGGAGAACTCTGGCTCGCCGACATTGGCATACCGGCAGCCGTGTATCAGCAAATGAGAATTGACTATGAATCGCCGTTTGAGGACAAATTCAGGGTGAAGTTGGAGATGACGAATGAAGAATAATCCATTTGTCATTCGACATTTGTCATTTGTCATTGCTTATGTATTGCGTTGCAATAAGCGACACAACGCTCAGCCCTGCCGCAGCCAAAAACGGCACCCGGTAGTCCCAAATCCACAAAATCCCACCCAAAACCGGAATGACTACGGCGGCAATATGGTTGATGGTAAATCCGACTGCCATTGTCGGCGCAAAATCCCGTGGATCGCCTATTTTTTGAAAGAAAGTACGAATGGCAATCGAAAAGTTAAAGAAGATATGGTCAACAATGTATATCAGTGCGACCAGCCAGCGCGATTCAACATAGGCGTACGCGATGAATACAAAAATCAAACTAAAATACTCAAGGGAAAGCACGCGCCGCTCACCAAATCGAATGATCCATAGGCCAATGAGCGGACTAAGAAAATAGTTGACGAGATTGTTGATGATGAAGAGAATGGTAATTTCCTGGATGCTGAAAGCGAATTTCTCTACAAGGAGAAAAACCGCAAATGCGACGAATATCTGGCGGCGGGCACCGGAAAGGAAGGTCAGGAAATAGTAGAGCCAATATCTCTGCCGAAAAACCATATGCTGACGCTGCGGCACGGTATCCTCTCGTGTTGGCTGCTGTCGTAGCCCCCAGAAAACGGCCATCAGCACCATTCCCCCGACAAGCAAGTAGATGCCCTTATACCCCATGAAGATACTCAAAACCAGGATCAGCGCACCAACAGCGATATTGGCCGCAGCAGCATAGCTGCGAAATTTACCGAAGACCCAGGGAGATGTATCTTCATCAAAGTACTGCAATGTCAGGGATTGGTTGGTGGTTTCAAAATAGTGAAATCCAAAGCTCATGATCAAGGTGGTAGCGATGATGCCGCCATAGGTCGGGAAGAAACCCGTCATGCACAAGCCAGTCCCGAGAGCCGCAATAGCAAGCAAGGAAACGCGATGTTCTTTCATGATCAGGAATAGGAAAATTGCCAATAGCGAAAGCAGTCCCGGCACTTCGCGCACAGACTGGATGACGCCAACCTGATCCCCGGCCAGGCCAACCACTTCGACGGCAAAATTGTTAAATAGGTTCCGCCACGCCTGGTGGCCGGCAGTTGAGGCAATGCTTAACACCGCCAAAAAGCGAAACATGGGATCGCGAACAGCATCTTTCATCTATAACATCAACTTTCGCAATGCCTCTGTTGTCAAGCGAGTGCCGCTGATAATCAGCACCACCGTCTTCCGGCGATATTGATCGGCTGTTTTCAGGAAGGCGGCAAGCGAGAGCGCCGCGGCGCCCTCTACCATCATTTGATGATGCTCAATCATATAAAGGATGGCTGCACGAATATCCTCTTCGCTAACCAACACAAAGTCATCAACACATTCCTGAACTATCGGAAAGGTGATGGCATCTGCTTCAATGCCACCGGCGGTCCCATCAGCCCAGGTGGGCAAAGAAGCTATATCAACGATTTTTCCGGCCTTTATGGAATGATACATCACTGCAGAATTCTCCGGCTGGCAGGCAACAATCTGTGTCGCAGAGGCGCGCGTTTTCATCCAGGCGGCAATACCGGAAATCAGCCCGCCACCGCCAACCGGCACAAAAACAGCGTCAATATTCTTCAATCCTTCCGTCAGCTCACAGCCAATAGTTCCCTGACCAGCGACAATCGCCGGATGGTTGTAGGGCGGTACAATCGTCCCGCCTTCCTTCTCTGCAAGATCGCGAGAGAAGGCTTCCGTTTCACCGACGTCCGTACCATGAAACAGAATCTCAACGTTGTATGAGCGCAATACAGCCAGCTTTGACGGCGATACGTTTTCAGGCAAGCATATACGGCCACTTGCCTTCAGATGGTCGAGCGTATGCGCCAGGGCGACTCCATGATTTCCACTTGAGGCGGCAATCACGCTGCCTATATTCCCCTCCTCCGCGAGTGAGAGAACGAAGTTTGCGGCACCGCGGATCTTGAATGAGCCGGTGACCTGAAAGTTCTCCAGCTTTAGATAGATTTCGCAGCCATATTGCTGACTCAGGAAACGCGCATATTCAAGCGGGGTATGACGAATAAGATCTGCAGTTCGAAAACGGGCTTTGCGAATTGCATCGGAAAGGGATTCGAAATTCATAGCAGAATATACGGCGATAAGCGGGATAGGCAAAGGGGCGGTCTTTGAAAAAACGCGCGGTAATGGAACAACCAGGGCCTAACATCCCTCTCTGTCCTCCTTAGAAAAGGATACAAGGGATTGTCTTACTCCTCGCTAAAGCCCGAACGCGCTACCCCAAACCGCTTTTCAAACACCACGCACCAATCCATTCCAGGTACCAAACCACATAAAACCGGCGGGATCGCGGGTAATTGCCTTAACGCCGAACGGCGCCGTTGGATCAGAACATTGAATTCGCTCAAAGCGAATATCCTGACTCAGACGATATACAGGGGGCGTTTCCCGGGCATAGAGGATAGAACGGACAAGCAGGCCGGCAACAATTAGCTGGGTGAAGACAGGATGCGAAACGGCGCGTAAACCAATTCTCATTCGTCATCAGACAGGTATAGAAGCAACATGTAATAGGGATTACGACCAACTCAACAGCTGTTAAAATATAAGGAAAAACCAGGGAATTAGTCAACTCCAAAGAGGCATGGTCAATTATTTATTTAAATGGAGTTGAGGCTAATTCCCTTTATGATTAGCAGTGTTACAACAAACCGTTCTTGGCAATCAATTCACCCATCGCGGCGCGGGTTAATTCTACCAGTTCCGGAAAGGGATGATCGGTGCCGGTGCGCACGGACCAGTTCCATGATTCAGTGACGATAAATGGTTCATCGATCCAGGCGATAGATTTGTCACGCCAAATGGTTTCACCGTCCAGGGTTTCCATTTTGATATTGAACTCCAGCCCTTGCCGGAATTCCTGGGCGCGACGGCGTGTGAGGATATGTGGCTCGTTAGGATGGGTAACCGGCAGGAACATCACACGAATATCCATTTTGATGACCGCCTCAACATCGTTGTCAGCAGAAACATCGTCGGCATCGCCATGCGGGTAGCCAATTGGATCATATTCAACTTCACCGCGCAAATAGTCGACGTCCTGAACAGGTAAGTCAAAACGATATCTCAAAGCGTCTTCAATGACATCATAAGAGGAATGCAATTGGCGAAGTGCGTAGGAATTTTCCGGATTGTTCCACTCGCCGTATACACGCTGAATGGTTTCAATCCCCTCTTTCACGTCGAAAATCGCCTGGATCAGACCATCGGATTCCTCCACCGGCGCTTCGACCTGAACATCATCAATTTTGAAATCAAAGGCAACCACCGCCACTTTCGGTGGAATCTCGGAATGCTGTAATGGTTTATAAGAAGAACAAGCGAGCGTAAGCGTCAATAGTAGCAGACTGATATATTTCATGGTATCCCCTCAAAGTTTTTGTTATTTGGATATACCATAACAATAACAAGCACAGTGCCAGAAGTATTCGAAAGGGGCATTAGACATTGATATTATTGACTTTACAAGAAACGAAGTGGAGATTTTGCACTGCTAACCAGGTATACATCGGAGGGCGCGCTCGGTAAAATTGTCGAGGCACATCCCCCTGGGTCCCCTTTTGAAGGGGGATTCCGGGCGATGTGCTGTTGAGACTCAATGTCATTCAAGCTACTACTTTATGGACTTAAATTTCCCGACTTCCTCAAAATAGGCCACCGCTGCCCGCTTGCTGTGAAAGAAATGGTCCTTCCCTATTCTCTTTTTGAAACCAGCCCGCTTCAAAACATCACGAACCGGACCATGCAGGTTAGCAAAATAGAGTTCAATGCCGATGGACAGAAGATCTGCGTGAATCTCCAGCAGACCAGAGATTGCTGATGAATCGATATTGGTGATTGTGCTGCCGTCAAAGACAACCGCCTTGATGGTATCCTCCCGGCCCTTGATCGCCTCTTCCAGCCAGCTTTTCAAATAGGAAATGTTGGCGAAATACAGCGGCGCGTCAAAACGGCAGATTAACAGGCCAGCAATCTCTTCAGCATCCGATATCCGCGACATATTGCGAAAGATATTGGTGCCGGGAACACGTCCAAGCACTGCCGTATGCGGATGTGTGGTGCGACGCACGACAATTATCAAGGAGACCACAACGCTGACAAGAATACCATTTTGAATACCCAGCGCCAAGGTCCCGGAAAAGGCTACGATCCAGACAAGGAAGTCAGAGCGTTTGATTCGCCAAAGAAAGCGAAGCTCACGAAACTCAAATAAGCCGGTAATGGCAACCATAATGATTGCCGCCAAAACCGCCTTCGGCAAATAGTAGAACAGAGGAGTGAGAAATAGCAAAACGATGCTGATCAGTATGGCGGTCAGGATGGAAGAAATGCCGCTTCTGGCACCAGCAGTAGCGTTGACGGCTGAGCGCGAAAAGCTACCGGCCACCGGGAACCCCTTAAACAGAAACGCGCTGAGATTGGCCAATCCAAGAGCAATTAATTCCTGATTGGCATCCACATCGTAGCGATACTTGAAAGCAAAGCTTCGGGCAATTGCAATGGATTCCATAAATCCGACAAAAGCAATGGTAAGCGCAATTGGCAGCAATTCCAATAGCGTGTCAGGTTTAAACTCCGGAAGCGAAGGCATCGGCAAACCATCGGGGACTTTGCCAACAATTCGCACGCCAACTTCAGCAAGGTTAAATTGCCACACCAGCCAGGTGCCAATGAGAACGACAACCAGCGCAGCAGGCAGTTTGGGCCAGTTTCGTTTCATTATCAACAAAAAAAGGATTGCCGCAGCGCCAATCGCCACCGTCGGCAGATTGATGATGTTGACATTTTGCGCGACGTGCCAGAGCACTTCATGCACATAGGACGTCGAAGGAATGTCAACACCCAGTATGTTTTTCAGCTGGCTGGCGCCAATAATGATGGCTGCAGCCGAGGTAAATCCGCTGATAACCGGATGTGACAGGAAGTTCACCAGGAAGCCAAGGCGGGCAAACCCCATCAACAGTTGAATGGCGCCTACCATACCGGCCAGCACCATTGCCAGGAGGATATAGTCATTGCCTCCCGGTTCTGCGAGTTGTCCCACACCGGACGCGACCAGCAGTGACAAAAGCGCGACAGGACTAACTGAGAGCTGTCTTGACGTCCCAAAGAGCGCATATAAGAATAAGGGCACAACAGAGGCATAGAGGCCCATGATGGGCGGCAAGCCGGCAATGAGGGCGACCGCCATCGCCTGAGGAATAATCATGACGGTGACGACAATACCTGCGTTCAGGTCTTTGCTGAAATCAGAAGCTTTATACCAACTCCGCCAGCCCAGGAAGGGGAAAAACTGTTTTAGCCTCGTATCCATACGAAGAGATTCCTTAGATCTATCCGACACACAATACTAACAACACGCCGCTTTTACAAGGAATTGCAGATTTTATGTGTTTAACAACGCCGTGATGCGTATTACCTTATCTACGAGAATATTCACAAATCGTCGCGGCAAACCCGACCTTAACGAATATTATTAAGTGCTTTAGAGAGCTTGATTTTATCGTTGATTATCTGAAAAAATCTCCATTAGTTTTGAAATGTGATTGCCGATTTTAATAATAACGGCCGTCCGAAACCCAACACGACTGAAAGTGCCTTGGCTCATGAAATCATTCATCGACTATCCATCCGATTCCCATTTTCCAATCCAGAATTTGCCCTACGGTGTATTTAGCCGCGACGGCAGTGACGAGCGCAGAATTGGCTGCGCTATCGGTGATCAAGTGCTCGATTTAAGCGAGCTTGAGAAAAGAAAGCAGCTGTCCTCAAGCTATTTTCAGTCCGGCTCCCTCAATCAGTTTATGGCTGCGGGAAAAAGCGAATGGCAGCGCATCCGGGTAGAAATACAAGATCTGCTGTGTAATACGGAGTTGGAACTGTATTGCAATCGGGTGCTGCGTGACAGAGTGCTGATCCCGCAAAGCGGAGTGCGCATGCACCTCCCGGCAGAAATTGGTGACTATACGGATTTTTACTCGTCGCGGCAACATGCGACCAATGTTGGGATGATGTTCCGCGATCCGGCCAATGCCCTCTTGCCGAATTGGCTGCATATCCCTGTTGGCTATCACGGGCGTGCCAGCTCTGTAGTTGTCAGCGGTACGCCGCTACGCCGTCCGAATGGTCAGACCAAGGCGGACGATGCCAACGCCCCGCGCTTTGGGCCCTGCCGCCTGCTCGACTTTGAGCTGGAAATGGGTTTTTTTGTCGGTCCAGGAAATGAATTAGGCAAGCCGCTCAGCACAGCGGAAGCGGCGGATCATATTTTCGGCCTGGTTTTGGTCAACGATTGGAGCGCCAGGGATATTCAAAAATGGGAATATGTGCCTCTGGGACCGTTCCTGGCTAAGAACCTCGCCACCTCGGTATCTCCCTGGGTGGTACCATTGGCCGCACTTGAACCATTCAAGATCGATGGTCCTAAACAGAATGATCCCGAACCTCTCCCCTATTTACGCTACAATGGTCAATGGACTTATGATGTGCACCTGGAGGTCGGCTTAAAGCCGGCAAATAGCGACACGGCAACAACTATCGCCCGCTCCAACTATAAATATATGTATTGGAATATGGTTCAGCAACTGACGCATCATAGCATTACGGGCTGTAACCTCCGCCCCGGTGACTTGCTCGCTTCCGGGACGATCAGCGGGGAGACACCGGACTCTTACGGCTCAATGCTGGAGCTTGCCTGGAGAGGCACCAAACCGCTGCAGCTTGACAATGGCGAATTCCGCAAGTTCTTGCTCGACGGTGACAGCGTCATTATGACCGGCTGGGCCCAGGGAGATGGATACCGGATTGGCTTTGGTGAGGTGGAAGGAACAGTTCTGCCAGCCTTTGAATTGTCAAATGACAAATGACAAATGTCTAATTTTGTCATTTGTCATTTGTCATTTGTCATTCGACATTTTCTACCGTGAGCGTAGTTGAAGATTCTGCAAACATTTAAAATAAAAAAAATATTAGCCGGGAGACCCCCTCATGCCCATCTATCACAGACTTGGAAAAGTGCCTTCAAAGCGGCACACGATTTATCGGCAGCCTAACGGGAAGCTATATAACGAGCAGCTTTTCGGCACCATCGGCTTTGATGGGATGTCATCATTGTCCTATCACATACATCGCCCGACACAGGTACGCGAAATCAACAAGTCGCGAAGCCTGACGCCTATCGTTGCCGTCGAGAAAAACATCCAGGCCCGCCTATTGAAGGGCTTTGACGTCGATCCGGTTGACGACTTTCTCGATAGTCGCGTGCCCTTATTGGTTAACGGCGATATTCATATCGGCCTGGCGGCGCCAAGGCACTCGGTGAAGGGGTATTTCTACAAAAACGTCGATGCTGACGAAATGCTCTTCATTCATAAGGGCAGCGGCACCCTGCGAACGATGTTAGGCAATGTGCCTTTTGAATACGGAGATTACTTGATTATTCCGAGAGGCATGATTTACCAGATCGAGTTCGATAGCGAAGACAATCGCATTCTCTATGCAGAGTCATTCCACCCAATTTACACCCCGAAACGCTATCGCAACTGGTTTGGTCAACTATTGGAACACTCCCCTTTTTGCGAACGCGACTACAAGCTTCCTGAGGAGTTGGAAACCTATGATGAAACCGGCGAATTCATCATGAAGATCAAAAAGCAAGGACATTTGCACGAGCTGGTGTATTCAACACATCCTTTTGACGTCGTTGGTTGGGATGGCTATAACTTCCCCTATGGCTTCTCGATTCACAACTTCGAGCCAATCACCGGGCGGGTACACCAGCCACCGCCAGTGCATCAAACCTTCGAGACCGGCGCATTCGTAATTTGCTCCTTCTGTCCGCGAATGTATGACTATCATCCCGAGGCGATACCGGCGCCTTACAATCATTCGAACATCGACTCTGACGAGATGCTATACTATGTCGATGGGGATTTTATGAGCAGAAATCATATTGAGAAGGGACACATCACTCTCCATCCGGGCGGAATTCCGCATGGACCGCATCCCGGGGCCTACGAACGCAGCATCGGCAAAAAGGAAACCGGCGAGTTGGCAGTCATGATCGACACATTTAAACCGCTGATGATTACAGAAGATGCGCTAAAGCTTGATGATGGTGAGTACTATCAATCGTGGTTGGAGCCGGAATTTGCGGCGCAGATAGGTAAGAACGGGCATAAGTAGCTATATACATCCCCCTAAGTCCCCCTTCGAAGAGATTAGGGGATGTGAGTAATTTCAACCCACTCCTAAGTCCCCTAACGGAAAGGGATTTAGGGGTGGGTTTACCACTATCTGTCTGCGCCCTCCCGTTGTTTTCGCTCAATCTTTACGACAACATTTTTACTAAACCAATCTCCCTGTGGATAAGTGGATGGCGACATTATGTAGTGGCCCACTCTTATACCCTTTTGCGGCCTCAGTATTTGACCAATATCTCTATCTCCCTGCTCGATGATAGATGCGTCAATTGGGACAGTTGTAACAAGCACTTTATGCTGTATGCGATCCGCATCTTCATCATCGTCCAACCAATAGAAAATCGGTTCTTCCATAACGAAAGTTGATTTCGGTTTAGAGCCGGAACTGTTTTTTTCAACCTTCATTTGCCCCATGGACAAAATGCCGTAGTCGTTGCTAAATCCCAAGACGGTCACATAA
Source organism: Calditrichia bacterium (assembly GCA_028284445.1). GTDB lineage: Bacteria > Calditrichota > Calditrichia > RBG-13-44-9 > J075 > JANQRS01. The sequence continues at coordinate 175,329 of JANQRS010000021.1, forward strand.
ATATCAATATGCAGATCGTTTTTCACTTTAAAGCGACATGAAAAATCCTTACCGGTGAAAGCCAGAGTAGTTTCCTTGTCCCCCTTATATGCGCGCCGACGCCCACCTTCCTCTGCAATTGACACTTCTACTTCAACTTTTGCAGGGTCGAGCATGGAACGGGCATTTTCCAATTTCAATATTCGCTCCCAACGAATCACTGCTTCTACAGCTTCGACGATCTGATTGACGCGTAGCCATCCCACACCTTCGATCAACTTTCCGTCGCTATTTTTTAACAGCAGGTTCTCACCTTCCTGCTCAATATAGAATCGCCAATCCGCTTGATCCGGCGATTCAGCCGCCGTTTCCGGAAAGATATTCAAGCTACGAAGGGTGCTATTGGCCTTAATCGAGGCCAAGGTTTCTTTATCAACGCCAACAAGCCCAAGCGGCTCTAGAGGAGCCAGCCGGCAATAAGCCTGCCGAAAGAGCGCAAAATCCCAGGACTGAATATTGGCAGCCACGACTTCCGCAATGTTCAACAAATTGCCTCTCGCAGCCCTCCCCTGCTTATCATTCTCATCGAGCTCGGCCAGGGAATCGATTGCCTGGGCCAAGAGTGCCGGATCATTGAATAAACGATTGACGGAATAGCCAAATTTTTTCTCCACCGCTTTGCCTTGCCTGCCGCTGTGGTATTCAAGGGCCGCGTGATAGCTTGAAACGGCACGTAGGTGATTCCCATGTTGAGAATATGCCTGAGCAAGTTCAATATATGCAGCATATTCTCCCAGGCTAATCGCTTCGCCGAAGGCCGCAATAGCGGCCTCAATATCGCCGGCTTCAAGTGCTGCTTTTCCGCGCTTTGCAGCCGCCTCTCGCTGCAAATCAGGATCCTGGGATTCAATAAACTTCTCCACTTCTTCCCGGTTTCCAACTGTCGCCCCCGCTTCCAGGTAGGCGGAATAAGCATCTATCACATCGTTCTGGTTTACTGCTTCAACGAAGCCCAACAAGGCTTTGCCGAGATAGTATTGCGCAGCAGCATTTCCCGGATCAGCTTCAATAGCACGCCGCAAAAGGGCCACAATCCGGGCCCAGGAGGGTCCGGATGAAGCTGTATCAACCTCAGCTTCACCTTCTTCATCTTGGGCAGCAAGTAATTCGACCGCTTCTCCACCCTCATCATTTAGTTGCTTTTCAGCAAGCTTCGTCAGGAGTAGAATGCGTCCCAGCGGATAAAAGGCATCTTCATCCCGATTTTCCTCCGCTTGCTCCAGCGCTGCAACAGCCGCATTTTGCCTGCCAAGGACATCATGAACAACCCCGAGATCAACTCGCAGGTCCTCATTCCCGGCATTCATATTCTCTTCGATCTGTTCACAAATATTCTCAAGCAATAGCCGGTCAATCTCTCCCGATATATCAGTCTTCAAATCGATATGGCCGGCAAATTGTCCCGGCTTTGCCCACCTCGCGATCGGATGGAATGCGGCCAGTCGTCTTTTGTGCTGTATTCCAAGCGCTTCAATCCAATCCGACGGATCGTAATCAATCGGCCCTAAATTTAAAAGTGACATGAGTCTACCCGCCTGAATTTTGAGTCGTACTACGTTGAGTTAACACAGACAGCACCTCTTCAATATTTCGCGTTGCATTCTGCTGGAAATGGGTCATGAGCCTTTGGCTTAGAACGCTACTTTTATCCGGACCATATTCATAACAGATGGGCTCCGGCTCAGAAGGGTTATGTTCAAAACTACCGGGCACGATCATGAGGTTACCAAATGGAAATTTCAGTTGCCCATTATCCTCGACGGCTTCAGATGCAGTCGACATTTCGGGCACATCCTGCTCGGCATCCATTGAACGTCTTCTTGAAGAGATTGCTTCGGCGGCTGGACGCGAGTATCGGGGACCATCAGACTTAAAGCCGCAATCAAGCACGACAGTCAGATGACGGGCATCTTTAGACCACGCAGCAAGATCAGACAGCAATATAGGATCTGCAGGCTTTTTAGTCGGCTGATCCTGGAAGCGTTCCTCACGATAGCTATCAAATGGCAGAATAGCTTCGGAATTGTTAGCTACACTTTCAGACCCGGCCCCGGCATAAAAGAAAAAGGCCGGTTTATTTTTCGCATGCCGTGCCAGTTGCCTAAATCGCTTCCTAATATTTACCCGTGTCGCGTCCGCATTTTTGAGCAGTATTATGTTCTCTTCTTTGTATCCCCATCCCTGCAGAACTTCTTTCCAGGCTTCAGCTTCTTTTACGGCGGCTTTTACGCCGGCAATATTACTGTTTTCCATATATTCACCGAGTGCTACCAAAAGCGCATGACCTTCGCTGTTCGCCGCCTTCAGGGCCGTCTTGCGGAATTGTTCTATTTTTCTCCGAATCGCCGCGGGGATTTCTTTCGACTCGCTCAGACATCTATCCAGGGCAGAGCGGGCTTTCTCCGGGAGACCCACTGCCATAGCACTTTGGGCCATTTCCAGCAGCACTTTCCATAAGCGTAAGTCGGCGTAACCAGGATCACCACCGTCCTTCGGATCGTCTGTTGAGGAAGTAAGGAACATCTCGTAATACGTTAATGCTCGCTGATGAGCGTCATTCTTGTGAAACAGACGCGCAATTCTCAGAACATCCATTGCTGCAAGATCAAGCTTCTGTTTCTCAAGAACTGTGGCTACACTTTCTACGGCCTTCTCCGACAGCTGTTGCGGCGGCCCAAACACAGAACTGATGAGGGTCTGAAATCCGCTGTCTGCAACAAGTGCCTCGTATAAAAATTCTTCATCCCTGGAGAAGACCGGCGTTTGACCAATATGATCAGCCAGTTCTCGCATTCTCAAATGTACTTGCTTTTGAAAGGTGAACATGAGCGGTCCTTCTACCAGGCATCTGACAAAGGCGCGGGAAAAGAGGCCCCGGCCGTCAATCTCGTGCGCTTGTTGGCCGCTACGGGCGCTCATGAAGGTTGCGTATTCTCCTGTCCCGGCCAGCCTTTCCAATACCGGATTTGGATTGGTATCGGCAATGATGGCAGCAAACCGGGCTCGCTCCTGCAGCTTTGTCATTGTACGATGCAGTTCTTCGCAGCTAATCGCATTTTTAATGCTGTCGTCTATTGTTTTCGCATTGACCGGCAGGAAAAAGGGTGTTTCGCCTTCGTTCACGGTATCCTTATGTGCCCATCCACTCAGGAAAACAAAGATGATGTCATGCTCTCCGGCTGCTTTTGTCAGCATTTCAAATTTCTTCAGAACAGTGCTGCGGGTGGCCTCTTTATCCAGGAGAATCTCTGAATCAAGCTTTTCACCAAATAGCTGAGTGAGTGCCTCTTCCAGCGCACGCGCATCTTCGACGCAGCCCTTGAGCGGATCTTGGTGCTGATATTTGTTAATACCAACTGCAAGAAGCTTGATTCGACGCTTGCTGGCAAGAACAGAATCTATCATGGCGACGGGTAAGGGGGTATCAGATAGATTGTCATGCCCATCGCAGATATCCTCAAAAGTCCTCAGGGCATTTTCATACAACCTTTCAATCGCTTTCCCCGCATCCGTCTGTCGGAGCGCCAGATAGTTGCCAAATCCCAGCAGCATCTTCAGATTCAGGTCTTGATCCAGTTCCGGAACTTCGCCTGAAGCACTTTCAATAAATTGAATCGCCTCTTCAAAGGCACCGGCTTTCAGTAGGGCATGCGACTTCCACCAGGCTATTTCAATCCGTTCCTGATTCTTTTTGGTCAGCCTGAAAGCCATTTCAAATTGCTTGACGGCGGCGCGGTAGCGTTCATATTCCGGCTTGAACTCCGCGAGATCGAGCAATAGTTTGCCGGCGTTAAGATGCTTAACAGCATTGGCCTTCTTGCGAAAAACAAACTGTCCGCCTTCATGCCCAGGCACTCGCAGTGATTCACTGCGCGGCGTCTGCTGCTCATCTGCAGCAACCACTTCCAGTACTTTCGAACCGAGATCCTGTACGGAAATGTTTTCGGCCTTCCGGAGCTCAGCAAGTATGCTCCGGGCAAAGGGACTGTTATCTCCTTCTTTACCATCAGACACAACTTCATTCCGCCCGGCAGTAATCCCCCAGCGGGACGGATCTTTTTCGAGCCGGTTATTTTTGACGCTTTTGGTCGAACCGGAAGCGAATAGAGAACCGGAGAAGCAGGAATCTGCCACCAATAACAAATGGTGTGCGCCAAAACTGGTCAGGAAGTCACGAATGGTGCTATTGGATACATATTTTGAGTAGTCTTTTGGTCCGGCGTCGGCAGGAATCCAGTAACCTTGCTCGAGGTCCTTGTCAAACCATCCGTGTCCGGAGTAGAAGAGAACAACATTTACCTTCTCATCTTCATTTGCCGCACGATGTGCGCGAATTTTATCTCCCAGGTCGCTGAGTGTATTGAATATTGTTGAGCGGGTTGCGGGATGGTGAGGGAATTCAATGTGGTCACGGAGGCGGGATACTTGCTGCGCGATATCGTGTATTGACGTGGCATCGGAAGCGTCGGCTGCTTTCTTATCAATGGCCTGCTTTAAATGCTGCAGCTTTTTCAGGAACCTGGCTTTCTCTTGCGGCTCATGCAGTGGGCCGTAGCCACTCAGCAGCATTGTCTCGACGGTCTGCATAGCGGTGTTGACGGCCCGCGCTCGCTTGAAGACACCCGCCGCTCCTACCAGCCTTTTAATTTTGCGCCAATCCTCGTGTAGAATCTTCAGCTGAACTTTTGGCGACGGCTTGGCAACCAGGTCAGCATATTTTTTATCATAGCTGCCGCCGCAGACGAAGGTGACATCTTCACGTTCAAATTCAAACTCTTCAGTCAGCAGTTCGATCAAGTCCTGGGCATCTTTCACACAGTTGTAAAGTGGACTCTCGTATTCGTAATCATTAATAGCGATGGCCAGTAAATAGTTCTTCGCTTTATAAAAAGCGGAAGACTTGACAACAGGCTCCTGTCTTCCGCCTGCTTTGGTTCTCGGTTTGTTATTCATCGGAGATCTGATCACTTTCCGGGTATGATAAACGTATAGAAGAGGTAAAAGAAATACAGCCGGTATTTATAAAGGTTGGTATAATATATCGGAAAGGGGCGTTATCAGTCAACAGGAAGGTTCTAGTGAACTGAGGATTTAGGCTTCAAAAAAGTATGAAAAAAATATTTTTTTCTATTGACTAACGCCTCTCTTCCGCTTATAATTGTTGCTCGTATTTACAACACACTCCGGAGTAGCTCAGTGGTAGAGCGGGTGGCTGTTAACCACTAGGTCGGGGGTTCAAGTCCCTCCTCCGGAGCAAAGAAAAGAAGGCCCTCCAAATCACTGTTTTACAGAGACTTGGAGGGCCTTCTTTTCTTTGCTCCAGCATCTCTTTAATAACAAAGCTCTAGTAATTCAGAAAGGTTTATTGCTGGCTTTTGCCCTCTCAACATGAAGTTTTGATTTGGGCACTTACCTAAGCTTAGACAACATCCTCTACTGTGACGATCATTTGCTCGGTTCTTTATGGTCTTGCTCAGGTCTATTGTTGTTTCTTGGAGAGTCAGTGTCCGGTTCTAAAAATGCGGTTTCCTCTGGTCGATTATGGCCGTTCGTGTCCAAAATTTCCAGGAAGGCGCGTTTGCTATACCTAGCGGCAACAGCAATTAAGAGGGTTCTAATCGAACGAATATTTTCCCCTTTTCGCCCGATCACCTGCCCCATGTCCCCGCCAGCAACTCGAGCTTCAAAAACAATAGTACGTTGGCCCAGGATCTCAGTCACCTGAACCTCGTCCGGTTCATCAACGACATATTTAATCAATTCTTCAACAAACTCCTTCATCAATAACCACCTTGATCTCAGAGAATTCTTTGGCATCGATTAAACGAAAGCCTCATTATTAAACAAGCTACTAGGTGCCGACACGAGATGCTCTGATCGTTACTATTGAGAATATTCCTGCTTAACTAGAGGAAGCAGAAAACCTTCGACATATCGATGAGAACAAATAACATTTAGTGAGTCTCATGAATTAGCCTAAGAAGGCACGGAGAGCGCCACTACGTGAAAAATGGCGAAGGCGTACTAGAGCTTTCTCCTTAATTTGCCGAATTCGTTCGCGAGTCAAATTCAAATGCTCCGCAATTTCCTGTAAAGTCTGGGGACGTTCACCTCCTAACCCGAAATACATTCTTATTATGGCTGCTTCGCGCTTTGTCAATGTCGCCAGAGAACGTTCTATTTCGACTTCCAAAGATTCTTCTATCAAGTGCGAGTCAGGGGATTGTAGGTGTTTATCTTCGATAACGTCGAGCAGGCGATTATTGTCATCGCCGCCAAAGGGCGCATCGATAGACAAATGCCGTCCGGCCACCTGAAGAGTTAGTATTACCTCAGAATCTTTGAGATTGAGTTGAGCGGCGATTTCGCCTGAACTTGGTTCGCGATCAATTTCTTGCTCAAGCCGGCTAGCAGCCTTGCTAATTTGGGTCAATGCACTAACCCGGTTTAAAGGTAGACGTACTACCCGGGGATGATCAGCCAGAGCTTGAGTAATTCCCTGGCGAATCCACCAAACCGCGTACGAAATAAACTTGAAGCCGCGTGTTTCATCGAAGCGTGTTGCGGCTTTTATCAGGCCTAAATTCCCTTCGTTGATTAGATCACCCAAAGAAAGGCCTTTTTTTTGATATTTTTTGGCAATAGTGACAACGAAGCGAAGATTCGCCCTGATCAATTGCTCCAAAGCCTGCTGATCTCCTTGCCTGATTCGCTGAGCCAATTCAACTTCTTTTTCCAAAGTCAATAAAGGAACGTGCCCAATTTCATGGAGGTATAGATCTAAAGACTGGCTAGCACGACTATTAAATATTCCTGTCACAAATAAAGTCTCCACTTTTTCTCGCTTACATCACGTCCATTTAACAATAAATCCGGGTAATGAATTCCAATATAACTTCTGCAAGTCCAGGGAATACAAGAATTTAGTCTATGCTACTAATTACCTTGGTCTATTGAGGGAATTTAAGCGTATATAACCAGCCAGGGATTGAGACAGTCGCCTCGCTGTTGTTGTGCGCCGTTAACTTTATCAGCGACTTTTGCAACCAGACAATTCGGCCATCATGGTCTATCTGGATTGATTTTACCGTCTCATCGCGAACCAAAACGTCGATTACAATTGCTTGCTTGACCGAATTATTGAATAGCCAATTCATTATTGATTTTAGTGGGTTAATTCGGTTCATTTTTTTCATATCACCTAATCTTTGAAGGCATTCCCGAAAGACAGAATTATTCAAAATGACCACTTTCAAAAATTGTGGTCGACAAAGGGATCTAGTTTCGTCTATCCCTGCCTTTTTTGCCTCCCGACCGGCGTCCTTGTTTAGATCGTGCCCGCGCTTCATTTACAACAATCTTGCTTCCTTTCAGCTCACTGTCATTTAAATCATCTATTGCCGCTTGGGCTTCTGCCCCAGATTCAATCACGATAAATGCAAATCCTTTCGATACACCACTTATTTTGTCTTTGATGAGATTGACCGATTCTACAACTCCAAATCCTTCAAAAGCTGTACGGAGATCGTCTTCCGCAACCTCTAGTGATAGATTACCGACATAGATATTCATTTATTGCTCCATTTCTAGCATAACAACAATATGACAGCATATACGCATTTATCGTTATGCATTAAACTGATTTTTATGTATTCAATTAGCGATATTGCGAAAGTTTGTGAAACACAACTTCTAGTTGCAGTCGATGTTCCAACTTCTAGTATAGTCAATTTGAGAGCGCTACAACATCTTGTGCCTGAGAACCATACCTACCCTTCTGGATACTAAATTCCACTTTTTGCCCTTTTTCGAAAAAGCTGTAATAACCCACTCCAACAATAGAGCTATAGTGAACAAATAGATCCTCACTCCCATCAATTGAGATATAGCCATAACCTTTTGTTATATTGAACCATTTAACAATTCCAGTAACACGGACTGACATGGTAGTTCATCCTTGACATTTTTTATGAGGGACAATTAGTTTGGCTAGTGAGAAATTCGAGTCAGGAAAGAGGTTGGCGCTGAGGAGGCTGGAATTCCTTAGTAGACAACACAACTTAGACTAAGTTCTTCGCAGAGTCAAGGTAAAAGAAGCCAGTTAGTTTCAATACTTCGAAAGTGGAAGGCAAACTATTGAGTTTAGGCTGAGAAAGGTGAACATTGAACAGATAGGAACACTTTCGAGCCAAGACCGTGCATTAGGGGACGACCTACTTGTTTTCTAAGTCCTTGACATGTCCAAGACTTTAGTCTACCTTAGCATCACTTCTAAGGAATTCCAGCCTAACCAGGATTACTTCCCTCAGACTTGAATATCCCGAAAGTCATCTAATTTATATTTTATTTTTTCTATTTTTTGGAGTAGCAACGATGTCAGATCGAGTAAACGGATTGGTGAAATGGTTTAATGATAGCAAAGGATTTGGATTCATCTCATATGATGAAGGCGAAGATCTCTTTGTACACTTTAGCTCTATTCGTGAAAACGGCGGTTTTCGTTCCCTCGCCGAGGGACAGGAAGTTGAATTCACGATTGGTGAAGGCAAGAAGGGTCTTCAAGCTCAAGATGTTGTAGTACTTTAAAGTAATTACAACTTCTGGTGGATTGAAAAAGAACAATCATGTTTATGGCTATTTATTTCATTGCTTTACGTCATTTTTCATCAATCCAAATACAGTTAGAAAACTGAGTAAACCACAAGCGATTTTTAACAAAAAGGCGACGCTCACCGGTGTCGCCTTTTTTGTTAATAGTTGAAAATCATGGAAAGGATTAACGAATGGACCTTTATGTCGGCAATTTAGCACAGGAAGTTACGGAGGATGACCTAAGAAAAGCCTTTGAAGGTTTTGGAAGCGTGGAATCTGTCCGTGTTATCAAGGATAAACTTAACAATTTACCAAAAGGATTTGCATTTGTACAAATGGACGCAAATGCAGAAGCTCAAGCCGCAATTGAGGCATTAGATGGCAGTGAGCTAAAAGGAAAATCTATCGTTGTCAATGAAGCTCGTCCCCGATCGAACAAAGGCCCCAGAGGTAGAGGAAGCAACGGAGGAGGTCGAAGTTGGTAATGATCATTCCGTTACCAGACATTGAGCATTATGATAATTAAAATCGAAGGAATTTGGGCAACCAAGGAAATATTCCTTGATGGTAAACAACTAACACCGGGAAAAAGTTTGAAATTACTTGATCTCGGCCAAGTAGGTTTTTCATGGGGAAGCGTAAGTCCCAAATCAAAACAATTAGCATTGGCAATACTTCTTGAGTGTACACCGATAGAAGTGGCGATTTCTATGTACCAAGATTTTGAAATGAATGTATTGGCTAAATTGCCAATGGCAGACTTTGTGTTCAACTTGAATATCGGTGAATCAGGCAGCATATCTCAATATCGAAATGGGAAATATACAGGCTAATGTATACCAATATGACTATTACAAAGCACCATTTGGAAAAGTTCTTCTTCTCAATGACAAGAAAAACGAAATGAAGAAGACAATCACCCTCCACTTGAACGCAAGCCTTTATGCTTCAGTACCAATAATGATAGCCTTTGCGTCTGATTTGGGAGCCCAACCTCCTGTATTTTCAGGTCGTAAGAGGCCCCATAGTATTGGCACCTGATTCGACCAAAAAAGTTCGAAATGAGTCCATAAACGGAGCATCGAAGCGCTAAATTCATCTAATTATGGATGTAGCACCGGCATCCACTCACTCACCTCCAGACTTGTTATTACATAATAGATAGGCTATATTTAGTCTTCCTATATATTTGCAAAATACGGATTTAAAAACCCCTTTCAGCAGCGATCAACACGGAGGAAGATGTATGTCCAGGGCTGAACGAATCTCAAGGGCTACCGACCAGCCTAAATCAGCAAGGTCAGGAAAACGAGGCCGTTCCGGGCGAAACCACAGCCAGCACCGCATTCATGATCTGCACCCCATTATTGGCAATCGCGCCGTGCAGCGGCTGGTCAATGCTGCAGCAGATCAGGCAGCCGGTCCGACAACACACCGCCGCCCTCACTCCGCTAATTTCCCCCTGACCTCTACGCCGGGACCGTTGCTTCAACGAGAAGGATCGCGTGACGCGTTTCCGTGGGTCGGCGAAATTACCGGGACCTGGTCGGCCGCCTTGCGCAAAACGCCTCTCAAGAGCCCGGATGATCCACACGGCAATACCATCTTTGACTTACCGAGAGGCAGCAAGGTAACCGTTACCGGCCGTAAAGGCGGCTGGCTGCACGCTTCTGTGAAGATCAATGGTGTGGAAACCAGCGGATACATATCCCGGGAGCTAGTGAAATATGTGCAGGCATCCGTTCTGCAATTGGACCCCATCGAAATTGAAGTTAAGATCCCTTCTGTCCCGGAAGCTTTGGTGACGCTCAAGCAGGCGGAAATCGAGAAGGCCCGGGCCGGGAAGGGCTATGCGCCGGATAAGGCGCAGGAAACCGAAATTGGCCTGGCAATGTCTGTCTTGAAACACACTGGCAAATATACTGTAAATCCACAGACCTTCCGGGTGGGTTTTGTAGAAACCGCCGGCACGCGCGTCGAGATTAGCACCATCGAAGATTTTATTCTATTTGTCGAACAGGTCGAACAGCAGCACCCTTCAGCATCTCCGGCGGAGATTGCCAGCGAAATCAGGCAACTTTGGTTTTCTGATGCCAATTGGGAGATTCTGGTTTCCAGTGAAGGCATCAAAGAGGACGGCAAACACGTCAATATTGAAGACAAACCGGACCCTATGGCCGAACGCTTCAATATGGATGCCCTGGCGCCAAGAAAAGGGGGCAAGAGACTGACCACGGCACTTGGGGAGGTAGATATTGGACACGTTATGGCAGGTATTGACTCATCACTAAGCCCGTTTCCGCAGACCTTCCCTGAGGAGCACCTGGAAACCCGCGGCCACAATGACAGCAACGCGAAACTCAAACATAAAACCCTCAAGGAGGCCAGCGGCGGGGATTCAAGGGATTTTACGACCTGGTCGGGAGATTTAGGACAAGCTTATGCCGAATTTCTGGTTGCCCGCTTTGTAAAAGAGGATAAAACGGCCGCACTGGCCGATTTTATGAAAGAAAAAGCGCCTCCGGCTGAATTATTGGGCGACATTCATGGCTTCATCGCTGTGCAAACCTGGAAAGACATTCCCGAATCGGGGCGCCCGGCGGGCGGATCATTAAAGATATCGAATGTCCTGCGGGAATTGTATTTGGTTCAAAGCGCAGGGAAGAAGACCTACCGTCAATACGTTGAGAAAGTTTCGGGAAAACCCGGTGGTGAGCTGCGCCCCTTTATTTTTGAACGCTCCCGGGCCTTTGCGCGTCCCTGGTTTGCAAAAAAGGCCCGGGAAGCCGCATTTGGTCTCGGGAGAAAAACCTGGTTCGGCGCATTCACAAAAGAGTCTGCCCTGCAAGAATGGATGGAAGAATTTGACCGTGTTCACGGCGTGCAGGAGGCCAGTTCTGACAAAGCAAACAAACTAGGGAAAGCCGTGGACGAATTCATCGACATGTTAGGAAAGGCCGTGAAGTAGAGAATCTGCAAAAGATGCCTGCTGTATGAAGCCAGATTCAAAAATTGCGTTTTTCTTCACCAGAAAAGCTCATGAAGCTTCCCGCTTGGCTGCTTCAATTCGAATGAATTCCGGCAGGTATACAAACCTCTTCGATCAAAGCCTTTTCTACACTTTTATATTTCCTGGCATTGCTATTATAGCCCTTTGGCGTGGCCAAACCAATCGATTTGAAAACATTGCCAAGTCGTGAATCAAAAGCAATGACGTGCTGAACAATTCCCAGGGCGATGGCAAAGTCCCGCGCACTTTTGTGACTAAAATACTTCAAATCACGCGCCAGTTGAGCAACCTTGTCCGCATCCTCCGGCAAAGCAACGATATGTTCTACATAATTTGAGGGTCTGGTATAGTGGGAGACAAGAAAATCAAGGTTATGCAGATAGGCATCCAGGGCCTTGTTTTTAAATCGTACGCCAGTTTCGGCAATGACCTCTGCCAGCAAGCCCTCAACGTCGGCTCGATCCTGAATCTGCGTCAGCCTCTCATAGGCAATCTTGCGGTGCAATAACTTGTTCTGTTCAAGCTTGACACCCGGCAATGAATTACCAACCTCCGCAATTTGAGTGACAATCTTGATCCAGATGTCATTATCCGTCCAGGATCGCCAGCGATCCATTTCCGGATACGCCGTCGAGCCTTTAAATTTTTCAATTATTAGAGCGAACAAAGACAATTGATAATCGGTGATCTGCATGTTTGTTAAACCCTCTTTTTGGCCAAGACCACTCCTGGATAAATGTATCCATTACCCCCTTCCAGCATTTTGGTCTCTTCAGGAAAGCACCAGGCAAACGCGTCCAGTTGTTCTTTTCCCAATCTATTAAGATACTCTTCAAGCTGCGCATCGATATGTTGGGCTTTCCTTCTGAGGATGTGAGGAACCAGAAAAGCGATTCCCAGCTTGCAAACGGCTTCAACTTCGCAACGTTTTATGTCAGCAACTGCTTCATCAATTGCTTTTAAACTGTTCTCCAACGCCAGCCTTCCACCGAGATTTATCCATCCCTGCTTGGCTTCGATCCAAAACTCTGAACCGGAAATATGGGCAAAGAGGTCAACACGTCCATCTGATCGCGAAGAACGGACCTTCTTCTCGTTCGGGAATTCCTCCAAAGCCGGCCAGTTACAACGTGCAATGGCAGCAGCAAGCAGGCCGACATTGGCGCGTTCGTTATAATAATAGGGGGCATCGCCGGCGACTTTCCGGCAATATTTTTGAACTAGTAAAGTCCAGTCTTCAAAAATAGGCCCCCAAGGTGCCAGTGACTCATGATGAATAGTATATCCCGCTGCCATATAGAGGCTAGAAGCCTGTTAGCTTGATTGACTCGATTCGATCGACAGCAATTTCTGCAATCTCCATTAATTCTTCAAACATGTGGTGCAAGTGTTGGTCAATTTTTTTGAATTCGTCAATAGATAACCCAATAAAACAATAGCCTTCTACAGTCAACATATTGGATTCGAACTCCTTGCTTTCCGATGCTATTTCTTTTTCTTCATTTGGTGTTTCGTATGAAATTTCAGCATTAACTACCGCCGCAAAAGGAAAGGAAATGAAGCCACTGCCGTGATACGTTGCCATTGGATAATCAATATATTGCTCTATCCATTGTTCGAAGTGATCTTCGATTTCGCCGATTGTGCATCTCTTGATCTTTTCTGTGCTCTTTCGCAAGTCTCTTAAATCTTCATTCAATTCATCTGAGAATGCGCGCAATTTCTCAACTTTGTTAAGTTGAGAAATAATTCTGGAAAAGCACTCGTCCGCTTTTTTATATTGATGTGCCAAGTGTTCTTCCCTTACCACAAATGGGAGATGAAGTTGCACAATCTTGCGGTGGCCAAGTTTCATTAGTGTCTGAAAACCGAGGCTTTGCAGACGAGGAGATCTATCGTATATGTTTGTATCGAGAATAAGATGAATCAAGGTTGTAATGCCTTTTTAGCAAGTGGTACGACGCAACTTTACGGCAACCAGAAAACGCTCAGAACCTTGAGCGGCTGGCCAGGAGTTAGACCAGGAAGAATGCTTTTGCCTTATTTCCGACATACCAGGTCAGTCCCTTATTGGCCGTGAATCCAATAACTACACCAACACCAAACGGGATTGCTTTTTCGGCAGCTTTTCGGGTAAATGTGAGCCCAACTTTCTTGAAAATCTCTTTAACCGCTTGTAGCGATGCACCTTTTAGATATTCTTTGGTCATTTTGACAAACGCCTTGGCTGTTATTTGCTTCCCGCCTTCTTTAGCAGTTTCGCTGATGGCCCCTAACCCGGCCACTATGAGGCATAGTCTTTTTTCTTCCTCAATTTCAATATTGTGCCCCAGGATAGTTGCGATCGCCATTGTCATCTCAATTTGATATTTCATTGTGAGCGCGGCATCGGCAGTTGCACCACCAAATGTTGCGATGGCAGTTCCCAATCCTGGTACAATACCAGTCAAGGCTGTGGCGCCTCCGACGAATGCCGTGTAATACGAGTAATTCGAAATAATCTTATCCAGCACCAGAATGTTGATGTCGTCTTCGGATTGAGTCTCTGAATACCGTTCTCGAAACTTATGCTGCAAGTTCAGGCTTTCGCGCCTGATATCGGCGGGATTCGCTAATATCAATTCTATCGCCTGCAGTAGTACCGGCTTGTCGTTGTCCTTAGGGTGTTCTGCCATCCGAAACTCCTTTTCCGTTAAGAGCTACTTTGCTCAATGTGTATTCCCGAACCTTAATTTCACTTATGCAACTGAGTTCTCCCGCTCCTGCAACGCCGGTAGATCATTCACAATCTTCATGGTCTCCAGACTGACAGTCACAATGCGCTTGAGCAGATCAATGATATACCGTGGATCATCAGACCAGTCATTGGGATCATTTTTGATCTGGCTGGCCTTGTCGATGCGCACCTGATAGCGGTCGATAATCCATTCAATGGCCGATTTGCCATTGACGATGTAATCGTAAGCTTCCGGGGGAATTTCAGCCAGGGTCACATTGCTATTGTAGATAATGACCGACTTGTCAATTCCTTTGGCGCGTTTTCCGAACTTCATTTTCTGAACACGAAAGTCTTCTTCCGGATTCAGGCCAATACTGCGATTAAATTCCTTGAGGGGGTACGGTTCCACTGTTTCATAGTTCAAGTGCCATTCAGCCAACTCCCGGCCGGCTTTGCTGAATGTCCAAAAGTCTTCAGTAAAGGGAATTCGCGGGAGCATCTTTTTGAGGTTGGCAGCAAAGCGTTGTTTATATTCCAGGGAATGTAAAACACCGTAGACATAATAGAATATGTCTTCCTTGCTAATTTGCCCATCGTAGGTTTTTCGAAATTCGCTCAGGATATAATCGGATATGTTCACTTTGCGAACATATTCGCTCTTACCTGCGTCGCCAAATAGCCCGCCGATTGGCTCCTGTTTTTCGTAAGTGTATAGAGGAAAGCATTGGCCTGTGTCGTGGAGATGGAGATTGGGAATAGAATCGACAATAAGAGCTGAAAAACCCTTGGAAGCTCCTATACCTGAAGCGACTATTGCTAAATTGGGTGTTGAATCTCCAAGAGGAAAAAGCTGTGGTAACTGATAAACTCTTTCATTAAAATCATTGTTGAAGTAAAGCCATTGCTTGCAAAACGGACGGTACATACTCTGTATAATACACTCTTTGGCTACCTTGTGAGTCTTGTATCGCACTATATCGCGTTTGAGATTAGTTGTCCAACTAATTCTTGTAGAATCACTACTTATGACTTTTTCTAACGGTTCTCTTGAGCTATCTGACGGGAATGTTTTTAAGTCAGTTAACATTTTGACTTGCTTATTATAGAAGTCAATAGTTTGAGTCATATTGGAAAGGACATGCGTTTTGCAGAAGTTGTAGACCCAGGCATCTCTATTGGTTTTTACTCCGAGTGAATAAATGCTAAATATCGATTGGTCTAGTTGATTCTTCTTGTTTCCCAAACTAAAAAACGATGCGAAAGCAGGATCACGCTGATTAATCCAATCATGTTGGCTGTTGGGCGTAACTTCCCGCCACTCCATCTTATTGACAGATCCAAAATCAGCGACGATCTGTAGCTTCTCTCTTTGAGTTAGATAATCACCAATATCATGATAATAAAGCTTGCAACCTGAATGTTGTTCAAAATTTTTGATGAATAATGTCACGGAAATACCTGCCCGACTACCAGAACCGAAGATCTTCCCTCCTTCTTTGCGGGATGTTTCGCCTGAAGTGCGCTGGTTGCCACGAAGATTAAAGCAGTAAATTGAGGTGAAGTCTTCGACCAGGCACTTGCGGACACCATCCATTGCATTACCGTCTATAAATGAGTTGTTGCTTATATAGCAGACAATCCCTTTGCCTTTGATTCGATCACTGGCCCAGCGAATAGAGCGGATGTAAGAATCATAGAGACTGTTCTTATTTGTTGCGGTAGAATGTTCGGCGTAGCTATCCCGGATTGCCTCATCCAACTGCTTATACTTCAGATTCCTGTTGGCGTCGTTCTCACTGGTCTGCCCCGCCGAATAGGGCGGATTGCCGACAATGACGGTAATATCATTCTCGCTTTGTCGTTGCGCGCGTCGATTATTCTCGGGCAGAATAGTTTTCGCAAAAGAACTTTTCTCTTCATACAATTGGAAGGTATCTGTTAGCACAATGCCCGGGAAAGATTCATAATCGCGGCCGGAAAGGTCGTGGAAGGTCTCCTCGATATTGATTGCAGCAATATAGTAGGCCAGAAGCACAATTTCATTGGCGTGCAATTCTTCACGGTATTTGCGCAGCAGGTCCTGCGGTTTAATGAGGCCGCTTTGCAGAAGGCGCACCAAAAAAGTCCCGGTTCCACTGAATGGATCAAGAATATGTACTCCAGCATCGCTGATACTCATACCAAATTCCTTCTTAAGAGCAGCTTCCGCGCTATGCAGGATAAAATCCACTACCTCAACTGGCGTATAAACAATCCCCAGGCGCTCAGTGAGGCGTGGGAAAGCAGTGCGAAAAAATTTGTCATATAGTTCTACCACAATGCGCTGCTTGCCTTCCGCATTATCAATACCTGAGGCGCGTTCCCGCACGCTGGCATAAAATTTTTGCAGTGAACCGGTTTCTTTCTCAAGCGCCTGGCGCTCCATCAAATCGAGCATCTTTTGTATGGCCTGAGATACCGGGTTATGCTTGGTAAACTGGTAATTCTCAAACAGGGCATCGAAGACGGGCTTGGTAATCAAATGCTGAGAGAGCATTTCGATGGCGTCTTCTGCGCTGATAGCGGGATTGAGATTGTTGCGCAAGCCGCCCAGGAAATCATCAAACGCCCGATGATGTTGCGAATCAGCCTTCTCCAGCAGGGTTCTGATGCGCAAAGTATGCCGTTCGGCAATTTCCGCCACATCACCGGCCCAGTTTTCCCAATAGCGACGGTCTCCGCATTTGAGCACTATTTTGGCATAAATGGCATCCCGCCATTCATCGAGATTGACAAGACTCATAGCAGTTTGGCCCAACTGGCCGCTAGTTCCGGTTGCACCATTACCCGAGCGGCCAAGCTCGTCTCCGCTGTCACCTGATACTGGTCCATTCGGACCGGTAACGTGCCCGCTTATACCAATAATCTGTATCTGATCTGGTCGATTTTTGTTTAACTCAATCTGATTTACTGTGGCATTAAAGCGGTCATCATGCGCACGTAAGGCCTGCAACACTTGCCAGACCACCTTGTATTTCTTGTTGTCATTTAAAGCTTCACTTGGCGGAATATCCGGAGGCACGCCAATCGGCAAAATAATATAGCCATATTTTTTGCCCTCCGCCTTGCGCATCACCCGTCCAACCGACTGCACTACATCAACCACCGAATTTCGAGGATTGAGGAACATTACAGCATCGAGAGCTGGAACATCTACCCCCTCGGAAAGGCAGCGAACATTTGATAAGATTCTACAGATATTTCCTTTATCACTTATGTCTGCTTTCAACCAGTCAAGCTTCTCACCTCGCACGAGGGCGTTAAAGGTTCCGTCCACATGCTTGACCTGACAATCGAGCAGCGACTCGTCATCTTCGTGACCTTTCTTATATTCAGCGATGACTTCAGAAAACATATCAGCAATACGTTTGGAATCTTTGATCGTTCGCGCAAAAGCGACCGCCCGCCGCATCGGGCCTGCGTCGGTATCGAGGTTGTCGCCATTTGTATCTCTCGCCATGCGTTTGGACAGGCCGTTCCAGCAGCCGGTAATTTTCACATAGTCGGTTAGGTTTAACTCGATGTTTTCATCGGCAATGGCATGTTGAAAGGTGCTGTTAACAAATTTTTCATCGACTGCCAGGACCATCACTTTATAATCAGAAAGCAGATTGTTAGCCACTGCCTGAGAAAAGCCAAGGCGATGAAATTCAGGTCCATAAAGATTCTCATCATCCATCGAGCACAATACGGCATTCTTTTCTGCTGCCTTGCTTTTACTACCGTCGCTATAAATGCGTGGGGTGGCGGTCATATAAAGTCGTTTGCCAGCCGTGACGAATTTGTCGTCATGAACTTTTACAAAATGAGACTCGTCCGCGTCAGCCAGGATGACTCCCGTTGTGCGATGTGCTTCATCGCAGATAATCAAATCAAAATCAGGCAGACCGTGCTTCTGGGCATCAGCAACCACTTGAATTGAATGATATGTAGAGAAAATTACCGTCAACTTCTTGTTATGCTGCGAAGCATCGATTTGCCAAAAGAGCCGTTTAGCGCTGGTCGTGGCTGGAAAGGCTAGATCAAGCACGCGAATATCTTCAATGTTTTTGCCTCTTCCGACTTTGCTGTCGGAGCAAACTGCAAAACTCCGCATGGACACGGCGGCCTCGGCAGTCCATTCGCGGAGCGTTTGTGCCAGTAAAGAAAGTGACGGTACCAGGAAAAGCACCTGGGCATTTCCGTTTTTGGCGAATTGTTCAGCTATTTTTAGTGAGATAAAGGTCTTGCCAGTTCCGCAGGCCATAACGAGTTTGCCACGATCGTTAGTCTTGAACCCCTCCATCACTGCATTGAGTGCAGCAATCTGGTGCGGTCGCAGCGATTTCTTTTCCATTAGTCCAAGGTCTCGCACGCCCTTGTAGTGATACTTCGACCAGTCCACCGGACTCTTGTCTAAATCCTGCACGCGCAATCTAATCACCGGAATTTGTTGATTCTGCAAGGCTGCTTCGGCGTGTTTGCTCCACCTATCGGTTGTTGAAACAATCAAACGGCTCCTAAATGGCTCTTTTCCAGAAGCCGTAAAAAAGGAGTCGATATCCGCCTTTTGCAAAACATGGTTCGGCTCATAGAATTTACATTGGACAGCGCCATATTGATTCGTTGCTCGCTCCTTAACGACCAGGTCGATGCCGGTATCCGGCTGATTACCGCGCCCTGGCCATTCATCCCACAACCAGACATCACTGTAGAGATCTTTGTATATGGGATCTGTTTTCAAATAATTCACCATCAGGCGCTCGAACATATCGCCGAGCTGACGGTTGGAGGTAGCAGTTTTGCGGAATTCGTCCAGAAGAGCGTGAATGGTCGTTGGCATAAAGCGATCTACTCCAAAGTTTACGATTCTGAAGGTCTTAAAAATACAATACCGCCGGCCGAAACTTAGATATGCACGCTATTCCGGCATTGCTTTTAGTCCTAAAAAATTTGTTACTAATCCACTCAGAGGGGAATGCGTAGCCAACATTAGCGGACGACAAATTGCCGCCGGAAGGCTAAGCAAAGAGAACGATTTGTATAGTACTATCCGTTTTCTGTAAATACCCATGAAGAATATCATATTTTCTTAAATTGAAAAATAAATATTCGGTGCCGAATTGATATGTTAGCAAATTGGACGGGATATTGAAAGACACGAACACCTTCTTAAAATGCAAGTCTCTGCAAATGCACAGCGCTGTAACTGTAGCTAGCAGTCTTGCATGCGGAAAAAAACGGCATCATTGGATGACCTGGCGAATGGATTTTTTCACTGCTTTTAAGGATTTACCGATTAATGTCGACAATGGTGAAGTTACGGCAGTCCCATTGTTCTTGTAGCCAAAGCACTAAATGAACTGCCGACGTGTGGTCAACGATCCATGTTCGATTCTTCGGATAGCTCCACCGCAATTTCTATTCCGAATGGACATTGCAGCTTTTTCAGAACCTTAGAGGGATACATGTTGCCCGAAGTAAGCCCGGTACAGGGACGATGATTTTTATTGCTCTGCTTATGGCTCCAGCTATATGATTGAAGCAAGAAGCAGAAAGAACTATAAATCCCACCCAAAAGAATTGCATTGAAAATTGATACAGCACATCAAAAAAATAGCGTGCCCTGCTATACGAAACGATGTATTGCGTCCGACCGGAATAGCAGAGTCAAAGCGAGGAAAACGATGTCAAGTAAAGTATCTGAAGTCCCGGAGAACATTGCAAGAAGCCGTGAACTGGCAGAGGTTCAACATCGGAAATCGCCGGATTCGGCGTCCGAAAAAGACTGGAAAGTTATGTTTGAAGCTATTCTGGAGGGGACGATGGCCGGCTATTGGGACTGGCATATCCCGGAAGATTATGAATACATGAGCCCGACATTCAAGCAAATGTTTGGCTATGAGGATCATGAAATTCCCAATAACCCCAAAGCCTGGCAGATCTTAATTCACCCGGATGATCTACCTGGCGTATTTCAGGTATTTGAAGAACATGTTCAGTCAAGAGGTAAAATCCCTTTCGAAAACATTGTCCGCTATTATCACAAAGACGGCTCCATCATATGGGTTTTTTGCCGGGGCAAAGTTATTGAGTGGGACCACCACGGAAATCCGCAGAGAATGGTCGGTAGCCACGTAGATATTACCGAACTAAAAGAAGCCCAGATGAACTTGATTGAATCACAGCGTGACCTTGAAGGGCATGTAGCGGAACGTACGGCTGAATTGGAACTTGCGAATGAAGCGCTCCACAAGTCACAGCAGCAATACGAAGAATTATATAATAACGCACCAGACATATTTCTGTCAGTAAATCCGAATACTGGTAAGATCATGAGATGCAATCCGACATTGGCGGAAAAGCTGGGTGACAAAACGGAAAATTTTGTCGGGCAATCACTGCTAAAGATTTATCATCCTGATTGTCACGAAGCCGTCCAAACTGCTTTCAATGAATTTAAAGCAACCGGGCGGGTTGAGCATGCAGAGCTTGAATTGAGGCGGCATGATAACAGCAAAATCCCTATTCATTTGAAGGTTACCTCCGTGAAAGACAAAGACGGTAACATCCTGTATAGCAACTCAATTCTCCGGGATATCAGTGATATCAAGGATATGGAAAACGAATTAATACAACAAGCCAGGGAGTTGACGTTCGCCAACCAGGAATTGGAAAGTTTCAGCTATGCTGTGTCCCATGATCTGAGGGCGCCGCTACGCCACATGTCGGGTTTTTTGGAAGCCTTATGGCAGCAAAGCGTTACCTCCCTGGACGAAAAAGGACGCAGATATCTCGAAGTCGCTATAGATTCAGGAAATGAAATGGAACAGCTGATCGAAGACCTGTTGGCTTTTTCACGAACCGGGCGGACAAGCATCAAAAAGCAATTGCTCGATTTTGGCTTACTTGTTGAAGAATCACTGGCAAAGTTTGAAGCTGAAACGAAAAAGCGCCATATTGAATGGCAAATCCAATCCTTTCCCAAAGTGAACGGCGATGAAGCTCTCTTGCGTCAGGTTGTTTTCAATTTGCTCTCAAATGCCGTTAAATATACACGGAATTGTCGGAAGCCACTGATCGAAGTTGGCTGTTTCGAATCGGCAGATCCTAAAGAAGGTCTCAATGACGCTATTACATTCTTTGTCAGGGATAACGGCGCGGGTTTTGATATGACATATAGGAACAAGCTGTTTGGTGTTTTCCAACGTCTGCACTGCGCTGAGGAATTTGACGGAACGGGAATCGGTCTTGCCAATGTCAAACGTATCATCAGCCGTCATGGCGGCCAAGTATGGGCAGAGGGTGTGGTAAACGAAGGAGCAACCTTCTATTTTACGCTACCGGTTAATGGAAAACCTGCGAGAATGAATAATGGCAGCGAAGCCGAAGCGAATACTACTAGCTGAAAATAGCGCAAGAGATCTTGAACTAACCTTTTTTTGAAGGGCGTCTACAAATCCGTTCATATGCCGCAGCGACGCATGAAGGTCATTAACTATCAGTGATTTATCAGGAACTCATGATGTTCAACGGCTGCTTTTATGGATTCGGTTAATGCTCCGGGCATGCAAGGCTTTGTCAGAAATCGAAAAATTTGCCCTTCATTTATGGCTGACTCGGCATCCTCGATATCAGCCTGCCCGGTCAGCAAAATTCGCACAGTGTCTGGTTTATGCTCGCGTGCCGCATTTAGTAACTGAGCCCCATTCATACGCGGCATCCGCATGTCACTAACGATGACCGCTAAGGTTTCCTTCTTGAGGATTTGCAGCGCCTCCTCCGGGCTTTCCGTAAATTGAATATCCCATTGGGATCTGTACTTATTTAGCGCTCTGCGCAGGCCTGCAAGGATGAGGCCCTGATCATCAACAAATAATATTTTAGGTTTGCCTGGCAACTTTCCTTCCCTCCCAATTGTTAAGGCAATCGGTTTCCTATTTCTGAAAACCGATCAAAAACAAACTTTCCTCAATTCGATGCTTCTTCAGATGATAATGGAATATCTATGATAAATAATGTACCTTTTCCCATTTCGGACTCGATATTGATCGATCCGCCATGCTTCTGAACGACAACGTTATGAGAAATTGCCAGCCCCTGTCCCGTTCCTTTGCCAATTTCCTTGGTCGTGAAAAACGGGTTAAATATTTTTTGTTGAATTGCTTCCGGTATCCCTGTGCCGGTATCCCGAAAACGAATCCGGACCTTGTCCCCAACGTGTTGGGTTGTAATAGTTATCTTACCTTTTTGGTTCGGTTGCTGATCAAGATTATCTGAAATTGCATCAGCAGCATTAACAATAATATTCAAAAACACCTGATTGAGCTCTCCCGGCAAGCAGGGTAGCAAAGGTAAGTCCGGATCAAAATCGGTAACCACATCAGCAACATATTTCCATTTGCTATTGGCTACAATCGTAGTCTTCTCCAAGGCCTTATTGATATCCACAGGTGTTTTTTGATCAAATCCAGGATGTGAAAAATAGCGCATTGCATCGACGATCTGTGACACGCGGCTTACCCCATCCAGGGATGCTATTACAGCTTCGGGGATCTCTTCAGCTAAATACGCAATTTGACCTGTCGCTTCCTCATCAAAATCCGGCAGAGCAGCTCCTTGTTCAATTGCTCCCGAAGCAGCCATAGCAGGCAGTTCGCCGAGTAGTTCGGCACAGGCATCTTTCAGAAAATGTAGATTATCACTGATGAACTGAATCGGGGTGTTAATTTCATGGGCTATTCCAGCTGCCAGTTGCCCCACTGATTCCAGTTTTTGCGCCTGCATCAATTGCATTTCCAAATTTCGACGTTCGGTAATATCCTCCGCCAACAAAAGAAACCCGGCAGTGTCAGTTTGAGAATTGGAAATCGGACTTACCGTAATATTCAGAAGACCATCACCGCCATCTTGTCGCGTATATTGTATATCATTCCATTTTGTTCGCTTAGTTGCTTCCTGGCTAATGGCTATAAATTCCAGTGCAGCATTCCAGCTCCAACTAATGTTCACCTGTAAAAATTGCTTTCCGATTACTTCGTTCGACGTAAATCCGAAGGCATGCTCGGCTGCCTCGTTCCAAATGGTGATTCTATCCATAGGGTCGACTCCGATCAGAATCAACGAAATGGACGAAACCACGTTCTCCATCTCACGGTATGCGTGCTGTAGTTTCGTCTCTGCTTCTTTTCTCTTCTTCCGCTCATCCTCTTCAAACAAGGCACGCTTAACCGCCGGTATCAGCCGTCCCAGATTATTCTTAGTTACATAGTCGGTGGCTCCTAATTTCAGGCTTTCGATCGCCAGTTCTTCCCCAATACTCCCTGAAACGAACAGAAACGGAACTTCGGATTCGGCATTTTTTGTAAGTTCAAGCGCAGAAATTCCATCGAAAGATGGCAATGAATAGTCTGCAAGGATGACGTCGAAACCGCCTTTTGCAAGTTCTGTGAGGAAGCTATCCCGGCATGCAACGTGAACAATCTCGGCTTCAACGTCGCTTGCCTCAAATTTCAATTGAATCAACTCGGCATCTTTTGGGCTGTCCTCAAGATGTAATACACGCAGGATGTCCCTCATAATTTTACCTTTTTGCGATTCTCGAACTTTAGCAGTTGCAAACGTTCTTTGAATATCGGCAAGGCCAACATATTTCTGAGAAAAAAGTCGGCGAGCACATAACCTTCACCATTCCATGAGGCCGGATAGAGAAGGATCTGTTTCAACCCCAATTCTTCAATTTCGTACTCCATCAGTGCTGTAAAATGCATATCTTTTTATTTGCATGTCGAGGAGCAGGATAATGCCAGAACATTTAGCGAGTAAATCAGACAAGATAGGACTTCCGCCCGGCACTCCGGTATTTGTTGGAGAGCAGCGATCCGATGAAATCAAGATGCAGGTAATTGATTATGGTGAATCGGTTTTTGATCATCGGACCGTTGACGATGTCAAAGCGCTTTTTCCATACAGAGACAAGAGCACCATAAGCTGGATTAATATTGACGGGTTACACGATGTTGACCTCGTTCAAGGGCTTTGTCAGCATTTCGAAATACACCCATTGGTTATCGAAGACATTCTCAGTCCGCAGCAGCGGCCGAAGATCGAGGTTTTTGATCAGTACCTCTACATAGTCTTTAAAATGCTGAATTATCAGAATGAAGAGATTGTCAGCGAGCAGATTAGCCTCATCCTCGGAAAGACCTTCGTCATAACCTTCCAGGAAGTGCCGGGAGATATATTTGACTCACTGCGAGAACGAATTGAAAAAGGCCGCGGCCGCATCAGGAAGAACCAGTCCGACTATTTGGCCTATTCAATCATGGACGTGGTTATTGACCACTATTTTCTTGTTCTTGAGTCGCTTGGTGACGAGATTGAATCGCTGGAAGAAAATGTGCTAAACAATCCGCAAGAATCATTTTTGGAAGATCTATACTATTTGCGGCACAGATTGATTTATATGCGAAAAGCCACCTGGCCGCTGCGTGAGGTCGTTAGCACCTTGCAACGCGGGGAATTGACGTTTATAAAGAAGAGTACCTTGCGCTTTATAGGCGATCTCTATGATCATATCGCTCAGGTTATTGACACGGTCGAAACCAATCGCGAAATGGTATCAAGCATTCTTGACGTCTACTTGTCTATGATGAGCAACAAGATGAATGAAATCATGAAGGTGCTGACAATCATTGCCACAATCTTCATTCCCCTGTCGTTTCTGGCCGGCGTCTACGGAATGAACTTTGATATGAACGCCGGTCCATTTAATATGCCGGAATTGAGTTACAAATATGGGTATCTGATTTTCTGGGGCATCAGTCTGCTCACCGGTGGCGGACTAGTATTCTTTTTCAGACGGAAGAAATGGTTATGATTTATTGTGGCCACCGCAGCTTCCAATCCTCCCCACCCCGATCTGCGCCGCCACGATGAATTCCGGTAGCATCACGCTTACCTAGAACCACATGCCCATAAATAGATGCCGAAGCACCTTAACTAAGACAACCTGCTTAATCTGGCCAATCAACGCTGGCTGGAGCTCCCTCAGAAACAGATTACGTAAAAAAGCTCTGTTGATTTCGTCTTCCCGATAAATCTATATCAAATTTAATGCAACTAAGTTGCATTAAGGAGCTTCGCTAATTATATTTGCAACTGAGTTGCATTAGTAGCTCTGTCGAGAACAGCTGAAATACTGTTCATTGTCCAGTACCGGTAACAGAACAAACAATTTAAGGAGCAATACAATGGCAAAATCGAACGCAAGAGAAGTTATCAAGATGAGAAGCACAGAAAGTCCTTATACGTATACCACCACCAAGAACAAACGTAATACGCCGAACCGGATACAGATGAAAAAGTACGACCCAATTGTCCGCAAGCACGTCCTTTTTAAGGAATCCCGCTAAGCTCTGTTTGTCAGACGATTACCGCCAAGTTTGAGCCTGGAACGGTGAGATAAGGCTGAGCGAATTGGCGCTCAGCCTTTTGCCTGAACTCGGGCTTCCAGAGAAAATGTGGTATAAATCCGCTTGACGTCCTTTAATCTTTCTTAGCAGATTCTTTGTCTTCTGTTTCGGGCTCATCCCCTTCCGTTTCAGTTTTTGCCTTTTTCCACTCAATAGTTTTTGACATGAAGCCCACCTTTACTTTGATTTTCAAGGTCTCATCTTCCCTGCTCATTTTTGCATCAACCCATTTCTTTTTCCTGGCCGCATATAATTTCCCTTCCCATTCACCCTCATCTTTCTTTAAGTCTTTAATAATCTGTTTGCCAACTGCCTCGGCAGATTTGTCGGATGAAATGATTTCACCGACATAAACCCCTTCTTTTTCAAAAATTTTTACAACTGTGTTATGCTCACCGGTGTCCCAGCTGCCCGATAAATCGTCTTGGGCGAGAAGAGAAGAGCCGAGCAAAATCAACGCAAACAATACAACAACCTTCTTCATAATCTATTCCTTTCATCTCGAATCTGTTCGTTTCTCCAAACTACAACGTCAATACTATAAAATCCGATATGTTTTTGGATCGTCAATACCCCACTGTGTTCTAACGTGAATCAAGCAAAAGGGTTCGAAATGCGTCCATTTCGCCGAATCCGCAAAACGATTCTTCGCGAAATGGCTTAATCGAGTATCCCTGAAACTGACTTATAGCGGACTGGGATTTAGTCTTGATTTTCATACACCCCACCTCTACATTATTCTGTTTCAATTCATCGATCATCAAAACTAAGTGAAATAGGTCGCCATGTGTAGGGAAAGCCCTGCTCTCCACATATACCAGTATATCAGGGCAATTATCCGGAAGGAAAAATCATGAAGGTATTTATAAGGACATTCGTATTGCTAATAGCCGTATCGTTAATCTATGTACCGGATGCCCACAGTCACTGCCAGGTACCGTGTGGTATTTATGATGACTATGCGCGAGTCAAAACCATGATGGAAGACGCTGCAACAGCAAGAAAAGCAGTAGAGCAAATGGCGGCGCTATCAGGTAAGGCTGATCCGCAGTCCTATAATCAAATCGTTCGCTGGGTGATGAACAAGGAAAGCCATGCACAAAACGTTATCTCGACGATTAGCGACTATTTCCTCACGCAAAGAGTCAAGGCAAAGCAGGATGATTATGTTGAGAGATTGAAAAAGCATCACGCAGTGATTGTATCCGCTATGCAGGTGAAGCAAAATTCAGATATGAAATATGTGGATGCTCTGGAAACCAATATCAAGGCGCTCATGGCCTACTATCCGGAACATAAGCACTAATCTGTGACCCCACCGGCAACTTTTAGTCAGCAGCAAAGAGCGTTGTTGCAACCGGCGCTGTTTGCTGTTGATGATTTTCAGCATCAGTCCTGGCGAGACTTATCACCCAACACTTTTTCGATACAGGATTTGAGTTCCGCCCGCTTGAAGGGTTTACCAACAAACCCGCTCATACCGACATCAACAAAGCGCTTGCGATCTTTTTCCAGCACGTTGGCCGTTAAGGCAATGATGGGAATATTGATATCCCAACCCGCTTTCTCCTCATTGCGAATCACGCGCGTGGCCTCGATGCCGTCCATCACCGGCATTTGCACATCCATCAAAATCAAATCGAAGCGACTTTTATACAGCGCATCAATGACTTCTTCTCCATTCTCGACCACCGTGGTAGTCGCACCCAACTTTTTCAGTGTGTGCAATGCCACCTTTTGATTGACCTTGTTGTCTTCAGCCAACAAAATTTGCAGATCAGCAAGCGGTAAATGGTGCTCATCATTTTGTGCCTCCGGAACGGTCTCTTCCTTGTGATTAAACAAATGATGCATCAGATAGTGCCTGAGGAGGCGAACTTTCAGCGGTTTAAAAATGCTGAATAAGAATCCGCTCTCCATTGCCATCCGCGCAATCTCCGGCTGTCCCGCGGCAGTCAGTAACACCAGTGCCAGATTGTCGAAGCGGCGATCCTGACGAATCTCCTGACCCATCTCAATGCCATCTTTTTCGGGCATATGATAATCGGTGATGCACAAATCAAATGGCAATTCGTCCTCAAGCCCTTTTTCAAGCAAAGCCAGGGCCTCACCGGCACTTCCGGCAACGGTGACGGACCAGAACATACCGTCAAGCTGCCGTTTTAAAAGAAGCAGTCCTTCCTTCAGATCGTCGACAATCAAGACCCGCATTTTGCGCAAATCAGTGGCGTGCACAATTGGTCGTTGTTCGATTTCACTTGCCGCTTCCAGTGGCAGCTTTACCCAGAAGGTTGACCCCGTTCCATAGTCGCTCTCGACGCCAATTTCCCCACCCATCGCTTCCGTAAGGCGCTTGGAAATAGTCAGTCCCAAGCCGGTTCCCCCGAATTTGCGGGTTGTCGATGCGTCAGCCTGAACAAAGCTGGAAAACAACTTTTTGATTGCCTCAGGCTTGATACCGATGCCGGTATCGATGACCTCAAAATGTATCTCCGCTCGATTTTCATCTCCGGCATGTTTGGCCCGCAAAAAGACATAGCCTTCTTCAGTGAACTTCACAGCGTTGCCACAAAGATTCAGGAGGATCTGTTTTAGCCGTTGTGGATCTCCCATGATCCGGGCCGGAATCTCCGGATCGACCTCGGTTAAAAACTCCACTCCCCGTTGATAGGCCCCGGAAACCAATACATCACCGATTCCTTCAACAAGCAGGACCGGATCAAAGGGAATTTTTTCCAGGGTAAGTTTACCGGATTCGATTTTGGAATAGTCAAGGATGTCGTTGATAATCGTAAGCAAGCTTTCAGCACTGGAATAAATGGTTTTTGAAAATTCCATCTGCTGCGCATTAAGGTTGGTAGCGAGCAATAATTCGGTCATACCCAGAACGCCGTTCATGGGCGTGCGAATCTCGTGACTCATATTTGCGAGAAACTCGCTCTTGGCCCGCGTTGCTTCCTGTGCCTCATCTCTTGATCGCCGCAATTCCTGATTCATGACTTGCAGTTCTTCTTTCTGAGCGATTACCTGGGTGGTTCGTTCCTCGATTGTTCTTTCCAGCTCGCGCTGGCGTCGCTTGATGTAGGCAAAGCGCCAGTTGATGATGCCGTATATCGCCAGCATGACGCAGAAGAAATATCCTGCAAAGGCCCACCAGGTCCGATACCACGGCGGCAAAATGGTAAACTCCAATTTCGAGCGCTTGCTCTTCTCCCCATATACGTTTCGAGCCTGCACCTCAAATGTGTACGTCCCTTCAGCAATATTGGTAAAGTCCTTGCGACTTTCACGGGTCCACAGCGACCATTCTTGCTGTTGCGGCAGTAGTTTGAAGCGATACTCCACCTGGTCCGAATAAAAGATATCGTTAGAACTGTACTGAAATCGTATGTCGTTCAATTCATACGCTAAGGTAATCTCGGAAGTATGCTCACTTCGAAATCCATTAAACATGGTCTGCATGCTATCGATCATGCTTACCTGCCGCAAATGCACGTTAAAGCTGCTCTTCTCCGGCGCCCCAGCCTTATGCTGATAACGAATCAATCCTTCAGAGGTGCAAAACCAGATGACATCTTGTTGATCAACGACTGGCGGAAAAAGAATTTGGTAAGAATAAGGACTCAATTTGCCGCTGTCCCAAAGATACTTTACGCCAGCCGAATCCTTACGAATGTATCCGAACTTACCGGCACTACCGGTCCAAAAATTCCCGTCGGAATCGACCGTCAAATCCAGGAACTCAAAGGACTGGTCCGATAATATTTTCTCAAAAGAGTCATCTTGAGCAAAATGCAGGCTATCGCCCCGACGTTCTGCACGGTAAACGGCCTCTTCTGTAAAGAATGTCACGTTTTGGTTAAATGCCTCCGGCGTATAGAGCTTATCTGCAAGCTTGCCGGTTGAATACAGATTGATTTCAAGTGAATCCGGAAACGACAGCGGCTTTGAAATTTGCAGGATTTTTTCACCGACTGTAGTAGCCCAGAGTCCATTCATCCTATCGCCCCGGGTCGAAGTATGCTGCCGCAACGATCGCGTTTGAATCGGGTAACCGGAAAAGGTATATACTTTGCTCCAATCTCCGGATTCATATTTCAACACTTCTATAAATCCCGTATCACTATGTTCCAGAAATACGTAGTTTTTATTTTCAGTGGAAATTTGCGCGTGATAAATTGGTTCCGTGTATCGCGTCTTTTTCAGCCGATCTCCTTCTACCCGGTAAATCCCCTGACTGGAAACCAACCAAACCCGACCGTGGGCTTCAAAAAGGTGCCAAAAGAAACCACGGTCTTTGGATATTTTCTGAAAACGCATCATCTGGCCATTTTCAGAATCCAACAAACGATATACATTGAAATCAGTGACCAGGTATAGTTGTCCCTGATAACGGTAGATATCATTTGACCCATCCTTTAATCCATTGCGCTTATCAAAGACCGTTACCGGTGAGTAGGTATCAACGCAGGCAATACCGGTATTTAGAGTTAGCCATAGTCGGCCTTTATTGTCCAAAAACAGATTCGTGATTGACTCACTTTGCAAATTGTATCTCGAATCGATTTTGTGAACAACTTCGCCGGTCGGTGAAATGATGTGAACACCATCATTAGCCGATGCCAGTGCGAGATAGTTATCATGAAGCAAAAGTGTCTTTCGTGGTTCAGCTATAAGAGAAGGTCCGGGATTCCTTAAGAACGCCGCCTGCGGAGAAGAGATTTTGCCTTCATCCAGACGGGCCTTAAAAATGCCGCTATTTGCCGTAGTCACCAAAACGCTGTCTTTACCAAACTCGATGACATCAACGATATCATATTTTGACCATTGCTGGTGGCCATGAAGCAGTATCAAAGAAGTATCCTTTAAACTGAAAAATCCGCTATCGGTTCTCACAACTGTCATATCGTGCAACTTACGAAGCAGAAATTCGCCGGACATATTGACGGTGCTTAACTCGTCCATTGACCAAATAAAGATTTTTCCTTCGCGATCCGCAAAATAAACGGATCCATGATCCGCAATAATATTGGTAACCAGGAAATTTTGGTCAAGATCGCCCAGGTAGCGCTTGCTAATGCTTGAGTAACTTAACCGCCCCAGGCTGTCGGGAACACAAAAACCGAATTCATTTGCACCACCGACAAAAATTGTGTCACGGCCGGTAACCGTAAGCGCTCTGGTATAATTGTAAGGATAGCTTTCTATCCAATTCCAGGAAACACCGTCAAATGTGAGAACGCCCTGGCTGTTGGCAAAGAGCATGATGCCGTTATCGGCCTGTACAGCAGACCAATTTTGGACATGACCATCGTAATCCTGCGGTGTGTATTGCTTTAAGGGCAAAAACCCCATCTCTTTATGAAAGTTGGAATATGTCTGGGCGTGTAAACTGAGCCCTGCCAGGACCAGCATTAAGAGGACGCTATTCAGTTTGTTCATTTTCTACTATATCCGTCGTGGCTTTGATGGCAGTACTTTCGTTATTCGATGTGCCATTAAATTATCGACGTAATCGGGCAATTCTTAAACCGGGGAATGTCGGCAGGAATATAGCTCGGTGGTATTGTTCGGTTAAGAAATTGCTATAGCCAAACGCTTAGCAGGTATGCTGCTTATAGTGAAATATATGTCGATTTCAGCTGGGTGTACTTATGAAGACCATGAAGTGAAAAATCACGCCCAAAACCGGATTGCTTTACGCCGCCGAATGGCAACACCTGTTTGTAGCTATCCAAAGAATTGACAGTTACCATCCCGACTTTCAAGGCGCGGGCAAATTTATGGGCAGTACTTAAGTCACGAGTCCAAATTGCTGCTTGCAGGCCATAGTGGGAGTTGTTGGCAATCTTCAGCGCATTCTCATGCGTATCAAACTTCAAAACTGATAGTACCGGCCCAAAAATCTCTTCCCGGGCAATAACCATTGTGTCCTCGACATTTTCAAAAATAGTCGGCTCGATGGCACACCCGGCATTTTCGAAGTCAGCGCTATTTCCACCCAAAAGCAAGTCAGCGCCTTCCTGTTGCCCCTGCTCGACATATTGCAAAACCCGGCGTTTATGGACATCATCAACCAGGGTGCCAAACTCCGTTGTCGGCGCAAGTGGGGAGCCAGCCTTTATGGCCCGAGCGGCCGCCAACAATTTTTCGAGGAAAATATCATATATTTTTTCGTCAACCAGCAATCGCGAAGGCGCCGTACAGACCTGTCCGCTATTGTAAAATATGCCGAAGGCCGCTTCACTGGCTGCTATGTCGGCATCAGGGACATCGGCCAGAATAATGTTCGGCGTCTTGCCACCGCATTCCAGGGCAACCTGCTTCATATTGGATTCACCGGCATAGCGGAGAAACAGCTTGCCAACTTCTGTTGAGCCCGTAAAGGCAATCATATCCACATCCATATGCATGCCCAATGCCTTGCCGGCTCGCGGGCCGAAACCAGGCAGCACATTAAACACGCCATCAGGTATTCCCGCAGCAGCAGCCAGCTCTCCTATTCTAATCGCCGTCAAAGGCGACTGTTCAGCTGGTTTTAAAACCACGCTATTGCCGGCTGCAAGAGCAGGTGCAAATTTCAAAGCGGCCATATCCAGGGGAAAATTCCAGGGAACAACGGCCCCGACAACCCCAAGCGGCTCGCGAGTCACCAGCCCCAATTCATCTTTGCCCATCGGCGCAATTTCATCATATACCTTATCAATTGCCTCAGCATACCAGCGAATGGTTTCAACCACGGTAGGTAAGTCGTGGGTCAGTGAATAGCGTATTGGCTTGCCCATATCCAGCGTTTCCAGCAGCGCCAGTTCCTCACTGTGCTCTTCGATCCTTTCCGCAAAGCGAAAAAGGATCTGCTTCCGCTCGACCGGCGCCATCCCGGACCATACGTCTGTTTCGAAGGCTCGACGAGCAGCCCTGACAGCACGATCGACATCTTCCTCATCACAAGACGCGACGCTTGCCAAAACGCGCCCATCCAGCGGGCTGATACAATCGAAGCGTTCTCCGGCGGCTGCCGCAACATACTTCCCGTCGATAAAGGCCTCTCCACCAATGGAGATTTTTTCTGCCCGTTCTTTCCATTCTTCAAATGTGGGTATGGTATTCATTCAGCTAACACCTAAAGATGAAGTAGATGATGATTCAAATAAATACGATTATATCGACCAAGTTGCCAACACTAAGCGCGACCGGCTTCCTGGCTGGACTGCAAGGCTTCGTCAAAGATGGCAAGGGCATCGTCAAGTTGCTCTTCAGAGACGATCAGCGGGGGCACCCAACGAATAACGTTTCCATAACTGCCGCAGCTTAGCAGTAGCAGCCCCTGCTTCAAGCAGGATTGCTGGACCCGGCTTGTTGTCAGAGGATCAGGCGTGCCATCTGCATGACTGAACTCGGTGGCAATCATCAGTCCCGGTCCGCGAACATCTCCAATGGAGGGAAATTTTTCTTGCAACCGACGAAGTTCTTGTGTCAAATACTCACCATTTTCCCGGGCTTTTGCAGTCAGATCTTCCGCATCAATCACATCGATAGTTGCGCAGGCAGCAACTGCGGCAATTGCGCTGCCGCCACCGTAAGTGCCGCCGTGCGTGCCCGGTTTCCACTTGTCCATCAATTCATCACTCGCAGCAACCGCAGAAATCGGCAATCCACTGCCAAGTCCTTTTGCAAGAACAAGAATGTCCGGCTCAATATTCGCATGTTCATAGCCAAACCATTTTCCGGTGCGTCCAAAGCCGCTTTGCACCTCGTCGAGTGCCAATAAGATATTGTGTTTCCGGCAGATGTCGCGAAGACCAACCAAGAATTCGGCAGGTGCGGGGATATAGCCACCTTCTCCCAGGACCGGCTCGATGATCATCATAGCGGTTTCATCAGGCGCACTCTGGCTGTGTAATATCAAATCGAGTTCCTTCAGGCAGAATTCTGTCGCCTGATGTTCGTTCCAACCATAGCGATACGCTGCAGGAAAAGGCGCGACTATGATGCCTCCCGGCAGCGGCTGGTAATCATAGCGATAGACATATTTTGAGGTGGTCATGGCCATAGCCTGGTGCGTACGGCCATGAAAGCTCCCCTGGAATACGATAATATTTCGGCGACCGGTGGCTTGTCGCGCAAGTTTCACCGCGCCTTCAACCGCTTCAGCACCACTGTTGGAGAAGAAAAATCGATTGATTGAATCTGGCGTAATGTTGTTGAGTTTTCGCGCAAGCGCTACTATCTCCGGAAGCACAACAATATTCATTTGCCCGAATAGCAGTTTATCAGCTTGCTCCTGAACCGCCTTGACCACCCGGGGATGACAATGCCCGGTATTGACCACGCCGATACCGGAAGTGAAATCCATATAAGCGTCGCCAGCCCCATCAAAGAGGTAGATGCCCTCCCCTCTTATCGGCGCAATTTGGGTCAAATGGGTCCAAACTGGTGACAAAAGTTGAAAATCATTTGCTAGTGACATAAGGTCTCTCCGCTTAACCCCGGACTTTCCTGCTTTTCTGTAAGGCGATGATGGAAATAAACTCATAAATGATATTGGCCGCCAAAAGGCTGGTAACGCTTGCCGGATCATAAGCCGGCATCACTTCAACCAAGTCAAATCCCACAAAAGAGATATCTTGCAAGCCGCGCACCAGGGCAAGAGACTGATACCCGTTAAAGCCGCCGACCTCCGGCGTGCCTGTGCCCGGAGCAAAGGCCGGATCCACAAAATCTATATCAAATGTCAAATATGCCGGGCCGGCGCCAACTCGATCGCGGATTCTGCGAAGCGCCTCTTCAATTCCCATTGCATGTAATTCCGGACCAGTAATGTCAAGCATGCCGGCTTCACGCGACATGGCTGTATCACTCTTCTCATACAGCGGACCTCGCAAGCCCACCTGGACGGAGCGCTCCACAACAATCAGCCCTTCCTCCACAGCTCTTCTAAACGGGGTGCCGTGGGTGTCCTTTTCTCCAAAATACCCCGGCCATAAATCGCTATGCGAATCAAACTGGATTAAAGCCACCGGACCATGTTTCGCTGCGACAGTTCTCAACAATGGCAAGGAAACCGAATGATCGCCGCCAAGAAAAATGGGCGTCGTTCCGGAAGCCAAAACGGTTCTAGCCCCCTCTTCAATCTGCAAGTGAGACTCGGAAAGATAGCCCGGAATAACCGGCAGATCACCGTAATCAACTCCGGAGCAGTGTTGGAATATATCGACGTCCAGGACCGGATTGTAGGGACGCAGCAAGAGAGAATTGTCGCGAATGCCGGCAGGGCCGAAGCGCGCGCCCACCCGAAAAGTCGCGCCGGTGTCAAAAGGCACCCCAACAACGGCAAAGTCTACATCGTGCAAATCCGTCACATGCGGCAGACGCATAAAAGAACGGAGACCTTCAAAACGGGGATAAATCATGGCGTCCATCGGACGATATTGCTTTTTACCAGTCATGTGTTAAACCTCTTCAGGAAGGGTTTTACCGAAAGTCCATATAACAGCAGCCAATATGATGAATCCAATAAAGATCAACAGATACCAGGGCGCGCCAAAGCCAGCCGGTAAAGTGCCAATGAACAAGGCGACGCCTCCCGCGACCAGCGCATAAGGTATCTGTGTGCGAACGTGCTCCATTAACTCGCAGCCGGTTGCCATTGAGGTCAGGATTGTGGTATCGGAGATCGGTGAACAGTGATCAGCCCAAACCGCACCGCACAGAACGCAGGCGATCGTCGAATAAAAGATGTGGATATTTGAAGCATCTATACCGCCATTATTCTCCAAAACCGCCCAGGATAGCGGCACCACCAGCGGCATCAGAATGGCCATTACCCCCCAACTGGATCCGGAACCGAATGCCGTAATTGCGGCAATAATGAAGACTGCCGCGGGTAGTAGACTCATCGGCATGGTTTCTCCCAGGAGAGACACGATATAATCGGCAGTATGCAGAGCGTTGGAAATATCCGCCAGGGCCCAGGCCATTACCAGGACAATGATGCCCATTAACATGAATTTCACACCTTTATACCAGGCCGTAAAGGTCTCGTCAATGGTGAGCAGTCTCTGACTGACAGACAAAGCGCCGGCAACCACGACACTCAGCAGTGTGCCATAAACCAACGCTTTGTAGGAATCCGCTGATCCAAGGATATCTTGTAATTGCTCACCTTCTCCGGTCATGTAGATAGTTGTGATGACTGTGCCGATAAGCACCAGGATTGGCAGCAGCGCATTGATAGGGCGATGCGGAATGCCGCTCTTGACGAGCAACTCCGCTCCATCTCCTTCCTCGTCTCCCTCCGGATTTTCTATCTCACGCTTCTGTAATGCGGCCTTTTCCGCTTCATACATTGCCCCAAAATCACGCCTGCTAAATGCGATGAGTCCGACAAAGAAGATCGCCAGGAAAGGATAGAAGCTATAAGAAAGTGAATTTAGAAAAATCAGATACGCTGACTGATCCAAGCCATTCAAACCGTCTATTGCATCCGAAATCAATCCGACCTGAAATCCAATCCAGGTTGTAATAATTGCAACTGTCGCCACCGGCGCTGAAGTGGAATCCACCAGGTAAGCCAGCTTTGCACGGGAAATCTTCAGGCGATCACTCAACATTCGGGAGGTGTTGCCAACAATCAAGGTGTTGGCATAGTCATCAAAGAATATGAAGAGCCCCAATAACCAGATAAACACCTGTCCACTTCGCCTGTCGCTGGCTTTGTCCATTAGATAGTTCACGATACCATGCATGCCCCCGTTGCGGGAAATAATTCCCACCATCCCACCAAGCATAAAGGTGAATAGAATAATGGCAGCATGGTCCGCATCGACCACTGCATTTAAGACATACACTTGAAAGGAATCAAATAGCCCGGTGAAGAAACCCGTGATCGTCAGTCCGTTCGCCGCCCAGGCACCAAACCAAATGGCCGCAAACAAAGCCGGGACAATTGCGCGTATCCAAAAAGCCAATCCGATGGCAATTAAAGGCGGCAAGAGTGACACCCAGGCAGGAATGGCTCGCGCGGTGGCAGATGCTAAAACGCTTTCTCCACTGCGAAGCTGAATTCTTGCCTCACCGCTGTTGTCGAGCCGTATATTCTCAAAATTAAGGGTGTTCGGATTAAGCGGATCTGACGAAGTTGCCACATTCTGCCCTTCAACAACCAGCTTCAGGTCGGCGCCCGGAGCAAATTCGCCATTTACAGAAACATCGAAGGGCACGCCAACGAGCACGACCTGCGGCGGTTCAATGCGATATTCCTGCGCAAAAGAAGACAGAAAAATACCGAGCAGAATAGAAACAAGAATTGCATGTAGCCGGCAAATTTGGGTCATAGTTCGCTATCCTAGAAATCGACATCGACAGGTAAAATCCCTTTGGTCAAATAGCTGCCTTCGAGGACTTTCTTTAGCCCGCGCTCAAACAATTCAAGGGTCAGATGAATATGTTCATCCCTGTGAGCGGCTGAGAGATAAAATGGTTCTATTGCAAAAGGCTCGCGAAGCACGCCATTTTCTGCAAGGTACATGATAACGCTTTCGTATAATTCAAAATTAGCGTTTTCCAGCAACTGCCGCCAATCTTTCGGCGGATCTTGCGAAAATGAGATATTGAATATCGCCGGCGTGCCATGAAGATGATGCACAATCGAATGCCGGGTGAAAATTTCCGACAATCCTTCCATCAGCATCGTTCCAACCCTGTTGATCTGACGATGCACTTCCCCGCTCTGCATTCGCTCCAGGGTCGCATCTGCCGCTGCCGTTGACAGCACATTGCCGGAATAGGTGCCCCCCTGGAACACTTTACCAGGACCAAAGTTCATAAGCAATTCTTTCTTCCCGGCAATTGCCGCAATAGGATAACCGTTCGCCATCGCTTTTGCGTAGCAGGAAATATCCGGGTGAACACCGAAATATTCCCGGGCACCACCGGGAGCAATCCGGAAACCAACCTTCACTTCGTCAAATATCAGCACAATACCGTATTCATCGCAAAGCGCCCGCACATACTCGAGATATCCGGGATCAGGCATTAAAGCATTTCCATTGCCCAGCATCGGTTCCATGATAATCGCAGCAATTTTTCCTTCATATTGCTTCAATTGATCAGCCAGCACTTCCCTGTTATTCCAGGGGCAGGTAACAATCAGCTCCCGCAAGCTTTCCGGAATGCCAATGCTGCCTTTGTAGGCCCTTGGCTGATTGAGGGAGCCAACTTCGTCAATTTTGGCATTGGCGGTGCTCCAAAGAACGTGGTCATGGGCGCCGTGATAACATCCTTCAAACTTCAAGATGAGGTCGCGACCGGTATACCCTCGCGCCAGGCGCAAGCTATGCATGGTTGCTTCCGAACCGGTATTGGTCAGCCGCACCATCTCAACACCGGGACAAAGATCAATAATGCGCTCTGCTACGCTGATCTCGCAGGCATGGGTGGCGGCAAACACCTGACCATGATCAATGGCCTCTTTCACACGGCTATTGACAAATGAATCACCGTGGCCAAGTATGACCGGCCCCCAACCGAGGCGATAATCTATAAATCGATTGCCATCCGGATCAATCACATACGGACCTTCGGCATGGCTAAACACCAGGGTATCTTCATCACTGAAGTAGCGGTAATTGGAATTGACGCCATAGGGCATCACCTTTAGCGCCCTTTGAAACAACTCTCTTGATTTGCGGCCTTGTAAGGCCATAGACTTCTCCCTTTAAGTATGATCAAGGTGCATGAGACACCATTCTTTACTTCACAACGTGCATCTTTTTGGTTCGAAATTGACTGCCAAGCGTCAGGCGGTAGAAGTAGATGCCGGAAACCACCGCTTCACCGCGATTATTTCGACCATCCCACACGACTGAATAGCTGCCCGGCGCCATTCGTTCTCTCAGCAGGGTCCGTACCTTACGGCCAAGGATATCATAAATTGTAATTGTCACCAAACCCGGTTTTGATGAAGCCTGGCTGCCCGTAAGACCTTCTACCCGGAAATCAATCGTTGTGCTTGGGTTGAAAGGATTGGGATAGTTTTGACGCAATTCAACGGTATTAATTATGGGATTCTCCGGGCTGCGAATGCCGGTAATGCTGCTGCGGCTCGCCTGAAAGCGAATGCTGTCTGCAACAGTCAACGGGCGAACCGTCAGCACAAAAAGAGTGTCTCCGATTCCCGGTAGTGAGCTGCTGCCGGCAGGCAGGCTATTTACGATCCAGGCGTGAGTATCGGGGGCATTTTGACTATACGGCGCCGGCGTCAGAATGCCGATTTGCTCCCCGGCCTCCCATTGCTGATTGCGATTGGCGGTTGGTTCCAGCACCCATAGGCCCGTGCGCTGATTGTTGGTCAGATCCCAGGCGAAGAAGGGTACTTCAACCTCCAGTAGGCCGGTTGTACCCACAGCAGTATCAAGGGGCGTCACGTAGCGGCCGTTCGCCAGGGTGTCGGTGCTTCCCCATATCAATGCGATATCGACCGGCGCCACGTTGTAGAAACTGGTTGGATCGACAACTTCAAACTCTAAATCGGTCCCGGATTGATTCACCAGGAAGGCCGCATCATGGTCCAAACCAAGATCAAATTCCGGCTGAAATTCGACCGCTATGCCGTCAAAAGCATCGGTCAAATAGAATACCTCTTCCCCCTTGTCCAGCGGAAAGCCGGCGACCACGGTGTCACCGCGAGCAACATTGGTGATATTTGCCAGGAAGGTGCTTGAAATGGTGGTATCAAAAGTAATTTCGTAGGTGTAGTCCATCAATGCCGCGGAGTCGACAACATGAACGCGATAGTGACTGGTGGAATTGCCGCTAACTGGCATGACGGCGCTGCTTGCAAGGATTCCCTCCCCGGAAAGCGCTTCAATCTCCCGAGCGAAGATTTCATAATCGTTGTTTTCCTGTCCCCAGCTTGCCCAAACAGTGAGGAAGGTATTGGCATCGATTGCTCTAACTGCCGGTTCCCATTGGAAATCATCATTGTATTCATTCACCGGCGTTTCAAAGGAAATCGCCTCGCCATCCTCATCGAACAAACGGGCAAAGACGCCATCGCGACTACCATCTTGTTGCCAGCTGGACCAGACCACCACGAAGCGATCGTCCGGAAAAGCAGCGACCTTTGGCAGCCATTGGTAGCGAACGTCAGTCACATGTACCCTGCTTTCCTCGCCAAGTCTATTGCCGGAAGCGTCGAAACGCTGAAAATAAATGCCACCGTCCCAGCCGTCTTGCTCCCAGCTGCACCAGACCACAACAAATCCGCCATCAGAGAAAGTCGCAAGATCCGCAAACCACTGGTAGTTCTCGACGTAGGTAT
The DNA here is from genome assembly GCA_028284445.1 of Calditrichia bacterium. Taxonomy (GTDB): domain Bacteria; phylum Calditrichota; class Calditrichia; order RBG-13-44-9; family J075; genus JANQRS01. Next base: position 215,504 of record JANQRS010000021.1, read on the forward strand.
TCACCTGAAATTCGCTGCCGACGGGATTTCCGTCGTTGTCAAAGCGTTGTCCAAAAACGCCGTATCCCGAGGGATTACTGTCATCCTGATTCCATGATTCCCACACAACAACAAATTCTCCATCGGGCGTATATTCAATTGCAGGTCTTGCCTGGCTATACGTGACGGTTGTATTCACCCTGAATTCACTGCCCAGTTTTATACCGGCGGAATCAAAACGTCGGGCATAGACACCACGGTCGCTGCCATCCTGAGACCATGAGTCCCAGCAGACCACAAAATTGCCGGTATTGTCCATCGCCACTGCCGGGTTGCTCTGACTGTGGGCAACAACGTCGTTTACCAATATGTCATCACCGAGCGGTTGGCCATTTTGATAGACACGGGCATAAATGTCAAATAGTGAGTCGACAGAAGTGAAAGATGCCCAGACAATAACAAAATCGCCCGCATCGTTCATGGCCACTGCCGCACGCTTTTGGTCCCCGTCGGTACGAAGATTTACCAGGGTTTCTGTGCCAAGCGCTTCATTATTGGCATCGAATTGCTGAAAAAAGATATCTCCTTCTGAACCGTCGTCTTGCTGAGCAGTTGAGACCCATACGACAATGTAATTACCGGCGCCATCTCTAGCAATAACAGGCGCTCGCTGGGTAGAGTCTGTCCAGGAATTCACGCGGAATTCATCGCCGCTCGTCAAAACACTCTCTTGCTGCCCGTAGAGCGCCACGGCAAGCATTGCGGATAGTAGCAGTATTGTCAAAAGCTTGTTCATACCTGCCTCACTTCATTTGAAAGTCCAACAGGGGGTAAACTCTCGCCGGCCCATATGAATAATGCCACCATTCAGTGTTCAGCAAGCTGAATCCGCCAACATCAACCATCAGATTGCGCAACAGGAGCCGATTGGCGATGATATTCGCCGGCAAATTTGTGTAGTTGTGACCAGCCTGGTCGGAAAAATCATCAAAGTCGGTTGGCATTGGCAGTTCCTCCCCGGTAGCATTGTCTACCAGGGTTACATCAACCGCTGCACCGCGATTGTGTGAGGAACCGAACTCGGGATTGGCGACAAAGCGAGGATCCGGCAGTATGTCCCACATCAGGTATTGCACTGCCCTGGGACGGTAACCATCCCAGATTTTGAGTCCCAATCCTTGCGGGTATGCAATATTGTCGTGAAGCCGGATATTGCGTAAGCTATCCTGAACCAAAATCAGGCGTTCAACAACAATGTGGGAAAGAAAGCATTCATCTGTCGAATAGAGCTTTTCCCCGATGAAATTGTTGGTTGTATTATATCGAAGATCAAGCACAATATCCGGAATAAGCTCCCTGACATTTACCAGTTCATCGGCGCCGCTCTGGGAAAAGCCCCATAGCGGCAGAAGGATGATATAAAGCAGCCATTTTTTCATTTTAAGTCCCGGGTTGAAATGAATATGCCACTGCCGCTATTTCATCAGCACAAGTCTTCTCACTTGTTTAAATTGATCGAAGGCGAGTTGGTAAAAATATATGCCGCTGGCCACCAGCGCACCTGCTTGATCGCGCCCATCCCACCTTTCAAGATATTCACCGGCGGCAAGATGTCCATTTACCAAAGAACGGATTTCCTTCCCGGCAATATCATAAATTGTCAGGCTTGCCGTTCCGGCACTGGGGATGCTGAAGCTGATGCTGGTTTCAGGATTAAACGGATTCGGATAGTTCTGCCGCAATTCAAATCCCTTGCTGAGATTGTCCCCCTGAGCTTCTATACCAACAACGCCGGCTGGATAATGAAGGGCAGCAACCCACATATCGGCATCCAGCAACCAGGAAAAAGAGCTCTGTTCATTAAAACGCTGAACGGTACTATCACTGAACATTTCCCAGGCACGGTCCTCTAAATCGCCAAGTCCGGCGGTATCGCAAAGAACGGCGAAGGTGTCATTATGCGTCGAATCCCATTCGACGCCGACAAAAAGGGTATCCGGGACAAAGAGGTTGCCATTCACAGGAATGGGTGCAGGCAGTGTGAACGAGGTGCCGGCACCGCTGATGTCGAACTGGTCGGCAGTGGTGTTAATGGTGGCAATGGTTTCCCGACTGGGGCCACCATTAATGCCGTTGGTTCTTTTGAAGACGATGCGAATGGGATCAGGGTCATCGACAATGCTCATTGCCCCCATATAAATGATGGCACCGGTCACGTCAAATTCGCCAAAAAAATCAAAGCGCTGATACTTGCCAACATCGCCGTATTCATTGGTTCCGGCAATATATCCCCATCCAAAAGGGTTTTCAAAAACCGTTGCAGGATCATCACCATAAAAGAGCGTATCGGGATCTCCTTGAGCAAAAGCTGTAAAACTCAAGACGCTGCATAAAACTAAAATGGTAGAAATCAGTCTCATAGGATGTCCTCACTTTAAATGGCACATGTTAAATTCAATAAATGGGGTGAAATAAATTTGTATGTGAAAGGGTGATACTCATTGAATTTTACGATACAAATCCGTGCACACCTGAGAAAAAGGCAAAAACCGCCTACGACACAGCAGCATTTTACAAATTTTTTACTAAACACAAAAGAAAAGTGAAAATTTTTTACAAGAAACACTTTCAAACCAACATATTTCGATTCATTTCCTGCCGAAATTCAGTTTTCTTTTGGATTGCATTTTTAGCAAGCACACGATAGGTTTTCATCAGTTTATTTAGAACAATGAGGTCATATCAGGTGAGTAATCCTACCAGGCAGATAGCAGATTTGTTTGACAGTGTAGCTTCCAACTATGACGAGAACGCCTTTTTTCAGATATCTGCAAGCAAGCTCCTTGGCCATCTCCCGCCTGATCTGGGTGGCGCCATGCTGGATATCTGTTGCGGCACAGGCGCTATAGCAATAAATGCCGCCCAGCGCTATCGCCAGCTAAGGATTCGGGGCATAGATATTTCCGCCGGTATGCTCAAGATCGCTCGCAACAAGGCCAGGCAATTAAATCTTGAAAACGTCAGCTTTAGCGAGTCAGATGTTCTGGCAGCGCTCGAGGCGAAAGATTCATATGACCTGATCACGGGAGGGTATGCGCTGTTTTTCCTTCCCGAGCTGCCAACAACACTCCGTAAATTGAGAGCGAAACTGAATCCCGGCGGTATTTTTGCATTTTCTACCTTCACGGGCGATGCATTTCAACCCTATGTGGATCTTTTCCTGACTTCGTTGGAAGCATATCAAATTCAATTGCCGGAGATGCCATACAAGCTGCAAAATGAAACAGAGATCGAAGACCTGTGTCAAAATGCCGGGATTTCCAGCCCGCGGATGATTCGCGAGGACATTCGCTACCCAATCGACATCGACGGCTGGTGGAGACTGCTAAATAGCGCCGGCTATAAGGGGCTACTCAGTCAAGTGCCTCAAGATCAAATGGCGGAGTTTAAGCGTGCACATCTCGCAGCTGTTGCGGAACACAGCGAAGGCAACAAAATCATGCTAAATGCAGACTCGATCTATAGCTTTGTTGAAGGTGCATTGTAGACAACCAGGCCTGACATCGTAGTTGGTATGTCAAAGAATCCCCCCTCTATCTCCCCCCGGGGTGAGATAGAGGGGGGACAACCATCTGAAAGGTTATCCCGTATGAGCAATGAAAAGCGCATCTCAAATGTGCCGACAAATATTATTACCGGTTTTCTCGGTTCCGGAAAGACCTCGGCCATTTTGCATCTATTGAAAAACAAACCCGCTAATGAACGATGGGCTGTTTTGGTCAACGAGTTTGGCGAGATTGGCGTTGATGGCAGCCTTTTCGAAGGGCAGCATAGCGAAGAACAGGGTGTTTTTATCCGCGAGGTTCCCGGAGGATGCATGTGCTGCACAGCGGGACTGCCAATGCAGATTGCCTTGAATTTGCTGCTCTCCCGCGCCCGACCGGATCGCCTGCTGATTGAGCCGACCGGATTAGGGCATCCGATTGAAGTGCTTGGCGTACTCTCTGGTGAATTTTATCAGGAGAGCCTTTCCATCCATAAAATTGTCACACTTGTCGATGCCCGTCACCTGTCTGACAGTCGCTATACCAATCACCAAACCTTCAACCAGCAGATTGCTATCGCTGATGTTATCGTGGGCAACAAATCAGACCTCTATCGAGATGGGGACCGAGAAGTTCTGGAGGCCTATGCAAGAGAGCAAGGCGCGGCGCATGCCAAACTCCTTATTACCGAACAGGGCATCCTTGAGCCGTCGTGGCTGGAAGGCCCGACCAGCGCCTCGGCAGACCCACAGCATTACCCGGACTTAGGTGAAAATCAGCAGCCGTCTGTTTCTGAAATGCCTATTCCGGAATCCGGCTACCTCAAAGTAGAGAATAAGGGAGAAGGTTTCAAGAGTGTCGGCTGGCGCTTCACGCCGCGTCAGGTCTTTGACCGTAGCAAGCTTATTGCTTTTTTCCGCGGCCTCGAGGCGGAACGCATGAAGGCGGTATTTATCACCGAATCCGGAGTCTTCGGCTATAACTTGACCCCGGACGCCTTAACAGAAATGGTTCTCGACGAATGTGTAGAAAGCCGGGTTGAAATCATTGCCAGCGATATTGACAGCGCCTGGGAAGAGCAACTTCTGGACTGCATCGAACCGAACTTATAGTCATTGTCTCCCGCTATTTCCCCTCACGGAGATAGCAGCAGAGAAAATCCACACGCCCTTCATCACCCTTAACCGCTTATTGTGCGGTCTGCTTTCAAAAAAACAATTTGCAATAAAACTTAGAATTACCTATTATTGCAACTCTGTTGCAACAGCAAGAGATACTATGCCGGTTAAATCAATACGCCTGCAAGATCTTATTTGCAAATAAAAAACAATAGAAGCATGAAGTTAGTTAATAGAATAGTTCTGATTGTCTTACTTGGCTTGTGGTTAGGAAGCTTGTTCGCCTTTCCGGCGGCAAGTTCTCATACGCACAAGTGTGATGACTGTGATGAATGTCCGGTTTGTTTTTTCCGGATCAATTTGATCACCAGTTGCCTGCTATTCGTATTGACATTTACGCTGCTTGCCCCATCCAGGGCCATTGTTTTTCTATTTCTTGAAGAACTTCCACCTCCCCCACCTTTTTCCGGATTTCAGTTCCTTAATAAAGCCCCCCCTGCGCTCGACTGCTTCGCATAGCATTCAAAGTATTTATTCAAAGGTCTCGACAATTGCGCTTTTTGATAGCTGTTTCTGCAAAAAGCCTATCTGGGGCCAAGCCTTAACAGGTTTCTGTGCTATTCCGGATGTGGCAAGGTCGAGTCTTGCAAATCAATCGCGCCACGGTAAGCACTAACAAGGCACAACTCATCTTGAATTGTGTTTTAGGGTTTCGCTGATGAATGCTTTGCACGCTGCGGCTGAGCAAATACCAACAACCGTTTTTCCGCCACTAAAGGCACAGCCTGTTCTTATTCCAATCTCTGGTAAGAAAAGGTATCATTTCAAATAGCATATAAGAGAGGAGATAACATGTTACGAAAAGATATGAAGGCCATTTTTAGAATTCTGGCCGTAATTACCGGGTTAGTCATTCTAGCCACCGGTTGCGGCAGCGATAGTACAGCCCCACCTGAAGAAGATGAACATTTTGAGGCAGTTGGGTTAAAGCTGCGCCAGAATGGCGTGGATGTTGTTACTTATGAAAATGGCGTTGTTACCGGTGAAATTGAAGTAGAAGAAGGCCTCCTGACGACGCTGATCAGCGTTCGTTTTATTGATGAAGATGGTAACGAAGGCATACCGGAAGAGGATGAATTTAGCATGGCCTTGAATATTGAAGATGAAGATATTGCTTCAACGGTTCAGCACGCGGGAGAGGATTGGTCCTTTCATGTTATGGGTAATGAACATGGGCATACCGATCTGACGATTAGTGTTATCCACGGCGACCACCCCGATTTTGAATCCGCACCGATCGAAATCCACGTTGAAGAGCATGGTGGCGAAAGAGAACCTGTCGGCCTGGTTATCATCGAAGAAGATAGCGGAGATACCTTGGTAACTGTCAATGAGGGAGTTGTGACCGGAAGCATCAGCGTTGCAGCAGGCGATACCACCGATCACCTGGTTGTCTTTTTCCTCGATGAAGACGGAGAAACTTTCCAGCCGGATCCCGATGAACATAGCCTGAGCTACATCAATGCAGATGCTGCTACAGCGGAAGCCATGCAGTATGAAGATGCCGCCTATGAAATGGTCGTTGTCGGAAAACAAACGGGTTCTACAACATTTGTAGTGAGGTTATTGCATGATGGCGCTCCGGAATTTGATACGCCGAACATACCTGTAACGGTACAATAATGCGACACATAAAGTCTTTACTAAAAGCGATTCTCCTTCTGGGAATCGCTTTTAGTCTCTTGAGCGACATCTGTTATGCCAATGACCGCGAAGGCATGGAGGAGAATCCCGCCTCCGGCAATGCACTGTTTGGAAGGATAGTCGATTCAAACACCGGTGAGCCATTGGGCGTAACGCAAGTCCTGATAGTGGAATTGAACCGCTCCACAACCGCACATGACGATGGCGAGTTTCACTTTTTCAATCTTCCCGGCGGCGTGTACACAGTGCAAACTTTTCGGGTTGGTTATCGCAGCCGCAGGGTTTCTGTGAGCATTGAGGATACGGATACAACGCGGATCGATCTAAAGCTAAGCAGTTCCCCCATCGAGGTAGACGAAATCGTGGTTGAGGGCCAGCAGATAGATCTCCTCACGGAGTTGACCAAAGCTGATGTCGAAGTGAGCGGCAAGAAACTGCGCCAGAATCTTGGACGCACCATTGCCGAAACAATTGAAGACGAGCCGGGCATTTCCAAGCGCACCATGGGGCCAGCGCCCGCACGACCGGTGCTGCGTGGAATGAGCGGGGATCGCTTAATGGTCATCGAAGATGGGGAACGCACCGGGGACCTCTCAGCAACATCATCTGACCATGCGGTGGTGATTGAACCATTGACCGCAGAACGCATCGAAGTGATTCGCGGGCCGGAAGCACTGCTATACGGTTCCAATACGCTCGGCGGTGTCATAAATGTAGAGCGCGGATATGTTCCGGCTACCCTGGCGCATCATACCTATGGCTCCCTTAGCGTGCAAGGAGAATCTGTTAACCAGGGCTATTCCGGCGGGGCATTTTTGAAGGCGCCGTTAGGCCCTTTTTCTGTTCGGCTGGATGGCAGTTATCGACGAGCAGAAGATATTTCCACCCCGCAAGGCACATTGGAAAATACCCATATAAACACAATGAACGGCTCCGCCGGTATCAGCCTTATAAGATCCTGGGGATACCTGGGCACTGCCGGCAGTTTCTACGATTCTGAATATGGCATTCCGCCCGACCCGGAAGGGGGACATGCTGGTGGGGTGCGCATAGAATTGGATCGCATGCACCTGGAAAGCAAGGCGGAATTACTCCCCAAGCTCCGCGGGATTCGCCAAATTGAGCTCCGCCATTCTTACACCCGATATCAACATTCGGAAATCGAGATTAGTAGAAGACTCGGTCGGGAAATCACCGGAACCGGCTTTGATGTGCGAACCCAGCATCTTTCGGCAACGGCGCACTTTGATCAAGGTGGCAAATTGCGCAACGGAGTGCTGGGCTTCTGGGGAGAATTCCGCGACCACAGCACACCCAGAGGACGAAATCTGACACCGCGTTCCAAGGAATATTCCGGTGCGGTATTTATTTACCAGGAAGCATCATGGAACAGATTCGCCCTTAACGGCGCTCTCCGTTTTGATGCTAAAGATGTGAATCCCACTCAACATGTGGGAGATACCACCCAGGCAGGCGTGGTGCGCTCACGTAGCTTCCGGGGAATCTCAAGTTCTGTTTCCGGAATATATAATATTGGGAAAGGGTTTTCCCTGGGAGCCACCGCCATGCGTACTTTCCGGGCGCCCGGTATTGAGGAATTGTTCTCAGAAGGCCCGCATTTGGCAGTATACACATATGAAATCGGTAATGCCGATTTGGATGAAGAACAGGGACTCGGTCTGGAGGCTTTCCTTGAGCACAAACGCAGCCGCGGGAACTTCCGGCTGGTGGTATTCCGCAATGATATTGACAAATATATTTTCCCGGAGAACACCGGTCAGCGCAGCAGACGGATTTATTCCCTTTTTGAATACCGCTTTAGCGGTGAAGATGATGCTCTGCTGAGCGGAGTAGAAGGCGAGTTCGATTGGCAGTTATTCTCAAAATGGTTTGCCAGCGGCACCGTCAGTTATGTCAGAGGAGAATTGACAAATGCCAATAGGCCCCTGCCGCGTATTCCGCCCCTGGCAGGCAAACTCAACCTTCGCTATCAATCCGGCCAGTTCACGATTGGTGGCGGGATTACGGCGGCGGATGCGCAAAATCGGATCGGTCCCTTTGAGACGTCAACCGACGGCTATGCGGTGGTAAGCTTGTTTGGGCAGTATAATTTTACAGGTCAGGGTTTTTATCATACCGTTTCATTGAGTGCTGACAATGTTTTCGACACCGAATATCGTAAACACTTGAACTGGGTGAAACACGTCATGCCGGAGCCAGGTCAAAATATCAAACTATTGTATAAACTATTCTTTTAGAAGTTAGGAGACGTGAAATGACTCAACCCAGATTACCAGTTACGGTTCTGTCCGGCTTTCTCGGTGCTGGAAAAACCACGCTGCTCAATCAGGTGCTAAATAACCGTGAGGGGCGTCGCGTAGCGGTGATTGTAAACGACATGAGCGAAGTGAATATTGATGCGGCGCTTGTCGAACGCGGGGGCGCTCAACTATCTCGGACTGAGGAAAAGCTGGTCGAGATGACAAACGGCTGCATCTGCTGCACACTTCGAGACGATTTACTCGCGGAAGTGTCGCGACTGGCCCAGGAAGGCCGCTTCGACTACTTGCTCATTGAGTCTACCGGCATCTCTGAACCGATCCCGGTCGCGCAAACTTTTACTTTTGAAGACGAAGAAGGTGTTAGTCTAAGCCAGGTGTCGCGCCTTGACACCATGGTCACTGTCGTAGACACAGCAAGCTTCCTGCGAGACTTCAATGCGGCGGAAGCACTCCAGGAACGAGGCGAGTCACTCGGCGAAGAAGACGAACGGACAGTAACCGACTTGCTCGTCGACCAGGTTGAATTTGCCGATGTCATCGTGCTAAACAAGCTCGATCTTGTCAGCGAAGAAAAAGCTTCGGAAGTCAAGGCTGTTGTAAAAGCACTCAATCCCGGCGCAAAGATCCTTTCCACAACACGCGGAGAAGTTCCGCTGGAGGCTGTGCTCAATACCGGTCTGTTCGACTATGATAAAGCAGCAAGCTCCGCCGGTTGGATTCGAGAACTACAGGGCGAGCACACCCCGGAGACGGAGGAATATGGCATATCGAGCTTTACCTATCGTACATCGCAGCCTTTTGACGCTGAGAAGTTCTGGGCATACCTTCACGACGACGACAACTGGAACGGCGTGCTTCGCTCAAAGGGCTTCTTCTGGGTAGCTGCGGATCACCGCGTCGCTTATGAATGGGCCCAGGCCGGTGGTGTTAGCGAAGTCGTTCCGGCCGGGCGGTGGTGGGCAGCCGTTCCTCGCGACGAGTGGCCTGACGAGGAAGGAGAGCGTCCTGATCAGCAGGCGGATTGGCATCCGCGCTTTGGCGATCGCATACAGGAGCTGGTCTTCATCGGCCAGCAGATGGATGAGGCGGCAATGCGTTCGAAGCTTGACGCGTGCCTTCTCCACGAACACCTCGCTGTTGCAAACAGTGAAGCCTGGGAAGGTCTCCCGAATCCATTTCCGGAACTCATCTTGGAAGAGGAAATGGAATGATCAGCCTCCGCAAAAATCGGGAGAGATATAAAGTATGAATCTGGACTGGCTGATCATTGGTGGTGGGATTCACGGCGTGCATATCGCTGCGCGCTTGATCGGTGAGGCGGGTGTACAACCCGAACAACTCCGCATTGTGGACCCGGGTAATCAGCTGCTAGAACGCTGGCGCGCCTGCACTGCTACGACCGGAATGGCACACTTGCGTTCACCGTCGGTGCACCATCTCGACCTCGACCCGTGGTCGCTGAAACGCTTCGCCGGTAAAGCCAAAAAGAGAAAGCCTCCCCTCTTCATCGCTCCTTACAGCAGACCGGCCCTCTCTCTTTTCAATGCGCACTGCGAGCAGGTTGTAGAGACATTCGGTCTCTCCGATATTCACATCCGTGATCGTGCTATCACCTGTTCTGTTGACTGTGATGGGGTCGGTGTTCAGCTCGTGAATGGACATGAGATCGCAGCCCGGAACCTTGTTCTGGCCATCGGCGCTGGTGAGCAACCGGAATGGCCTGACTGGGCCCCAAAGAACGATGCGCGCGTGCACCACGTCTTTAACTCGGGCTTCAATGGATGGCCGTCAAGTAGTGAGACTGTTGTGGTGGTAGGCGGCGGCATATCGGCGGCTCAGGTGGCCCTCCGTCTTCTTCAGGAAGGGCATCAAGTTCATCTCGTCTCGCGCCACACGATGCGCGAGCACCAGTTCGACAGCGACCCCGGCTGGCTCGGACCCAAATTAATGTCCAAATTCGGTCGTGAGCAAGATCCCGACCGTCGTCGCGCCATGATAAGCGAGGCACGCCATAGAGGTTCGGTGCCGCCTGAAATCCGGCGAGCGCTGCGAAGCGCCATCAGGCGTGAACAGCTTTATTGGCATGAAGGCGAGGTAAAGGGGCTCAACGTAGAGAACGATGCCCTCAAGTTGCAGCTTGCTGATGATAAGGTCGTGGAAGCAGAACGCGTGTTGCTTGCGACCGGGTTTGCATCGACTCGCCCGGGCGGAGCGATGATCGATGCCCTGATCGCCTCGGCCTCGTTGCCGTGCGCACGCTGCGGCTTCCCCATTGTGGACGAAGCACTTCGCTGGCATCCGCGGGTTCACGTCTCGGGCCCGCTCGCGGAACTCGAACTGGGTCCTGCGTCGCGAAATATCGCCGGGGCGAGACGAGCTGGTGATAGGTTGGTGAATGCAGCATTAGGCTTGTAGTCTTCGTCCCCCCTCAATCTCCCCCTGGGGGGAGATTGAGGGGGGATAACCTCACGAAATCATACCAATATTTTCAATAATCACGCACGAGCTCTTTTGCGGGCTTTGTGCTACCATCAACCGCAGTGTCGACCGCGGTTGGAACCGGTTCGCACTCAGCCTCAATCACCACATGCCCGATGTTGAACTCGTCATGCAGCAGATGCCGAATCCCTGATTTCAGCTCGGCAACCTCACTCAACTGCATGTCTTTAAAAACCACATGCATCGTGCAGCAAAAGTATTGTGAAGTGATTTCCCAAATGCGCAAATCGTGAATGTCACGAACTTCCGGCAACTTCTTTTTCACAGCATGCTTAACCTTATCGCAATCTACTCCATCGGGCTTGCCTTCAAGCAAAATGCGAAACGAGTCTCCCAACAGCGCCCAGGACCATTTCAGAACCAGGACCGCAACCAGCGTGCTAAGCAAGGGATCTATGAAAAGCCAACCGGAATACATCATTACCACGCCACCGATAATGATAACAACGGACGAAAACAAATCTCCGAGCATGTGCAAATAAGCACTACGGGTATTCAGGTCTTCCACACCAGTGCGGTGCAGAATGCCGGCCGTTACCAGGTTCACAATCAATCCGATAATGGCAACCACAATCATTTCACCGGTATTGATTATTTCCGGATTCATCATTCTTTCGAATGATTCATAAATGATCCAACCGGCTAATGGAAGCAACAGAAAGCCGTTAAACATGGCCGCAATAATCTCCAGGCGATACCAGCCAAAGGGTAAGTCCTCGGAGGGTTTTCGTGCTGTAAAGGCGACAGCCAGCAGGCTCACGGCCAAAGAAGCAGCATGACTTAACATATGCATGCCATCGCTGACCAGCATCAAACTGCCAGTCCGGTAACCGGCAATAAGCTCCACGGCAGTCATCGCAATTGTGATAACGAGACAATACCACAGTGCCTTTCTTTGCCCAGCCCGGTCCGGTTCAATTCGACGGATATGAAAGTGATGCCCTTTTTGCTGGCAGCAGCTAGCGCAGTCGTGCTGATGCTTATTTGTGGATTGTTTTCCTGTCTTTTTTGGCTCAAGTAGAATGTTGTTTTCCGCTGTTGCAGTCCTTGCCGTTTTCATAGTGTAATCTTTACGCTTTCTGTTTATCAGATCAGTATACATGCTTGTTCGAGCGTCAAAAGGGACGGGACCCATCCTGAGTCAGAACACGTCATCGAGATCCATGTATACCTGTCCATCATCTATAGTTTAGAGTAGGTACACTCTTCTGGAATTTGAATTTCACAAAGAATCTATCTTGAATAAGCTACAAAAAATATAGCAAAAACCGCCAATGTTTTGTCGTGTTTTGCTCGACGTCCTGTCGCCCATTCATTGTCATACTGTCAATTACGAATTGTCCAAATCCGCCTGGCATTTCTCACACTTACCAACTAACAAGATATTCTCACTCTCGATTCGATAATTCTCCATTTCCGGAATCGTCACCTGCACCGGAAGACAAGTCATTCTTCGGCAGGCACTGCATTGGAAATGCGGATGATGGTCGTTACAAGCTTCATGCAACTGGTGTTGGTCCCTGGCGTACCACTTGAGACCATCTTTATCTATGATCGAATGAATGATTCCTTCTTCTTCCAATCGGGCCAATACGCGATAAACGGTTACCTTATTCATCGCATTGCTAAAATGATCCACTAGCTCAACTACGCTGACTGCGCTCTGCCGTTGACTAAAGAGATCTTGGACTTTCGCAACTGCTTTGGTTTTTCTCATCGTGTCGCTTCACCTGCTTTCAAAAAATCAATTTGCAAATATAAAGGAAAATCTCTACTATTGCAACTCGGTTGCATCAATTGATTTTTCTTTCCGGTAAATTTGACAACCATCACAGGAGATGACGCTCATGAGATCCATTCACTTTTGGCAAGGCTTGTCCTGTGTGTTCTATAAACACCTCTCAGCACAAGCTTCAAGGCTTGTTCGAATCCTCTTTCACTTCTCCTTTATCGCAGTCTGTCTGGCAACGAGCTTAACTGCACAAGAGACAACAAGCTTTTCCAAACCGGCAGCGATGATGGCGGCACCTGTCACCGGTACGCTGAAAATTGACGGCCAATTGGATGAAAAAGACTGGAAATCTGCCGCAGCTATTGACAGCTTTGTTCAAGTAGAACCTGTCCAGGGTGGTAAAACCACATTTGGCACAGAAGTTCGAATTTTATTCGATGAGAACAATCTTTATGTCGGCGCAATCTGCTATGACACGGCCGGTTCTGCAGGGGTAAGAGTGCCGGATCTACGGCGGGACTTCGATTACTTTGAGAACGATCTCTTCGGCGTCAGTTTCGATGCATTTAAAGACAATCGAAACAGCCAGATATTTCAAACCAACCCCTATGGTGCGTTGCGGGACATAGAAGTCATTGATGGACAGGTTCAAAATACGGATTGGGATGAAAGCTGGAAAGTTCGCACGGAACTAACCGATTCGTCCTGGAATGTGGAAATGGCAATCCCCTGGGCCACACTTCGCTATCCGGACGGCGGCAATGACTGGGGAGTCAATTTTGTCCGCAATATCCGTCGCCTCAATGAAGTCAGTGGCTGGTCGGAATGGCCCCGCAGTTTGAACCCCTACCGGATGGATTTCGCCGGGGACTTAAAAGGCCTAAAGCCTCCACCACCCGCAAGAAATCTTCGCCTGCAACCCTATCTGGCGGGTAGAGGGAACCGAATCAATACAATTGATGGGACAGACAGCGATAATGAACCTGATATTGGTGGTGAATTCAAATGGGCCATTTCGCCGAATACGGTTCTGGATCTCACTGTAAATACTGATTTTGCTGAGGCTGATGCTGATCGACAAGTCATTAATACCAGTCGCTTTTCGGTCTTTTTCCCTGAAAAAAGACAATTTTTCCTCGAAAATGGTAGTCTCTTTGACATTGGCAGCACTTTAGCGGCCAAGCCCTTTTTCAGCCGTCGAATTGGGCTGGACAACTCAGGCAGCCCGATTCCCATCGATGGCGGCGGGCGAGTCACATATCGCGATACCAGGCAGAGCGGCGGCGCCTTGCTTATTCGTCAGCGAGGCAATTCCGACAATCCGGCAAGCAATTTTGCTGTCGGACGCTATAGCCGCAATATTGGCGATGTCAACCGCATCGGCGGATTGGTAACTCACCGATTTGATGAATCACTGGATGAGAGAAAGGCAGTTAACAATACCGTTGTCAGCCTGGATGGTTTGTTTCGCCTGACCAAAACGGCCACAGCCGTGCCGATGATTTCCCAATCCTGGACAGAGGGTGGCGAAGGTGACGGTACGGCGGCATACGTATGGCTCTACAACCGGGCAAACTGGGGATATATCGGCCATGTGCAGTCATATATTTCAGAAAGCTACAACCCGGCCGCCGGTTTTTTGCTTCGAAGAAATTTGATTGTGACCAGTCCGGCGGTGTGGGGGGATTGGCGTCCGGGATGGCGCCCGAGCTTCATCCGCAAATTCAATCCCAGCTTCACCGGATATTGGTATCATCGAGCCACAGATCGCAAATTTCAGGAGGGTAGCTTAACATTAAGACCTGTAAGCATGGAGTTTGAAAATGGGGGCTGGTTTGGCTTTCATCTGATTCCAAACTGGCAGCGTTTGGAGCAGGAAGATGTTCGCTTCTTCAGACCATTCGGAATAGAATTGGCCCCCGAAGACTACGATTTTTTGCGCTACCTGGTTCGCTTCGGCTCCGATCAATCCAACCGGATTTCCACCAGTATTTCTGCTTCAGCCGGTGACTATTTTAACGGCTCCAGAAATGAACTCAGTGTGCGATTTAAGTATTCACCTTCACCACATGCAGCACTGGCCGTTGACTACGAGGTGAATGACGTTAACAACCTTGGCCTGGCGAGCGAGGACGAAACGATCCATTTGTGGGGCTCAGAATTGCGCCTGGCGCTTAATCCACGGCTTCAGATGTTCGCTTTCCATCAATATAACTCGCTTACGGAAAACTCCAGCTGGAATCTCCGTTTTTCCTGGGAATTTGCCCCGCTGTCCTATTTATACTTCGTGGTAAATGATTCCCGTTTCATCAATGAGCAAAACGATGCATTGCCGGATACACAGCAATTTATTCTAAAGCTCACTCATCAATTCAAGATATAAAACTTTCCAATTCAAGGCGAAGGACATGCCCAGAACATTTAAATGCCGAAAAACTAAAACCTTTGGACACGGATGAACACTGATCTACACAGATAAAGAAAAGTTTGACAAGATTAACAGGATTGACATGATAGAAACCGGAATTCTTATTTCATCCTGTTAATCATGTTTATCCTGTCGAAGCTTGTTCTCTTTCTTTATGGTCATCTTTGCGGAGAGGTCTTAAGACCATTGGACACATATTTAGCCCTTAACACCTGCTCTGGACGGACGATAGGTCAGCTTACGCCAAACAGACTCCAGCGGCCCCTGCTTGAATCGCCCGAGCCATGCTCTGCTAAACAGCCATTGTGCCAGGATAATACCAAGCGCAAACAAGGGTAGGTAAGCAAACGGCACTTTACGCATCAGGGCAAGGCCGTAGCCAAAAAATAGCAGAATCGCGATGATATTCTGAAATATGTAATTTGTCAACGCCATGCGCCCAAGCAGAGCGAAATTGCGGAACATAAATTGGCCGCGCCCAGAAGCCCATAAATGCAGGAAGAGCATGGCAATTGCCAGGGAAAACACTGTGGCGCCAACATTGTAGACAATAGCCAGCATCGCGCCCATCCCGTTCAA
Source organism: Calditrichia bacterium (assembly GCA_028284445.1). Taxonomy (GTDB): domain Bacteria; phylum Calditrichota; class Calditrichia; order RBG-13-44-9; family J075; genus JANQRS01. The sequence goes on from JANQRS010000021.1 coordinate 231,370, forward strand.
TTCAAATGACGACCCTATCGAACCTTTGATATACGCATAACCAAAATGGGTAACCAGGCCAATAACACCAAACCAGATGGCAAGCCTCGGCACGGCAATGTCATTATTGCGAATTCTTGGCAGCCAGTGTCGCGCCAGTAGCACACCAATGAGGAACAGCCCAAGCACGTGGAAATAACGCCCGGTCATTAAATAGCTCATTGGGCGTGGAATCGAGTAGAGTACATTCACCGAGAGCACCTCCAGCGGCGTATCGGAGGTGCGCATCTCCAGGAGTGATAGATCTGCAAAACCCCATTGCGCTTGCAGGTCCGCTGAAATAGCGCGCATAGATCCCCAGAAGGCAGCATCCTGTGTGACATACAAAAGCCCATACATGAGTAAGGGCATTACCAATAGAACGATAACCCAGCGCAGCAGGGCCCGATTTGAAACATTCAGGAACAACAGTAATACCATACCCATCACGGCATAGAGGGTCAGGATGTCACCGTTCCAGACCAGATACATATGTAAGAGACCGATGACACAAAGGACAATCATGCGCCGCATCCAGAAGGCAGAGAAACTCTCATCCGTTCGACTAAAACGTTCCGCCTGAAGCGCAAAGCCAACACCAAATAGAATAGAGAAGATTCCGTAAAATTTGCCTTCAATAAACCAATCAATAAAAAACAAGACCGCGCGGTCCAATATCGGCAAAGCAATAATTTCTGCGGGACTATAGGTGTTGTAGCCAATGAAGCTGTATAGATTTGCAAGCAAAATGCCGAAAAGCGCAAATCCGCGCAGCGCGTCCAGGACCTCTAGTCGCTCAGATCCGGTGGTTGGTTTCATGCTGGACATAGTCATCTCCTCCTGATCAGTTTTTCCGAAATATGTTATGCCGTCCAATTGCATGAACGTGAATCTTGACTGATCGCGGCCGCGAAATCCCCCCTATATGTCCCCCCGGGGGACATATAGGGGGGATTCCGCGCATTTGTTGGTTAATTCATCAAAAGCGATTTGTTGGCATTCACCTCGACTCAATAAAGGCCTTCAACAAGGCATTGAACGCGTCCGGCTTCTCCCAGAACATGGCGTGACTGGAAATCTCAACGACTTTCGAATGTGGCGTATTCTTGCTCAGCCAGGCTTTCGCCCGATCATACCAGGACGCTTGAACCATAAACATGGCAGGTGTTTCACTCCGCAGGTTTGACACTTCCCCGGTGTAATCTGATATCAACCCATCAATATAGAGGCTTAAAGCAATCGGACGCGGCGTCATGAGGATTTCTTTCCTCATCCAATCTTTGCTAACGCTGTCCACAGGCTCTGCAAGCATCCAATCAATAATGCCATTAGGGTCAGCGGGTTTCGAAATCATCGACTTCAAACTACTGCGATAGTCATCAAAGCTGCCGTAGACCCATTCTGTCCTGGTATCTCCTACCCACTTGGGCGGCTCATCTATGAACACCATGCTGCTGACTCTGTCATAACCATATCCGCGAAGATACTCGAACATTGCCAGGCAGCCACTTGACCAGCCGACAAGGACAACATCCTCCAGGTTTTTCTTCAGAATAATTTGCCGAAGGTCGGATGCATGTGCTGCATAGTTATTACCGTCAGCCGTTTTATCGGACCGGCCCTGGCCGCGGGGATCGTAGGTAATCACATGATACTGCGCGGCAAAGAATTCGACCTGCTTTTCAAAAAACCTGTGGGTCATGGTCCATCCCGGAATGAAGAGCATCGGCTGTCCTTCCCCGGCCTCTTCAATGAACAGGGCTGTTCCATCATCAAGTTTCAGCAAGTTATTCTCCTGGGCAAATAATTGGAAAGCAACCAGGCACACCAGGATAAGGCTAAAAAGTCTCATATATCTTCTTTGGTAGCGATTCCTTGTAGTTGATTTGCAAATAGTTATGTCCATTCACAAGTTTTCCGAAACCCTCCGGTGTGATTTCTTCCCGTTCCGGTCCTATCAGTGTCGCAACATCACCCACTTTGACATCCGTGGCTTCACCAAGGCTGATATTTGCATGACTGGCATTCACATTAACCACTGGAACCAGTTGATTGCCAAGCAAGACTTTGGCGCCATTTTCTGCGCCACCATTGTAGCCATCCGCCCAGCCAATTGGCAGGGTAGCAATCCATTCATCTTTTTCAACCTTGTAAAAGCGCGAAAAACCGATGGTGTCCCCTGCCCGCAATTTTTCCAGGCGGATCACCGGTGCTTTCAGCCGATAGGGTACTTGCAGAGGATAGCGTTTCGCTTCGGGCATGTTTGCCAATGGGAAGGAGCCATGAACAAGTATACCCGGCCGCACGCAATCCTGGTGAGATGACGGCAGCTCCAGAAGTGAGGATGACGGAGCCAAATGCTTAATCCCGCTTGGGATTCCCTGTTTTTTCATTTCCGCAACAATCCTTTCAAAACGCGCTATCTGTTCGGTTGCGAAATCTTTTGGCGAGGTAAGTGTGGAGAAAGTGTGTGAAATACTCAAACCAGGGATATCACGGACCTCCCTTGCAATCCTGATCGCTTCCTGATAAGGAATGCCCATTCTACCTAAACCGGTGTCGATATACAAAGCCACTTCTATAGGTTTTGCCTCTCGCCCTGCCAACCGCTTGATCTTTGCCAATGAATCCCACGAATAGATACTGAGGATGATCTTTTTTTCAATGAGAGAATCGGAGAGCTGATTGTCAAAATCGCCCATTAGCAAAATCGGCTTCGAAACCCCGGCAGCCTTGACGGCAAGCGCGCGATCGTCTTTCACCATCGCTATGCCGGCAATGTCTGACGAACTATTCAATATTCTAGCTACCTGGCTATCTCCAAGGCCATAGGCATTGTTCTTGAGAACTGCCAGGACCGGCTTTCCGCCGGCCATTTTGCTGATTTGGGAAGCATTCTTCAGGTAGGCGGCTTTTGATAACTCGACCCAGGGCTTGCTTTGAAATGCTCCGTCAGCAGCAAACGCGCTACTTTTTAAGCTTACAGGGCCGGCAGATATGACTGCCAAGGCTGCCAACGTGCTCTTGATGAACTGCCGTCGATTTTGTGTCATAGGATAGAAGAAAGTTATTGATAATGCCAATTACGTACTAAATTTGCGACCAAAGGCCCAAAACCTCTCAACACAGATGCCCACGGATTTTCATAGATGAACACAGATAACAAAAAAGAAAAAGTCCAAGCTTCGACAGGATATACATGATTAACAGGATGAAATGAGAATTCCGGTTTCTATCATGTCAATCCTGTTAATTTTGTCAGACTTTTCTTTATCTGTATGGATCAGTGTTCATCCTTGCAAATCTGTGTTAAAGGATTTTAGTTTTTTGGCATTTGTATGCTTTTGGTATGTAATTCGTATTGATTTTTGTTTAGTATCTAAATGCTGAAAAACCGCGTTTCCCGGGATTAATGGACTTACACTAGCATGTTGGAAGTGTCTGTTTGTTTGTGTCGAACTTTCAAAACAACTAAAAGCGTTAATAAGCCAATACCGATAATGTTCAAGCCAAGCTGGAATAGAATAGATTTGCCTGCAGCTTCTTTAAAATCAAAGACCGGGATAATCATATAATCTTTCGGTGTCATTTTATGAGCATGAATCGCTCTTGGTAAAAAGAATTTACGCCATTCCAGGCGAAATAGCTCCGCCTGTTTTCGAAAACTCTGATACCGGCTCACATCAGTACCGCTGATCAGATTAAACGCCTCGCGAAGTGCAATTGACGGAGAAATGAGGCTGAGAAATCGCAGCAGCTCCTGTTGCCTGGCAATTTCAGACTCGATTTGCTTGTCTACGGGTGCAGCTCGCCGATCCATTTCCTCCTGCAAAAGCCAGAAAGCTGCGCCAAAAGATTCTTTCACAGTCACAGCATTTTGGGCCTCGGTCTTCAGTTCCGGAAAGCGTTGATACCATTGTTCAGCTAATCGTGGTTTCTCCGCATAATATTCCATTGGCTTTTCCCGCGCAGCGTTAACGGCTTTAAGACGAGGCGTCACAGGATGAACCATTTCAATGAGAACATGAACAAGCGCCGGAAATATTACAACGAAAGCAAGCCAGGCCATCGAAAGCCTGATGGCATTGCGCACTGAAGAAGACCTTCCAATGTTGACAAATGCGGCAAGGGCAAACCAGAACAAGATATAAGCGATGGTAAAAATCATCCACGTCCAAAACATTGGCAGAGAAATTGAAGGCCCCTGTCCGGAAAAAATCATCGAAATCAATAGAGTCAGGAGACATGTTCCTGCAACCAGGATGAATCTCAGGACAATTTTTCCAATTAATAATTGAGGCATTGAAACAGGGGCTGCTAGCAGTAAGGGTAAAATGCCCCGTTCACGTTCATCAGCAATGATATCGTAACTCATTGCGATAATTATCAACGGCACCAATACGATAATTACAAATGCCACATCGAAGGCGCCATTCAAAAGATGTATGGGATTCTCATATCCGTAGCGATCCTGCGGCAAACGCTGTTTGTTCATCACGCCAACACCGATTATCTGCGGTGAGATGTCGCTTTGTCCGACGGTCAAGGCAGCAAGTGGTTGCACGGGCAGCGTTAAAGAATGCAAACCGCCGTATTTGCCAGGACTTTCTGCAGCCTTTAATTCTTCGGTCGATCCTTCCAAGAATGAGTTCTTCAAGGTTGCATACTGCTCTTCTTGTTCACCTACAATTCGTTCAATTTTTTGCTTTAGCGCTGCGGCGTGAGAATGACCGTTGAACCAACCAGAAAGGAGCGCGCTGAAAAGCAGTCCCAGCAATAGCCAGGTGGAATACCTTCTTCGCATTATTTTCCACTCATGTTTAAAAACGGTTATTTTCATATTCCGCTCTGAAAGTATCATGGTTTAAGCCCTTTTGCACTGGCAAAACAGCACGCAAGTAAACCAAGGCACCAAAATATCAGAATGGCAAAGTAACTTTGATTCACAGTGAAAACTTCCGACAATTCCGGCCGAATGTATTGAAAATGCGGCATTTTGGCATAGAGCGTAGAAAAATGTGGATCAGTAGCAAATTGATACTCTCGATCTTTGGTTGTCAGATGACCTTCATAGTAGGCAAGATCATCATTTAGGATTTTGACAAAAGTGCGGCGATAATCTTCCGCAAAGCGATGAAAATGAGCATGATGCCAAAAATCCGTCCCTGCCAAGCCCATCAACCACGAACGAACAGCAATAAACGGCACGAAAGCCGCGACAGAGCGGCGGACCCTGGCTTGATCCTCATAAATGCTCGTTAAATCATCATAATGCGCATCCATCACCGTATTGCTGTAATCTTCCCCTTTTTGAAAGGCCAGGCCATAGATGTTCACCGGCAGATCCTCAGTCCGCTTCACATTGTAATGCTGTAAAACGCTGTCAACAAAAGCACGGTAACTATCGCTGCCGGCACGATGTCCATCCAGACCTTTAAGCTTATCCTCATTTATTCCTAGAGCAAAATCTTCTGCCGAGGGTACGGGGTGAAGCTGCTCGGCAATCGCCGTCGTAACGACAGGAGCGACGAATGTTGTGATGAACCAAAAGCCCAGCATAATTGCTAGTGCCGTAGCGGAGCGTTTAACAATTGCCGATACCGACAATGTTAGCAGCGCCGTAGCGACATAATAGACCATCAACCCCGAAATCATGAGCAGGAATCGCAGGATTGGTTCCGATTCGGAACCGGACAAATACCAAATCGAGACCAGGCTGATTGCGATGATCGGCAAACAAAGAACTGCCTGTATTCCCAATATCGCAATCGCCTTGCCCCAAAAAAGTTTATGCCGGGATACCCCGTGTGCGAGAAGTTGGCGTAATGTTCCGTTTTCCCTTTCTGAAGCAAAGCAAGGATATGCCATCAGGATGATGAAGAGTGGAAAATAATATTGTAGCATCGCTCCGGCAGTAAAATTTCCCATACGGCTGATAGCTGTCGCGTCTTCAGCCGAACGATAGCGCATGGGGTTTTGGTAGTGCGCCTCCAGGTACATGGCATAGCCGCTGAAATCGCTAATGCCGTTTTCGATAAACGAAAGAACAGGAGAATCCTTAATTGCGTAAATGCCATAATGGGCTGCCCCGTGCGGGTTACGCGCCGGCTGCTTTTCCCACTGCTGACGTGTCAGAAGTTGCGACTCTTGCCGGAATGCTTGAACGTTCTTGTGGTGCACCAATCCTACACATAGAGCAACAGCAGTCAAAACGACGATGCCGGCAGCGAATATACGTAAACGATGATCCCTTATCAGCTCCGTCACTTCTTTTCTTATGATTCTTACAAGCAAATCTTTCTTTCCGGGTTTAGTTAAACCAAATAGTGACGTTGATTATCCGACACTTTGTCTTTCCCGCATGTTATTAGCGGGAATCCACCTATCTTGTGACTGAGAAGTTAAGATAAGCCGTTCGGCCAGCTGCCGGATACGCCTGATTGCTACCAGCACCGGACAGGTAGTATCTTTCGTTAAATATGTTTTTGAAGTTCACCTGTGCTTTGACCAGATTGCTGATCTGATAGGAGACAACTGCATCGACAGTTTGGAACCCGGGCAGTTGTTCTTCGCTACTTGTAAAGGTCTTCCAATCCGTCTGGAAAAAGATGCCGGAACCGATACCGATTCGATTCTCAAGTTGATAATTTAGCCACAGACTACCGGTATGATCTGGCGCGCCACCTACTTCGCGGCCTTCAAGAAAAACCGGGTCATCGATTACACGTCCGTCCAAATAGTTGTAATTGGCAACAACGGAAAGACTTTTTGTCACATCACCGATGACATCCAGTTCAACCCCATCCGCTCTCTGTTCGCTACCCTGTACAACCTGGAAGACACCGTTACTATCCCGAAAAAAGCTAAGAACATTCGAACGGTCAAGGCGGAACAATGCCACGGTCGTTGAAACTGCTCCATCCAGCCAATCCGCTTTAGCACCAATTTCATACTGTTTGCCAAAGTTTGGCTCAAAGGGTTCACCATCACTGCCGACAAAAGTGACCGGGGCAAAGGATTCGCTGTAACTTCCGTAAACAGACAGCCAGGACTGTGGCTGATAAACGAGCCCATACTGTGGCGTGAACTCTTCAGCAGAAATATTGGTATTATTGCCACTTAGTAAGTTCCGATTCTCCTGATCGAAGGTCGTAAAGCGAAAACCAATTAAAGCATGAATCTTAGGCGTAAGCTTGATTCGATCTTGCAAATAAACACCGAGCAAATCGACATCCTGATCAGAATCGACGCTCAAATCAAGGGTTGAAGCATCGGGAATGCCGGTTTGCACCGGATCGAATATGTCGATTGGGTCAATTGCGGTTTGTCGGCGATCGCTTTGTTGATTCGTTCTCTGAAGGTTGACGCCGATAGCAATATCGTGTTCTACACCCTTAGTCTTTAGATTGCCAAGGAGATTAAGTTCTCCAAAGTAAAACCGGACATCCTGGTTATTGTATTGCAATGTTCTAGACAATGTTCTGCCATCAGCAGCGAGGCTTCCATAAAAGAGGCTATTTGGTTCGCGGTCATAATTGGAGATGTTCAGCACGTTCTGAATCTTGAATTGGTTATTGAAATTATGTTCAAATGTTGACGTTGCCGTAATTAAGTTGCGTTTATATTCAGCATCCTTTTCGCCAAGGAAAAGCGAACGGGACTGCGAGTCGAGACTTTCGAACGTTGCCTCCGGTGAGACGATGCCTCGATCGGTTACCCCACGATCGTATTTGAATTCCCCCTCAAATAGTAGTTTCGTCTCCTGGGATGGTTGCCATGCAAGTGATGGTGCCGCAAAGAAATAGGAATAGTCAACAACATCGCGATAGCTTTCGCGATTCTGATATGACAGATTTAGACGATAAAGCAGGTTTTTATCAAGATTTAGAGGACCCGTTGCGTCAACCAAAGCCTCCAGGTAGCTAAATTGTCCGCCGGTGATCTGAGCTCGATAATAGGGTACTGGCTGCGGTTTTTTGGTAACGATATTAATGATCCCCCCCGGCTCCAAGCGACCATATAAAACCGAAGAGGGCCCTTTAAGCAATTCAACACGCTCGGCATTGGAATTAAGTAGATGCTCAGACTTGGATAATTCGATACCATTTCTACGGAAATTACCATCGCTATCCATATAGAAACCGCGCAGTGCGTAGTTTTCCGACTGACCGGAGTTTGTACTCGCATGAATAACCCCGCTGAGATTACGAACAGCTTCCGGTAAGGTGGTCACATACTGCTGTTCAAAGGCTTTTGGCGGAAGTACGCTAATCGCTTGAGGTATCTCAAGGATGCTCATTTCTGCCTTTGAAGCAACCCGAGTTCGACGAGCAATGACCATCACTTCTCCCATTGCCAAGGCGACCGACCTTAAATCAACATCGACAACTGTTGTTTCTCCGCTGGCGATGCTCACTTCACGGGAAGCAACTTCGTATCCAATACTTCTAAGTTCCAGTGTGTATTCACCGGCCGGTACGTTTTTAATCTGATATACGCCGTCGGTAGTCGTTGCAGCGCCATAGGTCGTGCCATTCAAGCTAACATTGACACTCGCTAGTGGCTTCCCGGTCTTATTGTCGACAATCGTGCCTTCAAGGCTCCCTGTTTGAGAATATCCTACTGTTGTTATCAGTAACGCAAAAAAAATAGCGATGGTCAAATTTGTAGCGTGTGCTAGTTGTGCAATGAAATCACCTTGCTTCGCATTCATCTTTCACCCCTGTAATTTTTGAGGGTCAAACTATGCATACTATTTAGTTAGGTGCTAAGATTATCGTGGCCGCCAAGACTACCATTAGGCTGATTCTCTTTCATAAAATATCCGGCCGGATGACAATCATCTGTTCATGGGGCTGAGAAACAAGGGGTCCCCTTGAATATTGACCAACGGCGACTGGCTGGTTTCCCCGGTAGATAAGTCGTACGTATAAATGCCTATCCCGGTTGTTGTGGAAAGCGCTGCGAGCAACTTGTTGTCGTATAACGCCACGTCCGCTAATAATTTGGAATACGGGAACATGATACGCTCCGCAGATTTAGCCACAAGATCAACTTTGATGATGGCGCCGGGACGATCATTAATAAAATCCGGCGGGTTACTGGCCAAAGCCGGCACGTTGGCGATTCCATAGACGGTGTTATTTCCAGCATACTGAATCTGGTTAAAATAATTGATGCCACCATCAACATTTGCTATGGTCAACTCATCCAGATATAGAATGTAGTTAGGATCAAATTCGGTAGTGCCTGCATTGATGCGCAGGAATCCTGCTCGTTGTCCAGGAACAAATCCCCAGGAACCAACAAAGCTCACATAGATGTTTTCGTTCTCATCCATAAAGAAGAAGGATTGGTCTCCAGTCCTGCCACAGTAGCTGCCACCACGCTCATCGATGATATAGTCCTGAACGGTATTGCTAGTGATATCAATCGTCAACAGATGCACTCCGGGATGCCCGGTGACACCATCCGGAGATTGAGCCAGCCCAACAAACAAAGTGTTACCTCGTAATAGCAAATTAGTTGGATCCGGGTTGTTATCTTCAACGGCATAGTCCGGGCCCGAAAGATCGATAACAGCAGTTTGTTCCATCGTTGTAGGATTAAATTCCACTATTTGACCGGCGTAGTGCAGTGTCAAATAAGCCTTGGTGTCATTGATCACTAAAATATCCGATGGATAAGAAGCTTGATTAGTAACCATAGAGCCTGACAGCGTAAGATTGCCATCTTCATCGATATTGTATTTTTCAACAATATCTCCGCTGAGGTTAGGGCATGTAAAGAGCCAGTCCTCGTGCACAAAAAGATAGGCATAGAACGTTGTTTCAATCGCCTCTGTGTTGTCGACGTTTTCTTGCGACAACCCCGGAATTGTTGAAATAAATGAACTGCTTCCAAGTGTCGTGGACAGGATAATGTCATTAACAGCGTCGGAGGGATCCATAGGACTTGACTCATCGTTACAGGCAATGAACAGAATTAGGGTTGCGGCAAGAAAAGCAATAAAACCATAATTACGTTTGATCATTATATGCTCCTTTTGTAATCCATTCCGGATATTGGGGTTATTTTCCGAAAATAGTTCGTCTCAGTTTAATCGCGAAGATTCTCCCCGGCAGGGGATTGTTGAAAATATTGTAGGTTCTTTCGTTGGTAAGGTTTTTTATTTCGGCACTTACAAAAAAGGTGTTGGCATTAAAAGAAAATTCCAAGCCTGCCGTGTGTTCGGTAGAAGAAGGGATTCTCAGGTTTTGGTTGTTGCTAACCTCCCATCCGTAGAAGAACTCCTCCACATAGCTACTTTCCAGGTAGACCTTGGTTTTTTGATTGTCGCCAAACAGCTCACGAAAAGTGTATTCGACCCCAAGGTTTCCAAACAACCAGGGGATATTCGGGACTCGAAGGCCTTCTGTAGGATTTGGAACACTCGTTGCGGGCAGGAATTCTAGAATGTCGCGTGAATCCTGGTAGGTAGCATTAAGGTAAGCATAGAGATTATTAGTAACATCCGCCTTAATTTCCGCGTCCGCACCCACAATTCGGGTTTCTCCCAAATTTACATATCCATTCGTAATACCATTCCCGGTAAGCTGGATCATGTCATTCAGTCGCATATAAAAGCCGTTTACCTCAATCTGGAAGCGCCGGTAATGGGAGTCCAGCTTATCAAAGAGGAAACCCGCATGAAAATTGTGGCTGCTTTCCGGCTTAATGTCCGGCGAAGGCTGAAGAAAAATGCCATCACCGTAGAGTTCGTTTGCAGTAGGCAGGCGGAGCGCACGCTCGTACGAAAATTTCAGCATTATTTGTTCATTAAGGCGCAAACGTATCCCATTATTGAAACCAAACTCTCCCACGAAGTTGCTGGTTTTAGCCGGAGGCTGTCCGGAGCCACTACCGTAAATATCCGATTCGTAACCCTCGGAGTAAAACGCATAATGCTTGCCACCCACGACATTGGCCAGACGTCCCCCCAGGAAGGATATCTCGTGGGTCAATCCCAGTGTATTGCTGACGATTTTGCTCTTCTGCTGGGAAATATCATAACCCAAATATTCATTCTGCAATGGATCCTCAGGAGAAAATGTAGAGTATCGTGAGGACAGGTTGAGGTTATAAGATTGTGTCGATGACTTGTCAAGATTTAAATTGATTCGCTGTGAGCCTTCAAAAATCCTATTGTCAGAATTCTGACCGGAAAATCCCAATTCACCAATACCGCTGGGACTGAGGAATCGTTCTCCCTGAAAGGTATAGCGGTAACGGGAAGTATCAACCATTTGGCTGTAACCCAGGGGAAGTATGAGTGAGTAATTGAAATCGAGGTTTTCATGGAAGAAGCCGGTCTTATCCATTGCCAATGCCCCTACGTAAGCCTGATACTTGCTCTGGGCATGCTGAATGTTTTGCTGGACCCCCTGGAGCTCCTTCTTGCCGTAAAGAATTGGCATTTCAAGTTCAATCTCATCGAACCACAACTTTGAAAATGACAGCGATACTGCACCCACCACCGAGGTAAAGGCATCATGATCCCTGTTTATTTCCAGGCCAGGCTGAAAGGGAGAAGCCATCGTGTAGTTATTCTCAGCAAAAGTAAACCACCCGCCTGCGCCTACCTTTATCCCGGGAGCAGGAAAATTCTTAACAAACACCGTTGAGATATTATTGGTGTTAAAAGACTGGCGACTCAATCCTAAATCCAGGTAGTCGGTTTCGTATTCGTTCATCACGACATTAATCGCTCCACCCAGGCCATTCCCCCCGAAACGAGCAGGGATAATGCCTTTGTATACCTCAATACGCTTTATAAAAATCAGTGGAATATCATTAATGCCGAACGTGCCGTCCGGCGTATTCAGCGGCCGGCCGTCAATAAACACCTGTACTTGCTTACCTTCCAGGCCGCGGATGGAAATACGTGATTCACTCCCGGTGCCGCCGGCCTGTCGAAGTTGAACGCCCGCTGCCCGGCTTAAAACCTCGTTGAGGTCGATAGCACGAGCTTGAACGGCCTGGGCATCAATGACAGATACTGAAAAGGGCTGCTTCCGAACGGCCTCTATTTCCTCCCGATGCCCAAGAACCAGGACTGATGAACTGCTCAGTACGGTTTGCCTCAAATGAAATGTCAGCTTTATTGACTGATCAACTCTTATCTCGATGGTCTGCTGGCTTTCCTCGTAGCCAACAAGGTAGGCCGATACCGTGTATTCACCGGCCGGTATACCAACAATACGATAATAGCCGTCCGCATCGCTGGCTGCACCCAGTACTGTTCCCTCGATGCTCACATTCACGCCCTCCAGCGGCTCACCGGTCTTAGCAGTCAGAATTATTCCATGCACTTCTCCGGAGGGTGAGGCGCTTATAAAACCAACAGCAAACACGATGAAAAGCAGGATATTCTTTAACATAATGTCCTCAAAAGTTGAGCTAAAAAGCGGTCGCTTGGCTTTCGTTTTGTTAGTCAGTCGCGAATATTGCTATGCCAAAGAAACGGTCAAAGTGCTTTAAGTTATTGCAACTCAGTTGCAATAATACAAAATACGATATTCTTTTGCAAATCTATTTTTTTCGAAGAAGCGCATATTTTGAGGAAATTACCGGAAGTCTGAGTCGGACAGTAAACGACCCAAATATATTTGGAACAAATGAGAAATTTTCGTTATCTTAATTGGAGAAAACTAACATGGGGGAATCGCACTTCGAGTGCGGTATAATAACTTGTAAATGCATCTGTTGATTAAGTTCGAAGTAGAGAAAACAGAAAATGCAGGCAATTTCGAAAACGATTCTGATTCTCACCACCGTTTTCCTGCTAGGGGTAACCGTTGTCCTGCCCTTATTGCACCATCACCCAGATTCTGTTGAGGAACCATCAGATTGTTTGGCAAACGCGCTGGAGACCAATCTCCACTCCTGCCAAAATGCTCAACTTGTTTTCCTAAAAATACCTCATAATCAACCTTCCGATGAGTTCGTTTCATTGGAGTCTCCCGAATTCCTTACCTTTGGCGGCTATCTATTCGTCAATAAAGCCCCTCCCACCCTCTAATTGTATCAACATCAAAAATGCGGATTATCTGCTAAAAGCCTATAACAGACGAAAGCCGTTCGACAGAGATTTTCACAGATAAAAAGCAGGCCAAGAGATAAAGGGCAAATCCTTTTCTCATCCTCTTGCTTCAAAATCATCCGTGTGGATCTGTGAAGATCCGCGTGAATCCGTGTCGGGAGGTTTTGGGCTTTTAGTCATAACTTTGGCACATAATAGACTAAACAGGCCTTTATTATGGATATCATCCTGAAAGACATTCGTTTTGCAATGCGCGTTTTAAGCAAGCGACCGAGCTTCTCTCTTGTCATCATTATTACGTTGGCGCTGGCAATCGGTGCAAATACAGCCATTTTCAGTTTTGTCAATGCAATTCTGCTAAGCCCTCTCCCCTATGGCCAGGCCGAGCAACTGGTCATACTTGAAACCGAACGCGGTAATGAGAAGGGGCAGTTGTCGCTTCGCGACGTGACGGACATTCTCGAGGAAACCACCATTTTCGATGATATTGCCGTTTATGGCTCCAACTCCGCCTACAATATTAGCGGCGACGGCCAACCGCCGGACGAGCTATTGGCAACCCTCTGTTCCAGTAATTTGTTCGAAGTACTTGCCGTGGACATGCCGGTGGGCGGCGTCTGGCCGGAGGAGTTTGACCGCAGGCGTAATCACAGCATCGTTCTGACCCACAAAGTATGGCAGGAACGCTATCAGGGCCGTGAGGACATTCTCGACCAAATCGTGAAGCTTGATGGCTACGATGGCTATCGCATCTTTGGGGTGCTACCGCCGAATATCCACTTCCCATTCCACTCAGCTTTATTCCGCTCCATTGCATATTACGACCTCGATGAGACCAAGCGCAGCAACCGCTGGTATGAAGCGGTTGGCCGCCTCAAAAACGGTGTCACCTATCAGCAGGCAAATGCCGAGCTTCAGACACTGAGCAAACGCCTCGCCAATGATTTCGGCGACAGCAATTTTGAACTCGGCTTTACCGTCAAGCCACTGGAACAAATATACCGCGGAGAAGTGCGGCCATATCTCTGGCTGCTTTTTGGGTCAGTCGTTCTCATCCTTTTAATCGCCTGTGTCAATGTGATTAATCTCTTGCTGGCACGTGCAGTCACGCGGGAAAAGGAATTTGCGATTCGCACCGCTGTAGGTTCGGGAAAATCCAAGCTGATTCGCCAATTGCTCTTTGAAAGCTGTCTGCTTTCCCTTGCCGGAGGTATTCTGGGTTTGGCAGCGGCATATTGGTGGGTTGATTTGCTGACACAAATGATCCGTGCGGACCTACCGACCTGGATCACCGTCGAGGTTGATCCCTGGGTGCTGGGATTTACCTTTGTAGTCGCTATCGTCGTCGGCATCATCGCCGGCATGTTCCCAATCTGGCATACATTCCGCACCAATACTGCCCAGGTGCTGAAGGAAGGAAAAAGCGGAAGCGGCGGCCGTCAGCGGCGATTTTTATATCGTGGTCTAATGGTGACCGAAATGGTTTTGGCGGTTATCATGCTAATCGGCGCAGGCTTGATGGTGAAAAGCTATCTAAACATGCAGCAGGTGGAACTCGGTTTTGAACCTGAGAATCTATCGACCTTCCGCGTTGCACTGGGATGGAAATCCTACCAGAAACCGGAGCAGAAATCCGCCTATTACAAGCAAGCTTTGGCGGAAATCTCTGCCCTGCCGGAGATCGAGGCGATTACGATGAGCGGCAATCCGCCTTTTGGTCCACATGAACAAAAGTCGACATTTACTGTCGAGGGACAATCGATCTATGCGCAGCAAAAGAACCCGTTCATAAACTACAAGAGAATTGCCCCAAATTACTTCCAGGTTATGGAAATTGATCTGTTGAGAGGCCGGGCCTTCAATGACTTCGACGTTCGTGGGAGTGTGCCGGTAACAATCATCAATGAAAAATTGGCTCGTAAGCTTTGGCCGGATGGCAGCGCCATTGGCAAGAAGATAAAATTCCAGGAACCCGATTCTGAATGGCAATATATGACCATCGTTGGGATATCGCGGGATGTACTACACAATCACCTGACCGCCGAACCGGGATATGATGTTTACTATCCCTATTTTCAAACACCCATGCTCTCGCAATACCTGATCTTCAAAACCCAGGCGTCGATGTCGGAATTACGCCCGAAGTTAAATGATGTCATCCTGGGCATCGATCCGGAGCAATGTGCCTACGATTTCCTGACGATGGATGATCGTATCCAAAGCAAGGTCTGGCAAAAGACGGTCACCAGCAGCTTGTTTGTGGCATTCGGATTCTTGGCAGCACTCCTGGCCGCCATCGGGATCTTTAGCGTCACGTCCTATGCTGTCAGCCGTCGCACAAAGGAAATGGGCATTCGCCGCGTCTTTGGCGCCGGCGCCGGCGACGTCTTTAATACGATCTTGAAGGAAAACTTCAGACTGACGGCATTGAGCGTCGTGATTGGACTGGGCCTGGCATTCTTACTGACACGTTTTATGGAGGACATCCTATTTAACGTCAGCTCTATAGATCCCTACATTTTTGCTGCCGTTCCGTTGGTCTTGGTTTTCGTCGCCTTCCTGGCCGGTTTAGCACCGGCATTCAAGGCCGCACGCGTTAAAGCGATTACGGCGCTGAAATATGAATGATGGGGGCATAGCATCATCCCAGCCCTGACGTTTCAGGAGGAAGGGGGGATCAGCTCCTCCTGGCCCGCCGGACTGGGAATAGCTTTACCATACAAAGGTATGGGTGTATTTGAGCAAAACCGTCCGGCTATCGGTAAGCGGCAATCTTGGTAACTGCAACTGCATCTGAGTCCGATCGGAATTCAGCCCTTCGTTATACACAACCCAAAGGTCGCGGCCTTCTTTGAAGTGATAACGCAGTCTGGTATTTATGCTCACGCGGTCTCTCTGGCTATTGTATTGCACAAACGAGGCGACTGAAAAATGTCTGTTCATCGCTGCCTGAAGGCGCACTCGCGGCAGATGGGCATTGAAGCTTTGATCGCGATCTGAAAATCGAATGGCGCTAAACTCATACGTCGCTCCCAACTCAAAATACCGGGACATGTTCCATTCCAATCCCGGGGACAATGAGGTTCTCCATCCATCATAGAAAGTGCCGCTAATCAATTCAACTTCCGGACGGATTTGCCATCCTTCCGGTGCCTCTGCCTCTAGCCAGATATCATGGAACCAATAAGAGCCAACGGGCACTTCCGCATCGTCAGACAATGAAAATGGCTCCCGCACATCTTCATAATAATGGTCGGTCGAAATCAGGAACTGCGCCCCTTGTTTCAATTCAAACCAATAGAAGGGATGCGCCCAAAATGACTCAACCGCGCCGTCAGAATTGCGGATATAAGTCGAGGCCCAATTACCGACCCAGATTCGGCGCAGCTTGGAAGATTCGTCTTTGAAGATCTGATAATTGATGTCCGGCGAAATGTATGTAAAGTTGGAACGGCGTATAAATCCGGTTCCCGGAAGATAGTTAGCACCGGACCAGGTGACACCCAAATCATAGTTCAGTCCCTCGATCTTTCGGCGCGTCCAGTTTAATACCGTCCGTCCGGCTTCGAATGGTTTGTAGTTATCGCCGTTGACATCTGCCTCATCAAAACTCTGCACCCATTTTGCAGTCAAATATTCATCGCCGGTTACGCGAACAACCGCATCCAGGCCATATGCAACATTGTATGTGCCGTCTTCATCCACCCGGCTTGTCACCATACCGCCGACATTTGAGTAATCGTTAAATGCTTTTTTCCTGAGGCGCATAACGCCAAAGTTTTCAGAAGGCAATCCATCCTGACTCGCTGTTTGCATATTCAGAAAACCAACGTCCCACTCGTTTAGGCGCCCAACAACCCGCGCACCACCCAGGATACGTATTGGCTCGCCGTCAACCAGCCCAATCCGGCGGCTGTGAAACAGACGACTGCTTGATTCACCGGTATCAAATTCAAAAATGCCTGAGCGTTCCTGGAAAAACTGTCGCTTTTCAGGAAAGAAGAGTGAGAACCGTGTCAGGTTTATCTGTTGATCGTCAGCTTCAACCTGCGCAAAATCGGTGTTCACAGTTACATCCAATGTGAGATTTGGCGTCAGATCATACTTCAGATCAAGCCCCACTTCATTCGTCGGGTCATCATCCAGGGTATAAGCAGATTGCGCATTGTTCAACATCGAAAACTGATTAACGCCACTCAAGCCATATGGCGAGACATACAGCGGATTCTTTCTGTTAATCCCTTCAAGGATGACATCCTGCATTTTTGATGGTTTTCGGAAGCCGTTGTTAAACGCCGGAGAAATATCGGGATAGACGTGGCGTTCGTTGGTTGTGGTTAGCCACCGGTAGACGGACATCCCAAAGACCGCACGCTTGTTCTCATCCTGAAATGCCAGGGTGCTGAAGGGAATTCTCATCTCTGAGAACCATCCCTCTTCGGTTATCGTGGACGCAGAGTCCCAGAAACCGTTCCAGTCCCAATTCGTGCCTGATTCTGCATCATTGGCAACAGATCCGTCGGCGCGCATTCCCAGGGGCGTGGTATAGAACCAAAGGGCCGATTCATTATCATTAAAACTATCAAGGAGCAAGCCGAAGGTGTCATCGCCGCTCCATCGATCGCGATAAAAGGAATTGCCTCTTAAATCACCCGGATCTTCTACGTAGAAATGTCCCGCAGCGTAGATGTAGTTATCATCATAAGCGACACGAATGACAGATCGCTGAGATTTCGTCCCGCGATAGGTTGGCTGGTAGGTTACCAGGGGAAAGGGTTCAATTGTTGCCCATGCTTCTTCGTCAATTCGACCATCTATTTTGACTTCACCTTTAAGTCGCTGCAAAGGGATCGCAGTAGACACGGCATTCTCTTTGACAGTCACATCCTCAGGACTGATTGACTGCCCAAGTGCATGGCAAGGCATGATCAAGAACATGACCACGCCGCATAACAACAGTCGATGGAATAAAGTACGTTTTTTGATGCAAGCCCTCCTGGTCCAAAAGTCTATTCCGCGGTATCCCCCCTGAATCTCCCCCCGCTGGGAGATTCAGGGGGGATACTTTACGAGTCAACCTCCCGCAGAATGGTTAACAATCAGTGTTCTTCGCACGCTTCATTTTGACAAATTCGATAGTTACGAACATGCGCAACAATCAACAGCACCGCTGAGATAACTGTGACAACAACCTCACCAACCTCGCCGATCAAGTCGTGTAATACGAATGCGGCAAGCGCCAGGCCAATAAGCCCTATAGACCCTAAAATCAACACCCAACGATCCTTATGCTGCCGGCAGCCGATGCCGAATGCCACAACTGCAGCAGGGAAACTAATGGCAAGCATGGTCTCATGAAAGGCTTCTTCCGTAAAAAATGAGGCTGGCAGAGCAGTGCCCGCAACCAGCAGAACCGGTACCAGAAGACAATGAAGGGCACAAAGCGAGGTGCTGAGCACGCCTATTCCATCGGCAAAAGATCTAAAATTCAACACATTTTCAATTCTCAAAATACTCTCCTTCGGGTATTCATATCAATAGCCGGTTATCTTTGCGCCCAAAAGATTAAAACCTTCCGACTCTGATCTTCACTGATTCCTACGGATTGACAAAGACAAAAGAGCTTGGACAGGATTGACAGGATGAAATAATGACTGGACTTTTATCCTGTCAATCCTGTTAATCCTGTCGAACAATCAATCCTCTTTCTCTTTGTTTTTCATTGGTGAAGATCCGTATGCATCTTTGTCAGTTGATTTCAGCTCTTGGTCTTTTCGTGTTTTGCATTCTGCAGCCGGGAATTATACCCCGACCATACTTCCTGGTTTACCTTGGCATCTTTCCATAGCTCCGGAACCAACAGTTCGATTTGCTGATCGATCAGGGTCTGCAGTTCACTGCGATACGCCGCAAAATCCCGATAGTGTGTTTCCGTCAATGAATTGAAGCGATCCTGGAAGAATGACACCGGATTAAACCAGTAGCTTAAACTGATTAGGGTATTTCGCTCGTGGTTCGCTTCTTCAATTCGAGCAATGCTTTCTTTAAGCAATTCATTGGCCAGAGAACTGACAGAGCGATTCAGCACCCTGGTAATCCGGGTGCTATCTGCAGCAATCGGACTGTTCTTGATGTCCGGAAAACGCTCGAACAGCATTGATCTTAAAGTGTCATCCGGTTGATCAAATAACTGCTGCCGGTCATCGCCTTTTGCATCTATCAAATCGGTCATCAAAGTGGCTGGTTTTTGGATACTGACAAATTGATACACCGTGGCAGGCACGATAAATGTCAAGAGCAGCCATACACCGGCCATCATCAGGGTATTTGCGGTAGTCCCGCGACCATAGCTCAAGATGAAGAAGTACGCAATTGACCAAAATAGCACATAAGAAAGAAGCAAGAGAACTATACCGGAAATCGAGACATTGGTATTCGCAAACACATCGGTTAACACCCCACCATAGAGAAACATAAGCATCAGGCTGGCAAAGGCAACAACTGCATAGAAGGCCACTCTGGCGAACAACCAGGTTTTGATTGAACGGCTTTGCATCTCCACAATTGCGATGTATCCGTTGTCATGTTCCTCGCCCTTGATATTGTAGAGAAGTATCAGGAGCAAGAGCGGCAGAAGATAAATCACAACAAATCCGAAATCGAGCCTTCCAAACTGAAGTCTCTCGGGATTGGCTATTTCTTCGGCCATGTCAGCATCGTAGGGGCTGCTCCAAAACGTCACGCGCTTGTAGAAGCCGTATTGTTCTGATTGTCCGATATTATATACGATAGCCGGATCGGGCGATTTAAAATGATAGACCGGTGTATACCAGATGGCCCAGTACGGAGACGCAACATCCACCCAGGGGCGTTCGGCAGGACCGGATTCTCCTTTTTCATAGTAGCCGAGCAATTCCGCCTTTTCGCCGAAGGCCTTTTGTCGGAGTTTCTCAATCTCCCCCGCCTGCTCATGAAAGAGATCTGCCCCATTGTGCAGCCCATAAACGCCGGCAATCACAAACAGAAGTAAGGCAACAACTTTGAAAGGTGTACGAATGAAATGCTTCCACTCATAAACAAAAATTGAAAGAAAATTTGCGCTCATATTGTTTTCATATTTCGTGTTGAAGTAAGCATTAGCACCAATGTTAACCCCGCCCACAGCAATAGCAATACCAGGTCAACAGCGTAAGCATTTAGAACAGTCCCGGTGCTTTTGGACTGAAATTCAAATTTCGGAACAGATTTGAAAAAGGCGTTATCAGCCTTCCAGCCCCAGTCGCCGGTTTTTGAACCGCCAAAGGCATGTTTGTCATTGAGAGCCTTTATAAATACCCTGCGATAATTTTCTGCCTGCAAGAGAAAGTCATGATGATGCACATTGTCGCTGCCTGCAAATCCCATACTGGCATTACGCAGCGAAAGGAAGGGATTGAGCAGCCCCGCCATTTGGGTCAGGCGTTTCTGCTCGGTAATGATACCTCTGATATTACCAAAATGCTTATCCCAAACAATATTTCCGTATTCTTCATCCGCCTGCATCCGCAGACCATCAAAGTTGATTGGCAGTTGAGACAGACTGTCCACACCATACTCCGCAAGGACCTTGTCCTGCAATTCCTTGTTGCGGGCGTCTGATGGATTATGGCCGTCAATTCCCTTTGACCGATCTTCCTTCATCGCGGTTTTAAATTGGTCGCGGCTGGGCAGAGGGTAGGCTGCCTCTGCATAACTAATCAGCATCGAGGGCAGAAAAATCGTCCACAAAATCCAAATCGCAAGCATGGAGGTCAGTGCCAGCGTAGCATTTTGCCAGCGCGCGGACAAATACACTGTGAGTCCGCAAATCACAAAGTAGTACAAGGCATATGACGTAAAAAAGAATAGCGAGCGCGTTACGGTTATGGCATTAACACTTGCGATGTTGAGGAGAAAATAGGCTCCGAACACCAATAGCAAGAGGGCCAGTCCATAAAGCCAGGCTGAGAGGGCCTTTGCAAAAATGATACTTGAGGGTTTTGCGCCCTGAATAAGCAGAAGTCTTAATCTCCCACTTTCTTTTTCATTGCTCATTGATACAAAAGCCAGGAAAATCAACAATAAGGGAAGAATATATTGTAACAATAAGGCGCTACGCAATTTCCCAAATCTTGAAACACTTTTAACCTGAGAAGCTTCCGAGTAAACAATTTCATTTTGCACATGGCCTTCGACTCGTAGCACATTGCCGGTTACTGTGGTAATGCCGTCGTCGAGACCATTCAGCATACCGCCGGGCTTAAACAGATATGTACCATAATGCGCTGCGCTATGCGGATTCATGGACTCGATGCTTTCCCATTGCCCTCGCAAGTGATCCGTCGCGTTGGCGTACTTATATGCCTGCGTTTGCGATTGATATTGGCCAAGAATGGCGGTTAGGACCAAAACAGCCGCGAAGCCAACGCTGACCCAAAATAACAAACGGCTTCGCAAATAGTATTTCCACTCGTTCGAAATCAATTGCCACATAGTCTTTAGCTCTTCATAAATTTGAGATAGAGTTGCTCCAACTCGTTTGCAGTGACTTCAGATCCGGAAAGTTCCTGAATCAACTGCCCGTTGCGGAGGATACCGATTCGATCACACACTTCACGCACCCGAAAAATATCATGCGAGGCCATGAGAATGGCAGCCCCTTCATCAGCAAGCTTACGAAGAATAAGCGAAAGCTCATTGCTTGCGAGGGGATCAAGACCGCTGGCCGGCTCGTCCAGTAAAAACACCGTTGCTTTTTTCGCATAGGCAATTGCGATCCCCACCTTTTGACGCATACCTTTTGAATAGCCCGAAACCCGTTGATCGTGTGCCTGCTTTGCCAATCCGCTGGTATCCAGAAAGCCACTCAATTCTGCTCGGGAATATTTCATTCCGGCGAGACGGCAAAAATAGTCCAGATTCTCCAATCCGGAGAGATAGCCATATAAATTGACATTCTCCGGAATGTATCCGACGTGTTGGCGCACTTCGTTTATACTATTGAGAACATCAAGATCATTAATGCGTAACGATCCCTTGTCCGGTGTGACAAAGCCAAGTAGCAGGTTAATGGTAGTTGTCTTCCCTGCACCGTTCGCCCCCAGCAAACCAAGAATTTCTCCCTTATTTACTTGCAGACTTAGGTCTTGCAGTGCTACATTGCTTCGAAAGGATTTGGACACATTGTCAATTTGTATCATAAGAAGAACCTCATTTATTGCAACTCAGTTGCAATAATATCGAATTTCCTTTATTTATGCAAATTGATTTTTCAAAAGGATCTAAAGCAGCATGAGAAAAACCAAAGCAGTTGAAAAAGTTAGAAATCTTTTTGATGAACGCAATGATGCCGTCAGCGTTATCGAATTGGTTGCCCACTTTACCGGCCAAATGAACAAAGTCACCGTCTACCGGATTTTGTCCCGCTTGGAAGGCGAAGGCATTCTTCATTCGGTTGTAGATAAGGATGGCTTAACCTGGTACGCCAAATGCCAGCATTGCTTGCGGAATAAGCATGATGATCATCATCCGCACTTTCAATGCAACAAATGCAGCAAAATGACCTGTTTGCCGGTCACGGTGACGATCCCGGAAATTGAGAATCACCGCATCGATCGTGAGAACATTTTGTTGATTGGTGAATGTAAGGAATGCCAAACAACATAGGCTACCTTTAAAGAGACCCTGCTGAAGTAACCAAAAAGCCTTCTTTATTCGCTCATTTTTGGCTATCTAGAGACAGTCGGGCTGCAATATCTTTTCCGTTCAATCCCGCCTTGCAAGACCACCAACATGGTACTCAACGATGTCCGTCCTAAAGCACACTGTGTTCAGCGCGATTCTCCTCTGCTCATTTGCCGCCAACATTCATGCGCAGAACACAGTCCCTAAAGGCAAACTTCACTTTGAAATTCAAGATCAAGCCTCCGGCGAGTTGATTGCGGGCAAATTGGTATTTTTACAAAATGGAAAGCTACCGGATTTGCAAGTGCCATCCCGGGGACTCATCGCCAGCCGCCACAACACCGTCTATTCGGGAAATGGCAAAGGTAGCATCGATATTGCAGCCGGGAAGTATGAGGTGTGGTTTGGCAGGGGCCTCGAATACTCGGTTGACATCGCGCAGATTGAGCTCAAGCCCGGAACGGAATTACACCTGACAGGCCAAATCAACCGGGAGGTACAGACGCCCGGTTACGTTTGTGGAGATATGCATCTGCATACCCTCACATACTCCGGCCATGGCGACAGCAATGTCGAAGAGCGGATTATTTCTTGTGTCGGCGAAGGTCTGGAATGGGCCGTGGCCACCGATCATAACCATCATACCGACTACCGCCCCGTGAGTCGAGAATTGGGCCTCCCGGCCGATATGGCCACGGCGATAGGAAATGAGGTGAGTACACCGATCGGCCATTTCAATGCGTATCCGCTACCGGAGGAAATTGCCCTTATCCCCTTCGGCTTGCGCGATGCAAGGAAGCTATTCCAGTTCATGCGCGACATTGATGATGATGTCGTTGTGCAGATCAATCACCCCCGCTGGCCGGGCTCAGCCTATTTCACGGAGAAGCATCTCGACGAATTCTTTGCAGAGAGTAGCGATCCCGGTTGGAGCTGGAATTTTGATGCCCTGGAAATTCTGAATGAAAACAAGGGATTGGGCTGGAGCGTCGCCTCGGACAACCCTTTTTCGGTCAAGCAGGATTGGTTTAATATGCTTAACAATGGGCGGCGTTTTACCGGCGTCGGCAATTCCGATAGCCATACCGTCGAAGCAATCATTGCCGGTGTGCCTCGCAACTACATTGCCAGTTCTACTGATGATCCAGCCGGTATTTCCAATAGTGAATTGGCCGGGCAAATTCGCAATCACAATGTATCAGTCAGCGGCGGCATCTATATTGAATTTTCTGCAAACGCTGGAAAGCCAATTGGATCCCAGGTTCAACTGGACAATGGCTCTGTTGAATTCAATGTCCGCGTGCAAGCTGCACGCTGGATCTCCTGCGACAGCGTTATGCTGGTTGCCAACGGCATCGTCGTGGATGCCTACGAAGTGCCCAACGCCAATAAAGTATTACGTTTTCAAAAAACCATGAAATTGTCGCCGGGAATTGACACCTGGTATCTGGTCATCGCCAAAGGCTCACAATCGCTGGCCCCAATGGTCAAAGATGGCGGCGTTCCCAATCTTCCTCTCGGCTTT
Organism: Calditrichia bacterium; assembly: GCA_028284445.1. Lineage (GTDB taxonomy): Bacteria > Calditrichota > Calditrichia > RBG-13-44-9 > J075 > JANQRS01. The sequence continues at coordinate 255,696 of JANQRS010000021.1, forward strand.
ACCAATCCGATCTGGGTTGACGCCGATGGCGATGGCAAATTTACCAGCCTTCGCGAATATGCCGCGAAGCTGGTTAAGAAATATCAGACAAATCCCGTAAAGATGCTGGAAGCGCTTCGACAACGTGCCGACTGGCAAATTCCGGCCATCGTCGAGCTGTCGAGGCAAAATGTCGCAAAGCAGGAAGCTGTACTCGCCGGGCTTCTGGACGAGGCAACAACCACGCAGCTTCGTTTCCTGATTTATCGCCAATTGGCAAAGATCGCCAGCAAAGAGGCTCAGCAAATTTTGGTGCAGGCCGCTGAAACTGCCAGGCTACCGCTTGAAAGGATCACCCTTGCCGCTTCTTTAGCCACCCTGAACGACGCGGCAAGAGAAAGCGAGTATATGAAGCAATTGGCGTACTTGCATGATATTTACCTCGACCATGCTCACGCCAGCAGGATGAAGAACTGGCGTGTATGGCGATCCACCGAGCCGCTCGATCTGGCGACAATGTCGCTTTCGGACTCGTTATTTCCTTCAGAGAATGATGAAATGCCAGAGGGCTTTCGGCAAGGGCTTTCAGTTTCCAGGACTGGCATCGTAGGCGAAGATGATGAGCCAACACCCGGCATTCTCTATGCCTACATCGAACTCCATTCTCACTATAGCGGCGACATGCCATTCTTTCTTGAATCGGTACAGCCTATGAGCATTTGGACTACCGGACAAAAATTCCAGTATGCGGGGGCAGGCCAGGAATTTCAATTGCTCAATCTACCCATCCGGAAAGGCAGGAATAGCTACTTTGTCGAGATACCTGAAGATCAGGGCAGTGGCCTTCTCATGGAACCGCTGGATTATCAAGACTGGATCGATGAGGCAATCGCGCAGAAAAGCGTAGAGCGTCACCTTGCTTTTGGCGCGCCAAGCCGCCTGGCAAATCCGCACGCTCCGAAATACAGTGGCGGAGAGGGTGCGTTAAGCGACGGCTTACGAGCCTCAACGAGCTACGCGGATGGCTTTTGGCAAGGGTTTGAGGCAACAGATTTGGAAATTATTTTAGACCTTCAAGGCTTCCAGACAGTTCGAAAAATTACCGCTGGATTCCTGCGTGATGACAATGCCTGGATTTTCTTGCCGGAAGAAGTGGTTTTTGCGATATCCAAGAACGGCCAAGACTTTGAGGTCGTCGGAGAAGTACCCGTTGAGCAGCCGCAAGAACCGCAAGCCCCCTTCGTTCGCGATATATCAATTGAGCTGAATGGCTTAAAGGCGCGCTACATAAAAGTTTATGGACGGAATATTGACAAGACGCCCGATTGGCACAAAGCGGCCGGAGGAAAGTCATGGATATTTGTGGATGAAATTCTGGTAGAGTAACGGGGGGCGACTGTTGCAATAATCGAACTTACCTGCAAGCCGCTTAAAGCTCGGCTATCAAGGACACCAATTTTTCTACCTGCGGCTTTTTGTTGCAGGTCTTACGCCAGATGACCCCGATTTCGCGTGAGAACTTGTCGTTCTCAAAAGGAATATAGCGAACGCCATCGTTGTCCTTCCGCGCCATCGCAGGCATAAGCGTGATGTCTTCACCGGTCGGAATAAAGTGCCGGATGGTTTCCAGGCTCGTTGCATTAAACACCGTGTTTTCTCTTGCGGTAGTAGAACGGCACACATCCAAAGCCTGAGACCTGAAGCAATGACCTTCCTCCAACAGAATAAGCTTTTGCATATCCAGATCTTTATCAGTGACAAAGTTCTTGGCTGCCAGTTCATGGCCTTCAGCAACAGCAACATAGAAAGGTTCCGTAAATAAGGACTGGCTCTCAAAAACATGGTCGTCGGTAGGCAAACTTACAATCGCCGCATCGATTTTTCCATCGAGCAAGCCCTTTAAGAGATCCTCGGTTTTGCTTTCCTTCAGAGAAAGCTTTATACCAGGGGCCTTCTGACTCAACACGTTGACAATTTTTGGGAACATATACGGCGCCACCGTGAGAATTGCTCCCAAGATGATTTCGCCTTCCAGCGGGTTTTTACTCTGATTCGCCAAACGATACATATCTTCGCGAATTTGCAAGATTTCTGCAGCTCTCTCCACAAACATCTCGCCAAAAGTGGTCATGTAAATCCTGCGCTTGCTGCGGATAAACAGGTCCGCACCTAGCTCTTCTTCAAGCTTTTTCACCTGCGCGCTCAAAGACGGTTGCGAAACGTGGCAAATCTCGGCAGCCTTACTAAAACTCAAGGTTTTTGAAGCCTCAATGACATATTCCAAATCGCGAAAATTCATGATCGAAAGTCTCGATGTATATAAAGTGTTGACGTCCCCTTAAAGAACGACCCGGCTCAATTGAACCGGGTCGTTGACTCTCGGAGTTCCAATCTGGTTAATGGTAGCTCGGATTCAGATCAAAGCGGTCCAGATCCATAACCTTGGCCCAGGCAGCAACAAAGTCTTGCACAAACTTCTCCTTTGCATCATCTGAGGCATAGACTTCAGCCAGAGCGCGAAGTTCTGAATTGTGACCGAAGATCAGATCAACACGTGTAGCCGTCCACTTGGTCTGACCACTTGTACGATCCTTGCCTTCGAACATCTGCCTGTCAGAGGACGTGGGGCTCCATTCAGTTCCCATGTCAAGAAGATTCACAAAGAAATCGTTCGTTAATGTGCCCGGATTGTCGGTAAAAACGCCGTGGCTGCTATTATCGTGAGTTGCGCCCAATGCGCGCAAGCCACCAACCAGTACGGTCATTTCCGGTGCTGTCAGACTTAGCAGATGGGCTCTGTCAACCAGCAATGCTTCAGCCGGAACGGTGTATACGGTTTTTGCGAAATTCCGGAAACCGTCGGTTTCAGGTTCAAGCGGAGCAAAGGACTCTGCGTCGGTGTGCTCATTGCCAGCATCCACACGACCGGAGTTAAATGGGACCTCAACATTATGTCCAGCGTCTTTGGCCGCTTTTTCGACCGCCGCACATCCACCAAGCACAATAAGATCAGCAATGGAGACCGGCTTGCCAAAGTTGCCTTGAATGCCTTCCAGTACTTTGAGAACTTTTGCAAGCTGCTGAGGGTTGTTTGCTTCCCAGTCTTTCTGAGGCGCCAGGCGAATGCGCGCGCCGTTTGCGCCACCGCGGCGGTCAGAGATGCGGAAGGTAGATGCAGATGACCAGGCGGTATAAACCAGCTCAGAGATTGAAAGTCCTGAAGTCAGTAATTTTGCTTTCAACGAAGCCACATCAGCATCCGAAAGGTCATTTTTTCCTTCAGGGAGCGGATCTTGCCAGATCAACACCTCGTTCGGTACTTCACTGCCCAGGTAACGAATGATGGGACCCATATCGCGGTGAGTCAACTTATACCAGGCGCGGGCATAGGCATCGGCAAAGGCGTCGTGATCCTTGTGAAAACGTTCAGAGATTTCACGGTAAATAGGATCCTCACGCAATGCAATATCGGTTGTCGCCATCATCGTAGGCACTTTCTTGCCAGATCCATCAACTTCCGGAGCGAGATCTTGATCTTTTACGGCCTTCGGGTGCCATTGATAGGCACCGGCCGGACTTTTGCCGAGTTCCCATTCATAGCCGAACAGCATGTCAAAGTAGCCGGTATCCCATTTAATCGGGTTGGAAGTCCATGCTCCTTCCAATCCACTGGTAGTGGTATGAACACCTTTACCGCTTTCGTGATCATTCTGCCAGCCAAATCCCTGTGCTTCGATCGGTGCCGCGTTTGGCTCCCTCGCTACCAGCGACTCAGCTCCGGCGCCGTGAGCTTTCCCAAAGGTATGACCGCCCGCTATCAGCGCAACGGTCTCTTCATCGTTCATGGCCATACGTGCAAATGTTTCGCGAATGTCTTTAGCTGATTCCAGGGGATCGGGTTGACCGTTCGGTCCTTCCGGGTTCACGTAGATGAGTCCCATGTGGACGGCAGCCAAAGGTCTTTCAAGAACGCGTTCACCATTGTTACTGGCACTGTATCGTGCTTCATTGCCCATCCATTCAGCTTCCTCTCCCCAGTAGATATCTTCCGCCGGCTCCCAAACATCTTCCCGACCGCCGCCAAAACCGAAGGTCTTCAATCCCATGGATTCATGAGCGCAGTTTCCAGCCAAAATAAACAGATCTGCCCAGGAAATTTTGCGGCCGTATTTTTGCTTGATCGGCCAGAGAAGGCGTCGGGCTTTATCGAGATTGGCATTATCGGGCCAGCTGTTCGTCGGTGCGAAACGCTGTAATCCTTGTGAGCTGCCGCCGCGGCCATCACCGGTTCTGTAGGTTCCTGCCACGTGCCAGGCCATGCGAATAAAGAACGGTCCGTAGTGACCATAGTCTGCCGGCCACCAGTCTTGTGAATCTGTCATGAGATCGTACAAATCTTTCTTCAGCGCATCGAGGTCCAGGGTCTTGAATTCTTCGATATAGTTGAATTCGCCATCCATGGGATTCGAAAGTGCAGAATGCTGGCGAAGCACATTCAGGTTCAACATATTCGGCCACCAATCACGATTCCGGCGGCCGCCACCTGCTGTATGTTTAGCGCCGGCACCAGTTACCGGGCATCCACCGTTTGAAGCTTGTTTTTTTTCTGAAGACATGGCATTTTTCCTTCCTGGTTATTTTTTCGTTTATTCGGATAAGCATTGCATAACACAAAATAATCGCCTGCAAACAATAACCAAATACATTGTTCTTTTGATTTTCATAGGAAAAAACTATGACTGTAAATCTGCAAAAAAAACTGCAAGTCATAGCGTTTGCCAATTTACGGATTTGTTATTTTGCCTATTGCTGATTTACAGATTTGTTATTTCCGTTTGTCTGCTTCGATTCTGATAAACTCCGGCAGGTAATCAGGCGTGCAACCACGAGGAACCGGTTTGTCTTTGTAAATCCCTAAACGCTCACCGAGCTCTACACAGCGTGATCGATATTCCGGCTGATAAACGCCGATCCATCCCGCTGTAAAATTCATCGCCCATTGAACTTCAGGTTCAGCATTTGCCATATCAGCTTCCAGGGATTCTAAAAGATTTGTCGTGTTGTCTGGAGGCGTTTGGCCAGTCCAGCGTAAACGCCCTTGATAATACCAAAACAAGCGACGCAGGAGTGGCAGAGAGGCTTTTTCCCAACTTTGCAGCAGAGCAATAGTATTCTTATCTTTCATTAGCTGATTGGCTAACAACCAGTCAATGATTTGAAGTCGCTCTTTCATCTCATGAGTCTCGAGGTCCTCAACAAGACGCTTGATCAGCTCCTGGCCGAGTTGTTTCTTGTCCATGATCAATACGGCCAACATGCGTGGATATACCTTTTCGCTGGCCCACAATTCCATTGCCAACTCATGGTCCCGCTTGATTTCTTTCGCCAGTTTTTTCAGGTCACCCATCTTTACATCGTCAACACTGAGTTGAGTGATAAGGTCTTTAGTGGAAGTATAAGATAGCATATTGATTTCCTCTTATTTGTTCATTTCGCACAGCACATATATGTAAGCAGCCATGCTGCTGCCATCTTCAACGATGGCTTCTGTCAGAACCCGCTCGTATTCTTCCCCTTCAAATTTGTCGAGATCGATCAGATACTGTGGCAGATTTTCTGAATAGAAGATGTAGCCGGGAACTTCGTCGGCACTGTCATCAAGAACAATACCGGGAAACCCCATTTTCGCCCCCCATCCTTTGGCCTTCAGATACCCCTTTACAGATGCTTTCTGCCAAGTGCCGCCGATGTCGCTCAACACATGCTCGTTTGGTCTACCGGGCGCCAGGCTACCGTATACGAATAAACGTTTCATCATTGGTTGTCCGACCGATCGTGTGTGAGGATATTGATCAGTTTCCTAAAAAAGGCCGCGGCTTTCTCTATTTCAGCGCTCTCAAAATTTGTTACGATTCGTTTGACTTGCATAATCCCCTCCCTATCAGCAAAAATACCATTGAATCCCGAAGCTCAGCGGATAAGTAACATCCGCTTTGCCGCATGAAAATCACCTATCCTGATTCGGTAGAAATAAATACCGGAAGGTAAACCGTCGGCTCTGAATGTCACTTTATGACGCCCAAGGGGTATTTGCTCATTTATCAGACCAGCTACTTGCCGTCCATTGATATCATAGACATTGAGAACCACCAAGGTACTTTGAGGAACATCAAATTCAATTTGAGTTGCCGGATTAAAGGGATTTGGATAATTCTGGTAGAGATTATGCTTTACAGGTATCTGCACTGAATTGTCTACGTCCTCTATGCCAACGATGGTAAGATTTTCATGCCAGGTAATGGTATGATCCCAGCGCGAAGCTGATATCACATCGAGATCTCCATCATTGCCCATGTCAATGGCATAGACGGAGTTGGCGCCGATTGCATCAAAATCGAGATAATGCCGCCAAAAATTTTGGCTACCGTCGTTTTCATGCCAGACAGGACGCCGATCAATTCCGACGGCTGGTAGCAAATCGATATCACCGTCTCCATCCAGGTCAGCCGCAAAAACAGATTCCCGTCTCCCTGACTCTGCGATAATGTGCTCGGTAAAACTTTGGTTGCCATCATTTTCATACCAGGCAACTTCGTAATCATAAAACGAACCGCCGGCTAGCACATCCACATCACCATCCCTGTCTATATCGATGGCATAGACAGACAGGGCATTTGACAAGTCCATAGTAATGATATGTTCGGCAAAATTTTGGTCGCCGTCGTTTTCATGCCAGGCAATTTTGTTCTCAATCGACGAAGCGGATAGCACGTCAACGTCTAAATCACCATCGAGGTCAATGGCAAAAACATCAATGGCGCCGAAGACATTCGCAGCGATAGTTAGCTCTGTAAAATTCTGGTTGCCATCATTATCATACCAGGCAATTTTGCTGTCACCCCAGGAACTGGACAATGCATCGATGTCGCCGTCGCTATCGACGTCAATAGCAAATACCGAGTTCGGCCGTATAACATTTCGGCTGATGTCACGCATAGTGAAATTTTCACTGCCGTCATTTTCATACCAGGCAATTCTGTTGTCATCCTCGGAAGCAGAAAGCAGATCAACATCGCCGTCGCTATCGACATCAATTGCATAAACAGAAAGGGCCTCTTCCAGTTCTGAGGTGATAATTCTGGTGCTAAAATTCTGGCTGCCGTCGTTTTCATACCAGGCAATTTTGTTATCGCCCGCGGATACCACATCTGCGTCGCCGTCACTATCTATATCAATGGCATGAATCGACTCGACATCGGTTGCCGTTCTGGTGATATCGTGATTCTCAAAATTTTCGTCACCGTCGTTCCTATACCAGGCGACTTTGTCGTCTTCGAAGGCAGCATAGGCCAAATCGATTGCGCCATCATTGTCAAAATCCGCCGGATAGGCAGCTATGGGTATATTCGGCTCTGCAGTAATGGTATGGGGCGTAAAATTTTCGCTGCCGTCATTTTCATACCAGGCAATTTTGTTGTCCAGCCTGGCCGCTGATACCACATCAATATCCGCATCTCCATCCAGATCTACGGCATAAACAAAAGACGGGAGATGAACGCTGTCTCCAATTGCGTGATCAGTGAAATTTTGATTGCCGTCGTTTTCGAACCAGCTGATGCGGTGGCTGTGTGTTGCAGCTGAAAGAACATCCATGTCATTATCACTATCTAAATCGATGGCAAAAACCGAGGAAGCGCTGATGGCGCTATCGCTAAGGATATGTGGTGAGAATTGCTGGCTACCGTCGTTTTCGTGCCAGGAAATTGTATAACTGCTGAAACCAGCGGACAACAAATCCAGGTCACTGTCACCATCGATATCAGCGGCGTAGATATCCGAAATATTGGAGACATCCTCAATAATCGTCTGCTGTGCGAAATTTTCGCTGCCGTCGTTCCTATACCAAACTATTTTCTGGTCTCCACCCAGTACGGATAATATGTCCATATGGTCATCTTTGTCCAAATCTGCCGCCGAAACCAGCGTCACCTCGGAAGCAGCTATATCGACGGGGTGAGCCGTAAAGTTTTCACTGCCATCGTTTTCATACCAATCTACTCTGTCATCGCTTAATGCCGCAGATAATATATCCACATCCCCATCAGCGTCGACATCAATGGCATAGACTGAGATGGCACCGTCCACATGCAGAGAGACAACGTGGCTGGTAAACCGGCCACTTCCGTCGTTCTCATACCAGGCAATTTTATTGTCGTAGGAAGATGCGGATAGTATATCCATGTCACCATCCGCATCAATGTCGGCGGTATATATCGATTGGACACCATCCGCCCTGTATTCTCCCCCAACAATCGTGTAAGATTCAAAAGAAACTTGGGCACTGGCTTGAAAAGCAGACAAAAGCCCAAGCGCCAAAACGGCGACCAGTATTGTAGATTGTTTCATACTCCTCCCTGGATTTTCCTGATATTAATACATCGTTTACCAAGCTATTCGTCAATCTACATGTCTTTTTGGGAATTTTTCTGTCAAAATTTGCGGTTTTGGTACTACTTCGGGCAAAATATTTCCCTGGCCTCACAGAAACTTCTGAAGGTGCCGCTTGAAATAAGCGGCACTGTCAGCGGCGCTTTTCATAGAATTCTCGGTAAAATTGCCCCCTCGCTCGATGTAAAAGAACTCGAGACCTGATTTTTCAGGATCAGGCAGCATTTGAGTGGTCAGAACTGGGCCGGTACAACGCCTGGCCCAATAGATGATTCTCTAAACCATACTTCTACGTAACTGCCATTGGCGTACTGTTTGGCCAAATCGCCGTCAAAGGTATCTGCTCCGGAGCTCCAAACCATGTTTGTGGAAGGGGCTCTGCCGTTGGTTTGATTATAAGCGCCCTGTTTAAAGAATTGCAATTCGCCCTCATAGGCATTTGCTCGCTCTGTGCCGTCGCGATCTATGACAGCAAACAGCGTGCGAATTTGCTCAGGAACATCCGCAGCGCTCAGATATTCCGAAGTTATGAGGCTCTTGCTGAATGTTTTCGTTTCACGACCTTCACTCCGGAATGTAAGATACATGATGCCCTTGTGCACGTTCACTTCGTAACTAAATTCTTCGCCGAACGCAATGCCGTCCTCTGGCTCCGGCGGATAAGTATCCGGACCAGTGCCAATCAGCGAAAAGTCATATCCCCAAACCGTTGTTGAATAGTCCCATCTTTTGTCATTATCCCCTGCGGTATTGATTTCATAGTTCCAGAAGACAGCTCCTTTGCTATGGCCGGGGAATTTTTTATAGAAGATTTTCAAGGGTTCATTTTTATGACCATCGGCACTGTGAATTTGCCCGACAACAACCGAATAAGAAGACGCGACGCGGGCGTCGCCTGAGGTGGAAACATGCATCACCTTTAAAGTGCCGGTCAGTTTTCCACCGACCTTCGGTGTCCATCTGGACTTTTGTCCCAGTTCGGTCCGTGTGTTGTGAGAGTTTGGTGAAGTAACGCCGCCATTTGGGGTTTTGTAAACAACCCAATTGGTCTTATCAAACACGGTATAGAAGTATTGCTCATGTTCAAGGCCAATTAAATCCCGCTGGTTCTCGCCGTTGCCAAGCAAAATACTCCATTGGTCGAGAGACGGAAATAGGTCACTTGGGTATTTGATGCTGTCTTCCTCAAGATCCCCACCTTTTGTCCCCTGCTCCTCACTGCAAGTGATAAGCAAAAGACAAGCGCAAACGAACAGTATTAGATTTTTCATTTTATATGATACAGTTCCAAGCTGTTATCGTCAAGGACTTGAGGGCATGCAAGTGAATATAAAACCGGAAAATCTATACAAGCTTAGGTGAAATGTATACAGTATTGATTGATTTTTGGCATAATTTCTCAGCATAAAGAGACTGAGGAAACGAATTAGATGCAATTTCTATCAAAAACCTATTTACTATTGCTGTTACTCTCGGCAATCGGCATGCTGATTTGGGGACTCGCGGGCTTCTTCGAATATTTTACCGGAATCACCCCTTTCATCCCTCTGCAGAATGCCGCTTATCCGAGTGGCGTTCAATTTGTACATTGGCTGCTGATTAGCATTTCCGGAGGCGCGTTCCTTATTGGGTATGTTCTCGAATGGAAGTGGACACCATTTGCGATGGTCTTACTCTATTCCAATTTAGCCGTTCTCTGCACCATTCAAACCTTTGATTTCATGTCGGAGCAATGGGGATATACCCAATATTTCACAGAAATAATTCTGTATTGTGTGCATTCATCGTTTTTGCTGTTTTCCAAAACATCGCAATCTCATTTTGGCCTTAATTGGTAAGGCATAAAGCCGCGATCTTAATTCATCTCATCGCTCCAAAATTGCAAGGAAGATGAACCATGCTCACCTCCAACAATGAAACTGTAAAAGTAGACAAAATCAGCCTTGCCCATCGTGCGATTTACACGGATATTATTATTAACGGCACGACAGAGCAAGTGTGGTCCGTGCTCACGGACACAGAATCATATGAGAATTGGGCCGCCTTCCTCATAGGCATCAAAGGGGCGATTAAGAACGGGGAAACAATCACAACTGTATTCCGGCTCAATCCGGAAAAAGAGAAGTTGACTTCAATTGAGCACACAATTGCCGTAGAATGGGGAAGTGAATTTTATTGGACGGAAAGGGGTCCAGGCGGCATCGTAGATAACCATCACTTTCGAGTAGAACCGGTAAGCAATGGCAAAAGCCGATTTATTCAAACCGATGAAATAAAAAAGGGAATTACCTGGTTGGCTGGCAGCAGCTTATCAAAAATGTATGCTGTCGGTTATCAAGTTTTTAACCGAAGTTTAAAAGCGGAGGTTGAGCATCGATATCGCAAGTAATCAATCGGACGAGGTAGCCATGGATTTTAGTTTAAAAAACATTCCTCCTCAGAAGGGCAGGATTGCTGTCGTCACCGGGGCAAATAATGGCATTGGTTTTGAGACCAGTACGGCGATGGCAAAGTATGGTTTTAAAGTTGTCATGGCTTGCCGGAATTTGACGAAGGCAGAAAAAGCCAGGTCTGACATTGCAAAAGAGCTGCCAAATGCTGATTTGGATATCCTGCAGTTGGATTTGAGCGATTTAGAAAGCGTTAAGACCTTTGCCCAAAAATTCAAAAACCGTTATTCTCGTTTGGACGTGTTGATCAACAATGCCGGTGTGTTGATTTATTCCGGGAAGAAAAACAAGGCCGGCATAGAGCTACAATTTGTAACAAATCATCTGGGTCATTTTTTATTGACAAACTTGCTGCTTGAACAAATGCCTGACAATCCCGCCTCACGCATTGTGGTCCTAAGCAGCCTGGCGCATAAAGATGCAGAGATCTACTTTGACGATTTGAATTGTGAACACGCGGAAGATGCCGGTGCTGCATATGGGCAGTCCAAGTTGGCCAATTTAATGTTTGCCGATGAATTAAACCGTCGATTGCGGAGATCTGGCAAACAGATTGCCGCACTTGCGGTACATCCCGGCGGCTCAGACTCAGGACTCTTTGATGAAATGTCCAAAGTAATGTATTATACATTTAAGCTTTTGTCTCCATTCATTTTGCATGACAATGCTGCTGCCGCCAAGCCTTCCCTTTTTGGCGCCTTAAGTCCCGATGTAATGGGTGGAGAATATTTCGGACCAACTGGATTTATGGAATTCAAGGGAAAAGTAGGGGTAGCAAAGCGAAGTGAATATTCCAGACGGGAAGACATTGCGCTGAAGCTTTGGCAGATCTCAGAGGAAATGACGGGACAATCCTTCTTATGATATTTCCCTTCTCGTCATAAATACCTCGCATATGTTGTGTAGTGATTCAGTAAAGAGAGAGTAAGAATGAGCGATATACTTCATGTAGAAGACATCACGCAAGCTCATAAAATTTTTGGAATCGCCAAACCCAAACACCCCCTGGTTTCCGTCATCCAGCACAAGGACATCCAATTAGGCGAGACCTTTCATCAGTTCCGATACACATTGGGCATGTATTACATTGCCAACAAAAATGACGGGCAGGGGAGCATAAGATATGGGCGCAGCTCTTATGACTTCCAGGAAGGTTCGATAATTTTTGCCAAACCGGGACAGGTCATGAGCTATGATGGGCACCAGCCAACCGCTCCGGAAACAGGTTGGACTTTGCTTTTTCATCCTGACCTGATCAGGAAATCCGAGCTGGGTAAAATCATTGAGCAATATTCGTTTTTCGCTTACGATATCACCGAAGCCTTACATCTCTCCGACGTTGAAAAACGATCGCTGGATGAAGTACTTGCGAAAATCGAGAAGGAATATCAGCAGAATATTGACCGTCACAGCCAGAAACTCATTATTGCCAATATCCAACTATTATTGGATTACTGCACGAGATATTATGATCGGCAATTTTATACCCGCACCAATCTCAACAAAGATATATTGGCCAAATTCGAGAACTTGCTGACGACATACTACTCAAATGAAAACCAGCTCATTTCGGGTGTTCCATCCGTGTACTATTGCGGGCAGCAACTTAATATTTCCCCTAAATACCTGAGCGACTTACTCAAGAAAGAGACAGGCAAAAATGCCAAGGCTCACATTGACGACTTCTTGATTGAGAAAGCTAAAAATCGATTGCTGTCTTCAGCAGATTCAGTGGGTGAAATTGCCTATGCATTGGGATATGAATATTCACAGCATTTCTCCAAAATTTTCAAGGCCAAGACTGGAATGAGTCCAAGTGAGTATCGCAATTCGAACTGATTATTGACTGGAGGTAGATATTTTGGCTATCCCAGGTTCAAAGTGGTGGATCATAACTGTCTGCGTGATTGGCATTCTCGTCCTTCTCTACTTGTTTGGCCGCAAAACAGTTCACACAGAGCTGACGATCGAAGCCGACCCGGCAGAAATTTGGGCTGAATTGATGAATGTGCCGGGGATCTTTACTTTTGACCTTAAATATATGCTTGAACCGGCAGCACAAGGTACGCGCTTCACCATCCATGAAGATTTTCGCGGCATTGCTGTTCTATTTTGGGACGCAAGTTGGCTTGAAACGGCTTACCAGGAATCAGCGAAAGAATTAAGAGACAGGATTTTCCAAAAGAAGACTGAAAAGACAATTAAATAAAGGCACTTTTGCAGAAAAAAACTAACTTCGGCACCTTCCATTAAAATTCTCGCCACTTCCTCAATTCACCTTTTCAGCATTGTCAGAATATCTTTTGGGTATTTGCCCATCAATTTATTACTTTCATCCGTATACAACAGTCACGTACTACGCTATGGTGTCGACTGTGGCGACAAAAAGCGCCAACTTTTCGGCGCTTATTTTGTAAGTCCGGGGGAACGTCTGTTATTAAGTGACATGGAATTCATTATGCTATGAGAGGGCAGAAAAATGATCCGGACAAAAACATCCATTCACGTGATGAGCGTGAAGCTAATTGCGCTCTTGCTGATACTGACAGTCGGCATTCATCATGTTTTGTTGGCCGAAGACGTCGAATCGGAAAAGGACTGGCCGGGCTGGCGTGGACATGGCAACGACGGCATCGTTAAGGGCACAGGCCTTTTCACAAACAGCGAGGCCTATGGGTTTAAGCTGCGCTGGAAGGTAGAACTCGGTTCGGGCTATTCCGGTGTCTCCATCGCCGACGGTATGGCGGTTACCATGTTTTCCGACGATGAAGATGATCACGTGATCGCCTTCGATGCAATGAACGGAGAAGAACGCTGGCGCTATCGAATTGACAAGACCCACCTTGGGCGATTCGGATCATTAAATGGGCCGATCTCTACCCCGCTAATTGCAGATGGCAGAGTGATCTGCTTAGGGCCGCGCGGGCAATTCTTTGCCTTGGACGCCAATACCGGTAAACCGCTGTGGTCGCACCATCTTGTTGACACGCATGGCGTCACCTCTCCCCTTGTCTATGGATTCACCAGCTCCCCCATTCGCTATGATAATACCGTAATACTCGAGACCAGCAATCCGGACGGCAGCGCCGTTACCGGTTTCGATTTGGCCAGCGGAGAAATCCTGTGGAAGGCCGGCAACGACTCAGTGGCCTTTCAGTCGCCCTTCCTGGTGCATATTAACGATAAACCGCAGGTGGTTGTGCCGACAACTTCATACATCTACGGCATGGAGCCTACCAGCGGACAAATCTTATGGGAATTCCAACATACAAAGAACCCGAACTTCGGGAGCATGAACCTCAATCCGATTTCTATCGGACATAACACAATCTACCTGAAGGCATTACAGGGTGAATTCAAAGCCATTCGGATCAATGAAGTTGAAGGCTCCTATTCAGTTGAAGAGCTATGGAAAACGAGACGTCTGCAGCGGTCCTATGTCGTCCCTGTTTTTCATGAAGATCATATTTTCGGCCTCAACGGACGCTTCTTTTCCTGCTTCAATGCCAAAACCGGTAAAGTTGCCTGGAAAAGCCGCCAACCCGGCGATGGCTTCCCGATTTTAATTGATGGGCATTTGGTAACGATGACCAAAAAGGGCAGCCTGCACCTGGCAAAAGCGTCTCCTGAAGGCTACGAAGACATTGCCAGCATCAAGGTGTTTTCCGATCTCGCCTGGACACCGCCCAGTTTCGCTAACGGCCATATTTATGTACGAAGTACTGGCGAAATCGCCGCTGTTGAGATTGTACCGGAAACAACCACGCTTGTTGCAGAAGAAGATCTGCCCGGCCGAATTCCGGAATCCAAATTTGCAAAATTCATCACTTCACTTTCCGGCAACCCGAACAAGAAGGCTGCAATCGACAACTTCATGTCACGGCAGACACAATTTCCGATTATAGAAGGCGACAACATTGCCCATTTCATTTATCGTGGTGAGGCTGAAGAATTGGCCATTATGAATGAACAAATCGGCAATCGGATGGATCATCCGATGCACCGGGTTGCTGACACAGATTTCTACTATTACTCCACGAAGCTTGAAGCGGATGCACGCATCGGCTATCGCTTCCTGAAAAATACCAGTGAAATGGTCAACGACACCTTGAACAGTGATTTGGTAGCTTCTAGTCCGCGCACGAAATTGTCACGTCTGACCATGCCGAGGTGGAAAGAACCGGCACATTTGCAAGAACCCGCCGGGCCTGTTGGACGTGTCGACACCGTCACCTTTGTGAGTCCCGTACGGAAAGACACACTGACCATGCATGTCTACCTGCCGCATGGATACCATGAAAATAGTGAGCGGCACTATCCAACGGTCTACATGCTCGACGGCCGAGGTGTCCAACAATCCGGCCTCATGAACCGCTCACTGGACAATCTAATCGGTTCAACCGTAGAACCGCTGATCATGGTATACTGCTATCCGAACTTCGGTGGATGGTATATTGAGTACGGGGGCGCAAATCGCGACAAATACTTTGGCATGCTAACAGAGGAATTGATTCCGCATATCGATGCCAATTACCGCACGATCGATTCCGCAGAGTCACGCGCTGCTATCGGAACAGAAGATGCTGCTTTTATGGCTCTTTATGCAACAAGCAAGGCGCCGGGCACCTTTTCGCGGCTTGGGCTGCATAGCGCCTCCTGGGGTGAACTGGAGGAGTCGCTAGTTACAACCCAAATGGCCGGCAGCTCCAATCAACCGCTGATTGTGTATCACGATTGGGGCAAATACGACTATTACAGCCCAATGGAGGGCACCAACATTCCCAAACAGAATCACCGGCTGCGTGAATTTCTCAAAGAGCATGGCTACAACTATAGCGGCGGTCAGTTCAACGATGGTGGCGCCTGGCCGAACTGGCGCAACCGCACGGCGAAAATGCTGGAACATCTATTTCCGCTGAAGAAAAGATAGTCCCGAAGAGCTAGAGCTCTTCTCGCTCTAAGAGTTTTCCGTTCTCTGCAAAAGTAAGTTCAAACCACTTGCGATGATATTCGCTGAAAAGTTCAACTTCATAGGTTGTGCTGCCTTCACGATTGACTTTTTCGACCTGATGAATGCTAAAATTCGTGAACGTCTCCTGTAGGCGTTCATGGATAAAGGCAGGCAATGCATCGATCGGCATCAAGGTTTCCAATTCTATTTGCCGACCGTTTGCATCATAAGATACTTCCCGATAAACGCCATCTTGAATGAAAGCGATTTACTGGTCTCGCCATCTTCCGTATCCCTCGCATATTCCTCCACAATGGCTCGCGGAAACGATTTTTCAAATGCAGCGGTAACCGCTTGTGGCATATCCGTCTGCCGTATTTCAATCTCTTTGCTCAACCAGCAGCCGGTCATCAAAACAAATAGCACAAGAGAGCACATCTGCGCTTTTGTTTGCCTAAGACAGCTATGCATTATTCAAGTTCCCCCTTTCAGATCGAGCATCCTGACTCATAAAGACAAAACAAGTCTAAACCCGACATGGCTGGATTCAATCATCGGCAAAATATGGCAACGCTGATTTATTATGGCATCTCGCTCAGCAGAAAGTTGAGCATCTTTTGATCTCTTGACAATCGCTTTGCCAACTGAATGACCAATGGCAATTGCAAGTGGGTAGTCGCTGACCCAATGGACGCCATTGTTGACCATCTCAAAAGCGAGAAGGCCCATCAAAAAAAAGCCGATCGGCCGCACCCATGTTTTTTCCGGATAGTTTTCTGCAATCACAGTCATTGTTGCCATTGATACCGCCAGATGGCCGGATGGAAAGGCATCATAGCTGGGAACATGCCGGTGATACTCAATTTGGTTTGGCAAAAAATCCCAGCGCCCGCCAGAACGCGTTGCCCGGAACGGGCTTTCCCGACCGGTTATATGCTTGATTATCTGCGTAATGGCACCGGCAGCCAGCATCCCTTCGGCGATCTGGCTGGCAGTATGCAAAGCGCGGTTATCGTTCTTGCCAAGACCATAGGTCAAATAGGCCCCGGCAATGACCAGGTGGGTCCAACCATCACCAATAAAGTAAAGTGCCGTATCCATATCATGCGGCAGTTCGATCGGCTGTCCGGCAATACTAAATGCGCGCTTCATTTTGTTGTTGCCCGTCAAACCCAATCGCCGGCCAAACTTTGCGGTAGCATCCAACATCGGCTGATCCATCGCTACGAGCACGCCGGTTGCCAACAACAATCCGCCATAGTTCAGGGCAACCTCTCTATTCACCAATTGCCGGGAATACTGCCACACGGTTTTAGGTGCTTCACGCAAAAACGCCAATCTAGCCGGTGGCTCGTAATACACAGGTAAGTCTATACCAGCAGTGGTTAGCGAATCGATTTTGTCCAATTGCTTTGACTGTCTGGGCGGCGTCTGAGCCGCCACCGACATTACAATCATTAGAAGGGTGAAGACCATTTTCAATTGTTCATTCATCAAAAACATAAACGACCCCTTCCCTATCATCCGCCATATAGACCGACCCTGCCGGCGTCAGTGTAATCCCTTCCTGCTGTGTTCCCGGTACCTGGTAACAGCCACGCACTTCGCCGTTAAAGGATAAGCGAAAAACGGCATCGCGGTCGTCAGAAACGGCCAAGAGGGATTGATTGATTTGGTCGTAGCAAAGGCCGGAGACGCTGCTTATTTCCAGTGGCCAGACGGACAACAGCGTCCCTGTAGGCTGTGCGAGGGCATCGCGAACGGGAAGTTGAAATTGATAAAGGGCTGAGGGTTTTGAATTGCTATCAATTTGCTTGCTTCGATTCACCATATAAAATGTGCCAGCATGGCTGGCTGTGGAATCCGGCACAAAGACCAGGGACTCAATGGCCTCATTCGATAGCCGTAACACCTCGTTCCCATTCAGGTTCCAATTGAGGCTGAAGGTGCGAGTTATGACCAGGTTTGCTGGATCGACCTCATGGATGCGGCTGGCGGCTTCCACAACAATATAGAGCAGGCCGGTTCCGGGGTCCACCGTGATTCCTTCCAGGTCCAGATTACCAAATCGGTGAGACTGGAGGGTGGCACCCTGTAGGCTCATCTCGATAACGTCGCCTTCATCACCAACGCTGAAAATCGTATTTCTTGCAGGATGGTATGCAATCCCTGAAGGTTCGACCAGATTCTGCGGTTGAATAATGCGTTGCGAAGTGAACTCGTTGGATATGGAGCATGTAAGGCCAATATCTCCGTCGCCGGAATTGCCGCCCTTGCAGGCAATCAGAGCGAGGACCATCAGCCCCAACACTGCGTTTAAGAGGTAGTCTTTGTTATTCATGGGATCCATTCCCTCCTAAAAGTTGAAAGCCAATCCCACTGTCTTGCCGTTCGCGTAGGGGCCAACGTAAAGGTTGTCTTTACTAGCGTCGTTTTTCCTAAGGACCCAATTACCGACAAGATGACCAATCAAGGCCCCGGCAATGACATCTGATGCCCAGTGCTTGCGATCCATCATTCGCTGAAAGCCGACCGAAGCTGCAAAACTGTAGGCCATCCATTTGCCAAAGCGGGATTTCGTTTGCGCGGCAAGAACGGTGGTCAGCGCAAAAATGCTGGAGGTATGCCCCGATGGGAACGAATGGAATTTGGCATTCAGATAAAAGTCCAGGAACTCGGTTTGATAAGGCCCCTTGTTGGTATAAGGGCGATACCTACCAATCGCGGTCTTAAGCGCCAGGGTAATCATGGACGTCCAGGCCAGGGCCTTAATGGTCATGCGGATTTCTTCACCTGGTTTGGGACTGCCGCTCAGTTTGCGATAGCCGTAGAACGCTACAGCAGCGGACAGGATGACCGGATATGTCAATCGCGAATCGTATAGTTCACCCACCTTGCCATACCAGCGGAGCGCCTGGAAAGGCAACTCGTCACCCTCGAGGGCATAATCTTCATCGATTTCAGAATCCCAACGATGAATCAAATAGGCACTGGTGGTCACCAGCAACAGGGTTCGAAACTGCCGGCGGTTCGGCATCTGCAGATAGAATGGTGTCTTTGGCTGACGAACGTTTAAGTGCACCGGTTCACTTTTGGAGATCCTTGAAATTGTAAAAGCCGTCGAGCCGCGCATTGGCACCTCACTTTGCGCCATAGCAGCCATGCTCGTAAGCATTAACATAAACACGAGCAACCACCATTGACGCCCCTGAGCATAGCAAGCCGATTTTTGGATTTCGCCCAACCAACATTCCATTTGATTCGTTTCCTTCAATTCACTTCACTTCACTTCACAACTTTTATCTCAAACGTCCGATTCTCTTGCCATCTGTCAATTATGGTAGCAGTACTCGTAATCCTATCTGATTGACTGACAAGAATGGCATAATCTGATATCTGCTGTCCACGCTCTGATGGCGCTCAGCGAGCGTTTTGGACACCCAATAACCGATGGCTCCACCGACAATCACGTCTGAGGCCCAGTGCTTGCGGTCATCCATTCGCTGCAATGCAACTCCGGTCGCAATGCCATAGGCCGGATACTTTATCCACCACCGCGGGTATTGTTTGGCAATGATCGTCATAATCGCAAATGCGCTGCTGGTATGTCCGGAGGGCAAGGCCCGATATGCAGTTTTCTTACTGAACTTGAACAGGTCAAATTGCTGGGGCCCTTCTCCGGTAAACGGCCTTGAGCGCCCGAAGAACCCTTTGCCCCAATAGGTTATTGCCCCGGTAATGATCGAGCTTTCAAAAATCAGGCGAGAGGTATGCAAGAGTTCATTGTCTTGCAAGACCAATCCGCCTATCAAGAAACCGAGCGTGGATCCTAAAAAAATTTCGTGAGTGCCTATGTCATCATATAGGTAACCGAGTTGGGCCAGGCCCTTTGCCGGCTGCAGATATAACTCATCGCCTTCAATGGCAAACTCTTCATCTGCTGATGCATCGCCACGATAAATCAAACCGGCATTCAGGGCTGAGAATGTGGCCAGTTGCAAGGCATCTCCGGACGATATCCGCAAAGCTTGGCTCGTTACATGCCAAAAATCGCCGGCAACCAATCCGGCCAGCCTCGAAATCGGATTTGAAGCAGTCGAAGAATCCGACTGGCAGTAAATCGGCTTGTTGGTAGCCACGATTATTATTAAACAGATTGCCAAGTGACAGGTCCGGCAGGCATTTCGCTTCAACTGTGTCATTAACGTGCTCCGTGAGTGTAGTTCTTATGATTTCGGCGAAGAGATGCCTTATAGCGTTGGTAAATTTGATCCACTTCAAGACAGCGCAAATCGACATGCTCCGTTGTCAGGCGCCTGACAAGCGGTTCCAAAACATCGAATGCTTGTAAATGGGGCTGATTGAGAATGTGGATGAGCAATTGCTGAGATATCTCTAATGGCGGGGTCGCTCCGAGCCGCGTCAAAACTGCTGCGATCCCGGCCTCCTGAAAGTTCAGCAGGCCCTCTGCGGCCAGCCAGCTGATGCCACCCACCTTATCCGCAAGCGCCGATACCAACAAAGGAAGCGCAGAGTGGCTTTTAAAGTTGGACAGTATTTTAACGGCTTCCCATCGAATAGCCGAACTGGCAAGCGTTAAGGCCCTTTCCAGATAGGGCAGGGAAAGATCACCGGCATCCATGAAATAGCGTCCAGTCGTTTCCCGAACCTGCGGACTTGGATCATTCAGTCCATTGATCAGCATTAAAGCCTCAACGGAACTTGAATCGTACTTTGTGAAATAGTCTTGCTCCCAATGTTGGGTTTGGAGGATCATTTAATTCACTCTCCCTAAAGAATTTCGCTAGGTGATTGCCGGAAATTGTTTGCCGGGGCGACGAATGCAGAATTGCCGTGCCGCGCCGGGTGACGCGTAGAAATCCGTCGCAGGTAGCGGCCAGACTGGTAGTCAAAGCTAAATTTTACGGCATTTTCGATTTTTGCTTTAGCCGTCTCAAGAATCGCCGGGTTTTGAGTCAGATGATTGAGCACGTCGATCAGCTTACCGGCCTGAAAATGCAAGGCATACTCCGCAAGGTCGCCAATGTTGCGGCTACTTTCCTCGATCAACATGGGGATGTTATATCCAAACGAAAGATTGTAGGTGCCGGAAATAGCAGCTCTCTGATAACGAGCTTTGCCGGCGACCAGCGGCATCAGCATATCGCACCTGGCCAGGTAACTATGGAAAACGCGATCATCCACGAAATCATCGAACATGATGAATCGCTCTTTGCCGCAATCGCCGGCAGCTTCGCTGATCATATGGCCGCTGCCGTGTGAATGCAACGAGGGTCCGAGCAGGATAAATTTGATCGATGCGCTCAAGGCAGCAAGATTTTCCCGAAACAGCAGATCAAAGTTTTTGCGCTTCAGCTCTACCTGCCCCGGGATGCCCACCCAAAAGTCGCCTGCCGGCTTCTCAATGTGAACTGGTGGAAAATCGGGATAAAATACCGGGTAAAATGATTCGAACTGCAGGCCAAAACGGCGAGGTGCAAATTGCAGAAGGTGATCATTAAGCACCCAAAAATGACGGGCATTCAGAGCCAGGTATTTTCGGAATAGACTCTTCTCAAACATCTTTAGATCGTGGACAACGCCAAAGATACCTACCCCACTTAGCTGCGGTAAAAGCCATTTGAGCAACGTACCACTATAGGTATTTATGATAACGGTGGTTATGTTGTGGCGACGGATATACCGTGCAATACTGCGGCTGGTGGCGAGGAATCCTCGATTGGTCGCTTGATTCGGGAGCCAGTGGCAATGCACATCACTTTGGACATATTGATATCTACCCTGATTGCCGTCGCGAGCAATTAAGTGCACATCGTATCCGCCTTGATTGAGAAAGGCTAACTGCGAATACATGCATTCAACGTGACTGGTACCAAATTCAAGTAAGGCAATCCTGTTATTGCGATGCACGCCCATTTTATCTTCAAGTTTGATTATGGTGTTACTCTTGATCCGACTATTTAGCGACACTGCTAATACCACCTACTGCCAGTTCAGTGCCAGGCAAACGACAAAACACTTAATCCATTGTTATTAATCAACTTAAAGAACGAACTTCCCACATACATGAGCCGAACATCAGGCAAAATTCGGTAGGCATAAACTGATACAATTGCAGATCTAGCAACCCAAGTAGTTGTTTTTAATCCACTTGCATACTCGTTAGTTTCCTGGCATGGGATTGTCAGTTTTTTGACGGGTGACGGGCCTGTTGTCAGGCTTCATGCGGAGCTAATGGCAGGTGTGAATTATCGCTGCCAGTAGAGCCCGGCGGAGATGGCATTGAGGCGATATTGGTAAAAGGCGAGATTGGTGTCGTTGTTTTCCAAATTGTAGCGCACTTGCAGACCGAAGTCCTTGTAAAATTTGACACGCAATAGATTTGACAGAAATAGCAGGTCATCACGTCGATTGGGGCCGCCTGTAAATAGCTCCCACTCGTCAAACTGCTTAAACTGAATAAGGTAGAATGTAACCAGAGATATCTGCGAATTGAATTTGATAACTGTTGATAAGGACAGTTGATGCTTCTCGTAGCCGAACTCAGCATCATCGGTCAGGAGTTCTTCCGCTTCCTCGTCACTCAATCGTCGCCCAAACTCGTCAAAATCCGGTTCGTCCGGCTCATCCAGCTCATAGCGATAGGTAAAGCCCAATAACAGGCGTCTATTGATTATGCGATCGATTGTAAAGTTAACAACGTGCCGAATGCTTTCTTCCCTGAGTTGCTGATTTGGTGCAGTGCTCCCAGGAAACAGGTTGCCGCGATGACTTTGAAAGGTATATTTCAGTCCAACATTCGTGCGTTGCATAATTTGGCGACTGTACTTTAGATAGTAGCGGTTGCTCTTAAACCGCTGAAGCAGGTCGTTGTTCGGATATTTTTTGGACCAATTTTGAAAACCAGCTGACATTTGCCCGTTCGCTAAGAACGGGAACTTGATGAATATATCAAATACGTTGCGCTCGTGATTGATATTCTTCAGTGAGGGATGAAAGCGCAAACGCAGATCTTCCTCAATCCCAATTCTAAGTTTCTTGTAGACAGGTTTGCTAAGTGACAAGCGAACTCGATGATCATGCCGATTAAATCGATCCTGATTATTATATCGATGATAGCGCCCATCATAGGAAAACGCGCCGCGTATATCCTTGTAAATTCGATCCCGGTATTCAGCCAGCAGTGAATAGTTGGTTCTGTAGTCACTAAATTTACTTGAATCCGGCACTCGGCTGACGTTATCGCGATGTTCGCCGGTTACTCTTACGGTAAGTTTGAGCGGTATCGTTCCCTGGGCGCTGACTTCCATCGGAAAGGCCGCAATGAACAGCAGAGACAAAATCGTTCTGTTAAGACATCTAATATTCATAGCTTAATCCTTGATCTCAAAAGTGTCGGGAAAATTCCCCAGTTTCTCGCGAAGCAATTCCACGTCGCGGTCAAGAAGCGCAATCTTCTCGTCGAGGGTTTTCATTTCATTGCCCAGTACATCAAGGCGATCATTTAGCTCGTCAAGACGATTGCGATCAAAAAACTCCTGCTCATCATCAATGCCCTGATTCAACTCCGTATAGAACTCCAGCATTTCCTGGTAGAGTTTCTGATCTTTTGCAATCGCCTTCTGACGTATATCGTGATCGTCTATCTGTTGCAAGAGTTTCCGTAACTGGTCTTCCAATATTGATTTTTTTAGGCGAATTCGGCGGGGAGAGTCGTTTTCTTCGATTTTCAGGAGGCGCCAATCCGCCACTTGCACCGGTTTTTTACTCAATAATTGATGAAAGGCGGATTTCTCAGCTTCCAGGGAAGCAATTCGTTCAAAGTTTTTGCGCTGGAACTTAGCAGACTGACTATCGTGGTTTTCTGCGGTTAACAACTCAATCTCTTTATCAATGGCGCTAATCGCTTCAGCATAGAGAACATTAAGTCGCTGTTTAAAGGCCCGCCTGATCTGGTTCAAGCGTTCCAGTCTATCGCCAATATCCCGTGCTGATCTCAAAGCGCCATCGAGCCGGAGCCGAATAAGAGGATTGTTATTTGCTTCCAGATCTTTCTGGTATCGATAAATGTTTTTGTTCACCGCGTTAAACGCTACCTCAATGCTGTCAGTCTGCTTTTGGACACTTTCCATCGAGTCCTGCAGTGTTGAAATCTGCTGTTTTAATTCAGAGATTTCCGGATAGGCCAGCACCTCAAGTGCAATAGCTTGAAGGAAACTCGTCATTGCGAATAGCAATGCGAACCAAATTGTCAGCACGTTATTCGCCATTAAAATGATTGTCCCAGCAGGTTATATTTCTCCATCTTGTATCGAAGCGTGGTTCGCTTGATACCAAGTTCTACAGCTGCCTGCGACATGTTGCCGGAAGCAGCAATCAGCGCATTTTGTATCAAATGTTTTTCATAGCTTTCTATCCGTTCGCTCAGCCCATTCGATCCTGAATCTACGCTGGTGCCGGTACCGGACTCAGCGCCGGCACCAGCCTGAATGATATTAGGAGTGAAGTCATCGAGAGCAATCTGCGACGAATCCGTCAAGACGATGGCCCTTTCAATGGCATTTTCCAATTCCCTGATATTACCAGGCCAGGGATACATCATCAGATGCTTCATTGCCTCCCCGTTAATGCCCTCGATTTGCTTGCCGGATTCGTCACGGTATTTGCTGATAAAATGTCTTACGAGCATTGGTATATCTTCCCCTCGCTCACGCAGCGGCGGCAGTTGAAGAGAGACCACATTCAGACGATAATAGAGATCCTCACGAAAGGTTTTGGCGCGGACAAGGTTTTCAAGGTTTTGGTTGGTGGCCGCAAGCAAACGAGCCTCCATCTTAATTGTTTCGATTCCCCCAACCCGCTCAAACTCTCGCTCCTGAAGCACACGCAGTAGTTTGACCTGGAGATTCGGGCTGATCTCACCAATTTCATCAAGGAAGATTGTTCCATCTGCCGCTATTTCGAAACGGCCAGGCTTCCTGCGAATAGCACCGGTAAAGGCGCCTTTCTCATGCCCAAACAGTTCGCTTTCAAGAATGTTCTCAGACAGGGCCGCACAATTAACCTTGATGAAGGGTTTCCCCTCGCGGGTGCTATGTGTATGAATCGCGCGGGCAATTAATTCCTTGCCGGTCCCGCTCTCTCCCAAAATCAACACCGGTGTTTTGGCCGGAGCCACCTTTTCGACCAATTCGAAGACGCTTTGCATGGGCGGACTCTGGCCAACAATTTCTGCAAAGGGTGAATGGGCTTCCTCGCGAAGATATTCGTTTTCCCACTGCAATCTTTGTCGCTCAACCGTCAATTGCCGCAGCGACAGCGCACGATCAATCTTCACATCCAATTCTTCCAGAGAAACCGGTTTGCTGATATAGTCAAATGCACCGAGTTTCATTGCTTCAACAGCGTTGTCAATCGTGCCAAATGCAGTAATCACAATAACCGGGACATCACTATCAATCTCGCGAATTTGCTGCAGCAATTCGAGACCGGTTCTCCCGGGCAGCTTAACATCTGTAATGACAAGATCTACGGTATTGGATTTGAAGATATCGTAGGCTGATTCAGCATCGTGGGCAACAATTCCGGCAAGGTCCTTTTCACCGGTCAATAAATGAATAGCATCTGCGGTATTTCGATGATCATCAACAACAAGAACGGTTGGCATGTCTAGTGCGCTCCCTTTGGTAATTCCAGAATGAAAACAGTCCCATCTTCACCGGAACTTTCAACGGCGACTTTTCCCCGATGGGCTTGAATGATATTTCGAACAATCGACAGGCCTAACCCGGTTCCCTGGCTGCGTGTCGAATAGAATGGATCAAACACCCGCTCAAAATCCGCTTCAGGTATGCCACCACCGTCATCATGAATACGAATTTCAAGACGCGGCGCGGCACCATTCAAAGCAGCCTCCTGTGCGGAGAGCCGCAGCTGTCCGCCATCTTCCATCGCCGCAACAGAATTCAGAAGAATGTTTAAAACGGCCTGTTTTAATTGATGGATATCTCCGGTCATCATTAGGGGATCATCAGGTAAATTTAGTTCGGCATCAATGTTCTTTTGCGTTAAGGCATTTTCGGCCAGAAAGAGCGATTCGCGCAGCAGTTGATCCACGGGAAACGAGTCCTTTTGTAGCACACTCGGCTTTGCGAAGATCAAAATATTCGTGACAATGCTATTTAGAGCCTTGATTTCCTCTCTAATCTTTTCGATCGAATGCAGCGAATCAGCATCGTCACCCAGTTGTCGCTTCAGCAGGCCAATGAATAACTCGATGGAATTGAGTGGATTGCGAATTTCGTGGGCCACTGCTGCCGAAAGCATGCCCAGGTAGGCCATACGCTCCTTTTCCTCAATATCGATTTGGAGCTGACGTAGTTCAGTCACATCTGTTAGCACCCAATTCATTCCAATAAGCGCATTGTCCGTATCCCTGAGCGGTGATGATTGCACCGCTAAAACAGATTCTTTGCCTTCATGCGTGACGGATAATTCAACCAAATCACTGTTGGCAGGGTTCTCCCGATCTCTTTCGATTTGTTCCAGGAATGGATGTTGCTCATTAAATATGGCGCGGAAATCAGCATCAATCGCATCATCAGGATCGACCTTTAGCAATTTACCGGCTTTGGCATTGAATACGGTGATATTACCCTCCGGGCTGATGGTGAGCACGCCGTTGTCAATGCTTTGCAAAATATAGTTATTATACGATTCAAGTTTATCTGCCCTGGCCTCTGCCAGCTGCTTCAGCTGCTTCAGCCGATGTTGCTGATCTTGAATGTTATCCTGCATTGTGTTAAAGATGCTGCCAAGAAAGCCCAGCTCATTTCGCGCTTCGAGTTGAACCGGTTTTGAAAAATCACCGCTTCCAATGCGCTGTGCTGCAGTGACAAGCCGCTTCAAGGGGTTAACGATTGATTTGGAGAGCAGGACACTCAATACGA
Organism: Calditrichia bacterium; assembly: GCA_028284445.1. GTDB lineage: Bacteria > Calditrichota > Calditrichia > RBG-13-44-9 > J075 > JANQRS01. The sequence continues at coordinate 282,494 of JANQRS010000021.1, forward strand.
GGGCAATAATGAGGCTGATTGCGCTGATAAAGAGAATGGTGTTGCGAATATTGTCCATCACTTGAAGAAAGGCCGGACTTGCATCTACACAGGCAATGCCACGAATCAGCCCGTCGACATCTCTGACTGGCGCAAAAGCGGATTTGTATAAATCGCCATCCGATCCGCGGTAGAGCGTAGAATAAATGGCCTGGCCGTCGAGCGCTTTATTGATTTCAAGAACATTGCTTTGCAAATGCGGCACAGAATTACCTACCGCGGGACCGGCATGGCTGTCCACCAGGAGCTTAAGCGATTTATCAACTACATAGACCCTCGAGGCATCGAAGTCTTTTTCCAAGAGCTGAAGATTTTCGCTCATTGAAACGTATAGACCGCCATCCTCACTCCCCGGCTCCAGGAAATCCAGCAGGTCTGCCTCCATTAAGTCAGCGCTCGACTGCGCAATACCGATCAAGGTTTTGCCAAGATCCTGATCAAAGTAGCTCTGCACCTGAAAGTAGAGCACCCAGCTCATCAGGTTGACGATCAGGATTGTTAGCCCGATAAAGTAGGCAGATATTTGAAATTGAAACCTGTTTCGATATTCACCCTGTGCCATCTATCCGTCCGTTTTCTTACCATCATTTACCATTGCCAAAAACATACCAGCTCAAGCCTGCGCATTACTCTATAATTTACAACAACTTACCAGATCTCTCTTTCCAACATTTCTCGCCCAACAAAATCCTTTTTACAACCCTCGCAAAATACAAGATTTGTAAACCATTGTTATTAAGAACTTTAGTCGTCGTCAAAAAACTGACACCTTCTTGTCAAAATTTTGACACCCGTCTTAATCTGCTGAGGAATTTTGTGGAAAGAAAGGGGAATATTTGATCTGTGTGGATTGTTTTTTATCCGCGAAGATCCGTGTCAAACGGTCTTAATTTTTCGTCTTAAATGCGTTTTTAGCCTGTCACTCACAATTTGGCACAGAGATTCATACCGCTGCGACCACTACTGAGTACCAATGGCGTTGCTCCTTCGATTGTCCCGCCAGTTGAGCCCGGTAGACAAAAGCAGCGCAGCAAGCCCAAATAGCAGCGTCGCTACATCCACCGTGAATGGCTGCCAATCACTTCCCGTTAGCTGATCAAGATGATACTTGATATACGAATTTGGCAGGTGGAGCTCGCCAAGTTGCCGCTTTACGTCCCAATGCCAATCCGTAAGGGGACAATAGCCCCAGCCGTAAAACACGCCCACAGCAAACCAGGAAAGAAAAGTCAAACCAATTGATATCAAATGAAAACGGCGAGTCCGCTGCCATATCCAGCCCGTCAGGTTGAATAGTATCAGGCCGCCGTGGAGGAGGTTCAGCAAATAATCCAGAAAAACATACATAGGTATTAGAGTCCAACAAGAATAATTCCAACAGAAAAAATTCCAAGCTTTATGCTGGAGCATCGTTTTCTTTTGGAATTTTTAGCGTTGGTATTTGGAATTTGAATCTTTAACCCCATAATCATTTGAGGGATCGCGATACATGGCATGAATGTGATTGGTAGGATCGCCGCCCAAGCGCTGCGGGCAATATTCCATCACCAGAGTGGGCGCCTGAATACGAAAACTGAAGGCATAACCAGGCTCAGTTGGCCCAAACCAGGAAAACCAGGTATCCTTTAGATTATCACGAATTTTCGCCATGGCTATTCCAGCATGTATGTCGTTTAATATGCCGACACGTGCCGCAATCAACTCAAGTAGCAGCTGCTGCTGTTTATCGTTCAGCTGCAAGGCATTGATGCCCTCAGCCTTGTATACAATCGTGGTTGCATCCGGTCCGTAGCGCATGTCGTCATAGCGACCGGCGAGCACCGCCTGCTTTTTCTGTTCGTCGCTAAAAGACTGAGCCAGGGCTACTACCAAATTCACTTCCTTTGCTAACTGGCGATAGCTTACGCCATTCAACTCATAGTTGATCGGTTGTCCACCTGTGAGTGATGGCGAAAGGGTTACCTGGTCGCCGCTGATAGTTGCATTCACGCCTAAATGATGCCCGCCAAACTGCCACATCCATGGGCTCGAAATGGATGGCTGCCCGAGAATGGATACATAGAATTCATCTTTGCCGAACATCCGCCGTCCGCGACTGGATTGGCCGGCCAAGACCTCATCCCCATTAATATTGTCAATGATCTGCTGAAACCCCGCCTCGCTGAGCGTGGCTTGCAGCATATGAAACACTGCCTCTTTCTGCCGCTCTGCCAAGTCCCCCATTCGCAGTCCGCCGCGCTCAATCATCGACACCGGTAAATTCGACCAATTCTCTCTCTGCTCCCGGTCGTCAAAATCATAAAGAACATCATCACGCTGACCTGCATCGAGGGTACTGAGAAAGGTATTGGCTGTTTTTACAATATGAGCGACGATTTCCCCGGGGGTTTGAGGCGTTTGCGAAAAAGCAGAATAGTGCACGGCAATAAGAAAGATGATGCTTATGCGAATATGGTGGCGCATGGCGTATCCTTGATGCTTGATGCTTGATGCTTGATGCTTGATGCTTGATGCTTGATGCTTGATGCTTGATGCTTGATGCTTGATGCTTGATGCTTGATGCTT
>JANQRS010000026.1 GCA_028284445.1 Calditrichia bacterium
CATTCCATCATTCCATCATTCCATCATTCCATCATTCCATCATTCCATCATTCCATCATTCCATCATTCCATCATTCCATCATTCCATCATTCCGTTCTGCTGGTGCTCTCAAGACGCAAGGTACGGCACCACTTGACAAGCAGCTCTGCGCTTACCCGTCAATTAAAACCTCCTCTTCCCGGTAACGCCGGAAATACATGGCGGCGGCAAAGCAGAGTATGCAGCCAATGACGCCGCTGAGGCGAATGCCGAAGTCGTTGCCCGGGTCTTTACCGAGCGAGGTTAAAGCAGCAAAAATCAATACGCCAAAGGTCTGCCCGAACTTTTGCATGAGAGTTCGGGCGGCGAAAAACATCCCTTCCTGCTTAATGCCGGTTTCACGCGCATCATGATCTGCGATGTCTGCGAGAATGGCGTTCGGCAGAATGGCCAGGAAGGCGATCGGCAAGGCAAATAATCCCACCAGCATATACCCCTGGACCAGCGTGCTGACCGGCATGCGTCCCAGAAAGAATATCATCAGGAAAATGCCGCTCATCGCTGCAAAAGAGCCGGTGACCAGCACCTTTTTGCCAACTTTCTTTGCCAGTATGTTAACAATTGGATAGAAGGCGAATGATACCAGCAGCATCATCGGCACCAAAATCCCCATCATATCCTCGGCAAGACCCAGCAAAACGGTGATGTAATACAAGAGGCCGGTCATGATAATTGTCAGGCCGGTAAAGTAGGAAAAGTCCGCCAGCACGTAATAGCGGAAGTGTTCATTCTTGAAAGTGCGCAGAACGGCTTCACGTAGTGGGATATCCGCTGTGCCGGGTTGGGTGTAGCGATTTTCATCGATGAAAAAGGTCGGAATCAACATGAAGATTACCGAAATGCCGGCCACAATGGCAATTGCATACTGCAGTGAGGCAACCCGGCTGCCAATCGACAGTGCTGTTTCCAGAACGCCGGCGATGACCGGCACTTGGGCGGCGACGATAATGCCCAGCGCATAGGTTGCAGAAATCCAGGTAGAAAGGTTGAGTTTCTCAGTCGCGTTGTGGCCCAGTTCCGGCAGCAGGGCAAAATACGGTGTCACATAAGTAGTAAGGCAAACATAGAACAGCGATTGCATCGCCAGCAGCCAAATGATATTCCAACCGCTCTCACCCGGAACAATCGGGAAGAACATCAAGCATCCGAAAATGGCAGTGGGTACTGCCCCAAATCTGAGGAACGGGATACGCCGTCCTCTGGGGCTTTTCCAGCGGTCGCTGAGATGGGCAATCCAGGGATCGGTAATGGCGTCCAGCAGGCGGCCGCTGGCGGCGATCAGCGTGAGCGTGTTCAGGATCAGCAGGAATGTTACCTGGGTGATGAATATCGGGATGCCGGCGTCTGCCGGTGGTATGTAAAAATAGAGTAGCTGCAGCGTAATAACATTGATGATCATGGACCAGCCAAGCTGGCCCAGCGCATAGGCAATTTGTTTGGATAATGGCAGACGTTCAGGATGCATCGCGGACCCGTTCTCATGATGAAACCATTAAAAGTCCGCGATTGCGATGAGAAATCAAAATCTATTTGAAGCTTACACGAAAGAAATGAATGTCATCGCTTTGCTTACACTTGTATGATGCTCCATTGACGATCACCTCCTGCTGATTGTCAGGGGCACGCAGAATCACCTCACCTTCGTTACGGACCATCGGGGAATTCTTGATGCGCAGGCCGTTGGGCAGATGCTCAATTTCGTCAATTTCCATGCCCGGGAAGATGTGCAGTGTTGATCCGATAACGTCATAGTTTTCACCCGAAGATTGCAGCAAAATACGTGTTTCGTACGGAGCGATGCTTAAGGAACTGCCATTGACTTTTCGCCCGGATTCGAAAAAGGTTCCCGCCGGAATATTCGCGGTCCGTTCTTTTCCACCGAGATTGGCAAATATCTGGTAGTGTCGCCCGTGACTTTCAAATTTGATTGAAATAAGGTTGTCTTGATCATGAATGTCGAAGATCTTTCGCGGACGAAGCGGAAACTGCGACAGATACAGATGCATAGTTTCATCACTATAGCGGGAAATATTATCTGAAGTGAAGAGCAAGTCACCGCATATCAGGTTGATAATGAAAAGCGTCCGTTTTTGGGCTTCGCTCATCTGGACATTTTCATCCCGAAGAATGAAAACATCCGGATCGTTGGCAAAGCCCCGCTGATTCAAAGCATGTCTCGCCAGCGTTGAGCGCAAGGCGGCGTACGTCGAAACCCGCTCCCTATAGCGAATCATATCGCTCAGTATTATATCTTCCCATTTGAGTCCAACATCGGCGCTAACCCGGCAATAGTCGACCAGCCCGAAGGCGCTGGCCAGAGGTACGCCGCAGCCAAGGAGCTTTTTCTCGCCTGCCAGCTTCCGCAAAAACTGCATCGCTTCGCGCATCACTTCACCGCGTGATTTTCCGGCAGGGGGATTCAATGCCGCGGCGTAGAGAAAATCAAGCTTTAGCATATCATAATCCCAGGTATCCAGTACCGTTGCAAAAACCGATTGCAGGTAGTCGCGCACTTCTTCATGGTAAAAATCGAGCGCGAAGAAGCGACCGCTCCAGCCATTGCTGTGACCGGCGACCACCGGTTCATTTTTTTCATTTCTCAAGAGCCAATCGGGATGATGCTTAACCAGATTTGAAGCGGCTTCGGCGATAAATGGCGCCAGCCACAGTCCGGCGTCATACCCGGCGTCGTGAATTTGCTCGGCGATGTAGGCCATGCCGTTGGGGAATTTTTCGTTGGCAATGAGCCAATCACCCACTGCCTGCTGATATCCGTCGTCAATCTGGAAAATGTCGATCGGAATATCGTGGTCGCAAAAAGCTTCCAGGTTTTCCAGGATGATCGCTTCTGTGATCCCGGTGTAGTAGTTGTACCAACTTGTCCATCCGCTGGTAGTACTGCTATGAGTCAGCGGCATCGATGCAGCATCAAAATAGGCTGCAAATACCTGTTCCTGATTCTCTCCCTCAGTCAAGACGATATCAAATAATGTCAGCGTATCCTCGCCGACATCGCGCGGACAATCCCGGCGGATGGTTAACCGGTTGCTGTCCAATTCGAATTCAAAAATCGTAAAGCCGTAGTCCTCGATGAGCGATCCGAGCAACAGCTGCCGGGCAGGAAAGCGAAGGCAGGCATAAGAGTAACTGTGAAAGCGCCCCGCTTTGCCGGCATACTTCTGAAAGGTGTAGTCGCCGTAGGCAGCGAGGTGCCGGCGCTTATTGATTAAGCCGGTTAGCGGGTTCAATCCCGGCAAGCGGGTTGTCGGTAAAAATTCGCCGCTTTCGGTCCAGGTTTGATAACCGTTGGTGAGAACAGAATCAGGGCTTTGCGGTTCTATTCGTGCTGTCAAATATGCCGTTATCATTTGCAGCGGCAACTTCGGGAGAAGCTCTATTCTCCACGATTTATCATTGTCGATCTGCAGCTTAAGCTGATAGTGCTCGGACTCAATAATGGACTTCCCGTTGAGCGGGTGTGTAGTGGTTCTATCGGCCTGTTGATGGCCTGTCTTATATGTAATCACCAGCTCGAGAAGTTGCATTCCATACCCAAATTAATAGCAGAATTCACTTTTACTTGATCATCGAGTTTCATAAACTCGTCTAAGATCAAAACCATACTAAGTATATATGACAAATAACTTACAAAACGACTAAAGTGCAAGCCGGTTATGTCACAATGATGGCATTGAGAAGAGGAAAATGCGTCGCAGGATGATCTACCTTATATTAACTTTTGCGGTAATACTATTTGTGCTTTGGCAGTTCGGTCCAAAGGTACACATTGTCGAGGAAATACATGGCGGGCCGATTGGTGACGACGTTGTTGGTTTCCTTGAGCATATGGAAGGGAATTATGAGGACATCGTACCGGGCACTGAAAAGCGTATCGTTTGGGCAAATGACTCGACTCGAGAGAAAACGGACATTTCCCTCGTCTATTTGCACGGCTACTCAGCGACCCGTCAGGAAACTGCGCCATTAACCGAAATCATTGCTGATGAATTAAACGCCAATGTCTATTATACCCGTCTGGACGGCCATGGCCGAACCGGCGAAGCGTTGGGACGAGCCCGGGCGACAAGCTGGATCGCGGATACCCGCCAGGCAATCGATATTGGGCAGCGTATTGGCCGGAAAGTTATTGTTATCGGTACTTCGACCGGCGGCACCCTGGCAACCTGGCTGGCGGCAGAGAATGACGAACCGGATGTTCTCGCCTATATTCTATTGTCCCCCAATTTTGGCCCTCGTGATCCGAAATCTCATATGTTGAACTGGCCGTGGTCAAGTCTTTGGATACCGCTGGTGGTGCCGGAAATGCGCAGTTGGGAAGCTGAAAATGCGCAGCATGAGAAATATTGGACAACCAGCTATCCGTTCAAGGGTCTTTTCGAGATGATGGCGCTGGTAAAAATGGTCAATGAGAAAGACCTGTCACAAATGACCAGACCAATCTTTTGTATTTTTTCGCCGGATGATCCGGTGGTAGATGCCAAGCTTATCGAAAAGGCATACCAGCGCTTTGGTTCGCAGGTGAAAGAAAAGCTATTAATCACAGATGCCGAGAACGGTAACTTGCACGTCCTTGCCGGTGATATCCTTGCGCCAAAGCGCACCCAGCGAATTGCGGATAAAATTGTGGACTTTATCAATCGCGTTGATCTGAAAGGCGATGAATGAATAAGCCTCGATGTACGTTAACAATAGCAGCATTCCTGGCGCTTGTGTTTATTAGCTGTGAATCAAAGACCGCCGACTATCTCGATTATTATAGAGTAGCGAATAAGGCGTATGAAGCGATGTTAACCGGCGATTATCAGCGGGCGGTGGATCTGTATCAGCAGGCTTTTTACATCAAGCTGCCACCGGCAGCGTCTCATCAAAATGACTACGCCCGCGCAGCCCTTTGCCAGATCTACAATGGGAAATTAGATGCCGCAATAGATCTTCTCCGCAAAGCAATGCGTCGCGGGTATACCCTGGAAGCATTTAAGGAAAATGAAGAATTTGTTAAGTTGTTGAAAACGCGTCAGGGACAGGCGCTGGTTAACGAATTTGATTCGCATCGCTCCGACTTCGCGGCCGGTTTTGACCATGAGCTGATTGAAAAAATTGCTGATATGAAAATGCTCGATCAGCAATACCGCACCCGTCTTCAGTTGGAAATTCAGGATTCGACGCTGGCGGATTCCCTTAAGAAGTCCGGCATCTATTTTGGCGGTCAGGTTGATTACAAGCAATTTCCACGCATGACAAAGGCCGCGCGTGAAAGTATGGCAGTTTTGCAGCGTGAAAATGACCGCCAAAATCTGGCTGAAATGGAAAAGATTATCTCTGAATATGGATATCCGGGGTATGGCTTGATTGGGTCGAACGAGGCTGCAGCAATCCTCTTGCATGTGCAGGATATCGATAACGATCCGGAAGCATTTATTGCAAAGAATGATATTCTCGGAGAAGTTCGGCGTGGCTCAATCAGCCCTTCGCTGGTTGCCTCCATCGTCGATCGCATTTCCATGCATAGAAATGGCGTTTCCAAATATCACAGTGGGATCAATCTTCGCGCAAATGCGGCATCCATTGATGAAGCTGCGGTTGATACCCTGCGCGCCCAAATTGGTCTGTATTCAATGGCTGTGAAAAAGATTCTCGATGCCCAATATATGGAGCGCTTTAAATCCTCTCAAAAATAAAGAAGCGAGATAGCCTGTGAGCGACAAAATATCTGCAGAAAAACGGGCGGAATTACTTGTAGACCATTATCAGAAAAGTTTCGAGCTGACACATGAAATGTGGAAGCAACGAAATTTGATTTTTCTTCGCTTGCTGGCAACGATTGGTCTTGCCGCTCTGTTTGCTTTTGTGCCCAAGCTATCCAACTGGTTGCTCATCAACTATATTGCCAAGGCCACGGACAGTCAGGCGCCGGAACTGCTCAATAGCTTTCCCTTTGGCCTTCTGCAAACCATTATCATGTTTGTTGTCTTTTACCTGATGGTGAATTTGCATCACCGCGCGCAGTACGTGCTGCGCAGCTACAAATATTTGGGCGCCCTGGAACAAGAGATACGCGACTTGTTGGAACTTTCGCCGGATCAGGCTGCATTTACCCGTGAAAGCGGCTACTATTGGCAACATCGAGGTCGCTTTGCAGGCCTGGTAAAATGGATCTATTTTGTTCTGCTCGGTGGGCTGCTCTTGACTTTCCTGACGGTTCGCCTGGTGTTTGATGTGCGTGAAGGCGATATTGGCTTGCTCCTGGCGGATGGGGCCATTGCTGTCGCCATCCTGATCTTCTTCTATGCCTATACCCGCTCGTCGGTGATTGAAGACGGAGAAGATGAGCACCAGGATGAAATACCCCACTAAAAACAAAGCCGCCCCATGGGGAGGGCGGCTTTTCCGATGAATGGCACGTCTCTGAGCCATTGTGTTTACATCTATGTTCCTCGTTCCAAATAATCGCCCCGGCTCTGCCAAATCCCTGCTTTCTTAAAAGAGCTTGTAGGGGTCTTTCTGTTAGCTTCCGGCAAAGACTTGTCAGAGCCACGCGTAACGGGGGGTTTACCTGGACGATTATTTTCTTCTAAATCATCTTGCTCCCAACCTCTCCAGCATGCTAATGCCGTTGGCGTTACCCGGATTAATTTCCAGTGATTTTTCGTAGTGCTCAATGGCCTTCCGGGCATTGCCGGCATTCATATATGCCTCGCCAAGGCTGTCGTAAACATTCCAGGACTTCGGATACGATTCGACATTCAAGGTGAAGATTGCAATTGCTTCCTGCATCTTTCTTGCGCCCATCAGTTGGTAGCCAAGCGCATTGATTTGCTGCTCGGTATTGATGGTGCGTGTTGCCGGATCGGATTTGTATTCTTTATAGATAACTTTCGCAGTTTCCACCCCACCGCCGTTCAGTGCCTGGGAAATTCGATCTGCTAAAGAGGTGAATTTGATTTGCCTGACAACGCTAAACCGCGGGTTATCCGGATTGCGGGGATCGCTCAGCATTTCATTGATGTAGAGCCGATCACCATTTGGGCTCGCTGCGATACCGTTCGGCAGGGCAAACACTGCCTGGGACGCCGGGCCGTCCTTCTGCCCAAATGCGCCTGTACCGGCGAAGACAGACGATTCGCCTTCCGGGGTAACTTTGAAAATACGATTTGAGCGGAAGCCGGTGACGTAGAAGTTGCCGCGGGCCAATGCGATGTGACCGTTAAAGCTCTTGGTATCAGCAAAAGCTTTAACGGCACCGTCAGGAGATACTTTCGCGACGATGCTGTTGTTGAAGCTGACAACCATCAGGTTACCTTCGCTATCGAAGGTGATGCCGTTCGGGCAATTGAAGAGGTCGCTTTTGGCGAAGCTCATGACCTTGCCGAAACGCGTGATCTTGGAGAGAGAATTGTCATTGCAGTTACAAACGTAAAGATTGTCTTCTTTATCAATCGCAATGCCAACCGGGCCGGAAAGGCCTTCATCGGCAAATGTCGTTACCGTGCCGTCACGGGCAATTTTGCGGATCAGGTTGCCATGAAAATTGGCTTGATAGAGATTGCCCCGGGAGTCAACAGCATTCCCGGATGATCCATACATGCTTTGCGACAGCATCTCGATTTCGCCGAATGGCGTAATCTTCCGAATGCGTTCTCCGAAATCTGCTGAATAAATGAAGCCAAGGCGATCGACTGTTACTCCGCCAACACCACCTTGTAATGTATCGGTAATTGCCGTTACGATAGCTTCCTCATACTGGACATCCTGGGCGTTCAACGGCAGCAATGATAAAACTGCTATTGAGCCTGCGATGATAAATTTTAGATGTCCGAGGTGCATAGTCTCTCCGCTATTATCGTAACCGGTGGTTCCGATGTTGCCGTCACTTGTTGCTTGCTGGATCAATGTAGCAGATGAAGCGGGCTTTGCGCTAACACATATGTCTCTATGTTTAACAGATATGTCTTTTTTGGGCTACATCCCCCTGTATTCCCCCTTCGAAGGGGGATGTAGCGGCGAGTGAAACGAGCTGACGGCGCGGAGCGCCTGACGGGCCGCAGGCCCTGACGCACCACAGGTGCTAAAACGAACTTGCGAGTCTACTTCCCAAATTCAGATGGGAGAACGCCAAACTGCTCGCGGAAGCACTTGGTGAAATAGGAGAGGTTGTTGAATCCAACTCCGTGGGCAACTTCGGTGACGGTACCCCCTTGCTGTTCCAGCAACTGCGCAGCGCGGCGGAGTCGCATGGTTCGCACGAACTGGCTCGGGGATTGCCCGGTCAGTGCCCGCATCTTTTTGTGAAAATGCGGACGGCTCATACCAACTTCGTGCCCCAGGGCCTCGATACTGAAATCGCAATCATCCATATGTGATTCGATTACCTCACAAACCCGTTCCAGGAAATTGGCGTCCATGGAGTTGACGGTGACATCCTGCGGTTTCAGATAAATTTCCTTGCTGAATTGCTCGCGCAGCTTCTTTCGCTGCTCCAGCAGCTTGGCCACTCTCAAGCGCAGTTCTTTCAAGCTGAATGGTTTAATCAGGTAGGCATCCGCACCGGTTTCCAATCCTTTGAGCTTGCTTTCGTCCGAGGCCCGGGCTGTCAGCATGATAATGGGGATATGATTTGTGCGCGGATCATTTTTTAAGACTTCGCACATCTGGTAGCCGTTGATCTTGGGCATCATAATGTCGCTGATAACGAGATCAGGAATGATATCAAATGCCAGATCAAGGCCTTCCTGGCCATTGCTTGCAGCAGAAACCTTATATTGGGCAGGTAAGTGCTCACAGATGTAGTTTTGCACTTCCTGATTGTCTTCCACAACCAGGATATTGATAGCACCGTTGGTGTCGTCTGTAGTTTTGTCGGCATCCTGATGGCCATTGGCATTGGTGGGTATCTCCGCATCGTGCTGCTGGCCATTGACCGGTATCTCACCGTTCGCGGAATCGCCGACAGATGATTCCTCTTTCGCCAGAATTTGCGTTGGCAGGCTGACGGTAAAGCTGGTGCCTTTACCGATCTCACTTTCGACGCTAATCTCGCCACCGAGTACATCGATCAACTCGCTGGTCAGCGCCAGGCCAATCCCGCTGCCGGCATATTCGCGAATGCTGGAATCATCTACCTGGAAAAAGCGGTCAAAGATGTGCGGAATCTTGTCGGCCGCGATGCCGATACCATTGTCTTTAACCTGGATTTCCAGCCAGTCGCTGGCCGGCATGACACCATTGCGGCGGGCAAGTGATAGCGAGAGCGAAATTTCACCATCATCGGGAGTGAATTTCAAGGCATTGGATATCAGGTTATAGTAGATCTTTTCAAGTTTATCGTGATCGAAGAGCAAATCCGCTTCATCAACCTGATGCTGGAAGTGAAGGGCAATATCTTTTTGACTGGCGCTGTTCGCGAAAGACTGTATGATTCTATGGGTAAACTCAATGATATTACCGGCTGACAGCTGCGGCTGCATATTGCCACTCTCCATCTTTGAGAGGTCGAGCAGCTGGTTGATCAGACGGAGCAGGCGGTGCGAATTGCGTTGAATACCGCCCAAGGTTTTGGACAATGCCGGATCGAGCGCTTTTGTGTTGGTGTCGCTGGAAAGCATGTCTTCCAATGGACTCATAATCAGGGTAAGTGGTGTTCTGAACTCGTGTGAAATATTCGCAAAGAACCGCGACTTGATTCGGTCCATCTCCAATAGCCGCCGGGTTTGTTTCTCAATTGTTGCTTTGTCGCGCTCAGCGAGCTCTTTTTGGGCCTCCAATACCCGGGCCTGCTTTTCGATAGTCTGCTTGGCGTTTTCCGCCGCCTCTTTTTCGCGACGCAATTCATCGGTTCTCTGGGTGACCAGGTGTTCCAGTTCTGTCTTCTGAGCCTGGATCTGCCGGATCCGTAGCTGATATGCCAGCCATACCAAACCTGCCAGGGACAAGACCATCAAGGTTCGAAACCACCAGGTGGCCCAGAACGGGGGGTGGATAATAATCTCGACCGAAGCAGGTTGTGGCGTCCATACCCCTTCGTAGTTTTTGCCACGGACTTCGAATATATAGTGGCCGGGAGAGAGGTTCATCAGTTGCGCTTCGCGGCGGTTACCGTTGTCGATCCAGGCATCATCAAATCCACGCAGGCGATAGGCATATTGATTGCGCCCGGGGTTAGCATAGTCGAGCATAACAAAGCCGATAGAAAAGATGTTATCACTGTAATCCAACTCGATAACCGGGTTGCTTGCCAGCAGGCGATTTATATTGACAGACTTGTCAGCCTTCTTAAATGAGGTGAGCAAAATCGGCGAGACGCGTGTGGATGTTTGCAGACTGTCCGGGTGAAAGCGATTCAAGCCATTAATACCACCAAAGAACAATTCGCCATTCCGGGCGCGATGAAATGCCCCCTGATTGAACTCGAAGCTTTGCAAGCCGTCCGCCATGGTAAAATTTCGTATGATAGGGCGCGCAGTTTGCGCATAGGGATGGCGGATTTCCGTTGCTTTCCGTCCTTTATTTTGCAAGTCAGGAGGGATTGCGAATTGGGCAATGCCGCGATTGGTGGATAGCCACAGGTGACCTTTCTCGTCACTGAGGATGCCATAAATGACGTTATTGGGTAAACCGTCTTGTTCGCGATAATGCGTGAATGTTTCACTCTCTCGATCAAAATAATTCAGGCCGCCCCCATAGGTGCCAACCCATATATTACCGAAATGGTCCTCGTGGATAGACATGATTCGGTTATTGCTGAGCGATTTTAGATCTTTGGGGTCGTTAAAGAAGCGCTTGAATGCTTGCCGCTTCTTATCGAGGCGGTTGAGGCCGATGCTTGTTCCGACCCAAACATAGCCTTCGCGATCTTCAAGTATTGCACGAATGCCGTTATTGCTTAAGCTGGTTGAATCTGAGTGCGCGTATTGGAAACGCTTGAACTTGCCGGTGGTGCGATCAAGGAGGTTGAGGCCATCACCGGCGGTCCCGATCCACAGTTCTTTGCCGAGTGCGCTGTTTGGCTCATGCAGGGCAAGAATCGCATAGCTGCTCAATGCGGTGCTGTCGTCACTATTGGCCTGGTATCGCTGCATTTTGCCGGTCTTGAAGTTCCAATGCTCAAGTCCCACACTGCGAACACCCAGCCACAAATTGCCGCTATGATCCGCGATCATGCTGCGCACCAGGCGATCGGAAGTACCGCCGGGCACCAGCGCGGTTTTTTCCGGTAGCGCAAACTGCCCGCTCGTACGATCGATGCGGTTAACGCCGCCACCGCTTCCAACCCATATATTATCCTGATGATCTGTGGCAATAGACCATATTACCGGACTTTTGAGACCGTTTTCCAGCGACGGGTTCGGTGATATCTTCACGAACTTTTCTTTACCGCGGGAATACTTTGCCAGACCGGCCATATCCGATCCCACCCAAATATTGGATAGCCGGTCGCGATACAGTGAGGATATATGCGTGCTGTGCAGCGTCGTGGGATCAATCGGATTGTGATGCAGGCGGGTCATTGTCTTTTTCATTGTGTCAAATACCAGCAGTTCCGAATAGCCATTGCGAATCCACAGCAAATTTTCGTCATCGGCAATCATGGTTCCACTATTCGGATAGCGGAAGTTGAAACCGATTGAATTATTCCAATCACCATATTTGGAAGTGCTCGGTATCTCGTAAGAGGTGAAGGTCCCCTTTTTGCGGCAAAAGTGATTTAATCCGCCATTCTCCGTGCCGATCCACATGCTGCCGGAGTTGGTTTGAATGATGTTGGTAATCGCATTGCTGCCAATACTTTGCGGGTCTTCCGGGTTGTGCTGATAGCGGATGAACTGGCCGGTTTCGACATCCAGGCCATTCAGGCCACCGCCAAAAGTGCCTATCCATAACCCGCCGGCGTTATCCTGGAAGATAACGCTGACCCTGTCGCTGCCAAGGCTGTAGCGATTTTCCGGATCGTTTTGGTAAAGGCTGAAGTTGCCGCTCTTCATGTCGAATCGGAATAATCCACCCTGGACGGAATCGGCTTCTGCTAAAGCCCCGATCCAGATGTGACCCCGCTGGTCTTCAAGAATGCTGGTAACGAAGTAGCCTTTTTGCAGGCCGGTAGGGTTGATGTCTTGCTCGTTGAAATGATATAGCAACCCGCTATCAGGATCCAGCCGAACAATGCCAAATCGGGTACGTGCCCAGATGAAGCCTTCGCTGTCTTCAAATACGGAGAAAACACCACCCTTTTCCATACCGGGGCGATTGTCGTTGCTGATTGCCACTCGCGTGAAGCGTTCGTGCACCGGATTAAAACGATTGAGACCGGCCTGGGTGCCAATCCATAAATTCCCGTTGCGGTCCTCACTGATGCTCTGGATCATGTCGTTGGATATCGAATGCGGATCACGGGGATCATGCTTGTATACTTTGAAGTCATAACCGTCGTATCGATTGAGACCATCCTGGGTGCCAAACCACATGAAGCCTCTTTCGTCCTGATGAATGCTCATGATAGAGCTTTGCGATAAGCCATCTTCCAGGGAAAGCCGGTCAAATTTGAATGAAGAAGCGGTAAGTGCGGATGAAGTTTGTTGAGGAGGACGATCAGCGTTTGCCGTAGCAATTAGGAGCATGAAAGCAAGAGCTAGCAGATGTATTGGCGGTTTCCAACTATCTGGCAAGAATGATATAGCAAAGCTCTTGTGATAGGTGAGGGACTTTTTGACTGTGGGATTTAGGTTGCCGGACATGCTCTGCTCCCGATGAGTGTAAGTAACTGGCTGAAATCCCGGCAAATACCGGGATTTCAACTAATCAAACGATATTGTGGCCCAAAACGTTGCAGTATTTTCAGCAATACTGTTCCCATGAACGTTTGTGCCGGACATACCATTCATCGGCAGCGTAAGGCGCTGCTGTATCAAATATAACTACGAAAAAGCCTAAATTACCATCGCTACAAAAAAGAATTCCCATGCCGGCCCGTAGGCATGGGAATCTATGTTAACTCAATTTGTATGGATAACTCTGTCAGGAGCTCATATGTATAGGCAGAGAATTTCAACAGAACTGCTAAATATTCTGATCTTTTTCCAGAATTTAACTTTTGCCGGTATTGCTTATGTCGTTTTAAATGGATAATTTCGCGTGACTTACCGCTTCCGGACCTTCTGAGCAGGGACGGAAGATCAAAATGCAAAACGATCTTATTGTTTTATTGGTTATCCAGGAAAGATTTCGCTTATAAACTTCCGAATCAGATATCCACTTAATCATTGGCAATTTAAACTTTTCGGCTGCATGCCGTGCAAAGCGGTATGGGCTGCAATTAGACGACTAGAATCGATACATATACCTGAATAAAGAAACCGCAACAAGGAGAGCAAACGCATGGCCCCTAACATTGAAGAATATCTACGGTGTGAGGAGTATAAGGGGGAGGGAACCGGTTTTTACTCTTTTTATAATGAAGATAACGGGGAGTATTATTTCAGTTATCTTGGCGAAAACGGCGAAGTGCTTTTGCGCAGCGAAGGGTATGTGAATACCCGCGGCCGCGACAATGGCATTGCCTCTGTAAAGAAAAATTCTCCTCTTGAAAAGCGCTGGTCGGTTGGCGTGGATGATGATACCGGAGAATTTATTTATATACTGAAGGCCGGCAATCACCAGGAGATTGCCCGGAGTTGTAACTTTAAGTCAGTCGCGGACCGCGATAAGGCCCTTGACCGCGCTCAAAGCGCCTTGATCCCCGGAAAGGAAAAGAAGAAGTCCCAGCGTGAAGTCGACGATTACCTGCCTTGCGAAGACTATGGTGGTGATCCGGGATTCAATTCTTTTTATCGTGAAGATCGCAAAGAATATTACTTCTGCTATGTCGGCAAGGACGGAAAAGTGCTCTTGCGCAGCGAAGGCTACACCACCGCCAAAGCCCGAGATAACGGCATTGCCTCTGTAAAGAAAAATGCACCGCTGCCGGAGCGCTGGGTCCGCGATACCGAGCTCAATGGGAAGCATCATTATTTTGCATTGAAAGCCGGTAACCGTCAGGAGATTGCCCGCAGCTGCTATTATTCCTCTGAAAACGAGATGAACGCAGGTTTCTCGGCAGTGAGCGCAGCAATGTCGCCGGCTGCTGAAAAGAAATCCACTCGCGAAGTCGACGATTACCTGCCCTGTGAAGACTATGGTGGTGATCCGGGATTTAATTCATTCTATCGCGAAGATCGCAAAGAATATTATTTCTGCTATGTCGGAAAAGACGGCAAGGTGTTCTTGCGCAGTGAAGGCTATACGACGGCCAAAGCACGTGATAACGGTATTGCCTCTGTTAAGAAAAATGCACCTTTGGCGGAACGCTGGGTTCAGGACAGCGAAATGAACGGTAAACATCACTACTTTGCCCTGAAGGCCGGTAACCGGCAAGAGATTGCCCGCAGCTGCTATTACTCATCTGAAAAAGAAATGGCGGCCGCATTTTCGGCAATGAATGCGGCAATGGCGCCGGCCCCTGAGAAAGCGCCTTCACAGCGGGTTGTAGATGATTACCTGCCTTGTGAAGACTATGGCGGCGATCCGGGATTCAATTCCTTTTATCGTGAAGATCGCAACGAATACTATTTTTGCTATGTCGGCAAGGACGGAAAAGTGCTTTTACGCAGCGAAGGCTATACCACAGCCAAGGCTCGCGATAATGGTATCGAATCCGTTAAGAAAAATGCGCCGATGGAAGAGCGCTGGACAAAGGGAACCGAGCTGGATGGCAAGTATCATTACTACGCCCTGAAGGCTGGCAATAACCAGGAAATTGCTCGTAGCTGCTATTACAAATCCGAGCAAGCGATGGGTGCTGGCTTTGGTTTATTGGGGACTGCATTTGCCGGACTGGCCGCAACTG
Organism: Calditrichia bacterium; assembly: GCA_028284445.1. Taxonomy (GTDB): domain Bacteria; phylum Calditrichota; class Calditrichia; order RBG-13-44-9; family J075; genus JANQRS01. Next base: position 14,937 of record JANQRS010000026.1, read on the forward strand.
GTGTTGCCGCCGCAGCCAGTGCCGATGTCCCTGCTGCACCGGTTGTAGCTACGCCGCCGGAACCGCCAAAGCCGAAACCTGCACCGACACCTCCGCCACCAAAACCGAAGCCTGCACCGCCGCCGCCTCCAGCGCCGAAACCAACACCGACACCTACTGCGCCTAAAGCAGCACCAACGCCGCCTCCGGCTACAAGTACTGCCAGCAGCGGTGGTGGATTTAACTGGAAATGGCTCCCATTGCTTTTATTGCCGCTGCTACTATTCTTCCTCTGGCCATTTGATTGTTCCGGGCCAAATAGTAGGATGGCAGCTGTAGATGGTGATAGAAAGGCCAAGGCGAAACCAAGTGCGCCTGCGGAAAAAGCAAAACCGGTGACTCCGGCCGCTAAAGAACCGGCTGCACCGGCTGGCGAAGCTGCGGTAACGCCATCCACGCCAAAACCGGCTCCGGCACCAACCGTACTTGGACCAACTGCCGTAAAGCTGGGCATTCCCGCTGTTTCCTTGATGGGGAAACTGGCTGACTTCCTCAGCAGTCCCGGCAGCAAGTTCCCGAAATCATTTATTCTCGAAGGAGTGAATTTCGTAACGGATGAAACTATTTTTACTGAAACCGCGCCACCGGAATTGAGCAATGCCATCAAGGTGCTGAAGGCATATCCGGATGTGAAATTCGAAATTCATGGACATACGGATTCGCGTTCTTCCGATGCATATAATCAGGATTTGTCTGATCGCCGCGCCAAGCGCGTTGGAAATATGCTGACGCGTGCCGGCATCAGTGCCAGCCGTTTTACGACGAAGGGATTTGGAGAGTCAAAGCCGATTGCAAGCAATGATACAGCCGCTGGTCGCTTGAAAAATCGCCGTGTTGAATTGGTTGTTGTTAGTCGTTGATTGATCAGTGGTAGCGCAGTCATGCTGCGCTACCGCTTATCTTTCTCAAGCTTCCGCGCTATTTACTTCTTCACTTAGCAAATTTTCCAGTATCAATTTCATGTCCTGTACAAATGCCTCGTCGGTAACGACAAGGCTGCCGTCATCCTGCACTTCAGTATTATGTCGGAAGCTGGGCAAGCCCAGGGAACCGATGACGTTCCCTCCAAGGGAGCGGGATAAGGTTCTTTCAGCGTTAGCCCGACTTGAAGCAGTGGCGCTGCGTCCGGGAGAGGCCCCAAACAGGGCAATCGGTTTACCACCCAAAAATTTCATTTCAATTCTTGATATCCAGTCAATGGTGTTTTTGAAGAAGGCCGGCATAGAGGCGTTGTGCTCCGGAATAGAAAGCACAAAGGCATCGTGTTCTTCGAAAAGCGCTTTGAGTTTTTGCGCGTTTTCCGGTATTCCGTCTGCTTTTTCGATGTCCAGACTGAAAAGGGGAAGGGGATAATCGCGCAAATCCAGATAGGTAATGGATTGTCCCTCAATTTGTTCCCCGATGTATTTTGCCAGCTGGCGATTTATTGAGGCTGAACTATTGCTGCCGCTGAAAACCAATATTTTTTTCATGATACTACCTGCCTGTTTAAGTCCTTGCCGGCAACCGCAGTCAATATGGTTGCCGGTTGCATTTTCTTAACTACATCTTTTGGATGGTGTCGAAGAATGTTTAGTTACTGAGTTTTCGATGGAAGAGGTACTTCTCGAAAATGCGCGTAATTGCTGGTTCTGTATCTTTACGAGCATGATCTCTCTGCAACTCTGCTGGAACCACATTCCAGGTTATCGGAATTACACCAACTTGTGTCATGCGCTGCATGGCATTGTCGTGGGCTGTTTCATTGGCGCCACCAACCGCATCCTCCGGTACGTAAACTTCGTAACCTGCCTGAACTGCCTCAATTGCCGGATATGCCAGGCAAACTTCTGTCCATAGACCACCCATAATCAGCTTTTTTCGACCGGTTTCTTCGACTGCCTTCACAAATGCTGGTTCTTCCCAGGCATTGACATTGGTGCGGTCAATTATTATGGCCTTTGGAGCGATCGAGGTAATTTCTTCGAGGAAGGGTTTTGCGCCGAATAACCCGACACCTACATGCGATAAGATAATCGGAATGTCGAAAACCAATGCGGTTTCCACCAGTGCCAGAGTGTTTTGAATTAGTTTTTCATGCGGCATTGTATGGACACCGGCCAAAATATGCGGCTGGTAGTCAATAAGGATCAACGCGGAATTTTCCGGAGATAGAAATGGATCTGTTGTCGGATTTCTATCCGGCGTTTGGGAAAATACGGATAGACTAAAAATTGCCAGGAAGACGATAAGTTGAATACGACTTGCCGATTCTAGCTTGTTCATTGTAATCATGTCTGGTTTCCTTTCTGGTAGAAAATGATTTATTTGAATTTTGAGGTGACGAAGTTCTTTAACGCTTGCAGGTCATTTCGGTAATCCTGAAGTGCGCTGGCCCGGGCCAGCGGCGACTTGACCTTCCTGAGCTGGCGCTGCATTTCAAAAGCGGCATAAATACCGCCAAGAACATTGCTGATCGATAAGCCAATGAAGATTTCCTTTACGCCCCAGAACGATCCAAGCAAGGTAAGGGGAACAGTGAAGACGAAAGATTTGACAAGCATGATTCGTAGTGAATTGACTGGTAATTTCAGGCCATTGAAGATGGAAGCTGTGATCAGGTAGAGTCCATAAAAAATGTAGGATGCACCAACTACATTAAAATAAAACACCGTGGTGCCAACAACCTCATTGTTGTCACTAAACAATGCTGCGATGGGCTCAATAGATAGCAACAAAAAGAGGTAAAGCAGGGCGCCAAGAAAAACAGAAGCCTTGCCGCCAAAGGCAATAGCTTCGTCAATCCGCATGTGTTTTCCGGCACCAAGGTTTTGCGCTATGAAAGGTGTTGCAGCAGTGCTGACCCCAAGAATGCCAATGAGAAGCAGCGTTTCCAGGCGACCGGCAATTCCGTAGGCCGCAACCGCTTCGGCAGTTTCCTTTCCCAGCAAATATGTGACATACATGAGCATCGCCGGCGTTACCAGCTGGGTAACAATGGCCGGGAGACCAAGGCGATTGATATTGCTGATGATGGCAGTGACTGATTGCCAGTCAAAAATGTCCGCTGTTAGTGTCTGATGCTGCACCATCATGATTAGCATAGCAATGATGATGAAGCACCATGATAAAACGGTTGCCAGTGCCGCTCCGGCGATCCCCATTTCCGGAAAGGGGCCAATCCCAAAGATTAACAGGTAATCAAAAATCAGGTTGATAATCCCACCAATTCCCATTACGATTTCCGGCGGTTTCACGACCCCGATTGCGCGCAATACCGATCCCCCGACAATACCGATCATCAGCATTGGCATGCCGGCATAGAGCAGCCACATGTATTCATTGATCAAAGGCAGGATGTCGGCATCAGCACCAAGGAAGCTGAAGAGCGGTTCGATGGTTCCGATGCCGATTGCCGATGTGCTTGATGATATAATGAAGGTCAGACCAAGTGCGATACTTGCTGTTCTGCGCATTTCGTTAACCTTGCCAGATCCGAAAGCGGAGGCAATGATGGTCGCGACGCCAATCGCCAGGCCGATAAACAACCCTACCAATAAGAAATAAACGGTTGATGCAAAACTCAAGGCTGCCAATTGTGCTGCGCCCAGTTGCCCAACAAAATAAGTATCGATCACCTGAAACAGGAAGGTCGATAGCATGCCAATACTAATGGGCACAGACATCGAAATCAGCGCCTTATTGGTAGAGCCTTCCAGGAAATTCTGAGCCATTTTGATTCTCCGTTACGTCGTATCGCTTTATCTGACAACGTCTGCAAAATAGAGAATCAATGAGAGCGCTTAAAGGTTAGAAGCTACACAATGATGGTAAAAATCAACCGCCGCTGCGGTAGGAGGTTGGGGTTTGGTCGGTATGCTTGCGAAAATACTTCACCATGTTGGTTGGCTCATCAAATCCTAATGTATAGGCGATTTCTTTAACCGGTTTGTCGGTGCCGCGTAACAGCCGTTTGATCTCCAGGATGCGCCGTTGATCAATAACCGCCTTCGGTGAGAGTTTATAGCGTTTCTGGGTCAGGCGATAGAGCATCCTCATGGTTATGTTGAGCTGGTGGGCATAGAAGTTGACTTTCCGCGCTTCTCTGAAATGCTTTTCCAGCAATTCGTTGAAACGCAAGAGTGTCGATGTATCGCTGTCCGCAATTGCTGCGGAACTATATGCCGCCTTGCTTTGCAATTTTTCGCAATATATCAGAAAGAGGCATAGCCAGTGATAAAAGGCGTTTTCGCGTGCGGGGTTGGACCACTTTTGATCAGTGATGCGCATATTGTGGCATATATTCTCAAGGGGGGCGATGTAGCTGCCCGGAAGGTGAATAATTTGTTGGCCCTCGATGTGTGAGGCGATGGTAAAATTGAATAAATGTTGGAGATCATAGTTGTTGCGATATAAAAACTCCGCCGTGAACGCGATGGAGAGGATCTCCCAGGAATCGTCCGGCGGATTCAGGTAATGGAGCTGATCCTTAGAAATAAGCGTGATCGTATTGGCCTGGAATTGATACTCTTTGAAGTCAATAAAATAACTGCCTTCCCCTTCGCGAAACCATAGCACCACATGAAAATCACGTAGCGATGGCCGCAGCAATTCATCCGCGCGAAAGAATTCATCTTTGCTGGAAATGATAGCAAATGGGGAGCCCTGGCGTTTTTGGCTCAACTGGTAATATTCGACCGATAGCATAATTCAAGAATAATGCAGAGGCTGGAGAAATGCCAGAAGGTTTTTCTCAATTGCGGTGGCGGTTCTAATACTGTTGGGCAGGCTTCCGAAATAACTTCAGGATGGGATTCAGCACCGGCAGCTTCCTGAACTTCGCCGGTAGCTCACCAATTAATTCGCCTAAAGTGCTGTCGAAGTTGGTTCGGACGAATATCCAGTGACAAATCACAAAGCAAATCCCGCTGATCACACTGTAGGTCAGCAGCACGATGAGCGATTCCTCGGAATAGTTCGGTAGCAATAGATTTCGGGCGAAAACCAGTAAGCCGACGGTAATCAGGCCATTGGCAAATCCCCCACGTTGTGAATTGACAATTCTTGCTACCGTCATCCTGGTTTGCGAGACGATCAGCTGAACAATCAGGAAGAGAAACACCAGTGAAGAGCCGGCCACCGCCCAGGCTACGCCTTCGATGCCCCAGGTGATGGCATAGTAGACGCTGGAGAAAAGCACCGTAACGTAAATGCCCTGCCGAATTGCTCTCGCGGCAACCAGGCCTTTGGCCATGATGACTGGAAAAAAGAGCATATTGAAGGTGCTGAATAAACCGGAAATGGTCATGATCTGCAGCGGAATCACAGCATCTCGCCATTTTTCGCCATAGAGATTGACAATCAATGCCGGTGCTGAGAAATACATCCAGGCCATCAGCGGAAAAATGGCAATAGATAGGTAACGCAATGCTCTTGTCAGCGCTTGGGCAATGCGCTTTTCATCATCCTGAATCTTGGAAAATGAAGAAAAAAGCACGTTATAAATGGTCTGCTGCAGACGCATGCGTGGCAGGTTGATCAGGTTAAAAGCGCGTTCATAAAGACCGAGCTGTGCAACCGGGAGGAATTTTCCGATAACGATATAATCCAGATTCTTCACGAAATAGTTCAAAAAGGTATTCACGTAGACCCACATGCCGAAGCCGAAGACGTCCTTTAAAGCGTCTTTCCGGAAACGCAGGCCAGGCAGCCAGCGCGCCATGCTAAACATCATCATATTATTGCTGAGGCTGCCCAGGAGGATGCCCCAAACCAGCGACCATACACCGTAGCCCATAATTGCCAGGATAACCGGCGTTGCCAGGGTGACCATACTGGAAACGGTATTTGCCCAGCCCAGTCGCTTGAATTCCATCTTGCGTCGGAGAATCGCGCGGGGCACACCAAAGAGACCGCGGAGGATGAAGTCGAAAGACAATACCTGTAAAATCGGCTCTACTGACGGGTTTTCGAAAAATTGGGCGACATAAGGTGCTGTGAAAAATAATAGCAGGGTAAGGCTGCCCATAAATAAGGTGTTGGCGTAGAAAACAGTATCGAAGTGAGATCGATCTACCTCTTTACGTTGAATGAGCACCATAGTAAAACCAAAATTGGCCAGACGTCGAGCGAACTGGACCGATAACATGGCGATACCCATTAAACCAAAATCTTCGGGGAAGAGAATACGGGCGAGAACGATACTACTGCCGATTCGAATGATGTACTGAACGGCATTAAAAACGGCGGTCCAAAAGACCCCTTGCTTGGTCTTCCTGGAAAGGGACCCTTCCATTAAACTTCCTCCCTGAACTGCATACTTCCTACATCCCTTTTACAAACGAACAACTCGAATAGCCCCTGATAAATGAAACCGAAAGCTAAGAAGCCTGTACTGATTCTGTGGTACAGGCGCATTACAGAAGTACTAACGCGAGGTAACAAATCGAATTGTCAGGTTTTGGTAGTCATCCTGTAATACGTCGCAATAGAATTGTCAGACAACCATAACCGCATCGCCTTGCATCTTTCAATGGCTGTAAATGTGTTCCGGCTATTTTACGCATACAAGTAGGTAGTATTTTATAGAGCCGTATATTTTATTGGAGAATGTTGTCATGCATGACATCCACACGAAAGATCCCATTGTTGTTTCCGATCCCACCCAGGAGATTTTGCACGACTTACCTGTTAAGCATTCACGCGAAAATCCTGTTTTCATTTTGGGACATGCCCGGTCCGGTACAAGCATCTTGGTGAAAATGGTTCGTAAATATCTGAAAGTCAATTTTGGTACTGAGAGCCAGTTCATTATTCGCTATTATCGACGGTTATCCCAGTATGGGGACTTGAACGACGACAAAAATTTGCGGTCCCTCATAAACGATATTTCCAGAGAACGCTGCTTTAAGCGTTGGAAGAAGCGTTTTGGATTTGATTTGGATCCGGAGCAGGTATTCGATAATGTCCGGGAGCGTACTTATCGCGGAGTATTGGATAGCTTCTTCGGTCAGTTCTGTGACTATCATCAGATGGTTCGCTGGGGCGACAAGACCCCGGAGTACTCATTGCACCTTGGCGAAATGATGGAGCTGTTTCCTGATGCGCAATTTATCCACATCGTTCGCGATGGCCGTGATGTTGCCCTCTCGAATTTTCGCACCCAGTTTGGCGCCAAGAATACCTTTACAGCCGCTACGGAATGGGTAGATAAGGTTGGGAAAATTCAGGCGTTTGTGCGGACTTTGCCGGCTGAGCGCTTCATTGAGATCCGTTATGAAGATCTGATGCAGTTTCCTGAAGATACCATGAATTCCTTGAAGAACTTCCTGCAGATTGACGACGACGGGCGCTTGCGCGAGTTTATAGCTTCGAATATCCATCGCGATTTGAAGAGCTCTAACATTTTGAAATGGAAGTCTGCCATGTCACGCCGACAGATCAAGATGTATGAGCGCGTTGCCAGTGGCTACCTGAAGGACTATAACTATGAAACACGTTTTATGAATACCAATGCGGTAACGGCACCGGAAAAGCTATTTTGGGCAGTTCATAATAAAGTAAATAAGGTGCTCAACGTTCGTTACTGGCATGACAATGTATACAAGTTCCGCCTGCGTCTCGGAACGACGATGAGGCAGTGGCAACGTAAGTTGCGTTTGGCGGCCTCCACCATATTTCCGGCCTAGGCCAGAACAATAATGGCGCCCATATCCGCGCTTTTATATAGATAATGCCACCGGCGAAGTGAGAACTTTGCGGTGGCATTTGTTTTTATTTGATGATTGCCTCATCGCATAGCTTACAGTTGAGCAGCGCACCAATTCGGGATTGCCGGCCCGCTTCCGTAGGCACCCAGGGCCGAATACGAAATGGCGGATCATGCCGGACATGCTGCCGGTGTCCGCATTCGAGGTTCGTCACCCAATGCCCTTCTTCATCTTGCTCAAAAGAAACTATTTTGCGCTTCATGGAAGTGAATGCTTGTTAGATAGACGGGCGCGAATTTCGGCCCTAAAAGGCTCGAAATAACGAATGAGGTACAGCGTAAATGGGATCCACCAGATTAAATCATTGCTAAGGATTAGAACAATCGCATCGATTGGCCATTTGCCGCTTACAAGCAGTGAAAGAAATCCCAATGGTCCAAGGATTTTCCCCAGAAGGCCGATGGCAATAATTAGCCAGCCGCGCTCAAGGGCAAAAGCGACATAGAGGTAAAGAACACCGTAAACACCAACGATCATCGCTACGCACTGAAATATTTCCGGGTAGCGCATCGGGGGCATGCCGGCAAAATGGAAAAGCCATTCCGGAAAAACGGCGCTAAAGATTCCCCAGGCAATATTATAGATGCCGGCTGCAATGAACACAATTTTGAAAAAACGATCCATCTGAGTTAGTCATCCGATTCGCTGTTGGCCCTAGAAGAACGGACCGCGCGTTCATATACCTGCTTGATATGATGCTGGTTATGATAGAGCGTAAAGAAGAGCATTTCGCGAACCGTCAAATTACCCATCCAGGGATGCGGCAGGCGATATCTGTCAAGCGAGGCTTCTGTCCAGCCTTGAATAGCTTCCTGGAGACTGGCGGCGCTTTCTTCCCAACGCGTCATAATGATGCTTCGCCACTCGGATAAGGACATGTCTTCCGGGTTTGGCTTTGGTATATATGGACCGGTCGCTTTGGCGCCGTCTTTCAGTACCTGCAGGTAGTGGGCCTTGACTTCTTCATAGGTCTGTGAACCTTTTAGCGAAACGCCGAATCCGAGCAGAGCCACTTTCGGCATTTTCATACCGCGGGTAACGGCTCGTATAGATGTATTCAGATGCCGGCAATGTTCCGCCGGTGACCATGATGTTCCCTGCGGCGCAAAAAAGACGCTTTCCGGAAACTCCACCCAAATCGGCGTCGATGCGTCATGCATTGCTTGCAGGCTTTTTATTAGCGAGGCTTTATCCGGACCGGGGATGATAGCATTTAGCATGTTCATTCCTTTTTGATGTGCACTTTGTTTATTGGACAGGATCTACAGGATCTTATTCTTTGGCTCTGCTCACTTCATCCTATTCATCCTGTCAAAATTGTCGGTTTATTTCCCCTCCTGCTTATTCGCCTTCAAATACGCCAGCGCTACGGCCGTCATGGCGCGAACCCCGAGTTTGAGGCCGCTGTCATCGATGAAGAAATCCGGGGTATGATGATCCGCGGCGTCTTCCGGAGCAATGTCCGAAGGCCGTCCGCCGAGGAAAAAGTAGAATGATGGCACCTTGTTGGCAAAGAAGGCAAAATCTTCAGCACCGGTTTCTGCCGTGACCAATTCAATATTCCCTTTACCCGCTACCGATTCGAGTATCGGCACCATTTCGCCGGTCAAGGCCGGATCATTATAGGTAACCGGATATGATGTGGACATCGGGATTTCAATTTCAACCGTTGCCCCCATCCCTTCAGCAATATTGGTGGCAACGCGCCGAATCCGTTCATGAATCAGCGGCCGATTCTCCGGGACCAGCGAGCGAATCGTGCCGGTCATAACCACTTGCTCCGGGATGATATTTGAACGGACACCACCGTTGATGGTTCCTACCGTAACAACCGCAGCACCTTCCGTTATCGGCACCTGACGACTAACCACCGTCTGCAATCCATTGATGATTTGGGCAGCAGTGACGACCGGATCAATGCTCATCCAGGGGTAAGCGCCGTGCGATTGGCGACCCTTGACGGTCATGCGAAAATCATCGACACTGGCCATAATTCCACCGGGGCGATAACCGATTCGGCCAACTTCGCGCAGTGCATCAATATGAAGGGCGAACATCGCTTCGATGTCCGGATTGCTCATCACGCCTTCCTTGATCATCAATTCTGCACCACCTTCTTCACCCTCGGGCGCACCTTCTTCCGCCGGCTGGAAAACAAATTTAATCGTCCCGGGAATGTCGTCGCGAATGGCCGTCATGACCTGCGCCACACCCATCATGATGGCAATGTGGGTGTCATGCCCACAGGCATGCATCACGTCTACTTCCTGGCCGTTGTAAATACCTTTGGCTTTGGAGGCAAAGGGCAGATCGACCCGCTCTTTTACCGGCAGAGCATCAATGTCTGCGCGCAATCCAATTACCGGCCCCGGTTTGCCGCCTTTCAATATCGCTACCACGCCAGTATGGGCAATGCCGGTTTGCACGTCGAGGCCCAGTCCTTCAAGATGTGCGGCAATCTTCTTCGCTGTTTCAAATTCGCGATTGGATAATTCAGGGTACTGATGGAAATGACGACGCCACTCAATGACTTGTTGTTCAATTTTATTGCAGAGGATTTCGACCTCCGGCGACAGCTGTGGGCTATTTGCAAACGCACTGCTGTTAATAGAGAACGACAGCAGCATCAAGAACGAAAGAAGCGTTAGAAACAGACGATTCATAGTGTCTTTCCTTGTATTGAGGTTGGCCATGGTTATCCGTTTGCTATGCTGGAAACGGAAGAGTTTATCACGAATTGAGCTTTTCTAAAAGGAAAAATCGCGTAAATTGAGGCAACATTGGATGAGGAGACCTTCATGAGAGATAGAAAAATATCGATTTCCTATGCAGTCATTTTCGGCGTAGCGCTGTTCACATTGGGTGGATGGTTGGGGTCGCAGGCTGATGAATCGGCCTTGAAAACCAGCATGATCGAGCAAGCTGAGCCCTTGTTTGGATTGGCCTTCACAGATACCGAACGCGACTCTATGCTGGAGAATTTGGACAATAATCTCACCAATTATCAGAAGATTCACGAATTCGCATTGAACAACGATGTGCCACCGGCGCTCAATTTTAATCCGATACCGGTTGGGGCTAGCTTTGAAGAGCCACAGCGTCCGATTCGCTTTAGCCTGCCCGGGAAAGTGAAACGGCCTAAAAATCTTGAAGATGCGGCATTCTACTCGGTAGCGGAATTGGCTGCCCTGATTCGCAGCCGGCAAGTGACCTCTGAAGAGCTCACGCGAATGTATCTCGGCCGCCTGAAAAAATATGACAAGATGCTGCACTGTGTGATCAGCTTGACGGAAGAATTAGCAATTGAGCAGGCGCGTCGCGCTGATGCTGAAATTGCCGCCGGTAACTATCGCGGGCCACTGCATGGGATTCCCTACGGAGCAAAAGATTTGCTGGCAACCAAAACATACAAGACCACCTGGGGGGCCATGCCCTATAAAGATCAGGTGATCGACATAGATGCCACGGTTATCAAACGCCTGGAAGAGGCCGGGGCGGTGCTGGTGGCGAAACTCACCTTGGGCGCGCTGGCCTGGGGCGACGTTTGGTTTGGAGAAAAGACCCGTAACCCCTGGAACCTGGAGCAAGGAAGCAGCGGGTCGTCGGCAGGCTCTGCCTCCGCAACCTCCGCCGGGCTGGTTGGATTCAGCATCGGAACAGAGACCTGGGGTTCAATCGTTTCCCCCTCAACGCGCTGTGGCGTGAGCGGGCTGCGTCCGACTTATGGGCGAGTGAGTCGGGTTGGGGCAATGGCGCTGAGCTGGTCGATGGATAAAATTGGTCCGATCTGCCGTACTGTGGAAGATTGCGCAATTGTTTTCGAAGCGATTTACGGTCCGGATGGGGTCGATCAAACCCTGTATGATGTTGCTTTCAACTATCGGCCGGACATTAACCTCAAGAAGCTACGGGTTGGTTATCTGAAAGATTCATTTGACGCCGATTACCCGAACAAGCAAAATGACATGGCCAGCCTGGCGGTATTAAAGGAAATGGGTGTGGAGCTGATTCCAATTTCCCTGCCGGATCTGCCGGTTGGCAATATTGGCTTTATCCTAAGCGCCGAAGCCGGTGCGGCTTTCGACGCCCTTACCCGCAGCAATCGTGATGATGAAATGGTGCGTCAGATTCGCAATGCCTGGCCCAATGTGTTTCGCGCTGCCCGAATGATTCCCGCGGTTGAATATATCAACGCCAATCGCGTTCGGCATACCTTGATCCAGGAAATGGCCAAAACCCTGAAGGACATCGATATTTATGTTGCGCCTTCCTTCAGCGGCAACTTGCTGTTGACAAACCTGACCGGTCACCCCTGTGTGGTCGTTCCCAATGGGTTCTCCGAAAACGGTGGTCCTACCAGCATTTCTTTCCATGCCAACCTGTTTGACGAAGGACGGTTGTTGGCATTTTCGCGCGCTTATCAGCAACGAACGGATTTTCATAAGAAGCATCCAAAGCTCTAAGATTTGATATATCAAATTGGCCGTAAAGCACAAAACCACTCCGCAGGAGTGGTTTTGCTTTTCTGGTTGCCGGGGAGGTTGGCACTTTAAATGATTTTTGGTGAATCATTCATTTTTTTGCGTAGCTCTTCCATTCGAATCCGGGCATATTCAACATGCTTACGGTGCTCGACCGGCGCATAGCGGATGTAATCACCATAGGCCTTGTACGCTTCTTCGAAATGACCTAATTCTTCGCAGGCAACGGCTTTGTTATAATAAGGATCTGCATAGAAAGGCTTCAGATAAATGGCGCGTTCGCGATCGGATATTGCTCGTTTGAAATCACCCAGATGATAATAAGCAGTGCCTCGCTCATTATAGGCCAATGCCAGATCGGGGTGAATGTTCAGCACCTTGTTGATCGTTTCAATTTTTTCTTCCGGTTTATAAGCGTTTCCCAGGCCGATTGCCTGAAAGAGATAGCGCGCTGCGTCTTCTTCGATGGATTGATCAAGCAGGCCGTCGAGGATTTTCAGACTGCTGGAGGCTGGTGTATAAAGCGGATCGAGCTCCAGCGCTCGCTCCAGAAAAACCTTGGCCTGAACGAAATCCCCTTCCGAGCCAAATTGAATGGCTGTATCGTAGTGCATTTCGGAATTTTCTTCCGCTACTTCCTTGTTGCACCCGAAAGCAATAAACAGTAATGATGTAAGGATGATGGCAACGATGCGTTTGTTGTGTAGAGTCATATTATTTTTCCCCTCGTGTAGATTGCGTTGAATGCGACCGGGCTGGCAGATCACACAAATTATTGCTGCGTTCTTTTACGACCGGATTGGAATACTCTGGTCTGGTATGGGGATAAATAAAGACGGGGAGTTCTTTTGAGAACTTGTAAATGACACCAAGAAACTTCCTTGTTCTGAATTTTTCCATTACCTAAACCTCCTTGTTTAGACAAACCGGATAAAAATCTTTTAAAGAATAAGATACAATTGTCGATAAGGCGCTGTGCAAAAAATCACAAGGAGCGATTTCTGATTATTTGATGCCTAGCCGCCGAACATGCGAATGAAGCCATTGGCGGCGTTGGGGATAAGAACGAGGGTGAGAAATAGCCCGGCCAGTGCACCCCAGATATGGGCTTCATGATCTATGCGTGGGAAATAATTGTTCTTTGCAGCATAGTAGCTGCCACCGAGAAAGAGCAGCGCAAACATCCATGCATCAATGGGGATGATGAAGAACAGCAAGAGTTCTGCTTCCGGATAGAAGAGAATGAACGAAAAGAGCAGTCCGGAAATGGCGCCCGAGGCACCCAGGCTGCGATAGTCCGGCCGGTCCTTCTTTTTCCAGGTGGAGACAAGTCCGCTGATGATCAATGAGCCGAAGTAGATGATGGCAAAATTTGTATTACCCACTTCCGGACGTTTTTCCAGGGCGAATCCGAAAATATAAAAGACGTAGAGGTTCACAGCCAGGTGCAGCCAGCTGCCATGTACAAAGCCATGAGTTAATACCCGAAGATAACGGCCTTCGCGTACCATTTGGTATGGGTACAGGAGCAGGTCTTCAATGAGATGGCGATTCTTTTCGAGGGTGTAGTATCCAACAGCAGCCGTAACGGCAAGCAGTGTTGCAGAAACAAAGGGTGTCATAAGCTTTTCAGTCTATTCAGGTTCACAAAGGCTACAATCTAACACATTTCTTACTCGAAACTCAATCTTTTTTCAAGGCATCACGAAGGACTTCGGCCGGATGATAGGCGCGTTTGTTGGCGCCATGCTCAATCTGATGACGGCAGCTGGTACCCGCGGCGACGACAATGGTGTCTGCTTCAGCACCGCGAACGGCCGGGAGCAGACGCCGCTCTGCCATTTTCAGCGAAATATCAAGATGCTCTTCCTCATAGCCGAATGAGCCTGCCATGCCGCAGCAGCCGGAATCAACCTCTGAGACCTGGTAACCGGGAGCGGCAAGGGCCTTCACACTGGGAGCTGTGCCGACGAGTGCTTTTTGATGGCAGTGGCCATGCAGCAAAATGGACTTCTGTGCGGCATCAAAGACCCCGTCCAGTTCATCGGCATCTGCCAGCCTGGCAATAAATTCTTCGAACATCAAGGCTCGATCGGCCACCACCCGGGCATCCTCATTCTCCGGAAGCAGATACAGGTATTCGTCTTTTAGAGTGAGAAGGCAACTGGGCTCCAGGCCAATGATGGGAATGCCTTTTTTCGCGAAGGGGGCGAGTTTTGCAACCGTCTCACGAGCAGCCTTGCGCGCCGGATCAACCAGCCCTTTTGAGATCATCGGTCGTCCGCAGCAGCGATGTCCCGGCAGCAGCACTTCATAGCCGAGCGCTTCCAGGACTTCGGTAGCGGCAATGGCAATATGCGGATCGTTGTAGGTGTTGAATGTGTCGTTGAAGAGCACAACCTGCTTTTGAGGTGAGGTGTTGAGTTGACGGCGTTTTTTGAACCAGCTTGTGAAGGGCTGCTTGGTGAAGTTCGGAAGCTGGCGGCTGGAACCAAGGCCCATGACTTTTTTCATTAGGCCACTTCCCATGAAGAAGTTCGCCAGCGGTGCAGCGGCCCCACTTGACAGGCGGCTGAGACTGGCAATATGTCCAAATAGTCTGGCACGCAGTGGCGTCCCATTCTTTTTGTAATAATGTGCCAGGAATTCGAATTTGATTTTGGCCATGTCTACAGAAGAGGGACATTCTGCCTTACAGGCCTTACATTCGATGCAGAGGTCCATTACCTCATACATGCGCTGACTGGTTAATTCTTCAAGCGGTAATTTACCGGACATTGCTGCGCGTAAGGCATTAGCCCGTCCGCGAGTGCTGTGTTCTTCTTCGCGAGTGACCATAAAACTTGGGCACATCGTTCCGGTTGTTTTTTTACGGCAGACGCCGGCGCCGTTGCACATTTCAACCGCACGATTAAAACCCTGATCGCTGGACCAATCAAGGTGCTCTTTCAGATTTGTTGTTGAATAATCCTTGCCATAGCGCAGGTGCTCGCGCATGTCGCCGGTTTCCACCATGTTCCCGGGATTCATGAGGTTGTGCGGATCAAAAATATGCTTCACCTCTTTGAACAGCGCATAGAGGTCCGTGCCATAAAAGCGTTCATTGAGCCAGCTTCGTGTTCTCCCATCACCATGCTCACTCGATAATGAACCACCATAGCCGCTAACGAGGTCTGCCGAGAATTGGGCAATTTGCGGCAGTTTATCAATATCACCGGCGACTTTGGCGTTGATCAATGGGCGAACATGCAGACAGCCGGCGCTGGCGTGGGCATAATATGCCACGCGCGTATCAATTGATTTACAAAATGCTTCAATCTTCTCAATGTATTCTGCGAGATGTTCGGGCGGTACTGCGGCATCTTCTATGAAGGGCAATGGCTTATGATCGCCCTTGATGCTCATTAACAAGCCGAGGCCAACCTTACGGACTGTCCAGACATTGCCTTGCTCTATCGGGCTAAAGGCCCTCACATTTCGAAAACGCACCTTGTGCTTGCGAAGAATATCTTCCAGGCGGTCGATTTTTTGACGCAGATCTTTCTCATCTTTACCGTAAAATTCAGTGATTAGAACGCAGTTTGGTTTGCCATCAACGAACTGGGCGAGCAGGCGGGCATATTCCGGGACTTCACGGCAAAGCGTGAGGCCGAGATTGTCAAGCAATTCAATAGCCGAAGGGTCTGCTTCCAGCATAATTGGAATGGATGACAGCGCCTCTTGCAGGCTCTCAAAATGAATCAGCGCCAAGGCAGTTTCTTCCGGTAAAGGAACCAAGCTGACCTTTAATTCGCTGATAACCGCCAATGTGCCTTCCGCGCCTGTAAGCAATTTCGATAAATTAAAGCGATGGTCGGGGCTGTTGCGGAAAGATACGCCTTCTCCGACGAAGCGGTCGAGGTTGTAGCCGCCGCAGCGACGCCAGTGACGGGGCGTTCCGGTAGCGATCGTTTGCCTGTTTTGGGGATCTTCAATGAGAGGCTTGATGCGGCGATAGATATCGCCCTGGAAACCGGATAATTTGGCGGCATGTTCCAGTTGGCCGTTTTCCATCGGTGAAAAATGGAAGGGGGAACCATCGCTGAGAAAACCCTTTACTTCCAGCACGTGGTCGGCAGTCATGCCGTAAAGGATGGAGTGGGCACCGGTTGAATTGTTGGATACGATACCGCCCAGGCAAGCGCGCTGGCTACTGGCTGGATCGGGCCCAAACTGCAGTCCGTGCGGGCGGAGATACATATTGAGCTCATCGAGCACGATGCCCGGCTCAACGCGCACCCACTTCTCTTCGACGTTTAATTCCAGTACCTGATCTAGGTGCCGGCTAAAATCGATGACCAGGGCTTCATTGACAGCCTGGCCGGCAAGGCTGCTACCGCCGGTACGGGGGAGTAAGGGCAGTTTATGCTTTGCTGCTGCCTCGATTGCCGCCTGGACATCATCAATATGTTTGGGAATCATGACGCCGTGGGGCATCATTTGATAAATGCTGGCATCCGTGCTGTATAATGTGCGGCTGTATATATCCGTTCGTAATTCACCGCCTATCCGTTTTTCTAACTCACTGAGAAAGTCGCTGAGGGCAGCATTCCGGGTCATGGGATCTCTTTGGGGTTGGTCAAATAGACATGGCGTTTTTAATGAAATGCTATTTGTAGAGGCGTTGTGCCGGGCACTTAACTTGCCGGGCCTTGCTCCTGGGATTTCTTCAACTCCGCTGCAAATTGATTGGCAAAATTGCGAATCATTCCGGCCAGCGCCGTGTTGTTACTTGCTCGCCGATACGTATCCGCCATGCTCAGCAGATTATGCACAAAATGTGCATTCATGTGATGAAGCAGCATATCCTTGGTCCACAGGTCGATGCTCATGCTGTTCTTGGCTTCAGGATCCCAGAGGTATAACATCATCGAGCTGGCCAGTTTCTTGCCGTCACCGGCATCCGTTGCTTCCCATTCAATGCGCTCCGGGACGTGGTCGTCACTGAGTTCTATGGTGAGTTTAATTTCTTTTTTGGGCATTCCCATATCCTTCCGGTAATCAATCATAGGATGAGTACTTACCTTTGAAGTTTAAGGAAATTGATAGAGGAAATGAAGTGGAATGGAAAAGAAAGTGGCACTGCCACTGCTAATTTTTCCCTCGCGCTTTCCAATAGCTGCCGGTGCCGCCATGAGCCAGCATGCTGGTCATGATTTCACCATGTCCGGAGGAAGCCAATGCGGTCATATTGCGATAAAGTTGAATGTAGCCGGCCATTGAGGCAGGTACGGCGTCGCTGATGCTAGAAGACTTATTGCCTGACTGGTAATTCCGGTAGTGGCTCTGAATATCACGACGCTGATCGCGGGAAAATTGCTGCCAGTTGTAATCAACCACCGGCCAGACAACGCTTGCTGCACACAAGAAGCGTTTCTGCTCTGTATCGAGATGGGCGAAATTATGAACCAGGCTTTCGGCAAACTTGCGGCGCTTTTCCGTCGGCAAAGGCCGAACAGAACCGCTGCTTAGCTGATCAATAAATTCCATATAATCCAACAAGGCATTGACATCCTGATCCGTGAGCATCAGAGATTCTTGTTCATCATAGGCCAGCATTTTGACGTAGCGATTAACGATGGCTACCATCAGCGGTTGGTCGCGTTCCGGCAGATGTCGTGTGGCCGTGTAAAATCCGCTGAGCAACTGTTGGCGGGATGCACCGACGTCCAGGGGATTCTTCTGCCGGGCAACGTTTTGCATGGATGTTTTCAGCGCGGCGACCTGCTCCAGGAATTTCTTCGGCGCCTTCCCGAATTCGTGGATCGATGCCCGCGTGAAGTCGTCCTTTTCTCTTGGCTGCAAACGATGTCCACTAACAAACTGCATAACCAACAGTCCGATATCTACGTGATTCTCCAGCAAACGATGCTCACCCATTTCTGCGAGAACCCCATTGGGTTTTTTCTTGCGGCGGATAACATCGGTACGTTCGCATACAATCTGCTGTCCTTTTGCATCAACCAGGGTTAGTCGTCCGCGCGCCATATTGTGGATAGTATAACTGAAAGAGCGTCCATGGGTATCCACCATCACCAGCTTGTTTTTCACCAATTCATAGTTGCCGGCTCGATTTTCCCGGTCTGTTGCCAGGATAAACGTACCATTTTCATGAAAGGTCATTTTCATCTCCGGCTGTGAGGCGATCCAGGATCCGGCCAGATCTTTGGCGGTTGCGGCAGACAAAAGGGTGACCATAAAGAGCACAAAATATACGGCATAAGCAGTTTTGGAATGTTTTTCATCCATGATAAAAACAGCCTTCCAGCGTTTGGGATGTGTAATGGGAGTATCGGATTCACCGCCGGGATCGGTAGAAAGAAAGCCGGAATGGGGCGGAAAAAGGAATCGGCCTTTTAAAAGATCAAATTGTGGGAAGATACAGTCAAGGCGAGCGGTTATGTGTGAAGCGGGTCACAATGAGAGGGCATTGAAGCATTGAAACATCGAAGCATTGATTAGATGGTCGGCAGTAGCAGTAGCACTTGGCAGGAAAAGCAGTCGGCGGTTTGCGGTTGGCCGTGAAAACGTTGATCGTTCAGTGTTGATCGTCAACGGCGAAGCCGTTACATAGCACAGCCTCATGTTCGCTTACGGCGAACGTGGGGGGACGAAGACATTGAAACATCGAAACATCGAAGCATTGATAAGACAGTCGGCAGCAGCAGTAGCACTTGGCAGGGGAGGCGGTAGCAGTGGGCGGTTTGCGGTCGGCTGTGAAAAAGGTTGATCGTTCAACGAAAAACGGTCATCGCTCACCGATCACCGATCAACATCAGGGCGGAGGTGCCCGCTATTTCCAGAGTGCCTTTTGTCAAGTCAATAGACTTTCCGCTGACAGCGTCTGTTGCTGTCGATGCGCCGGCCAGGATTTGCTCGAATCGTTCCAGATTGATTTTTGTGCTACGCGCATTCTTGTTGAAAACCGACATCACCAGTGAATCATCGTTATAGCGAAACATCACGTAGACGTTGTTTTGCGGAACGTAGTGAAGCAAATCTCCGCTGTGAAGAACAGGGGTGTCTCGCCGGAAGCGAGTGAGCTTCCGAACAAAAGATTTGATTGCCAGTTGATCTTCACTGAGCCCTTTGCCGGTGAAGACGCTGCTTTTGTCACCTTGCCAGCCGCCGGGCATGTCGGAGCGAATCAAAGCATGCTCTTTTGGGATGTCATTCTTGCCCATCAAAATTTCTGTTCCGTAATACACCTGCGGAATGCCGCGGACAGTATAGAGATAGATCAGCCCCATTTTGAAGAGGTCCGCATTGTGATTCAGCAGATCATAGATGCGGGGCATGTCGTGATTGTCCAGAAAAACCACCAGGTTTGACGGATCATTGTAAAGGAAGTCGTTTGCCAGCATGTTATAAACAGGATTAAAAGCGCCGGATCGACCTTTCGCCTGGCTATTTAACGAAGAAATCAAGGCACCCTGCAGTGGAAAGTCCATTAAAGACGGTAAGTAAGAGACATTGCCATTGGTAGTTTTGCGGCCTGCCTGCCAGCGGGCAACCAGCGCCGGATTTTCTGTCCATTCTTCGCCAACAATATTGAAATTCGGATATTCTTCCATCATGCGCCGGGTCCATTCCGCCATGAAGTCCGGATCCGGATATGGATAAGTGTCCTGCCGAATACCGCCAAGATCAGCATATTCAACCCACCAAATTGAATTTTGAATCAGGTAAGTAGCCAACAGCGGGCTGCGCTGATTCAAATCCGGCATGATTTTATCGAACCAGCCGTCGCTATGCTGATCAGCGTCAATATCAGCAGCATAGGGATCAGTTATTGTGGTGCGGCGATGACTGGAATAGGGCTTCTTCTCCATGGTCTGGAAATTATACCAGTCGCTGGTCGGCAGATCGTTCGTCCACCAGTGAAAATATCCGCAATGATTGGCGATCATATCCATAACCAGCAAAATGCCGCGCTTTTTGGCTTCGGCAGAGAGGCGCAGGTAATCCGCATTGCTGCCAAAACGGCCATCGACCTTGTAGTAATCAGTTGTGGCATAGCCATGATACGAATAGGCCTCCATATCATTTTCCAGCAGGGGATTGGTCCAGATCGCGGTAAAACCCATGTCTTGCAGGTAATCGAGCTGATTGATAATGCCCTGGATGTCACCGCCGTGTCTGCCGTTTTTATTGTCGCGATTGGCTTTTTCTCGCATTCCCGGAACCGTATCGTTCGACGGATCTCCGTTGGCGAATCGATCCGGCGTTAACAGATACATGATATCTTTTGTGGAAAATCCCTGGCGCTCAGCGGAGCCGGGACGGCGCTGCCTAAGGGAATAATCATACGAGTAAACGGTCTTGCCGTTACGCTGAAATTGGATGGTAAAAGAGCCGGGCCTGGTTTCCGAGGCAATATGCAGGTTCAGAAACAAATAGTTCGGATTTTCGACCAGAATGGTTTGTTCCAGGGAGACACCGGCATATGAAAAAGAGGCTGTAAGATCGGCAATATTTTCACCGTGAACCAGCAATTGCAGCGAAGGTTCTGTCATATCAACCCACCAAAAGGGCGGTTCAATATGATCGATGATGGAAGAATTCTGTGAATGCAGCGGTAGTCCGATCAGCAGACAAAAAACGGCTACCAGCAATGACGGGGAATGGGGAAGTTTGTTCATGCTCCAATATATTAAAACGACCGAAATTTGAAAAGAAGATGATTAGAGATTAGTCTCCCCCCTCTATCTCCTCCGGTAGGAGATAGAGGGGGGAAAGATAATAAGGGCCATTCAAATCTGCGGATATAGCCAGGCCATACACCGAGTCTCCAATCTCTTATTTTTTCAAGGTCTTTTCCAGGGCACTGAGCAGCAGCGTCACATTTTCCGGACGGCTGTTGTAGCCCATCAGGCCGACGCGCCAAACCTGGCCACCCAATTCACCAAGCCCGCCGGCAATCTCGATGTTGTATTTCTGAAGAAGATGCTGTTGGACTTTTTTACCATCCACGCCAGCAGGAATGCGCACTGTCGTCAGACTGGGAAGCCGGTGCTCAGGCACAACATGGCATCCAAGTCCGAGATCTTTTAAGCCATCCCAAAAGAGCTGTGCGGTTTTTGCGTGACGTTCCCAACGTTCTGCCAGCCCTTCTTCAGCAATCAGACGTAAGGATTCGCGGAGACCGTAGTTCATGTTGATCGGCGCTGTATGGTGATAGCTGCGCGTGCCGCCGCCCCAGTATTTCATCAACATGGTCATGTCGAGATACCAGTTGGCAACTTTGTTCTTGCGATTGCTGATTTTTTCGACGGCCCGTTCGCCAAAGGTCAGCGGAGCAATGCCGGGAGGACAGTTGAGGCACTTTTGACTACCACTGTATGCTGCGTCGATTTGCCAGGCATCAATAAAGAGCGGGACGCCGCCAAGGCTGGTCACAGTATCGACCAGTAACAGGCAATCGTATTCCCGGCAGAGGGCGCCAATACCCTCGAGGGGCTGGTTTGCGCCTGTTGAGGTTTCTGCATGCACCAGTCCCAGGATTGCCGGGCGATGTGTCTCCAGTGCTTCGCGAATTTCTTTCTCTGTGAAGACCTCTCCCCAGGGACGGGAAATGTGAACAGTTTCTGCGCCATAGCGCTCAGCCATGTCGATCATACGATGCCCAAAATAACCGTTGACGCCGACCAGTATTTTGTCGCCTGGTTCTATCAGGTTTGCCAGGCTTGCTTCCATTGCAGCGCTACCTGTGCCGCTGACCGGAATCGTGAAACGATTGTCGGTTTGCCAGGCGTAGCGAAGCAATTCCTGGATTTCGTCCATCAATGCCAAGAACTGGGGATCCAGATGACCAACCTGGCGCATCGCCATTGCCTGCAATGTCCGCGGATGTGCATTTGAGGGGCCGGGGCCAAGCAAAAGTCGTGGAGCAACATCCAGTTGCGATGCATTAATCCGATGGCTGTCGTTGATGTCGAAATGGGGCATGATTTCTCCTTGGAAAAGAAATTTGACATGATCTACATGATAAACAGGATAAAATCATGATTGAATATTTTTATCCTGTCAATCCTGTCAATCCTGTCAATCCTGTTGATCCTGTCGAAAGGTTTTTGTGTTTTCAGAGTAAAACTTAAGATATGTAATCGGAGGATGGAAGGAGTTTGTGAAGATAATTTGGCGTATCTGCGCTCCATAGCGCAGATACGCCAAAGAAAGTGCTGATTACTTCATCAGAAGCATTTTGCGGATTTGTAATGCCTGTCCGCTAGTGCTCATTAAGCGATAAAAATAGAGCCCGCTGGAAAGGTCGCGGCCGTCAAAAGTGACGGTATGAAAACCGGCACTAATCGGACCGTTGTGCAGAACCGCGACTTCCTGCCCAAGCGCATTATAAACAGCCAAGCGCACATCCCCGGCCTGGGGAATGCCAAAGCGAATTTGGGTGGTCGGGTTGAACGGATTCGGATAGTTCTGTTCCAGCACATACGCCTTGGGAATGCCCCCTTCGGTCTCGATACCAGTCAATACTGGTGTATTGATAGTAAAGGTCGAGGAGCTGTTTACCGACACTGTGCCGTCATCTGCTGCAACTGTCCAGCTGTAAGCGCTGCCGTCTTCCCAGAAGGTGCTGCTATTCAGGGTGAAGGTCGTATCGCTGATGTCGGAAATTGTCGAGTCTGTCGGACCGGTAATGATCAGGTCGTAGACCAACGCATCGCCGTCAACATCATCCGCAGCATTCCAGCTAAAGGTCACCGGATCAAACAGGCTGCCGAGTGTACTGCCGTCTGTCGGTAGCAGTAGTCCGAAGTCAGCCGGCGCATCATTGATGTTATCGACGGTTACCTGGAAGGAATCGGATACCGTTGCAAGTCCGTCATCCGCGGTGACAATCACTTCGACTGTGCCGAAGAAGTCGTCTGCCGGTGTGACTGACAGAGCGCTGCCATTTACAGTTGCAGTGAGATCTGCACTGCCGCTGGCAGTAAATGTCAGGTCGCTGTCAACATCTGAAAATACCGTGTTGAGGTCCGCGACAACAGTATTTTCACCGCTGTCTTCATCGACGTTTGTGTCGGCAATTGCATTGGCAACGGTCGGAGCATCATTCTGTGCGGCAACGGTGACGGTAATGTCGTCGGTGTCGCTGCTTTCGCTAGGATCAGTTACCGTAAAGGTGACTGTAAACTGACCAGCTGAATCTGCCGTTGTTGTAAACGTTGCAACGCCATTGGCATCGATGGTGATGGTCAGATCGTCAACATCAATCAGCGGTTTCTCATCGTCACTCTTGGCGAGCGGCGATTTCAAGGTAGTGCTGGTGACTTCCGAATCAAAAGTTAGCGCAGAAACATCATCGTCGATATCGCTGGCGTAAAGCGTTAAATCAAGCGTTGCGCTGCCGTCTTCATCAAAGGCCACATCCGGCACCGCATCCAGAACCGGTGCATCGTTGATATTGTTAACGGTGACTGTCACAGTATCCGAAGTGGAGGCGTCACCATCATCGGCAGTAACAATCAATTCCGCTGTGCCGTTGAAATCCGCATCAGGTGTTACGGAGAGTTCGTTGGTGGCAAGAGTGATGGTCAGTCCGGTATCGGCACTTGCTGAGTAGGTCAATGTTGCATCATCTACATCGCTAAAGACGTTGTTCAGGTCTTCTTCGACAAGGAAGATGCCGCTGTCCTCATCAATACTGAAATCAGCAATGGGGGTATCAACCAATGGTGCATCATTCACAGCGTTAACGGTTAGTGTAAACACATCATCCACGGTGAATTCGCCATCATCCGCTGTTACCGTTACAGTTGCGGTTCCACTGCTGTCAGCTGTTGCGCTTAATTCAAGATTGTTGCCATTGAGTGTTGCGCTGCCGGTGCCAACAAGAGCAACGCTATAGGTGAGCACGTCGCCATCAATATCATCAAAAACCGTATCGAGGTCGGCAACTGTATAGGTGGTGAAATCTTCATTCACGGTTTGATCGTCGATGGCGCTGGCAACGGTCGGCGCGCTGTTTTCGCCAACCACGGTAGTGTCGGTGGTAATCATAAAATGATCAATCCAGACATTGTCCGATTCAGCGTTGGCATCGGTAATGTAGTAGTTGACGGCGATATAGAAATCGCTGCCGGCGAATTCGGTAATGTCAAAGCCGTATTCCGTCCAGCTGCCTACCGGACCGTCTACCCGGAAATATCCGAGCTCGTCTGTGAAGTCGCTGACTGTATTGCCGGATGTCGAGATAAAGACTTTCAGCGAGTCATCAAAATTGCCGCCGATGGCGCCGGCATAGAAGAACAGGCTGTCGCAGTTTGCATCGCTGGTGATGAGCGGGCTTATCAACCATTCATCCAGCAGGTTGCTTGCATTTGCGTTATTAAAGCTGCTCCACCAGAAGCTCAAGCCTGCTTGCGGTCCGACTGCACCGCTTTGAAAGTTCAGAGATTGTTCAAAAGTAAAGGCAGTACCGCTACCGTCGTTGTCGACCACCGTCCAGTCTGTTGGCTGAACGGTGGTATTGAACAACTCTTCCCACTTCGCTGCAGATGGCGGTGGGGGTGGTGCGCTTGCCGGGCTGCTGATGATGAGGGAGAAGTCCTGATTGGCGCCGCTGTCGAGGCTGCCTTTATGGGTAACGGTCAGCGTATAGGTACCGGCCGGCGCGTTGGTGATATTGATTTTTTCAACATTATCAGTATCGTTGTCGCCCTGGGTAGCCGCTGCTTCCGGATCGGAGGCGGTGAGTCCCCACGGGAAATAGGTGGTGTTATTACCGGTAATGCGCAGATCAAGGTCGTTGACCAGCATCTTGTCAGTCGGATCGAGTGCTGCCGCCACCGGGGTGCCCGCAGGGTCGGTCCAGACGATGGTTGCAACGATGTCTTCTTCTTCGCTGAGAACGATGTCGGTTGTAAATGATCCGCCATCTGAAATCGTAGTTTCCAGGATGGTGGATTCGGTACCATCATCGGTGATCAGTTGAGCGGCGGTGGCAGTGTTGAGCAAACCCCAGCCGTTCTGATAATCAGGGCCGTCAAATGCACCTGCTTCGTCAGCAGTATGAATTACCAGGGCCTTCATGGTGGCCGCCAGCGGAATGGCGCCATTATTTAAGTTGGAATAATGCTCTTGCAATAGTGCGATAGAGCCGGTGGTGTTCGGCGTGGACATCGAGGTGCCGGAAAAAGCAGCATAGCTGCTGGCGCTCAGCGAAATCGATGAGGTCAGTGCAACGCCATTGGCAACGATGTCCGGCTTGATACGACCGTCATCGGCCGGTCCCCAACCACTAAAAGTCGATTGAATAACGTCGGTTGTGGCACTATATCCATTGGGAATATCATTCACCGCACCAACGGTAAGGATGTTTTTGGCAACACCCTGGTTTCCAATACAGTCGTAGTTGCCGTCCGGATCACGATCAACAGTCACCAGGGTCCAGGCGCCGTTGGTAAATACCCAGCTTTGGGCCCCGGAAGCCGGACCGTCATCATCACGGTCGTTACCGGCTGATTTTACAATCAAGTAACCAGGTGCGTCTTCGGCTATTTGGTCCCAGCTTTGCGAAGCGCTGCTATAGAATCCGAAGTTATAGTCTTCCAGATCACTGATGGCCGGATCGCCAAACCAGGCCCAGAGACCATCACCAAACCAGTTAAAAATCCAGCCGGTAATGAAGCCGTAGCTGTGGTTACTGAGGGTCAGACCGTTGGCGGCGGCATCGGTCATTTCTGTGTCGTCGCTATTGAAGTCGTATGCGTCAATGGTTGCGCCGTTGGCCATGCCCTGGGCACTGGCGTTCACGCCGGTGGCGATCATGGTGCCTGCGACGTGAGTGGCATGGTCACTAAGCGTGGTAGCGCCGTCCTGTTGAGTGACGCGACCACTTAATTCATCGTGGGTGTCAAGCACCAGTCCGCCGTCCCATTCACCAATCAGGCGGCCGGTACCGGTGAGGCTAAGTCCCAGCGATCCGCCTGACCAAACCTCGTCAGTGGATACTGTCTGTGCTGCAGTGAGGTTGTCGGTGATGTAATACATCGGCATGCCGTTTGGCGCCAATTTTTGCAATTCAGCAACGCGTCCGTTGTCCAGGTCCTTGCGAATGACCCAGCCATTTTTTTGCGCTGCCTCGATCGCTTCCTGCTTTTCCGCTTCCTGCTTTTGCCGCAATTCCTGCGAGCGTTGAGTTAATGCCTCCTTGTTTGCCTTTCCCTTGACAACCGCCCGTTTTTGGGCCCATAGCGGCGCCATCGCGATCATCATTAGAAGGGCAATTGTAACCATGCGATTCATATGGTGGTCCCCACGTTAGTTATTGAATGAGTATTCATATATTGCGAGCATTATCGACGTTCCCTGCCTTCAGGTGAGCAGGTAAGGATAGATTCAGGAAATTGTCTGTTACCCGGGTGAGGCAAGGGGTAGCAGCATCTCAATATAGGTGGGGTAAGTATAGCTGATGTGATGTTCGCCACAATCTATTTTGTTAAGAAAAGCTGTGGGGCAAGCCAAGGCATGTTCCACCCTTACAGGGCAGGAGGTGTATTTTTTAGAAATATTGCGTCGCTACGTGACGAAAACCAGGTATGTGCAATCCCGCAGATAGAATATGCTCCATAGGAGCAAAATATCTCTAGTCTGTGTTTGGTTCAGTCCATTAGATAAGTTAGCCCGATTTGACGGATCGGAACAATCTATACCCCACCAAATGCAAATATCGCGATGCGATGAACAGATCCAGCAATAGGCGCCACGAAACACCCGTACGGGCACAGAGGTAGATCGGTTGCCAGTCCGGGGAAAATTTCTGTTTAAAATTAAATAGTCCCTGGTAGTCGTATGCGAAGCGCAGCGATTGCCCAATTTTGAAGAACGCTTTTGATTTCAGATTGGGGAGCTCATCCGGCCCAACAAAGGGGACTTCACCGAGGTTGAGATAGCGGACGCCCTCCCTTTGCAGATGCTCAGCGGTATGACAAATCAATGCCTCCATGATGCCAGCCGGGGCATCCCGATGCTTTAAAAGCACTTCCGTATGAAACATGTTTGGGCCGGGCCTGCTCAAGGTGATTGCCCCCAGCCAGTTTCCATCTTCATCACAAAAGCAGAAACAGCGCATCTTCGGCCACGGCCTGTTCCTGAACAGAAATCGCAGCTGCGGCTCGCGTCCATGGCGGGAGGCTTTTAGGAGCTCGCAGAATTTCGCAGACGTCGCCGCAGAGGGGGCAACCTCAAGAATTTTACCATGGCGTTTTCCGCGCCGGGCAAGTTCGCGAAGAGACCGTTTCTGCCAGGTTTTTGCCGATACATCCAGAATGGCTTCCACGCCGACTTGCAGCGCATCCCAGCCAGCGGTCTGCAACCGTTGTGTAAGGAATTGACCGCAGCCGCGAATCACTGCTCGCTCTGGCAGGGAGGCGAGCAATTGTGTATCGAGTTCCGTCGTGGCGTCAAAGGGGATCTCCGCGGCATAAATCCATTTTGATCTGGAAATCGGGAGCGCGATTCTTTGCATTTCCGCAGCGCCTTGTCCACCAACAGCCCAACTGAGTGGCAGGTGGAATGCCGATGAGGTTTCCGAGCTTACCGAATTGCCCACTCGCGCCTCGTGTGTTCCGTTTCCGGAATGTCGACTTCGATCATTTGATGAAAAGGGAAAGTCTCGATCATCGTGTTGTTCTGACGGACGGAAATCTGAAACCCAAGAACATCCCCGCCTTCGATGCCCAGATCTTCAAAGCTGATGGCAATTTCCAGGCATTCTTTTAAGCGGAATGATGGATTGAGCAAGTGACGTAGCGGTTCGTCGCCCAGCGGCCCAAATCGATCCATCACGCCACGCAATGGAGAAATGGTAATCAAATACTGCAGCGGCATCTTGATAGAAACAACGAATTCATGCATCAATAATGGTGCTCGACGAAAATCAATTCGCAGGAAGAGAGTGGTTTCATTAAAGCCGACGAAGAGCTGTTCCATCATTTGTCCATCCGGGTCCGGGGTGCTGAGAAATGCCGACTGCAAATTGTATGCGGCAGCGCCTTGCCATTCATCCCGATGCGATTCCTTGCCATCGATCGTTGGCCGAATCATTCGTTCTGGTTTAATGGACATGAAACGGGTCATTTCACCCTGCTTGATGGTTTGATAGAGTTCGGGAGGAATTTCCGCACCGCAAATTTCGTAAACCTGCATCAGGTTCTCGCGGAAGAGCTGATCGAGCTCCAGGTCCTGATCGGAGGCGTGTTCTTCGCCGTACCACCAATACCAGTCAGACCCTTCGGTTATATAGATATGCTCCCAGGCTTGCTTTAGCAGATCTTCCGGCAGAACCCCTTCCTGCTCCTTGGCGGTCAGGAAAGCGCGGGTCATGCGCAATTGTTCCCAGGCGCGATTGTCTTCTTCGGAGCCAATCCAGACGTTGAAGCTGTTATTCCGCCAGCTCCCGGGAATCAGCCGGGGCAGATTCTCCGCTTCAGATGTACGCTCCAGAAAGCCGGAGAAAGTGGTGGTCGTTACTTTCTTGTCCTTGCTCAGCCGTTCAAAGAGGCGGGCAAGAAATGGATAGCCGGCATCTTTATAGTGATTCCAGAATTTATCACCTAGCAGCACAATGCTAACCAAATGATGCTTCAGGGAAGCAGCGCCGGAGCGCTTGACGATGCGGCGGCGAATCGTGTAGAGACGATCCATGAAATCGTCGACTGCCTCGTCAATATCCCACTTATGATAAACCACGCGAATGGCGTCCGAGAGGTAGTGATCGCGGAAAAATATATCCAGCGGACGGCCGTTTTGGCTAAAGCGCCAGGGGCGATATCTTGAGACACTGTCGTGTCGTTTCCCGAGGCTGCGGATGAGGATACTTTCATCAGTAGCAATCCAGCGAATGCCGTGGCGCTCAAGCAATCTCGCCGCTGCTTCGGATATCCCGCCCTCGGGCGGCCAAATGCCTTCCGGAGTCTGGCCAAAAATCTGATCAAAGGTTTCGATCCCTTCCCTCAACTGATCCGCTGCGTCATCCGGAAACGCGATAGGTGGCAGCGGAATCTGCAAGCCGGGACGGGCAGCCAATGCGCTTTGCGTATCGAGCAAGAGGGGGATGACCGGATGATATTTGGGAGAAGTTGTCAACTCAATACGCTTGTCGGACAACGCCCGCTGATAAGCCGGTAGCATTTCCTGAATGAGTAGACGGGTTTCTTCCAGCAGCAATTGTTTGTCTGCTTCACTAAAGTCGCTTCCTTTATCGAATAAATTTTGGATTGCCGGTTTGCGACGACTCAGCTGGCCAATCCAGGTTAGGTTATACCACACCTGGGTATCGAGATAGTCCCTTGTTGTGAATTGATCAATGATATCCGGCGCTTCCGCCTTACGTCGCAGTGCTTTGTAGCGATTGTAGAGCTCATAATACCGCGGATAGGGTTTGATCATGTTTTGTGACTTGGCTACGAAAAAGTTGTCGAGGATTGTTGCCTTATTTTCTGCCGTCAGTTTATTGGCTGGTATTTCGCTGAGTATCCAGATCAGGTCTTTGGCATCGTTCTCGGCATAATCCTGCAACTGTATTAACAAAGAAGGCGTGATGTTTATGGTCTGTTGAATGCGTGGATAATCATCCAACAGTTTCAGGAAATCGAGGTAGCTGCGGGTCGAAAAGAGGCGCACCCAGGGCATCTGGTAATAACCACGGGCATTTTTCAAATATGGCTGGTGGTGATTCCAGAGGAATGCCAGTTGTAGTTTTTCCATTGTTTTGCTCACTGCGTTCGCGTCAACTCACTGTGCTCGCGTCAGAGGCTTCGCCTCGTCAGCTCGTTTCACTCGCGTCAATTCGCTTTGCTCATGTTACATCCCCCTAAATCCCCCTTCGAAGGCAGGGGGATTTAGGGGGATGTAAACGGCGAGCTTGCGAGCCTGACGCTGGCGACGCCAGCTGACGGTCACAGGCCTATGGCCTGACGGCGCGAAGCGCCTTTGCCGCAGCGTTTCTCTCTTCGTCAGTTAAGATCCAAAATACCGCAATAATGAGTGATAGGGCCACCAAAAGGAGGCGCAGCCATATCGATAAATCCAGCAAGTAATGTGCCATCATCAACCCGATCAATCCAACCGAGATTTTCGCGATCCGGCCCCATTCAATAGGTATCGGAAAGATTCGGTCAGAAACGATAAATATTGTGAGCGCCATGGTCATATAGCTGATCAAGGTGGCCCAGGCAGCGCCCCAAATGTGCAGATGAGGCAGCAAAATGATGTTGGCTACGATGTTTAAAACCGCACCGCTGCCGGTAAAGATAATCATGTATTTGCTTTTCTTTGTGATGTAAAAGCCGGGTGTCAATATCACATAAATACCGTAAAAACAATATGATAGTAGGATGATAGGGATGATGTCGATTGCCGACCAAAAGGGTTCGCCCAGGAAGTAGAAGCTGTCGAAGTATTTGAATGTCAGGATATCGCGAATGAAAAAGGTGCCGAGCAGGGTGATAAAGCCGGCCCCAAGCAGAAAGTAGCTGAGTACCCGTGAGTAAATCTGACGGGCGCCGTCTTCCTTGGCGATTTTCAGGAAGAAGGGTTGCCAGGCATTCTTGAAGGCATTAATGAGCAGTAACAACACAGTCCCGAATTTATAATTGGCCCCGTAAATGCCCACGGCGTCTTTGTCGAGTATAACCGGAACGATTAGGCGGTCAATCATTTCAATCGCTGTGAAGGCAATTCCATGCGGCAAAAACGGCAGTCCAAAAGCGAGCATTTCCTTGCACAGCGGGATGTCGATTTTCAAGTTCAGATAGCGAACAATGATTGGCAACATCACCAGGAAGTTGACAATCGAGGCAGTCAGGCTGGTGTAGAGAATGCCGATGACGCCGGTCTTCAGGAAGACCACGAAATAGATGTTCAGACTGAGCTCCAGCAGGAAACGAAAGACCCGGAATGAGGTGAACTGGATGGCTTTTTCTTCCGCCCGCAAAATCAGATATGGCAAATTGCCAAGCGCATCAAAAAACAGGATGAAGCCGCCGAGTCGGACAAAATTTGCATAATCCGGACTCTTCAGTATCAAATCCGCCAGTGGTTCACTAAAGGTAACCAGGATAACGGTGGTGACTAAGCTGGTGCAAAGCAGCACCACAAAAGTCGAGGAAAAAACGGTTTTGCGATCGCGCTCACCGAGAAAAAAGTAGCGCAGCATCGCGGAATCCATCCCGTAGGTATAGAAGAAATACATGAAGCCCAGGAAGGTGAAAATGACCACGAAGTCGCCAAAATCGCTGGTGGTTTTAATGTATTCGGGATTGGTATAGATAGGAATGAGCAGAAAACCGGAGAGTTTTTGTACTGCCGTGCTAATGGCGTAGATCGCCGAATGCTGGGCCAGTCGCCCGATTTTCTTGAAGATGCTCAAAACGTCAGTTTTAGTCCGTCGTATGCCAGATGAATGTCCGGAGGCAGCTGCGCTTCCGTTTCCTGATGCATTACACTATGTGCGATGTGAGTAAAATAGGTTGTTTTTGCCCCGATGCGTTGCGCTGCTTCAATTGCCTGCTCGATAGAAAAGTGCGTTGGATGCGGTTTGTGGCGCAGGGCGCCGAGAACCAGCACCTCGAGATCCTGCAAGCGCTCGAAAGAACTTTCCGGTATAGTACTGACATCGGTGCAGTAGGCAAAAGCACCAACCCGATATCCAAAAACAGGCATTCGCCCGTGCAACAGCGGTATGGGGGTGATATCGATGCCGGATACCTGGAAGCAATTTTTATCAATGACATGAATATCAAGCCGGGGAATTGTGGACTTGCTTTGGTTCTCACCGAAGGCGTAAATGAATACCCTCTTGATATTGTCCATGGTGTCCTGCATGCCATAAAGCGGGATACTGGTCTTGTTTAGAATGTTGAAGCTGCGCAGGTCGTCCATGCCAAGAATATGGTCAACATGATGATGCGTGTAGATGACAGCGTTGAGATATTTGACATTGGCGCGAAGCATTTGTTGGCGATAGTCTACGGAAGTGTCAATGAGGATTTGCGTGCCGTCGATTTTCAGGAGGGCGGAAGTGCGCAGGCGCTTGTCTTTGCTATCGGTCGAGCAGCAGACGCGACAATCGCAGCCAGCGATAGGCACTCCCATCGATGTCCCACTACCCAATATTTCAACTTCCATAAGTGCGTCTTCCCCATTGGCCTGGCCCAATCAGTCAAAAATTTAAGCCGGATTCCGGGGAATACCAAGGGGCTTTTCATTGAAAGTGTGTAGATGGAGATCGGCGGATGACAGCCCGATAAAATCTATTGCTGGATTTCACAAGGTTCGATTAATTGCTACAAAAGTTTTAGGGTTAGGAATCCGAACTTGCAGATAATTGAGACAATTGGTCGTACAGTTTTTGTATACTTTCCTTTAATTCGTCATCTGAGATTTCATGTTTATGAACTGCATATCCCAAATCCGTGACGGATTGCCTAATCGAATTTGTGAGGTGGTCAAAGTTTCTAGAAGCCAGTATTGCCAGGGAATCTAATATTTGCAAAAAATCATCGCGTTCCTTAATACCTTCAAAGGATATTGTTCCATCGGCAAGAGTAAAATGACTTATTGGTTTGATCTCGAGAATCTTCTCAAGGTCGTCGATACCTACCCTGGCTTCGCGGATGCGTTCAGCGATAGCTAACAAGCTATCGCATTTCCTAATCGTATCGCGTGGAATACCAAAGGACATTAGGTTTATTGCATTTATGAGGCTGGGATCAACAATAAAATCTCGTGATTTAAGATAATTGATAATGATTTTTTCATTAGACTCAAATGGTAGTGGAGGAACATGCTCGATATGATCAAATGCACTGTCCATTTCGGTTTTTGTTCTCTCACTTTTATCCATAAATGCGTTATATGAATCGGAAGCCAACGATAAATAATAATAAACACTTCGAATCTCGAACATGCTTCTCATTCTGATGATTGCCTTTCTGAGATCTGAAGCATCAGTAATCCTATCTAATTCATCAATAGCAACGATCAACCGCCAGTTACTTTTCGATTGGCCAAAGGCTCCGGCATTGAGCCGTTCTATGCAAAATCTGATAAAGCTTCGATAGTCTTCAATGGATGTTGTCCAGGATTGATCTTCCTCTTGCTTTTTCGACAGTTCTCGACTCAATAAAAAAGATCCAAAGAAAATTGTTGCAGTAGAGAGAAGTACAATAATATGTGAGTTAAGAGTTTGAGAGTCGTTGCTTCCATGTTTATAAAAGTCAACTGGATAAATGAAATATGAGCCAATTGTTGTATGAGATGTAAATATCTCGACTAACCAATTGAAGAGAATCATGACAATAAATGCCAACGCTACGAACTGCGTTAATCTCAGCCAATAGATTCTTCTATATGTTGTCGTATCGTAGCCAAACAAAACTACAAGACACCGCTCATAAAGAAGTTCCAGGTGAGGATTGTTTTTTGGCGATCGTCTGAGCCAAAATCCAAGGTCTTTTCTCTGCAATACTATCGAGGCTGCTATCCACATAGAAATTGTGACAATAAGTGTAAGGCCTACAGGCATCCATATGACCGATGAGTCCAATCTCAAAATAGTTGATTCTGCGACCTGGGTTAAAACATAAATTAAGATAGCTACGCCCAATACGAGGCGGATTGCTAAATTGTGGGCATCTTCTCGAAGCTCTCTTTCTGCCATTGAGTTAGCCCCGATATGATTACTAATTCGATTCTCTAATATCTGCGCAACCCTGCTTTGCACACCTCGTACAATTGGAACCTCATCAAATTTGGTCGGTGCTTGCAACCAGACACCAATGAAATCTTCATCGCTATTTTGAGGGATATTCTCATTCACCAGCTCTTTTAGAATTTCGGATTTACCAACTCCTCTTGGGCCAATCAACGCAACCGTATTCCAGCCTCTTTTAGCATACGCTCTCAAATTAACCAATATGTTGCTTCGTCCTTGAAATTGTGTGGGACTTTCAGGCGGGCGACCTGCACGAACTCCGCGGCGATTGGCAACGTCTTCTGCCTGGGCGATTATCGCAGAGCGATTTAACAACAGCCGGCCGCCCCAAAGGCCAATAAGGAGTGATAAAGCGACGAAGGGAAAAACAAATGTAGATGCCAAAATTGTGCTAAACGATGCGCCGAATCCTTCCGACATTCTGGCTTGAGAAATTACATATCCAAGCACGGATGGTGCATCGGGAGTACCTCCACCATATAATTTGACAGCTAAATGGTGTAAAAGTTTTTGCCTGGTTTCTTTATTCTCAATGTCTTTAAATCGTTCTATGTAATGCGACAACAACTTAAATTCTTTGGGGTCTTCTTCACTAAGTTTTGAATCATCTTTTAGATAGTGCTCGTCTGACCAAACAACTGAAATCGGTGAAGACAATATCATAAGATGTTTTTGAACTCTGTCAAATTTATCTTCATTGCTTCCAGAACCTGTTCCAAGTGATTCTATAAAGCTAATCAATTCAGGACTGAGGAGTTGAATTGCCAAACCTGCTTGACCACCTGATTTTAGAAGGGTTGATAAATCCCCTCTAGTAATACCACACTCCAGAAATCTGTCGCGAAAAAGCTCTGCTCGTTTGAAGGCTTCATCTTTATCAACAACCGCAGGTTGCTCAGACGGTTTATCACTATTGTCCTCGTCTTCGGAGGGTTTAGGTACGATTTTAATATTTTTGACAAAAAAATCTACAAGTCTTGAATTGTTTTTGTCAATTTTGGAATCATAAATCTCAAAAAGTCCAGTGGAAACGAGGTCAGGAGTTTTAGAATCCGACATTAACTCCAGATCAGGGATGAGACTGCTTAGTTCTTGACAATCTATTAATTTGAAGAGCACTTCTATTCGTTCGCGTGAATTGGCCAACTCATATAGAACGGGCAGAGCATTCGAATCGAAGTCATATTGTTCATTCGCAATACTTATCTTGCCTGAATTCTCCAGAGCAACTTGTTGATATAATAAAAATGTAATACCTGATTCAAAAACAAGAGGTAGCGACAATTGAGATATTAACATGTTACTTGAGTGAAAATTAGTGATGCGAGGAAAGACGCCATTCATGTTTCTCAGGAACTGCTTTTCTTCCTCCTTATCTTCGCGCGTGTTTTCGATTGGGCCGTAGTAATACCCTGAGGAGCGCACTGGCCTTAAGCCATACGTTCTTGCTAGATTTATTTGCGCATATTTCAGGACTGTTTCATCAAGTTCACGATGCCTTTCTTCAGAATCGAGGCCTGGCAGGCCGATACTGCTACGAGAAAAATCGACAGAAATCGGGTGCCGCCATTCCATCCGTTTTACCAGAAACTCAATCCTTTCCTCTGCAGACATGACACGAGTTCCGAGCAGGAGGTTATTCGTAGTTGAAAGATAGTCAAATTGCGAATAGCCCGTATTGGATTTCATCTCATAGGACCAATCTATTCCGTAGTACCAGCGGTTTAATGACCTCAGTCTCTCTTCTCTTTTTCTTCTTTTCTCAAGTTCTTGAAGGGTGGCGTAAAAATTTGTCCTGTAAAAATCGTTTAATTCTATTTCAGATGCTATGCGGTAAAATCTCTGTATATACTCCGGCTTTAATTTCGCATTAATATCCTGAGCCAAAACGTACGTTTCGTCATCAAGTTGGGCAGGTGTGGTTCGTTGCACTAACGTACTTTGCACCAAAGATTTTCCGCTACCGAGACAAACCACAAATAGGCCAAAGCAAATAATCAATAAAAGCCCTTTAGATTTCTTTTGTTTAAAATCTATGACTCTCGGAAACTCAGCTATAAAGAAGCTGGCAAAAATGATAATTAGGATAGGAATAGCTATCCAGTATGGAAGCGCCGGTTCGACAGTTGTTTCGATTTGCACATCCATAATTGGACTGAGAGGTCCACCCTGGCCTAAAAGCATAATGAAAATCGATGCTAATGCTAAACTCCAAAGAGATCTCTCAAGTCTATTCGCTTTCCATGAGAACGTGATTATAAAACCAACCACTAAAGCGCCAAATGAGAGAGCGAGAATTGGGTAGTAAGAAACCGTAGGCTCTGCACCAGCAATAATCATTGAATGACCTGCAGTGAGTACAAAGATAGCGCAGCAGCCCCAACCCATTGCTAAATCTGCATAACCATTGAAGTGCCTCTTCGTCTCAATTGGTTCCTGGGCCGAAGGTGCAAATATTTTCCTTAGCCAGTCGTGTAATGCATTGGCTACTAATGCAAATGTAGAAATGGCGAGTTGAATAAAATTAAGAATTTCGATGAGACTGTCTTGCATGCAAGGACCTGCAAATTTATCCGATTCCGCTTTATATATAATTATAGCAATATTTGGGGTTTTTGTCGCAATAATTTTTGAAAATATTTAGCATTCTAGAGGTGTGTTCATCTCGCCAAAGGTGTTTTGTCGTAAAAATATGCTCCTAATACATTTGCCGTGACGACCAAAAGCTGACGGTTCTTAACGAAGGCTTATTAAATATATGCCAGAGCAGAACCGTGGAATATGGCAATGAATGTTTTTGTTTTCGGTCGTATCCGGATGAGGGTCTATTTAGGCGTATGCCAGTCCCTACAGATTGCTGTGCCGATTAGTGAACAAATTTTCATCTTTTTTCAAAAAATTCTTGACAAGTGCACGCTTGCACACTATTATAGATGGTGAACCTATGTATACGCTGGTTCCCTAACTGTTTTTGTGCGATGAACTTGAAAGGAATTTTATGAAAGGCCTGACCAAGCGCCAGGAGGAAGTGTTACAATTTATTTCCGGTTATATTGCTGATGCCGGTTTTCCACCGAGTTATCAGGAAATTGCCGACAATTTTGACATTGCTTCCAAGCATGGCGTCGTTCGACATTTGGATGCGCTCGCCCGCAAAGGGTATATTGAAAAGACCGGAACGACCGCACGCAGCCTGCGCATATTGGATGAACGCTATCAACCGATGTCTGCGGACATTATGACTTTACCACTGGTTGGTCGTGTTTCTGCGGGTTTCCCGATTCTGGCAGAAGAAAACATCGACGACCATATTGCCGTTCCGCGGCGATTGATCAAATCTGAAGGCCGCTATTTTTCTCTGCGAGTACAGGGAGATAGTATGGTAAATGCCGGCATTATGGATGGCGATCTGGTGATTGTACAATCAACCAGTGTTGCTCAGGCCGGGCAGATTGTTGTCGCCTTGATTGGTGAAGAGGTAACGGTTAAGCGGCTGATTGTTGAGGAAAAGCGGAAATATCTGAAGGCGGAAAACCCGGCCTACCCGGATATCGTACCGCAAACGGACTGGCATATTCAGGGTCGTGTTGTTGGCTTGATACGGGATACCGTTAACTAACATGCGATTATTGCAGAGACAGGATGTCACCAAAACAGATGGCAAGGCAAATTCCCTGCTCGATAGGACGGCAACTGGTTTTCCGGGTCTTTCGGCGGGGAATAGGGACAGTGGGGAATCCATGACTGGTAAGAAAATATTGAAAATGACCCGCGGATTTCCGGATAAGCGTGCGCGTGAAGAGTTTCTGCGTTTGCCGCGTGCCGAATTCCTGATCGAAGATCTGGCTAAAAGCGGGGCTGACGAGATCGGCAAGATGGTTGTAAACAGCACCATGGATGTTTATGATCGCTACAGCATGCAGGTTGATAATGAACAAATGGCTGGCTGTGGTATCCAGACCGGCGATTTTGTCGTTATTCAGCAGAAAAAGCGCTATCACGATAATGACGTTGTTGCTGTTAAGGTTGGTGAACAGGTATTTCTACGCCGTTACTTCCAAAATGGAAGCCGCGTGCGTCTGGAAGGATCGAATAACCGAAAACAGACCATGATTCTGGATGTAAACACCCCCGGTTTTTCAGTGCTGGGAAGTGTTGTCCAGGTGATACGTGAATTATAGTCGATCGCTCCTTTTAAGAGCCGCAGAGTTCTTTCAATTATTTGCGTAGTGATTACAGATAATAGCCTGTAACACTCTAATCATTGAGATAGCTCTGCGGTTTTTTTATTGGGTAGATTGACTAAAAAAACAGAGGAAAAGATGAGTGTTTCAGCGATTCCTAGCGGTCATCATAGTGTAGAGCCATACCTGATAGTTGATCATGTTGAGGATATGGTGGCATTTTTACAAAAGGCCTTTGGCGCAGAAGTCATTGAACAGCTAACAAAAAAGAACGGCAAAATGAATCATGCCCAGGTGAAGATCGGCGATTCAATGTTGATGATGGGGTGTTCAGGGCCTGAGTTCCCGGCCTTGAAAGCGATGATTCATATTTACACGCCTAATGTTGACAAAATGTATACAAATGCCCTGGCGGCCGGGGCGACCACGCTAATGCCTCCGGAAGATCAATTTTACGGTGATCGCAGTGCCGGTGTACAGGGACCGCAGGGAAATTACTGGTGGATAGCGACACATATCGAAGATGTTAGCTCGGAAGAAATGCAGCGCCGCAATATTGCCAGGGAAGAAGCCGCAGAGTAATTACTACTAAAGCCTAACAGCTCCGAATGTCAAATCGAGGAATTTTATGAAACGTTGTAAATGGGCGCCTGAGAACAATGAGCTTTATCAGAAATATCATGATGAAGAATGGGGCGTACCGGTTTATGATGATCAACTGCTATTCGAATTCTTAATCCTGGAAGGTGCACAAGCTGGTCTCAGTTGGGAAACCATACTGAGAAAACGGGACCATTACCGCAAGGTATTCGATGAGTTTGATCCGGTGAAGGTGGCTGCTTACAAGGAGAAGAAAATAGAGGCCTTGTTGCAGGATCCCGGTATTGTACGGAATCGATTAAAGGTAAATGCCGCGGTGACAAATGCCCACTGCTTCCTCGCGGTTCAGAAAGAGTTTGGCAGTTTCCGAGACTATATCTGGCAATTCGTGGGTGGACAACCCATTCAAAATAGTTGGCAATCCATGAAGGATGTGCCGGCCAATACCGCTGAATCGGATGCCATGAGTAAAGATTTAAAAAAACGAGGCTTCAAATTTGTCGGGACGACTATCTGCTATGCATTTATGCAGGCCGCCGGTCTGGTCAATGACCACACAACTGACTGTTTTCGCTATCATACGGTAAAAGCTCTGTCAACATAATTCAACCTGACCAGGAGGCCAAATGTCCTCGGACATTTTTGTAACCAGTAAATATTTTGCTGTGCCGTTTGACCATGCATGGCGGCTTTTGACCAATCCCCTTTACTTTCCGGAGCTTTATCCAAACTGGGTAACATCCGTTGAGCCGCTTGACGAGTCCAGCTACGAAGGTGCCGGGTCTGTTGGTGACCCCTTTATTATTGTTCCTCGTCTGAATAAACAGTTTGGGGCCGCAGATTTTGAGACCATTGACATCGATGGTAATATCGAGATTACCCGGAGCAGGCTCTTTCCGGTTGAACGCGGATGCCTCATGGTCTATCTGGTTGTTCGCAGCGAGGTAATCCACCTGGCCGAAGCTTTCCAGGTTGATCACGATCTATTCTGGAAGATCTACATGCAAAACCTCCAGCATGATCTCTCTCGAGCTAAGGTCGTGGTCGAAAAAATCTATAAAACCCACCGGCTACGCGCTGCAGTCTAGACGACGCTTTCAAAGTGATAGCAATTGTCATCTGAGAGCCCTTTGCCGTGGTTTTGCTTACCGGCCGGAAATATCGGTATTAATGTTCGTTTTCGGACAAGCCTTGTCCACTAAGAGAACACCTCAAATCAGCTAGTCTTCTCGTAATTATCCCCAAGTTCAATAAAATCAGCGATGTACCGCCTCTGGCATAGTTGTTGTCCTCCATAGAGCAAACCAGTCATTGCCCAATACCGCGAGGGACACTATGTTTCAGAACTACCTGAAAGTAACGATTCGTAACCTGATGAAGTATAAGGCGCACACCTTAATCAATATCATTGGCCTTTCAATTGGTCTGGCCAGCTGCATTCTGATTTTGATGTTTGTAAATGATGAACTGAGTTTCGACAAGCATCATGCTAATGCTGACAGAATATATCGGGTGGCGAATGTCGGGAAATTCGGCGGGAATTCATTTGATGCTGCTGTCTGTCCGGCACCAATGGCGCAAGCGCTCCTCGATGACTATCCGGAGGTCAGTGCCGCAACCCGCTTTCGTGCCCGCGGTAGCTTTCTCGTAAAGAAAGACGTGCAGAATTTCAAAGAGGATCAGGTTGTTTATGCTGATAACGCGGTATTTGATGTGTTCACCATCCCGCTGATTACCGGCGAAAGATCAACCGCACTTAGTAAGCCTGAAAATATGGCGATAAGCTATTCAGCTGCCAAGAAGTACTTTCCAGACCTGATCAAAACCAATCCCGGCGCCATCATTGGACAAACACTGACTTTTGATAATCGCCAGGACTTCCAGGTGAGTGCGATCTTCGAGGACATGCCATTAAATGGGCACTTTCATTTCGACTTTCTACTCTCAATGGAAGGCAATGGGGAAAGCCGCAACAATATGTGGTTGAGCAACAATTTCCAAACCTATATCTTATTGGAGGCGGGTGCAGACGTATCGGCGCTTGAAGGGAAACTTGCAGCGATTCTTGACAAATACATTGGGCCGCAGGCTCAGCAGTATATGGGGATTTCGATCGATGAGTTTATGGCTCAGGGCAACGAGCTCGCATACTACTTGCAACCGCTTACTGATATTCACCTCCACTCTCAGCTAACGGCCGAGTTCGAGCCCAACGGCAGCATTCTCTATGTTTATATTTTTAGCGCAATTGCACTATTTCTTTTGTTGATTGCCTGTATCAACTTTATGAATTTGGCAACTGCCAGGTCCTCTCACCGCGCTCGGGAAGTTGGCGTAAGAAAAGTACTCGGATCTCAGAAGATTCAACTTGTTCGGCAATTCCTGACTGAGTCCTTTTTGCTTACCGCGATTGCGCTCATTATGTCCATTGGGATCGTTGAACTGTCGTTACCCTGGTTTAATCAATTGTCTGGCAAAGCCCTTGAGACCGGCCAATTTTTTGAAACACAATATGTTATTGGCCTCTTTGGCATTGTTCTGCTGGTCGGATTCATGGCCGGTAGCTATCCGGCATTTTTTCTCTCTAGTTTTCAGCCAATCGAAGTTCTAAAAGGAAAGTTGCAGATGGGAACGGCCTCCGGTAAGCTTCGCAGCGTTCTGGTTGTCTTTCAATTTGTAACCACCATCATTCTCATTGTTGGCACCCTGGTTATTCGCAATCAGCTTGAATATATTCAGAACAAACAATTGGGGTTTAACAAAGAACAAGTACTGGTGATTCACGATGCATATGCCCTCGGTGAAAATTTAGATGCGTTTCGGGAGGCGATTGCAAAGCATCACTTCACCCAAGCTGCGAGTGTAAGCAGCTACTTGCCGGTGTTTTCAAATCGTTCCGACACCGGTTTTTGGCAGGAAGGCAGGCCAATCGAGGAAAACACCGTCTCTATGCAAATATGGGATGTCGATGAACACTATGTTCCGGCTATGGCAATGGAAATGGCAGCCGGGCGCAATTTCTCATCTGACTTCGCGACCGATTCCAGCGCTATTATTATTAACGAAAAAGCGGTATCTCTGTTTGGATTCGAAGATGCGATTGGTGAACGAATCAGCACGGTTCTCTGGAATCCGGAAACTGGTATTGATTTGAATAATGTAGCGTCTTACACGATTGTCGGCGTATTAAAAGATTTTCATTTTGAATCCATGACTGAAAATATCGGGGCACTTGCTCTTCGAATAGGAACAAGCAGGCAATTTATCTCCGTGCGTTTTAATACCGACGACGTTGAATCGTATCTTGCTTTTATTAGCGATACCTGGAATGCGCATCTTGATGGTCAGCCGGTGGAATATACCTTCCTCGATGAACGCTTCAGCAATATGTACGCAGCTGAACAACGTCTCGGTAGCATCTTCAGCGTTTTTGCTACTCTATCCATCCTGGTTGCATGTCTCGGGTTGTTTGGCCTTGCTTCATTTACAGCTGAACAGCGCACCAAGGAAATAGGGGTTCGGAAAGTCTTGGGAGCTTCTACCGGCAGTATTATTATGTTGTTATCAAAAGAGTTTACGAAGTGGGTTTTGATCGCCAATCTAATTGCCTGGCCTATCGCTTACTTCTTTTTAAATCAATGGCTACAGGGATTCGTTTTCAGGACAGAATTTACAACCGCGATCTTCGTGGTTTCGGGGCTACTGGCATTGCTTATCGCGATCTTGACTGTCACCTGGCAGGCCGTCAAAGCAGCGCTTAGTAACCCGATCGATGCCTTACGATACGAATAGTAGATGGATTAAACTTTGCAAAAATTTCAAGGGCCGGTTAGCTAATGCAGCCGGCCCTCTTCTTTTCTTTGAAGCCAAATTGATTTCTCAAACAATTGTTTTTCAACCGCTTACCTTCAAATTCCTCCCAATTTTTCCGTATTTGGC
The DNA here is from genome assembly GCA_028284445.1 of Calditrichia bacterium. Classification (GTDB taxonomy): domain Bacteria; phylum Calditrichota; class Calditrichia; order RBG-13-44-9; family J075; genus JANQRS01. The sequence continues at coordinate 57,703 of JANQRS010000026.1, forward strand.
CCTTAAAATAGTGTATTTTTATACAAATTTGGTCAAAATTGTTGATAATTTTGAATTTATGGCCTTCAAGGACTTGACAAATCAAAAAAACCACCATTATATTTCATTATTACGCGCTTTAGAAGCTGGAAACGCTTTGAAGCCGCGCCATTCAAGACCTTGTTTGAGAAAATATACGGGCGAAATTATGAAAATGAAGACGCCAACCACCGGCGAAGCCGATAGCTCAGCCAATGCTGCTGAGGACGGAACCAATAAAGACATCATCCTTGAATTGTTTCAAGTGCTGGAAGGGCAGCGATCGTCCCTCATTTTCTACAGCCATACCCTGGAATGCGATATCTGCCTGGTTAACACGGCACTTGCTGATGTGGAACAGCAAAACATGACATGTCCTGTATACACCACAGACGAATTGGCTTACATCCTCACCCTCTCACAAATGGACCTAAAGCGGTATCATTATCTGAAATCGAGGACCGAAGCGCAGGTTGTGGCTGTGGGGAGTTGATGCAACTGTTTCGCCTCGGGTGATAGATCGGCGAAAAGAAATTTAGAAAAATAGAGACGCAGCGCTGCTACGTCTCAGGAAGATAAATCGGATTGCATTTTACTATTTTGAATAGCTGTCTACTCTTCAATAGACCATTCAGACTCGCCACCGGGTTTGTCAGCGACGATAATGCCGATACGCTTGAGTTCGTCGCGAATCAGATCGGCTGCAGCCCAGTTTTTCTGTTTGCGCATTTCATTACGCATTTCGATATTGGCTCGTACAAGCTTGTCCAGAAGTTCCGGATGCTCACTGCTCCGTTGGAGTTCATCATCGGCCGGAATGATGCCAAGAACATCAATACCAATCGATCTGAAAAGGTCAGCTACTTCTTCAAGAAATGGTCTGCTCTTGCTGCCGTCAGCGTTCAGATACTGATTGACTTGTTTGGCCAGATCAAACAAAGCAGCGATTGCCTTCGGGGTATTGAAGTCATCGTTCATTGCTGCTTCAATCCGCTCTTTATATTCTGCAAGAGAAAAGCCAGCTTCTGCACCATCATTGCCTGAAGCCTTCTCGATAGCTGCCAGCAATTTTGTCATTGTACCATGCAGGCGTTTGTTGCCTTGTTCCGCTGCCTGAATGGCTTCATCGCTATACTCCAGCCTGCTCCGATAGTGGCTGCTAAGAACAAAGGCCCGAATGGTATGAGCAGAGTAGGTTTTCAGCATGTCCTTCACATTCAGTACATTGCCCAGAGACTTGCTCATCTTTTCCTTGTTGATGCTAATCATATTATTGTGCAGCCAATAACGTGCGAACGGTTTGCCGGTAGCGGCCTCGCTTTGGGCAATTTCACATTCGTGATGCGGAAAAATATTGTCAACGCCGCCACCGTGAATGTCGAATGTCTCGCCAAGGTACTTCATTGCCATGGCCGAGCATTCAATATGCCAGCCCGGGAAACCGACACCCCAGGGACTATTCCAGCGCATCAGGTGATTCGGAGCAGCTTTCTTCCATACTGCGAAATCGGAAGGATGTCTCTTGTCTTCATTGATGGAAAGGCGAGCACCGGATTCCAGCTCATCCAGTTTCCGTCCACTCAGCTTGCCGTATCCCTTGAACTTGTGCACGTCAAAGTAAACAGAGCCGTTTGATTCGTATGCAAATCCCTTTTTGATCAAATCTTCGATCATTTCAATTTGCTCTGTGATGTGCCCGGTTGCGCGCGGGGAAATGTCCGGTCGAGCAACCCCAAGAGCATCCATGTCGTCAAAGTAGCTCCATGTATATGTCGAGGCGACCTGCATGGGGTCCACTTCATCCTCGCGGGCCTTTTTTAGAATCCGGTCTTCACCGTCATTATTTTCACCCAACAGGTGTCCAACGTCGGTGATATTTTGAACATATTTGACCTTAAAGCCAAGATGACGAAACCAGCGAACGATAACGTCAAAACTGATGTAGCTCTTGGCATGACCAATATGCGCATGTCCATAAACTGTGGGACCACAAACATAGATATTTACCCGTCCGGGATTTATCGGCTCAAAATCTTCCTTGCTGCGAGTCAAAGTATTATATAGTTGTAGTTGTGCCATTTCAAATTTCCTTGTTGTAGAGGCAACTAATGTAAGATATCAGCAGATTGCTTCGCAAGCGTTAATATCCATAGCCTTAAAGAGGTACTCAAAATGCAAATAATCTCATGTTTCGCTGTCACCTTCGACACAACCTGCCGTAAAAAAAACTAAACCGTAAGAAGATCGACAAAACTGTCGCCATATCAGTGGCTTACGACTTGAAGAATTGTGTTTTAAATAATTGTTTTGTATAGATTTGTCTTGTTGTAATTTGGGCTTAGGGGATTTTGGCACCGATTTCGCAATATTCAGGAGATATCATTTAAGCAACATAGCAGAAGCATTGCACTTGCAGTTCCAGATATCTCACTTTGATCACAACAGGGAGGCATTAACATGCTCAGTCGTTACTTACGAGGCTTGGCTTTCGGACTCATCATCTCTTTTGCTGCGATATCTCTGACAGCTTGCAATTCCATTGGATTTCAAAGATTCAATTACTCCGGGCCGGATTACCAGGTGCCGGTACGCCTTGGAGAGGAACGCAAACCGGGGGACGCCCAATTTTCACCGGTTGTTTCCGTTCCGCTTGAAAAGACCCATGAAGGGATTATCATGCCGCCGGACACGCTGCCGGATCAAACCAATCTGATATGGGAACTACCGGAATATGTGGTCGGTGGGCAGATACAAATGTTTATCGAAAAAAGTACCTCCTTCTTTGCCGGTATGAATGTGGCGCAAATGAACGGAGAATCTCTTGTCGGTTACCACTTTGGTTTTGGTCATGGTATCGTCTATGATGATCGCATTACCAGCTTTGAAATAGGGCTGCTTGGGCAGGAATATTTGATTGATGCCGATTATTTATTGGAAAATAGCCACCGGGATGTTAGTGAGGCCGGCTCCTTTAGTAATAAATCTTCTTATAATAGCCTTTATGCCGCGATGACATTTAATGGAAGTGACCGAGACCGGGATCTCATTCCATACTCTCGCTTGATCATTGGCATCCAGGACTTCATCCATGAAGAAATTGAAAATATAGATGTGGATGCTTCTCAACCATTCCTGGCATTACAGGCCGGAATCCGGCAACGCATGAGTGATAATTTTGCGATGTTGATCGGATTTGAAGTGAAAAAGCAAACGGATTATATCGAAGGCAGTGGCCTGATGGGGCGTTTTATCCTGCAAACAGATTTTACAATGAACTGAGACACAGTGGCAATTTCAATTTAGGCCGGGGATTGCGCTGTCAGAGCTGGTTCAACGGCTTTAACCACAACAACGGTCAGGTCGTCGTGCTGATTCGTGCTACCGGCAAAGTTGTTGACTGCCGTGACCAGCTGGTCACGAATACGCTTTGCGCTGGCATCATGATTGTCTTGCAGTAGGCTGATCATGGTTTCATCGCCGAATTCCTCTCCGGCTTCATCCTGGGCTTCGGTAATGCCATCCGTTATGAACAAGAACACATCCCCTGGACGATAGGGTATGGAGATCTCTTCCAGTTCTGTGGCGAATGTCGCTGACTTTGTCAGTCCCAGGCCAATCCCTTTTGGAGATACCTCCTCTACATGGTTCGTTGCAGCATTGTAATAATAGAGGGGCATATGTCCGGCGCGGGCCATAACCAGCTCATGCTGAGTCGCATTGAAGCTGGCACCCACCGCAGTAATGAAAGACTGTTTTTCAAGGTCTTCTGCCAGTAGCTGATTTGCGCGTATCAACAACTCGCGTGGAGATAGCCCAAAGTCATAGAGCGAGCGCATGATGCCCTGAATTTTTGACATGTAAAGCGCTGCAGAGGTTCCCTTACCGCTGACGTCTCCGACAATTACTGTCAGCTCTTCACGAACCCCATTCAGGTAATCAAAATAGTCACCGCCAACTTCCTGGGCCGGAATCGAAATACCGGCAATATCAAGCCCGCTGATTTCCGGGGTATGTTGTGGCAAGGAAGCAATTTGAATCCGGCGGGCGATTTCCAGTTCGTGCCTGAGACGCTCCCGTTCTGCCAGTTCATTGTACAGGAATGCATTCTCGATTGCCACAGATGATTGCCGCGCTACGGAAGAGAGGAATACCAGGTCATCTTTATGAAAGGCGGCTTCTGATCGCTTTTCGCCAAGCAGCAAGATGCCTACCAGGACAAATTTTGAGCGGATGGCAATAATGTGTCGAAAGCCGGCGCCTTCGAATTCCGTGCGCAGGTCGGTTCGCAAATAGTCTGAGCTGAATCGGTCATCGGTCTTGTGTTGCTGGACCAATTGAATAATCCGATCTGCTGTCGTATCGCAGAAAGTGTTCCAGGCATCTTCATTGATACCGTAGTGCGTTTGGCAGGTGCGAATTTTCTCACTCTCAAGAAAGATGACGCCAGCCTGCTTAAGCTGCATTTGATTGACGAGATTCTTTACAATCCCTTTGGCCAGCTCTTCCAGCCCGAACTGGTTTGACATCACTTCCGCCATCTCGTTGGCAGCGCGTTTATAATCGTATTTTTCACGATAAAACTTCTTGTTCAACAGGCTTTGTCCACCGAGCAGGATGCGCCAGAACAAAAGCAGCAGCAAAATGCCGGCAAGAATAACGAATCCTTTTTCCAGAACTATTTTGCGCGCAATTTCCATAGGTTCATCTACGACTTCAATGTAGCTGCCCATGAAGCGAATATTCGGAAGCGCCAATTCCAAAGTCGGTAGTTTGAAAATGCAAAAAAGAAAAGCTACTGCAATTGTCATTCCCCAAAGCGAATAGACCAGCGTATAGAGAATGTTGCGCCGGATACGAATGTCCATGTTGAACAGATTATAGCGGCCAATGGTATAGAGGTAAGCCATTGGAAACAACGCCATCAGAACGATGCTGTAGCGGCCATCGATGGTACGAAAGACAAAGTCCGGTGGCCGGCCAAATAGCAGGGGAATGGTAACCAGGCCGATCATAACAAACAGCAAGGTAACGGACGTCCAGCGGATGACTGAGTTCATCTCCACATAATCATGCGGCTTCAGCTTGCGGTAGAACCATGGCAATACCCAGAACATGATGATCGTGATGGAAAATAGCAGATTGGCGAATCCACCCTGTCCAAACGCATTGAAGAGAATGGCGGACAGGCCCAGGATGTACACGGTCATAATAATCCAACGGCGGTTGCGTAGCGCCGGAAATTCCCGCGGAAAATAATGATGCATATGGAACCAGGTGGCGACCCCAAAGACCAGTGCTCCTACTTGCAGCAGGTTCACCAGGTTTGTCCACTGATTTGGGAGTGCACGGAGCGGAGAGAACAGGGTCAGATAAAACCCGATCAGCATAAACGATATGGCCATGAGCCGCGCGCCAACATATTCCGGGCGTTTCAAGCCGACAAACAGGCCGCTGCCGATAAAGAACAATCCGCAAAGCAGGATTATCAGCAGTACCGTTTCCAGGCCCACGCGTGCCAGCGTGAGATGAAGTGTTTGCGTTTGATTATCTCTGACAATATCGTAGGCGATTGTCTTATCCAATTGCGCGAAACGCATAATTCGATCGGCAGAATTGGCGTCCTTGAACCGTTCGCCGTTAATGCTGTAAATCAGGTCCCCAACTTGCAAGCCTGCGCGATCTGAAGCCCCATTGGGCAATACTTCACGCACGGTGACGCTTGCCGAGATTTCACGGACCCAGGCCGCATCAAAATCTTCCGCCGGGAGATGATAGCGCAGGAAGCGGTTCAAGCGAGATCTGAAGATATTCAGCTCTATAACAGTTTGACTATCGGCTTCCGCCAGAAAGTCGACGAATTCGTCTTTCTCGGCAATGCTAATGGATTCATCAGTATAAAGGTTATCAGCAAACACCAGGATGTCGCCGACTACGAGAGAATCACCGGCAATCTTTTCTTCCGTTCCCATAAAGTTGCGCGTACCAATACTGGTGACGAGTTTTGCGGGAACGGTTACCGTGAGGTATAAGCCTTCGGGGGTTGTGAAGAAGACGTTTTCATCTGTTGGACTACCGGCATAGTTAATGAAGACGCCGATCGACGTACTGAACATAACCAGGGCGAGCGCTATGAATAGAAGGCGAGTGTAGCGCGGAGAGTCGGTGATTCTATTCATATCCTGGTCACAATTTAATTACTTAATCTATTGTTATTTATACAGATTAAAATGTAATTTGTTACGATATATGATGCAAGTTTTGTTATTGGCCTAACCGCTGTCCTTGAATTAAAGAACATTCTCAAATAATATGAAAAAAGGCACAGATACGAACGAAAAAAATTCCAATATTTTACTGGGAATTGAGACCAGTGGTAAAACCTGTGCTGCCGGCCTCTTTGCCGGTGGTGAGCTGCGTGCAGAATCAACAATCAGTATTCCTAATGTTCATTCGGAAAAGTTGGCCCCGCTGGTAAATCAAACATTGGAAAATGCCGGTTTATCACTTTCGGACCTCGACGGCCTGGTGCTGTCGGCCGGTCCCGGCTCATTCACCGGATTACGGATAGGCTATAGCCTGGTAAAAGGCTATGCATATGCCCTCGATATCCCATTGGTTGAAGTTTCGACACTCGATGTTTGGGCGTACCAGTGTGGCGATCGAGGCCGGCCGGTGCTGGTCGTCATCGATGCCCGGCGTGGAGATGTCTACTGCGCAGAATATGCCTGGCATAACAGCAAGCTGGAGCGGACCAGCGACTACTCGCTGCTTCCCATTGGCGAGCTGAATCGATTCGCCAGCCGTCAGGTGATTGTTACCGGGGTTGATGCAGTTGGTCTGAAAGAGATTCTCATGCCTCATCTGCCCAATGGAGCAACTTTCCTGACACCAGCACCGAGCGTATTGGACGTCAATGCCTTACTGGCCCTTGGTGCTGAAAAATTTCAGGCGGGTCATTTCTCGGACCTGGTTGAAAGTGAACCACTTTATATGAGAGCGTTTCACGGAGTTTCATGAGTGCGGTGCCAAACATACGGCGAATGAAAATAGATGATCTTGATCGGATTATGGGGCTGGAGGCTGAACTGTTCACCGATCCCTGGTCGCGGCAAAGTTATCTGTTTGAAATATGCACCAATCGATTTTCCCTGCCGGTCGTAATGGAATTGAATAAGGCAATCATTGGTTATGCCGTTGTCTGGCGCCTCTATGGTGAATTTCATCTGGCAACCTTTGGCATTGCGCCGGATCATCAGGGCAATGGTTGGGGGCGATATTTGTTGGAAAAGCTGCTTGGGATGGCTGACGTGGAAAAACGTGCCATTCTGGAAGTGCGGCGAAGCAATCACAAAGCCAAGTCGCTTTACGAGTCCTTCGGATTCCGGGAAATTGCGTTGCGGATGAAATATTATAAGAACGGTGAAGATGCACTGGTAATGGAAAAACGGTTTGATCAGCAAACATGATTACTATCTCAGAAGCAAAAAAAATCCTCGATGACAGCCTGCCTGAGCCTGTTCGTGAAGACATATCGCTTTCAGAAGCCGCCGGGCGGGTGTTGTATACAGATCTACATGCCCTTGAACCGTCACCCCGCTATACCAATAGCGCTATGGACGGCTTTGCAGTCCGTTGGGCTGACATTGAACCGGCTTCTCGCGGGATCGCCTGTCAGCTGGCATTGCTTGGTGAGAGCCAGGCCGGTATACCTTTTGATGGTACAGTCGGCACCGGGCAGGCGGTTCGCATCAGTACCGGCGCCAAACTGCCCGATGGCGCGGATGCTGTTGTGCCGATCGAAGAATGTACCGCATCAGGTAATGAACTTAATATCGAAATTGCCCATAAACCGAAACAGAACATTCGATTTGAAGGGGAAGAGTTTACCCCCGATACCCGCCTTATCCACAAAAATGTAGTCTTGAATCCGGTGCATATTGCCTTGCTGGCGTCTCAGGGAATTCGAACGGTGCCTGTATATCGACCGGCGCGTGTCGCCATCATTGTTACAGGGACGGAACTGGTGCCCTATGATGCCCAGCCAAAGCCCTGGCAAATTCGTGACTCTAACGGGATTATGCTAACAGAAGCGGTGCTCGCCGGGAATGGCGCAATTGCCACGTTACAGCGTGTTGGCGACGACTACGAAGACACGGTCCGCGCTGCCCAGACTGCCGCGGAACAGGCTGACATCGTGATCTTTTCCGGCGGTGTTTCGGTTGGTCCGCATGACCTGGTGAAGAAGGCCGCGGCTGAATGCGGCTTTGAACGGCTCTTTTGGCGTGTGCGTCAACGGCCGGGAAAACCTTTGTTTGTTGCACAAAAAGACAGTAAACTGCTATTCGGGCTGCCTGGTAATCCGGTGTCGGCCTATATGTGCTTCCTTTTTTACGTGACGCCGGTATTGCGTTATCTGGCAGGACATGGCAAAGATATCCGCAAGGTTTCAGGAGTGATGAATACCGAGCTGGTCAATAAATTGACGCGCGCCCAGATGTACCGCGTGATGATGCGAGACGGCGAGAATGGCATTCGCGAAGTAATACCAATTGCCCGGCAAGGATCGCATATGCTCACCAGCGTATCTGACGCCAATGGCTTTATTTTGCTGGAGGTCGGACAAGCTTTGAAGAAAGGTGATAAGGTGGAGGTAATACCGTTCTCATGAGCAAGGTAGATGAAAAATTGAAGGAATTGATGGGGGAAGATGACGAGTTGGTTGTCGTTGTTCGCCCTTCCTGGTGGAAATTCAGCGGCTATATGTTGCTCACGCCGTTGATTATCCCCTTTCTCGTTGGTATTGTCAAGCGCTATTCATTGGGACTGTATATTTATCGTCACAAAATTGTTGTTCAGCGCGGTTTGCTAACAACCAATATGAAGGTCATCTTTATTGATGATATTCGAACGATAAATGTTGAGCAAACGGTGCTGGAGCGCATGCTCGGCTACGGTACTTTGATGATCGCAGCCTCTGGTACTTCTGAATATGAAGAGATTGCCGACGGTGTTGGAAACCCGGTCTCAGTGAAAAACCTTATCTTATGGCAGAGAAAACGGAATCTTGAAGGTGACGAAGAAGTGCCGGTTGAGAAAATCCCGGAAGCCAGAGCGCCTCGTAAAGAACCGCCGCCAGAGAAGCCCAAAAAGGTTGTCCGCAAGAAGAAAGGCGGACGGAATCGTTTTACGATTTAGTTCGTCTTCCTTAAGTCAATACAAATAATCTCGCGAGTATCGCGAAGCAATAGCCGGCCGCCGGCAAGCGACGGAACCGTATAACACTTCCCGTCCAAAATATCTTTAACAGCAACTTCCTCGTACCTATCGGGCCTGGCCTTGACAATACCCAGTTTACCGCGAGTGCCCATCACCAGCAGATAGCCATCAGCAAACATCAATGTACCTTCTCCATAACCGCGCTGCTGCCATTGCATCTTGCCGGTTTTTACATCGATGCATTTTAAGATCGATCTGTCGGTGCCGTATAGATAGCCATCATGCAGAATGGTGGTCGAGAAATGATTTTTCATTTCGTTATTGCCCCACAGCTTCTCGGCTGAGAAGCTCCCTTCAGTATCCCGGGAGATTTGCAGCAGGGCCGAGCCCGATACTTCCGCATGGGCAGACGAAAAGAACAGCCGATCGCCTCCGACCGGGACCGGAGTTGCGACATTCTCGTAAGAGCTTGTCTTCCAGGGATATTCCCAGATGACCTGGCCATTGGCGGGAGAAACGCCGGAAATTTTGCTGCCGGTGAAGAAAATCAGCTGTGGTTGTCCGGCGATCGTGGTCATGATCGGGGAAGAATAACCGTTATGATCCGACTGGCTTGAGTGGCGCAGTTTGCCTGTGGTTTTATCTAAAGCAATGATGGCGTTTTTATTCTGGCCGCCGGCGACAACCCATAAATTGCTGCCGTCGACCAATGGTGAATTTGAATAACCAAGGTTGGGGGCTCCACCTCCGAATTCGTTGACCAGGTCTTGCTGCCAGAGAATACTGCCATCACTGATGTTAACGGCGTAGAGCTTCGATCGACCGCTCACGGTATAGGCAATGCCGTCGTTGATTGTTGGCGTTACCCGCGGTCCGTTTCCCCAGTTGCTGACAAAGCGTTTGTCCGTTTGCAGTTGCCAGAGGATTTTGCCACTTGTTAGGTCCAGGCATATCAGGTATTCTTCATCACCTTTGTCGTACATTGTAAAAACGCGCTTGCCGCTGATTGAAATGCCCGAGTATCCTTCGCCCAAGGGGGTTCGCCAAAGAATTTTTGGGCCGCTGGACGGCCAGGGAAGGGCGAGATTGGTTTCGCTGGACTTGCCATTGCGCTCCGGACCCAGCCATTGCGGCCAGTCGCTGGAATAATGTCGGGTTTCCGGTCCATCAGCAAGTAGGGGAATAAAGCTTAGAAAGAAGATGATGCTGAGAATGGGGCAGAGTCGTTTTGCGGCAGGCATGAGATATCCTCGTTATATCGACATGCTTTTATTACGTTGCCGGAATAGAACGGTTTCATTTAGGGAGTAGATTATCAGAAATGAAAGAATCTACTTCGGAATTTGGAAATTGTTGTTTGGATTTTCTTTCTACGGCTGATGGTATGCCAATGACGAGCCAACCCAGCTGTGATTGCGATTATAGTCAACACCCATCATTTTACCTTTACTCATACGCAGTAAGTTGTTGACCAGCATAGGTTCTTCATCCCAGAGAAACATCATGCGTACTTCCGCCATTGCTTTTCCATCCGGGGTTTCGACCAATGGGGTATACTGAACCTTGTGCTGCAGGATATAGTTTTTACGATCACTGATGCCGTCGAGCATCTCTTTGGTGACATCGATTTCCACGCCGCTGCCGGCAAAGGAAAATAATGGCTTAAGGACGTAATTCTCCAGGTCCGTCGGATAGCTGTCCAGTTCAGCCAGGTAATGACAATCCGGAGAGTAATCACTTCTGATCAAGGGCATCGAATGTTTGCTGACCTTAAAAAACCAGTTTGGATGCCCAACCCAATGTACGTCAATTTGATCGTCGCGCCAATCAAATCCCATTTGTACATTCTTCTTCACGATTTCATCAAAAATAAAACGGTGGTAGAGCCGTTCAATAGGCACCAGCTGCTTGCCATTGGGATAGTAGAGATAGTTGCCACGCTGGACGATTTCTGTGAGGCAGACGGGCCGAATGCCATAGTATTCTTCGGTCAGATAAAAGTCGATACGGGTTTTTTGTTTATGTGGTTGATACTCCAGCAAGAACACATTCTGCGGGTCACTATCGCCGAGCAGCATTTTTCCAAGCTCCTCCCGGTATGACTCGGAGTCCAGGCCGCTGTAGAAGGGGGTAAGATTCTCCGGAAATTCAAAATATTGTCGCAGCTTGATGTCGAGATAATGTTGATAAGTATAGAGTGAGGGGAAGCCTTGCAATTCAATCAGCTGTGGTGTCAGCTTGCCGTTTTCGTCCTCGCAAATCGCAAAATCGACTTGCAGGAAATTGGGATGATCATCCTCATTGGCGACCGCAAGGCCATCAGGGATCGCTTCTGCTGATTTTTCGGCGAATCCAGGCGCCCGGATGGACGCGATGACATCATACGCCGCGGTTTCCAGCATCTGATTCATTTCCGGAGAGAGGAAAAGCGGCGTTTCTGAAACCCGGAACACCAGGCTTTCGCGATTGCTAAGATGAATATCATCGATCATGCGAATGTACTGTGCCTGGTCAAAAGACTTATTGAATTGTTCACGGATTTCGGAGAGCATAGAAAACCTTTTACCTGTTTAGGGTTGATTAATTCAAAATGCGTGATGTTTGTCGAAAATATCCCCCCTATATGTCCCCCCGGGGGGACATATAGGGGGGATATCAGAAGTAATTCCTTGAGGTATTATCTTGGCACATCAGGTATGTGAAACGCCGAGCCCCAAATGGGTTTCCTTGATAATATAATCGACAACCCGTTTCAAATCATTGGATTGTTCAAATACGGCCAACTGGCGGTCGGCTCCGCTGCCCATTTCCATCATTTTTTTAAGGTATTCGAATTCTTCGCGGGTGCCGAGATCATCAATAACATCGTCTACAAAATCGACCAGTTCCTGGATCAAATCTTTGATGTGAAATTCCTGTTGTTTGCCAAAATCGATCAGCTTGCCATCCATGCCGTAGCGGCAGGCGCGCCATTTGTTTTCCATAATCAGGGAGCGCCGATAGATGCGAAAGCCAAGATTTTGCTTTTTAAGCTTATGGAGTTTGGCAACAATGGCCTGAAAGAGTGTGGCGATCATCAAGGTTTCTTCAGCTCTCATCGGTACATCACAGATGCGGAATTCCAGGGTGTCGAAGAATGGATGCAAGCGAATATCCCACCAAATTTTCTTGGCGTTGTCGATACAGTTGGTTTTCACTAGCAGCTTGAGGAAGTTTTCATAGACCGCCAGGCTGTCGAAATATTCCGGTATTCCGGTTCGTGGAAAGCGATCAAATACTTTTACCCGGTAGGACTTGAATCCGGTATTGCGCCCCACCCAGAAAGGCGAATTGGTGCTTATTGCGAGAACATGCGGGAGAAAGTAGCGGGCAGCGTTCATAATTTGCAGTCCGTCTTCGCGATCGTCGATGCCGACATGAACGTGTAAGCCAAAGATCAGGTTGCCGCGAGCAACCATCTGCATATCCTGAACGATGGTTTTGTACCGCGGATGCTCGGTAATATCCTGATCTTTCCAGTGAGAAATCGGGTGAGTGCCTGATGCTGCAATGCGCATCCCGGCGTTCTTGGCAGTACGGGCCAGTTCTGTCCGCAATTCATAGAGATCTTCCCGGGCTTCCTGGATGTTTTTACAAACGCGGGTGCCAATTTCGACCACCGATTGATGCATTTCCGGCTTAAGCTGTTCTGCCAGTCGCGGCTCTTGGTTACCCTCTATGATCTGCTGTATGTGTGATTTCAGCTCACGGGTTTGCGGGTCAACAATCTGAAACTCTTCTTCTATCCCAATGGTAAATAACTTGGATTTCGCCATGTTTTACCTCACAGGTTCAGGGCTTTCACATTGACCTTACGGTTTTCAACTGCTGAGGTAATAAACTTACCCCAGGTAAGGTTCATACCGGTTTTCTTGTGGGCTTTAGCGCGGCGGATTGCCATATCTGCGGCATTTTCAACAACCCACTCAAAATTTTCTTCACCAACGGAATGATAATCTGCATCCGGCGCCGGATTGCCAAAGTCAATTGCATATGGCTTACCATCGCGGAGCGCCAGCTCAACTGTGTTAAAATCGTAGCCAAGGCCAACGCACAGGCGCATGACGGTATTATCCAGCAGTTTCTTCATTTTTGCCGTAATTGGCTTCGGTTCCTTGGCATATTGCATGTGGAAAGGTTGGCGGGGATCGTATTCCATCAGCTTGATATCTTTTTGCCCCAGGCAATAGCAGCGGTAGTATTCCGTAAACTTGATTTCTTCCTGGAGCATCATTACCAACTGGCCGGTTTGATTGTATTTATCAAAAAAGTCATCACGATCGGTCACGCGATAAACGTTTTTCCATCCACCGCCGGCGAAGGGTTTAAAGTATGCCGGCCAGCCAATGTATTCGAAAATGGCATCCCAGTCGAGCGGATAGGCCAGGTTGCGCATGGATTGCTCGTCTGTATCCGTCGGATGGGCATTTGAAGGCAATATCACTGTCTTCGGCACGTGAACGCCAACCATTGTGGCCAGGGCGTTATTGAAAAACTTATCGTCCGCACTCCACCAGAATGGGTTGTTAATGACCGCAACACCAGCAGAAGCGGCATTCTTGAGGTATGCGCGGTAAAATGGAATATCCTGCGATATCCGGTCTATGATAACGGCATATTCATCACACACGCCCTGCACTACCTTGTCGACTTTAACAAATTCAGCTTCAATGCCTTTTGGTGCTTTCGCGTTTACCCGGTCAACAAAGGCCTGAGGAAACGTATTTTCTTTCCCAAAAAGAATCCCAATCTTCTTCATAATAGCAGCATCTCCTCACTTCTCAAAAATCGATGGTTAGTGGTAGTATTTGTGTTCTTGATGGTAGGTGGTAGAAGAGGGGCCGGAGGGTGTCGGAACCCCAAGAGTCGAAGTACCATACTGCTTTTGGTAGCAGTAGCGTCTCATTCTGCGTGCCTCTTCTTACGGATTGTCGCTTCAGGAACGCGATAGCTGTCGCGTTATCCGCAAGAATGTAAGACAAATATTTTTTAATTCCAAAAAAAGGTGTAGAGGAAAGGGGATAGGTGTTGCTTGTGAGGTGGCAGGTGATTGTTCTTGGTTGTTCGGTGGTGGCTGAACCCAAGCAACATCCCCCTTTATCCCCCTTCGAAGGTGGATAAAGGGGGATGTTTTACGTTCAACTCACACGATCATCTTGTGTAAATCGTCAGTTGCTCGCCGGGCTTGATCTTGTTGCTGCTTTTACGGTTCCAGAGTTTGATGTCGGCAATGCTGACTTTATAGAGCTGGGCAATTTCCCAGAGAGTGTCGCCGCGGCGAACCGTATGGGTCACGGCATCACCTTCAGTGGTGGCTTTTGTCACCGGCGGATTGCTTTCAGCGATCGCTGCGGTTGCCGTCGCTGTAGCATTGTCATCCGGCAGCCAGATATTGAGCGTCTGGCCCGGTTTGATAAGGCGGCTGCGACGCAAAGCATTCCAACTGCGAATTTGATCAATGGAAACGCCGAAGCTGTTGGCAATTTTCCAAAGTGAATCGCCGGCCTTTACAACGTAGACTTTCTTTGATCGTCCTTTAACGCTTGTCACTGGCTTGCGCGACGTGCTGGATACGCGGCTTGAGCGGGTGTTGCTGGAACTGCGTTTGCTGCTGGCATATTTCTTATAGTAGTTTTTGCCTTGAGGAATGGGGATGACCAGGCTTTGACCGGTGCGAATGAGACTGCCGCGAATTTTGTTAAAGCGTTTTAGCTCGGACAGGCTGATACCGTAGCTGCGGGCAATTGTGGAAAGTGTTTGTCCACTGCGAACGCGATGATGGACCCAGCTGACTTTTTTCTCCTTCGGAATTTCGTCGTATTTCTCCACAAATAAGTCGCGAGTGCCGGCCGGCAGGTTGAGCAGCCAGCGATCTCGGTCCGGTGGGGTACACCAGCGCAGCAAAGCCGGATTGAGGTTCTTCAATTCGCGATAACTGCTGTTGATAATTTTCGCTACGACATTAAGGTCTACGCAGTCTGTGACAGTCACGGTGTCAAATACAATTGGCTGTTCCTTGACGATATCGAAACCATATTTTTCCTGGTTATAGGCAATTTCAACTGCTGCTAAAAAGGTCGGTACATAGTTGCGGGTCTGACGCGGCAATCGCGGCACGTCCCAGAATTCGTCCACCTTATAGCGTTTGATGCGCCGCGCCAATTTGCCGGGGCTGAAATTGTATCCGGCCAGGGCAATATACCAATCGCCGAATCGTTCATGGAGGTCCAGCAGGTGACGTGCTGCTGCATGCGAGGCTTTTACCACATCGCGGCGCTCATCATACCACCAGCTGTGATTGAGGTCGTATGCCCGTCCGGTCGCTGAAATAAACTGCCAGATACCGACAGCGCGGGCATAAGAGCGGACCGTCGGCCGCAGTCCGCTTTCAATCATAGACAGGTAAAAGAGTTCTTCCGGGGCATTCTCTTTACGCAATATCCCTTTCATCAGGTCTTCATATTTGCCGGCCCGTGCCAGCCAGCGCTGCATGACCTTGCGGCCTTTGCCACGAGTGAAATACTTAATGGCTTTTTGAACATTGCGATGATCAGATGCCGGGATGGTTAGCTGCGTCGAAGCGTTGATGTCAGCGACCATTAGGGAATCGAGGGTGTCAGCCTGCACAAAGAGGCTGTCGAGATCTTCCAGGACCTCATTGCTCAAAAGCGAATCATCGTTGATTTCATTAAACGCCAAGAAATTGTTATAGGAGGAATCTGCCAGAGCATAAAGGGTTGTTATTGTGCTATCCTCAGTGCGGGCAGTGCCAAGGCTGTCCAGCAGCTCAAATGTGCTTTGATAGAGTCTGTCAATGACACCGCGATCAGCTTGAAGGGAGTCTTGCAAAGAAATAGCTCGGGTGAGATAAGCTTCAGCGATCATCAGATCATTATCGACGGCAGCAGTTTCAGCTCTCGGGTTTGCGTCTTTTTTCCAAAAAGCGAGTTGGCAGCCAGAGACGCTAAAAATTAGGATAAGCAGGCCCAGTAGAAGGCGATTGTTCATTGTTCCGAATTCCTTATAAACTTAATTGAGGATCCCTTTTTCATTCAAATCGATTATCTTTCGTACCACATCACTGGTCGAGCGATCCGATACAAACGGCACGGTTAAAACCTTGCCGCCATGTGCCTCAACAACTTCCCTCCCAACAATATTCTCGATCGCATAGTCGCCGCCCTTAACAAGTATATCCGGAACAAGGGTTTCTATCAGGGCCAGTGGGGTATCTTCAGAAAATAGGGTGACGAAATCGACAGCGGCAAGTGCGGCAAGAACAAAGGCCCGGTCTGCTTGCGGAACGATCGGCCTTCCCTCACCTTTCAGACGCCGAACAGATGCATCGTTGTTGAGACCGAGAATGAGCACATCGCCGAGATTGCGGGCTTTTTGCAGGTATTCGGCGTGACCACGGTGCAGAATATCGAAGCATCCGTTGGTAAAAACAACCGTTTTTTTATCTCGTGCTAACTGTTTGCGAATACCTTTGAGTTCATCCCTGCTTTTAATTTTTGTGTGGCTATCCATCCATTGAGTCCATCTTGGTAGAAAACTTGGATAAAGAACTAAATATACCGGGTTTGCGGGAGAATGCAAATGTGCAAATGAGCAAATCGGGAAGTGTTAAGAAGTTGAAGCGTTATACCGTTTTTGATATCTTCGTTCACGGTCAACGGTCAACGGTCAACGGTCAACGGTCAACGGTCAACGGTCAATTCCTGCCACTGCTACTGTTTCTTCTTCTTCATCTCCGGCAGCTTGAATTTCATGGTCACTTCGCCGGTTTTCGGATCAATCGTTACCGATTGGTCGTCGGTTAGCAGCTGCTTGCCGGTCGACATCTGAAAGAGGCCGTTGAGGAATTGCATGCCCTGATTGAGGGTTTCGGCAAGGGTGTCCGGATCTTGTTCTGCTTCCGACTTTTTGGATTTCTCTTTGACCGGTTTGCCGGCAGCATCTGCCTGGTGCAAGGCGGCCGGATTTTCCATGTCATCGCTGGAGAAAAGCGGAAGCTGTTCGGCCAAGCGGGTTGCCGGTGAGATCGATGTTGCGGTCTCCATCACCTCCGCCTGTTCAGCTGCGGCCGGATCACCGAAGGCGGCAACCAGTTGCTCAACCTGGCGGATAAAGGTTGCCGCGCCACGAGCGGAGAGATCGACTTCATCGGTCAGGTTGGATTCATCAAGCACTGCATCAAACAGCGATTGCTTGACCTGCAAACCACTTTGGATGCGTTCTTCAATGCTTTCCCGGGCCACCAGATTGATGACCGTAATTTTATCGCTTTCCTGACCAATGCGATTAATACGCCCGATGCGTTGATTCTTCCTGGCCGGGTTCCATGGCAGCTCCATATTGATGACTGTGTCAGCGAATTGCAGATTCAGGCCGGAGCCACCTGCCTCTGTTGATAAGAAAACATGACAATCAGTGTCGTCACGGAAGGTGGAGATGAGCTCGCCACGCTGCTTCACCGGGACGTCGCCGCTGAGTGTGACATAGCCAATTTGATTGGCCTTGAGAATGCGCTCAATAAGGCGTTGCATCATCTTCCATTCCGTGAAAATGATTGTTTTCCGGCCGGATTCGCGAACTTGCAACTTGTCGGTGAGGATTTCTTCCAGCTCTCGCAGCTTCGGAGAAAAATTGGTTTCCTTGTCGATCAGGAAAGTTGAGTTGCAAACCATGCGCAAATTTAATAACAATGCTTGCAGACGCTGCATGTCGTATACAGTCTTGTATTTCTTGTGCAGAATGGCGGCGAGGGATCGCGCAAATTCCGCGTGCAACTCCGCCTGTCGCGGATGCAGGTTGACCGGAATGGTCATTTCCTGCAGCGCAGGTAGTTGATCAAGCACATCGCTGCGGCGGCGACGAATCACCCAGGGCGCAATGCGGTCTTTCAGCGCCTGCAAATTGTAATAGCCGATAATGCGATCCTTATTTCGCCGATCAAAATAGCAGTGGTTCATGGAAAATTCCCAGAGCGGCGCGAGGATCTTCGGATCAATGAAATTCATAATTGAATAGAGATCACCAAGGCGATTCTCAATCGGGGTACCGGTAATCACCAGTGAATGCTTCTTCGGGATGGCCTTAACCGCATAGGAGGTCTTGGTGGTATAATTCTTGATCCGCTGCGCCTCGTCGAGAATGATCATATCCGGTGGATACATCTTCACAACATCCAAATCGCGCAGCACCGCTTCATAGTTGGTAATCAGGAAGTAGGCGTCGGCTGTGCGATAAAGCAGTTGCCGCTCGTCCTTGCCGCCTTCAACCACCATGACGGTTTCATCGGTGAAATTTTCGATTTCTTCTTTCCACTGAAATTTTAAACTGGCCGGGCAAATGACCAGCACTCGCTTAAATCCAAAAAGGTCTTTCTTGAGCGTCGCAACGGTAATTGCCTGTGCGGTTTTCCCCAGACCCATTTCGTCGGCGATGATGGTGCCTTTCTTGAATAACGAGAAGCGAATACCGTCAATCTGATAGTCCAGTAGGTTGCCTTTAATGGCGCTGAAATCCGGCTGCGCGTTCCGCGACAGCTTGCGGATATGAATATCTTCAAAATACTGATCGACTTTTTCTACAACACCGGGGCGTATCAGGAACTTTTTGATCTGTGCCGCATCGTTCAGGAAATTGAGGAACGCCGGATATTCTTCAGCCTCAACATAGTTCTTACCCCCAAAATACTGGTCCAGCAAAGAGGCAATCTCAACCGATATGGCGCCCTTGTAGAAATAAGTGATGCGGTAATCGTGCAAGGGATCGCAGTAAATGTCCACAAAAGGGAAGGGCTGAAGCTCGGCCAGGCGTTGAACCGGCAGTTCGTTATTTATTTTGCGCTGCATAAAAATCAGGTGTTTGCAGGTGCCGAGCTTATTGGTCTTGAAATCCGGGCAGGAGCAATAGCAATTATTGCTGTCAAAATCGCGGATGGTGATTTCATAGATGCGGCCTTTGGCCGTTTTTAGCTGATGGATGCCGTGGATATTGTCCGCAAACTGAACCTGGTATGCTTCCTTCTCGGCGCGTTCTTCACGTTCGTAGACCACGCGTCGAATCATTTCTTCGCGGGTATACGGCGTGCCCTCATCCGCTTCACCGGATTCATCCACTCGGCGAAAATGCTGCTCAACCAGCAAGAGCGCTGCTGCAGTGTGATGACAGCAAGGGAGGCGCGATTGGCAGGAGCAGCTATGCTGCAATTTATTGCCGGCATGAATTTCCACTTCGAAATCCTCGAAACGATCCTCAATACCAATTCGCCAGGTACCTTCGTCCTTCGACAAGAGTGAACACATCTCCATTTCCAGCAGTTGCTTGCCACGATGGTAGGTCAGTTCGGAGCGAATGTAGTTGGATTTCAGTTCCGGTACGGATGGAAAAACAATGGGACTGCTCATGCTGATGCCTCCTAGAGCAATGCGGTGATCATCTTGCTGATATCCGCTGCTGAATGGTCGGACGAGCTGATGCGCTGCTGGCTCCACATGTCGTAAATTGGTTCCCGCCGCAGGTAGTTTGCCTTGATGTCATCAATCATATTGCCTTGATTTAGCAAGGGGCGATTCCTATCGCCGGCAATCCTGGCAATGATATCATCGATAGCGGCATCAATCCAAATGACCAGTGAAGACTCGGACAGCGAGGCCATATTTCCGGCGCGCTCAATCACTCCACCACCGCAGTCAATGACACAGTTGATATTGCCTTCAAGGCTCATGATGATATCACTTTCGATATCGCGAAAAGCTGTCCATCCTGAAGCGGCGACAAATTCAGAAATGGGTTGGCCAAGATGATCTTCGATCATCTGATCGGTGGAATGATATGGCCAAACAAGATCTTTTGCCAATTGACGCCCTATCGTGGTTTTGCCGACACCACGATAGCCAATCAGCACCAGTCGCCGGTACGCGGCTTTGGTCATTATAAACTCACAAAAAATTGATCGAAGTGCTGCCAGTACTGCGGATAAGATTTTCGAACACAATCAGGATTCTCGATAGAAATACCCGGCACGCGCAGGCCTGCCAGCGAGAAACACATTGCCATACGATGATCGTTATAGGTTTTGATCTGTCCGCCGTTTAAAGGCGTTGGCTCAATCAGAAGGTCATCATCTTCTGCCCACGCCTTGCCGCCCATGATGGCAACATTATCAATAATAGCCTGTAAACGGTCACATTCCTTGTATCGAAGGTGGGAGATATTGCGAAAGCGGGAGATACCGTCTGCAAAGAGGGCAAGCATGGCAACTGTTGGTACCAGATCCGGTGAGTTATGCATGTCCCAATCAAGCGGCCTGATGGTTTCTGTACCGCGGACGGTTACTTCTTCGTTGTTCCAACTAACATCTGCTCCGGCATCTGCCAGGATGTCAAGAATCACCCGGTCGCCCTGCACGGATTGCGGCGAAAGATTGGTGATGGTAAAGGCTGTGCCGGTCATGGCAGCGGCGGTTAACCAGTAAGAAGCGCTGGAATAGTCACCTTCAACTGTGGTGTCGCTGAGATGATATCGCTGTCCACCGGGCACCTCAAATCGATCATCAAAGCTATGTAGTTCGATGCCGGCTCGTTTCATTAAGGCCACGGTCATATCGACATAAGGACGGGAGGCCACGTTGCCGTTATGCGTAATCGTAAGGCCTTGTCCGGTGTAGGGGGCAATGATCAACAGGGCTGAAAGAAACTGAGATGATTTGGATGCGTCGATCGTAACGTGTGCTTTGTTGATAGTGCCGCCTCGTAGGCGAAAAGGCATATAGCCGTTCTGGCTCTCGCTGTGAATCCCAAGTGTCTGCAAGGCATCGAGAAGTTCGCCCATCGGTCGCTCGCGCATTCTTTCCGAGCCGTCAAAGGCGCTGATGACTGGCTGAATCGCAGCAAAGCCGGTAAGCAAGCGCGCACTGGTGCCGGAATTTTCCACCAGGATGTTAACGGTATCAACTGGCTGCTGATAGTTACCGCTAAAAACGACTTTATGACCATGATCTTCAGCATCAAAGCCCAGCTTGCGAATGGCTGTGAGGGTGATTTCCGCATCCTCGCTGATAAGCGGTTTACTAACGGTAACAGGACGTCGGCCAAGCGCGGCCATCAGAAAGAGCCGGTGCGTGAGGCTTTTGGACGATGGGAGTTCCAGCTTCCCGGCTATTTTGCCTGGATGGATATCGCGGAATTTCATATGCCAATTCTCTGATATGCGCGTTCAACATCTTCAGGTGTAATCGACTGACCGGTGAAAATCTCAAATTGCTTTGCTGCTTGCAGCAAAAACATATCCACGCCGGAAATGATACGGCATCCACGATCCTGGGCAATCTGCAGGAAGCGGGTTACCGGCGGATTGTAAATGACGTCCAAAACCACGCGCTCGCGACGAAAATGCGAAGTACCGGTTGGATAGCGGTCGGTATATGGAACCATGCCAACCGGGGTTGTCTGAATTATCCCGGAAACACCGGCATAGTGCACTTCGCTTTCCAGTAGAAAATCGATACCGAGCTTCTCGGAAAGCAGATTACCACGCTCCTGGTTTCTGCCGACGACAAATACCGGTTTGATATCAAGACGCTTTAATGCCGCGATGGCGCTGCGGGCAGTTGCCCCGGTGCCAATGACCAGCGCCCCACTGCCGAGCAAATGGCGTACCGGCGTAAGCAGCGCCTGTAAAGCCAGGAAGTCTGTATTATGCCCGGTCCATCCTTTGGATGTTTTGATCAAGGTATTGCATACACCGGATATCTTCACTTCGGTCGTGAAATCATCCAAAAAAGGAACAATTGTTTCTTTATGAGGAATTGTAACACTCAACCCATGCAGGTGCGGGTGCCATTTCTCCCAAAACGATTCCAGTTCCTCGACGTGGAAGTTCAGATAAATATAGTCGGGATCATTGGCCTTGCGATTCTTCAAATGCTGGGCAATCAGGTCATTATGCAGACGCCAGCCCTTGCTTTGGTGAATCGGTGAGCCGATCAGTCCAAGCACGCGCGTCTTGTTGCGCTTCTCGGGAATATTGAAATAGTTGCTGGCTTCCAGCAGGGTCAGTTGCCCGGAAGCTGTGGTTTTATCGAAGGCATTTGCCACATATGTCCACTCGTTGCCATCAAGCGCGCCCATGATGCGCGAAAGCTTGCCGTCATCATCCATACCGTGAATCACATACTTGACTTTGCTCAGTTTTGCTTTCTTGATCAGGCGCTTGGCGATCAGCGAATCGTTCAGCGATTGTGCCGTATAGATCAGTTTGTAGACGTCGGCTTTGACTTCCAGCATTTCCTCTAAAATGGCGGTCAGTTTTTCCGCATCATTGTCCCTTGTATGATAGGAGAGAATCACCTTGGTTTTTCTGTCTTTAGGCAGGCTGTCGATACATTTGGCGGAAGCAAATTCAATATCGACATAAGCCACTTCTGCTTTGCAAGCTGCTTTCGCGAACTTCAAATATTCTGCATCGCTGCCTTCCCAAAAGCCGCCCTGGGACTTGGTGCGCAAGGTTGCAATGATTGGCGTATCAACATTCTTCAGAGTACGCGCCCAACTGATGCGCGGAATGTGGTCGGCCCGAATTTCAAGGAAGTCACCCTCGATGGCATTGGAGAGCCACTCTTTCAGCTCTTTATCATTTGATGGTAACAAACTGGTACAGAGTTTATTCCGTTTGGTAGGCATCCTCAAGTTCCTGTTTTTCGATTGCGTAATATAATTCGGGCTTCGTTTCGGTTCGCATTAAGGTAAAGCGAGGCAGTTGCCGCCTTGCTTTTTTATCGGTTAGAATGACATTCCAAATATCGTCCAGCGAATAATCATGAAGATGAACGGTATTCAGTCCGAGATTGGCGAACAGTGCTTTCTGGCGGTGAACGAGTTCCTGCGGATAATCCAATAATTGATGAGACAGGCGAGCGGCGATGTTCATGCCCTCCGCGATGGCAAATCCGTGTTTGACGCCGTATTGACTGAGCTTTTCAATGGCATGGCCGACGGTATGTCCCCAGTTGAGAATACTGCGCAGACCGGATTCTTTCTCATCTTTCTCAACCACATCAATTTTTAGCTGAATACAGCGGCGGATAATCGGTTCGATGAAGCTGGGATCATATTTGACCACGGCGGCAATATTGGCTTCCAACTGCTGCCAGAGCTCCGGATCGAGAATGACGCCGTACTTGACCACTTCTGCCATCCCGTTGATGTATTCTTCATCGCTCAATGTGGAGAGGTAATGAATGTCGCTAAAGACAGCGGTTGGCTGATAGAAGGCCCCAAGCAAGTTCTTGCCCGCAGCGTGATTAACACCAACCTTGCCGCCGATGCTGCTGTCGACCTGGGCCAGCAATGTTGTTGGGACATGAACCAGTTGTACCCCACGATGCAGCGTGGCTGCCACATAACCGGCCATATCACCCGTGACCCCGCCACCAAAGGCAACAATCACCGTATCACGGCCGGCTTTTGCAGAAAGCAGCTTGTCATGCAAAGAAGCGGTGGTTTCGGCATTCTTGCTGGCCTCACCGGCGGGGAAGGAGAACAATTCCTTAAAGCCAGGATGTGCGCTTAAATGAGATGTCAGTTGGGCGCCATGGAGCTGATTGACTGTGTCGTCGCTGATGACAAAGATGGAATGCTCCGGAAATTCCCCCAGCAAATACTGGCAAAGTGTGTCACCAAGATGTTCCCCGACCACAAAGGGAATTTCCTTCTGCCGGATGCTGAGATTCATGCGCAGTTTTTGCATGGCCCGTCTGGTCTCTTCTACTTAAGACAAACCCCTCTGGAAATGGAGAGGGGCAATGTGTTTTTCGGCTGATTTGAACCCGCTAAATCTTGCTTTGAGGGCGAATTTGCGACTCGCCACTTCGTGAAGGTTCGCCCAATATATATTGACACTTGAGGCAAATCAACCGGAAATAATCACAGCATATAAAAACGATTGCAGTTTCTTTTTGAATCGCACCTAATCGGTCCTAAATTAAGCAGCCTGAAATCAACATTTAAGAACGAGCAACAATGAAAAACTTAGTTCCGCAGTGTCTGTTAGCCCTCTTGATATTGATTGTTAGCGTGGCTTGTCAACCCGCTGCAAAGATGGAAAAGCAGAAACCGAAGCCCGTCGATTTTCGTGAGACGGTAGAGCAACTCATACACAACGACTCGACATTATATGAATGGGTTGATCCGGAAGCCCTCGCGGCATCACGTCGACTGGGAATCAGCTATAAGAAAGTTGCCCACAAATTCCTGATTCAGAATGGGATTGACGTCAAAGTGCAAAACGGCTTGAAGGCCGGCGTATTGAAATACACCCTTGCTGATTCATTGCTGGAAGATGGGTTTCGCAGGGTGACGTTAGAGGTGGCATCCAGTGACTATGAATTTAGCTGGATCTTTCGCAATGGCCGTTTGTCTTCGCCTATTCATTATTACAGCCGCAACTGGCAGCAGCGAAAGTCACGCTTCTTTCGTTTTCTGATTAGCGACCCGGCAGATTTTAACAAAGCCGCAATTGCGCAGCTGGATGAGTTCGTCGACGAACTGGCTGAAACGCTGGCTTTAACACCGGGCCAAATCGATACGCTTGGCCGTGAAAAGATTGACTACGTGCTCTGTCACAGTCCGGAAGAAATTGAGGTCTTAACCGGATTTAATACCCGCGGGATCTACATATTGGCTTTCGATCAGGTAGTCAGCACATTCAATACCCATTTCCATGAAGTCGCGCATCTCCTGCTGAATTTTAAGCAGCGGGAATCTGACCTATTCGTTCATCCGTTTCTGCAGGAGGGCTTTGCGACAGCGATGGGCGGGCGTGGTGGAAAATCGACACGCGTGATTAATGAGCTTGGCGCCTTTCTGCAGATCAGTGAATTTATGAAAGTGAATGAGATTCTCGATGCGGACGCCTTTCGTAATAATGATGCGTCTCTCACTTATCCGTTGAGCGGTGTCTATCATCAATTCCTGCTGTCCGAATGGAGTATCGACAAATACCTTGACTATTACCAGAAATGGGGAAGCGCCAGTCCGACCCTGCGCCGGAAACGACTGCGTGCAAATCAGCTGCCGCCAATGAAGCGCTTCAATGATTACGTTAAGGCATATCAGGAAAATGTTGCAGTCTTTTTTACCGATGAACCGAGCGGCAAGCTGGTGCTTGAGGCGGATTGGGGACAAGTTTGGGATGAAGGAGAGAGCTTTCGATTTAGTTTGACCCAGTCGCTTCAACTTTCAGAAGCCGAACGTCCGAGCGGTTTTCTTAGCCAGGAGTATGGAGAAATTTTTTCCGATCGCACTTATAGCGGCGAGAAATATCTGCTTGAAGTTGGGGATGATGAGATAAAGCTCTTCAATCTCTATTTTGGACGTCTGGACGCCTTTTACAGCAATGGCTTGACCCTTGACCGACGACAAATCAAGCGCGACAACGGCCACTACGAATTCAATATTCGCAAGGAAGCGTTTGAGAATGATTTGTTGAAGATGGTGATTGAGAAGTAGATTGCCTCGTCAAGCTCCGGGCCAGGTATCGGCAATGCGATAACCTTCCGGCCAGGGATCGTCCGGGTCAAGCATCAGCTGGTGGGTGCCGGTAATCCAGGCCCTACCGGAAACAGTAGGGATAATCGCTTGCTTGTCACCAACTGTTGTTTCCGAAGCAATACTGCAAATAAATTCCGAACCGATAATCGAATGTGCGCGATAGCGCTCGCCAACTTGCATCTGTCCACGTGCATGGAGAACCGCCATTCGTGCGGAACAGCCGGTGCCTGTGGGGCAGCGATCAATCTTCCCCGGTTGGATAACCACCGCATTTGGGCCCACCCACTCGCCGTCTTTTTTCTCCAGCGGTCCGGCAAACTGGCAGAATGAAATATGATCCCAATCTTTATTGCCCGGATGATAAAACCCGAGTTGCTCGTTGGCGGCGTTGGTGATTTTTACGCCAAGTTCAACCAGGTTCCCTGCCTCTGATGGATGGATCTGAATGCCAAGGGCTTTGGCGTCGACAATCACAAAGCTGTCACCACCGTAAGCGGTATCAACAGTCAGCGTGCCGAGGCCCGCTACTTCCAGTTTGGCGTCAAGCTTGTCGACAAAGGACGGCACGTTGGTAATGGTAATCCGCTCCGCCTTGCCATTGTGACAAAGCGCCTTCACTTTGACCAACCCCCCGGGCGCTTCCATGAAGAATTCAGTCTCCGGCTCGGTCATTGGCACAATGCCGGTATCGAGAACAACTGTTGCCACGCAGATGGAGTTTGAACCGGACATCGGCGGGGTATCGGCGGGCTCCATAATAATCCAGCCCACCTTCGCTTGCGGATGTTTCGGCGGCACCAATAGGTTGACGTGTCGAAAAACACCGCCTCGCGGTTCGTTGAGAACGAAGCGCCGCAGTTTATCATCCTGCTCTATGAAGCAGCGTTGTTCCCAAAGCGTATCGCCCGGCGGCGGGGCAACGCCGCCAACGATTACATCGCCGACTTCCCCTTCCGCATGACAGCTAACAATGTGAATGGTTTTGCTTGTTCTCATGAGATTTAAGCTTCTTTGTCTGTTGGCTGGCTGATTCTACTGCCAGGAGCACTGTAAGTCCCCCCTCTATCTCCCCCCGGGGGGAGATAGAGGGGGGACTGTTCTATTTTAACTTTTTCTTTATAGCTCTTGCCGGTTTCACGGCCTTCTTCGCTTTACTTGCTGCCTTGCTTCGCGGTTTTTTTGCTGGTTCTGCCGCTGCAAACAGCTTTTCTACCTGGTATTCTGACTTCTCGGCGGCCTTCTGCCATTTTTCAATCATGGCAAAGAAGGTCCTGGCAGATTTCCCGGCGGCTCCGACTTTTGCTTTCCCCGTTTGCGGCTTTGCCGATTTGCTCTTTTGCTGATTTACAGATTTGCTGATTTGCTCTTTTGCTGATTTGCCATCTTGTTGATTTGCCGTTATTTCGAACACCTGCACCAGGGGCAACCAGTTACAGATTTCAGAAAATGCCTCCTTATTGAACCAGACTGTCTCTTCAAACTGATTAACGCCACTATAGGCCTGGAAGGCCGGTGTCGCAAAAAGATGTCTGAGCAATGAAGTTGATTCTTTTGCTGTTTCAATTTCCAGCAGCGCTTTTTGTAATGTTAGCAAGAGCTGCACCTGGTCAACTGCTTGATGTGCTGCGTCGTCAGCAAGGCCCCAATTTTGGAGT
Source organism: Calditrichia bacterium (assembly GCA_028284445.1). Taxonomy (GTDB): domain Bacteria; phylum Calditrichota; class Calditrichia; order RBG-13-44-9; family J075; genus JANQRS01. The sequence goes on from JANQRS010000026.1 coordinate 85,190, forward strand.
TGCGCGACGATAACTGTACGCAGTCGCCAATCGTGCATCCACTGCCGGCTGGCATCGAGATAGTCGCCGGGCAGGGTCTTTTTCGGCAGGGCAAGATGCCCGAGATCGCGCAGAATGAGCCAGTAGCACAATACTGCAAAACGCTGCTTATCTGCACCGACTTCGTCTATTGCTTGCTTCAGGCGTTTGTCTGCTGCCGATGTGCCAAGCTCCAGGTTTTTGCTTGCAGCCTTACCGGTGAATTTCAGCAGTTCTGAAAGTTGATTGCTGATTTTCGCTGCTGATGGCAGGTTGGGAGTATCGATCTTTTCAAAGTCAACAGCGGTTTTGAGGAACGCTTTGTAGCCCACCTCAAATTCCTTGAGGGTTTTACGAATGTCTGCAGCCGTGATGTCGCCCTGATAGCGTTGCCACAATGCAGTCAGTGTTTCTTTATCGAAGCGCGCCGTAAAACTCTGGTGAATCGGCTGCACATACATTTCGTGAAGCGCCTCGTCGATGCTGGGAACGCCCCGTCCATTCAGATAGGTATTTAGTCGGCCATATTGCAGGCTAATGCTATCAGCAACGAAGCGAAAATCGATGTATACATGATATTTATATGCGCCCAATTCCACCCGGAAGCCGTGATCCCAGATTTCCCGTGAGGAGCGAATATATTCCAGACCGCTAATCTGATCGCGGAAGATGACAAAGCTATTGGCATCGATTGGTAGTTGCAGGCCATCGCCGAGGTTGCGCTGAACGAGGGACTTGTCGCTGCCGCCGTTTTTGCTGGAGAACGCTGCAGAGCGACGAATCCAGCCGCTAGTTTGCGAGTAGGCATTGTTAAATACCACCAGGGCGCGCTCATCGCCAAAGCGATTGGAGTAGGCAAAGACGTTTTCGTCTACTGATCCGTTCTCCAGGTAAAAATCGTAGAGCAGAAAATGCTCGACTTCCGCGAATAGATAGCGCTTTTTCAGCAGCGGGAAAATTTCACGAGCGTGGCGATCGATCAACCACTGATTCGGTGTTTCATCCCAATACGCTCGTTTGAATTCCATCCCATACTTTTCGCGATATCCTTCCACCTGGCCATGACCAAACATTGGCAATCCCGGTAGAGTAGACATCAGAATACAGACCCCGAAGTATTTGTCGCCATCGCCAAATTGCTCTATCGCAGTATCTTCATCCGGATTATTCATGAAGTTGACATACCGTTTCAGTACTTCCGGCTCAAATTCGAGTGTGTTTTTGATGGTATAGCGGTATTTCTTGTTCTCCTCTTTCTTAAGCATGTTCATGAAGGCACTGTTATACACCCGGTGCATACCGAGGGTGCGAACGAAATAACCCTCCATCATCCAGAATGCCTCAGCCAGCAAAAGTGTGTCCGGTGACTCTTCAGCCACGCGATCAACAACTTCGCGCCAGAACTCGATTGGGATCAGCTCATTAAAATGGGCAAATGTTAATCCATGCTCCGCCCGAGAAGGAATATCGCCGCCGCTGCCCGGTTGGGGATACCACAAGCGCTGAAAGTGCTTTTTGGCGAGGGTCATGGCGGCATCAAAGCGAATAATCGGCGAAAGACGTGCCACCCGCAGAATGGTCTGGATAATCTCTTCGCGGACTTCCGGAATCAGATAGTTGAGCTGGGCAGTATCATTCCAGGGCATGCTGGTGCCATCATTTCCGTGGTAGATAAAGCGTGTCTCGCCGCTGTGATTGTCGACGCGCTTAAACACCACGGAGGCATCGGTGCGATCATAATAGTGATCTTCCAGGTAGATCCCAACATGTGGATTGTTCGAAAGGTTCACACCATTAAATGTATATGATGGAAATGGGGGATAGGGAAGCTGGATGAACCAGTCCGGCCGCTCCATCATCAGCCGTGAATCGATACCGGTGTGATTGGGTACCATGTCGCTCCCAAGGCGGATACCGCGCTGCCAGCAGCGATCACGCAAGATGATATATGCCTCTTCACCACCAAGCTCCTGTGCAATCTGATAGTCTTCCAGCGAATATGCCGAAGCTTCCGCATCGCTGTTTCCGGTCAGGTGTTTGATGCGTTTGGAGGCCTTGCTGCGTTCCCATAGCCCGATGAGCCACAATCCGGTAAAACCACGTCCTGCCAGCATATCCAGTTCTTCATCCGGAACTTCATCAAGGCGGCGAATTTCACGCTCATATTGCTTGCTGAGTTGATCGAGCCAAACCAGGGTGCACTTCGCCAGGAGCACCAGGCGTGGCATCCAGTCCAGGTCTGCGCTAAACTGTTCCGGTTCGTCGTACTCATATGAAAAATCAGGCACGTGGGTTTCTACTTCACCGCTTGCCGGATTAAAGCGCTGTTTCTGCTCCTCGCTGATATAGTCAAGGTTGCGGAGCATGCGAACCTCGTATTCATCCGGGGGAAGACCCCACTCGTGAATGAAGGCATCGCCGAGAACGATCCGCCAGTTGATATCTGACATGGCTTCCAGCAGCATGCCCCAATTCAGGCGAATAAAGCGTAGTTGCTCGCTGAGTGATCCACCCGCTTCCCGCCCCGGTTGCAAGAGCAGGTCGATCAGACTCATTTTGTTTTGACCGGGACCGAACCAGGGCTGGTCATCGAAAAAGGAGATGAGCTCCTGAACCGCCGGTTTGTATACGGTTTCCTTTTGCAGCAAGGTATCGTCAAAGAGCTCGCGGAATTTATCAAAGGCCGGATTTTGATTGGCGAGCCAAAGCACCAGCAATTCTTCCAGAACCAGTTCCCGATTACTCACACCGTCGGTAGTTCCAGCCAAATATTCCCTGGGCGTCATTTTTGCGTTGTAAACCGGCGTCGGCGGGAATTCATCAATAAAACGCAATAGCAAACCGTCCGTTTTATCCTCGGCAAACTGTTTTTGCAGTTGTTCGATGGCTTCATTGAAGACATTCCCGTTTATCTGCTCGCGATATTGACGAATGATGTTGTGTAGAATTTCGTCGATCAATCCCAGGGCATTCAGCTCGGCCGCGCTGCAAGCCTGTTCCGGATGATTAATGATGTCTCGCTTTTGATTGATTTTCTGGGCAAATACACGCGCCGCATAAAAATTGGCGAAGATGACGTTGCCGCTGGTTGTGAACAGCGTTTCGTCGAACTGATATTTCTCTCTTGCCGCCCGCGATACGTGGAAGGCCATTTCGCGATGATCGAGGCGATCTGTGCGCGGGAATTTATCAAAATGGACCCGAAGGGCAATCGGGTGATCCGGTAAAAGCATGTGAATACCTTAGGGAAATGGGTTTCAGGCCAAAAAAATGTTCATGAAGCTATCAAAGAATGAAATGACAATCAATAGCAAAGTCGTGACGCGACCATGATCGACTTATTCATTGAAACATTGAAACATTGAAACATTGAAGATTGACAATTGTTGGCGTTTCATGGCTAGGGGGTTTTTATTGGACATTTGTCATTTGTCATTTTCCCAATTCTTTGTCAAGAGCCACAACACCAACCCCAAACCCGCTCCAACCAAAAGTCCATTCACCCCGCCGCCATGTCCCTGGTAGGTGAATTTGATGTAGAGGTCCTTGGCAAAAGAGAGCAGAAGCAGGGTGATGAACCAGCCCGGCAATTTTCTGATAAGGCTCTGCGCCAGCATCAGTACATACCAGGCCATATGCCCGCTGACCTCAACTGATTGGGCAATCAGGCGCAAATACAAGAGGACAAATCCTGCCAGCCAAACAATGATGAAAGGCGATTGTGCTTTGATGCTCCTGACAAATGGTCTTTGGAAAGTTGCGAAAATCAGGTCCCAGGCCAGGAAGGCGAAGACGAAGGAAATGGGCACATTGTAAATCAGGGATTCCGGATGGCGGACATAGGCAGGCAAGTGAGGAAAAATGTAGTAATATAGAAAAAGCCAGACGCCCATGGTGGACGTCAGGCTTAGAAAAATGTTTGTTTTGTTCGAAGGCTGCAGCTGGGCCATTTATCCCTGGCTCAGCAAATCACGCAGGTCGATGATGCCGGCATTTGCCCGTGCAATGTATGATGACATTACCAGGGAGTGATTCGAAAAAAAGCCAAAGTCCGAGCCGTTCAGAATCATCGGACTCCAGATGGTACGCTGAGTCGATTCCAATTCGCGAATGATTTGCTGGACGCTGCGCAGGGCATTTTTCTTTTCAAGCACCTCTGCAAAATCAACCTCAATAGCGCGCAGTAGGTGAATCAGCGCCCAGCAGGTGCCGCGTGCTTCGTAAAAGACATCGTCGATTTCGGTCCAGGGTGTTTTTACATCGACAACGGATTGCGAGGCCGTCGATTGACGGGCAGAAGCATCACCGGCAAGGTCGGTATTGATGCGTTGTTGGCCCACACTGGCGCTGAGGCGCTGCGATAAAGAGCCAAGGCGGTTCGCAACCACTTTCAGCCAGTCGCGCAGGTTATCTGCGCGCGCAAAAAACTGGGTATTCGGATCGCTTTGATTGGATAGTTTGCTCAGGTAGCTTTCCAGCGCCTTAACACCTTCCTGGTATTCGCCTTCTGCAGAGGGGAAAATCCAGGATTCACTATCGACATTAAACTGCGGTTCAGCCCGGGCCAGATCGGGATGCTCCTGCGACTGGGTTTGCGCGCGGCTAATTTCGTTGCGTAACACCTTACTGAAATCACGCACCTGAACCAAAACGCCAAATTCCCAGCTGGGAATATTGTCCATCATGATACTTGGTGGTGCAATATCATTGCTCAGATATCCGCCGGGTTTGTCCAGCAGCGTGTTGGCTACTTTGATTAGCGCGCTGGTAGTCACTTGTCCGGTAACCAGCTTGTCATGAGCCGAGCTTTGGTGCGCATTAGCGACCACGTCGAAACTATCAGGTTCGCCACCCCACATATACGAAATGACCAACATTGCAGCCAGGAATAATCCCAGGATAATCAGCAGGGCAATTGCGCCACGCGAACGGCGATCTTCAGTGGTCGCCGGCGTCCTTGGCGATCTTTTAAACATTCCTTTTATGCGATCAATCATGTTTGTTTTTGCTGGGTAACTCACGGAACTACTCCTGATATATGATGATTAGTGCGTTCACATCCCCCTGAATCCCCTTCGAAGGAGGACGTAGGGGGATGTGGACTGCTCATAACTAAATTGCACATTGTCTACAGACGCTGCAAGATGTTTCGGATTTTGTTGCGCTGACAACTTAACAATATAAAGCATCTACTGCGTGGCTGATTGCGCTTCACCACAATGTCTCTGCCTCATAATAAGCTTACCGGAAACAATGCTTTTTTTGAATCATTTCGGGGGATTTATCCGGCGAGAATGTGGATGATATCATTGGTGTCGCTGAAATTGTCGACCAGGGCATCCGGCTGATGCTGGCGGAGCTCGTCGGCAGAATACATGCCGGTGGCGACAGCCATACAGCGCAAACCATGAGCGCGGGCACAGCGAATATCTTTCGGGGTATCGCCGATAATCCAGGAATTGCCTGCCGTGAAATCACGCTGGAAATGTGCTGTCGCTCTCTCAAGGGCAATCGGGGGCAGTTGATTACGATCTCGATGATCGCTGCCGTAGCTGCCTACACCAAAATGATGATCAAGACCGGCTGCGCCAAGCTTGATAAATGCGCCCCGTTCAAAATTGCCGGTTAAGAGGCCGAGAGCGAAGCGTTCATCCGATTCCAGGTTTTGCAGGAGGGTGCGCACGCCATCGAAGACTTGAATAGTAGGCCGTTCTTCCAGTTCCACGACCAGGCGATCGAGGTAGGTCTCTATAATTTCCGGGATAGTTGTTCCGTATTTTTGCGGATCAAACCCTTGACGTCCCAGCAGGGTATGCATAATTTCCAGGTCAGTGGACCCGGCGAAGTCTTCCGGCCTGCTTTCAACATCGGAACCAAAAATCTCAATAAGCAATTTGGTCATCGTTCGCCGGCCAGCGCCTTCGCTGAAGAGGAGAGTGCCGTCTATGTCGAAGAGAAGCAGTTTTTGTGCGATAGCCATATTTATTCCCTTGGTTATAGAAATGCCAAATCCCAACAAGAAAAATTCCAAAAAAATATTGCGATGTCATGCCCGAATGTATTTATCGGGCATCCATCAAGCTTTACTCTGTATGGATTCCCGCTAAAAGCATGCGGGAATGACAAAACAGGGCTTTTGGATCTTTTCCTGTTGGAATTTGGGAATTCTCTTTCAGTAACCCATTTGTTTAAGCTGAGATGATTTTTTACGCCAGTCGGCGACAACCTTGACGTGTAGCTCAAGATATACTTCTTTATCAACAAAGCGCTCAATTTCTTCCCGTGCCCACTTGCTGGCGCGCTTTAATGCTTCGCCGCCTTTACCGATGATGATCCCCTTTTGCGACTTCTTCTCGACAATGATGGCTGCACGGATGTAATCCTTGCCGTTAGCACGTTCCTTGTATTCTTCTATATCGATGTGCGTGGCGTAAGGAATTTCCTGGGAAAACAGCGTGAAGATTTTTTCGCGGATAATTTCCGCCACGAAAAAGCGGGTCTGTTGATCGCTGAGTTGGTCGGTGGGGTAATACGGCGGACTTTCCGGTAGCAGAGCCGCCATTTCCTTAACAACCAAATCGATGCCGTCATTTTTCAGGGCGCTGATTGGTACAACAGCCTTGAAAGGATGCAACGCAGCGAGATCGGCAATGAGCGGCAATAGCAGTTGACGTTTGACGAGGTCGATTTTGTTGAGTCCCAGGATCACCGGCTTCTTCACTTTGTCCAGATGGCTGCTGATAATTTCCGGATCAAGCTTCCTCTGGGAAACATCGACGAGATAAAGAATCACGTCAGCATCTTCAATGGCCGTTTTGACGTAGCCCATCATGTTTTTTTGCAATTGGGTATCCGGATCAAGAATGCCTGGCGTATCGATGAAGATCATTTGCGATCCGGGCTGATTATGAATGCCAAGAACGCTGCGGCGGGTGGTTTGCGGCCGTCGCGATACAATCGAGAGCTTTTCATCGAGGATTTCGTTCAGCAGGGTTGACTTACCGGCATTCGGTAATCCGAGAACGGCAATGTATCCGGCGCGGAAGGGGGCTTTTGAGGGTGCTTTGGTCATAGAAGTATCAATAGTTTTGAATTAGAAATCCCCCCTCTATCTCCCCCGGGGGGAGATAGAGGGGGGATTCTTCATCTGTGAATACTGCAAATTACCTGATTAATCCGCTACTGAATCCTCTCGCGGGGGGATTCTCCAGCTGTGAATGTTCTAAATTTACTCAACGGTCTTCTTGAAATTGAACATCCCATCGATCAATTGCAAAAGCGACTCGGCCTTCATGTCTTCGGTGATGTTCTTCGATGTGCGCTCCAATATCATTCCGGTCTTTGCCATCAGGATATAGGCAAACGGAGCAATTCTTTCCAGCTGCGCTTCGATTGTCGGCAATTTGACCTTGTGTAACTGGGTTGAATTACGCGGCTCCATGAGGTATGCACCGTCCTGGAGCGGAATTAGCGTGCGTTTTTCGTCCTGCTGACTGGGGCCCATCCATTCAGCGGAAAGAATCGAGAAGTTGATTTTCGCTTTCGCTTCCATCGTCGCCGTAATGTAATAGCGGCGCCCGTCTTCTTTACTTTTTTCAGATGTAAAGGAGATGCTAACGTTTTGACCCTTGTATTCACAGGCGTAACTGGGACGGGCAGCAAATCCTGCTCGCCGAACCTGTCCGCCAATTTGGTCCTCAAGGTCAAGGAAATTCTGATGGATGACATCAAACTGGAGTTTGCGAATAAACACCATCGCCAGCAAGAGCAGGAAGATGGCTGCAAGCACTCCAAAGATTCCCCATAATATCATATATGTTTTTACCTCTATATGTCCACGAAGATCGGCATCGGAATAAAACAAACTATGAAGATTGCGATGCAGAGCCAACCTAAAAATTTACGAGTTGGCCCCAACTCATCGTGATCGTTCATTGTGGGTGGATGGCGAAGGCCGATAAATAGCAACAATCCCATTAGCAAGACCCACATCAAGCCCATGCCGCCGTATTTCCAGATCAGGAAGGCGCTGAAGGCTGCAATCGAGCCAAATGCCAGGTAGCTGATATATTTGGCGCGCGCGCCAAATAAGGCATAGGCAACATGGCCGCCATCCAGCTGGCCGATTGGTAGCAGGTTGATCGCGGTGATCAACAGGCCGATCCAGCCTGCAAAGATAAATGGGAAATGATAGGCTTCACCCATCGGCAGGCGTCCGTCGCTGAAGAAGTCGGTGAAGTAGTAGAAGAGCAGTGATTTGCCTAATTCGATATTGATCATTGTTGGTGCGGCATTGGGATCATCACTCGGTGTATTGGCTAACATCGGTCCGTGTATCTGGTCGACATAAGCTTGAATACCAGCGCTCGTCGGCAATTGATTGAATCCGTAAGCCAGAAAAATAAGGCTCACGATAAACCCGGCAATCGGTCCGGCGACTGCGACATCCAACAGCGCGCGGCGACTGGGAATCGGCGATTTTAAGCGAATGACAGCACCCATCGTTCCGAAGTGCAAACCGAGGCCAAATAAGGGCAGGGGAATATAATACGGCAATGTGACGTCTATGCGGTGATACTTGGCTGCAAAATAATGTCCGAATTCATGGAAGGTCAGGATTAGCAGCAGGGCAAACGAGTATTGCCATCCCAGCAGGATCAAAGAGGGATCTTGCAGAATTTCCAGGAAACTGGTGCCGACATTTTCGGCGCCCATAACCATGGTACTAATAACCGTTGCGAGGAACAGAAATATATGCTTCCAGGGAATTATCGCTGGTTTATTGACATTGCGGACGGTGTCCGAAGGCCGTGTTAAATCGGCATAACTTTGCCAGTTGAGTTCACTCATCGTATTTCCTTTTGTCAAGACTCAAATCGTCCTTACCACACTGAAACCGCCATCGAGCGAGAGAGTTCCCACCATAGCTGAATGCCAAGGTTATCGACGTGCTGAAAGACAATATTGAGGAACAAAAATGCAGGCTTATTGCATGGTAGGTGATTATCTCCAATGCCATGCCAGCAGGATCACGCATTGCCATTGCAGAAATTTGGCATTAATCATCTGCCAGGCGAAATCCCTTAAATTGCCAACGTTTGTCCGCCTGGAAAAAATTCCGGTAGGTGATGCGGGCGTGATCAGCCGAAGTTGCGCATGAACCGCCACCACGTAAGACCATCTGATTGATCATAAATTTCCCGTTATACTCACCCAAAGGTCCCTTAAATCGGCGATAACCAGGATATGCCAGATAGGCACTATTGGTCCATTCCCAGACATCGCCAAACATTTGTTGCAGACCTTGCGGATTGCTGTTTTGCACCGGGATCGGGTGGAAATTTTTGTTGTCGTAGAAATTTGCGCCATCTTTACTGGCTGAACTTTGCCGCGCTGCAATTTCCCATTCTGCTTCCGTCGGCAGGCGCTTCCCGGCCCAGTTGGCGTAGGCATCTGCTTCAAAGAAGCTGACGTGACAAACCGGGGCATCAAGGTTCAACTTCTGAAGGCCAAAGAGGGTAAATTCAAACCATTCACCATCGCGATTTTCCCAATAGAGCGGGGCCTTCCAGTCACCGGCGCGAACCGCATCGAGACCATCGGACAGCCAATGTGTAAAATCCGTATAGCCACCGTCTTCCACAAAGGCCAGAAATTCCCGATTGGTCACCAGGCGCTTATGCAGTTTAAAGTCGTCCACGTAAGTTTTGTGAACCGGACGCTCGTTATCATAGTAAAAGCCTTCATCCTGGTAGCCGATTTCGTAAACGCCGGCTGCAAATTCTGAATAGCTGTCGGGATTGCTGGCAGCTGCACCGGCAACCGCCGCGGGCATATCGGTCAGGTACGCAGGACGCAAGGGATTGCTGGCGAGAATATACTTGATATCGGTAACCAGCAGTTCCTGGTGCTGCTGTTCGTGGTTTAGCGCCAGCACCAGCAGCTTGCTGAATTCCGTCCACCTGCTGTCATCCAGATTATCGATCAAATTTGTCATGCGCGCATCAATCTCGGTACGAAACGTCATGATGTCGTCTACCGTCGGACGGGACAGTGACCCGCGGCGATCACGGTCTACACGGACACCGAAGCTATTGTAGTAGCTGTTGAGAACAAAGGCGTAGTCGGGATGGAAATCTTTATAATTTTCAACGTATTCGTTGAGGAACATTGCCTCGTAGAACCAGGTGGTGTGACCAAGATGCCACTTTGGCGGGCTTACATCAATAATCGGCTGGATGACATGGTCTTCTACGGTGAGCGGCTTGCAAATCTCTTCAGTAACCGAGCGAACCCGGTTATAATATTGCTTCAATTGATCGCGCGTCATGTACGTCCCCTTATAAATTGCAGGTATCAATAACGACGTAAATTAGGCGGCGCGGGTATTGATGTCCAGTTTTTAAAAATTCGGTATTACTTGGTTTCGGCGATTGGCTCAACCGGCGGTGTTTTTACATAGACCCGGTAATCCCAGGGCGCCAGCTCCACACTGGAGCTTTTGCGCATGACGACAGCTTCTTCGCTGAACAACTCCTGATAGGTGCCGCGATAAGCCGCTTCATTGAAATAAGCGATTTGCTTTTCAGGGGAAAGATTCACCACCACAAATACCTTGTCATCATCGCGCTCGCGAACAAAGGAGAATACGGCTGAGCCCCCGGAGTTGTGGATCTTTGTCACTTCACCACCGCGCTCACCGTTCCAGAGTGCGGTGTTTTCCTTGCGAAGCTTCAGGAGCTTTTCGATGATGGGATACATCTCGCCTTTCCGCCAGCGAATATGATCTTTCTCGTACAGCTTCAGATTGCGATTAAGATCTGCTTCCTGCCCGTTGAATATCAGCGGTACGCCGCGCAAGGTGGCAGACAATACCGTAAACATCGGCAGGCCGTCTCCGAGACGTTCTCTGGCAGTCTGGTTCCAGGCATTTTCATCGTGGTTCGTCGTGAAATACAAGCGAAAGGCATTATGGGGAAAAGAATTTGCCTCTTCGTAGAGGAAATTGTCGAAGCTGCGGCTGTCGGCATAGCCCTGGGCCACAGCGTTGACGATGCCAAAAAAGTTGCGTCCGTAGGTCATATCGAAGGCGCGGGCGTGAAATTCCGGGGCTTCCCATTCAGCGAGCATTAGCAATGGTTTGATCTTGCGCAGTTCTGCGGTGGTTTCTTCCCAGAATTCCAGGGGCACGAGGCCGGCAAGGTCACAGCGAAAACCGTCGATATTGGTTTCGCGTACCCAGAACTCCATTGCGTCTTGCATATAGGCATGTAATTCCGGCTGATCGTAATTGAGGTCAATCACGTCAGTCCAGTCTTCAAAGGGCGGCATGAAGTTACCGGTGCTATCCAGATTATACCATTCCTTGTGTTCCTGGGTTAGGGGATGGTCCCAGGCTGTATGATTAGCGACCCAATCGATAATCACATACATACCATGATCATGGATCTTCTGAACCAGTGCTTTGAATTCCTGGAGGGTGCCATAGTCCGGATTCACGGCCACATGATTGGCAACTGAGTAAGGATTGCCCATGGTGCCCTGGCGGTTTTTCTCGCCAATGGGGTGAATCGGCATCAACCAAATGACGGACACACCCAATTCCTTAAGGCGCTTCAGTTCTTTTGCAAATCCTTTGAAATTGCCTTCAGGGCTGAAATGGCGGATGTTGGCTTCATAAATGGTGGTGTTGTAACTCCACAAAGGGTGTTCAATCGTGCTGGTCACAAAGTCCTCTTCTACAACGGAATCCGGCGGCGCAGCCTCGGCCGCTTCCATGCGTTTTTCATGCTGACAGTGCAGCAGTACCGGGCTACTGACAAGCATGAGGCCTAAAACCAACCCGCTAACAGGTGTCCGTATCGAGAAGTTCATATCCATCCTCTGGTAACAACTACGTAATCGACTCCTTGCGACAATACCGGGACCGGTATCGTGCAATTCCCTGAATGATTGCTAGTGTGATGATGATCCACCATCAAACTAAAGCGCTTTTCGATTGATCGGATGATCCAACGCAACTATCTTAGTCCTCATATTTTTGGTGATGCGTTGTAAGTTGGCAGAATTTCAAATCATCACTCTCTAGATATATTCGTAAAGTCGATAGTATTTGTTTATAAATAGATTCGATAATTGACAGTTTTCTCATCAATATCAGGTTTCATATGCCCGATACCCGCGCGAAGAAAAAAACAGATTCCGATTCAACATATTCTTCAATACAGGTCTTAAAAGGGAAACCCTATCCGCTAGGCGCCACGCTGCAGCGCGGTGGCGTTAATTTTGCCCTTTTCTCGAGTCATGCAACCGACGTAAATCTTGTGCTCTTTAGAAATAGTGAACATGAGCCGGTCATTGAATTGCCACTTGATCCGCGCATTCATAAGATAGGAAATATTTGGCACATTTTCGTGCGCAATCTTGAGGCAGGAACGCGCTACGGATATCGCCTTCGTGGCGCGAAGGACGACGACCCGAATATTCATCGGTTTGATCCTGCGATTGTCGTTACCGATCCCTATGCCCGGGCCTTTACCGGTGGCCGGCGCTGGGGTGAAATCTATCGGAGAAACAATAGCCCCGCGAATCAGTCACAAAATATTCGCCGCTCCCTGGTCGTTGATGATGATTTTGAGTGGGGATTTGATCGGCCGTTGAATATTCCGATGTCCGACTCGATCATTTATGAGGTGCATGTCCGCGGCTTCACTCGCGACGACTCTTCCGGTGTTGACTATCCCGGGACTTTTCGCGGTTTGGTGGAAAAAATACCATATTTGAAAGAGTTGGGCGTGACAGCGGTAGAGTTGCTGCCAATAAACGAGTTTGAAGAAATCGAAAATGCCGTTATTCACCCGGCCACCGGCGAATACCTGCTGAACTACTGGGGATATAATCCCATCGGCTTTTTTGCCCCAAAGGCCTCATATGCTCACGCCAGCCGCGATGGTGAGCAAATTCGTGAATTCAAGAAGATGGTTAAGGCCCTTCATGATGCCGGAATCGAAGTCATTCTCGATATGGTCTTTAACCACACGGCTGAAGGCAATGAAAACGGTCCGGTCTATAACTTCAAGGGACTGGATAATTCCATTTATTACATCATTGACCCCAAGACGGGACGCTATCACAACTACTCCGGTTGCGGCAACACCCTTAACTGCAATCATCCGGTGGTACGCGATTTGATTCTCGACTGTTTGCGATATTGGGTTACGGAAATGCATATCGACGGTTTCCGTTTTGACCTGGCATCTATCCTTGGGCGTGGGCAGGATGGTTCGGTGCTTTCCAATCCACCGCTGCTGGAGCGCATTGCGAAAGACCCGATTCTGGCCAATACCAAGCTGATTGCCGAAGCCTGGGATGCTGCCGGACTCTACCAGGTTGGCAGTTTTCCTTCCTGGGGACGCTGGGCGGAATGGAACGGCATGTTTCGCGATGATGTGCGGCGTTTCGTAAAAGGTGACGAAGGCATGGTGAATGCACTGGCCACTCGTCTTAGCGGCAGCTCTGACCTCTACCAGTTGAGTGGTCGTTCACCGGTTCATAGCGTCAACTTTATTACTGCGCATGATGGTTTCACCCTGATGGACCTGGTTTCTTATAACAACAAGCATAACCTGGAAAATGGCGAAGAAAATCGCGATGGACATAACCACGAAAATAGCTGGAATTGTGGTGTTGAGGGAGAGACGGATAATCCTGAAATTAATGCCCTGCGCCGACGCCAGGTTCGCAACTATTTGACAATTCTAATGATGTCGCATGGTGTCCCGATGTTGAGCGGCGGTGATGAATTTGGGAAAACCCAGGGCGGCAACAACAATGCGTACTGTCAGGACAATGAGATTAGCTGGTTTAATTGGGAGTTGCTGCAAACCAATCAGGATTTGTTTCGCTTTGTACGTGAGCTGATTCGTTTTCGCAAGGCGCATCCAAATCTGCGGCGCACCAGCTTTCATGAAGATGGCGGCGAAGCGCCGATCCGAATTACCTGGCATGGCACAACGCTCTACCAGGCAGATTGGTCCGGTGAGTCGCAGGCGCTGGGAATGTTGTTACACAACAATCCCAATGACAATGATATCTACCTGATGACCAACGCTTTTTGGGAGAGTCAGCTATTCGAACTGCCGAAGCTGCCAAAAGGCAAATCCTGGCATCAATTCCTCGACACCAGCCTGGAAGCCCCGGCGGACGTGACCAATGCCGGTGAAGAAGTTCGTCTTGATAATCAGATGGATTATGAGGTGAGCGGTAGGACAACAGTGGTGGTAGTGGCTAAGTAAAGGCGCTAACCCGCCTCTAAGCCTTCTCGGGGGGCAAAATGCAAATGATTAACACGAATCTACACGAATGGACGCAAATTGTTAACGTAACCCTGGATAAAGTATAGGTATCATTCGCGAAAATTTGTGGAAATTCTGTTAACGGAAACCCTTTGCCCTATCGGAAGTGGATTTAGGGGTGTGTTAAAAACAAAAAGGCTGCCCAATGGACAGCCTTTTCTGTAAAGGTCGTATAAAAATCTCGTTTAGCGAGAGTAATATTCGATAACCAGTGACACTTCACAAACTACCGGAACCTGATCACGGATCGGTAATTCTTCGACCGTAATGGACATATCCGGTTTGGAGAGCGTCAGATATTCCGGGGGATCGCTCAGCTTTACAGCTTCAGCAAAGCCCGGGATGCGACGGCTTTTCGGACGCACGGTGATCACATCATTCGCGCGAACACGATAAGATGGAATGTCAACCGGCTTGCCGTTTACGTGAATGTGACCATGTCCAACGAATTGGCGGGCTGCATAAATGGTGCGAGCCAGGCCGCCGCGATGAACAATCGAGTCCAGGCGGGATTCAAGCATCTGGATCAGATTGTCGGAAGTGTTTCCGGATTTACCAGCTGCTTTCTTGTAATAGTTGAGCAATTGACGCTCATGAATGTTGTACTGAGCACGAAGACGCTGCTTCTCAAGCAACTGACGCTTGTAGTCAGACATCTTTGCATTCGGCCGTTTCGATGGACCATGCTGTCCCGGGGGATATGATTTTTTTTCCATGATCCGAGCAGCCTTCGGGGTCAACGGAACACCCAGCTGGCGGGACAATTTGACTTTAGATCCATTAAACTTCATAACGCTTTAACTCCTGTTCAGAGGTTCTAACACTATTCAATATATCTTGTTTCGTTATCTGCAAAGCTTGTCTCAATTCTCTGAGAGCTCGACAATATAATGTACCAATATGCGATTATCCAGTATAAAATCAAAAAATGTGGGGCTGAATGCTGGATACTTGCTCCGGCCATCGAGGTCACTTTCCAGCATCCAGTATCAAGAATCCAGCATCAGCTGCTTTCCGCTTCCATAAAGTAAATATTCTCTTCCGGAATCAAGGCATCGAAGATCTCTTCGTTATGCGAAATCATTAATATCGCCTTGCCTTCCCGCTGCTTGTCCTGCAGGAGTTTGATAACCCGCTGAATACTTTCGAAGTCCAGGCCGTTTAGCGGCTCATCCAGAATGATCAGGTCGGTATCGAGGATCAGGGTGCGCAGCAGGTTCAGGCGCTGCTTTTGACCACCGCTCAAGAGCTTGACCTTCTTTTTCAGAAATGCATTATCGACTTCCAGATCGAAGAGATCTTTCAGACGTTGCCGGATGTACTCGTCTGTGATCTTGTCCTTCGAGGGCAATCCCTTGAAGACATCACGGACGTTGGACATCAGATTCAGGGCTTCATCTGCGTGTTGAAACACCATCCCCACCTGTTTGCCCCAAATCTTCCGCTTCCAAAAATTTGCTGCCGTTTTGTCGGTGAGATGCAAATTGCCGAGTTTTAAGTCCAGACCGGTGCAGCGTGCAAGACCGATAATGATTTTGGCGAGGGTGGTTTTGCCAACGCCGCTGGCCGCTTTCAGATAGACCATTTCACCACGACGTATAACCAGCGGAACGTCCTGGTCGTCTTCGCGCTTGCGAAGCATGCGAATGCGCTTGCCATATATCTGGTAACCGCTCTGCATTTCCAGAATGGTATCCTCACCATGTCCTTCAAATGTCGGTAGCGATTTCTCCTGCTTCAACCAGTTCAAATACGCGTCAGCTTCAAAATCGCGCATTTTCAGACCGCTCTCCGCATCTGTTAGTTCCTTGAAGGCAACATTCTTGCGTAGATCGCCATGACTGTCATAAATCTCGCTGATCATTGAATAATCATGGGTGATGATCAGTGAGGTAAACGCCTGGTCCCGATATTTGTCGAAGAGTAATTTCAGGAAGAGATTGCGGAAGTTGTTATCGAGGCTGCCGGTCGGCTCATCGAAAATGTAAAGCCCTCGAACGTTTTTGGACTGATTGAGATTGATTTTTTTGAAAGCCATTGCCAGGAGAATGCGCTGCTTTTCACCGCCGCTGGGGCGATGTGGCTTGGGATAGACCGTCAGAATTTGCCGAATGGCATCATCTTTTGTTGTATCCCACAGGTGCCGAAGAATTGCCGCCTCGCCGCCGGCTTGTGCCAGGCTGCCTTCACCAAGCTGTGTCTCCAGCGGGATAAGCGGGTTTAAATGGGAAGAGGGCTCCTGGAAAACAAAGAAGCCATTTTCCTGCAGCGTCCCGGCTGTTTCCCGGAGATAGCTCTCATAGTTGCCTTCGTTGATAGTCACCGACAGCCGCGTGGGGTCCAGCAGCCCATAAACCGCCTTCGAAAGAATCGATTTGCCAATACCCGATTCGCCAAATAGAAAGGTGATCTTCTGATCCGGAAGCTGGAATTCATCAATAGAAACGATGGTGCGCGCCGCTTTGGCGATGTGGATATCGTATTGGGCTATCATGCGGTTGTGTTGGTGTTGGGAATGGAAGAAATGCTGCGATCACCGTGATGATCGCAGCATGAAAGTCGTGTTTAAAGCTTTGCCTGGCTGCTAACGATGGTGCCAACGAGACCGTAGTCTTTGGCTTCTTTAGCGGACATCCAGAAATTACGTTCTGTCTGCTTCTCAACCTTGTCAATTGGCTGACCGGTTTGCTTGGCAAAGATTTCGTTCAGACGGCGGCGCATCTTCACAATTTCATTTGCTTCAATGCCGATGTCCGTTGCCTGGCCGCGTGCGCCACCATATGGCTGGTGCAGCAGGAAGCGGGTGTTCGGCAGACAAAAACGGTCTTCAACCGGAGCAGCGGCAAAAATCAAAGCGCCGGCGCTGGCCACCCAGCCGGTACCAACGATCTTGACACGCGGCTTTACGAAACGAATCATATCATGAATCGTATCGCCGGATTCAACGTGCCCGCCCTGCGAATTTATATAGATGGTAATGTCGTCATTGTTGTCGGTAGACATAACCAGCAACTGCTCGCTAACGCGTTGGGCAACCTTCTGATTAATTTCACCATAAATGAGAATGGTGCGATTTTCCAGGAGCTTGGCGGCAACGCCCTGCGGGCCTTTTTCTTTATCCTTATCCTTGGCATCCTTTTCGGCTGCTTCCAGGTAGTATTCCATGTTGGCAATCTCCTTAATTCGAATGTTTAATGTATGTAAATTCTGATTCTGCTTGTTCTTTCTGATTGTATTTGCAAATCGGCGATCGGTTCCCGTTTGCTGGCCTAGACTTCAAATATGTGAATTGAATTTTTCGAATGCTGCTTTATCACCTTTGAAACTATATACAATCCATTCCCTGTGCAATCAAAAAGTGTAACAAATCCCCTCTCTGATTCATAAGATGTTCGACGGCTTCGACCAAAACTGAATGCTCCTCCTGTTACATCCCCCTCTATCCCTTCGAAGGGGGATAGAGGGGGATGTGACCTATAGTTCATACCTTTCCGCAAAGCCGTTCGAAATCTTGTAGACGCAAAGCAAGGTAAACACGATCAAAAAGGCCACGCTGATGCCCTGCAAATGCTCAAAAAAGAGCCGGCTGAAGTAGGTGATGTCTCCAAACGTATGACCGATTGCCAGGATATCCTGCTTGCTGTCAATCTTGGCCAGCAGGCTGCCGAGTGTGACCGGCAAGTTGATGGCACTGACCCGCGTCGATAAGCCTACTGAAATAATAAAGTCTATGCTGCATTGCAGGAAAATCGTGATGCCAAATATCGATATCAGCTTGTTGAAAATATGTGATAAAGAATTCTTCCAGAGAATTTCGGTATTAATAATTCGATTTTCTGATATTCCGCAAACTCGCATGGCATTGTAAAAGTCGCGCTTCTTATAATAATGAATGCGTTCGCGAATCAAGTCGACTAGCTCCAGGAACACAAATAGACTGATGGTCACTGCAATTGCGAAGATGACGCTCAATGGGGTTCGCAGGGTGCCGTTTTGCAGCCAGAAGGTGATCAAGGTATAGCCACCAAGAATACCGACAATCTGCGGAATGGAACGGATGATGTTCAGAACAAAGGTTGCAGCCAGATACAGGGCTGAGAAACGACTGTTCTCCAGGCGCTCCAGCAATACTGCTACAATCCAGCTGACCACCGCAGTGAGCAAAATAACGATCAGGGCAATTTTGATCGTTTGATAAAAGCCGATTCGTAGCTGGCGAAACGCCGGCTGGTTTAGGAAAAGCATATCCCAAATGCCCAGGGCCGCAATGCCCAGCAGCCAAATCACAAACCAGAGTTTGTCTTTCTGCTCATATATATTTTGCAAATAGCTCATGAGGCTTTGTTCTCGTAGCGTCGCGATTCAAAATACAGCCAATAATCTGCCAGAATCTCTGTTGTTTTCAAGACCAGGTAAATGCCCAGGACGATGAGCACCACCACGTCATATTGCTGATAGAGAATATTTTGCAGTAGTTCATAGCAGAGGTGATTGTGAATGTTGAGGGCCATTTCAATGATCACCAGGCCGGATATCAGGAATGATGCCTGCTCTTTGATCGTTGAGAGATACTGGTAGCGGGCATTGATAAAAATATGATGAAAGACATGTCCCTCGAATGACTTACGCAGTCGAAAGATCTCGCCGAGCTTAATGCCCCCTTCTTCCGCCAGGTAGCTATTGCGTAGATTCTTTACAATAGCGGTTTGCACGTAGCCTTTGCGACTTTCACTGACCAGAAACGTGTAGAATTTATTGGCGTAATTGATCAATAAGCCGTTTGAGAGCACGCCCAATACCACCATAAAAAACAAGGAATCGGTATCGAAGCGGGTTTTGAAGGAGTAGGCCAGCACATATGCCGGTGAAAAGAGAATCATGTACAAAATGCCCTTTGCAAGGGCTTTACCGAAAAGTGTCGCTCCTGTTTTGGCGCAGTCTTGCCAATTGGCGCTATCGGCGCCGCGACATTTGTTGACATGTTTCACAAGAGCAGCTAGATAGGATGTCTGGCCTTTCTTCATTTGAACGAAGCGTAGGGTGCCGAGGGTTTGCACGCCGTAATAGGTGAGGAACATGACGATCCCGTAGGCGAGAATGAAGCGCAAATACATACCGAAGAGTTCCCATAAGCGAGGCGCAGATAAGCCCTTGCCGCTGTTGTCCTGCTGTCTGGCTGCGGTAATTTCGCGGGCGCGATGATCCTGGATTTTTTGCAATAGCTCGGCATGGCGACTTTCCTGTCCGGGATAAAATGCATCCATACTTTCTTTCAACAAGGAGCGGTGCAGGGGATTGTCGTAGTCGATGAAATCCAGTGCCAGGAAGGGAGCAATTTCCCGATCCGCAGCCATCTCCACATCGCGGCTCTGCGACTGAAACTGCACCATCATGAACAGGAAAATACTGCTCACAACCACAATGCTGAGAATATGTTCAAGCAATTTGGATTTCATGAATTTACTTCGTTCGTTGGACTCACTATGTTCGCGTTAGTTCGCTGCGCTCACGTCAGGGCCTTCGGCCCCTCAGCTCGTTTTACTCGCGTCAGGCTCGTAAACTCGCCGTCAGTTCGCTGCGCGAAACATCCCCCTGTGTCCCCCTTCGAAGGGGGATTCAGGGGGATGTTTCCGAGGCTATTTCTCAATTATTTCAATGTGTGTATCTGTTCTGCTAACCTTGAATTTACTGCCGAGCAACACATTCTCGAGATCCAACACCAGGTAGTCGATGCTGGTGGACAACTTTTCGTACCACAATGGATCGCTGAGCTGAAAGGCCAGGCTGCCGTCATTTTCCGATGCCTGCCACTGTGGTGCTGCCTGTTTTCGCCCGCTTTCCATACTATGATGGTCAAACAATTGCACAATCAGCTTGTTGAAAGTGTCAACGCGCGCTTTCAGGCGCCTGGTCAATCCATCATCAAGTGTGGTAGTGACTGCTTCTGGCACAAATTTTCGCCAAATACGATTGCGCGGACTTGCTGGCATCGTTACCCAGCCAAAGAGCGTCGGACCGCTAAGGCTTGCTACCAGGTAAAGTCCCCGGTGGCGAAATTGCCGCAACAATAAGGTCTCCTTGGTCGCCGTCCCGCTTTCATTGTCAACGCTGCGACTCGGCAAACGTGAGAGGTTAACATCCCGCTGCAAGACCACCGTATCATTTACTACGGTCACCTTGGTAAGCGTGAGTGTTTCTCCGGCAGCGGATGCATTCAACAGTTCCTGTTCCTGGTTCTTTTCCAGGAAGAAGGTGCTCCGATCCAGCTTGACGATAGTGCAGGGCGTATAGCCGTCGCTCAAAAATGAATCCGCAGCAACGATGACCATCGGGCGATAGGCCTGAAAGCGTTGGAGGTCGTCGTAATTCGCCTCCTGCTGATATTTGTTCAGGATTTTAAAGGCGCGCGGATTCTCACTGATCAGCAAATCTACCTTTTCACCGCGCTCTTGTGCGAAGCTGCTGAACAGCAGACCGCTCAAAATGGCACAAATCAAGATAAAGCGGCCGGTCTTCACAGACCGGCTGCTAAAAGAGGTGCCCTGTCCCGGCGGGATACATCTTTCCTGATTGGGCATGGTTTATTCCTCGCGGCGTTCGTCCCATTTCTCGATGGTGGACAACTGCGAGGCGACGCCGTACAGGTCGATCGAAAATTCGTCAAACTGGGTGCTGAAATACGCCAGCGACGGCAAAGAAAAGAGATAGCTGCCCAGCGCCAGTTCGTATTCAGTTTCATCAAAATAGCGGGCATAGGCCTGCTTGTCGCCGATGTAATTGCTATACATGAAGCCGTGCATGTACTCAAGGAACTGCAGAATTTTCTCCTGTTCCGGTCCGGCCGCAGGTGCATCCAGACGACAGAAGTTGTTTTGCGCCTGCAATGATTGTGGATTGGCGACGTTTTCTCCGTCTGCATTCACTTCCGTCACCAGGTTGATCTTGTAAGTGTCAAAATCCGGCTGACGAAGGAAAATGTTATAGAGGTCAAATAAGAAAGTGCTCTTATAGCCATCGATTGCGACGAGAATGGCGTCATAATTACCACGACGAATGTCGTCATTGCTGACAGCCGCTGCTTTTATCCGCCCCTGACCGATCGCCGGATCATTCATGATCTCCAGCAGTTCACTGAACTCTTCACGATGACCATGATTGATGGAGGCGACCAGGCGAATGCTGTCCGGGAGGACAGAAAGATCCGGCGCCGTATTGTCCGGCTGCGGCAGCACGATTTCTTCTTCTACATAGTAGCTGCTGCTTGGAAACACGCTGGCGTTCAGATAATCGCCGTAATTGTCGCTATTGCCTTTGTAGTCGACAATGTGCCGTTGCTGTGGCGTGCCCACTTTGAAGAATCGATTGAGGATTTTGCGGTTGTCGATTAGCTTGCGCAACTCCCGGCGCTGGGTAATGTTCAGGCGCTGGGTGTTAAAGAGCACCGCAAAAAACGTGGTGCTGATATTGGACTTGGTGAAGAATTCCTCCGGACTCTCCAGGATTGGCGAAAGGCTGCCAAAGGGGGTACCGAGTAATACATTGAAATTGCCGTTTTTGAACTCTGTGGTGAAAGTACTGTTGTCAATATACGGTTGAAGGTTGACATGCTCCAGCAAGGTGCGTCCGGCCGGATTGCGATAATAATTGCTGACCTCTGCCTGCGGCAACACCGCGAGGTAGGGGCCGGTGCCAACCATGTAATTCCGGGCAGCAACATCCGAATTGTGGGGCAGGATCTTAAAAGACAATACTTCCTTGATATCCGATTCCGTCCAGATGCGGTCATCTTTAAACGAAAAGCGAATCTCGTTGTTATTGTCCGGGCCTTCGAAAGCAAATGACTTCACTGCCTGGGATACCAACACGTAGTCCGGCGAACGGCTACCCAGTCGCTGGATGCGGTTCAGAGTGAAGTTGAGATCACGGGCGCTGAATAATACGTCCGAGCCATCCTGAACCGTTACCTCATCATCATCTACGCTGACGTTGTACGAGCTATGCCATTTCTTGTCTTGCTTGAGCCGAATAATAACCACGTTATCTTCGGTAATGTCAATAAATTGTCCCAGGCCATCTTCGTAAACGACGCCGCTAGGATTGGCGGAAATATTGAATAGACCTTCGAAAAGCACTTCATCCAGCTTATCCGAAAGCGCATTGGCATCCGGCAGATGCGGATCGATCGCTGGCTTTTGATGCTCGATGTAAGGTATCACAATCTGATTGGACAGGTCGTCGCTGAACCACCACCATAGGCCGGCGCCAACCAAAGCCGCTACAATCACGCCAATCAGTATGTTCCTCTGTGTCGGTGTCATGGGTTATTCCTTTGTCGGTTTCCACTGAACAAGTTGAGTCGCTGCTGTTTGCTAGTTGCGCTTCATGATCGGGCGCTGGGCCATAACGCTGACTTCCAAAACCTTGAAGGCATCATGATTGAAGCGAACCTCAAGTATATTGTTCCCGGTCTTCTTCACCTGAAGCGGCGTGATTTGGCATTCGTAGTTATTGGCTTTTGTCGGCGCAGTAATCGTAAACCGGCCTTCATTCTTGAGAATCTTGCCGTTCATGGTCATTTTGGTATACCACTGCTGATTGCCGGCTTTGTCGGCGACTTCACGCGGCAGCTTGATATTTACATCATATACCGGGAATTTGGCATCCGAAGGAATACGCAGGTTAATGCGGAACACATATTCATTGGCTTTGCCCTGGCGCTTATTGACCGGCAATGCATACATCTTGCGATAGTTCTTCGGCTTGGTAATCCACTTGGCGATCAAGGGATTGGTTTCAGCAACCAGGTTTTTGATGCGGCGATTATCGCCTTTGTATTGCTTGCCATGCTCAACGATGCCGCGGGCTTTTTCAACTCCCTGGTCACGGGGGTTCGCTGTGAACATACCATAGATTTTCTCGATCGACGTTTTCGGGAACTCGTCATGCTTGAAACCATTCAGGTAATCACGAATGCGTTTATTGAAGTTGTCAACGACATTCGGGCCACCGGAGGAGAATGACAGCGTATGCACCGGATCGAATGCTTCGTTTGCGTATAAAGCATCGACATTGTTGAAGTTGCCCTGGTTTGCATCAATGAAAGCGCTGATACGGTCTTTCGACGCCTGCTCGATTGATTGAACCAGCTTTTCCTCATACTGCTTCACCTGGCTGTCTTTTTCGCGGGAAATCGCAGCGTAGTCCAGGAAATCGCGGTCGCGATAAAGCGAGCTGATCTTGCTTTCGGCACTGGCCCAGTCGCCGCTTTCCAGCAGACGGTTGATTTCAGCGCCTTGCTGACGCAGCGATTCGCGATCCAGCTCCTTGTATTGCGTAATCAGGAAGCCGAGGTCGCTGTTGTTCTTCAGCAAGCGGCGGATAGCCGGATAGTCGTTTGCTGTGCGATACGAATTGATCTGTGATACGACATCCGCTGCGCGCGAATAGCGGGTACGGGAAGAACTGGCGCTGCGGCGAACACGGTTGATTTCATCGCCGAGCTTGCGGGCGCAGGTGTAATTGCTGTAGCGGCCATAAGAGACACGGCGCGGCAGTGAATTTTCAACCTGGGAGATGCGGCGATTGATGCCCGCATAGAAAGAATTGGACGGCCAGCTGCCGGAGCTGCGGATCTCGTCCTCAATGGCTTTCATACTTGCTTTGGCGCTGTTCAGAGAAGCAACATCGCGATTAAACTGATCAATGAAATTCGCAACGTCATTAAAGCTGCGATCATTTACCCGTCCGCTGGCGCGATAGAGATCGTCCACCTGGTCAGCCGGAAGGTCAATTGGATTAATATCGTTTTTATTGCGCAATACATCTTCAAAATACGGTGCAATTTCACCAAGACGTCCGCTTACCACGCGCTGAACCTCGGTGACTGCCCCCTGTGGATATGCGCTGCGCTGCTCGAAGAAGTTGAGGAAGTCCGGGATGGCGGTGGCAAACATGCGGGTATTGCCACGGCTCTGCTTTTCTTTATCAAGCACGTCGAGAAGGGTTTCGTATTGCTGCTGGAATGCAATTTCCTTTTTCAGATCATTGCTGAGGGTCTGATAGGAGAGATATGCCTTATCCGTAGAGTTGCGAATGCCGGCCGGGAAAATCGCTTCGATTTCCAATAATTCTCCTTGAACAGCCTGCAGGTTGTCGATGCGACTACGCACATCGCTGAGGTTTGCGGAAACACTCATTGCTTCGGCAGTCAGGTTCACGCCGAGGGCATTATAATCTGTGCGATCAACTGTATTTGACTGCAGGGTCTCATTCAAAGTGGCGCTACGTGTTTCGATGCGATAACGCCAGATCGGCATGTAGCGATAATCGATATCGAGTTCGACTTCTTCATCGACATGATCTACGACCCAGAAAAAGGTCGGCACGGTTCTATCAAGCTGGTAGACTTCGCGATCCGGGAAGTCCTGGGCGACATCTTCCATGCGCAGCATATTGCCATCGTCGTCAAATTGGCGGGTCAGGTATGAGTCGATACCCTGACGCCTGTTGTGCTGAATGACGAGATAGGTGTTATCCTGCGGCAGTGCCGGGAATTCCATCTTATACTTCTTGCCGTCTTTAACTTTGAAATTCTTATCCTTGTCGAGCACCGCGGTATAGTCAGCTTCCCTGGCCGTAATTTCCGGTTTAGGCTCGAGCGTTTTGTAGTTTGCACAGGCCGTGCACACAATCAAAAGACCTGCAATAAGAAGATTCTTCAGTCTCATTCGCTATTCCTTTTCAGGCTAGTTTCCACCAATAATACAGATGTTAAGACGCAAAATATCAGCAAAAGGATGATATTTTCACGGATTTCTGCCGTGCTGGTACTCACGTTTTACACAAAAAATACCGGCTTTGGCCATAATTATACGCAATTCCCGCTTCAAGCTGCATTTTTTTATTACTCATTTGAGTTTTTATGAAACTCATCACGGCCCTTGAAGACCGACCGATTAATTTAATGGAAGAAAAGCCGGGAAGGTTCTACTATTTCAATTTTTTTTGCTCAGGGTCGGCACATATCGAAGGTGTTGATGGTAATTGACTGCTCCCGCAACCACCGGAAGGTTAAGTACCCCGTCAGGATGCCACTTACAGGTCATACAGACACCACAAATAGTTAAAGTTGTTGGTAGTTTTTCCGATTCTTAAAGAGTCTTAGGAAAAGCCTCTTCACAGTATCTGCCCGCCGTCAGGAAGGTCTTTGGCGTGACACTTCGGACTGTGATGAAATCGGGTTTATGCCACGGGTTTTGGCGTAAGCTCTTTGGCTGTTTTAATGGCTTTGAGGGAAAGGAGTTCAGCATTTTTAGCTATTACGTTTTTACCGACTACATCGAACAAGCAATGTTGAGTGCAGAATATAGCCGGCTGGAAGATGGCTCGATTGCCGGCCTGATTCCTGTTTGTCAGGGGGTTATCGCCTTCGGTGCGGAACAAGATCAGTGCCGGGAGGATTTGCAGCGTTCGCTGGAAGCATGGATTCTGATGCGGTTAAAACTGGGACATGCGTTACCTATTATTCACGGTATTAATCTAAATCAGGAGCCTTACTATGCTTAATTCGACCGCCTGCATCCAAGAGAACTTTATTGAGAAGCTACGGGAACTGAATTTTAACGGGCCGATGACCATGGCAGGGCATCAATTTATGCTGTATTATGGTCAATTACTGGTGATTCCGTCTGATGAGGAATTCTCTGTTGCCCAGTTTCGTTTTTTGCTGAAGCAAGTAGAGGGCATCGTTTCCCAGGAAGAATGGCAGTTTTAAGCGCGCTTCCGCATTTTGACGGTATTTTTAGCGGTAAAATTGATGCGATCGGCCCTCTGGACAATGGCATAGATAAAAAATGTCAAAAAGTATTAATGTTCTTCAGGCATCTGCCGAAGATTGAGGTAATTTTTGCGGCATTACAAGTACAAAATGAATAAACATAACTAAACTCATTCTTCCAGTGGAAGTTGGTGTGGCCAGAACATCACGCAGCTTTTCTCAGGGACGATCTATTGCTGTGTACGCTTCCAGCGGGAATGAAAACCTTTCATCTCAAGGCAAGGATCGTATCATGCATCACGCTTTTCCAACCATCGGCAGTATTTCTCGCGAGATACTCGACAATTTCACCAAGAAAACCCTTAAAGATGGCTCCCAGTTCTGGGATTTTCGCGAAGATATCGAATGGCAGCATCACATTGTGATGGATGCCTATGGACATAGAATGCTTTGTCCGGAAGCATATAACACCATTTTCAAAATCCTGATGGAAGTCTACATTGCCGACAATAGCGAGCAGGCCGAAGATTTCCTGGTGGACATTGAACCGCACGCAACCACCAGCCAGTTAACCGGCTGGCTGCATTCTGCGAGTGAGAATGTGGAATATCTGAGCCGCGCGATGGCTGTTGTGACTTCCAATGACGGCACAGAAGCGCTTGCCATGGCCCATAAGTTGTTTTTGCAGGAAGTCGGCGCTTCGCTGATTCAGGCGATTAAGCGTTATATCGGTGAAAATGCCTTACTGGAAAATTCGCTGAATTAATTCTGCAAACCCTGTTGCCGGATGTATCGAATCGATACTCCGGAAACGGTTATAGGAAGGGAGTGAACCGTCCTGCCTGCAAAGGCAGCGACGGTTTTTTTGTTTTTGGTTAGCGCCGGCGTGATCTTTTGCCTTGACTTCCGCCCAAGTTCTGACAAATTTAGTCGATCCTCAGCAAGGGGATGGAGTGATGGAGACTGGAGACTTAAGATTGGAAGTTAAACGCAAAAGATCACAGGCAATTCGGGAAACATCCCCCTCCCTTCGAAGGGGGACACAGGGGGATGTTTCATCATTTCATCTGTTGCCGGTATCAAACATCAACAAGACCAGCTAATCGAAGAACTAAACGGGAAGTGAACTATGAGTGGCAGTTTGAGAGGCAGTATTTTTCGGGTAATGACATTCGGCGAGAGCCACGGACCATATATCGGGGTAGTTGTGGATGGATTGCAACCGGGACTACCGATTGACGCAGAGGCGATACAATTTGACATGGACCGTCGCAAGCCCGGGCAGAGCGACGTGGTGACCCCACGCAAGGAAGAAGACAAGGTGCAGATCGTCAGCGGGGTTTTCGAAGGGAAAACCACCGGCGCGCCAATGTGTATGCTGATCAAGAATAAAGACCAGCGCTCGCGTGACTATGGTAACCTGAAAAGTATCTATCGCCCGGGACATGCCAGCTTTACTTTCCTGAAGAAATTTGGCATTTTCGACTATCGCGGTGGCGGCCGGGCCAGCGGCCGGGAAACTGCCTGCCGTGTTGCTGCCGGTGCTGTCGCCAAGCAAATGTTGGCTGCCCGCGGTATCGACATTCGCGGATTCACCCGCCAGGTGGCCGATATTCGCGCCGAATCGGTGGATTTCGACGAAATTGAACGCAATGTGGTGCGTGCGCCGGATGCCGAGGCCGCGAAGCGTATGGAAGCGGCTATTCTGGCTGCCCGCGATGAGCAGGATTCGCTGGGTGGCGTCATAGAAGTGGTTGTCCGTGATTGTCCGCCCGGATTGGGAGAGCCGGTGTTTGATAAGCTGGAAGCGGATCTTGCCGGAGCGCTGATGTCTATCGGTGCCGTGAAGGCCTTTGAGATGGGCAGTGGCTTCAGAGCGGCGGTGTTAAAAGGCAGCGAGAGCAATGATGAATTTGAATACGATACAGATAAAGACCGTTTCCGAACCCGAACCAATAATTCCGGCGGCGTGCTAGGCGGGATTACCAATGGCGAAGATCTGGTGATGCGTATTACCGTGAAGCCGCCGTCTTCGATTGGCAAAGCGCAAATGACTGTGGATCACGACGGCAAGGAAACCGAGTTCAAAACCGGCGGCCGGCACGACCCCTGTATCTGTCCGCGCGTTGTCCCGGTTGCAGAGGCGATGGTTGCCCTGGTGCTGATTGATCACCTGCTGATGCAGGAACGCATCACGGAAAACGGCAATGATAGAGTATTGCAGGACAAAATCGCCACGATTGATACGCAGATGCTCTTATTGCAGGCTCAACGGCGTCAGCTGGTAGAGCGTCTCGAGAATGGACCGGCCGCTGCAGCAAGCGACGACTGGCGTGCACAAGCCCGCGAACTTGACCTGGATGAAGCCACCATCGATCTGCTAGGGAAATTGATGAAAAAGTAGGCTCACTTCGTTCGCGTTAGATCCTTTGGTTCGTCAGCTGGCTGCGCCAGCGTCAGTTCGCTGCGCTCACGTCAGGCTCACAAGCTCGCCGTTTTTATCAGGCGAAGCGATTGACGCCGACGTGGTCGGCTGACGGGCCGAAGGCCCCTACCTTCCAACCAGTTTACGAAGCAAACCGACCAATAATGCCCGGTTTTCATAGACATATATCACCCCTGAAATAACCGTCAGCACTGTGACGGTAAGCATAGCAAGTCCGATTGGATCGAGATAATTTGCTGTATAAGGTGTATCTGTGGTCTGATAGTAGTTTCGATAGTTGACAAAAATGAGAATCAGGAACACAGTTAGCATCTGGGCAGCGGTTTTCCATTTCGCCACAACATGTGTAATAATGGGCCGCCCGATATAAAGCGCATATATGCGATTGATGGTGATGAGTGCATCGCGGGCAATAATTGTCCAAACCATCCACCAATAGATATAGCCCAGCACCGCAAAGACCACCAAAGCCGTTGAAACCAGAATCTTGTCGGCCAGGGGGTCCATAAACTGCCCAAAGCGAGTTATTACGCTAAATTTTCTGGCAAACCAGCCGTCGTACCAATCGGTGAAGGCGGCAATTGAAAAAAGAATGGTTGCCAGAAGTTGATCAAAGGGGGTTTTTTGAAGAAAATAAAAGGCGAAGACAGGCGTCAGCAGGATTCTTAGAATGGTGAGCTGATTTGGAATCGTCAGTCGCATGTTGCCTTTGGAATTCGTTGTCAAACCAGAAGTTAACATTGAAACAAATTCCAGAGAAATTCTTTTTAATTAATTCTCTTTCTCTTTACAGGCCTGTAAATGGCGACATTTCTTTTCGTTTTGAAATTTGTCGCTAACTTTCGAAATGAACGATTCGAAAATAAGGTTTAACGAAGGCCCACTTGGGCTGTTGGTGATTGAAAAATTGGGCGCAATTTTTCTGTGAGGTCGATCATAGAGCAGTTGCGGTGGTCAGCTATATTGGCCTGCATGTGATTAACCGGGCGGAGCTATATCTAAACCAATTTACCGAAACCAATCAACCTGAAGACAGAGTCTGGATATATGTTAGAAACTAATACTTATGGTGAAGCCAGCGTGAGCGAAAAGAAACACGAGACGTTCAAAAACGTTGCAATAATTGGTTACAACCCGATCGGCGTTTCAATCTTCGAAAATCCGGGTTATTTGGGAATGTTTGGCGATGATACCGTTGGGTTTATTCGCATTCAGAGCGAAGGCGTTAGTGAAGAATTGCCGTTTACCGGTAAAGTGCTCGGATCGATCGAGAATTTAGCCGGCCTTGTGGAAGAACATCAAATCGGCCGCGTGGTTGTGGCAGTCGATGCATTTGATGTGAATCGCTTGCACGGCATCATCAATGCCTGTGAGAAACTGGGCCTGGAATATCGGCTGGTAGCTGACGTTTACGATCTCGAATTTGGCCGCGCCCTGAAGAGTCTGTTTTCCGGCTCCGGTGGCGGTGGATTTAGTATCCGCCGAATTGTGGATATACTTGGCGCCGCGTTCTTCCTGGTTGTTTCCCTGCCCCTGTGGCTGCTGATCAGCTTGTTTGTGAAGCTCGAGTCCGGTGGCAGTATTTTGGTTTCCCAACGCCGCGTCGGCATGAACGGGAAAAGCTTCCGCGCCCTGAAATTTCGCACTGTGACCGCAGACCTCAAAAAATTTAATGAATTACATTTCGCGACAGACGTCCGGAACCTGCAAACCCGTTTTGGACGGATGCTGCGTTCATCCGGACTGGATAATCTCCCGCTGCTGCTGAATATCCTCGTTGGGGATATGAGTTTTATCGGGCCGTCCGCTGAACGTCCCTACTACCACTTCCGCTATCGTCAGGAAATTCCCTTTTACGAAAATCGCTTGAAAGTTCGTCCCGGGCTGGTGGGTTATGCCCGTTCGGAACTGAGCCCCGGAAGTTCGGTAGAAGATATTCGCGAGAAGCTGAAATACGATTTCTATTACGTGGATCATTCTCATTCTCCGACGCTGAACGTTAAGATTTTGATCAAGAGCGTCTTTGCATCCATGATGAAAAAGGAAGACTAGTTAAGGTCATGAAGAACATTTTGTCGTTTGATATTGAAGAATGGTTTCACCCGGAGATGTTTGCCGGCCGTTTTCCCAACACGGAATGGGAGAATCTCGAAAGCAGAGTAAAAATCAGCACCGAGATCATCCTGAATTTCCTGTCGAGAAAGAACCTGAAAGCAACCTTCTTCTTTCTTGGGTGGGTAGCTGAGCGCTATCCGGAGCTGGTAACCTGGGCAGTCCGCGATGGCCATGAAATTGCGACGCATGGATATGCGCACATCATGGTGAACAAAATGAGCCCGGAAGAATTCCGCCTGGATTTGCGGAAGTCCATTCAGGTGCTCAATGAATTGTCGGATAAGCCGGTTGTCGGGTTTCGGGCACCGACCTTTTCGATTACGAAAAAGACCATGTGGGCGCTGCCGATCATGTATGAAGAAGGCATCCGCTTTGACTCATCCGTTTTTCCGATACATCACGACCGTTATGGTATTCCCGATGCACCACGTCACCCGTATCAGATTTTTGAAGCAGCTGACGGCGGGGTTGTTGAGTATCCGATGACGACCGTTCGCTACGGCAACTACAATTTGCCGGTCGGCGGTGGCGGCTACTTTCGCCTCTATCCGCTGCAGATGTCGCTGACGCTGATGAAGCGCTGCGAAAAAGAAGGTCGCCCCATCATGTATTACGCACATCCCTGGGAGTTTGATGTGGATCAGCCCAAGGTTGATCTGGGATTCCCGGCAAAGCTGCGTCACTATATGGGTATTTCCAAGTTTTTGCACCGGCTCGATGTGATTACCGACCGGTTTCCATTTACATCGTTCGAGCACGCCGGATTGCAAGTTCAGCAGCAGGCTGCCTGAGCGCTTAAATAATTGAAAGAATGTGTTTTTGCTAATCATCACAGTCTATAAAAGATTGACTGATAGTTTATGCAGTGGCTCTACGGGGTATTAAATCATGTTGGTTCATCAGTTTTTAGAAAGATCTGCAAGTGCATATCCCGATAAGCCTGCAGTCTGGCACAAGAATTCCTGGTTGACATACCGGGAGCTCAATCGCCGGGCAAACCAGATAGCAAACAGTTTATTTGAAAACGGTGTTGGTCGAGGGGACCGCGTCGCACTGCTCTGGGAAAACTCGTTTGAATATGTCGCCGCTTACTACGGTATCTTGAAAGCCGGTGCGGTGACAGTCGCAATAAATACCGAGATCGTTGCAGAAGATCTCGCTTATTTGCTGAACGATTCCGAAGCAGTTGCGTTGATAGCTCACAAGAAATACCGGGCAACAATCCAACAGATTGCCGACTCGCTTGATTGGCTTAAGCTCGTTGTCTCCGATGCGGAAGTGGACGTTTCCGGGCCGATCGAAACCATCCTGCCTCTGGAAGTAATACTCTCCAATGACAATGTAGAGTCGCCGGCTGTTCGGGTGATAGATCCGGATTTGGCGTCAATCATTTACACGTCCGGCAGTACCGGCAAGCCCAAAGGCGTGATGCTATCGCATCTCAATATCGTAACCAACACGCGCTCGATCATCGAGTATTTATCACTGGACAGTAAAGACCGGGTGATGGTCATACTGCCCTTTTTCTATGTCTACGGGAAGTCGCTGCTCAATACGCATGTGGCAGCAGGTGCTTCCCTGGTGCTCGACAACCGCTTCACGTTTCCGAATGCGGTCTTAAAGACGATGGCACAGACCGAATGCACCGGATTTTCCGGCGTGCCTTCAACGTTTTCGATTCTTCTGAATAAGTCATCTGTGCAGAAGATGGTTTTTCCGAAGCTTAGGTACTTAACCCAGGCCGGTGGACCGATGGCCCCGGCGTTGCAAAAAGAAGTAGCAATGACTTTTTATCCAGCCAATTTATTTATCATGTATGGGGCGACCGAAGCATCCGCTCGTTTGTCCTATCTGGACCCGCGTCAATTGACCCGGAAATGGGGTTCAATTGGTCAGGCGATTCCCAATGTGGATGTCTTTGTGGCCGACCAGGAAGGGCTGCCGGTTGCGCAAGGAGAAACCGGGGAAATAGTGGCCCGCGGATCCAATATTATGCAGGGATATTGGAAGGATGAAGAGGAGACTCAGAAGGTCTTGCGCAACGGCTTATATTTTACCGGTGATCTTGGAAAGATGGACGACGAAGGTTATATTTATGTAGTCGGGAGATCAAAGGATATGATCAAGGCCGGTGCCAACCGCGTAAGCGCAAAAGAAATTGAGGAAAAAATACTGGAGCACGGCGACCTGCACGAGGTCGCGGTCATTGGTGTGGAAGACCCGACTTTGGGCGAAGCCATCAAGGCTTTTGTTGTACCCAAGCCGGGTATCGTCGATTTTACGGAAGAAAAGCTGATTACCTTTTGTAAGAAAGTTTTGCCTGCCTTTAAGGTGCCTCGGCATGTTGAAATTAAGGATTCCCTTCCTAAGAATGCCTCCGGCAAAATTTCGAAATTGGAATTAAAGAAAAATCAGGGCGAGTTGACGAGATGATTGAACAAGAAGGAATTAAGATCGAGATCAAGGAAGTCGACACTGAATCAAGGATTCGCCTGCTGCAAATCAGCGGCTACGTGGATCAGGCCAACTGTCACTTGCTTCAGAAAACCATCGATGACTGTCTTGCCGATGAGTACTATTGCTTGACTTTCAATCTCCAGAATCTGGTATATATGAGCAGTGCCGGTTGGGGTGTATTGATTGGTGAAATCAAGCGCTTTCGCGAAAGCGGCGGCGATATCAAGCTTGCTAATATGGGTCCGGAAATATATGAAATCTACCAGATGCTCGAATTCTATCATATTATTTCCGAATACCCGTCTGTCGACGAAGCAATTGCCAGCTTCGACTCCGTTAGCGGCAGCACGAATATAGAGGTAGAGAAAGTCGTTAAGGAAGAGGCGGAAGCGAAAGAAACGCCGCCACCTGCGGCTGCGCCCGCACCAGTTCCCGAACCTGCGCCGGTCGAACCGCCGCCTGTTGAAGAAGACGTGCAGGAAATCGAAATGACCGTCGAAAGCAGCGATATTGAAGAATTGCTCGGCAATACGCCATCGAGCACCAATAATGTGAATAACACACCCTCGGAACAAGATATTGTTTACGAGCAAGATGTTACGATAAATCTGGACTCTATACTATCAGAGGAGTCCATATCTCCGCCAACACCACAGCGTGGACATACCGGTAAAGTTGGTGATACCGGCTATGTAGAATTCAAGCCGCGCAATTACGACCGCAAAGTGGATATTGGCCTGATGCCATTACCGGATAAGGTTCGCGCGATTGTTGCTAAAGCACCGCATCTGAATACACGGCAAATTCGCGCATTGCTTGCCGAACCGGAATATGGCGAAACCAAGATTGGTTACTTTAAACTAAGAGCTCTTTTGAAATCGCTTGATTTGAATTCAAAAGAGAAACGATTCCGATTCTACAGGTCTGCATAAAGCAGCACAAATTTGGAGGTTCCATTGACTAACGCATTTCCAACTGTTCGTTTGACAACACTCGTGTTTATTTCCGCTATGTTGCTGGCAACGCTGGCAATAGCAGCGGGTGAAGAGAACGGTACTTCAGGGAACGAATATACCTCTTCAACCTCAGAACCACAGCAGCAAAATGACCGTGGAAGGGTCTTTGTTCCGGGTGATGCAGTCATGATTTCTAATCTGCCTGATACAACATCCTTTTTGAACGATGTATTTCCGATTGACGACCGGGGCTTCATTGATCTGCCCATTTACGGAAGAGCAAAAATCAGTCACATGACTCGCAGTGAACTGCTGAACTTTTTACGCAATAACTTTAAAGACTATCTGCGCTTTAACTATTTGCAGGTGAAGCCGCTGATCCGTGCCAGCATTCTGGGCGGTGTTGCCTTGCCGGGTATGTATTATATCGATCCGGATCGTTCTCTCTGGGATCTATATCATATGGCCGGTGGCACGCTGGATGAAGACGGTTTGAAAGATTCCAAGTGGATGCGCGATGGGGATGATGTGGAAAGCGATGTCATTCCAATTCTGCAGCGCGGCGCATCATTGAAAACAATCGGTTTCCGCACCGGTGATCAGGTGTGGGTGCGCTCACCCGACCGTCCGGGATTTTGGGACAACTTTAACAATTTTACATCTGTATTGACATTGGCGACGACCACTTTTGCCATATATTTGAGCTACGAAAGTATTCGTCGAAACAATCGATGACAAGTTTTACTCAATTCATTTCAGCAAGGGGCAATTCAAATGGATTATACTAACGGGAACGGTTATTCTCAACCGGAAGAACCCAAAGAGAATGAGATTCAGAAGTATCTACGCATTCTCAAGAAACGTAAATGGTTGATTCTTATCACCTTTCTGGTTATGTCCCTGCTGACAACTACTTACGTAGTGCTGTTTGGCGGTGGCCCGACCTACACAGCGGAAACCCTGTTGACCTTCCAAAATCCGAATGAAATCAGTGCTGTTGAAGGCACTACTCGCGGTCGAGGTGGCAACAATGCAGCCCGCCTTCAAATGATTACCTCTAACCGGCTGTTAGGTAAGGTGGTCAGTGAGATGCAGCTCAACGTATCGGTGAAAACACCGGAGGTGACTCGGTCAGAGCTATTTGCCTACACCGATGCCAACGAAGAAAGTATTCCCGGTGAATATCGCCTGGTGGCTAAAGGTGATAGCGTAAAGCTCTACTTCGGTAGTGAAGCCAAGAATATTACTGAGCGAATTGTGGCAACTTTTGCAGTTGATGACAGCGTCTACGTTAATCGTTTCGCTTTCAAGCTCAACAAAGATTACTTCTCATTACATTCCAATAAGAACCTTGAATTTTCGGTTCGTGATACGAAAGTAGCGATTAATTCCTTGCGTGCAAAAGTTGCCCCGCGCCCGGATCGCAGACAGACCATGGTGGCGATTCAATACACCCACAAATCGCCAAAGGCAGCAGCCACGGTGCTTAACAACCTCGCTGACAATTATGTTGAGCTCAACCTCGATATCAAACGCAGCCAGAAAAATCAAAAATATGGCAATCTGAAAGTCGAACGTGACCTCGCCCAGGAAGCCCTGGAGAAGGCCAATCGCGAACTGCAAGCGTTTAAAGAGAAAAATCCCTGGGTGCAAGTGTCCAATGCTCCGGGCAATCAAAGTGGTTCTATCGGTACTCTGGAAGCCAGCGAAAGCAATATCGGCTTGAAAATCCAGGATTTGGAAAGCCTGCTTGGCCGTATGGATGGCGCCACTGACATTGATGACAAGATGATTGTCGCTCGTGAGATGATCACCTATCTCACCTCAGAGAATGTGCCGCAGGCCTCAGCTTTTGACCTGGAATTCCAGGAGTTGAGCACCAGCAGGACAAGCCTCCTGACGACACATGCACCGACCCACCAACTTGTGCGGGAAAATGAAGCCCAAATTGCCACTTTGCTTGACAAGGTTACCGTCGGAACGGAAGAAAAAATTGAGCAGTTTCAGGCGCGGAAATCGAGCGTTGGCAAAAACATCGCCTCGCAGCGTGCCCGTATGCGTAGCTTGCCGGAAAAGGAACGTCGTCTGGCTGATTTGCTGCGTAACCAGCGCTACCATGAAGGTCTGCTGGAGCAGATTGCAAATCGTTACAACCAGGCACGCATCAGCGTAGAAACTGAAGTTAGCGATGTGTACATTATCGATCGCGCATCGGTGCCGGTTACCCAGAGCGCACTGGCAGATATTATCAAGAAATCAGCCATCGGTATGATCCTCGCTCTGGCAATGGCATTAGGCCTGGCCTTCGTGCTGGAATTCTTCGACAAAACTGTTACCCGTCCGGAAGACTTGCAAACCCGTTTGCGGATGCCGGTAATTGGTAGTATTCCGGTGATTCAAACCGATGATGATATTCCGGAGAACCTCTCAGACATTAAGGGTAAGCGAGATCCGAAGTTGATTACGCTGGATTATTCGCCGACTCTTGAATCTGAATCATACCGGGATATTCGTACCAAGATCCTGTTTATGAATCAGAGCAAGAATCTCTCTTCGCTTTTGATTACAAGCCTGAGCGCTAACGAAGGGAAATCGCTGACCTGTTCCAATATCGCGATTACCATTGCCCAGCAGAAGATTTCCACCTTGCTGGTTGATGCCGACCTTCGTCGCGGCGTTCTGCATAATGTATTTGGAAACAAGAAGAACCCCGGTTTGAGTGACTTCCTGATTTCCAAAGCGACGGTTGATGATGATAATGTTAGCAAGCTGATTCAGAAGACCTTTATTCCAAATCTGTACCTGATTACAACCGGGTCGCCGATTCCGAACCCGACCGAAATGATCGGTTCCGAAAGAATGGCGATGCTGCTTAAGATTCTGAAGTCCCGTTTTGGTATGGTGATTGTAGATACTGCACCACTGCAAGCCAGCTCCGATTCAGCGATTCTCTCTACCACAGTTGAGGGATCCCTGGTGGTTGTGCGTGCAAACCACACCAATGTTGATCACCTGCGTCAGAAGATTCTCGAATACCCGAATCTGCAGCGCAGCTCGCTGGGACTTATTCTGAACATGGTTAAAACAGATATCAAGAAAACCCAATATCAGTCTCAGTACTCATATTACAACTACTAGGATAGGTAATGCCAGACATGGTTGTTGAAACGCATGAGTCTGCCCCTCAGGGCTGGGACGAGTTCGTAGCACAACATCCTCATAGCAAGATTTACCACCTTCCGACCTGGAACCAAATTATAACGAAGACATTCGGCCACCCTGTCCGCTACATTACGATGAAGCGGGACGGGGTGATTGTCGGGGTCCTTCCGCTGACGGAGATAAAATCCCGTCTGTTTGGGCGCTTTTGTGCGGTATCCCAGCCGTTCATTAACTACGGCGGGGCACTCTTGCAGTCAAATGAGGATATGCCGGTGCTCGCTCAGTACCTTACCGAGATGAGGCAGCAACGAAATTACGATTTTATTGAATTACGCAATGAATGGCCGGTCGAGAGCAGTTTGCCCGGCAAATCGCATAAAGTGACTTTCTTCCTCGATCTACCGGAAGATGAAGAAGCGTTAATGAAGTCATTTAAGGCCAAGCTTCGCAGTCAGGTTCGCCGTCCGACCAAGGATGAGATGACCGGCAAGACCGGCGGTTTGGAATTGCTGGATGACTTCTATAATGTTTTTGCCATCAATATGCGCGATCTGGGCACACCCGTATTGCCTAAGGAATTTTTTGCGAATATCCTGAAGGCCTTTCCGGAGCAGGCGTTTATCGGTGTCGTGCATTCCAAGGAAGGTGTCGCCTGTGCGGCTTCTTTTTTAATAAAATATCGGGATGTGATGGAGATCCCCTGGGCTTCGTCGCTTCGGGAGTACAATCGCTCGAGTCCCAACATGTTGCTATACTGGGAATCCTTTAAACTCAGTATAAATTTGAACTGCAAGGTATTTGACTTTGGACGCTGTTCGCGCGATGCCGGTACCTATAAGTTTAAGAAGCAATGGGGCTCTCGCGAACACGATTTGCACTGGTATTATGTGCTGCCGAATGGGGAGGATTTGCCGGAAATTAGCCCGGCAAATGCCAAATACGACCTGGCGATCAAAATGTGGCAGAAGATGCCACTCGGTTTGACCAAAGTGATTGGCCCAGCCATTATCAAGAATATTCCATGACAAAACGGGACAGGTATTGTCTCAAATGATGACAGAAGGAGAATCCTGCCGGATCCGCAACGAGCGGTGAGACAGGATTAGGGACCTATATGATTGACAAGAATTACATTGTAGACACGGAAGAAGGCTTTCTTCAACTTAAGGATGATTGGAGCCGCTTACATGAGGCTGCGTGTTCCAAATCGCCATTCCTGAAGTGGGAGTGGATGCATGCCTGGTGGCAGGAATATGCCGGAAAGATCAATAAAGCATCGCTGAACATTGTTGCTTTTGAAGATCAGGGCAAGCTGGTGGGAATCCTGCCGCTCTACAAATATGTTGAGGGCAGCGGATTAAAGAAACTCACGCGCGTTGGTTTTATCGGCGATCAGATTGAATCTTCCGACTACCTGGACGTGCTGACAACTGCGGATTATGTGCAGTATTTTGCTGACGAACTTGACAATATCCTCACCGGTTTGTTTAAGGGCGTCGACCTTTATTTCTTTCGCGGTGTGTTTCGCGACAGCGTCATCTGCAAAGCGTATGAGTCGCTGCCTGAAAGTGAAATGCAGCTAAATGAATTTAGGGTATGTCCTTTCCTGCAGTTGCCGGAGTCATTTGACGAGTATTTGTCTACCCGCAGCAAGAACTTTCGCTATAATATTCGCCGGCGCACCAAGAAGCTGACAAATGAAGACAATGCCGAATTTGAAGTTGTGGATGATCCGGCAAAGGTGGTTGACTGCATCAGCGAAATTTTTGAATTGCATTCACAGCGGGCTGAGCAGAAGAATCTTGATACCAAATTTGTTGAGGATCTGCGCTTCAATTTTCATAAAAGTATGGCCCCGGAATTTGCGGCTGCCGGCTTGATTAAGCTCTTTTTCCTGAATGTTGAAGGACAGCGTATTGCCAGTCTCTACTGTTTTGATTACAACGATACGCTTTATTACTTCCAGGGCGGCTTTGATCCGGCCTGGTCAAAAAAGAGCCCCGGTCTGGTAATGATGGCACGAACCATCAACTGGGCAATCGAGAATGGACGGAAGGTATTTGACTTCATGCGCGGTGGCGAAGAATACAAGTTCAACTGGACGAACGAGACCACCCATATGTATGAAGTCTATCGCGCCACCTCTTTGAACGGGAAGCTCTATTTGAAGTCGCTGCAACTGCGCAGCAGCGTCAGCAGCATGATTAAAAAAATAACGTAACTCACTGCGCACATCCCCCTAAATCCCCCTTCGAAGGGGGATTTAGGGGGATGTGACGGCGCGAAGCGCCTGATGAGGCGAAGCCTCTGACGCGAGTGGAAAGAGCTGACGTGAGCGAAGCGAACTGCCACGAACGAAGTGAGTCTAATTATTTATTCAAGAATCGATTTAACCGACTATATGGATATGGTGTTTGTACAAGTAATTTTCTGGTTATCGCTTTTTCTGTTGGTTTATAATTATTTCCTTTATCCAATTTTCTTGAGCGTGTATAACAAGCTCTTCCGGAATAAGGAACGATATCGCACAGATAGCAACTATGAACCTCGTGTGACGCTGGTGATTTCAGCTTACAATGAAGAGGATGTGATTCAGCAGAAGCTGGAAAACAGCCTGGAGCTGGAATATCCCCTGGAGAAATTGGAAATTCTGGTGATTTCCGATGCCTCCGATGATCGTACCGACGAGATTGTCAATGAGATGTCTGCGAAACACCCGCATATTCGCTTGATACGCATGGAGCAGCGGGGCGGCAAGACCATCGGTTTGAATGCTGCGGTGCACAATGCCAGTGGGGAAGTGGTGGTGTTCTCCGATGCCAATGCAATTTATCAAACCGATGCCATTCGCGAGTTGGTGAAGTATTTCGTCAATGATGAAGTGGGCTATGTGGTTGGAAAAGCCTTGTATTATGAGGATAAAGACAATACCGCTTCTGAAAATGAAAGCCTCTTCTGGAAGTATGAAACCTACTTGAAAGAGCTGGAATCAAAATTCCATTCTGTTTGCGTTGGTGATGGCGCAATCTATTCGATTCGTAAAGAGCTATACCAGGATCTGGCCGCTGACGACATCGGCGACTTTGCCAATCCGCTGATTATTGCTTCCAAGAGCTACATGGGCATCTTTAATACTGATGCAGTCTGTTATGAAAGCGCTGCAGGAGACTATGACAAGGAATTTTCCCGCAAGCGCCGCATCGTCAATCGCAGCTTTCGCGCCTTTCGCAAATACATCAAGCTTTTCAGCCTGCGAAAACACTACATCATGATTTTCGAGCTGATTTCTCACAAGATTTTGCGCTGGTTCAATTGGCTTTTATTGTTGCTCCTGTCTCTATCCAACATTATACTGTTCACTTTCAATAATGACCCGATTCAGACGGTGGTCTTTGCTTTACAGATGGCCTTTATCGGCCTGGCAATTACCGGATTTGTGATGTCGAAAGTTCGGATAAATCCGCCAACAGTCGTTCACATACCTCATTATTTCTCGATGGTCCATTATGCCGCGTTTCTCGGCATCGTCGATGATATGAAAGGAAAGCGCTACGCAACCTGGGATACCCCGCGTGCGGACGCAAATTGATATGGCAGACTCCAAGACAAAACAGAAAAGCAGCTTTGTAGTCAAGGAAGCATCCCTGAGCGATGAAAAAGAGCGGATGCTGAACATCCTCACCGGGAACCGCGAGCGGAAGGGATACGATTATGGCAAGCGCTATGATTGGCTCTACGTGAACAATCCCTACGGACCGGCAACTGCCTGGGTTATCTGGAATGAGAACGAGAATGTGCCTGCAGGTTTTACCGCTGTTTTTCCTCGCAAAATGCTGGTGAAAGGTAAGGAATACCTGGCCTGGAACTGCGGCGATTTTTCGATTGAAAAGCGTTTTCGCGCGCTTGGTGTGGCGGTCAAGTTGCGCAAGGAAGCCAAGCGTCATGTCGATGAAGGCAATGTGCCATTTCTATATGCCCATCCGAACGACAAGATGGTCCATATTCATATGCGTGCGCGCCATAAAAAAATTGCCCATATGAAGCGCTTTGCCCTGCCGATTCGCATTTCGCGTTATCTTGATGGCAAACCGCTTGGCTCTGTCGCCGGCGCGGTGCTTGATCCGGTTATTTCTACCGGCCTGCGCTTCAAGTTTCGGAAAGTCGGGGAGTTTGAACACAAAATTAAGCCTGAAATGGTATTTAATGATGCCTATCGGGAAGTCTGCGAAGAACTGGCCGCATCTGTGCCGGTGGTAGGGCTGCGTGATAAAGAGTATCTTGACTGGAAATTCAAGCAGCATCCTAACTATTCGTACGAATTATTCAACTACTATGAAAACGGCAAGCTGACAGGCTATGTCATTTTCGGTAACTTCAACGGGACTGCCAATATTCCGGAATTTGTCTGTCGCAACGATCGCCAGACCCAGCAGAATATGCTCTCTACATTTCTTCACTTTTTAATCAAACATAAGAAGAATGTGTCCGGCGTCTCGATGATAGTACAGGAATTCAATACCATTCTGCCAGTCCTCGAAGAGAATGGGTTTAAGTATCGTGATGATGCCACCAGTTCGGTGATTGCCTATAGCGCACATCCGGAACTCAAGTCCATTGTTGAAGATGGAAAGAATTGGTTTATGAACGTCGGGGATCGTGATGCCTGACATTGTTGTAGCATAGGAGACAAATATGGAAATCCAAAATGCAGTAAAGGACTTTCTTTACGAAGATCACCTGGAAGAAGAATTTAAGGGCCTGAACGTCGATGACTCATTGTTGGAAAGCGGTATTATCGATTCCGTTAAGATGCTCGATCTGATCGGCTTCCTGGAAGAAACCTATAAAATTGAAGTTGATGACGATGATCTCTATCCTGAGAACTTCGACACCCTGAATGCGATTGCCGAATATGTAAACGGCAAGAAATAAATTCTCGTGCGCGGCTTTGCCGCGCATGTAATTGAAGTAAGAAATAGAATAGTAGCACCACATTCCCCTAAATCCCCTTCGAAGGGATTTAGGGAATGTGAAATTGCAGTTACCTTACCGAATTGGAAACAGTGATTTGAGTACTCATTTTGACCTGCCGTGGGGTGCCTGGTTTGGCGATGGCCCCAGGGCATTTTCCCTGCCTGACAACGCCGCCATTGATGTTGCCAATATCGAGGCACGCGCTGCGCTTTCTGCTGATGACATTCGCGATAGCCTGCAGTCGTTGAAAGCGGCTCTGGCAGAGAAACAACCGAAGTCCGCTATATTGGTTGTAGATGATCTGACTCGTCCCCTGAAAATGGCGCCGATTCTCTCAGAAGTCATGGCGGTTTTGACTGAAGCCGGATTGACTGAAGAGCATGTGTCAGTCCTGATTGGTGGCGGTGGACATCGCGCGCTCACTCGCGAAGAAGTGGCTATGAAGGTTGGGGAAGAGATCGTTGATCGCTATCCGATTCTGGATCACAGCCCTTTCGAAAACCTGGAAGAAGTCCCGGTAGACTGGAAAGGCACGCCGGTTCGTTTAAATCGCGATTTTGTGCAGGCTGACTTCCGGATTATCACCAGTGGGCTGGTGCCGCATAGCTTTGCCGGATTCAGCGGTGGCGCAAAAATGCTCTTTCCCGGCATTGCCGATATCGAGATCATCAAACGCACGCATAAGTCCGTGCTAATGGGATTTATGGGCAAGCTCGGCGTGGTGGAGGGCAATCGCTTTCGCAGTGAAATTGAAGAATTGGCAACCCAGGTAGGTGTTGACTATTTCCTGGGATTGGTTGGCAATGGCGAGCGCGACGTGGTTAAAATGTATAGCGGTGATTTGATTACTGCTCATCGTGAGGCCGCAGAATACGCCCGTCAATATTATACCTGCAGCGTTGAAGAAGAGCCCTATGATGTGGTATTTGTCAATGCCTATCCGAAAGACACCGAACTGCTTCAGGCAGCGAACGCCTTTATTCCGTTGAAATCCGCCGGACGACCGCTGGTGAAGGAAGGTGGCGTGGTGGTGCTGATGAGTGCCTGCTCTGAAGGCATGGGACATCATGAGCTGTTTGGGCCGGATAAATTGCTCTATCGCAAGCCCCGGCCTTTGCGTCAGTTCCGCAAACAGGAACTGCTGATATATTGTGAAAATCTGACAGCGCCGGAATGTGCCCAGGTATTCGCCGAAGACTATCCTTTCTTCGAGAACTGGGCTGATCTATCGACGCTTTTGGCCGAAAAATATCCTGACGGCTTTCGGGGATTGGTCTTCCCCTGGGCCAGCTTGCAATTGGTTGGTGAACAATAATGGCCAAAGATATTGCGGCGCAGGCCAAGCAGGGGTTGTTCTGGACAGCGCTATTTAATTCGATCAACTTCGTGATTCGTTTCGGCAGCAGTATCGTGCTGGCCCGCGTCCTCGATCCGGTTCACTTCGGTCTGATGGGAATCGGGATGATTGTCGTCCAGCTGGGACGCCGCATCGCCAACTTCGGTTTTAGCCTCGCCCTCGTTCAAAAGAAGGACATCGATCAAACCCACTACGATACGGTTTTTATCGTCAATACCGCCTTTATGACCACTGTTGCGGTTGGCCTTATTCTGCTGGCCGAGTGGATTGGCATAAACGTATTTGATGATGCACGGGTTGGACCGGTGCTTCAGGTTATTGCCCTGGACTTTATTCTGAAAGCCTTTCTGGCAGTACCGCGAGCAAAGCTGAGCCGGGAAATGCGTTTCCGGGAGCTGGAAACCGGACGCAGCGTGGGCATGTTCGTAACCTTATTGTTGCCGGTGCCGCTGGCATTGATGGATTACGGCGTCTGGTCGCTGGTTTACGGCAACCTGGCCGGCACTTTTTTCAACGTCATCATTACTTCCTGGTATGCCGGTTACTTTGGCGGTTTCCAATACAAGTATCAATCGTTGAAAGACGTTTTTTCCTTCGGGGCCTG
The DNA here is from genome assembly GCA_028284445.1 of Calditrichia bacterium. GTDB lineage: Bacteria > Calditrichota > Calditrichia > RBG-13-44-9 > J075 > JANQRS01. The sequence goes on from JANQRS010000026.1 coordinate 129,409, forward strand.
GGCATTTGTCAACAATGCCTTCAACTACTTCATTAATAAAGTAGACTACACGCTGATCGGTATTTTCCTGAATGCCACGATGCTCGGCTTTTACGAGCGCGCATTCAACCTGATGAGCTTGCCGCGCAAGCGGATATCGAAGAACGTCAATCACGTATTATTCTCCACATTTTCCCGAATCCAGGACGATGACGAACGCATCGTTCGTGGTTTACTGCAGGCAACCAGCTATATCAGCTTCCTGGTCTATCCGCTGATGGTCTGGATGTATTTTGCTGCGCCGTCGATGATAGTTGTTCTCTACGGTGAAAAGTGGGCCAATACTGTTGCGCCGCTGCAGATTATGTGTATTTCCGGTCTGGTGAACGTGTTAACCATGCTCTTCCAGCCCATTCTGAAAGCAAAGGCGCTGCTGAAGCAGTATGCCCAGGTGCAGGTTGTCTACTTTGCGGTATTGACGGCATCGATTTATTACGGATTGACCTGGGGCATTATCGGTGTTGCCTGGGGCGTTGCATTTTCTTCGGTGGTATTTTTCCTGCTGATCTTCTTCCTGATTCGCCGGAACTTACCATTGAGCTTAACAAAATTTATGCTTGCACAAAAATCCATTCTGGTTTACTCCAGTGTGCAAGTCGCCGCCCTTATCGCTCTAAAAGTATTTGCCGAACCGGTGTTCGGCGTATATTCTGTCGAGATGTTAGTGTCCACCAGCGCCATCTCGGCAATTACCATCGTTGGAATGCACTTGTTGCTGCGTTTCGAAGATGTTGATGCAGCCTTCCAGGATATTCTCAAGCAGGTTGCCAAAATGGGCAGCAAAGTGCCGGCCTTGCAGCGCTTCAAATTCTTCACGCCACCAAAGAAGAAAAAGAAGAAGAAAAAGAAGAAGGACGGCAAAGAAAAAGAGGCAGACATTTCCAAAGAGAATCCCAATGAAGATAAGCGAGTTTCACCAGAAGGTGAAGGCGATTGATCCCCAGGTTTGGGAATCATCGTTGGGTATCGGTGACTTAAAGGATATCCAGATCACCAATACCATCACCCGTCCATATTCACATGTTGTCCGTTGTGAAGTAAGTGGCAACCAGGGGCAAGAGAACGTTTTTGTCAAGCTGTACCGGAATCCGAAAACCAAGAATATTGATGAATTGGAGGAAACCATACAGCGCGATTATGATCTTTTTGATCACTGGTACCGGACTTTTGAGCAGATACCGGGGCACAGCGTCGTGCGTCCGGTGTGGGTGATGCCGGCAGAACATATGCTGGCGACCAGTGAGGTTAAAGGACGGACCCTATTCGATGAGGTTATTGCCAATGGTGGATTGGTTCGTCCGGGCAAGCAGTTTGACAAACTCGTTCGGCATTTCCATAATGTCGGTACCTGGCTGCAGCATTATCAAAACCTGGCCGATCCGATTGAACGGCTTTATGATATCGAGAATTTAATCGAGTATATTCATGTTCGCCTGGGTCGTTTGACAGAACGTAAGGAAACACGCTTTCCGGAAGCCTACTGCGATAAAATCGCCGGATTTCTGGAGCGCAATAAGAACAAGCTGACTGACGAAGAACGACGGATGAGCTATACGCATAACGACTTTAATCTCAGCAACATTATGGTGGACGGCGATGCCGTTACCGTGCTCGATTTTGGCGCTGCCAAGGAAGAGTCAATGTATCTCGATACATCCCGTTTTTACCATCAGCTATACCTGTGGTCCTTCAAGCCCAATTATCGCTTGAAGCTTGTGCAACAACTGCAGGAAGCCTATTTGGATGGCTATGGACAGCCAAAAGCGGATCAAACTTTATTGTTTCGTTGCTTTTTGATTCGTCATACATTAACGCATCTAATTACGGCGACGCGTTTCTGGCAAAAGTCCTTTAAAGAAAAGTTGTATAACCGTTGGGTACTGCATAAGGAACTGGCATTGCTCGATGAGCTAATGGCAGAATGATCATAAATATTTCAGGCCTGACGATGCGTTGCAAATCACTTTTGAAAGATAGGGTCAGCTTCATATTAGAGGCTGTTCTCAATTTCTATTCGTAAACACAATAACTGACAAGAGAACGATGAGCAAAGTACGAGAAATCGGCAAGAGCGTCCTGTTTGGCGGTCTGAAGAATTTTGGTGTCTATAAGAAGAACCGCGAAAAGAATCGCGATAAGGCAATAGTTCTGACCTATCATGGTCTCATTCCCCATATTCCACCCGGACAGCAGCGCTACGAATACCGCAACTTTGTTACCAGTGCGCAATTTGATGAGCATTTGGGATTTCTGAAAGAGCATTACCGGCCTTTGTCTGTCGAAGATTTTTATCCGGGCAGCGATGCAGACCTTGCTGGCGGTTTCCTGATTACTTTCGATGATGGCTTCCGTAACAACCTGCGCTACGCAGTGCCAATTCTTCGCAAACACGGCCTCAAGGCCTGCTTTTTTATCACCACCGGGAAAATCGGCACCAAAGAATTGCTCTGGACAGAGAAGGTGACGCTCTATGTGCTGCGGACCCGCGAAAAGCGCATTACCCTGGAATTTGATCAGAGCCGCAGCTTTGATCTGGCAACAATTCCACAGCGGGAGGAATCTTCCCGGCAAATTCGCTCTTATTTAAAAACAGTATCACCGGAAAAGGTTGCTGAGGTCGTTGAGCAGATGGAGGCGCAGATCAAAGACGTGCCGACCAGTGTTGATCACGAATTGGCGGACCGTTATATCATGATGACCTGGGAAGAGGTCAATAAGATGATCGAAGCCGGTCACACCATCGGATCACATACGCATACCCACCCGATGTTGTCGACACTGACTGCCGATCAAAGTATGCATGAGCTAAAAACCTCGCGTGACTTGATTGAAGAACATACCGGTCAGAAATGCCAGGCGATGAGCTACCCGAACGGCCAGAAAGAGAACTATTCCGATACGACGCTGCAGCAGCTGGAAGAATTGGGGTATCAATGTGCCTTTACGCAGCAGCCTTTATTTAATGATCGCCAGACAGCCCGGTTTGAATTAAAGCGGTTTAATGTGACACAGACCCTTCCGCTCTCACTCTTCGAAGCTAAATTAAGTGGATACCAGGTCTAGAATCGAATGCCTCGCGTTTTTTGGATATAAAGATTTATGAAACTACTACTGACATGTGCTCCAGGACTGGAGCCAAGCAACAAAGCCCATCTTGTGGTGCTGGACTGGGAAAAGCGGGAAGTTATTGACTCTCTGGAAATTACCCATGAGGTCTATAAGACCAGTCACAAAGGATTTGCCGGCGGCAGCATCGTTGATGGTAAACTGATCGTAACCGGCGAGGCGGAACTCTTTGAGTTCGGCTTGAAGCCGCTGTCGCTATTGCGGCGCACAACTCATGAAACCATGAATGATGGACATCATGTTTGCTATCATAAAGGCCATTATTATGTGGCCAATGCCGGAATGGATAGCCTGGAAGTGTTTGATGAGAACTTCAAACATGTTAAATCGATTTTGCTGTATCCGACGTTTGGATTTGACTTTGCGCATTTGAAGCGCCTGATGAGGGATGATCTGCGGCGCTGGCGTCAGAAGAAGGGTGGGGGATATCATTTCTACGACCATCTGACCAAACGCTATCCGTTCAAAAACGTATTCAAGGTGCTCAACCCGGATTTTTTCCACGGCCGCAAGAGAGATGTGCGTTTTACAGATTTTCGTCCGCATGTATTGCATCCCAATCATTGCCATTCAGTTGGCGACGACTTGTGGGTAACGCTTTGGCGGCCCGGTGTGGTAATGAATGTAGAAACCGGCGAACAAATTGCCCGCGAATTGGGCCGGCCGCATGACGGTCATCTCTTTGGCGACGAGCTGATGGTGACGGATTGCACGACCAATAAGCTTTTCCGTTATAAAATGGAAATGAACGGTCATGTTAAGGCAAAAGGCCAGCGCGACGTGAAGGTGGTCACGGACACCCTCGAGGGTGGATTCCTGCGAGGCTGCACCGCTTCGGATGATACGGTATATGTTGGCTTAACCGCACGCCGCAAAACAGAGAAATACAAGCATGCCCGGGTGGTTGCCCTGGAGCGTAAAGGTTTGAATGTGGTAGACGATTGGGAATTGCCACATGATTTTGGCAAGCAAATCTATAGTGTTATTGACGTAAGTGAAGTGTACTAGGTAAAGAAAAGAGGAGACGGGCCATTACCACTTACTTCTTTGGCGGTATACTGCTTATTGGGCTGGGTATGACCCTGACCCATCCGGTATACGGCATCATGACCTATATATTCGAATGGCATAATCACCCGCCATATTGGTGGTGGGGAGATAGCTTTCCCGATTCGATTCGCTGGTCCCTTATGATTGCGGTCATCACGCTTGGCAGCGTGATGATTAATAAGAGCAAGCTGAAGCCACTGGAGAACCCGGATTATAAGATTATGATCTGGCTGGTCCTCTTTGCGGTAAATGCCCTGTTTGTCAGTATGGCTTTTGCCATCGTGCCGGGCGACAGCATGGACAAATTTGACAGTATCTATAAAATGGTCATCAACTTTTTTCTGATGATCTATATTATTCGCCGCCCGGAACACTATCGATGGATCATTCTGGTATTGCTAATTGGGGTGGCCAATTTTGGGCGAGTCGCCTGGGAAAGCGGCTCTAACCGTGATTTGGGGATTATGGCGCCGAATGCAACCGGTGGAAACCCGATTGCTACCCACGTCATGGTGTCGCTGCCCTTCTTTGCCATTTATTTTCTTCGCGGTAAACGCTGGTTGAAGGTTTTTACAGCAGGGGCTTTGCCTTTTGCATTAAACCTGATCATTCTTGAAAATAGCCGCGCTGCGACCATGGGCCTGGTTGCCATGGGTGGATTGGCACCACTCCTAATCAAGGGGCGTACTCGCTGGACAGTCATCCTGGGACTTGTCGTCGGTGGGTTATTGATATTTACCCTGGCGAATGATCAGTTCTTTGAACAGCAGGCGACAACTGCAGGAGGGTTTGAGGCGGATAATTCCGCCAACACTCGAAAGTTTCTTTGGGCGGGTGCCTGGAATGTGATGAAGGACTATCCCCTCGGGGTAGGTGGTGAAGGCTTTGAAATTCATTTTTTCGACTATGTGCCGGAATTGGCGGCAAGAGGCTCCAAAGACGGTGGCGGAAAGACCGTACACAATACCTTCCTGAACGTGGGTACAGAGTGGGGATTCCTGGGGCTGTTCTTCTACCTGGCTTTCTTATGGACGGCCTGGAGTTTTCTGAGACAGGTGAAGGAGCGATCCAAACTGTCGCCCTCATTGAACTTCTATTATTTTGAAGCCGTCGCCGTTCAGTTGGGTTTTATTGGCATGCAAGTTGGTGGATTGACTCACAATCGCCAATATTCGGAAATGGTGTTTTGGCTCTGTGCCTTTGCCGTGATGTTATACAATATGCAATCGACCGAAATTGAATATATGCGCCGTGGTGATATCAAGGCCCTGGCATCTTTCAATAAGCCCGATCCGGAGAAGGAAATTTAGCGATTTACTCACATCCCCCTGTGTCCCCCTTCGAAGGGGGATCCAGGGGGATGTGGACAGAGCAGTTTTTAAGAACCTTAACGCTTCTGAATGGAAGAACGATAATAAGAATGGATAAAGATACGACGATCGCAATTTTTTGCGGAGGATAAATGATCAAATTAGTATATGTAATGGGAACCAGCCACTCGGGATCGACATTGCTGGCTTTCCTTTTAAATTCACACCCCGAGATGGTTAGCATCGGGGAAACCTCTCCCAGCCTGAAGCGAAATAAGGACAGGCATCTGTTACCGTGCTCTTGCGGTGATCTTATCGGTGAATGCAAGTTCTGGAATCAAGTATTTGATGATGTCACTGCCCAGGGAATTCCCTTTACCCCCACCAACTGGGCGATTTCCTTTAGCAAAACACGCATGATGCGCAACCTGTTTTATCGCTCGCACGCTAATCCGGTAAAGGAAGGCCTGCGCCGTGCTGCCATGCCGCTTCAGGCATCGCATATTAAGAAGATGCGCCGCGCCAATATCCTTGGTGTTGAAGCAATTTTAAAAGCCAGCGGTAAATCCGTGTTTGCAGATGCTTCCAAATCTGCCAATCGTCTGGAGCTGCTGCTGCAGATCCCGGAATTTGATGTCCGTGTGATCTGGCTGGTGCGCGATCCGCGCGCTTTTGTTTCCTCTCTTCGCCGCCGCGGCTTCGACCTCGAAGGCTCTGCAGAGCGCTGGAACAAGACTATGAAAGTGATGGAGCGCGTTTATGATCGTCCACCGCATGACAACAAAATGATTTTGAAATATGAAGATCTTTGCGCCGATCACAAAAAAGTCATGAATGATGTGTATGATTTTATCGGACTGGATGAGTTTGAGGTGCCGGATGATTATAAATCGCCGGAGCATCACATCATCGGTCACAAAAGCCGTCTGAACCCGGCCCGTCCGGTTCAGAATAAAGAAACCTGGCGTGAAAAACTAACAACGGAAGAACAGGAGATGGCCTTACGCCTGGCCGGACCGAAAGCGGCCGAACTTGGCTACGTGTAACAGCCAATTCCGTTGAAAGACAGTTCTTTACGCTAAGTAGGCATGCTGCTTTGTCGGTAATGCCTTAACCAAGAGGATAGATATAATGGAACGAAAGTACGATCCGATTTTTTTGGTCGGTTCACCCCGCTCAGGTACCACTTTCACCACTCGCGTTATTAATGAATTTCTGGATATTCATATGGCGCGTGACAAAGGCGTTATTCTACGCTTTCACGAGTTGCTGCCGAATTACGGCGATCTGAAGGTTGAAGCAAATCGTCGCAAGCTGGTGGATGATTTGTTTGCCGATTACTTCTTTGAAAATCGCATTTTACAGCGCGGTTTGGATATTACCAAGGAGCAGGTGTTTGCTGAGCTGCCGGAATTTGATTATGGCACTTTGATTGAGTACCTCTTCGCCCATATGGCAAAATGCCAGGGAAAAACTCGCTGGGCAAATAAATATCCGTCTTATTCGCTGCACATTGATGAGATGTCAGCCATTTTCCCGACCGCCAAGTTCCTGCACATTATTCGTGATGGACGGGATGTGGTATGGTCGATGCGCAATACCTCTCCGACTGCTGTTGAGAAAAATTGGTATTATGCCGGTAAAGATTGGCGGCATCATGTTTTGGAAGGCCGTCGTGCCGGACAAAAACTCGGCGACCAGCGCTACATGGAAATGCGCTATGAAGAACTGCTGCAAACACCGGAAGATGTGATGCCGCGGATCATGAACTTCTTCGGCCGCGAAGAGGGCGACGAAGCGATTCTTGAGCGCTTCAGCACCAAAATTTATAAAATGATTAAGCCAGGCAATTTCTATAAGTGGAAGCAGCGCATGTCTGATCGCGAAAACTACATCGTCGAACAGGTTGCCGGTGATCTACTGCAGGACCTCGGCTATGAAGTACGCAATCCGGAAGCATTTGGTAAACCCTTTAATCCGGTTGAAAAGACACTGTTCTTTTTTGATAACGTACGCAAGAAGGTGTTTTCCAGAGCCTTCACTAAAAATAAGTATATTCGCTACAATGTTCAGGAAGCCAAGACCCGCCGTCGCGCGGCGAAAGGTGTTTCCTGATAAGCATATTTGCCAGATTGAGAAGTTATTATGACTGTTAAGACTGAAACGAAAAGCACTGCGACTACGACAAAGGAGCGCATTAAAATTGCGCATCTGGTAAATGTTCTTGGACCGGCAGGCAAAGAGCGTGGTATCCTGAAAATTGTTTCGCAGATGGATCACACGCGCTTTGATGTGCACATCATCGTCATGTCGATGATTCACTATCCGGAATTGCTGGGGCTGGAAAATTTTACGGTTATTGAGGTGACACGCGGCTTTGGTAATAGCCTGAAGAAGGTGCCAAAGCTGGCCAGCATCCTCAGTGAGCAAAAATATGATGTGATCTATACTCACTCCTGGAATACCTTGCTTGCCGGATACCTGGCAGCATTGCGGGCCAGGACACCGGTAAAGATCCACGGTGAACACGGCACATTTGTTCGCTCGCCGCTAAAAGACAAATTGCAGAAATTTGTCTGGGGACGCTTTGACGGCATTACCGTCGTTGCCGGAGATCTGGGAAACAAGATGAAGGATATGTTCGACTACCGGAAAGACAATATCCGGGTGGTCTACAATGGTATTAATCACAAGCAGTTTTTCCCCAGCAGCGAATATCGCGAAGAATTCCGCAAGGAACATGGTCTGGAAGACTATTTTCTTGTTGGGACGATAGGCCGGCTGCATCCGGTGAAGGATCACCCAACGCTGATCCGGGCCTTTGCCCGCTTTAAGAAACGCGGTATCAAAACCAAGTTGGTTCTTTTGGCAACCGGCAAGGTGAATATTGAAAATATCTATACGGACCTTATCGCGGAACTGGACATTAAGGATGATGTGCTGCTGTTGTATCCAACGGATAAGCCGGAACTTATCATGAATGGGCTTGATATCTTTGTTCTCAGCTCCATCAGCGAAGGCTGTTCAAATGTGATCCTGGAATCGATGGCTTGTGGTATTCCGGTCATTGCAACCCGCACCGGCGGCAACCCGGAACTGGTTCGTGAGGGAGAGAGTGGTATGTTGTTTGAAGTAGGTAATGACGAAGAGCTGGATCAACGCCTCTTTGAATTATACCAGAAGCCGGAACTGCGCGAGCAATTTTCTGAGCTTAGCAAGAAAATTATTTCTGAAGAATTTACCATCGCTCGCACAGTTGCCAACTATCAGGATCTCTATGTTGATCTTTGCGAAAAACGCATTGGTAAAACTGTCTGATTGACTGTTCATCCTTTCTCTTATCCTTGAAAATATCATACATATGTAGATTGTCCGGTCATTGCCCAACCGGGGACTGACCCGATAATCCATTTAACCGATTGAGATTGTTATGCTGAAAAAACTCAAGCACAAAACGCCCCATGAAATATTTTATCGTGTCAGGAAGATGCTAAAGGCGCGTAAAAGAGAGCGCAATTACAGTGCGGAAAAAGTAGCTGCCAAAATTGCCGCACTTTCTGTTGTTAACGATAAGAGCACGTTTTTGAATAATGTGAACCGGCCGCAGTTCTTTTTTAATAGCGACCGCAATGCAGCGCGTGAGACTTTTCGCCGTGATTTTGCCGACGACATTGAAAAAACTCTGGAACGCGCTGACAAGATTCTGCAGAATAAGTTCACGATGCTTGGAAGTGATTTCAGCTATAACAAAAATATCAGCTGGCACCATGATCCGGTAAGCCGCCGCGAATATAACCGCAACTATTATAAGCGGGTTGATATCTTTTCCGACGACGGTAAGAGCGATATCAAGTATGTCTGGGAAGTAAATCGTCATCAATATTTTATTGATGTGGCCAAGGCATACTTTGCTACCGGTGATGAAAAATATGCCCGCTACGTCGTGGAAACATTTAACGACTGGATCGAACAGAATCCTTATCTGACCGGCGTGAATTGGGCCAGCGCATTGGAAATCTCGGTGCGGTCATATGCCTGGATTTGGAGTTACTACCTCCTTCTGGATTCAGACTTGATCGACGAGGAATTTACCGATCGCTTCTCACGGGCAATGTATGTGCATGGTGAATTTCTGTTTGATCACCTGTCGTTCTATTTTAGCCCTTACAATCACCTCATTGGTGAGGCTTCTGCTCTATTTACGATTGGTTATATGTTCCCGGAATTCGCGGAATCAAAGAAGTGGGCTGCCAAAGGTTGGCAGATTCTTGTTGATGAGTTGCCCAAGCAATTTCATCCGGACGGGCTTACCGTGGAACAGGCCTCGTTCTATCATTATTTTACACTTGGCTTTTACCTGATGCCTGTGGTTCTGCGCCAGCAAAATGGCGATAGTGTGCCGGGCCGTATGCTCAATCATCTTGAACAGATTTTCAATTTCAGTCAATATCTGACACGTCCGGATGGTAGTACACCCTGGGTGGGTGATATTGATAATGCCCGCTCGATCTACTTTACGGATCCGGAAACCTGGGATTTTCGCAACTTTTTGGCGATGGGTGCAATCATGTTTGGCTCAGCTGAATTCAAGCATGCTGCCGGGCGCAATTGGGAAGATGTGTTGTGGCTTTTTGGCGCAAAGCGTGCGGGAGAATACGCCAACCTCGAAGCGCGCCCGCCCGCGGAAAACCTCCGCAATTTTGATGCAAGTGGGCATGCTATTGGGCGCAGCGGCTGGGGACCGGAAGATCATTATTTCCGATTTGATTGTGGTGAAATTGCAGACGGCGTATTTCGCGATGAAACAAAATCAGCTGCACATGGTCATGCAGATATATTGAATTTTGAACTCACTGCGTACGGGCAGAATTTTATCGTTGATCCCGGTTTTCATAACTATCGCGGCAAAGTGGCCTGGCATGAATATTTTCGGGAAACCCATGCCCACAACTGCCTGCTGGTGGATGGACAAAGTCAGGCAAAACACGGCGGCATTCTTGAGTGGTCTAATCGCTCTGATCCACGCGTTCTCGATGTGCAAAAGCACGATCAGGTATTTTACTATCGCGGCACTCATGATGCCTTCCGCATGCTGGATGGCAATGTTGAGCACCGGCGTAACTTCCTGTATATCAACAATGATATCTGGATTGTTGTTGACGAGGTAGACGGTAGTGGAGAACATCTGGTAGAATCATATTTACACCTGATGCCGTCAACTGTTAAGCATGACAAACAGCTTCTGACGGTTTCCCGCAATAGTGTAGATCTGAACATCCTGCATCTGGGCGATGAGATGGGTGTTGAAATCCGCGAAGGTGGAGAGAAGCCGGAAGATGGGTGGCTGGCGCCGCTCTACCGCCAGTCCATGACTGCACCGGTGGTGCGTTTTCACCAAAAGACTCAGCTGCCGCTCCTGCAATATCTGATATTGGTGCCCGATAATCAGGCGCAATTTCGCATCGAAGACCAGAGCGAAGATCAGGTATCCTTTGTCTCCAACAAGGCAAGCTATACAATTCGCATTCGCAAGGGATTGAAGGCGGAAGGTGCACTCTTGGAGGTGCAGTGGGATGGTGAGAATGCAAATGGCGTTCGCCTGGCTGCAAAAGGCAATTCCGGCGTCTCCCTCGAGCAGTTTGAATCGACTTTGAACAAGGAAGCAAAAACGACCTAGGAGATGTGTTGTGAGTAGTAACGGCAAGCCGACAAAAGTGCTGCATATTTCGACCTATCCGCCGCCATTGGCCGGACACGGTATGCGCGTTTGGTTTCTGAAAAAGGAAATGGAAAGCCAGAACGATATTTGTGAAGTGCTGAATCCGCGCAAGCGCGAAGTGGAACCGGGTGGCGACTATATACCGGTTCGTGACAAATTCGGACTGGATTACATACTACAGATTTTCAAATACCGCCTGAAGGGCTTTGTCATTCATCATCATATGAACGGCGACTCCGAAAAAGGCTTCATCCTGACTTTCTTGTCCGTCATTATCAGCCTTTTGACATTTCGCCGCCCGATGCTGACCTTCCATGCCGGCCCGATACAGAAATATTTCCCGCAAGACCGCGCACCGAAACTGACCCTCTACTACAAGTTTATTTTCGGGGTGAGCCGCTGGATTGTCTGCAATGATGAGAACGTTAAGCGAAACATTGTTGGATATGGCATTAATCCCGATAAAGTGAAGCCGATCCGGGCCTTTAGCCGTCAATATATGCAGTATGAGACCGTCAAGCTGGAAGACCGTGTAGAAGAAATTTTTGCCAAGCATGATCCGGTTGTGTTGTGTTATTGCTGTTTCCGGGAAGAGTTCTTTGTTCTGGAGATGCTGGAAGCATACAGCCGCTTTCGCGAAAAATATCCGGATTCCTTTTTGCTGATGATGGTGAATGAAGGCGGAGAAACCTATCAGGCTGCTTTAAAGAAAATTGAAGAATTGGGCATCGCCGATCGTATTCATATGACCGGCGATCTAGATCACTATGCCTTTCTAACGACGATCAGTCGCGGTACGCTCTTCCTGAGAACGCCGGTAAAAGACGGGGTTTGCAGCTCGGTGCTGGAAGCGTTATCCCTGGGTGTCCCGGTGATTGCCAGCGAGAACAATCGTCGTCCCGAGGGCGTCATTACCTACGACAATCTGAACATTGATCAAATGGTGGAAAAGATGTCGTATGTGGTTGAGAAAAATGGAGAGATCCGCAACAACATTCCCAAGCCAGAGATTTGGGATACTGTTGCCGAGGAAATTGCGCTTGTAAAACAAGCTTAAGCTCGCTGAACTCGCTAGGCTCGTGTCAGCGCCTGCGGCGCGTCAGAGGCTTCGCTCATTAAAAGACGGGAGCGAAGCGACCTGGCGTTCTGCTTGTCACACATCCCCCTGAATCCCCCTTCGACGGGGGACGCAGGGGGATGTGCCAGACGACAAGCGTTTGATAAAATATTATAGGGAATCGATTTGATGAAAATTTTATACCATCACCGGACGCTGGGAGACGGCGCTGAAGGGATTCATATCCGGGAAATTATTAATTCTCTGCGCAAGCAGGGGCATGAAGTGAAGTACGTTTCCGTAACGCCCTTCGAGAACCTTGGTACGCCGAAAACCAAAAAGTCTCAGGAATCAGCCAGCTCCAGTTCCGGACCGGGGCTGCTGGGAAAGGTGAAGCAAATGCTTCCCGGCTTTGTTTTTGAGCTGGCGGAACTTGCCTACAGCGTCTATGGTTATCGTATGATTATGAAAGCGGCGGCAGAATTCAAGCCGGATGCCATCTACGATCGCTACATCAGCTACAATCGTGGTGCTGTTTGGGCAGCCAGAAAGCTGGGCATTCCTATGCTGCTGGAATTCAACTCGCCCTACGCCACCCAGCGTAAGGAATGGGGAAATCTCTCTTTTCCAAACATGATCCAGAAGCACGAAACCTGGCTAACCAATAATTGCGATAAGGTGATTGTGGTATCCTCCGCACTGAAAGATCATTTGCTAAAGCATGGGACACGCGAAGATCAAATTATTGTGATGCCAAACGGAACCGATCCCGAAGTATTTGATCCGGCGAAGTATAATGGCAAATTCCGCCAAGAATACAACATTGCCAAAGATGATGTAGTTATTGGATTTGTCGGCGTATTGCGTGAATGGCATCGGATTCCCCGCTTGCTGGACGCATTTGCCGAACTGGATCCGGTTAAGCATCGTTTGAAAATCATCTTTGTCGGCTACGGCGATATTATTGATTCCTTGAAGGAACATGCCGGCAAACTGGGCATTGGAGATCGGGTAATTTTTACCGGCAAGGTCGCGCATGTCGATATGCCGCATCATGTTGCAATATTTGACGTTGCAATCAGCCCCGCTGTAACCGTCTATTCCTCACCGATGAAAATCCTTGAATACATGTCCATGGGGAAATGTGTTATCGCACCGGATTTGAAGAATATTCGTGACTTGATCAAGCCCGGTGAAACCGGAATTCTGTTTGATCCGGACAGCAAGGATGATATGAAGCGGGCATTGGGTCAGGCCGTGGAAGATGCTGAGCTGCGCACCCGCATTGGGCAGACCGCCATCCAGGACATCCGCGAGAATTATACCTGGGATAAAAATGCCGCTGAAGTCGTAGAACTATTTGAGGCATTGAAGAAGTCCCGTAATTAACAAAATTGGATTTGAGGACCTATGGATAAAGTTTTGAAGAATATATCTGCTTTCACAGCAAATCAGTGCTTGCAACTAATGCTCGTCTTGCTTATTGGGCTCGGCGGGCTTAGCTGTGTAAATGGGCAAAGTGGCGAAGAGAAGAAGCAGGAACGTACCGAAGAAAGCAAATCGGATCGTCGCAAAGCCAAGGAAGAACGGCGCCGGCAGAAACGGGAAGCGCGGGAAGCCAAAAAGCAGCGCAAGAAGGAAAAAGACAAGAACCGGGTTCGCATTCCCGGTAAACGCAAGAAAGGCGATTTGACGGCTGCAGAGCAACGGGCTCTCATAAAGGATGGCTATTATCGGATTCCGCCCGGTTCTCCGTTGGCGCGTGGCGAGCATCCGCGTATTTTCTTCACCGCCGACATGTTTAATGAGCAGATTACGCCGTATATTCTTGAGTATGAGGCACTCGACTTCCAGAATTATATCAATCGCATCGACAAATTGCTCACGGCAGATTTGGCAACCAAAGAGCGGCGCTATTTGTTGGCGGATGCCTGCAATTTTGCCTTTCTCTACTATGCATTAAAATCAGGAAAGTATAGCAAGTTTTTTACCCGGAATGCCCCGGAAGTTTATGGACAAAAAGCCTGGGAGCATGCCGCAGAAATCGCTAACCGCGTGAAGACCAATGATCTGCGTGAATTCCGTAGCGCGCTCGATGGCACCGCCGGTGGATACATCACCATGTCACTCGCAGTGGTGTATGACTGGTGTCATGACTTCCTGAGCCTTGATCAAAAACGCCAGATTGCTGATACCTTCATTTATTTGCAGAATGAGGAGTTTACCAGCAATTGCTATCCGGGTGACAAATACAATTACGGTAATGACTGGAACAGCCAATGCTGGGAAGTTGGTTTTTTTGGCGGCCTGGCAATGTACGGCGATCAGCTGGGACCTGAGTATGCTGAACCGGTTCGTGAATTGCTGAACTCCATGAAATGGTTTGTGTTCGATCAGGTGTTTGACTTACAGGAACATCATTATGAAGGCCTGCCCGGAAATGGCGAAGGCACCAATTATCATATGGTGACCTCTTTGCATCAGTCCTTTCAGGCGGCCGGAATTGGGCCGGCAATCGGCAAAAACATGTTCACCGAATATGGTGTGCTCAAAGGCTTTCCGCTTTCGCAATGGTTTCAGGTTCAGCCAAGCTATTGGAATGATGGCAACACCAAGGGCTGGATGAAGCATCGTTATGACGATGTGTGGCTGGCGCAGTGGTCCGGTCTGAGCGCCCAACTGTCTTTTTCTTCAGTGATTGCCAACATTAAGAAGGACTACCCGGATCTCGCCGGCAGCTATCGCTGGTTGCTGGAAGATAGCCGCAATGGCATACGCGGCGACATTGTTCGCAGCAAGGCTGATCAGCGTATTGAATGGCTCTGGTATAAGTTTATTTGGGGCTTCAAAGATGTGGTGAAGAAGAGTCCGGAAGAGTTCCCAATTAGCCCCTCGCAACGCTTCGCGATGGGTGAGGTGATACTGCAAAGTGACCTGGCCACCCAAAAAGCAACCAAGATTCAGTTTTACACACCGAGATGGGTGACCCCGATTCACGATCATATCGATGATGGTGGGTTTGAGGTTTTCAAGAATGGGCTTCTGGCAATCAATACCGGTGGTAACTGGAAGGCATCTTCGCCGATTGGTATTTTAGTGCCAAAATCCATTAATCCGCAGGCGCCGATTTTCCACAATATTCTAGCGCTTTATAAAGACAATCCACTCTACGAAAAGCGCCGTGGACAAAATACCCGCGCCGATTATGTGAGCGCGTCCGACAATCAAGATGGTGGCGCCAACGAAATTGGCTCTGTGCCCGCGCTTCGTTTTGAAGACAAGAAATTTGACTTTGTGGATTATGATTACACCAAGTCTTATAAGGGTGAGTCACATGTCCGCCAGATTAATCGTCGCATGCTTTATATCCGCGATCCGAATGCCCCGGACTATAGCAACCATGAAGAATATCTATTGATCATGGACTATGTAGACGCCGATGCGGATTACAAGCGGCGCTTCCTGACAAAAACAGCCTATATGCCGGAACTGGAAGACGGTACCTGGAATCAGGTCGATCAGTTCTATCATACCAATTCCGGTGGTTCCTTGTTGAAAATAACCAACGACTATGGCAATTGGGATGCTCGCATGTTCATGAAGGTCGTCTATCCGCAAGACTTTAACCTGAAGGTGCGTGGTGGACAGGTTGGCAGCGGTCGTCGCTGGTTTGTTGATGCTGAAGGCAATAGTCTGCACAAGGGTGGTCAATACCAGGAAGCTGCCCGAGCCTGGATCGGCGCCTATCGCATTGAAGTTGAAGAAAACGCCAAGGACCGCACGTCTAACTTCCTGGTTGCCATGCAGATCGGCTCCTCAGGCAGCCTGCACAAGATGGTTGATACTGCCCCGGTAGAATCAGCATCGCACCTTGGTGCGCTCCTGAATGGCAATCGTCTGGCGTTGTTTGCTAAGACTAACCAGCGGAGTGCTGGTGTCGATTATAGCATCTCTTCGACGAAAGAGGTGTTCCACATTGTTTCCGGTTTGCGTCGCGGCAAATACGCTATTAAAAAGGATGGAAAGACATTGAACAATGCAGTGGCTGTTGGTGAAGATGGTGTCCTGCATTTCAAGGCCACCGGTGGTGGCAAATTTAGCATTCAGGCATTGTCTTCGTAATGTCAAATTTGATCAATAAATAGACCTTTGGCGAAGCTGGCTTCTCCACATCCCTCTATGTCCCCCTTCGAAGGGGATTTAGGGGGTGTGGAGCTAGTGACCTCGTCTCGCGGCTCCGCCGTTTACTACCAAACTTCAACCCCGCTTCCAGCAATGGAGGCGGGGTTTTTTGTTGCTCAAAATCTATTCATATCTGAGAGAATTTACCGGATTTGACAGTGCTGCCTTAATCGCATGAAAGCTAATCGTGAAAATGGCAATGGACATTGCCAGGCCCCCGGCTGCGAGAAAGATCCACCAGCTCATTGTCGTTTGATAGGCAAACTGCGCCAGCCATTTGTCCATCACATAATAGGCCAGAGGCCAGCCGACAATATTAGCGATGAGCACCAGCATGAGAAACTCACGCGACAGAACCGAAAAAATATTGGAGGACGAGGCTCCGAGAACTTTACGTATTCCCACTTCCTTGATTCTGCGCTCAGTGGTAAAGGCGGATAATCCCAGTAGACCTAAACAGGAGATGAAGATGGCAATTATGGAACAGTAACCAAAGAGATTGCTGACTTTCTCATCACTTTCGTACATCTGCCTGAAGTTTTCGGACACAAAAACATAATTCAGTGGAAAATTGGGTTCAAATTCCTGCCACTTCTTTTCCAGGAAATCCATTGTTCCGGCTATTCCGGCTTCCTTGGCACGCAAGAATATCCAACTCCCCGGTCGGTTCAAAAGGAACATGACGACCGGCCTGATTTCATTGTGGAGAGTCTCCATGTGAAAATCGTTAACGACGCCAATAATTTGCAGCGGGGTTTCGGATCCGGCGTTTACTTTTTTACCAATAGGGTCGCTCCAACCGAATTTGTCCACGAGCATTTGATTGACAATCACTGCCTGATCCTTGTCGGTGCTCATAGCAAGGTCAAAATTCCGGCCATCGACAAGTTCAACCCCCATGAGATCGAGATATTCATAATCGACCTCCAGGAAATTGACCTCCAGGTCTTCCATGGCTCCATCCTGACTTTCGAAAGCCAATGATGTCATATTCAGGTTTTGGCCGGGCAAATTTTCAGATATTGAGACCTTTAGGATATTTGGGTGCTCAAGCAATTCGTTCTTGGCGGATTCAAGGCTGGATTTTATGGAAGTGCCTCTCACTGAAACTGCTATGATGTTTTCGCGGTTGAATCCCAGATCTTTATTTTTCATGTATGTGAGTTGTTCGACAACCACCAGCGTGCCAATGATGATCACAATCGAAATTGTAAACTGAAGAATGACCAGGACTTGCCGCAGGGAAATGCCCCCTGCTCTTTCCACTGGTCTTTTTGTTAAGACCTTTGCCGGAATAAAAGATGAGAGATAAAACGCCGGGTATAGCCCGGCAATCAGCGCTACGAGGGCAACAACAGCGATGGTTCCCAACAGAAGTATCAGTCCGGAAAACAGGTCAATGCTTAGTTCCTTGCCGGTCAAATCATTTAGCAGCGGTATGAAGGCAATTGCCATGACGATGGCTGCGCTAAATGATATGGCAACAACGATAACGGCCTCGCTGAAGAATTGCTCGACTAATCCTTTACGAAGTGCGCCAGCGACTTTTCGAATACCAACTTCTTTTGCCCTGATAATCGAGCGAGCCGTAGCCATATTGACATAATTGATGGAGGCAATAATCAAAATGAACAAACCAACGGCGGCAAAAACATAGATGTAAATGATATCGCCATTGTCCTGTGCCTCCCAGGTTAGATCTGAGTACAGGTGGATATCCTTAATCGGTTGAAGGATGATATTGCATGACCCACCGATACGCTCAAAGGTTTCCGCCATGTATCGCTTATAGAATGAGGGCCATTTAGCCGAAAAGACATCAATGTCATGGTCTTCGGGGAACAAAAGGTAGGTGTATACGTGCCCGCCAAGCCATCTTTCCATATCAGCTTCCGTGTGGAATGTTGACCAGGAAATCAGGACTTCAAAGTGCAGGTGTGTTGTCTTCGGTGGGTCCTGAATGACGCCGGTTATTTCGCACCTTTCCGTTTTGTCAAATTCGACGACTCTCCCCAGCGGATTCGAGTCGCCAAACAGCTTGCGTGCGATACTTTCTGTAATGACCGCTGTATTTGGCCTATTCAGAGATGCCTTGGGGGTTCCCTGAATAAACTGGTAGGTGAACATATTGAATACGGTAGAGTCGGCCCAATACACTTGTTGTTCTTCGATCTCAGTATCTTTTTCACCGGCCACACTTAGTAGCACCGGATTGCCGGTAACAACATTGTATTTCCGAAACCTGCTGTACTCAAGGACCTCAGGATAATCTTTCTTCAGCGTTGGTCCTACCGGCCGTCCGATATTCGCAAACCGGCTAACCTTACCACCAATGGTGTACTCAGCCCCGAGGCGATAAATTTGCTCCGCTTTATTGTGGTGCCGGTCGTACGACATTTCGTTCGTGAGATAGAGCATAATGAGAATGCTGCAAGCGATGCCAATAGAAAGCCCTAAAACACTGGTTACTGCATATAACCGATTTTTGATGAGATGTCGCAAACCAATTTTCAGGTAGTTTTTGAACATAAGGCACCTCGTTCTAGATGGCAATATGGCAAGATAAGTGTTGGAAATAGTTTTTTGATGAGGCTGCGCCGGGAAAGGATAAACCGGCTAAAACTCGGTATCGATATGTATTTGATACGTGCACTTATTATATAAGTTTTAAAAATGCTTGGGTATCCCCAAAAAGGGGGATTTTGGAAGGGTTTTGGGGAGAATTCGCGAACACATTCCCCTGTCTTCCTTCGAAGGGGAGACAGGGGATGTGTCATCCAGCATCGATTTCTCACCTCAACAAGGTCATCTTCTTAACGAAGCGCTGCTTGCCGGCCTGCATTTGCAGGATGTAGATTCCGGAACTAACAGCATTGCCGGCGTCGTTACGGCCATCCCACTTGGTGTTATGATAGCCCGCTGGCATCAAACTGTTCACCAGGGTTCTCACTTGCACTCCGCGAATATCATAAATCTCCAGACGTACATCAACGGCTTGCGGAAGGGCAAATTCGATGCGGGTTGAAGGGTTAAAGGGATTGGGATAATTCTGGGATAGCGAGAACGCATCCGGTAAAGTGATGTCTTCAGTTTCATTTTCTGTCGAAGTCAAATCGTCCACGCCGAAACCGCTGACAATAAATTCTATCGGCCTTTGCTGTTCGAAATTGTGTATTAGGGTCAAGGTGTCCCTTATTTCTCCGACGCTGGTTGGTTTGAAAGTCACAAAAAGCCTGTATTTTTCACCATTTACAGGTGGTGGAAATCGGAGTGGTAATCCTTCCATCGTAAAGTCGCCGGTATTACCTGTCATATAAGCGACTCTCAGATCATGGACATCGCCTTCTGAAAAATTCAGCTTAAACGTTCTTTGTGCACTGCTGTCCAGATGTACTTCTCCAAAATCGAATTCGGAAGCTTGCCAGATTTCAACAGTGTGGTCTTGTATCAGGTCACCGCTAACTTTAATGGTGTCGCGCTGCGAGGCGCCGCTATGCGAAAATGCGAGGTGCGCGCTGCCGGTGACATCATTGACAAAATATGCTGATAAGGTAAGTATGGCTGCTTCACCTGGCTCAATTGTCAGCGATTGTGAATCCGGGGTAATATAGCTTGGCGTGCACTGGAAATCTGTGAACGTCATGACTTCGTTACCGTTATTGGTAAACTCAATTTCCTTTTCCTGAAGCCAGAATGGCGCGCCCACGCCAAATCTCACGTGGGGCTGGTCCACTGTATATGAGTAATCCGCCGCATTCATCCGATAGATAAGGCCTCCCATGGTGTATATTAGATCATCTTTAACAAACAATCCCCGGCGAGCGCCTGCTCCCCAATGGTAGGCCAGTTCTTGCGGCGACGCTGGATTAGAAACGTCATATATCGTAATGCGAAATAAATCCCCGACATATAGCAGATCGTCTTTGACATAGATGGTATTCGCCTCGTCGAAAGCTGGAATAGATGCAATTTTATTGAACGACAAATCACTGACGTCAAGTATTTGTATTGAATCGTCGTCGGCAACATAGGCGATGCCGTCCCTGACGGCCATATCACGGACACCTTGGAGAAGCTGGGATTCGGCGAGAAAGACAGGGGCTTCAGGTGTGGTGCCAATATCATAGACTCGTATTGATTTAAGAGAATTGAGAGTACCTGAAAGTGTGCATACGAATAGCTTGTCGTCAAAGACCTCGACGCAGCGAGTATCATATGTGCGAGGGGGAACATCAAATAGATTTACAAGGATTGGGTGCTGAGGATCGCTAATATTGAATATACTGATATAATCCCAGTGAGCGTGATGGCCAGCATAAAGATAATCTCCATTTATCGCGAGGTCACGTCCAACAGACGTTGACGAGGAATCTGGCGGTGTCCGACCGAGCTCATTGAGACCATTTTGCGAATCAAGGTCGAATGCCACTAAACCGTTGACATCTCCCCAAAATGTGGCAAATCCAAGGGTGTCTTGATGACTAATTAGACATTCGGTCACGTGGTCGTACGCATGCCAAACCTCATGATATTGTGGATTCCATGGTGATTGGGCATTGACACGCTGAATCCACCCATAATAATCGGGAAAGGTCCCAAACCGACCAGCTGAAAAGAAATCAGTGCCATTTGTTGCGAGGGAGAACATCGAGCGGTCAGATACAGTGACGCCAAGATCATCACTGTCAAAATCACACCAAATATATCCAAGATATGTCATCCGTTGGGATTCGAATGTAGCCTGAGCCCAAACAGGGCTGGATAAAGCAAAACAACAACAAAAGGTAATCAGGTAAAAATTGCGAGACATTGGCATTCCCTCCTTGGGTAGTGAAGATCGGTGAAGAAAAACTGCTGTAGCTGTAGGTTACCTGCTTCTGTTAGCAGCAAAGAACACAGAGGCCGATGGAATACTGGAAAAGGCCTTGCCTGGCAATGTTGTGCCCAACAGCTTCCATCATTCCATCATTCCATCATTCCATCATTCCATCATTCCATCATTCCATCATTCCATCATTCCATCATTCCATCATTCCATCATTCCAT
>JANQRS010000067.1 GCA_028284445.1 Calditrichia bacterium
ATCCAGTATCCAGTATCCAGTATCCAGTATCCAGTATCCAGTATCCAGTATCCAGTATCCAGTATCCAGTATCCAGTATCCAGTATCCAGTATCAAATCCCCCCTTGACAATTTCCTCCGTCGCTCGTAATTTGCGAAAACGATTTCGCATTTGCAGCTGGACAAGGGAAAAAATGGCTTTGAGCAAGCAATCTGCCGCACGACTTCTACTTTTGCTGCTCATTGCAATCCTGCCGCTTGCCGCGCAAATCGAATCTATTGAAATGGACGGGCCCACACTGCCGGTGGGGCAGTATCGGTTGGCGCAGGTTCATGCGACACTACACTATGCATCGGTCATGCCGGATTCAACGCGGCTTACTGTTGATCTGATTGTCAGCAGTTCGGAAGATAGTGCGTTGACAATCCCTATGTTCAGGGCTGGCGATGGGGCGGACCGCGGTTCCTGGCAGGCACGCTGGACGCCGCGAGAGAGTGGGGCCTACCGATATCGGGTTCAGGTGCGTGCTTCTTCCGGCATCATAGCTGAATCAAACGCGAAACGCCTTTGGGTGTATGGCACAACCGCAGACGGCTTTTTACAAGTCGACACGAGTCGCATGAATTGCTTCCGCTTTGATTCCGGCCGCCGCTTTCGCGGCATCGGCGAGAATATCTGCTGGGTAAGCGATACAACGAGCTACGAATACTATTTTCGTCAGCTATCGAGAGCGGGGGGCAACGTTGCTCGCATTTGGATGTGCCCATGGAATCTGGCCCTCGAATGGACGCCGCGGCCGCTTGGAATATACGATCCGGTGGTTGCCAAAGAATTGGACGAAATATTAGCTTTGGCGCAGCATTTTGGTATTTACCTGATGATGTGCATCGATTTTCACGGCGTGGTGCTTAAAGGGGCTGGACACTTTAACGAAAACAACTGGGCTGATAACCCATATAATGTCAGTAATGGCGGGCCCTGCGATTCTGCTGCCGTGTTTTTCAGCGACTCGACAGCAAAAGACTTTTATAAGCAACGTCTGCGCTATCTTGTTGCCCGATACAGTTATAGCCCGCAGATCCTGGCCTGGGAATTTTGGAATGAAGTGGATCTGACCGCCGGAGAACCGCAGGCGGTTGCAGCGTGGCATGCAGAAATGGTCGACTATTTGCGCCAGATGGATCCGCATCAACATATGATTACGACCAGCTTTGCCGGTATCCAGTTGCGGAGCGGAAGTGCCTACGAGAAGATTTGGGAACTTCCGGGAATCGACTTTACACAGTCACACCTGTATAATCGGAGTGATCTGGCAGCCGTGATCCATACGCAAGTTGAACAGCATGTGCAGGCCTATCAAAAGCCGCATATAGTCGGCGAATTTGGCAGCAATTCAACCGGCGCCATGGCCACTCGTCAATCGGATCCGCAGCACATTGCCATTCGAAACGGCCTGATAAGCGGGGTGTTTGCCGACACGCCGATAATGCCGCTGAGCTGGTGGTGGGATGAGATAATCGAGACGGACAATTTGTATCATCTTTTCGAGCCCGCTGTTCGTCTCTTGCAGTTGTTGGGCGATCCCGGCGAACATATTGAAGTGCTGCAGGCAACGAAGGTCGGTCAACCAGCCAAGGTCCCGCCGGATAGCGACCTCGTGCTCTATCCCGGAAAAGGCTGGGGCCACAATCAGGATTCGCTCTTCGTGTTTTCCGATACTTTTGGTATCGAAAATAAGCAGAATATACCCGCATTTCTCTATGGGCTGGATAGCCTGAAAGTGAAAATGCGTCAGCCGCCGGAATTCCTTGTTGAATACCAGGATAGCGGCAGATTCGAAGTGTTGATCGGCAATATTTCCAGAAACGGATTGTTGCGGATATATGTGGACGACAGCCTGGCGCTCGAGACCTATCTGCCTGTGGGAGAAGGTGAGGGGCCGTGGAAAGAAAGCTGGTGGCTGGAGGAGTATGAACTTTGGCAAGCAAGGTATGACCAGGTATTTGGCATCGAAGTGGCTCCTGGCAAACATGCCATTCGTGTTCAAAATGACAGCCTCGATTGGATAGGAGTGCGCGAATACCGATTTCTCAATAGCGGCATGGGCTGGCCACAAGTGCTTGTTGATAAAGGACTTCGCCGTGGTGATTCGCAGCTACACTGGCTGCGCGACGAATCCTGGAACTGGCGGGACGTTCAGGTCCGTTGTGAGCCGGATTCTATTACAAATGCAAAAATGGAGATAGCGCATTTGGCTGCGGGGATGCATGAAGTGCTGTGGCTTTCCGCGGAAAATGGCCGCTCGTTGCAATCGCAATCGATCGAAGTAGCAGAAACCGGCAAGCTCCAACTGGCAGTGCCGGCGTTTCGAGGGGATATCGCCTTGTTTATCAGCCCGCTGCCCTTCTATCGGCGCTGGTTGTGGCTGGGAATTGTGGTATTGGTTGGCATCTTCGCAGCTGCGTTGGTCCTCGCCAAACAGTGGTTCAGGGGCCTTGCTGATTAATATCGATGAAGTCTGCAATTAGCGCTAATCGATGCGAAAGACATGTAGGAAAACCTGATTTTTGCATTTCGTGAAAATTCCTGTGTATTCGTGTTGACTTTTGGAAATCTGCTCAAGCGGGACGAGATGCTCGAAAATTTCAACATAAAAATAGCGGGGTGATAAGTCATAATGGCCAAGCAAGAAGACAGAAATGTGAGCTTCGAACAGCAGTTGCAAGCCGGCTGGCAATTTCGGCAAAGCGGAGAAACTGAGTGGCGGCCGGCAACTGTGCCGGGTTGCGTGCATACCGATTTACTGGCGAATGAGCTAATCAAAGATCCCTTTGACCGCGACAATGAACGGCACCAGCAGTGGATTAGTGATCAGGACTGGGAATATCGTCTGGTTTTTGATGTAGATGTTCAGCTATTTCGGCAGAAACATCTCGAGCTCCTCTTCGAGGGGTTGGATACCTATGCAAGAGTCGTGCTGAACGACCATTTGATCCTGGAGGCAGATAACATGTTTCGCGCCTGGTGCGTTGATGTCAAGCCGCTGCTGAAAGCGTCCGCAAACGAGCTGCTTATAGAGTTTTGTTCGCCGCTGGAGCGGGAAAAAGAGCTGACGATTGATCAGAAACCACTGCAACCTGCAGTAAATGACCAATCCCGCGGCACCAGCCCACATTCACGCAAGGCGCCCTATCACTATGGCTGGGATTGGGGGCCGTGCTTGATTACCAGTGGGATTTGGCGAGGTGTGAGGCTGCAAGGCTGGAGCAAGTTACGTATTCACGACTCAACGATTGAGCAGGTGCGATTGGATGACGAGCAGGCCTTGCTGTCTCTGACGATGGAAGTTGAGGCCGACGAGACGCTGAATGCCGGAATCACTGTAGTGGTGGCAGGCGAAGTTGTTTCCAGTATTGAGGGACAACCAGTACACGCCGGGCGTAATCAGATTAGCCTTGAATTCAGGATCGATAATCCGAAGCGTTGGTGGCCCACCGGGATGGGGGAGCAGCATCTGTACACTATTAAAACGGTTCTCGCCACGGACGATGAGCGCCTGATGGTGCAAAAGCAAATCGGGCTACGCACCGTTGAGGTGCGCAGGGAAGCCGATGCGGAAGGCGAAAGCTTCTATTTTGTCGTCAACGATGTGCCGGTATTTGCAAAAGGTGCTAATTGGGTGCCGGCCGACAGTTTCACCACGCGTCTGTCCGAAGCTCACTACCGGCATCTGCTTGAGAGTGCTCGCGACGCCAACATGAACATGATTCGGGTCTGGGGCGGCGGTATTTATGAACCCGCCATATTTTACGAACTCTGCGATGAATTGGGTTTGATGGTTTGGCAGGATTTTATGTTCGCTTGCTCTATGTATCCTGCCGGTGATGCCTTCCTGAAATCCGTCGAGCACGAAGCGCGCTACCAGATGCGCCGCCTTCGCCATCATCCTTCGATTATGCTTTGGTGCGGCAACAATGAGATCGAGATTGCCTGGCATACCTGGGGGTGGAAAAACGAATATCCAGCCTCATTCTGGAAAGATTATCAGGCACTGTTTCATGGCGTGCTCGAGCGTGTGTGCGCATCCGAAGACCCTCGGAGGCTTTATTGGCCCAGCTCGCCCTCCAGCAGTACTGATTTGTCTCAGCCGCCGCAAGATGAAAACCGAGGCGACGTTCATTATTGGGGAGTCTGGCACGGCAAGGAACCTTTCGAAGCCTACGAGGAACATCGCTGCCGCTTCATGAGTGAATATGGGTTTCAGAGCTTTCCGGAGCTCAAGACCGTACAAAGTTACACGGTCGAATCAGATCATGATATTCTATCAGAGGTGATGCGCGCCCACCAGCGGAATGACAGCGGTAACGAGAAGATTAAATACTACATGAAGCAGTATTACGACATTCCTGAGGATTTTGCCAGTTTTCTAATTCTCAGTCAGATACAGCAAGCACATGGTATCAAAGCCGGGGCTGAGTTCCTGCGTCGATCGATGCCGTATTGCATGGGCAGCCTTTACTGGCAGTTGAATGACTGTTGGCCGGTTGCCAGCTGGTCCTCTATTGACTCTTTTGGGCGCTGGAAGGCTCTGCAATACTATGCCCGGCGCTTTTACGCCCCGCTACTGGTATCGCCGCATCGCCGCAACGACAGGACTGTTGAAATCTATTTGGTGTCGGATAGGCAGGAAGCGCTTGCCGGAGAGTTGCAGTGGCGGCTTATCGAACTTGACGGCACAACTGTTGCCAGCGGCACAAAAGAGCTTGAAGTAGACGCGCTGAATAGCCGCGTCTATCATACAATCGACCTTGCTGATATCGCCGGGAAGGATGTGATTCAGCGATCTCTCCTGCATTGTGCCTTTGTGCAGAATGGAACATCCGTTTCCGAGAACATACTCTATTTTTCGAGGCCGAAGGATCAGGAGCTGCCGCAGCCGGAAATCCAGGTAGCGGTAAATGAGTCGGACGGTGATTTGCTAATTTCTGTGCAGGCCGGTAGCGTTGTCCGCGATGTCTATCTATCTGCCCACAAATTTGATGGCTTTTTCGAGGATAATTTCTTTGATTTGCTTCCCGGTAGTTCGCGCACAATTCGCTTCCGGGCCGCAGATAATATCTCGGCCGCTGATTTTTACACTGGCCTGCGTGTCGCCTCGTTGCGCGAATTAATGGGATGAAAGCCACGAAGTGACAGAACTGCCGGCTGATTTTACTTCGATAAAATCAGCCGTTTTTGCTCGATAAATTTGCCGCTGGTCAGCCGGTAGAAGTAAATTCCGCTGGCCAGGTCCCGCCCGTTAAAAACCAGTTGATATGACCCTGGCAGTTGACGCCGATTGACAAGTGTGGCCACTTTTTGACCAAGGATGTTGAAGATCTCCAGTTTTACGTTGCCGGTGGCCGCAATTTGATATTCGATGGTGGTGACCGGGTTAAACGGATTCGGATAATTCTGATGCAGGGCAAAGCGCCCGGGAGGCGCTGAAGGCGATTGGCTAATGGCAGTCACTTCAATATCCGATGGCACAGCCAGGTAGTCCAGATCCATCCACCCCCAGAATAGCTCCATTTGAATAGTGTTCATGCCCTGTTGCAGATTCACATCCAGGGCGATTTCTCCCCACTCATTTGGGCTGTCAAAAGTCAATTCCGCCACTCGTGCCCCATTGATGTTGATGTATTGGTTTTTCATGCCGAATGGGGTTTTGTAAATAAAATTCAGCCTGTAAATGTCGTCGCGCGGGGCATTTGATACCGTCCAGGTTATGGTGCCGGATTGCTGCATGGTCACATACCTGCCTGCGCTTGCGGTGGGACTGTTGGCAACTGAGGGCGATCCCTGCAGTGCGGCATTTTCCGCTTCCAATCGAACGGTTGCCGGTGTACCAACCGATATGATAACAGCATTTGAACGCCGCTCATGTCCCTGGTTATCGGTTGCCACTGCCGTCAGTGTGTAGGTTTCCGGGATGATGTCACTCCAGACCACGGAGTAGGGAAGAGTGTCTGCCTCACCAATCTTTAAGGTGTCCGACGCAAAAAACTCGACGAGGGTAATTGTGCCGTCATTATCGAATGCCTCGGCAATAATTTCGACATCGGCACTGTCCGGAAAAACCGCGTTGGAATCGGGGCTAATGATGGTGATTTGCGGCCAGTCACCACCGATGCCAAGCACATCCACATCGTCGCGGTGATTTTCCCACATGCTGCGCATGCCGGCCAGCATGTCTTCCTGCGTCGAAAAATTTGGATCTGTCCAGGCCCAGGGCAAAGCTCCGGCATAGCCAAAAAGGTGCAGGCGTTCGAAGAGGTCTTCCTTGGCGATGCCAAATGTCTCAATCATATCAAATTCTGCGATGACGACCGGTTTCTCAAGCTGCCAGAAACCCGCTGACCAATGAAAGGGCGATATCGCAGTTCCACCCCAGTCATAGTAGTGGACTGAATAAAAGTCGAGAACGCCAAGGCTGTCGCCGCCAGCGGCAATCAGGCTGTCATCCGCGTAATAATTGCCGGTTTGCTCTTCACTGACAGTCTGGAAATGTTCGATGATTTCCGGCAGCGAAAGGGGAAAGCCGTATTTTGCCGCAAAGCGTTCTTCAATGTCAGCTTTTTTCTGAGCGGGTAATGCGGAGAGGTCGATCGCAAATTGTGATTTGGCAATGCCAATGCTGTCGGTCATAGATAAGAAGCTCCAGGCGCCGCTGGTGACCTGGGCATCCGGATCCGTACGCCGAATTGCACCGGCAGTTAAATTTATGAAGCGCTGAATGTCGGCCATCGCCACATGATCAATGTTTGACCAGCCAAATTCATCACTCATGCCTTCCGGTTCATTAAAGATTTCCCAGGCAATGATCGCCGGATGGCCCTGCAAGGAATCAACCATCGGAATCAAGGCATTGTCGATATATGTCTGCGTATAAGTGGTGTCCGTCAGGAGCAGGCGATTGCGCGTCAAAACGTTAGAGCTGTTTGACAAACGGAGCATGTCAAAAGACCATAAACAAAGTTTTAGCCCAATTTCCCGCTCCCAAGCCAGGTCGAGCACCGTGCGCAGGTCTGCAATGGTGCCGGCGCCGGGACTGCTGACGAAATGATTGCTGTCGAACGCCGGGCTGTTGGTACCATTGGTATGCAGCCACCAGCGCAGGGCGTTGCCGCCCTCGTCATGCATTTGCAGCATCAGGTCCGCAAATTCGTCATATCTGGTTTCACCGGGGCCGATATCCCGGGCGAAATCCAGCCAGGCGAGGTTGGCCCCGCTGAGAAAGAGTTCCTGATTGTTGTATGAAATGCGGTTTTCCTGGGATAGGGAGGGGGTAGAACAAAAAAGACCAATAAGCATGATGATTGTAAAGCGTAAGCGCTTACTCAAGACCATACCTCTTTTCTCTTAAGTTGTTTTAGCTGTCGGGCACTATTGTCTTTACGGAATCTCTTTCGATCAGCTTTACGGGGATGATGGTTGTATAGTGTAATTCTGAATCCTCGTAAATAATATCGCGCAGTTGTCTGACCGCTACCGATCCCAATTCTTCTTTATACACCCGGATAGTGGTTAGTGCCGGCGTTGCCAGGCGACCAAGGTCGATGTCATCGAATCCAACCAGGCTGATATCTTCACCGACCTGTAAACCGGCTTCATTGATTGCCTTATAGGCATAAACGGCATTGATGTCATTGGCGGCAAAAATGGCTGTCGGCGGATCCGGCTCGTTTAGCAGCGACTTTGTCAATTCATACCCGGCTTCAAAGCCGTGATGGCGAATATATTGTTTACGAATATCAATATCGTAATGCGTCAGGGCGTTTTTGTATCCCTGAAGACGCTCTGCAAAACTGGGGCGCGATAATTCACCGGAGATAAAGGCGACTTTGCGATGCCCGTGCTGGATCAGGTGTTCGGTTGCCATAAATGCACCGGACTTATTGTCGATGAGCAGCTTGGGACCGTCGTTCATTCTCTGGCGGGGATCTACCAGCATGGTTGGGATAGAATACTGTTGCAGTCTCTTGAGGAAGTCGGCATTACCCGTTCCCACCAGTATGACGCCATCCACGCGCTTTTCACGCACCATTTCCGGCAATTGTTTCGATTCCGAGTCCGGCATCAGGTATAAGACCAGATTCATGCGGTTAAATGCCAGTTCACCTTCGATGCCTTCCAGGATTCGGGAGAAGAACGAATTTCGCAGCGGAATATCTTCTTTGCGGAAAATAACGCCGATGGTATTGGAATTCTGGCTGCGAAGTGCTTTGCCAAAGGCGTTAGGAGAATAGCCGTTTTCTTCAGCTATTTTCAGGATCATCTTTTTAGTCTTGGCGCCAATGTCAGGCCGGTTGTTTAGTGCTTTCGAAACGGTGCCCTGTGAAACATTTGCCAGTTTGGCAATATCCTTAATTGTTAGCGGCTCTTTCATGTCTGACAATCCCTTCTTGGTGCGTGCTTATGGCCACTGAATGCAGGCGATTCTCAACGTCAGTCCGAAACCGATTTCGAGGCTCCGGGTTTCGTTTAAACGGTCAATTCTGCCTGTATACTCCCTAAAATAAAGCCCTTTTGGCCTGTAATGTCAAGGCTTTACTGGTGTAATTGAAAAAATATTGCATCTTATTATCGGCCATTGTATATTTTTCTAAATCGATTTCGAAACTTTGTTGGCGGTTGTAACACTGTCAAAAATAGATGTTTGACAATTGATGCTTTCCGCAGTAATGCTCCGGGTGTAATCGTCGCCGATTTGCCCACGGGCAATCAATTAATCATAGCTTTTTCGGTGTTGTTTTCCAAAAATTCTCGACTTTTTGCGCCGCTTGCCGGCCTACTGACTACGTGAAGGAGAGTGTAATGCGTTGGAATTATCTGATATGCCTGATGGTTATTTGGCAATTGATGTTGATGACTTCTGCCTCACTCGCTGCCCCGGAGGGAAAAATAATGGGGCAGGTTTCGGATAGTAAAAGCGGTGAGCCGTTGTTGGCTGCCAATGTGTTTCTCGAGGGAACAAACCTGGGCGCGGCCACCGATTTGGACGGCTTCTACGTGATTGTCAACGTGCCTGCCGGCGACTATCAAGTGGTCGTCAAATATATCGGCTATCAGGAAAAAACGCTCTCTGTAACAGTTGAAGAAGACCAGGTTGCGAGAGTGAATATCGAACTCGACTTCCAGATTGTTGATGGAGAGGTGGTCGAGGTGACCGCGCAGGCCGAAGGCCAAATATCCGCAATAAATCAGCAACTGAATTCAAATACTATCTCCAACGTGGTGTCGGAAGCCCGTATCAAGGAGCTGCCGGATGTAAATGCCGCGGAATCCATCGGCCGTTTGCCAGGCGTCTCGATCGAGCGCTCCGGTGGAGAAGCCAATAAGATATCGATTCGCGGACTATCGCCCAAGTATAATAGCGTGACTGTCAATGGCGTCAGGTTGCCGGCCACCGGCGGCGACGATCGCAGTGTTGATCTCTCCCTGATTTCCTCAAATGTTCTCAGCGGCATCGAAGTAAAAAAAGCGATTACCCCGGATATGGATGCCGACGCGCTTGGCGGATCGGTGGATCTCAAATTGAAAGAAGCACCTCGTGGACTTCAATTTAGCGCTTCCGGACAAGGGGGTTACAATCGCCTGCAGGATCATTACGGCAACTATAATTTTGGCGCAACTGCCAGTAATCGTTTCTACGAAGATCGGCTAGGCGTGATTGCTACATTTAATGCTGATGAATATGACCGCAGTGCCGACAAGTTTTCCGGGACCTACCGGCGATCGTCCACCAGCGGTGATGACGTCATTATTATTGCCCAAAATGTTACGCTCCGCGAAGAAAATGTGACCAGAGGGCGAACCGGGGGGAGCCTGCTCTTTGATTTTCGTCTCCCCAATGGCAAGATTGCCGCCAATGGATTCTACAACCGCCTCGAGTGGGATGCCTTAAATCGCATCAATCGTTTGAATACAGACGAGAATCGTCACTATTACGAGCTTGAAGACCAAGCCGGAAACACATCCATCTTTACCGGGGGACTGGGGATTGAACAGGATTTTGGTCCCATCCGCTATAATGCTAATATTTCCCGGACTGCCTCCCGAACAGAAGCACCGAACGAATCTAGCTGGCAATTTCGCCAGGAATCCGGCGCTTTTGAATTTGGAGAGGTTGTCGTAGACGAGAATACCCATCCCAATATCATCCCGACTTTGGCAACGAATGACACTATTGCGACATTCCTGTCGGAAGTTTGGATCGACAACACAGAGCGTGAGGAGAATCAGACCGCATTTCAATTGAACTTTGAGCTGCCTTTCCGGTTTGGGGAATCCGTCAGCGGCTACGTCAAAACCGGTGGCAAATTCCGCTGGCTGGATCGCCTGAATGATCGCGAACGAGACGGCCGCAATGGGTTGCTCTACGGTGGCGACGGCAACGAAATGCTTCGTCATTTAGATGATACATACCCGGGGTGGGGAGTGCAGGACTGGGTTGATCAGCATGGCGCACTGCCGATAAATATTTTTCTGGATGACTATTCCCGCAGTGATTTTCTTGACGGTGAATATCCATTGGGTTTCACATATGACATTGAGAGAATGCGTCAGGTAACCCAGGCTTTGCAGGACAGTGGAGATGTGCTCAACTATGCAGTACCCTCGCTCGGAAATGATTATGATGGAATTGAGCGCTATCAGGCTGGTTATATTATGGCCGAAATTGCACTTGGAAGTCGCGTGTCGCTATTACCCGGTATCCGCTATGAAAAAGATTACTCGGAATATACCGGTCAGCGCTTCCGCGAAGTGGCTCTCAACAACATACAGGGGCCGCCAACGGATCTGGACACCATTACCAACATCCGCGAACATGAATTCTGGCTGCCAATGGTGCATCTGCAGGTGCGTCCCAGTGAGCAGCTTACCATGAGGCTGGCTTATACCGAGTCGTTAACCCGGCCGGATTTTATTCAATATGCACCGATCACCAGCATTAATATTTTCCAGAGTTATATTCGCGCCGCCAATGGCGGTTTACGTCCCGCTCACTCGACCAACTACGATGCAGCGCTCTCATATTATCAGAACCATGTCGGCCTGTTTACCGTTGCCGGATTTTATAAAAGCATTGATGATCTGATTTTTCAAACCCGATACAATTTTCGTTTTGGCGTGCCGGTGCCTGCCGGCTTTAATATTCCTGAAAACTGGCTGGCCGGTGCAGCGCCACAGGCCGATCTGTTCATCAACAGTCCTTTTGAAACTACCTATCGTGGCCTGGAATTAGACTGGCAAACCCATTTCTGGTATTTACCCTCTTTCTTAAATGGACTGGTTCTGAACGTCAATTATACCTTCATTGATTCCGAAACAACACTGCAGCTCTTTAATACTGTGCAAGACTCCCTGATCTTTCCCCGCCCGCCGGTCTATTCTTATGAAGTTGTCGATAGCTCTCGCACCGCGCGGATGCCGGATCAGCCGTCTCACATCGCCAATGTGACACTCGGATATGATTATAGAGGATTCTCTGCGCGCCTGTCCTATCTCTATCAGACCGATAAAACCACCTTTATCGATCTGGATGAAGTAAGAGATAATTTCTCCGGGGCCTACAGTCGCTGGGATATGGTGATTCAGCAACGCTTGACCGACCGAATGGGATTGTTTGCAAACTTTTCGAACCTCAATCAGCGACCGGATGAAAATTTTAGGGGCAGTACCCTTACAGACCCAACTTATGTAGAATATTACGGCTTTACTATGGACCTGGGTGTTCGCTGGCGCTATTGATGCGCTCGACGCCTGGAGCTTGATTCAATAGAATTTCCGTAAAAACCCAAACTCTTAACTAATGCAGGAGGATTGCCAATGAAGTTTTTTTACAGTTGCATGATGTTATCTGTCTTGGTGTTGGTCGTTATGGTCAACCAGACGGCATACGCCCAGGGAGATACACTTGAAGTAGAATGGTCGGACAATGATATTGATCCGATTGAAAACAATCTTCGCAATGTAATCCTGGGTGATACATTGTCGGATGGCAGCCGGGTGCCAAACCGGGTATACAAACTGTTGCGCGGTGGCTTCTACTGGAACAACGACCGAATTGAAGCGAATGGTTTTCACCTGAATATCGTTGGTGAAAGGGGAGATCCGAACGATCCGATTTTTGGAAATCCACCAACCCTTCAAATGGTGACTCGAGACGATGGCAGCGTTGACGGCAAGATGATTACCGGTAGCGGTAGCCTGACGCTCAAGAATGTCTACCTGCTTGGCTGCGACGAAAATGGTGTTCAAACCTCATACCAGCCCATCGAAATGTCCGGTACCGATGAACGCTACGTGTTTGATAATGTGATCGTCGAACGTACAAACTTCTCCTTGATCGCATTTACCAATCCAAGCAATACTATTATTTTCCGCGACTCGAAGTTCCGTAACATCATTGGACGGCCCAGTACCCAGCAGTGGGAAGGCCGTGGCACTTCAATCTGGATTGATCAGGATTCGGTGATCGTGGAAAACTGTACTTTCTTCAATCTGGGAATGACACCCTTCCAGCTCGAAGGTGGTTCCGGGTCTTATGTTCGCTTTAATCACAACACCCTGGTAAATTTTGGGCGGAATCTGAATGCCGGTAACTGGTGGCAGGAAGCTTATTTCACCAATAACCTGTTTGTGAATGGCTTCTGGCATGGGGAAGGACCGGACGACATCAACAATCCGAACCGCGATCCAAGAGCTACTTCCAGCGGTATTTTTTCGATTGGTGACTTGCCCTCGGTTTACGGTCCGGAAGAGGGCCGGCGAATCGCTTTTGCAAACAACGTCAGCTATCGCGATGATTTTTTCGAAACCAATTATACCAATGAAGGTATCGTACGCCAGCCCTTTATCAACCCGATTACCAAGGAAGACTTCTTTGACGTGCTGGATTTCGTCGTTCTGCAGGATACCTTATGGGCTGATCCGCAGCTAACAACTCAATTCAGCAGCACCTTTAAGGACAGTATGTGGCAGAATATTACTGATCTCAGAGCGGGTGTGACTCCGGCACAGGATTACATGTGGAAAATTCCTCAGCTACCCAGCGGCGACGACTGTAATGTCTGCCCGTCCTGGCCGATTCCGGAAGATTTTACTTATGCCAATGCGACCCTGAATACCTATTCGACAGACGGTTTGCCGATTGGTGACCTGAACTGGTATCCGGATTCCAAGGCGCAGTGGGAAGCCAATAAAGAGCAGTTTATTAGCGACATTGAAGATATACCGGGTGAGCAACCGGAGCTGTTTATTGTTGATGAAATTGAAGCGGAAGTTGGTACACTGACCAACGGTGCTGAAATCAACGTATTTGACGGCTTCGCCTATGTCAAAATGGAAGGCGGCGGATATTTTGAGTGGACATTCAACCTGGCTGCGGCAACGACGGTTGAATTAAATGTCGAAACACGCAGCAACGACGTGCAGCGTGGACAGCGCATCATCGTAAACGGCACAAATATTCGTAACGATGGTGGCTTTGGCGAATATTTCTGGGATGATCTGTCTCCGGATTGGCAAACTTATCGCATCGCAAAAGATTCGCTGTTCGAAGGCTCTGAAGCGCTGGATCTGCCTGCCGGTGATAATACCATTCGCGTTGAGCCGTCCTGGGGATGGCAGGACTTTAGCGGATTTGAAGTATTTGATGGCTCCAGCACAACACCGCTGGTTACATTGACCACGCCGGATATCACCGACTTTTCCATTGTGGAACTAATTGGTGAAGGTGCTGCCTGGACGCCTCAAGGTTTCAAGTCTGTTGCGTTGAACGGTGGCGAATTGACCATCCCGATGCTTGCACCTGAAAATGGCGTTTACCGTTTGTCAATATTCTACCAGGCGCCTGATGGCACGCAGTTGATTCAGATCGATGACGGACCGAACTCGCTGCTCGGCAATGTTTCCCTGACCGGTGTCGCCGGCGATTCCACCGGTGGCAATATTCTCACCAGCAGCTTTATGCTGGACGGCGGCACGCATGATATCATTCTTGCCGGTGACATGGTGAATATTGATTACGTTCAGTTGATCCAGGAAAAAGTGGTTGGCCTGGAAGACGAAGCCAATCGTCTTGACGGTTTCAGCCTTGCCCAGAACTATCCGAATCCATTTAACCCGACGACGACAATTCTCTACAGCCTGGCAAAGAGATCGGACATTAGCTTGAAGGTATACAATGTTCTCGGTCAAACTGTCCGCACGCTGATTCCGAGTCAAAAGCAGGTGGCAGGACAGTATCAGGTTGTTTGGGATGGACGAGATGATCACGGAAATTCGGTAGCTACCGGGATTTATTTTTATCGCCTGAAGGCCGGTGACTTTGTTAAGTCGCGCAAAATGGCGCTTCTGAAATAAGCAGGCTTTTGCACTTATAAAGGTGACGTGTGGAGGACAAATTTTTTGTCCTCCACATTTTTGCGTTATGGGAAGTGCGAAAGGTGGCTACTATTCGATTGAAGACGCTCCGGAGGAGCGAAATGTATATGGTTTTGCGTGGTTTAGAAAATATGGATGTCCTGTAGGGACATAACATTGTCTTTGCAGTCCAGTTCAATTATTCGTTTTTCATTCGATTTAGAAGGAAAGAGAATTTTGACTGCCTCACTTTGCTGCATTCAGAACCACAGCCGCCTCCGTATCAATGGAGAGGCCGGCTGTTTGTTAGCGCTTACAATCATTGTTTTACTCACATCCTTACTTTCTGCTCAACACTTTACAAACCATAGCCATGATGCTGGTTTTGCTGATATCAGCGGCACCAATGGCATCGCTTTAGCTGATTACGATCAGGACGGAGATATCGACATCTACTTCGTTGTCAAGGCATCCTTCGATCAACAGGATCCGAACACCTGGAACCGCCTCTACCGTAACAATAACGACGGCACCTTTTCGAGCCTGGGAAATCGCATCGAACTGGCTGGTCGGGATACACCGGTTATTAGCAGCAGCTCAATGGGATATAAAATGGGCGCCTCCTGGGGAGACTATGACAACGACGGCTGGCCGGACCTCTTTCTGACACACCTGGGCAGCAATCAGCTGCTAAAAAACAATGGCAATCATACCTTTACGGATGTAACTGCCACGGCTGGCGTTAGCGGTGGTTCAACCCAATTAAGCAGCAGCGCGCTTTGGGTTGATCTAGAGCCGGACGGTGACCTCGATCTATACGTTAGCAATTGGCAAGACTATGCCAGTGGTCAACGTGATAGCCGAAATTGGCTGTACCTCAACAATGGAGATGGGACGTTCACCGAATCTGCCACCACATCTGGCGTAGATGATGACGGCGCAACCTGGACGACAGTTGCTCTTGACGGCAACAGCGACGGTAAATTGGATCTTTATCTGGCCAATGATTTTGGCCGGAATAAATTTTACCTCAATCGCGGCGATATGACCTTTGAAGAGAAGACACTGGACCATGGTTTGGAAGATCCATACCACGGCATGGGCGTGACGATTGGGGATTACAACAACGATTTGTCATTTGACATCTATCTAACCAACATTACAGAATCCGGATTTGGAACCGAGACCAATCCGCTTTTCGTCAATAGCGGTAGCGGCATCTTTCAGAACTTGGCTGCGGCTGCCGGTATTGATCAAGCTGGCTGGGGATGGGGAACGGAGTTCTTCGATTTGGAGAATGATGGTGATGAGGATCTGTTCGTTGCCACCGGCTATATAAATCCGGATTATGTCAATCGGCTATTCGAAAATGTTGCCGAATCCGGCACATTGGTTTTCGAAGATATCTCCTCGTCGGCAGCGATCGCTGACAGCGCCGCCGCGCGCGGGATGGCGGCATTTGATTACGAGGGAGATGGTGATATTGATATCCTGGTGTCCAATATAGATACGACGCCTTATCTCTACCAAAATCGAGCTGCCCAGGGCAATTGGTTGAAGGTGGCATTGGAGGGAACGCTGTCGAATCGCGATGGGTTCGGCAGCATTATCGAGTTGACCGTTGACGGCGCGACTTACAGAAAATACCATCACGGTGCTCAATTTTTGGGGCAAAATATTTTACCGGTTCATTTTGGCATCGCTGACGCCCAGGTTGTAGATCATTTGCAGGTGTTTTGGCCCAATGGGCAGGTTGATGAGGCGACAGGCGTTGCTGCCAATCAGACTGTTAGAATGCGCGAGAACGTCGGCATTGTTACCGCGATCGAAGTATCGGAAGCCGGGTCAGCCGGCGCTTTTCAGTTGGCAAAGAACTTCCCGAATCCATTTAATGGCAGCACATTTATTCAGTTTGATTTGCCTGCCGGCGGTGAGGTGCAGTTGACAATTTTGAATCTGTTGGGGCAAGTCGTGTATGTTCACTCGGAGCGCTTCGCCAACGGCGGCGCGAAGACTTTGCGCTGGGATGGAGTTGATAATCAGGGAAATACACCTGCTTCCGGAGTTTATCTTTATCAACTGAAATATAGTCGGCTCGAGACTGTAGAAATACTTAGTGGTAAAATGTTATATTTGAAGTAGCGGATTTGGCTGCCGGTTGCAAATAGTGCCGCGAACTCACATTCACCTACCTTCAAATGGATTTCCTCATGACAGAAAGCCGTACAATTGCATTTCCTGACGCGTGTTCGAAGAAGCTCCCTCTTGTCATTCCCGAACGTTTTCATCGGGAACCCATGGCTTGTAAAGATGGATTTCTGCTACAAACATGCGGAAATGGCAAGGTCGAACATCAAAGTCGGTTACCAAAACCATCTTTAAAATACACTCTTATACTCATCTTTGTAATCATTTCTGGCTTTTGTAATGCTCAGTCCTTGCAACTCACCGAGGACGGTTATTTTGATATGCCCGGCCTCAGCGTGACCCTGTTTCACGACATTTATCCGGAAGGGCATCAAACCGGCGTGACAATCATACAGCATGACTCCCGTGTTGCTGCCAATGGCGATCTGCGCCTGGAGCCGGCGCCGGGACAATGGCAGCCGGTGCCGAAAGTGGGTCAGCGAAAAGTCGATCGTCAGCAGAATCAGGTGAGCATTCCCTGTGCATATCCTAATCCCGATCTGAATCGTAAAGGTTTCAACCCGATCATCTATCCGGATCTCGAATTTGAATACCAAATCCGCGTTCAGGCACAAGGGAGCAGCATCATTGTTGCCGTTGATCTCGAAAATCCACTGCCGGAAGAATGGATAGGGAAGGTTGGCTTCAATCTGGAATTATTTCCCGGAGAACTCTTCGGTAAAGCTTTCTATATGGACGGGAAGGCTGGTAGTTTTCCACGTCAGTTGAACGGCCCGATGATGCCGCAGGATGATGGCAGCTTTGAAGTCGAGCCGCTCGCCAAAGGCCAAAAATTCGTCATCGCACCAGCGTCAGACTTGAGAAAAATGACTATTGAATCCTTTGCCGGGGAACTGGAGTTGCTGGACGGCCGAAGTCACCACAACAACGGCTGGTTTATTCTTCGTTCCGCGGTGCCCTCGGGCGCAACGAAAAACGCCATCCAGTGGCGTATTTCCCCGCAGTTGCAGGCAAATTGGCGTCGTTTACCGGTTATTCAATTGTCGCAGGTCGGGTATCATCCGAAGCAGCAGAAGTTTGCCGTAATAGAATGTGACCGGCGGCATCAGCCGCTCGACTTAATTTCCCTGGAGCGTGTTGATGCGACGGGGACGGTTCAAACAGTGGTTCAGACCAAGCCGGCAGCTTGGGGCGAATTCTTAAGATACACCTATCTGAAATTTGATTTTTCCCAAATTCGTGAAGAAGGTCTTTATCGGGTTCGCTACGGTGATCAGCTATCTCCGCTATTTGAGATTGGCGAAGATATTTATCAGCGCCATGTTTGGCAGCCGGTATTGGAATATTTTCTTCCGGTGCAGATGTGTCATATGCGCATCAATGATCGCTATCGAGTCTGGCATGGGCTCTGCCACATGGACGATGCTTTGATGGCAGAGGTCGATACCATTCACTTCGATGGCTATCGCCAGGGTGCTTCGACTTTGACTTCTTTTCAACCCGGACAGCATGTTCCGGGTCTCAATGTCGGGGGATGGCATGATGCCGGTGATTATGATTTGCGCGTCGAATCACAGGCCGCAACGGTGCGAACCCTTAGCCTCATGCGAGAAGCATTTGGCGTGCATTATGACGAAACAACTGTGGATCAGGAAGCGCGCATTGTGGAATTGCATCGTCCCGATGGCGTATTGGATATTCTGCAACAAATCGAGCATGGTGTGCTGAGCATCGTTGGCGGCTACAAAAGCCTTGGCCGGCTCTATCGCGGTATTATTTGTCCCGATCTGCGTCAGTACGTATTGCTTGGCGATGCCTCGGTCATGACTGACAATCTTATCTACCAGCCGAAAAATGCTGCTGTTCAAACAACCGGTGTGCCTTTGCTGCCGATGGACGATCGGCGGGTTTTTACGGAAGATAATCCGGGTCGCGAACTATTTGTGGTTGCCTGCCTTGCTGCCGCTAACCGCGCCTTGCGCAACTACAATAAACCACTCGCTGACGATTGTCTTGCAATTGCTTCTGAAATTTGGGATACACATGCAGAAAACGGCGATGAGAAGTTAGCTGCGGCAAAGCTGGAAGCAGCGGCCGAGCTTTTTCTAACTACCGAGAAAGGTAAATATCGAGAGGCGATTATTGCTGGCCAGTCTAAAATTGCCTCACAGTTTGAGACTGTCGGTTGGGTGATGAGCCGCGTTCGGCAGCAGGTCAAGGATGAAGGCTTCCAGCAACTTCTTGCAAACGAAGCCCTGGCTTTTTCAGAAAAATTACGGACCGAGATTGAAAAAACGCCCTATGGTGTTTGGTATCGCCCCTACATTTGGGGGTCCGGCTGGAATATTCAGCGCTTGGGAGTGAAGCAGTACTACCTGCAACAAGCCTGGCCGGAATTATTTCCAGCAGAACAGCTGACAGATGCGCTGAACTTCATTCTTGGTTGCCATCCCGGCTCGAATACGGCGTCATTCGTATCCGGCGTCGGACGGAAATCGCTTCTTGTGGCCTATGGAACCAATCGTGCTGATTGGTCCTTTATTCCCGGTGGGTCGGTTTCCGGAACCGGCCTGGTGCGTCCGGATTTCCCGGAGCTAAAGGAGTGGCCATTCTTCTGGCAGCAAAGTGAGTATGTTATCGGGGGCGGGGCATCAAATTTTATGTTTATGGTGCTGGCCGCCCAGGAATTATTAAAGGAAAAACGATAGATCTTTTTACGATATTGAAAACGTGGTGAGGAAAATGTGCAGGCGCTTTGTTTGTGGGAGCCTCTTACTTTTGTCATTGGCTTGCGGTGGAGAGTCCGAAATGCAGATTGATAAGAATGAGCTCTATGCATGGTGCATTGTTCCTTACGATGCTGTGGAGCGTTCGCCTGAAGAACGTATCTCTATGCTCAAGGCGCTCGGTTTTCAGCGATATGCCTACGACTGGCGTGCGGACGATCTTGATGATATGGCCGGGGAGTTGACATTAGCGGCTGAAAATGGGATTGAAGTGGTTGCCGTCTGGCTATGGATTGACAAAGATTGGGATCGTCCCGGAAAGTTGAATGACGCAAACCGGAAAATCTTTTCTGTCATAAGAGAGGTAAATCTAAAAACCCAGCTCTGGGTTGGTTTTCACCCAAACTACTTTGAAGATTTGACGGATTCACAAGCGGTTGCTGCCGGAGCTGAAATGATTGGCTATCTGGCCTCCCGTGCTGATGAGTTGGGGTGCAAAGTGGCGCTCTACAATCATGGCGACTGGTTTGGAGAACCTGCAAATCAGGTAAAGATCATCCAGGCCTTGCCGGAACGTGATATTGGCATCGTTTACAATTTCCACCATGCTCATCATCAGCTCGATTATTATCCTCAAATTGTCGAGAGTATGCTACCATATTTATGGTCTGTTAATCTTAATGGCATGCGAAAGCGCGGACCGAAAATTCTTCCGATAGGGAAGGGAGACGAAGAAGAACGGATGCTTTCACTTCTGTTCGAACAGGGCTTTACGGGCCCTTTCGGGATCTTGGGCCATGTTGAGGACCGCGATGTTGAAGACGTTCTGCGTCTAAACCTGACTGGCCTTGAGGCGCTATCGAAAGTAAAGTGAATTCAGCTCGATAGCTATATGTCGCTGCTTCCTGATGCCTCCTTTATGGGGCACTATTTCCTAAAATTACCCTTGATCCATTCGCGCAGCTTCTATTTTTGGAAAGTAGGGAATTAGTCGCTAATATCAGTCTGCGCGAATCCCCGCGTTTCCCTTGTTAGCTTCAAGTATTAGACTGTCATCCTATACTCAAAACAGAGGAAAAGTGTAAATGAACATAGATGAACTTTTCAGGCTTGACGGCAAGGTTGCGGTGGTGACCGGCGCCAGTCGCGGGCTTGGACAGGCTATGGCCGTTGGTTTGGCAGAAGCGGGCGCGGATATTGTCGTTGCCAGCACCAATGCAACAAATCTGACCGATACAGTTCAGGCCATTCGGCAGCTGGGCCGAAAAGTGCTGCCGTTAACCTGCAATGTGGCTGATGCTGCTGACGTTACCGCGGCTGTAAAATCAACCCTCGATGAATTTGGGACAATTGACATCTTGCTGAATAATGCCGGAACCATTCGTCGGGCACCGGCTGCAGAGTACTCGGATGAAGATTGGGATATTGTTTTGGATACCAATCTCAACGGTCTCTTCCGGTTTTGCCGGGCAGCTGGACAGATCATGCTCGAGAAGAAAAGCGGCAAAATAATAAACGTCGCCTCCTTACTGAGTTTTTCCGGTGGTATTACGGTGCCGGCCTATGCAGCTAGTAAGGGCGGTGTGGCCCAGTTGACCAAGGCGCTGGCGAATGAATGGGCCAAAGACAACGTCCAGGTAAATGCCATTGCGCCTGGTTATTTTGAGACGGACAATACCGCCGCCTTGCGCGAGAACGAAGTGAGAAATACGGCAATTAGCGCCCGCATCCCCGCTGGGAAATGGGGAAAACCGGATGATCTCAAAGGCGCTGCAATTTTCCTGGCTTCGGCGGCATCCGATTATGTAAATGGTCATATCATGCTGGTAGATGGCGGCTGGATGGCGCGATAACCTCTGAGAAATAAACCTTATTAGACAGGAGTTCAACGAATTATGGAATTGCACTATATCAGGGATAAGGAAAGTTACAAGCGCATGACGACCGAAGAGCTTCGTTCTGCCTATATGTTGAGCGATCTATTTGGTTCGGACGAAATGACACTTCATTATATCGACATCGATCGCACAATTGTTGGGTCAGCAGTGCCTGTAAAAGACACGTTGACCTTGTCGAGCGCGGATGAGTTACGCGCCGAGTATTTTGCGGAACGTCGTGAAATCGGCGTTGTCAACATCGGCGGCAGCGGCAGCATCAGC
The DNA here is from genome assembly GCA_028284445.1 of Calditrichia bacterium. Classification (GTDB taxonomy): domain Bacteria; phylum Calditrichota; class Calditrichia; order RBG-13-44-9; family J075; genus JANQRS01. The sequence continues at coordinate 21,423 of JANQRS010000067.1, forward strand.
GTTGACGGTGAGACATTCGATCTGGACAAGCTTGATTGCCTTTATATTGGACGCGGCAGCCGGGTTATCGAGTTCTCCAGCGCCGATGTGAATAGGCCTGCCAAATTTTATTTGATGAGTTATCCCGCTCATACCACTTATCCGACGCGGATGATCGGTCAAAAGGAAGCCGAGGTGCTTGAATTAGGCAGCGACAGTGAGTGCAACAAGCGCACCCTCTACAAGCTGATCTGTCCCGGCGTCGCGGAGAGCTGTCAAATCGTGATGGGGATTACCTTGCTCGCGGACGGGAATGTTTGGAATACCATGCCGCCGCATACGCATGACCGGCGTTCAGAAGTCTATATGTATTTTGACTGCGATCCATCCACACGTGTTTTCCATTTTATGGGTGAGCCGGCGGAAACCCGGCACCTGGTCCTGCAAAATGGTGATGCGACAATTTCCCCAAGCTGGTCGGTGCATGCCGGCTCCGGCACCAGCAATTACAGCTTCATCTGGTGCATGGGTGGAGAAAACCAGGATTTCGCCGACATGGATTTTATTGAGATGGAGAGGTTAAAGTAGGGGAGGTTCGGTATCTAGCTTTGGGTTCCGGTGCAGTACTGCGGCAGAGGTAGCAAGTTGATCAGTCCTTAGTTTTTGATACGCAAAAGGCTGGCCTATTTATCAAACATTCATGTTTGCGGCGATCAATTTCGTCATTCTGATTTCCGGATTTTCCGCTTGCCTCCGCAGGCGGAAAATTTTAACTTCACTTCTCAATACGGCAGCCAATGTAGCTCAGATGGTAGAGCAGTTCACTCGTAATGATCAGGTCAGCGGTTCGAATCCGCTCATTGGCTCAAGAGTAAAATCAGTAAGAACAATAGGTGAGTAGATGTAAAAAAGTTTGGTTGAGATGTTCAGGGGGTGTCAAAAAGTGTCAAATTCTGTCATCTGTGATCAAAAATCTCCGACCAATCTCCGACCAAAATTTGACGTGTGAGATTTCCTGCCGTGCATTTTTAGATCCTACGGCAAAACAAATCTAAAGAATCCCCTATAAGCAGTGGCACTTTGTGCCGTAACCAATTACTTGCGGGGGATTTTTTTTAGAAGTGGCTTATGAATTCACAGAAAATTGCCGGCTACTCTGTTGCTTCTGTTTTATCTTGTTCAGATAGTCAAAGGACGCTACATCCTCTATATGCTGTGAGAGTTTCCCTGCGACGCCAAAAGCGCCTGATCGAATTAGATCAGGCGCTTTCCAGGATTGTGGACTAAATTTGTGACTACCTCTGATCTATGGGAGGATTACCGGTGATGCCACTTTCCATGATCTGTAATTTGAAAAATCCGAGTCTCCGCTCCCGTTGTATGCGACGACTTTGTAAAATACAATCTCCTTCGGCCCAATTCCGGCGTAAATATCTTCGGTATAATCAACATAATCCGTTATGAATAGACTCGTCGCTACCACGGAATAAGGGCCATTTGCCGGGTAGCCGGTTCGCTTGTAAATCTTGTACCCAGAAGCGCCTTGAATAGGATCCCAATCGATCATTGGGTGATTTTGAGACGATGAAGGAGTTATATATGGTGCGTCAGGGAGAGAGGCGCTGCAGTCAAATTCTGTCTGACCAGTCTTAAACTGGTAGACGTCTGTTATAGAACCTTGTGCTGATATGATAGTTGCTATGAGATGAGGGCCAAGCTCACCTCCACCTAATCGGTTTCTGTCCATAAGTTTTGCGTCAGTATAAGTTCCTGACTGAGTTACAACGGCGACGTGATCTCCACCAAAGTTGACAATATCTCCTTTTTCGTAGGACAGATTCTGCAAGTTGGACGTCTGTGGCGTGTGACGATCATAGTGTTTTACCGGCACTTGGCCATACCAGGAATAGACGTTACTTTCAGAGATTAGCGGGTTGCCATCCCTGTCATACAGACTACCACCACCATTGAATTCCTCCAGGGATCGTATTACGGCATAGTTATAACACTTATCCTGACTGAAATCCGGATGATTGTCTACATGTATAGGATGTGGGATGTCCCAGCAAATTGTAGGGGTGCCAGCATTGTTGGAGACGTCGAATCTCGCGGATTCTTCCGCTGTCGCATCAATTTGAGGCACAGAAACAGAGTCTTTGTTGCAACTAACTATCAGGATTATCAAGCCGACAAATATGATGGACACGTGAAGCACTTTACTACTCTTAAGCATAAAACCTCCTCTTTCGAGTTGATAATGTTGGAATGCAGAATCCTCTTAGGTGCTGCGTTCGATTTTTCATGAAGGTTTTCCGCAACCTTCATGTAATTCATTAGCTGCTAAGATTTAGTCGGTCTTGGAAGTTTTGTGTGTTTTTTGAGCAATTTTTTTAGGGGAAGGCCGGATCAAATCTTCGTTCATGTTCTCATGTCAAAGCGCGGCTGCGGATCATAACGACCGGGCTTTGGTGGTTTTGTGATGGGCAAAAACTTCTATATGACTATGGCCTCGACTTTGGCTGTGATATCGTCTTCGTCTGGTTGAATCCTCAATATCTGCGCTGTGTCATCCCCAATTGTTATTTGATCGAGAACCGCTTAGTATGGTTCCCCGGTGCCCGTGTGCATCTGTTAGGATATCGCCATGGCGAGCCTCTACGAGCCCGGAGGCGAAGTAGGGGAGTGCATCCGGCCTCGCATCTATTGTATCATAATTTGAATTTCCTGCATTCCAGGCGCCGGCGATCAACCCAGTCGGGAGTCGTCCGAAATGCGACAGCCTCGCCGACCTTTTGCCCTATGCAATACCTTCCTCTGTGCCGAATCTGGCGAATTCGATCCGCCTCGCAAAACTGGCCCAGCATCGCCGTCTCTGTATATGACGGTTTTGAGGTTCGCGCCTTTATCGACCAGGGAAATGAAATTGATGTGGAGTTTGTGAAACCGACGTTTTGCCTTTTTTACCATTGCTCCGCCCTATTTCGCTTTTTGGGGCAATGATAAGGCAAGGGGCGGGGGAAAGTTTAGTCAGTTTGGCAGTGGGCGTAAAAAAGCTTTTTGTTCGTAGGCTCTAAATACCGTAGTATTTATGGCTACAGTTACAGCACACACAAACTGCGGAGGCTGAATATGAGAGGACTCATTGATTTTCTTGAAAACATAAACCAGTTCACGACGATTCTCATTGGTTACAACATTATTGTGGTGTACTTGGCGCGTATAGGAGTGGGTTTTGATAGTCCTCTTATCGAGTTTATACTTCCTTCAAGAAGAATAATAGGTTATACAATTAGCGACCTCTTTCTTCTTTTGGGACATCTTGCTTTACTTTGGGAAATCTTTGCTCGCCTACAGGGAAGGGGCCCCAAGTTTTACTGGTTTCATGTCGTCGTTCTGGACTTTGGTATATTCGTGATCTATCTTCTTGAGTTTCTACTTATTCCCTTTATGGGACACCATAATTTTTTCTTCCTTGTGATCCTGTCCCTGCTCAACTCAATATTTGCCGCAGCATTCTTCTTCCGATACAAAGAAGTTTTTATGGAGCGGCAAGGAAGTAAGCTCAGTGAAGGTCTTGTAGGGTTTTTCCCTCGCTTGATGCTGAGCGCTCTAGCAACGCTAATAACATATATCACGTTCGGTGTTGGCCTTGACCTTGAGCTATATAATAACTATATACCGCATCACATCGGCGTTCTCGCTGCCTTTTTTGCCTTTATAACAGCATTTAGCAAATCAAGACCCTGATCTTGCTGAGCAATTATAAAAAAACGCCCGTCGGGTCGGTGGCTCGACGGGCGTTTGAGGAGTTTCTGCGGGTACGCTGTATGGAAGCAGCGCGGTTACAGGAAAGAAACTTACCAATTCACTGAGTCATAGCTCGCAAAAACTTAGTAAAATGTTTGCGAGGAAGCAAGTCAGATGCTGGTAAAAACTTTGCAGTAAATCAACGAAAAAGCTTGTCAAGCTGAGTAGTCTTTGTCTCCCGCTTTCCAAATATCCCAAAACATTTTTTCGAATATAGCATATATTAAGGGGTCGTATATTAGCGAACCACGCAAATGACCATTGTGCAGTCGATGCAGTGTGACAATTTTTGTTTCTCTTCGACTTATGATTGCAAATCCAAATTTGGGGTCTAGCCACAATTTTTGTCGGAGTTGATCTCGAATATTCCTGGAGAGAACGGCAATTTGGAGATGACTAGAGAGATTTCTCCTTTCACCGCTTTCGCCCAACCAGTCAGACAAACTCTCACGAAAAGTTCTGTGTTGCATGAGAGAATCCTCTATTTCACTGCTAAACTCGCCCTCTTCGTCTTTTTCTAAATCAGAAACAAACGCTCTAAATATATTTGCGCCTTCGGCAGCCTTCTTTTTGTTTAGGTCCCAATAGCGTGCAACTTTGGCTTTTGATTCTGGATTCCAAAACTTTCTCCCGCAAACAGCCAACAGTCTATCGCCTTTCTGCATTCGATCGACCTCGGTGTAGAGTTGATTAAAAAAGTCGCTGTCAGCTCTTTTTTCTGTACTTGAAAGCAAATCCAGGCTGATTTCAATTGAATCCCAAAGGTGGTTCGCCACACGCGGAAGCGAATGATCAGCGGGGGGCGATGCTACCAATGCTGTTTGATAGCTTATAGCCATAGGAATATATTGAGCCAAATCACTTTGAACTTTGCTGCTATGCTGTTCTACCTTAGACTTGATTTCCAAAATATGCTTTCTAAGTGGGCCGAGTATACCCCCAAGCGCCATTGAAAGAAAGGCGATGATTCCCGAGGTGATTTTCAGATCTTCAAGGCCCAAAGACTCGAACCATAACCATGCGATAGCAGATATAATCGCACCGACAAAGCCAGCTATTTGCAACATAAAGTTGCTAGCTACATCACGCATTCTCATAACAACCCCTCCTGGTTTGGTTAGATGAAATACATCGACAAAAGCGAGGTGAAAATTCTACTCTGAATCTAGATCGCTGCTAGGAATAGAGTAACCATGAATTCTTTTTGAGGAAGCCTAAAGCGGTAGTGCAGCAATATTAAATACTAGGCGCGTTCACCTGGAACTCGCCCATGTTTGATAGAGAGCAAAAATCGGAGAAAAATTCTCAAATATATTTTTCGATTATAGTTGAAAGGTGCCAGGGGATAATTGGTTTTGGGAACACCCAAACATTTTTTCAACCTCCTGCAAGCTTACCACCTGATTTTGCCAATCAAAGACCTCGTCCGCTGTCGCAAGAGTTGTCCGTGTCCGGCAATTGAAGTGGTAAGGCGGCATGCTCATCGATTGTCGCAGCTTACCAGTTGCTTTACCGTCGGCTTTTACCGGTTTCAGCCAGGGAGCCGCCTTCTTCACTTTCTCTGGGCTCTTGGCCCTCATGAGCTTGTCACGGGTTTTGACCACATACGAAACAGGGAAGACTCAACCCTGCATTGCCCGGCAAATGTCCGAAGTGCGACTGTCGACGACTGCACCAATCTTCCCGAATTCGAATTGGGCCTGCACATAGGCAGAAGTCCGTCCAAATTCTCGCGAGCAAGTTATCGCGTGATTGAAAGGCCCTCCGAATAGCGCCGAGACTTGGCGAATTCCTTACCGAACGCTTGTTCACCAGTTCCCGAGAAAGTTCCTCAGAAATGACGCTCGCAGCTACTACGGCTATTTTTGCTGAAGTCTCGGACGAGTAATCCTATCCGATCCAATACGTGACGTCTTTCCGCACCCGATTGATTGCCTTCTCGTCGACCACGTCAAAGCCAAATTGACTCTGTCCAGTGTTGTGGCCTTGATCTCGTCGTCCGCGCCGCCGACTAAAACCTGATAGGGTTTGTCGTTGTCGAGTAGGTGCGTATATGCCGAGTTAAATATCCGGCTATCAACTTCGATTAAAGTCTCCATTTGTTCGGACATACGCCTGGGTGCGGAAAATGCTTGACTTGCTGCGGTTGATTTTTTACTTTCGCGCTATGGAACTGTTTGCCATTATATTTTCCTTCATTGACTTCCTATTCGGGTTTTTCGACCTGAGATTTCCCCTATTGGCATGGTTAAAAAAAACCAAATATAAATTGAGAATTCTTGGCGACTCCTCGCCTCTTAAATATTAACTGTAGGCAGTTTTCTCCTACGCAAGGGGCAATTAGTTCGCCAATCTCTGAAGCGCAATCAGTGCGCAGATTTCCTAACCGCAAAATGTATCTGGTTTGACTCATCAGCATCACTGCGCTTGTTGCTATTCACGTTAAAGCTCTAGCGTGAGCTCTTCGTCTGCGCGATAACGTGCAAGGCCTCGATACTCAATCCATGATATCCGACGTCCTGCACAAAAAAGCGTTGATAATTCTCGCCCTTGTAGAATACATTGACCTTGCTCTCTTCCCACGCCCGGCGCGCCTCCTCTTCGAGTATATCGAGCTTGACCAACTCGCCTTGATCTCGCGGAAGCTCTTTTCGGTGTTCTTGAGCCATTTCTTTGCATCACCTTGAGCTTGTTCGAAATAGCCGCCTGGAATACCCGCCGCGCTGAGCAATTTCGAGTTGCGTCGCCAAGGTAAAAATTTGATATAAAATATTCTGTTTACCTCCGATGTCGTTTGCTCGGGTATACACGCTGTAAGGCGAAAGGGTCGATCCACATCGCCGCAAAGCTGGATGTAGCAATAATGTGAGGACAACTGGCTCCGGTTGCTCATCGGCTCGCTGTTCGAGCTTCTCGAGTAGTTCGTCGTCTGTGTTAGCCTCGATCTCTTCGACGAGCGTCAAAATCTCATAGCTGTTAGCGCGGCCAGCATTTCGGCCCTCGTTAGGATGTCTGATTCGATATCGACGATTTGGTCGGTCAGTTTGTCGAGGGCTACGAACTTCATAAGGCGTCCCTATTTCCTGTAGCCCGGCATAAAAGTGGGGAATTGTTCTTGCGGAGTCTTGCCCTGAGGTAAGACATGCGGAATTTTGCCCGTATCGTGCTCCTGATCGCTTAAGCGGATTTAGGTCAATTGCGTACGAAAAGGTAGGTTGGTGCGATCAGATCGCGTTTATTCGCCTCAGGGGTTAGCCGAGTCTTTGTCGATTTCGTCTGTGCTAGGTTTTTGTGAGTATTGTTTCAAGTTTCTGCCACGCTTTCCTTTGCCATAACTTAGCGCAGAATTTACTCAAACTTTGCAAAAAAACGTGCTGGGCAAAGTTTGATTAAATTAAAAATCAACAGCGCTTTTGCTTGACAACTCATCAAATTAATCATATAATTAAAGTGATTAATTGTCCTGCGTTATTTAGCTGCATTCACATTGAAGACGCTTGACAATTCATCAAATTAACTATATGTTTAAAATGATTAATTGTGGGTGCGCTAGCTTATTGAAAAAAAACAATTTAAGGTTGACAAATAATGAGAGATTCCCTTAATTTAAATGAAGTGAAAATCCTGTCCGTCCTCATGCTGGGGGAGGCTTACGGCCTTGAGATCATCAAGCAGCTGAACAAATTGCATGAGAAAACGATGTATCTCGGCTCACTGTATACGATTCTTTCCCGGCTTGAGAAGAAGGGCTTTGTAAAAAGCTGGTGGGGAGAGGAAACCGACGAGCGTGGCGGCAACCGGCGGAAGTATTACCGGATTACGGGAAGCGGCGAATTGGCAATTAAGAAAGAACAGCAGACCCTGATTAATCTTTGGGGATTGGAGATTAGCTTTGCCTAGCAAGAAAGTGCCGAATCATATTCAGAAATCGCTTAGTAATATGAGCTCTAAAGAGTCAGATTCAGATTCCTCATCACCCAATTCAGATTTCTTGCCCTCAACTCTCGAACGATTGTTGCGTGACAAATCGGTTGATTGGCGAGATTTTAGTGAACAAGATCTTTGCTCAATACTGGAACGTTATCAAGGTAAGTATACGAGTGTGATCAGCCGATTGACCGAACTCGCCGAAGTGGACAAGAATACCAAGAAGGAGAGGAAGCGTCTTCAAGAGGAAAAAGAGCTTCTTTTCGCGAGGATAGCTCAATTGGAATCCCTAATACTCGACAATGGGCATCTTGAGATTGACAACTCAAGAAGTCCTAATGACTGGTCCTTGCCGCGTTTTGTATTGGGATTTAGATATTTACTGCCAAGACGCCAACGTGAAGAGTTTGCCGGTGATATTTATGAGATTTACCGTGACTTGTCTGAGAGTGGTCGCTCGAGAGTTGGAATCTGGAGCGCCTTAATGCTTAATCTGTGCACAATCTTGTATGCGTTCTTTTGGTTCAAGATTAATAGTTTTTTCAAAACCCGGTAGCGATTCCCCCACTAACCTACCGCCTTTCAGTTTCGTGAACTTAGTTGATCTTAAACGGGTACTTCGATTCGACGAGCTTTTTCTTGAGCTTGAAAACATCTGTCAGCATACTTTTTGTATCGGCGAAATCGACTCGCCCGTCGGGATAGAAATCAATGAAGTCGATAATGTAGCGCGGAGCCTTATCGCCTGCTTTCGCATGTTGCCCCAGGGCGATGTGAATCGCTACCTGCAAAAGCTAGAGTGTCATTTCGCCCGCTGCGATCATGAGCTTGTTGCGTTGGTATCGTCCGGCCTCGAGCTTTGAGTCGAATTCCATTCAAATATAGATTCAGATACAACTATTTTTGCTGAACAAAAGTTCGCTCTTCGTGACGACGAAGTGCTTTATTCCAGCCCTAATATCCGAGAAATTTACCCATTTGACCCGGAAGGCTTACTTGCTAAGTCTGAGCTCGAAAACTTGATTTCAAAAACTCCCGCCTTTTGCCCTCCGTTAAACATGTCTTTCCGGGCATTGGTCAATCTGACGCTTGTTGCATTGAATTCGGCCATATTCATCTGCTCAAGGCAAGATTAGGTATTCGAGTAGAAGATCCATGATCGAGGTCGCCTGTCAGGGCTGAATGTTGATTGTTTCAGGCCAGGCCATTTTCATTTCATACCCCAAAAGGATAAGTGCGAATGGAGAAGAGGAAGGACTCTCGACGATATATTTCTCTGATAAGGAGGCTGAGTGCCTCAGAGCTGCTTGAAGCTATCGGACATCATACGTTAGAGGCGGCAAAGAAGATAATTGGAGGGAAGTCAAAGAGGAAGAAGATGGACGAGAAGACAAGGAATTCTTGAGAGTCCTTTGTGTAGAATGCTGTATAATAGTAAATTAGGCTAATTTACTTACTGTTGAGATTTAAATCGGAGGAGGGCATATGGCGTCGAAAAAGGGGTATAAAAAAGCGCTGAACAGGATTGAGAAGGCGAGGGAGAGTAATGAGGAAGAGTTGCATTTAGTGGGCCTCGAACTCGAATCACTGCCAGCAGAGCTTTTCAACCTTTCGGATTTGAGATCTCTTAGTCTCGACCATAATAAACTAACGTCTCTGCCTATTGAAATTGGCAATCTTGATAAGTTGACATCCCTTAGTCTCGACCACAATAAACTAACGTCTCTGCCTATTGAAATTGGCAATCTTGATAAGTTGACATCCCTTAGTCTTAACGACAATAGACTAACGCCTCTGCCTATTGAAATTGGCAATCTTGATAGGTTGACATCCCTTAGTCTCGGCGGCAATCAACTCGAATCACTGCCAGCAGAGCTTTTCAACCTTTCGGAGTTGACATCTCTTAGTCTCAACAACAATGAACTAACGTCTCTGCCTATTGAAATTGGCAATCTTGATAAGTTGACATCTCTTAGTCTCGCCAGCAATCAACTCGAATCACTGCCAGCAGAGCTTTTCAACCTTTCGGAGTTGACATCTCTTAGTCTCAACAACAATAAACTAACGTCTCTTCCTATTAAAATTGGCAATCTTGATAAGTTGACATCTCTTAGTCTCGGCGGCATTCAACTTGAATCACTGCCAGCAGAGCTTTTCAACCTTTCCAAGTTGACATCTCTTAGTCTCAACAACAATAAACTAACGTCTCTGCCTATTGAAATTGGCAATCTTGATAGGTTGACATCTCTTGGTCTCGGCGGCAATCAACTCGAATCACTGCCAGCAGAGCTTTTCAACCTTGATAAGTTGTCATCTCTTAGTCTCGACCACAATAAACTAAAGTCCCTGCCTATTGAAATTGGCAATCTTGACAAGTTGACATCTCTTAGTCTCAACAACAATAGACTAACGTCTCTGCCTATTGAAATTGGCAATCTTGATAGGTTGACATCTCTTAGTCTCGGCGGCAATCAACTCGAATCACTGCCAGCAGAGCTTTTCAACCTTTCGGAGTTAAAATCACTTTATCTGAATGGCAACGAGCTGACAACTCTACCCGCCGAGATTGGTAAACTTGATAAGTTAAAAACACTTCATTTGAGTGATAACCAGCTGAAAACACTGCCTGCCGAGATTGGTAAACTGACACGGTTGACTTATTTTCGGGTGCAAAATAATAGATTGGACTTCTTCCCCGCTGAAATTGTCAGACTTTCGAATATGGATATTTTTTATTTTGGCGGCAATGAATTTACCTCGATGCCTAAAGAGATTTCAAAACTCACGCGGCTAAGGATGGTGGGTTGCTCCGGAAGTGAAAATTTGTCCATTGTACCACCTGAGATAGGTGAGTTGTCGCAATTGCACTACTTGGGATTGAGAGAGCTCCCAAGCTTAAGAAACATACCAAAAGAAGTATTTATGCTACCCCTAGAGCCTGATTTCGAGTCACGCTCGTCCGGTATTGCCATTGACCAAACTCCACTAGAATCGCCCCCGCTTGAAATTGCAAAACAGGGACGGGAAGTAATACTTGCCTATTTTGACGAAATCGAAAAAGAAGGCTTTGTGCAGTTGTTTGAGGCGAAGCTCCTGGTGGTTGGGCAGGGTGGTGTCGGAAAGACTTTTCTTGTAAATAGATTGATCCACGGTGACCCAGAGCGCCAACAGGGTTCAACTCTTGGAATTGATATTGAGCCTTGGGAATTCGAATTCAAAGAGATCGACTTCTTTAAGGCCAATGTATGGGATTTTGGTGGCCAGGTAATCTATCATGCAACTCATCAGTTTTTTCTCACCAAGCGCTCGTTATATCTATTTGTTTGGGATGGTCGAACGGACGCAGATTTAGTAAACTTTGACTATTGGCTAAACACTGTTAGAGTATTGACGGGCGATTCACCAGTTTTTGTAATCCAGGGTAAAATTGACGAGCGAAAAAAATCAATCAATCAGGAATACTGGGAGAAAATGTTTCCCAATATTGTTGAGTTTCACGATGTGAGTGCGAAGACCGGTGACGGTATCTCTACACTCGAGGAGGCTATAAAGAGAGAGTTCGAAAAGTTGCCACATATTGGCGACAGGCTTCCAAAGCGGTGGATGAAAATCCGAAAGAAGATTGAGAGAGTTCGCCGAAATTACATTTCCTACGCTGAATACAAGAAGATTTGCCGTGAATTCGAACTAAACGAGCAACTTGGAGAATGGCTTAGCACGTACTACCATGACCTCGGTGTTTTTCTTCATTTCAAAGATAATCCCATTCTCAAAAACACGATCTTCATTAAGCCTGAATGGGCGACTAATGCTGTCTATAAAGTTATTGACAGCGTAGGGGTCCAGGAGAATTTCGGAAGATTCTGTTTCGAAGATCTTTCCGAGGTTTGGGATGATCCTAACGAATTTCCACCGGATATGCATTTGGAATTGGTTGAACTTATGAAGAGCTTTGAGCTATGCTTTGAGCTGCCAACAAAGAATGAATACATCATTCCTGAATTACTGCGGGCCAAACAACCGGATAAAATAGATTGGAATAGCAAGGGGGCGTTGAAGTTTAAGTACGTCTACGAATTCATGCCTGCCGGAATCATTACACGTTTTATTGTAAAAGCCCACAATTTAATTGAGGAAGGCTTTTACTGGAAAGATGGAGTCATACTTAAATGGGAGAACACTCGTGCAAGGGTCATTAAGTCCAAAGCTCGGGAAATAGAAGTTGAAGTGGTTGGAGCAAGCAAGAAGTCTTTACTGGGAATCATCCGGAATTTTATAGATGAGATCCACGCGCCTTTTACAAATCTCATTTTGAGAGAATTGCTTCCCTGCATTTGCGAAGATTGTTCCAATGCAAAAGACCCATATTTCCACGAATTTCATAACTTACTCAAGGCTCAAGAAAAGAAACGAAGTTCTGTTGATTGCCAGATTAGTTGGGAGTCAGTTGAAATCGAAGCAGTATTCGGAAATGCTGTACGAGTGATAAATCCGCTAAAGAGGGTATTGTCGAGACTTGACGATTTGGAAGCGAGTCTGAAGCGCGGCCAGGATGAAATCAAACAGAAGCAGAGAGAAAACCTTCAAAGCCTTTATAATTTTATGAACTCATCAATTGCAGATTTAGCAAAAGTTGGAATTCCTTCTGGTGAAGTGATGGTAATGATCGCAGAGTTGCAAGAAAATCAAGATGCTCAGACCAAGCGACAGGAGATCATTGACAGAAAAATTGTTGATGTAGAAGAAGCAATAGAATTCCTGGAACCTTGTTTTGATCAAATCTTCAAGGATAAGATGGATTCATTCGACACTGGGGGCCAGAAGGCCTTGAAGTGGGCCAAGAAAGTCCTCCTTGTCAATCTGTTTATGGATATTGGCCTTGACCAATTAGATTTCTCCGTCATTCAGAATTGGATTAAGAAAGACTAATGCCTATTAACCAAACCCAAAAAAGTCCGCTCAGTTCGCCTTGTTGTCCGCGAGAACCGCGCAAAGAATCCCTTCTACCTGGAATACAAGCTCAACGAGAAGAATGCCGCTGGTCGATACAAGGTAGTTTGCGAAACCCTTGCCGGGTTCACTCGCGAAGAAGCTGAAGAGTATCTCGTTAGAAAGAAGGCGGAGATATTCTCTGGCAAATTCGGTTTCTCTCGCCCGGACGAGTCTTACACCCTATCAAAATTTGCGGCAGAGCTCTCCACTGAGATGGAGCTTGATTTGAGATCGAGCTCGCCGACCATATCTCCGGCGATCGCAAAGAATCGCCTCGACGCCCTGGCGATCTTCAAAAAGACAATCGGCGATACCCCTCTTGCTCGCGCGAGCTGAACGAGTTTTTTCTTTAAATCGTCAATCTCAGCACGCTGCTCATCAAGTTCTTTGCGAAATTCTTCGGATATAGTTTTTCAGAGTGGTTTTGGTGTTGCCAATTTATGAGTATCCTTTAGCCGAAGTAGTTTTTTATCTGAGGCCAGGTGGGATGCTATCTAGCAAGGTCGGTTTTCTTTTCTTGATAATATTCAGCAATGAATCATTGATGCCTTCCGTTTTATACAACCAATAGGTTGAGAGTAATTGTTCTATTGTTAGCCCCTCAGAATCACCGAGATCTGCATGGAAGAGGTTGGTACGCGAGAGATCGGTATTTAAAAGATCGGCACCACGGAGATTGACATTTCTGAGATCGGTAGTACTTAGATTGGCGAAATCGAGATTAGCATTACGAAGTTCGGCTTCATGGAAAAAGGCTTCTTGGAGTTTGGCATTGCGAAGATCGGCATCACGGAGAGAAGCACCATCGAGCTTGGCATTACGGAGATCGGCACCACCGAGATCGGCAAGATAGAGATCGGCACCACCGAGATCGGCATTGCGGAGATTGGCACCACGTAAATCGACATTGCGGAGATTGGCACCACCGAGATCGGCACCACCGAGATTAGCACCAAGAAGTCGAGCACGATAGAAATTGGGATTTGGCCACTTTGGAACAATCATTCCATCTGCAACCATGGCCTCTAGCAATTGTCCGCGCTCAGAACTGAGCGAATCATCACCAAAAGGCTCGAACGCCAGTGAAGCACGGTAAATCTGATGCGCCAAAAGGTTTGGGGGGGGCCATCGCCCCGCGGAATCTCGTTCAGCCGTTTTTGCTGCTGTCCCTATTTCTACCAAGAGTGTGTTGAGAATTTCAGCATTGGTTGAACGCTGTTGGTCGATCATTTGTGTCCGCATATAGTTATTTTGCTGAACCATATGGGTGTTTTGTTCCACCAACTGCTGGGTCTGGCTCCAGGCAACGAAGAGCGTCCCGGCAGCAAGCAGGCCACCTAGCAGACTAACACCGCCAATTACAGCAGCACGGCGAAAATACCATTTGCCGAAGAAACTGGCAGCGGCCTCAACAGATGCAAATTTCATATCCTGCGTGCCGTCCTTGGAGAAAGCCTGAAATAAATTGGTAATGATCCGCACCAGGCGATGCTCTTGCTGTACGAGTTTTCTTTCAAGATGGGCAATTCTTACTCCTTGCTCGTCCAGCTTTGCGTCTAGCGCTTTAGTCTTCCTTACTTGCTCTTCAAATTGCTTCTGTAGGTCTTCGGACATGGTATTCTAGAGATGTTTTGAGACGTTGATTCCTGGCTTTAGGGTGTTCTAAAAATACACAAGGTGGGAGAGAATTGCAAAATGGGAGGTTTACATCCGTTCAGCTCTCTATGTGCGGTTATGTATTTTTTGATTTCTTGTTCATATATTTATATATTTTAGACTCATGTGCGAGAGAAGGAGGCCGGAATGATTCCTTTTAAGAAAATTGTGATTTGTTCGGACGGAACGGGGAATACAACAGTCAAAGGCCGTGGAACAAATGTATTCAAAATATTTGAAGCCGTACAATTGCATTACAAGATTATGAAGCGCCAAATTCACGCTGTGGAGGGGGAGGAGCGCCCGTCAGACGAGACGGACGAGCACACACAAGATGAAGCGGCTACTGAAGATACCCCTTTTCAAATTGCCTTTTACGATGATGGAGTTGGCACCGAACGTAATCTGTTGTCGAAGATAATGGGCAATGCCTTTGGATGGGGGTTAGCGAGAAATGTAAAGGATCTGTACCTTGCTTTGGTCAGGACCTACAATAGCGGTGATGAACTATATATGTTTGGATTCAGTCGTGGTGCCTATACAATCCATGTCCTTGCAGGTTTTATCTTTTTTTGTGGAATTATTGACAGAAACCAAAAAGAGCTTCAAACGGATCAGCAACTGCGAGATGCGGTCGATGCTGCCTACAAAGAATTTCGGAAAAAGAAAAAGCAAAAGATATTTAGCATGTTTTTGAAAGCTAAAACTGAGGAAGAGTTAAGTGAAGCATTTCAAATGTCCGAAACAGATACATTGAGAACATTAGCTCTCAAAAGTGAAAGACCACCAATTAAATTCATAGGCATTTGGGATTGTGTTGCAGCCCTCGGGTTCCCGTTGCGAATTATCGCAAATCCTTTGCATTATTACCTCAATCGTAATTATGGCGATGGTCTACTGTGGCCGAATGTAGAAAATGCGAAACACGCACTATCTATTGACGATCAACGATGGACATTTCATCCGATTCTTTGGGATGAAAGGCTACATGGAGGGTCAGATGAAGTGCGTGGCGTACAGCCAGGTGACAGGAGAGGTGAAAGGCAAGATAGAGAGCCCTTTGGTAAAGTTGAACAAGTTTGGTTTGCCGGGGTTCACAGCAATGTTGGTGGTGGATACCCAAAACAAGGATTGTCGCAGGAAACACTAAGCTGGATCATGGAGACCGCAGAAGAGTTGGGGCTAAAGTTCTCAACAGAGGTTCGAGATCGACACATAAAGATGATAAATCCGAACGACAAAATATATGATTCCAGAGCCGGGCTAGGAATTTTCTTTCGATATAAGGTCAGGAATATTAAAGATATCTGTGCAAAATCGAATGCCGAGCCTCTCATCCACTTTAGCGTCTTTAAACGGCTTCTCTATGGCACGGATGGATATGCGCCGATAAACTTGCCTTTTTCCTATGAGCATCGCGGTGGAGAAAGAGTCACTACGGGAGCATATCGGGATCGGGAAAGCTCTGGTTCGTCCCGAGATGGATCTTGGGATGGCCCGGATGATCGTCGAGGCCCATCTAAGCCTATATTATGGCCCAGTGATGATGCAAAAATCAGTTGGGCAATAAATGCAAAATTGGGCGTTCAATTCGTGACTAACATCTTCTTTTGGCCAGCTCTACTTTTCTGGATAACAGCATTACTTATTTTTGCTTTCCTTCAATTACTTGTCTTGATTCACGCTACTTTTGGAATGAAGATCCTCAATTTTGTGGATGCTATAGGAACTGAAGTTTTGGGCCTATTTACAAAGAGTTCAGGAATCCTTTTGGTTATTGGTACCGTTTATCTTTTGTTGAATATGTCGACCGCCTACTTTGCTGACAAATTTATTAACAGCAGAGCTTCTGCATTTTGGATAGCCAAAAGAAAGTCTGCTGAAAAGCACTTTGAGGAGGTTCCATATTTCGATACGCGGCAATTTCAAGACTGGGCTAACAATTCTAGATGATTTGGGGTCGCACCCCCTCAGCCCTAGCCGGCCGGGGTACTCGTGCCGGCCATTCATCTAGTTTACAATCCCTATCCGCCCCGACATGCGACGGCAATGTTTCCCATCGAAACGGAATCATCACCTCCCTACAAAACGTAGTTGCGGGCACAGCTGTGTGCAGATCACAGTACATGCATTGTTGTTATGGCTGCATCATTTTCAATATACATTTAGAGCTTGGATAAAAGTTTGGAGGTTGGTTGGTCTCGTATAGAATTCAGCACAGTTTTGGTATTCCAATGCGTCATTTAGCACCCGGCGCGACACTTCCGCCGGGCGTTTTTTGTTGCTCTATTGCAAAACAAGTGGCGACGCGGTAGCTTCTGGAAAAAGGAGCTGCCTGTGGACCTTTATCTAAATTTAGCTGCGCTTTGTCTGGTTGTTGTTCTGATCTTGTATATCGTTGGCATTGAGGATGAAAAACAACGCCGGGTTGTTAATCAAATGGTTATGCTTATTGCCGGGGTGCTGGCGCTGATATTTGCCGGCCTGTCATTCTTTTTGTAGAGAAATACAGACGCCCGGCCCCTTCCTGCCGGGCGTTCTTCGTATTGCCCATTTCCCCTTTCTTGCTTCATTACTGCCTTCAATTATCTAGTCCCAGCTTATATCGTCTTTGAAAGACTTGAAAATTGTATTAACATGCAGCGCGTCAAAGGGACGTTGAACGCACTTTCAAATAATCACTCATCCACAACCTTTCAGGGAGAATTCATGCATCGTTTATCAATGAGAATGGTCATGTGCATTTGCCTGTTCATCGGGCTTGGCCTTTCAAGTGCTGCATATACACAACCGACGCCGCTGCGAGGCGATGTCGAGGTGCGTCAGGTTTTGACGTTAAATTCCAATGCCCTCAGAATTCGCCAGGATCCGGCGTCCGGCAATCTTTATGTGCTCGAACGAGACGGCGACGTCAAGCGCGTTAATTTGAATCCAAGCGGTACCTCAACGCTGACGACAATTCATACCAGCGCCGATCATGGTATTGGTGAGCCGCTGGGTATGGCTTTTGCAGATGATGGGACCTTGTTCCTGGTGGGGATTAGTGTGAACGGCCAATTGGGGACCGGGACTATTGCCAGGGGAGTGCCTGATTCCGCCGGCAGTGAGAATCGCACCTGGTCAATCCTCGCTGAAACCGTCGAGTACCTCTTCGGATTTACCTACAATCATAAAATGAGTGGCATCGTGGTTGATCCCTCAGGTGATTACATTTACGTTAACAGCGGCTCGCGCACCGATCATGGTGAAGTCAGAGAAGGGGAGCGCGAAGTTGGACTGACCTCCATTATTCTCAAGCTGCCTACCGCTGGCGAGAATATTTTGCTACAAGATGATCGCGCATGGTTGCGAAGCAATGGCTATCTGATGGCCGAAGGGATACGAAATACGTTCGATCTGGATTTTGCCGGTAATGGCGACCTCTTTGGTGTTGAAAATTCCGGCGATCGCGATGACCCGGAGGAAATGAACTGGATTCGCGAAGGCCATCACTACGGATTTCCCTGGCGTATGGGCGGCAACGATACGCCGCAGCAATTTCAACCCTATGATCCAACGGCTGATCCGTTGCTCAGTCCCAGTGCTTGGGGTGGCGGCAATCTCTATGTGACATTTTCAAACGACCCGGACTATCCGGCGGTGCCGGACAGTATTACCTTAACCGAACCGGTGCAGAACACCGGCCCGGATGCTGACAAATTTCGCGATCCGGTTACCGGCAGCGTGATGGATGCCAGTGATGAAGGCGTCAGTATGGGAACCTTCACCACGCATCGTTCGCCCAACGGCATTGTGTTCGATGAAGATTCACTACTGCTTAATGAATTGGCTGGTGGCGCCTTTGTTATCAGCCTGAACAATGGGTCACTGCTTACTGCGCTTGGTGACAATGGCAATGATCTCCTGCATGTTGATTTGCAGAAGGCAGGCGATTCGAGCTATACTTCACAGGTAACCCGAATTGTCTCTGATTTCACCACCCCGCTGGGTATCGAGCTGGTTGATGATAAGCTCTACGTCCTCGAAACCGGCCAGTGGGGCGGCAATGGTTCGCCGGATCTCTGGGAAGTAACCCTGCCGCTGCAAAATCCGGTGGGCATCGAAGATGTGCCGGGCGCAGCGCAGACATTCACCCTGGCGCAGAATTATCCCAATCCATTTAATCCCTCAACGACCATTGAATTTGTCATGAATAAGGTCGCTGAAGCGAATTTAGACATCTATAACATTCGTGGACAAAAAATTCGCACGTTGGTGAGCGAAACGGTCGCTGCTGGTCGTCATTTAATTGAATGGAATGGAAAAGACGATTCCGGGAGAGATGTAAAATCTGGTATTTACTTTTACCGACTGCGCAGTGAGTCAAATACAAAGAGCATGAAGATGTTTCTTACCCGCTAGCTTTTTAGCAGAAAGTTTGCTTCCTCAACCGCCGGGCACATGGCCCGGTGGTTGTATTTTTGTGAATACAAATTCTTTGGTTTACAAAAATCTCATCACCTAATAAGACCTCCCTGAACTTCCTGACTCTATATTAATTGAGAGGGTTCACGCCCTATCGTTCGGATAATTTACTTCCGTTTAATATCTCATTGTTTAGGAGGACAACGTGAAATGGAAACATTTGGGAGCAACGTGCATATTACTGGTGATCGCGATTATCACATTGGCTGTTACTCAGTGCGACAATGGCAATACTGAGACTTCTTCTGAAGACATTCACGAAAAATTGGATATAGCGACAATTTTGACCTGCGCAAAACTCTCACAGGCGGCCTATGATAAGCCCGGAAAAACAGGACATGAAGCAAGAAGACAGCAGTTGGTGCAAACAGGATACGATGTTGTCATTTTCGAGAGCCTGCCAATCACTTTTAGCTTTTCCATAGGTGGAGGGATTCCGCTTTCTACCAATAAGGGACTTTTATTAGTGCGTGGCGAAACGCCAGACGGGAGAAAGCAGCAATTCATCTCCATTGAAGGCACAAACGGGATTAACGAATGGGCGGCCGATGTGGATTATCCCGAAAAGGTCCTCCATGACGAATTAGAAATCAGCATTCATCGGCAATTTGCTGCCTTTGCTGATAGGGTGTATGATCGTATCAAGGACCAATTGCATCCAGATTACGAAACGTATGTGACCGGACATTCGCTAGGTGGCGCAATTGCGGCCGTGGTGGGCATGCTGATACAACATAACAGCGATTCAACTGTCAACTTGAAAAAGGTCTACACCTTCGGACAACCCAAGTTAACGAACTCTCTCAAGAACAACCTGGACGATAGCGGCGTTTGGATCATGCGCGAGTTTCCGCTTCTGCGAGTTGTTAATTCTGGAGATCCGGTGCCAACGCTACCCCCGTATTCATTTGAAAAGCGCTGGGTTTTTGGTACCGGTTACTATGCTCACTTTGGTGATGCGCTGATATTTGACGAGAATGACATAAAATTTCAAGCCTTTTTGAATAATGATGGTGATATTCATGAAGATGCAATAGAGCGCAGCTCCGCATCCGGCATCACTCTAACATTCACGCAAGCAATAGCTGAAATTCTTGACAAGGTTAAGAATGACACTACCCAGCATGGTATGGAATTGTATATAAAGAACCTCGAATCTCTACAAAATTGATCCAGCTAAGCCGTGCTAAGACTGAGAATTCTGTCAAATGCGCATCTGTGTAGTTGCGTAGCGCAACATATCTTCTTCTTGAGTGTCGAATAGATACGAGCAGGCAACAATTACGACACATGTGAGGAAGCTGATGAAATACGTATTTTTCAATGTCCAAGAAAATCGCCTTCGCGCCGGATGGCGCATTGTCCTTTTTATGCTGGCAGTAATGGCCGTATCTGCCATTCCGCAATTTACAGCAATCTGGATCATCGGCGGTAAGCCAGCGCCGGGATTTGGCAGAGATCTTCTTTTGATCGGAATTGCCGCCACCGTGGTGACGCTCTTGCTGCCGCTGGCGAGAAAGTGGATTGACAAGCGCAGCCTGGCTGCATTGGGATTAAAATGGGACAGATTTGCCATTAAAGACCTCATCTTTGGCTGGACCTTAAGTGGGCTAATGGCTGCATCATTCTTTGCCATACTGGTGTCTAGCGGGCGTCTCGAGGTGACAGGTTTTGCCTGGACAACCAGTGCAGTTTTGCTGCCGCTGCTCGGATATTTCCTGCTGCACGTGCTGGTCGGCTGGTGGGAAGAGCTCTTCTTTCGCGGATACCTATTTGATAACATGGTGGCTGGAATGGGGCTGCTTGTAGCGATAATTATTTCCTGCATTTTGTATGGCTTGATACACGCGATTAATCCAAACGCAACGCTGCTTTCAACGCTCATTATTGTCGGCTTCGGGTATCTACGGCTCTACGGATTGCTGTCCACAAAGCAGCTTTGGTTGTCGATGGGGATGCACATGGGCTGGAACTTCTTCCAGGGCCCGATTTTTGGTTTTGCTGCCAGCGGCCATGCGACGTTCAAACTCATAGAGCATACCACAACAGGTTCAGATTCGATAAGCGGTGGCGAATTTGGTCCGGAAGGCAGCTTGCTGATGATCCCGATTCTTGTCATCACTCTTGGCGTGATGTATCTTTGGAGCAAGAGACGGTCAAAGGACTCTGTCCCTGCCGAACTAACTGCGGGGCCAGTCAAACATCTCACATGAATCATTTGCCCGAATCGAAAATCGATCTGCTGATCAAGCAAATTGTTGAAATTGAGAGTTCGCCGCAGCTTTTCAATCCCTATCGCGATACGTGTCCCATTCACGATGCGGCGCATGCCCCCGAGATTCGCCGCCAAAACCTGAGTCGATATTTGCGGGCCCAGCTGAACAATGCGCCGAAAGATATGTGGATTGCCGAAGCCGGCGGCTACAATGGGCTGCGTAGAAGCGGCGTGCCGCTGGTGCCGGAATCAGATTTTCAAACTTTTCCGCATTTCCTGGCAAAGCCGGTTGTCTTTTGTAAAGCCACCAAAACCGCAGCCATGAATATCAAAACTGCCAAATACATCCGGGATGAAATTGAACGAATTGGACGCCTGCCTTTGCTCTGGAATTCTGTTCTGGTGCATCCGCATCGCGTAGGTAAGCCATTGTCAAATCGTAAACCGACCAGGCAGGAATTGAGATCGTATACTCCCATCATCGAATTGCTGATCGAGATATTTGAATTTCAGCGAATTATTGCCATCGGCCGGACTGCTGAAGAGGCATGTTTGTCGAAAGGGGTAAAATGCCACTATGTGCGACATCCGTCCATGGGTGGGGCTGCTGCATTTCGGGAGGGGATAAGGAAGATCTATGGAGATTGAAGATTGAAGATTGAAGATTGAAGATTGAAGATTAGGAAAACAATCTTCAATCTTCATTTCCCGCGTGTAGAGAAGAAACCGGGGCTGTGTTCTTTAATGGCTATGCCATATTATATGGTCAAACGAAAAACATTCGAACCTCTAATCTCCAATCTCTATTTGTTATTTCTTCGGCACCGGATGTTCAATTTCCTTCCACGCTTTGGCGAAATCGAAGGGTTTGTAGGTCGGGCTTTCCTCGTTATGACATTCCAGGCATTGCCTTTCGGCAGATCCGTCTTCCACGAAAATCGGGGTCATGCCCATTTCAATTGACTTCTCGCGGTCTTTCATAATCTTCTTCTTTTTGTAAAGAGAACCGGGGCCATGGCAGGTTTCGCACTGGACGCCATCACTTACGTCGAACTTCTTGCCATGCAGAGCCAGATC
The DNA here is from genome assembly GCA_028284445.1 of Calditrichia bacterium. Classification (GTDB taxonomy): domain Bacteria; phylum Calditrichota; class Calditrichia; order RBG-13-44-9; family J075; genus JANQRS01. The sequence goes on from JANQRS010000067.1 coordinate 43,540, forward strand.
AACATTATATGCCGTGACATGACACTTGAGACATTGTTCTGATTCATGGGCTGCTTTAGCCAGTCCCATCTCGGTGGCAATTTTAACGGCCTCCTCCGATTGCAAAGTCTTGTAAGCGTTGGCATGTTTTGTTTTTTTCCAAATCTTTAATTGAGCGCCTTCCTTGGTTTTCTTATGACACTTTGCGCAATCCTTGACACCAATATAATGTACTGTTGTCGAGTCTGCTGCAATGGTCGCTTCCGCCGCAACGATATCATTTTGCCGGGAAAAAGCCAACAAGAGGATCAGGGCAATAGCACCAAAAAGTAATAGTTGCTTCATAATATTGACTCCAATGTTGATAAGTGAGTATTTCTTTCAAGCTAGGGATTTAATCCTTCATGGCAATCGGTACACAATCCGTCTTTCCAATCTTCGTCGTCGCCGTCCGGGTGTGCAAAGGGCAACCCTGCACCTCGTGCCGCGTAAGTCATACTGTCAGGCGGTCCCTGCGCTGTGATTGTGTGACATAAATTGCAGTCCATCTTGATAACGATGCCGTCTTCACTCTGGTGCCGATCGTTGTGGCAGCGGAAGCAGCCGTCAAAATCAAGATGGCCGATATGGTTCGGATAAGCCGACCAGCGCACTTTCATTTCCGGGAAAATATTCTTTGCAAACGCTTCCTGCAAACCTGAAATAGCTTGTTCGATCAATTCCGGGCGCGACTCCAGCAGTTCCGGATAATCGTCTTCGTAGAATTCCCTGATGCCACCGCTAATGGCGGCCATCGCTGAATCATGAGTGCCGTATTCTTCCGCGCAGAGATCGGCCGCAATAGACTTGATCTCCGGTAATTCCCGCGGCAGTTCGCCGGTAGTAATTGCCTGATTGATGAAGTAGCCGGGAGAGCGATATTCGTGGGAGGGGCGATTATGACAATCCATACAATCCATGGTTCGTGTCTCAGCAGCAGCCAGACTATCATCATCAAAATCGGCATCTTCATCCCGATAAATGGTCACTTCGCCGGTTTTGGTATTGGTATAGCGCACCCAGGGAATTTCCATCCGCTGCTTGTCTGTAGCAATATAATCAATCTGTACATCCGGATTAATATGCCAATGAATGCCTTCCGACAGTCCCGCAGCCGAAGATTCTCCTCCGATTTTCATGAGTAATTCCAGATTCCAGGCGCTGTTTTCTTCATCTGATAAATAATATGTCGACAGCCTTTGTTTGCGGGCGTAGAATTTTTCCGGCCAGTGACACTGCATACAGGTTTCGCTGGCGGGGCGCAAGTTGTTAATCGGTGTTGGAATCGGGCGGGGGTATTTGTCGGCCATAGTGGAATAGACCTGATAGGCTCCGGATAATTTCGATCTGACATACCAATCCGCGCCGCTGCCTACGTGACAGTCAACACAGGCGACTCGTGCATGGGGAGAATGCTGATAGGCGGTGAATTCCGGATGCATCACATCATGGCAAACCGTTCCGCAAAAGGTGTTTGATTCCGTAAAATGAAACGCTTCATAGCTGCCTACTGCCGAGGCAAACAATAAAAATGTCGTTGCTGCAGTAAAGATAAAGAAGGCATTGCGGTGGCGAATATCATTCAGGTCAACGCGTGGCCAGGAAGCCTCCTCCGGAATGACGCCGCTGCGGTTTAAACGGCGCCGTTCGATTAACATGCCTAAAGGAATCAACAGCAACCCGAATATCATTACCGCGGGCAATAGGATGAAAATGACCAATCCAAGATATGTATGTCCTTCGCGGAGGATCGTGGAGATCGCAAAAAGGAAAACAATCATCGACAGGGCGATAAAGGCAATGGTCGCGCCAATAAGCGTTATCCAATTGTGGCTGGAACGTGGAAATGTCATTTTCATGTCTTCTCCCAATTAGAGCGATACAGATGATTGATGTGATTTCAACAGAAAACTGAATTTCTAGCTGCTTTCCTTTTCATTCTCAGTATTTTGAAGCCTTTGCAATTGCCTGGGATGTTCTTCTGCCATGTAATCTGCCGATACCTTGCCGGTTAGCCAAACGAAGCTCATCGGATACACGCGGGGACTGAATATGACATCATATAAATGCCAGACCAGGATTGCCAGGAAGGCGAGCCAGGCTTCGTAGTAGTGTATTACTTGACAGACGTCGACGAATAGTTTCGAGAAGCGGTTGATCGCCTGATTTTCGAACCACAGGGCAAATCCGGTAATGGTCATCACCGCTGTTCCCCAAATTACCGCCCAATACTCAATCTTTTGCATATAGTTGAAGCGGTCAAATTGTGGCCTGGTATTGCTCATGCCTAAATTGAAGCGGGTCTGTTGCAGGAAATCACGCCAATCCTGCTTACGAAACCAGATATCGTGCATAAATTCCTGGCCGCGTTGGGTGAACGCAGCATAATAACAGTGATACAGACTCCCGGCAACCATCACGACTGCAGCAACTCGATGCAAGCCACTGCGCAACTCGAAGAGGCTTTCGCCCATGGCCCTGCGAATCAAAATGACCCACCAGGCCTCAGGAAACTTTAGCATAAATCCGGTGATCACCAGCAGAATGAAGCTGCCGGCGAGTAGTGCATGCTGAACACGATCTTCGAGAGTCATGCGTTCGAATTGCCGGCCGCCGAATTCCGCAGAGATTGGCAGACGATTCCCCTGTTGGACCTTGAGCCGGTCCCGCAAATTACGAAACCAATCAATCAGGTTGTGAAAGAACATGCCGCCAACCGTGACGCCAATCATCACAAGATAAATCCGGGTAATCCAAAAAATAACCGGGGTTTCCGTCCGCTCTCCGGTAATATGTACTCTACCAACTGCAAAATTTTCGTTGGCACCCGGGTGACAGTGCCCGCAGGTCGTATTCAGATTTTCCGGATGGATGGTTGAGCGTATATCGTTGGAGGGGAAAATATTGTGAACGCCGTGACAGCTGGCGCAATTGGCTACCGATATGTCGCCGAAACGTACGGCAAGGCCATGGTAGCTGTCATTGTATGAATCAAAACGGGCTGAGGAGATGCCGTATTTTTTGACCAGGGCAACGGAATTGTGGCAGGGGCCGCACACATGTTCGGCTACGTTGACTGCGGCTACCCGCGCATCCTTGTCTTCCGGTTCGAGAATTTCGTGTTCGCCATGACAGCTGACGCAAGTAGGGGAATCGTAGTTGCCGCCCACAAGAGCAGCGCCATGAACGCTTAAGTCAAATTCAGCGGCAATGTCACCATGGCAGTTGCCGCAGGTGGTACTAATGTTGGCTTTGTTGACTAACGAATTGGGATTTGATGCTTTCATTGCTGAATGTGCACCGTGGCAATCGCTGCAAATAGCCGCATCCGTATTGCCTTCGGTAAAAGCTCGGCCGTGAATGCTGGTTTCGTAAGCAGCTACAAAACCGGCGGAGTGGGTCATTTTCGAAGTCACATTGACGCTATCAACATGGCAGCTGAGGCAAACGGCAACCTCTTTGCTCCTGCTGACAAAGGCCCGATCATCATCCGGCTCCAAAATCGAGTGTTCGCCATGGCAGTCGGTACAAGTCGGGGCGCTTGCGGAGCCATCGGCAAAAGCCTGCCAGTGTTCGGATTGCCGGAACTCTTCCGCAATGTCATCATGGCAGCTGCCGCAGGTGGTGATGATGTTGCTGCGATGTACCGGCGAGGCGGCACTGTCCACATTGAATATCTGGTGGCTGCCGTGACAGTCAAAACACTCGGCATTGCCGCTATGAATGCTCGACTCATACATAGCCATGGTATTCTTGCCGGTCTGTTTGGCGATCAATGGTGAATTATCTGCTTTTCCGTCCTCTGCATGACAACTCTGGCAGCGCACGGTATAGTCATCGCCGGTATTATGCGCGCTATGACAATCCAGACAGTTAAGCGGTTTATCGCCCTTACTATGAATACTGATTGTGAGCTGTTGCCGTTCTTTTTTGTGGCAACCCTGACAATTCTCCAGGCGGCGGGTGCTTTGCGGCCGATGCATATTGCCGTGACAGGACAGACACGAAATTTCACTGCGGTGCCCGGTTTTATTAAATTCTGCCGTTTCTTTCTCATGACATGATTGGCAGTCTACCGGTTTTATCACCGGGAGGTGAGGTTCTTCATCCGGATCGAAGCCAACGTGGCAGTCAAGGCAGGCATTGTCACGATGCGCGGAGCGGGCAAATAGTTTCGGGGTGATATTCAGAGATATGGTTTTTCCGTTCCGCTCAAGCGACATGTCCGGGTCGTCGTGACAATCAAGGCAATCGCCATTGTTCTGGGCCTGTAGCGTGCCCAGAACAATTATCACAGTCGCCGCAATATTTGCTAGTCGTCGCATGGTACGATGTCTGCTCAACTCTTCAGATCATACTTCTTGATAAAGCGCTGGATTGTTCGTCGGTCAATGCCGCAGGCGGCAGCCGTCTGCGTCACATTCCATTTATTGTTTTCCAGGTGAAACTTCAAATACATCCGCTCAAATTTTTCTATTGTTCGTTCCTTGGCTTCCCGGAATGGCAAATGGTTGACCTCGTTTTGATCAGGGGCCCTGCGCTTGTGCATAAAGCGGAAAGATAAATGCTCCGGAAGAACCTTGGGCGGCATTGCCGAATAATAGGCTTGTTCAACAACGTTCTGTAATTCGCGAACATTGCCGGGCCAGTCATATTCCTGCATGCGGCTAAGTGCAGCTACGTCTATGCTGGTGATGCCTCGCTGGTATTTTTCTTCCAGGCCCTTCAAAAAATGATGACACAATAAGGGAATATCCTCGCGACGCTTCCGCAATGAGGGCACGTTGATGTGCAAAGCCGAGATTCTGAAATACAAATCCTCGCGCAGCACGCCACTTACCAATGCTTCTTCAATGTTTCGATTTGTTGCGCTCACTACGCGAATATCCACGGGCCGCAATACCTTGCTGCCGACCCGACGCACCTTGCGCTCTTCAAGCACTCGCAGCAATTTCACCTGTAGATGCGGCGGCATTTCGCAGATTTCATCGAGAAACAGTGTGCCCCCGTCAGCTACTTCGACCAGTCCCGGGCGGTCCCTGAGCGCACCGGTGAAGGCGCCCTTTTCGTAGCCAAATAGTTCACTTTCAAAAAGAGTTGCGGGCAAAGCGCCGCAATTTATTGCGACCAGCGGTCCTTTCGAGCGCATTGATCTGTAATGGATATGTTGAGCGACGAGTTCTTTACCAACACCGCTCTCACCGGTGATGAGCACATTGGCATCGCCACGGCTGGTTATTTTTATTGACTTGAAGACTTGCTGCATAACGCCACTAGTGGCTATGATTTTTCCAGGCGCCAGGTGAACGGCGTGAATGCCATTGCTGCGGTTGTGTGATTTACCCGCAACATCATCATTTGTCGTGGGTTTCATCGCTATCCCTTCGTTTTGGGCGTTGTTAAGTCGAAATCCCGGGACTAACCGACTATCTTATGTTGGCCTGACCATCATGTACCGAGCAGCGCTGCTCATCAACCCTTCGAAAAACGCAGATCCTCCATTTAGTTTTTTGCATCTTTATTCCATCATAGTTCAAAAAGCATGCCACAGAATTTCGGCTCTCTTAAGTACCTGATATTAGGTAATTTAAATATTTGCGTGGCGGACAAGGGGGTTTGCATACCCCGCCACTGATTTGCCTGCCTGTAGAGTTCTCTTTTTGTATCTGTAAAATAAACAATTACTTAAGTTTCTTTTGGCTTGCAACTTTTCTTAGCTATGTGGCACCTTTTAGGCAGTGTCGAAAGCGTTTTGAATAAGCAATGTTCGGAGCAAAGGCCTGCTTTGAAGTGCGACATATATGTCGCGATTGCGACCCGCTTGCCGCAGTCTGTTAAGTGCAATAAAAACAACCTATTGCCGGATGTGATTTTGACGGATTCTCCACAGCTGCCCCACCAGCTGCCCGGGATGACTTAAAACCGCTTGTTTCTAAGTCGAAAAATAACAGCTATTTATGGTGTCATGGGATTGGTGGCATGCTTAATGCTTTCTATGATGATACTCACATTTTGCCAGCCGGGAGTCACGGCTTGGTTCAACGATTAGACTGCAACCATCTTACATGTTATTCATTGCTGTATGACAAGGAGGAGATGTCATGAAACAATGCTACAAACGCCAGGTGGTGGTTATTGCTGCTGCATTTCTCGCTTTTACCCTGATGCTCATGTCTTGTGAAACTGAAAAGGTCGTGACCGAGACTGTGGAAGTGTTGGTGAGAGATACCGTAGCTGTAAGCATCATTAGCGTTGATTCCATATTTGTTGCCGCAGATTCCGTTACTGAGGGCGCCAGTGTTGAACTAACTGCCAGCGTCAGTTTTAACGGCGATACCGGTCCTTTGAATTATAGTTGGTTTACAACAGACGGCGTTTTTATCGGCGAGAGTGAGAACGATACCGTTACCTGGAAGGCGCCGGATGAAGCCGGCGCATATATGGTATCTGTCCACATCACTGACGGCGACAATATTGGCATCGGCAGCCGGTTTATTGGTGTCGGTATGTATGTGCCGAGCGCCTCGCCCTTTTTTCTTGGAGATGTGAATTGTATGACTTGCCATGGCGATCAGCATGTGGCCTGGGAAGAAACCGGACACGCCGAAGCCTGGGCAAGTTTAGAGGCGGCGGGAGTGCGTTCCTTTTGTATTCGTTGCCATACTGTCGGCTACGATGGACCTCCAGGCAACGGCGGCTACGACGAAACACCGATCTCGCGCTACGAAAATGTGCAGTGTGAAAGCTGTCACGGTCCGGCTTCCGAGCACGTTGCTGATTTGGATCCGTCAAAAGTCAGCATAGATTACGGTGCCTTGCAATGTGCCACTTGTCATCAGGGTACGCATCATCCCTATTTTGATGAGTGGGAAAATTCACCGCACAATTTCGACTCCACATTTTTTGCAACAGGGAATGCCGCCTGTCAAGGTTGTCATGAAGGTGTTGCTGCTTCGATAAGGCTTTCCGGCGACCTCAGTCAATTTTACGGCGCAGGTCCAATCCTTGGCCGTCCCTCTGCGGAGGAGCAGCCTCACCGCCCGGTTACCTGCCAAACCTGTCATGATCCACATGATGGAGAAAATCCCGGTCAGTTGCGCACCGTTGCTGACGTGCCGCTGGTGACAGCAAACGGCGAATCGCCGGTCATCACTGTTGGCGGCAGCGGCAAGCTTTGTATGCATTGCCACCACGCCCGGCGCGGACCGGATGACCAGGTGATCAATGGATACGCCCATTTTGGTCCTCATGCCAATCCTCAGGCCGATATGATGCTCGGCGCCAGCGCTTATCATGCTGTCGCAGAGGAAGATTTTGTATGGGCCGGTCCGTCGCATCTCAATGTCCAGAATAGCTGTAAAACCTGCCACCTGAACACCAGCGAATACCAGGGACCGAATGCACCGGCAGTGACCGGTCACTCATTCCAGCCAACGGTGGCTGCTTGTGCCGGATGTCATGGACCTATAAATGACTTCGATGAGATCATGGCACTGGAAGATTTTGACGGCGATGGTTCGGTTGAGGGCGTGCAGAGCGAAGTTCAGGGATTGATGGCTGTTCTTGAAGATGAACTTTGGGCATCCTTTGTTGGCCGGGGACTGGACACTACCGGTCTGGATTTGGAGGATATCCTGGGGTCTGATTCTCTTTCAACCCTGCTCGAGCGAGAATCGGGATATAACTGGGCCTTTGTTCACGACGATAAGAGTCATGGTATTCATAATCCGGATTATGCTGTTCAGTTGCTGCAGCAAAGCATTATGCATTTGACCGGTTCGCTGCCTCAGGGAGCAGTCGTGCTATCGTCGCGTTCAGACGACGTTGTGGCCGGCAAATTCTAGCAACGGGAACAACCTGCGGCGTTGTGAGGGCAGTAAAAACAGATGGGAAGATGAGAATGAGATTACGATTGTGCCTGCTCCTTTTATGCATGGCCGGAACAGCCATGTATGGTCAATTCCATATCCGTGGACAGCTACACTCAACGCTCTATGCTTTTGATACCCCTCAGGTAGAGCAGGCCAATTTCTACCAGGGTCTACAGTTCCGCATCAATAACGAAAAGGCCCCATCGAGCTATTTCAATACCGCCTTTCGGGTCGCCAAACAGGGTGACAGCGATTGGGATGATCGCATCTATAATTTCTATGGTAATTACGGTAATACATTTGATCGCTTTCAGGTAAGGGTAGGCCGCCAGTTTATTTATCAAGGTGTGGTTAACGGAACGCTTGACGGGCTGGGAATAAAATTTAGACTGGTTCCGAAATTGACGATTCGCGGCTTTGCCGGTTTGGAAGCCCCTTTCACGCGCGATTTTCGGATTGTTGAAAGCGATAGCAATGCCTTTGGTGCTCACCTTTCTTACCGCGCGGGCAAGGCTGTCAACTTGGATATCAGCTACTTTCAGCGCCGCCGTAACGAGGCTACAGTATGGAATATTGTCGGTACGGCTTTGAATGGCAATCCCTGGTCTGATTTTCATTACTACGTTGACGTCCGCCATAATCTGGAGAGTGAACAACTCCAGGGCCTGAGATTCCGGCTGGACTATTATTTTGGCGCCTTCGGATTTTCCGGTGAATTCAACCGGCAGCGTCCGAGGATTCAGCAAGACTCTTATTTTCGCATCTTTCAAATCTCGGAATTCAGTCAATTCCGAGGCGGCGTCAACTATACGCTGGGCCAAATGCAGTTTGGTGCTCAGTATTTGTTCACCGACTTCTACATCGAACAAGGCAACCAGTTGATTGTTAATGCCGCTACCGAGTGGGGGTATCTGGGATTGGTTTTTCAGAATGGTTATGGTGGGGAAAATATTGGTGTATTCGGGGATGTGCGATATGAACTACTTTCCAACCTGACCGTCAAGCTATTCAGCAGCTATTACAATTACGAGCGCCAAACGACCGATATCAGCGAAGATGCAACTTCATTTTCAGCTGGATTTCTTTATCAGCCCTTTCAGCCGCTGGCGTTGCAAGCTGAGGTTCAGGAAAGTATCAACTCGACATATGACAATGATTTACGAGGCTTGTTCAGGCTCATCTATTCATTCCGGAAATAGGCTGTCGCCAATACCATCGCAATTTCAGGAGATTCAGACCTATGAAGAATTGGCTTCTCGTGCTATTGACATTCGCGCTCTTGCTGCTGGTTGTAACGGCGATCGCTGATGGTCCAATGCAGCAAAACGATCCGAGATTTTCCCACGAGACGCATGTCGTGGATGAAGAGCTGGAATGTCTTGACTGTCATGAAGTGGCCGAGGAGAGTCAAGCTGGTAAAGATAACCTTTTTCCTGAACGCTCGGTTTGTATGGACTGCCACGATGAAGAACCTGAGAAGACCCGATGGATGGCTCACCTCACTCCAATTAGCACTTACAGCGAAAAATTTTCCCATGAACAGCATCTTGGCGCCGGTGAGACCTGTGAAAGTTGTCATACGCCGATCAAGGCCGCAATGAAAAGTGAGAGATACGCTATTCCAAATATGAATGAGTGTATGACCTGCCATGAAAGCAAGGCAATCACAAACGACTGTGCGAATTGCCATTTACCTGGGGAAAACTTGCTGCCGATGACCCATCGCCTGGTCAATTTTGATCGCAATCATGGTGATCTGGCATTGAATGGCGTTCGTATGGCCGGCAATAAGGACTGCGCTTCCTGTCACACTGAGCAGGCGTTCTGCCAGGACTGCCATGAATCCGACAACATTGACCGGCGGACACATGCCTTGAATTTCGAAGTAACTCATGCTTTGGTGGCTCAGATGAAAAAGCAGGAATGCGCCACCTGTCATACCGAACGCCAATTCTGTATTGACTGTCATCGCGATAATAATGTTTTGCCCCGAAACCATAAAGTTGGATGGACAAACAAGTTTGCCGGTGATGGTGGCCGTCACCGTATAGAAGCCCTGAATGATCTGGATGCCTGCCTGGCTTGCCATGAGCAAAACGCCGAAATTACCTGCGGCGGTTGTCATGGCAGTTGATCCCGGCAGCAAGCGGCGCACCTTGAACCATATCTTGCGGGAAATCTTATGAAAAACATCTTTCGACCGGCAATATTGATATTGACGATTGGCGCTATTCTGATCGCTTGCGTGGATGAAAAGGACCCGGTTGCTGTTACCACACATCCGGCAGGTTTCAACGATAAAAACTCGGCTGACTTTCATGGTACTGTATTGTTGACGGAAAGTCTGTCATTTGCCAGTTGTCAAAGCTGTCACGGTGCTGACTACAAAGGGGGTACGAGCGAAATTTCCTGCTCCTCATCCGGATGTCATGCGAACTATCCGCATCCTGAGAATTTCGCAAGTCCGGCGTCACCGGAAGGGCATGCCTCGTTCATTGCCAGTGCAGTAGATTGGGATATCAGTGAATGTCAAAGCTGTCACGGTATCGACTATAGCGGGAATGGTTTTGCTGAAAAAAACTGCCTTACTTGCCACACGCAGCCTGATGGACCGGAAGATTGTAGCACCTGTCACGGCGGTGCCGAAAATGCAGCGCCACCCCGCGATTTGAATGATAATACCTCGATTAGCCTCCGGACGGTTGGGGCGCATCAGATTCATTTGTCCGGTACCCAGTGGAGCACATTCACCACCGGCAAATGCGAAAGCTGCCACAATGTACCCGGTAGCCTTGCTGCAAGCGGTCACCTGGACGATTTACCCGGCAGCGAGGTGGTTTTTAATGCGTTTGCTTCCTTTAATGGAACGCTGTCGCCTCAATGGAGCCGGAGCGATGCTTCGTGCAGCAATGTCTATTGCCATGGGAATTTTGAATTTCGAAAAGAAGATAGTGATTATCCCTGGGCGTATATCGAACCGGTCATGCGTGGTAATAATCCTCGAATGATTTGGACCAGTCAGGGGGGCGGCCAAACACTTTGCGGGACCTGCCACGGTTTACCACCTCAAGGTCACATTCCTGGTCAGAACTGTGAAGGGTGCCACAGCCGGGTTGTGGATGCCAACTTCAACATTACCAATCCATATCTACATATCAACGGTAAGATAGAGGTCTTTTAGCGAATGCCTTGGAGATGGCATCTTCGCTCATTCCCCGGCTAGAAAAGAAACCCGGGTCTGTGATACGTCATCCCGCAAGCTGGATTCTCAAGGTGAAAAGAAATTTATTATAATTGTTCATTGTTCATTGTTCATTGTTCATTGTTCATTTGTCATTTAATTTCTGCCACTGCCACTGCCACTGCCACTGCCACTGCCACTGCCACTGCCACTGCCACTGCCACTGCCACTGCCACTGCCACTGCCACTGCCAACCGCCTGGCGCCGTTGCGCTGCCATCCATTCCATGATCGTCGTTGGTCTGCCATCTACGAGAACCGGAGACCCGTCGAAGTCATGCCGGCTGCGATTGGCGTGCACGTAAATCCACGACAAGTGACCGTTGTAGCGATAATTCTCGCCACCGTAGAAACCTGTAATGTCTATCACATGATCGTATAATGAGTAGATGGTATTCTTGGCCCCGGCGGCGATAAGCCGTTTGTAGACCGGCGTGGCCGTTCCATCTGCCGGCGTCACACTATCATCCCGGGAATGAACAAACCACAGCGGGACATCCTTAATGCGGTCAATCTCTTCATCTAAAATATCTTTGGATTGATAGGCCAGTGCCACAATGAATCCTGCTGCAAAATATTCCGGATAAAGAATGATGAGCTTCAGGCTCATGTAGCCGCCGTTCGAACAGCCGCCGACGTAAATGCGCTTTTGATCAATTTGCGGATGCTCAGCAACAAAGTTGCGAATCAGGGCCATCAATGCCGGGTTGTAGGCGTCGTTTTCCCGCCCCTGGAAATAATTTCCGCTTTTGTTGTGCATCCAGGCGCCCGGTGTCTGCGGCACCAGGACATAGGCGCCGCCAAAAAGCGCTTGTATATCATCAGAAGCGTAATTTGCAGCGCGATTGGCTAAAAGGGGAATGGTGGTGTCGGTGCCCCCTTCGCCGCCGCCGTGCAACCAAATGATTAGCGGTCGCTTGCTTTCTGTATTTTCCGGCGCAAAGGAGGCATAGGTCAGATCGACATTGCTGGCCTTGTGGTTGAATTTGCCATCCAAATCGAATTGATCAACCAGAGGGAATATCCGCCCGCCTTCTTCATCCCACAAATTTCCCGAGGATTTATGGCGAATAGCCAATTCATAATCCACCCAGCGGGTGCCGACACATTTGTCGCTGAAAATAAATTGCAAGGGCGACCCGAGATAGAGATCGGGGCCGACAGCAAGTACCAGGGTAATGTGTCTGCCTTCCGCTTGCCGCTTACCTTCGGCATCTGAAACAAAGGCGTAGACAATGTGGCGCACCCCTGCCTTATGCTCAGGCGGGAATTCAACGCAGTCGCTATGGCGCTCAGCTCTTACCTCATACTCAGCGGCATTGACTGAGGTGACTGCTTTATCCAGGGGCAATATGACCTGACTGACTGCTGCGCCCCAATCAAAACCTTCGATCACCGCGGTATATTTCCCGCTGTTGCCAGCATCGTCCGCCTGCAAGGCTGAACAGCAAATTAGCAGGCTGGCCGTAAAGACATGAGCAAAAAATGAACGACGAATCCCAAGCTGATTATGCATCACTGTAATTGGCTCCAATGATAGTCTGCTTTGTGCATAGTTGCATGTTGTTGGATGTTAGTCCGTTTCGGGCGTAAAGCGATCAAACGTGTGATGAATCGCCGGCAAGGTCCGCAAGTATTCGTAGATAGCACCGAGATCATCCTCGGTCATATCCTTCAGGAGCATCCAGGGCATCGGTGATTGTACGTCACCCTTTGCGACGGTTGGCAGCTGAAAAGTTGAGTCACTGTATGCCTTGAATCGTGTAACGAAATCTTCCTTGCTCCAAGTACCGATACCTGTTTCATTGTCGGCTGTCAGATTTGGCGCCCTGCCGACCCCGAATCCCGGCAAAACGAATTCGTGGCCACCGGAAAATTCTTGTCCGGGAATCGGCATACCTTGCTCAATTGGACTGTGGCAGAAGAAGCAGCCGCCAATGCGTGCCAGGTATTTGCCCTTGCCCACCACATCTGCGGGATCCAGCGTCGGCGTCGGTTCCGGATTCTCCGGCACCGTCCTGAAAATCAGGTTCAATGGGAAGTTGGCAGTAGATATTGGCACATCATTTTCGATGGGTTCTATAGTGCGCAGATACGCAACGATCGCGTATGCGTCTTCGGTTGTCATATAGCGATATTCCGGATAAGGCATCATCGGGAGCAATGGACGGCCGTCCTTGCTAACGCCTGTCGTAATCGCCTGTAAAATTTCACCGTCCGTCCAATCGCCCAGTGCCGCCGGGGTAATATTGGAAGCATACACAGCGCCGGGAGCACCGGGAATCATCTCGCCGCCTTTGCCCCAGGTGCCCTCGACTGGCGGGCCGCTAAAATATTTATAGTCCTTAGTGGAGTGGCAATCAAAGCATAATGAGACGTTTTTTGCCAGATATTCGCCCCGGGCAATGCGTTCTGCGGTTCTTTCAATAGTGATGTCAGGTGCAGCATCTACTTTCGGAAAGGCCGTGTTGAGATAGATGATGCCGCCAACGGCGGCGAGCGCGACGAGACCGACCAGTCCCGCCAGGATATACAGTATTCGTTTCATGGTTTCCCCCACAGATGTTAGTTACGATGCCGCATGGCAAGCAAGAGCAATGTCGCCTTACGGGCAATTTGTCGGCAGAGTATAAGGAATAAGCAACTTTAATGCAAGATTTGTAAGGGAGAGAAGAGGCGCTCTAAATTCCAAATTCCAACAGGAAAAATCCCAAACATACCGAAGGGGTTTTGGAATTTTTCCTGTTGGAATTTGGAATTTTGGCCACGTAATGATCATTGCTTGGGACTTCAATTCTGTGTCGGGTCTACGTTAGCTGCTACTCGAGTAAACCTGAAAAATGCGGGTTTCCGGATAGTCCGGAATATCAAGATAGTGGCAGGCGTCGATCTTGTAATCGCTGCGATTGACCTTTATGATGCGCGCTCGGGAGGTGGCGTCACCTGCCCAGGTGGACTGCCCGACCCAAAAAGCGTCTTTGGTAACACCAAGTCCGCGCGTCCACATGGTCACCTTTTTGCCGGGACGATTCATGAACTTCTCCCGGATCATCGTTTTGACAAAATCCTTCAGTCCCTCATATTGAACTTTTTCATCTTCCGAGCCACGAATCTTCTTGCGCACCGCGATTTTACCATCTGCGTCTATTCCGGCAATTGAGGCGTTGCCGGTTTCTGTTACCCAGAAAAGATCCTCAACCTGCAGCCCATCGTGCGGCCCGAACAGGCGATCTGAAACCAGCTCAATATCGCTGTTTTCGATGCGCTCTTTGGAAAGGAAAGTCTGGCGGGGGATTTTTACAACCCGGCCGTAAAGTTCCTGTCCGCGTCCGGTGATATAGATGTCGTCGCCAACGATCTCGATGTGATTTGCATGATACTCCATAAAGCCGCGTGTGTGCTTGCCAATCATCCGCCAGTCGAGGGATTTATCAACTTCGGTGTAGTTTTCGTAGAGATTGGATTCCGACATCCAGCAAACGCAGCGTGGTTCGCCTGCATGACTATACAAAATAGCAGCATCGGGTAGGGAAGAGGTAACCCACATACCGTCATCGCTGATGCTGATACCGTGAAGATCCGACATCCATTTATGCGAAATTTCCCGCTCGACGGTAAATGTTACCGGGTCTATCACCACAATTTTATTCCAGGTCGCGGTGTAGATTTTGTTCTTGTAGAGAAAAACGCCGCGCAAACCCGGTTTGATGCGGCCTTTCGATTTTCCGGGGAAGTCTACGGGCGTATCTACCCGGCAGGTTCTTAAAATGCTGCCGGATGTCTCATCCAGCTCTAACAATAATCCATAGGTCGTGGGCACATCATCGCGATATGACTGGGTCGTCACATACAAACTCATTGTGAAACAGCTCCTCAACAGCAATAGCCAGCGGGGTCAATTACAAATGAAACGACCACTATCATGATATGCCGAAAGTGGTCTCAACTGGGGCTAAAAGTATGCAGGATATTGGCGGCGTGCAAGGAGATATCGTGAATTTATTTGAGGGGATTAGGGGTGGGTTGGTTTTGAATCGTGTTGATCCTGTCAATCCTGTCTACGATTTAAACACGTTGCGCAAACTGCCGTGCGGCGCCAACAAGAATTTGAGCAGAAATACCAAAATGCTTCATCCGTTGATCCTTGGTGGAACCGTCGACGAAACGTTTGTAAAGCTGCTGTGAAATGACCGCCAGCTTCAGAAATGACAAGGACTCATACCAGGATAATGCAGAGAGATCGAAGCCTGAACGGTCACGGTATTGGTCAATCAACCACTGTTTGTCAGGAAAATCTCCCTTGACCAAAATTGGCAGTTTGTCGAAACCGGCAATCCGTTGATCCGGCCAATAGCTCAAGGTCATGCCCAAATCTGCCAGAGGATCACCGATTGTGGTCATATCCCAATCAAACAAGGCGCTGACCTCATCCGGATTTTCCGGCTGAAATTGGCAGTTGTCGAATTTGATGTCGTTATGCACAATCGAGACCGCCTGCGGAACGGGGATTGCCCCTTGCAGAATGGCCAGTGTTTCATCGACGGCGGGAACATCTTCGGTTTTGGAAAGATGCCAGCGCTTTCCCCATCCTGCCAATTGACGTTCCAGGAAGCCTTCCGGCTTGCCCAAATCCGACAGACCGGCAGCTGCCACATCAACCCTATGCAAATCTGCCTCAGCGCGAATCATCGCTTGGCTCAGTCGTTCTTCGACATTGTCAAAGCCAGCCAGGTCACGAGGGACGCCGGTGCGAACAACAATACCTTGCTTGCGCTCCATCAACACGAAATGGGCGCCGATGATTTCCGGATTGTCGCAGTAGAGAAAGGCGCGTGGCGCTTGTGGAAAATACGCATAGAGCCGGGAAAGCACATTGTATTCGCGCTTCATGTCATGAGCGCCGGGCGCGATCTTGCCGAATGGGGGTCGCCTCAATACGTATTCCGAATTACCAAAGGTAATCAGGTAGGTGAGATTGGCATGTCCGCCATGAAATTGTGCAACGGACATGTCGCCGTCCAGTTCCGGGAGTTCTTCGCGCAGATAGCTTTGCAGCTTCGCCCAATCGAGGGCTTCACCCGTGCGAATTTCGTCTGCGTGATCCATGCCCAATATTAGGAATTTTGCGCGAGAAGTGCAATGTAGGTGTGTTGGTTTTTCATTGCTATAATGTGAACGGAGAAGTTTAACGCAGACATCCCCCTCATTCCCCCTTCGAAGGGGATACAGGGAGATGTCTCTGAAAAACGCACAAATCCCTACCGCTGATGCGGAAGGGATTTGTGCCATTGAAAAATGTCAGAGACAACCACTTACGCATTAACTGTGTCCAGCGGTTGCGCTTCCGGAAAATCGATCGGAATGCCGGTCAGGCGGCCAACGATATTGGTGAAGAATTTATCGGCAACCAGGGCTGTCAGATCGATCAGTGCTTTTTCATCATAGCCAAGCTCAAAGAAGGCTGACAACAATTCCGGATCAGCTTGTCCGCGATTCTCAGTGATCGAGATAGCCAAACGGCTCAACACGCGCAGTTTTTCATCTTCGATAGATCCATCGCGAAGAGCAATGGTTTCTTCTTCGCTGAATCCATTCATTTTGCCAAGCGTTGTGTGGGCAGCGACGCAGTATCCGCAGCCATTGGTTTCTGATACTGCCAGCGATACCGCTTCACGCTCTTTGGCATTGAAGCTACCGTTCGCCTGCGCGCCACTGAATGCCAGGTATGATGAGAGGGCATTCGACGAGTGACCGATCGTTGCGTACAAGTTCGGGACGGTGCCCAATTTCTTGTTCAGGTCATCAAAGATTTCTTGAGATTTGCTGTCTACTTGATCACGGGTTGGGACTTGAATCTTGCTCATTATTAGCTCCTTCATATTGGGTTCATGTTTAAATCGACGCTTACATGATAAGCAGTTCTTGCCTGCTTGCCCATAGACAGAAGGCGCTACCAGATGGACTATTTTCCCTGCTCCAGATAATGAGCTCTAATATGTTCCGGGGAAACGCCGGTATATTTCTTAAACATGCGGCTAAAGTAGAAGGGATCTTCGTATCCCAGCTCCCAGGCGATTTCTTTGACAAGCTTGTCCGTCATATAGAGTTCGCGCTTGGCTTCAATAATGACCCTGTCCTGGATCAAGGTGGTGAGCGTGAGGTCAAATTGCTCCTTAACCAGCTTGCCGAGGGCTTTTGCAGAAATATTTAGCAAAGCGGCATAGTCAGCGGGGGATTTTTTGCTGCGGAACTGCGTTTCGATCAAATCTGTGAGTTCTTTTATCAATACATGGCGCTTTTCCGATGGTGCTTCCGGCATGGTGTCTGTTAACTGTGTCTTCTTAATCCGCGTTGCGTGGATGAGGAAGACCTTTAGATAGGAGAGGAGCAGTTCGCGATTGAGATTATCATCTTCGGCGAGTTCAGTGCGCAGGTCGGTAAATGCCCGCTGAAGCTTGTCCTGATTCACTGTCTCGAGATCAATCATTGGCCGGTCGTAAATGTTGCTGAATAATACGCCGTTGCAGGAAATTTCTTCCCGGTGCCGTTCAAGGCAATAGAAATCTCCCGAAAAGTGAATGCTGACACCTTTCAGGCCCTTTCCTTCGGTAAAAAGGAAGGGTTGATAAGGTGAAAAGAAGAGCAGCGCAGGCGCTTGAAAGGCGTGCTCGCGAAATTCATACTTGACCCGCCCGGCGCCTTCCTGTATCCAGAGGATGGAATAGTAGCGGCTGCGCTCGACCTTGCGAAAACACAGTTCGCCCAGAGGCTTGATTTTCAGGTCGAAGTTATTGTCCAGTTTTGCCGGTAAGATTAGGGCCTGTTCATCGTTCGAAAATATACTCATGGCAATCAAGATTCCTGATTTAGCTCTCAGGAATTTTGATTCGGATTTCCGGGAAAGGATACAGAATTGCCGAAAAAACTAGCGCGCCAGGATCATTTTTTCGCTTCGGATCAGGTTGTCGCTCTGCAAGCGATAGAAATATACCCCGCTGCTTGCTTTCTTGCCATTCTTACCGCGTCCATCCCAAAAGGCGGTATGCATGCCTGCAGCCTGAACCTGATTGACCAAAAGCCGCACCTGCTGCCCAAGAGCATTGTAGATGCCCAGGGTGACATGTCCCCGCTTCGGAATCTGATACATTATGGCGGTTTGCGGATTAAATGGATTCGGATAGTTCTGGTGCAAGGCAAAGGCGTCTGCTGTTACTTCAGGCACATGAATATTGGTCATGATGCCCTGCCCTTCTGTGGCGGTATAGAATTCATTGACGGCTAATCCTGTGGCAATCTCTACCTGGCCGCTCGGCCAGCGAATAATCAGCGAATCGATTTGTGTGGCGTCATTTAGACCAAACGCTGCCTGAAAGCTGCTCTGACTGTGAAAAGCGGTCTGCGAGCTGATTTCGCGCATTTGCCGGGATGGACCGCCGTCAATATGCGCCTGCAACTCAATACGTGTGCCGATGGCCGAAGTGTTGGAGGTGGTACCGATGCAGCGTATGTTCACCCAATTATTGTCATTACCGACATTTTGCAGCAGGACATTGTCGCGCACATCGTCTATCAGAAAGAGATCGAGGTCCCCATCACGGTCATAGTCTCCCATCACTGCCCCGCGCATGCCGGTCGTTCTCAAAAGCCCTAGTTCCACTTTTTCAAACTGGCCATGTCCGTTGTTGAAAAACAGGCTGGAAAATGAGTTGCCGCAAACCAGCAGATCCAGGTCGCCGTCGTTATCCATATCACCAAAACTATGCGAGAAAGTGGAAATCTCTTCCAGCACCACCGGGTCGTTTTTCACAGCGACAAAGAAACCGCTGCCGGTATTTCGATACAGGCGATTGGGATCGCTGCCAAAACCGCCGGCAAACAAATCGAGATCGCCGTCATTGTCGATGTCGTTCCAACTGGCGCTTGTTGTGAAAAAGACGTCCGTTGCGACCACGCTGTTCAAGACCTTCTCAAAGGTCCAATCACCATTGTTTTTGTAGAGGCCGTTGTTCTCGGCTTGGGCAACCAGCAGGTCCTGAAAACCATCATTGTTATAATCACCCCAGGCAAGGCCGTATGAAAACGCCTGATCGGTAACAATGCTGCCGCTGGTGATGCGCACAAACGCGTTGTTACCGTCGTTGCGATACATGGCGTTTGTGGCGAAGTCGGAGGCCTGGCTGATAAAGATGTCGAGATCGCCGTCGTTTTCGACATCGACCCAGCTGCCCATTCGCCAGGCACCGGGAGAACTGGTGAGGTCACTGCTTACAAAAATCCGCTCAAATTCAGTGCCGGTGCCGCGGTAGAGATAGTTCGCTTCTGAGCTGTTGACAAGCAGGACATCATAAATGCCGTCGTTGTTGTAGTCGCCCCAGGCGCTGCTGCGCTGAAAACTGATGTCCGATGTCAGTGCGCCGGCGCTGGTTTCCTCGAAGGTGCCGTTGCCAAGGTTCTTGTAAAGAAGGTTCTGCCCGCCACCGTCACCGATGTAGAGGTCGAGCGTTTCATTGTTGTCATAATCAATCCAGTTGGCGCTATATGATGAACCATTTGGATTTCCGATGCCGGCAGTGAGTTCCTGACTCCAAAAACCACCGTCCTCACAACCGGAGTTTGAGAATAGAAACACTTCATGGCTTGCCACAGTTGAGCGCTCGTCGGAAACATCCGCAGTCCAGCGGCAGTAGGTCTTGTCTGCGAAGGTTGCGGCGCTGAGCGTAATGGTGGTATCGCTTGTTGTGATCAACGTATCGCCGTTAACGCCGGTCAAAATCAGCTGATAAGTGAGCGGAGCGTTTTCCGGGTCGCTTGCAGCATGCCAGCGAAAGGTGACATCACTGCTTCCATCTGCAATTGTGCCGGTGCCTGGTTCCAGGAGCCGGAAAGAGGATGGGGGTGTATTGAAGCCCTCGCCTTGAACGACCGTCAACTCCTGATTAACGTCCACATTATAGTATCTGTCCACAACCCCGCCGGGCCAACGTATGATCAAGGTATCGACCTTTATCGCTCCGGCCAGGCCAAAATGAACGCCAAGGTCCAGGTTTTGTGAACAAAAGCCATCACCGGCAGCGACCTCGCGAATTTGATGCAAGGTGCCGATATATACCTCCACCCGTGAGCTGATGCCGTGATAGTTGCCGCCCGTGCCGCGGGTTTCGACCTTCAGCCAATTGTTGCTGCCGCCGTCATTATACCAGAGCTGATTCCCGAGAAAATCCGGCAGAAAGATGTCGATCCATCCGTCGTTATTCATGTCTGCAACCGCCACAGCCTGGGTCCGGATACCGGATAAACCGGCGACCGAAGCGATATCAGTAAAAGTGCCATTGCGATTATTGCGGTAAAGCCGAGACGCCTGGCTGGTATTTGCCACATAGATATCGATCCATCCGTCGTTGTCGAAATCAGCTGCAGACACCCCGAAGCTGTCCTCGGTATCCTGCCCGTCAACGTTGGCCGCGATGCTGACGTTAGTAAACGTACCGTTATTATTATTTCGATAGAGTCGATTTGTCGCGGGGCGGGGGAGATGGGCGGTGTTGACCGTGTAAAGGTCGAGGTCGCCGTCGTTGTCGTAGTCAAGCCAGACCGTACCCCAGCTTGCCAGGGAATCGTTGACACCGGCAATGACGTTGACATCGGTAAACGTTTCGTCGCCGTTATTGCGGAGCAGATGTTTGATCGAATTCAGCGGATCAATATTACAGGTAGCGATAAAGATATCCGGATATCCGTCGTTGTTGTAGTCGCCCCAACTGGTGCCGTACGAATTGCCCACTGCTTCAACACCGGCAGACAGGCTGATGTCCTCAAATTGATCGTTTCCGATGTTCTTGAAGAGCTGATTTTCACCAAGATCATTATTCACATATAGGTCCAGCAGGCCGTCGTTATTGAAGTCGGCCCAGGCTGCCCCCTGTGCCGGTGCACGGACAAGCAGATTGGCCTGAGCGTTGAAAAGCGTAAAGGTTTGATCGCGATTGTTGCGATAAAGGCGGCTGTCAGCGGCAAGATCTTCGAAGAGAATGTCCGGATAACCGTCATTATTATAATCACCAAAGGCTGCTCCGAATACAGCTTCGCCTTCGATAATCTCAGTAGATACGAGAATATCAACGTAGCCGCTGCCGGTGTTCAGGTAAATTCGGCCGGGATGATAAAGATCAACAAGGCCATCATTATTGAAATCGACCGCGCTGGCGCCAATAGCACCGTTGCTCGTAACCGGATCAAGCAAATCCGATCTGTCGCTGAATGTTTGCGGAATGCCAAATTGAGGAAATAGGGTCACTGCAAGGAAAACAAGCATGAATCTCTTCATAGATCTGCCCTCTTACGGTTGACGCTGCGTTTGAGAAATATGTTTTTGGTGAGGGCTGCAATATGGTAAGGCCGTCCGGGCATGTCAATAACCCATACGGGGCAATTTTTGTCCAATCAAGATCAGTGGCTTATGGAATGAATGAACATCGGCTGTCGAGGCCCTGTCATTTTTCGACAACAATATCGCAATCGGCGCGTATGCCAATTATGATTCTCAATGAGACCATAGATGCCTTAAATCGACAACAGCGCTTTTTGCTGTTTCAACTAACTGGCTGGTTTGTGGTCGGTTTCACGCTTTTCGTTTCCGGGCTGGGTCATCAGTCAATTCTGGCATCGGCAACAAGAAATTCACTCTTTGCAGTTCTCGGTCTCGGCCTCAGTTATGGTCTTCGCTTTCTGTTCGGAGAAATATGGAAGCGATTTCGATCGCCACTAATTAGCGGCATCTCGATTTTTGCGTTGTCTTACGCCTGCGGTTTGATTTCAGGGCTGATACTAAATCCAATTACATTTTATGCTTTCCATGGCGGGCTAGGAAGCGAACCTTTGCGAGCGCTCTTCGCTGGGGTTTTGAATTTTGCATTTGTATTTACAATTTGGAGCTTGTGCTACGTCGCCCTCAGCCAATTTGCTCGGCAACCAGCTGCTCAAACAGAAGGAGAACAACACTATCTGAAGCGGCTGTCGGTGGAGCAGAACAAGCACATATTTCCCTTGCCGGTTGAAAGCATTACCTATATTGAATCGGATAGTGACTATATCAAAATCCACGCAAACAATCGAACGTATTTGCAGCGCAAGACACTTCGGGAAATCGAAGCCAGCCTGGACCCGCAAATATTTCAGCGCATCCATCGCTCATGGATCATCAATGTCAATTTTGTTGAAGCGCTGAAACCACACCTCAATGGCGATTACTTTGTTATTCTCAAGGACAAGACACGGCTGAAGATGAGTCGAAATTACAAGCACGTACTTAAGACGCACTTTGGCAGCGGTGTTTAAAATTGTCAACCGTTTTATCCCGCTGATCTCTCCCTTAATCGCGTTCACATCTCGTTCCGCAGAAAAGCGGCGAACCTGATTTGATTCAGGCCTCCCGAGGATTTATTTTTGCCCTAAAATGGAGACCGAGCATGCGTTTTTTCTTCGCTTTAATGATTGGATTGGCTTCACTTTTGGCGGGCTGCGGATCAGACATCGATAGCGCTGATGACCTCATATCTGCCCATATGGCAGCCTTAGGAGGGCACGAGGCCTGGCAAGCAATTCACACAATCTCGAGCATTGGTACATATAAAGAAGCAGCCTTCGAACAGGTTCACCGTTTTGATCAAAGCCGCCCGAATTTCATTCGGATTACAACCAACTACGATGAAGCGACCGGGGATTTCGGCTATTGCGAGGGTTTTGACGGCGGCGCCTGGGAATATAGCTTTAAAATACCGGTACGTGTCATTGGCGAACCGGCCAGGGCCTTGAAAAATGCCTCGCAATTTGAGCCTTCTTATATCGATTATCGTCGCAAGGGTTTTCAGGCCAGGTTTCGCGGGAGAACACAAATCAAGGAGGAAGAGGTGTATCATTTGCAGATTATCCGGGAACGCGGCGCGGTGGATAATTTTTTCTTTGATGTAGAGTCGTTGATGTCTTCGATTGATCTTGGTCGCGCGCCATTTCATGGCGAAGGGGCGATCATAGAAATCTTCGAGAAACGATCGGAATATCGCCCTGTCGCCGGGGTGATGATGCCTCATAAGATTGAACAGATATCAGGGGAGGATACCCTGGCAAGGCTGACATGGCAGAAGATTGAGGTGAATCAGACGCTTCCTGAGAACTGGTTCTCGCCGCCCTTGTCGGCGGAACAGAAGCAGTTTAAGCGCTTTCGAAGTGATATATTAGCGGGAGACTTGCAGGATTGGCGAGGGAATTATGATGGATACCAAAAAACGGCACTGGGGAACTTGCATCAAAGACTGGAGAATGAACTGAATACATTTGGTTATGAGCTCATCAGTCATAAGAGATATGCTGACGCGATTCAAATTTTTCAATTGGCGTTGTCAAAATATCCCGGTTCCGCGAATCTCTATGATAGTCTCGGTGAAGCCTACTTGCTGCATCAGGATACACTCAATGCCGTAAAAAATTATCGCAGGTCGATAGAATTGGATGGTGATAATCAACATGCAGTGGATATATTATCTCAAATAGCTGCTTCGCAAAATTGATTACGGAGAAAATGTTCTTTGGAGATAGTTGCCCAAACATTAACTGCGCTTGATTACGCTCCTTATGGTCATGTCCTGTCCGCAAAAGAAGGTGGTGAATCGCAGCCGGCCAATCGCGGCACTGCAGAGATGTTTCAGCACCTCACACAGGTGCAAAACCTGCGGCCAGGCAAGGCACGGGAGAATTGGAAGATCTATCGATGTCAGCCAAACCTGGAGCGGCCGGTTCAGATTTTGGAGCTGGAGAAACATCCATTTTCGACCCAGCTATTTGCCCCCATCGGCAGGGCGGGGCGTTACCTTGTTGCAGTTGCCCGTGGTGAAAATGAACCGGATTTGACAACGCTGAAGGCCTTTGTGACTTCCAATCAACAGATCATCACATATCATCCCGGTATCTGGCATCTGCCGATGACGGTTCTCGATGGCGAGAGTGATATGCTCTCGCTTGTCTACGAAGATGGTTCGGATGACGACTGCGTCATTTGGGCCGCTGAGAGACGACTTGAGGTCGTTGTAAGCTAATTGTGAACCCAAAACGCAAAGGGTATGGTGCTGAACGGACTAATGTGACCCAAGCCGGATACCAATATTGACGTTTGTAAAGATGCCTGAATAGTCGAAGGAAATATCTTCGCGATCCTCATTTCGAAGAACACCTCGCCCGATCAGCGCGTCGTTTTCTGTGACCGAGCCTTCCATTGAAGGTACTTTCGCAAAGCGATAGCCTGCGCGCAGTTCCAGAAAGTATCGAGAGAAATACCGCTTGATCCCGCCGAAGGGTGCAAATGTCAACCACAGGTTACTTACATCGATAATCAGATTGTTGTTGGGTACCCCGATCGTTTGGTCGAACTGTATATCCTGTACGAAGTTGGCGCGAGCCATTGCCATACCGGTATCGAAGCCGAATGTCGGTTTTATTGGGTTTGGGCTGTCTTTTTCCCAGCGCATGGTGATTTGCATGGTATGCAGTGAAAACCTTGAGGTAACGTCAAGCGTGCCAAATTGATCTTCATATAACGACAATGCCCTGGTCTTCATCCAGCTATATTCAACCCCGAAGAGAACCTGTGGTATAAGATGTATCAATACACCGGCGTTGAGGTTCAAATTCGCAGGGTATTTCCGCTGTGTCTCCAACGGCACGCCGTTTGATTGCGCAAAATCTACAAAATCATCGTATATCAATTCGGCCTCTCCAATGGCAAATGTCGAAATGCCACCACCGGCGTATACTTGAAACAAGGTTCGTTTCTGCGAGTATTGATCTGAATAGCTCTGGGCCGGGGCATGGCCAATTCCCACTAACAGGAAAATAATGATCGTTGTGATGGTTGCTTGCATAGCTTATTCCTCATCCAGGGGCAGCGCCCAAAGGTTACCGACCGTGTTATAAAGGAAACGACCTTCGCCATCAACGACCAGGTTACCGTCCCCTTCGCCCAGGTAGGTCCAGTCTCGCGTTCGCACGAATGTGTGGCGGTCCAGTTCGAAGATTTTGATAAAGTGCTCATCCTGTTTTTCATAGCTCGTCGACATATAAACTTTGTCGCCGCTGAGAGTGAAATTCCATATATGTTCAATATCGGCAAGAAAAACATTGGCTATTTCCCCTGGTGCAAGATCCGCAGCGTCGAATTTTTGCAGTTGGACGTCAGCAGTCCCCGGTGCCCAAAAAGAGCCCTGCCCGCCACTATGCATGACGTAAAGATCCTCACCATCACCGGAAAGTGCCATGCGGCGAATCCGCTTCTGATTGATTTCACGCTGCTCGAGCAGTTGCGGTTGAAAATCCTGTATGTCAATTTTGTAAATTGTGGGCAGTGTCGTACCACTGTGTCCGGCGGCGGCGGTATAGATAGTCGTCTGGTCGGGACTTAACAACATATCTGTTTGCCAAACATGATTGAACGTCAGCGCCAGGCTGCTCAAGTGGCTTCCGTTGCTCATATCGAATACACGCAAAGTGCCATCCCGTGAAGCGATAAATAAGCGCCCGGCATCGTCAACAAGGAAGGGATCATATTGCGACATTTGGGATTGGATAATGACAAAATGAGTGGTGAAGTCAAAGCTGCTGGTGTTCATTGAAGCAACGGTGTACGAGTTGTTGTCTGAATTTTCCAGCAGAAAATATAAGATTTCGCCGTCGAGGGAAAGGCTGCTGCTACTTCGCTGCGTGTTGGGGAATTCGTCGGTGAGGGTTCGCGACAATAGCAAGGTCTGCCTGTCTGTGTCAACCACTGCAATACCATCAGAATCACTGCCGTTGGAATAGGTATAGTAAAGGTGGCTCTTAATCGGATTGCGAATCATCGGGCGCATTCGTCTATAAGCTGCCGGAAGCGGGATGTGCCATTCCTCGACGGCTAAGTCGGTTCTAAGTCCCAATAAGCGGCCGCGATCTTTCGAAACGCTAACCGCATAGCCAACAGGAGGGTGACCGCCGAAATATCTCTCGTTGAGAGGATCCTTATACGTCAGCAGGGCTTTGTCGCTAATGGTTGCAATTGTTACTGCGGCCCCGTTCGTTCTATACCAGATAACGTTGTAGTGCTCGAAATCCGGGTCATGGCTTTCATTCCAGATAAGGCGCGCACGGTTATCCTCCCAAAAGATCTCTTTGAGCGGCATTCGCCATTCTTGATCCACGCGGTGATTTGAAATAGTGACATCAACGGTATATGATAGGTCAGGCACACCGGCAAGTGCCAAAAGCCCGCTGCGAGGCGTTGCATCGAATAGCCCAACCGTTAGTGTTGCCGGGCCGTTTGCAAAGCGGTTGGTCTGGACTTCTACCGAAAACGGACTGCTGGCCCGAGTCGTAGCGAGCTCGGAGTTGACAAACAGCGCAACGCCGGCAATTGGAAAAGGGGCTGAGCCGTTTGAAATATCAAAGCCAACGACATCATGAACGGTATCGCCATCTTGTAAAGATGAACCTGTCCAGGTGACCACAGGCGGAGCAACAGCATTTTCATTAAATGGCCGCTCCGGATCAACCAGGTCACAGCCAGCCAACAGCAAGGTGACCGCAATGAAGGGCAAAATTGACTTTCGTGACAAGAAATCCTCCCGATTTTCCGTAATCGCTTCCGTCGTCACATTGAACAAGACAAAGATAATAATGATTTTCCTAACATATTATTGTCGAGACAGACAAAAATTTGGAATTTATTGCGAATATTGAAAGGGAAGGCGCCATGCAGCAAACGGCGAAGCCGTTACATAAAACAGCCGACTGTTGGCTTGAGGCCACCGGTGGGAAAGTCGCAGTGGCAGTTGCGGTTTGCAGGAGCAGGAAAAACTGTCTACAGTTTACAGGGTGTCTATCAACGGCGGAGCCGTTACATAATACAGCCGACTGTTGGCTTGAGGCCACCGGTCGGAAAACGGCAGTGGCAGTTGCAGTTTGCAGGAGCAGGAAAAACGTCGACTGCTGAACAGATTGACCAATCGACCAATCCACCAACAACTTTCACTTCTCAACCCTGAACGACAACCTTCTCACTTCAGTCGCGAAGGGGTCAGGGGCACAGTCAGCAGCCGGGCAAAGAGGTTCCAGCGAGTCATGCGATTGTTGACGCCGGTGCTGCTGTGACGCTCGATGTAACGCTTTACGATGTCCTGACCAAGGTTGTAGTTGATCACATAGCTGCGATATTCCTCGATGAATTGCAGGCGTTGTTCCGCTTCATCCGCGGTCATCAAAGCATAGCGCCGCAGCCAGCGTATCGCCTCCCAGCGCTGGATATTGCCGTCGAGGAAATTGCGCGCCGCTTCATTGTCAGCGTAAGCCAGCTGACGCACCATTTCCTGGATCTCGTAGTATCGCTCAACCTGCGTTGTGTCGAGTCCGGCCAGCGGCCATAACACTTCCTTCTCAAACTGGATGCGTTCGTGACCGGGAAAGGCCATTTCGATGCCATAATTGGCAGTGCCTTCGGAAATCAATGATTGCGGGCTAAACAGGGGGTAGATCGAATATTCAATCCAGCTGCGCCGGCGAGTAAGATGTTCTTCTTGCAGCGTACTGAATGCGTGATGTCCGGGGTAGCCTTCGTGACAGGCAAGATCTATTGCCCGGTCAATGTAAATCGGTAAGTCGGTGTTGACCTGGATGATGCTGAAACTGTTGCCTTTATACCAGTTGTAAGCAGACCAGGATTTGCCCGTCACATATTCCACCTTGAAGCGCTCATTTTGCGGCATCTCGATAAATTCATGTGTCCGCTTGCGGCCTTCTGAAATGGCCGCCTGAAATACATCATCAAGTTTTTCAACAGGGATAACAAACTGGCTGCGGAATCGTTGCAAGCGACGGGAGATATTGCCGTAGCCTGGCAAGGCCTGGCCGAGCTGCGAAAGGATTTCCTCGAAATGTGCCTCATCATTCACCGGTGCAACGGCGTCGTATAGTGCCTTTGATTCCTCGTCAAACGACTTTTCTTCGCCGGACAGCATGTCAACCCGTCCGCTCACCGATTGCAGTTGTTTTACGAGATAGTTGTAGCGTAGCTTTTCTATCTCATTGAAGGTGTTATCATTGATAATATTGAGACGATGTTGCAGTTGCCGGGTTTCTTCCGAAAGGGCGCTTAAAATGGCGGCGTCTCCAATGCGCACACTGTCGAGCGGGGCAGGGCGCCATTTTTCCGGGCCATAGTAAAAGTCAACATAGTTGGGATCGTGCTGCCCGACCTGTAAGACCAATTTAACATAGGCCTCGGCAACGCTGTTCATGCGGGCGCTGTTTTTGTTGATTTCCTGATCTTCATCGCAGGAAATCAGAAGAATAGAAAGAACAAAGAAAAAAGCCGCACAAAGGGCTTTTATATGCTTCATATCCGCTGTTCCGGATTTTTAGTGGATTCCAGTGCCTCTTATACGGCGACAAGTAATTGCGGCACCTGTGATGTCTCCGCAATTTCTTCTTCCAGCATTTCCAGCCAGGTCTGCAGGTATAGAATCAAATCATCTCTGGAGTTTTGCTTCAAAAAGCGCTGTCCGGCCGGTAACCGCTTCAGGATTCGCGGAGACGAGAGTCGCTCCAGAGTGTAGAGATCATCTGTGTTTAGCCCGATTTCCAGCATGATTGTGATCACCTGATCAATCGGAAAGCCGCTGTCCGGGCAATAGTCGATCGCTTTCTGACCCCAGTCACCTTCTTTTTGAAGGGCCAGTTTGTGCAGCTCTTCATGAGAAAGATCCGTCACAGATTGTGCCAGATGGCCACAGTTGCAACGCCCCATGTGGGTCCATTGGTAGTCGGCGCCAGACGTCAGGCGATCTATCGTTGTCTGAATTGCATTTATCAGCTCTGGTGTTGCCTTAGCCATATATGATTTCCTTGTTTACGCTAGCTATTATTGGAATTATAGGGGTCATATCCGAATAATCCAAGTTTCAATGAAGATTGAAAATTGAAGATTAATAATGTCGTGTTCATTTGTTAAATCTTATTTTTCAATCATCACTCTCTTTCTTGCGCCCCATCAATTAAAAAACCAAATGGCGCAATAAATTGTTCCGGAAATTTCACTTATCGGCAGGCATTTTGCTTTGAATTTCCAGGGAGTCTTATATATTGGCGATAGTCTTGCCGATTGGGCAAGATATTCACACGGACAGGAGTTTCCGGCATGCTCAGGCAGTTCATATATTTCTGCTTCATCCTGGCTTTTCTGAATACCATGCTCTTCGCGGCGACCTATTACGTCGATCAAAACCATCCGAATGCCAGCGATACCAATCCAGGAACCGCTTCCCAACCATTTCTCACAATCGGGCAGGGCATGCAGAGCGTCTCGCCCGGAGATACGGTGATTGTTGTTACCGGTACCTACAACGAGATCCTGAATCCCAGCGTTTCAGGCACGGCGAATGCCCGGATATATGTCCTTGGACGCGGCAACGTTACTGTCACGAACTCAGGCCGTGTCCTTAGCCTCGACGAACGGTATTATGTTTTCCGAAATCTGACGATTGACGGGCAATACGGTACCAGCAATACCGTGCGGATTTTTTCAGATGCCGGACACACGGTAATCGATAGCTGCGTGATCCGCCGCAGCAGCCGCGATCTGGTCTTCATTACCAACGCCGACAGTTGTGCTATCACCAATTCGACGCTGGAGTTAGCGCTTCGCTGGGAAAACGGCGCCCAGGTTGATGCGCACGCAATTACCGGGCGAATGGATAGTCTGCTGATCCAGAATGATACAATCCGTAATTTCAGCGGCGACGCCATTCAGTTCGACCCTGACCGCAACTTCTGGACGGATGTCTGGCTGGTTGACTGTGTGATATATGAAGAAACCCTGACAGAAGCAACGAACGGATTTCCGGCAGGATTTAAGCCGGGAGAAAATGCCGTTGATTTTAAGACGCCCAGCGATGGACCGGCAGCCAAAGTTTATATGATTAACAATCAGGCGTGGGGCTTCGATGGGGATTTTTCGATTGGTTCGCGGCTGCAGGCAGCCTTCAACGTGAAGGAGCGTGTTGATGCCTTGCTAAAGAACAACATTACCTATAGTAATGAAGTGAGTTTCCGCTTGCGTGGCGGCAATGGCTGCACCATTACCTGTGTTAATAATGTGACCTACGACTGCGAGCGTGCCTTTCGCATCGAGGATGGAAATACCGGCGAAGATTTCATCGGCATGTACAACAATACCGTGGGCACCGGGGTAACAACGCCTATCAATGAGGTTGAAAATGATGCCAATACCTGGGAATTTCTGAACAATCTGTTCGTCAGCAGCAGCGTTCCACAAGACGCTCCCGATCCATCCAACGTCGCAACCCTTAACAACTTCACCGACTTATCGGGTCATAATTACCTGCCCACTACCGGTAATCCGGCTATTGATGCCGGGCAAACCCTGAGCTTTGTTCTAGACGATATCCGCGGACAACCCCGTCCCAGCGGCCCAGCTTACGATGCCGGCGCCTACGAAGTCAATGCCAGTGGTGATACCACGCCACCTGCCGCTCCGCAGAATGTGAGAGTGACGAAATGACAAATGACGAATGACGATTGAAAAATGAAGATTGAAGATTAACTGCTTTTGCTATTTTTGATTTTTTCTTGCCGTGATTCGTGATGACTTGAAAATTCGCACTAGTTCATCTGCTTCCGTTATCAAAGGTTGGAGTGCACGATCCAACAGTTTCAACTCCAGAATAAATTCCAACCAGAATAGTGATTCGTCCGCCTCTTCAAGCACAATGCTTATCTTTGCAGCAAATGCCGCTTTTGATTGAGCCAGGCAAGCAGCTCGATAATTTGCCGCTATTGAACTGGAAGATCGGATGAGTTGCTTTGCGAAGTCACGGTTAATGGGTTGCTTCCAAAGGGCATTGCCGACTTCATAGCAGCGAAAAGCAAATTCTTTGGTTCTCGCTTTTAATTCGTCCGATTTATTTTGTTTCATATTGGAATGATGCAGATTACCGAAAATTCCACAAAAAAATCTTCAATCTTCAATCTTCAATCTTCATTCTTCAATCTTAAATCCCTTCCCTTTTGAGAAATCAATTCCCTGATCATGCTCTTTTATCACAGTTGTCCCATTAGACGGATACTATGTTCATTAAAAGGGGTATTTCCGGTCTGGTGTGATAACAAGATGTTAACGGAAGGAGAGGGATATGAAACCCGTCAAGCTGAAAATCAAGATTAAAGTTAAGTGCAAAATGGCGCAGGAACTCTCGTTGCTGGAGGATGAAGGCGAAGTGACAACGCCACGCCGGCAACGCCGCCGTCGAGTTTTACCAGTGGAGAATTGATTCGGAGGGATCATGTTTGCGAATCGGATTGGTTGGAGGGAAACCTTCCTCACGCAAGTTTTAATTGTCATCATCATTAGTGCTTTGCCCATATGCGCCCAGCTGGTGCCGGTCGATCTGAACGATTGGGTTCAGGAAGGATTGCCCGGAAACGGCAACTGGCAAGTTGCTGCAGACGGTTCATCTGTTTTGCAGACCATCAACGGCGCGCCGACGTTCTTTGTTGGGCCTGACACCCTGATCAATACCTTGATTCAGGGCAGTTTGGAGGTTGAGACCACCGGTGACAATGACTTTATCGGCTTTGTTTTTGGTTACCAGCGCCCGGATAGTGCCGAGTCCTTTTTCGATTTTTATCTGCTCGATTGGAAGCAGGGTACGCAGACCTTTAGCACTTGGACTGCTGAGGAAGGCTACACGCTTTCTCGCGTTCAAGGCGAAGTTACCGGGTCACTGGCATCTGGAAATGTGCCTTATTGGAATCATTCCGATAGCGCCTTCACAGTAATCGATACCCGTTATGGCGATGATCAGGGATGGCTGGATAACACCGAATACGAATTTCAATTGCTGTATGAATCAAACCGTATTCAGATAACTATTGATACCACGGTCATTTTTGATACCACAGGTACATTTCCCGCCGGGCGCTTCGGCTTCTACAACTATTCCCAATCAACGGTGCGCTATCGCGGCTTCTCCCGCAATCAATTTCCGGTCGCTGTGAATGATACTGCTATGACGCTGCAGGATAGCTCGGTAGTGATTGATGTTCTTAGCAACGATTTTGATCCGGAAGGCCAACCAATTACCATCGATAGCGTCAGCGGCGGCAGCAACGGTTTTGCTGTGATCGACTCTGCCGGTCAGACCATCGAATATTTTCCGGATAGCCTTTTTGCCGGGATTGATACCCTTAACTACTACATCAGTGATTCCCTCGGCGGCACCGCATCAGCAATGGTGCTGATTACGGTCAATATTCCTGTGGGCGTGAGCGCTGCTGACGTTCCTATAACGGATTTCAATCTTGCTCAGAATTACCCAAACCCTTTTAATCCGACAACCCGTATTCGCTATACGTTGGGGCAAGCCGCCAATGTGCAACTGACTGTATTCAGCCAGTTGGGGCAGCATGTGCAAACCCTGATTAACGGACGTATGATGGCCGGTCCTCATTCTGTTGATTGGGATGGTCGAGATGCAAAAGGATTTTCGGTGGCTAGCGGCATCTATTTTTACCGCCTGAAGGTGGGGAATCGATTTATGACGCGGAAAATGACCTTGCTACGCTAAAAGCGACCGGGCATGCATTGGAGCTATGCCCGGACATAATACACTTTTCAAACTCGCATCAAAAGCTTACAAATGTGATCAAATTTATCTGGTCGCGATTTTGTGTGCGTAAGAACTGATTCATATAACCGACCTCAAAGCGCACGCCGGCATTCAAACGATATCCAATCCCACCATAGAGTCTGTTTCGATCGTAGGCACTTTGCTCGCCGTTTAGAAAGATCTCATTGTAGGCGGCCAGGTAAACTGTGCCGTCTGTTAATTCCGTGTTGTTTAAGGGAAGATTGAGCGCCAGGAAATATCGGAAGCGCACTTTGAAATCGTCTTCAACAAAACGCTGTTCAAAGCGGTAACGATGCTGAACGCCGATTCGATTGAATTTTTGCCGGGTGATAAACTGCTGGAAAATGCGATGTTCGTTCACTTCAACCTTGTCGCTTAAACCGGCGACATAGTTCTCGCTGAGAATGAACCCATAGCCCAGCAGAAAATTACTGTTGTGGTCGTTTATGCGATATCCCAAACCGGTTCGCAGCAGCAGCTGCTCTAAATCGCCGACGGCATCATAATTCCGGTACTGCACCTCATGATGCAGATTCCATTGATTGTTGATTTTCTTGTTGCCAAAATAAAGCAGCCAGTTCCCGAGCTCGCTGGTTTGGCCGAATCCCAGGAACGGGGTCGTAAGGAACAAAATAAGCACCAATTTTTTCATGGTCATACCTGCCAAAATTATATGATTGGAACATTTGCCGGACATTTTTGATAAAGCAGTCCCAACAGATGTGATCATCTGAAATTTCCCGGACCAACATCGGTGATCCGGGAACAGCAATTCATTATTTAAGGGGATCTTAGCTCGATTGCCGGAAGCATCGAGTTTGAAAACTGCCTTAGTCGACCAGCTTGACGCTTCCGTCTTTGAGACTATAGTAGGCGCCAACAACGCTGATTTTACCTTGGTCTTCAAGCTGCTTAACAATGCCGCTTCTCGAACGAATATCTTTGACAGTCTGGCTCACGTTGGCTTTAACAACGTTTGTCAGATAGGCTTTGTCACTGGAGTTGCGCTCACCTTCGGTACCGGTGATGGCCGGCTCAAATTGGCTGAGCAGATTATCAACGTTTTCGCTACCCACATCTAATTTGTCAACGGCTGATTTTACTGCACCACAAGACTCGTGGCCCATTACCATAACCAGTTTCGAGCCCGCTACACCGACGGCATATTCAATACTACCAAGGAGATCTTTGTTCTCGGCATTGCCGGCAACGCGTGCAACGAATACGTCCCCAACACCCTGGTCAAAAACCATTTCAACCGGAACGCGAGAGTCTACGCAAGATAGAATGATAGCTTTCGGGAACTGACCGGAAGTGGTTGCACTAACCTGAGCTGGAAAATCGCGTGCTGTCAACTTGTTCGAGCGATAGCGATCATTACCGCTCATTAGGTTGTTCAATACATCATCAGGGGTCATTACAGATTGTGACGTTTTGCTCATAACTTCAGCAACCAGGGGAGCTTTGGTTTCTGCTTGCGCTGTTTTTTCAGCCTGTTGGCAGCTACTCAGAATTAAGGCTAAACTCGCGACTAGGAAGAATTTGAAAATTACCTTCATGGCTAATCCTCACAGATAACATGTTATGATGAGCGATACCTGCCGAAAAGGAAGCGGTACCGCATGGTTTAGAAAAAAGACAAACTACTCGCCGACAACCGGCGAACACCTTATCAGTCTTCTAGTAAGGATCAAAAAACGCTCAAAACGCTCACCCTTGGATACTAGATAAGTAAAAGTTCGAGACGTTTCAAGAAAAATTTAATTTTTTTTGAATTTCGGGATTTTCCGGAGGAGGGGAAAGCCGTTAGGGGCCTTCAACATGCCAATTAACGGCCTTTAGCGGCTGTCGGCGGATAGATTTTGGTTGATCGGGTGCATAATGTGTACCCAGGTAATCGAGAATTTTCTCCTCCAATTCCGGAGGAAATTCCCACAGTCCCTGCGTTTCCTGCATCCAGCGAATGCTTTTGAGCCAGTTGTCACGTGTCATTCGGTTTTGCATAATCAGGTTCGCTGAGTGGCAGCCGGTGCAGGAGCCGCGAACCAATAGGTATTCACCTTCCGCTATCAGGCCGGTTTCCGGGTCAAGCTGCTTGACATGAGAGCTATCAACTTCAGCCTCCTGGAAGCGGCTCGCCGACTCCGGATCCTTATCACCGGCGCAGCTGGTGATGAATACACCGATGAGCATCAACAGCATTATTGCCGGTCTATAGGCGAATTTTTGCATCACACAACCTTTACCGCTATGCGGTGACAGGCATTGTTGAGATAGCCCTTGGGGTTCCAGCCCGGCATAACCATTGGCTGCCTGGTGCCCTGATCGTCGGTCGCCCGTGCCCAGATTTCGTAATAGCCCTTTTGCGGAAATTGAACGCTGCCTCGCCACTGTTGCCAGGCAAGGCGATTGCGGGCCGGCTTTAATTCGCAGCTTTGCCAGCTTGCGCCGAAGTCAATTGAGATCTGCATGGCCTTAACGGCAAGATCACCCGCCCAGGCATGTCCACGAACCTGTAGTTGTTTGGTTCCTGCAAGTTGCAGTCCGGAACGAGGGTAAGTGATTAGAGATTTTACCGGCATCGACTCGATGATGCAAAAATCGGAATCAGCCACCTTTGCACCGGGTTCTACCGGATTGCAAGGCACGCGATACGACTTACCGGTCATTTTTGGGCCGTCGTGCACCTGGTTGCGAATAACGATGCGCTTCACCCATTTTCCACAGGTCGATCCCGGCCATCCGGCAGTTACCATGCGCATGGGCGCCCCGTGCAGCGGCGGAATGTCTTCGCCGTTCATTGCCCAGGCGATTAGTGATTCATTCTCCAGGGCTTTCTCAAGGGGGACACCGCGGGAAATAACCGTTTTGTCGGGATCTCCGCTGAGATGGCGATCCGCGCCGTAATATGCGACGTAGACAGCATCTTGCCGGATGTCGGCGACGCGAAGGACGTCGCCCAGTTTAGCGCCTGTCCAGGTGGGACAGGCGATTGCCCCGGTTGTCCACTGATTGCCACTGGCCGGCGGATAAAACTCGCTTCGCCCATTGCCGCCACACTCCAATTGCAGCTGCAATGTATGATGCTTGAATTCGCTTTTCAGTTCTGCTAGAGAGAAGGTCACTTCACGCTCAACGGATTCGCCGCCAATGGTTAGGGTCCAGTTCGCTGGATTCACAGCTTCCGGTGGCAGTCCGTTGTTGCGCACAAACATTCGCGCTGCCGGGGTAATTGGATCGTCCAGCAAGTGCGGCGGTGTTTCGGCGTTAATTGGCCGGTCATTCAGGATGCTGAGTTCAGGGTGTTTGCCGGGAATAACGAAGGGTTCGTTTGCGTAAGCGAGCGGTGCCGGTATCAATCCTTCCGGCATCAACTGGGCAAAAGGAATTTCAGCACCGAGGATGCCCATCATAGTCAGCAGCCCGCTCTTGCGCAAAAATCCGCGGCGTGAAATCGGATCGGCGATGCGTCCCCATATCTCGCGATCTGCTTTCAGCGGATCTTCGCGATAAAGCTCATGCAATCCGCGTTCGTGTTTTTTTGATTTCTTCAAATTGACCCTCAAATAGTGATCACATCAAAAGCTGGAGGAAAATACGGGAAAATGGTAAAATAGCAAACGGGCAAGGCGGCAAATCTGCAAAGTTGTGCTCAGTCCATTATTTAGGATTTGTCATTTTTCATTCGTCACTAAATTTTCCCGCTTCCCGTACACTGATTCTGCTAAATCCCTCAGATTATAGCGGGATGCCATCACTTGCCCGTAGGCGCCGGCAGAGCGAATGGCGATCAGATCACCACGACGGATCTCTGCCAGTTGAACATCGCGGCCGAAGCAATCCGACGATTCGCAAATCGGTCCGACAATGTCATAGGTCTGTTCCGGCAAGTCGCTGCTGAGGTTTTCGATATAATGGTGCGATTGGTATAGCGCCGGACGTATCAATTCCGTCATGCCGGCATCAAGGACTGCAAATGTGGTTTCAACGCCTTCCTTTATATATAACGCCCGGCTGATCAGGCTGCCGCACTGACCAACGATGGAGCGGCCCAATTCAAAATGGACATGCTGGCCCGGCAAACGCTTCAAGTGCTGTGCAATCGTGCTGAAATAAGATTCGAAATCAGCGATCGGATACCGGTCGGGTTCTTTGTAATTAATGCCCAAACCCCCGCCGAGATTGAGGTCCGGAAGATCGATGCCGCGATCTGTGAACCATTGCTGCAAATCGTTTACCCGCTCGCACAATCCGGCATAGACGTCGATGTCTGTTACCTGAGACCCGATATGGAAATGCAGCCCGCGCAGAACCAAATTCGGGCTGTCCTGCAGCAGAGAAGCGATTTTTTCAAAATCACGTGGATTAATACCGAACTTATTGTCGCGCAGTCCGGTGGTAATGTAGCGATGCGTTTTGGCGTCAATATTCGGGTTCACGCGTAGAGCGACACGGGCCGTCTTGTTCATTTCTGCAGCTAACTCCTGCAAGACCGTCAGCTCCTGTAGCGATTCGCAATTGAAGCAGTAGATGTCATGTTCCAGTCCGAAACGAATTTCCCGATCGCTTTTCCCGACGCCCGCAAAGACAACATCTTTGCCCGAAAACCCACAGGCCAATGCCTGCCGGATCTCATTTCCGCTGACACAATCGGCTCCGAGACCAGCCGCTTTTATTTTTCGCAGCAGTTCCTCATTGACATTCGCTTTCAAGGCATAGTGCACGGTGAAGTCATGCTTACTTGAGGATCTGCGAAGCGCAGCCAGCGTATTGTCGAGCAATGCCATGTCGTAGAAGTAAAATGGCGTTTCACGTTTCTGAAAATCCGCTATCCGCTGCTGCGTAAAGGGTTGGTAGGAAATCGACGTCTGAATCATATTGAACTTACCTTGCGCTTAAAGATGAGATAGACCACATGCTGGAATTCGAAGCAGAAAGATATTACCCGCAATTCAGGAAAACAATTGAAAAAGGGGCCGGAACGACCTCCGATGTCCCTTTCACCTTGTTTAACGCCAAAAGCGACCCAATATTATACCCATGAGCGTACTCTTTAAGCCCGGAGATTTCTTCTTCTTTGCCTTGCTGATTGGTGTAACGGCATTTTCCTTCCAATGGCTCTTTAGTCAGGATGAACCGGTAACCAGTGCTGTGCTGGAAGTCGAGGGAGAGGTGCTGTACCGATTTGATCTGCGCCGGCAGGGTGAGATTGCGATAGACGCCTTGCCTGGGGTTGATTTTTCGGTAGGGCAGGGGAGTATTCGAATTAAGCACAACACCTGCCAACGTCAAATTTGTGTGAAGGGCGGGGCAATTGCATCACCTGGGGAATCGATAATATGTGTTCCGCAAAAAATCCTATTGTATATTCCTGCCAATGAACGAAGCAAAGCGCCAGTCAAAATTATCACCGGATGAGCAGCGGGAAGCACGAATTGCCGGCTTAATCGTCATCGGATTATTGATGTTTATTTTCGAGGCGTATTTACCGCGCCCGGTGCCATGGTTAAAGCTGGGCTTAGCCAATATTGCTACACTCATCGCACTCTATTGGATTGACTGGCGTGCGGCGACTACCGTGACGGTTTTTCGTATTGTGATAGGTTCATTCTTCGCTGGTGGATTTCTGTCACCGGGTTTCTTTCTTTCGCTGAGTGGGGGGCTATTATCGATAGGTTTGATGGCCTTGATGCACAAAAGCGGGATATTTGGTATTCTTGCAGTGAGTGTCGCCGGTGCTCTGGCGCATAACTTTGCACAATTGGCAGTAGCAGTAACGATTTTATTTGATAATGATGTGCTCTGGTATTTGTGGCCTTATATGGTGCTGACAGCCTTGACTACCGGTGGGGTCATTGGCTGGATTAGCCATGTATTGCTCAGACGTTTGGCTGCAGATTTCGAATCGTTGTAAGTAGTGTTCGGTATTGCAGTTGGTTAACGGGACTGGTTTTGTAAACGGACTTGGGAGGTTTAATGAATATGCGAGTTGGATACTTCATATTGTCGCTGAATTTGCTTTTGCTGTGCGGGACGGTCTCAGCTGAGACAATTCATGTTCCCGCGACACATCTTACCATTCAGGCAGCTATTGATGATGCCGTAGATGGAGATACCGTCCTGGTCGCGCCCGGCACTTATTTGGAAACTATCGATTTCAACGGCCGCAATATTGTTGTTGGCAGCCACTTTTTGCTGGATAATGATACCTCATTTATCCGCCAGACGATCATTGATGCCAGCCATCGGCTTTATGTGGTCCGCTTTGAAAATAGTGAAGATTCTACTGCCCATTTATGTGGCTTTACGATTCGTAACGGAGGCGCTGCTGAAGGTGACGACGCTTTTAGCAGTAGTGGTGGCATCAGCATCTGGGGTGATGCCAATCCTCATCTTTCCTGGTTGTATGTAACAGAAAATGACGGTGGGGAAAGTGGCGCTGCCATATCTGTTTTCCGGGGCAACCCCTTGATGGAGCATATAACGGTCATCAATAACAGTGGTGTGACCAATGCCGGGGTGCGGCTAAACGAATCTTCAGCGATCATCAGGAACTCCCTAATTGCCGGGAATTCTATTGCTCGCCAGGGTGATGGTGGAGGACTTCGCTCCCGGCGTTCCAGTCCTCTCCTTGAAAATGTAACCATTACGAAGAATAGAGCCACTCGTGGCGGCGGGGTTTATTGTTTCTCATCAGACCTTGTCCTCCGTAACGTGAGGATTATTGGCAATACTGCCTTTCAGGAAGGCGGCGGAATTTTCCTGGCTAATTCCGCTCTTCAATTCGATGCGCAGGCCCGCAGCAGTATCTACCTGAATCGAGCTGTCGCCGGTCGCGATTTCTACATAAATGACACATCCAGTGTTCATTTATATGCAGACACCTTGACAGTAATAGCACCCACAGAGGACGATATAGCACCACTCAACAATTACACCATTGATGTCCAAGCTGGGGCGCTGGAACGGGTCAGCGCTGACCTCTATGTGGATCCCGCTGGCTCTGATAACAACAGTGGCCTGAGCGCTGCGGAGCCCCTGAGAACAATAGCTGCTGCAATTGTCAAGATCGAGGCCGATAACCTTAATCCCCGCAGCATTTTCCTCGCTGACGGCATCTATTCCGAGTCAACCACTGGCGAATTCTTTCCGGTGATTGCGAAGGATCATGTTACTTTAGATGGCGCGAGCCGCGACAATACGGTTCTGGACGCAGAAGGGAAAACTGCCGTTATTCGTTTTAGATCGCCTTCAGCATTAACCATTCAAGATCTAACAATTCAAGGAAGCAGAAAATTTCATCGCGGTATTAGCGGTGATACCAGTGTAGTGAGTCTGGTGAACCTTCAGATAACCGGAAATCAGGGCGGGGGAATAGAGCT
The DNA here is from genome assembly GCA_028284445.1 of Calditrichia bacterium. Lineage (GTDB taxonomy): Bacteria > Calditrichota > Calditrichia > RBG-13-44-9 > J075 > JANQRS01. Next base: position 83,770 of record JANQRS010000067.1, read on the forward strand.
ATCGCACTGCACCGGAAATCTCGATAATCTGCTGGTTACCAATAACAACTCTGAACTCTACGGCGGTGTCGGGCTTTCCACCTGGAATTCAATCCTGACGATTGACGCCTCAAGCTTCTCTGGGAATACTGGCCTGGGTGGCGGTGGTGCTGAGATTAACGGTGGCAGTGCGGTAATTTTAGATGTCGAATTTAGTGATAACCATGTGACCGGAACTGGCGGTGGGCTTATTATCAAAAACGGCCCGGCTACACTGAATGGAGTCATTCTCCGCGATAATTCTGCCAGCTTCGGCGGCGGAATGGTGCTCTCGAATGCGGACACCTGCTTTGTTGACAATGCCACCATTGAGAACAATTTTGCTCAGGCCTCTGGCGGCGGCATTGATGTTCGCAATGCGCCACTCATCCTTTCAAATACAACGATTCGCCAGAATCGCGCTGAAAGCGGTGGCGGTATTTCCCTTTGGTTCTCAGCTTATGCTGCCTTTGAAAATACATCTATTTCTAGAAATACTGCTGATGCAAACGGCGGCGGAGTCTATTTAGATCCTGCGGCGGTAGTCGATTTCTCAGCTACAGACAGGTCCAGTATCTATCTCAATGGCGCCGCCAGTGCGGCAGATCTCTTTACCTACGGTAGTAGCGTATTTAATATGGTTCTTGATACCTTTACGGTTGCAAATCCGACCTCGTATCATGCCGAGTCCCTGGAGAACTTCACCTTTAATATTCAAACCCCATACTTTAGCCGGGTCGCAGCAGATCTCTATGTGAGCCCAACTGGCGACGACCTCAACAACGGTCTATCAGAAGGACAGCCTCTAAAAACTATCGCTGCTGCACTGTCTCGCATTGAGGCAGATAGCTTGTCTCCGCGCAGCATTTTCCTGGCAGACGGTGTTTATAGTCCGTCTACAAGTGGGGAGCTGTTTCCTCTTAATATGCTCAGCTATGTCAACCTGATCGGGACATCTTCAGAAAATACCATCCTTGATGCTGCAGGTGAAAGCCGGGTGCTCAATTTCAATCAGGATTCGACAATTTCGGTGGAAAATCTGACGATTCGAGGCGGCTACAGTCATCGGAGCGGTGGCGGTCTGAATGTGCTCCACTCTGTTGTAGATTTTAACAACATTATTCTTACCAAAAATCATAGCACGAGTGGTGGCGGTGGACTCTCAATTAGTGATTCAGAGGTGTCCATAAGCAGTTCGAAGATGATCGAAAACAGCACAGACGCTTCCGGTGGTGCCGGTGCGATCGGGGATATGTTCACCATCGATGATGTGGAGATCGCCGGAAATGTTGCTGCTGTTTCAGGTGGTGGCTTCTTCGTAGCCGCCAATCAATCTTTCATTAGGAATAGCCGCTTTCAGGCCAATGCGGCTTTCTATGGAGGGGGATTGTATCTCAACGAGGACAGTAACCCTGAATTGGCTGGGGTAACCATCACAGAAAACTTTGCCAGCTATTACGGCGGTGGACTGTATTTTGAAGACACCTCCAGGGTCGTTTTTGATGAAAACAATCTTTCCAATATTTATCTGAATTATGCCGGTGCCGGTAGCGATTTGTACGCGGATAACCCTTCGGCAGCAGATGTTGTCATACAGGTCGATACGTTTACAGTGGTGAATCCGACAGACCACCACGCGTTGTCCAAATTCTTACATGTTGTCGGGAACCGCTTTCAATGGGATATCGAAAATGGCAAGACCAGTCAGGTTGCCGCGGATCTCTACGTTGATCCGAACGGGGATGATCTGAATAGCGGTCTTTCAGCTGGAGCACCGTTGGCCAGTATTGGTATGGCCCTGACGAAAATCATTGCCGACAGCCTCAATCCGCGTACTATCCACCTGGCTCCGGGCACTTACGCTGATTCAGTTGGCGGTGAAGTCTTTCCGCTAAATATGAACTCATATACAACGCTGGCTGGTAGTGGGATGGAATCGACGACCCTGGACGGCAGGCACCAAAAAACGCCACTTTTCTTTTACGAGGATCAAAATGCGATGATCCGGGACTTATCACTGACAAACGGAAATGGCAATGCAGGCGGAGGGATACATATCGACGAGTCCTTACAGCTTGATCTCCTCAGGCTGACGATCTCAAACAGCCACTCTAACCTGGGTGGAGGCGTGTATATCAGGCATAGTGCCGTGGTTGATCTGCGCGAGTCAATCATCAAGGACAATTCAGCTTCCTACAATGGGGGAGGTGTATACGTCGATGATTATTTGTATTCAATTATCCGGCTACAGCGGTCCCTGATTACGAATAACATAGCCGGGAACCGCGGTGGTGGTCTATACAATGAAGATAATGCCTTCGTTTATAATACGACAATTTCCGGAAATGAAGCATCGGCTGGTGGCGGTATCTTTAGTGTGGCATTTACGCGCCTTGCAAATTCAATCGTTTGGGATAATCACCCTGAAGAATTGGCTAACGAGTCCATTTCTTCATCGAGATTATACGTTGCCTTTAGTAATATCAAAGGCGATAGTAGCGGCATTGCCATGGATTCTCCCTGGAGACTCATCTGGCAGGAAGGTAATATCGCCAGCGATCCTCAGTTCATAGATCCAGGTGCTGGCAATTATTTGCTTGACCCTGCCTCACCGGCGATCAATGCCGGCACCGATCTGCTGCTATCAGATGTCGGTGATACCTTGTTGTATTTGACTCCGGATGAGTATTTTGGCATCGCCCCGGATATGGGCGCTTTTGAGGATGATACCACAACAGCGGTAACAAGGGTCGAGTTGCCTCCATTGCGCTTCGCGCTACATCAAAATTATCCAAACCCCTTCAATCCGGCAACGCGGATACCTTACTCCATTAGTAGGGCCGGCAAAGTTTCCATTACTTTGTTTGATGTGCTTGGGCGTAAGGTACGGACTTTGCAGAAGGGCTATCATGCCCCTGGAAATTACGTCTACCACTTCGACGCCAGGAATCTGCCAAGTGGCTTTTACTTTTATCACCTGCAAGCGGAAAACGGCCCGCAATTGGTGAGGAAAATGTTGTTGCTGCGCTAATACCTCTAAAAAAGAATGCCGGCCTGATGGGCCGGCATCAAGATACTTCCTTAAATCATTACAAAATATCAGTCATTTGCCTTCACTGCTTTAACAGCTTCTGTCATTGCTGGCATCACATCGAAAACATCTCCAACAATGCCATAGTCAGCCACTTTGAAGATCGGTGCTTCCGGATCTTTGTTGATGGCAACAATATACTTGGATGAAGACATCCCGGCAATGTGCTGAATAGCGCCGGAAATACCGCAGGCGATGTATAGGTCCGGCGAAACGGTTACGCCGGTTTGACCAATGTGCTCGCCGTGAGGACGCCATCCTTCATCCGACACCGGACGCGAACAGCCGGTCGCAGCGCCAAGTGCGTCTGCTAAATCTTCCAGCATACCCCAGTGTTCCGGTCCCTGCATACCGCGGCCTCCGCTTACAATGATGTCTGCTTCTGTCACGCTTAAGCGGTCGGATTTGCTAAGCTCTGTCGATGAAACAACTGCTTTCGGCGCCGGGAGGTCCGGGCTAATCTTTTGCAATTCACCTGACACTGAATTCTCTTCGGCTTTAACAGCCTTCGGTCGCACCGTAGCCATGATCGGGCTACCGGTCACTTTAACTTCCAACAATGCCTTGCCGGCATAAACCGGACGAGTCCAGTAGATGTCTCCACCGTCTACGCGATAAGCGGTGCAGTCCTGAGACAATGCCGTTTCGAGTGCAAAAGCCGCGCGAGCAACGATGTCTTTACCGGTGAGTGTTGCAACACCAAGCACTAAGTCGGCGCCGGTGTCCTTTGCCACCATGGCAATTGCCGCCGCGGCAACATCGGGGCTGCCTTTGTCAAGGCCGTCGTTCTCCACGACAATGGTTTTTGTGGCGCCATATTTGGCGGCGACGTCAGCAACATCATCATTGCTGCTGCCAAGTACCAGGGCGGTTACCGAGCCGCCATCTGCAAGCTGAGTTGCAGCGGTCAAGGCTTCAAAGCTGACCGATTTGATTTGTCCGTCACGACTTTCCGTAACTACAAGTATGTTTGACATGTTTTATCTCCAAATTTTGTATGCTTCTAATCTCAAATCTCCGCTTTCTTATATCACCTTCGCGACGTCACGCAATTCCCGAACCACTTCCGGGACAGCGTCAGCGCCATTCTCGTAGAGCTTACCTTCGGATTTTGCCGGCGGATAAGAAAGCTTTTCTACGACGATTTGTCCTTGTGCAAGGTTTGCTTCCCGCACTTCAATTTTCTTCTTCTTCGCCTGCATGATGCCCTTCAGGGTACGATATCGCGGCTCGTTTAGGTGGCGATGTGCGCCAACAACCGCCGGTAGGCTAAAAGTCACCATTTCATGACCCCCTTCGATTTCACGTTTGGCGGTAGCGGTGGTGCCTTCAACCTCAAGATTGACCACGAAAGTGGCGCAGGGCAGGTCGAGGGCCTGGGCAAGCAGGGATGGCATTTGACTATGATCATCGTCAATTGCCTGCTTACCGGCAAAGATCAAGTCGTAGCTACCGTCCTTCAAAACATCAACGAGTGCCTTCGCTGTAACCATCGGGTCGTCGGGAATGCTATCGGCGTTAATGCGAATTGCCTGATGTGCGCCCATGGCCAGCGCTTCGCGAATGGTCTTGTCTGCACGATCCGGACCAAGTGTAATGATGGTTACTTCACCACCATGTTTCTCTGTCAATTGCAATGCTTCTTCAATTGCAAACTCATCGTATGGATTGATAATCCAGGTGATACCGTCTTCGACGATTGCCTTATGGTCATCACCAACTTTGACGCGGGTTGTGGTATCCGGCGTCTGCTTTACACAAACAGCAATGTTCACGTGTTACCTCCTGTGTACTGATTCGTTCTTGGTATATATAATATATGTAGTTGCTTGATGTTGGATACTGGATACTGGATACTGGATACTGGATACTGGATACTGGATACTGGATACTGGATACTGGATACTGGATACTGGATACTGGATACTGG
>JANQRS010000069.1 GCA_028284445.1 Calditrichia bacterium
CAAGCATCAAGCATCAAGCATCAAGCATCAAGCATCAAGCATCAAGCATCAAGCATCAAGCATCAAGCATCAAGCATCAAGCATCAAGCATCAATGCTGCCCGGTTGGGCCAGCGGCGCCGCGCGGGATGCGAATGTCTTCGACCAACTGCTGAATATCCTCTGGCGGAGGAGCGGTAAAACGCGAAACGACGATCGACACCACGAAGTTTAGCAGCATACCAATAGCGCCAATCCCCTCCGGCGAAATGCCAAAGAGCCAATTCTCGGGCACGTTTGCTGCAAATGGCTCGATGAAAACACCTTTGAAGTAGATGATGTAGCCGGCGGTGAAGAGCAGGCCAACAATCATGCCGCTCAAGGCGCCTTCCTTGTTGATACGCTTCGAGAATATTCCCAGGATGATCGCCGGGAAGAACGATGCGGCAGCCAGCCCGAAGGCAAAAGCCACGACCTGGGCCACGAAGCCCGGTGGATTGATGCCCAGGTAGCCTGCAAGTATTACCGCTCCACCGGCGGCAATGCGGGCATATAATAATTCTCGCCTATCCCCGGTTTCCGGGGCCACCACTTTCTTGATCAAATCGTGCGCGATGGATGTTGAAATCACCAGCAGAAGACCCGCTGCCGTAGACAATGCAGCTGCAAGCCCGCCCGCAGCGACCAGGGCCACGACCCAATTGGGCAGCTGGGCAATTTCCGGATTAGCCAAAACCATAATATCCCGATCGACATATAGTTCATTGGCATTGTCAGTCAGGCTATTGCTCACCAACTGCTGACCGTGTGCACCGGTCTCGCCGCTGTATTCCGGTTTACCGGCAAAAGGTTCTCCCGGGCGATATTGCATCACGCCATCGTTGTTCTTATCAACCCAGCTAATTAGTTTTGTCGCTTCCCAGTTCTTGAACCAGCTCGGTGCGACAACATATTCTTTTTCATTAAGCGTTTGAATCATGTTCGTGCGGGCAAAGGCTGCGACGGCCGGTGCAGTTGTGTAGAGCAGGGCAATGAAGAGCAGCGCCCAGCCAGCCGAAGAACGAGCGTCTCTTACTTTCGGCACCGTAAAAAAGCGGATAATCACGTGGGGCAGACCGGCGGTGCCAACCATCAGGGCGAGAGTTATCGCAAACACGTCGATCATGCTCTTGCTGCCTCGTCCGGTATATTCTGCAAATCCCAGCTCACGATGCAAACCATCGAGCTTGTCGAGCAGGTAACCACTGCCGTCGGCCAGTTCACTACCGAAGCCGAGTTGCGGAATCGGGTTCCCGGTGAGAAGCAGGGAAATAAAGATCGCCGGAAAGAGATATGCAATAATCAAGACGCAGTATTGGGCCACCTGGGTATAGGTGATGCCTTTCATACCGCCCAACACTGCATAAATGAAAACGATGATCATGCCGACAACCACGCCAGTGTTGATATCAACTTCCAGGAAGCGGGAAAAAACGATACCAACGCCGCGCATTTGACCGGCAACGTAGGTAAAGGAAACAAATATTGCGCAAATAACGGCAATAACCCGTGCTGTATCGGAATAGTAGCGCTCAGCGACGAAATCAGGCACCGTAAATTTCCCAAATTTGCGCAGATAGGGAGCGAGCAACATCGCCAACAGCACATAGCCCCCGGTCCAGCCCATCAGGTACATTGCGCCGTCACGTCCCATGAAAGAAATCAGGCCAGCCATGGAAATAAATGAGGCAGCGGACATCCAGTCTGCGCCGGTGGCCATCCCATTTGCGATGGGGTGGACGGACTTTGCCGCGACGTAAAAGTCGCCGGTGGTTCGGGCCCTCGCCCAAACTGCAATCCCGATGTAAATAGCAAATGTTATCCCTACCAGTATCCACGTCCATGCCAAAATGCTCATCAGTATTCTCCGCTAGATTTTCGCTTTCTTGAACTGTTAAACGCCACCACGCCACTATTCTTCGTGGACATTAAATTCCCGGTCAAGCTTATTCATCAGCCGGACATAGACATAAATCAGGATGACAAATGTGATTTCTGCTCCCTGTTGGGCAAACCAAAATCCAAGCTTGAAGCCAAAGAAGCGAAAATTGTCAAGTTGATCGACAAAGACGATGCCGAAGAGGTAAGATACAACAAACCAGATCGAGAGGAGAATCCCAACGTAGGTAAGGTTGCGTTTCCAGTAGAGATTTAGATCTTTTTCCATGCCGGACTCCCGAAGCAGGTAAACTGAACTAGAGTGAGCTAGAGTTTATAGAGTGAACTGAAGTAACTGAAATGAACGAGAGCCCATAAGGTTTGTCTTGTTCACATCGGCAATACCGCGCAGCGGTAACCGATCCTGGCCCCGAGTTTCTTTTCTTCACGGGGAAACTAAAAATAATCAATTGGTTGCTTAAGTCAAAATAAGGTGAGGTCGCTCCTGATTTTACATGGGATGGGGGAAAGATAGTGGCAGGTGGCACTTGAAAAAGAAAGTCGCAGTCAACAGTGGCACTCGGCAGGGAAACGACCTTGCTAAGCAGTTCCTGCAATCGCAACTTCATAACTGCCACAGCTAACCGCCGACCGCATGGTTACTCCATCCCGTTCGGATAGACATTTTCGATAAACTCTTGTCCCTGGGTTACCCAGGCATTGCGGGAGGCATGACCGCGACTGATTGCGCGATCTTTGGTGCGTTGTGCTTCATTCAACGAACAAAAGCAGATCGTAACGACATAATATTCGTCCTGGGTCCAGTATACACCGGTTTTGTATCCCAGCCGTTTGAGTTCGCGCGCTTTTTCGATAGCCAGTTGTTCGTCGCTACCACTGCTTGCCACCACAAAATAGTTACTGTTTGCAGTTGAGCCACTGACCGATTGCGAGCTCGCCTGACGGCCGCTACCGCTGTTTCGGCTACTGGTATTTGAATTGTTTGAAGAGACAGAACGGCCGCTGCGAGAAGCGGTTGAGGCGTTGCCTCGTGAACCTGACTGCGATGAGGCCGAGACACCAGCCAGCTGTGCGGATGTCCCGGACGATACCAACGGATCATCAATTGCATCCCGGTCGGCAATATATGCCCGCGGTACGGTTAAATTCTGAGCGAGGGCGTAAGAACGCACTTTTTCAGATTCTTCACTGGTGCGATACGGGCCAACCGTCACCAGGTAGGCATTGTCCGGATGTCGCCGATACGTGGCTGGAAAACCGGCATCTCGCAATTCCGCAACATAGTCTTCCGCCTTGCTTAGCTGGCGCGTTTTACGGAGAACCACGTAATAATTGCCATCGGGATCAGCGTTCAGATCCGGTTTGCGAACGTTCTGAGTGCCTGCCGGTTCCCAATAGGGCTTGATCCACGGTTCACAACCACTAACAGTTAGCGCCAGCAGAGCTGCGATAATCAAACGGAGCGCAAATTCGGGGGCGATTATCCGGGTTGCGGAGCTGCTGAAAAAAGATAACATAACCAGGCCTCATCCATACAATAATTCGGTTTAGTTCAACAAAATACTTCATTTGAGCGGCTGGTGGCGTAGCTAAATATCAGTCTACAATATGGTTTATGGTATGATGAATATCAACCACATAAAGAATATTCTCCCAAAAGCAAAATTCCAACAAGAAAAATTCCAAGTCAATCAGGTGACAGATAAACACGAATTAAAGCGAATGATGTTGGGATTTGGAATTTGTCTTTTTGGAATTTACGCGACTTCAATTGCTTGACACGCTATATTAGACGCGTTGCTACTTTTAATAGTGGCAGCACATTTCATTTATGAAAGGAGCGTCTATGGTATCAAAAATGGATCTGGCAACGGACTGGTATCCTCGCTATACCGGCACCGAAATTGAGGAAACCGGCGATTATATTTTACTGACGAATTTTCACAACTACCTGGAAAAATTTGCTGATCGTTTTGATACCGAGATCAAGGGCATCGGACGGCCGATGCAGACCGCTACGAATAAAAATGGTCTGACCATCATTAATTTTGGTATTGGGTCAGCCAATGCTGCAATTATCATGGATTTGCTCCTGGCGGTGAGGCCGAAAGGTGTTCTCTTCCTCGGGAAATGCGGGGGACTGAAACGCTCTACCGAAATAGGGCACTTTATTTTGCCCAGCGCTGCGGTGCGCGGCGAAGGAACCAGTGACGACTATATGCCGCGTAAGTCACCGGCATTGCCTGCTTTTAAACTGCAGAAATTCGTTTCCGAAAAGCTTGTAAGAAGAAATCTCGAATACCGAACAGGTGTGGTCTACACAACCAACCGGCGGGTTTGGGAATGGGATCGCAAATTCAAGAAATATCTGCGGAAACTGGCGGTGATTGGGATCGATATGGAAACCGCGACGCTATTTGTTGTCGGCTTCAAAAATGCGATTTCCACCGGGGCCTTTCTTTTGGTGAGCGATGTGCCAATGGTGCCGGAAGGCATCAAGACAGAAGAATCTGATAAGGAAGTGACGTTAAAATATGTGGATATGCACCTCGATATCGGTATTGAGGCGATGGCTGAGTTAGGAGATAGTGGCGAGCAGATAAAGCATTTTCGATACTGATAAAAGCGCGCAACTGACTCCTGTGTCAACCCTTGAAATACTTTGTTGCTTTGCAGTGCAAAGTACTCTATTTTGAAAAGTGAATTTTCGAAATGAAGGATAAAGGGGAGAGATGCCGAGATTTAGAATACGTAGACGATGGATTTGGATTGGATTGACGTTGCTTCTCTTTACGGTACTTTTCAATGTCTGGCAATCTGCTATTAAGAAGAACAGGCAAAAGCCGGTTGGCCCGTTTCAAATTGCCGGTAATCTTTATTATGTTGGCACAGCCAATGTAACCTCTTTTCTGCTGACCGGGCCTGAGGGACATGTCTTGATTGATGGCTCCTATCCGGAAGCGGCGCCGACAATCATTGAAAGCATTTCAAAGCTTGGCTATAATATTAGTGATGTTCGGATTTTACTCAATTCCCACGCGCATGCCGACCATGCAGGTGGCCTTGCGGAGCTGAAGGCGGCATCCGGGGCAGAGCTCTGGATCAGTCGGGCGGATTCCGATGTCATTGAAGCTGGTGGCCGCGGCGATCCAGCGCTTGCTCCCCTAAAATTCTTGCAGTGGTTGGGCGTTGGCACTTTCCCGCCTGCCAAAGTGGATCGGCGTTTTGCGGATGGCGACACGGTGCGGGTTGGTCCCATTGAATTGACAGCGCATGTTACTGCAGGTCATACACCAGGCTGCACTTCATGGTCTTTCCCGGTGTGGGATGGCGAGCGGGAACTGCTGGCTGTGAGCATCGGCAGCCTGACCATTTTGCCCTTTATGTCGCTGGTCGAACCGGAAACCTATCCGGGAATCAGGCAAGATTTTGAATCCAGTTTCCGTACTTTGCGCAGCCTGCCTGCCGATCTTTTTCTCGCATCTCATGGCAATTGGTTTAATTTGAACCGCAAAATGCGAGAGCGGGCCCATGCTGCCAAACCGGTTGATCCATTTGTAGATCCTAAAGGGTATTTGGATTTTATCGCAGAAGCTGAGCGAAGGTTTCGTGAGACGCTTGCAGAACAGGTTACGAAACCCGCTTCCTCAAGTCCATAATCCCAAATTAGATCTTCCAGCCGCTGATGACGCGGCCGGAAATTTTGAGATCTGCCCCCTCATTGGTATGTTATGCCAACGAAACCAGAGGGGATAGCTGTTGGCGAACGTGACGCTTCCGAAGCGATTTGCTTCTTATATTACGACTCTTGCATTTACCGCATTTAATGACAACCTCTACAAAATGCTGGTGCAGCTCTACCTGCTTCAGGTGGTTGCAGAAGATCGCGCAAACGAGATCATCAGCGATGCCGCAATTGTCTTTACCCTGCCATTTGTGATCTTTGGCCCCTGGGCCGGATATTTTGCTGACCGATTTTCAAAAGCAAAAGTGATGCGTTTCGTAAAGGTCGCGGAAATTGTCATTATGATGATCGGCGTCTGGGCCTTCTACATGCAGCATATTCCGCTGCTGTTGGGGGTGATTTTCCTGATGGCAGCTCAGTCCACTTTCTTTAGCCCTTCTAAATACGGATATATACCGGAGGTAGCAGAGGACGAAGCGGTTACCGCTGCCAATAGCTGGCTGGAAATGGCCACCTTCCTCTCTATTATCCTTGGTACTGTTGCCGCTGGTGTATTGCTATCTGTCCACGCAAATGACGCCTTCACCGCCTCCATTTATTGTATCGCTGTGGCAATTCTTGGTACACTTACCGCCATGCGAATTTATGATAGCAAGATCACCGACAGCACTGTGAAATTCCCCAAAAACCCGATTTCAGGCGTCTTTGCCGACCTGAGATTTTTGTATCGCCAAAAAGGACTGTGGCTGGCGGGACTGGCAACCAGTTATTTCTGGCTGATTGGCATCGTTATGCAAAACAATATTCTGATCTATGGAAAGACGATGCTGGGTGACGCTGAAGGCAGCAGCCTGAAAATCGCCCTGCTGCAGGCTTTCATAGCTATTGGGATTGCCTCCGGGTCGATGCTCGCCAGTCGCTGGTCGGGTAAGAAGGTAGAACTTGGCCTCGTTCCGCTGGGCGGTATTGTAATGGCGCTGGGAGCGGCGGGACTGTATTTTTCATTTGGCTCGTATAATTTGACCGCAACATTGTTATTTTTCGCCGGTGCCGGTGCCGGACTCTTCATTGTGCCGCTTTATGCATACCTGCAATTTAACGCAGATGATAATGAAAAAGGCCGGGTGATGGCCAGTGCCGGTATTGTCTCTGGTCTCTTTATGGTGCTCGGTGCCTTGCTGTTTAAGCTTCTGGCCCAGTATCTAGGATTGTCCTCACCGGTGATCTTTCTGGTAATGGGCGGCATGACGATTGGCGCTGTTGTTTACATTTGCACCGTCATTCCGGAATATTTTATCCGTTTTTGCGCGTGGTTGCTCACCCACACTTTTTATAATGTGGAAATTCGCGGCGAAGACAATATCCCCTTTCATGGACCGGCCTTGTTAACGCCCAATCACGTCAGCTATGTTGATTCCTTTCTGATTGGCTCAACGATGCAGCGATTTATCCGCTTCATCATGTTGAAAGCCTTTTACGATGTGCCCATGCTGAAAAAGATTCTGGATGTCATGGAAGCAATTCCAATTGACCCAAAGGCCGGCCGCGAATCGGTCACGAAGACCCTGGAGCATGCCCGTCAGGAATTGATTGAGGGTCACGTAGTGTGTATTTACCCGGAGGGAAAGTTGACCCGCGACGGTAAAATGAGTGAGTTTAAGACCGGTTTTGAATCGATTATGGAAGGACTGGAAGTGCCAATTATCCCGGTTTATATGGATAATGTTTGGGGCAGCATCTTTTCTTTTGAAGGAGGTAAAGCCATTTTCAAGTGGCCCGATCAGCTGCCGCGTAAAGTGATTATATCATTTGGCGAACCGTTGCCGTCCAGTACCACAGCTGCTGAGTTGGAAGCGGCGGTGCATGCCTTAAAAGATGGCATTGGAGAACCTGTCTAAATGACGGTTAAGCATGAGTGGACCCGTAGGGTTCTGGAGCGATGGAGGGAGTTGCTGATACATTATGGGGTGGACGATGAGGGCGTTGAAGCGTCGTCTCACGCCATTATCACCGCCTACACAGCGGCTAGCCGGCACTATCACAATATGAGGCATGTTGATGATATCCTGCAAAACCTGGCGACATTCCGCAAGGAAGCCAATAATATAAACGTCCTGACCTTTGCCGCGATTTATCATGATCTGATCTATAATACTCGCCGAAAAGACAACGAAGAACAGAGCGCCGTCTATGCTGAACAGGAGATGACCGGGTTCAGTATTCCGCAGGATATCATTGAATCCACGGCGGCCGTCATTCGGGCCACTATCCATGGAAATAGCACTAGTGACGATCCGGATATCTCGCTTTTCCTTGATTGCGATTTGATTATACTGGGTGCAAACAAGGATCTCTACAAACGATACGCCGAATGGATTCGTGAAGAATATCGCTGGGTGCCGGGCATACTCTATCGCCGCAATCGTAAACGCCTGCTAAAACAATTCCTGGCCCGGGAGCAGATTTACAACTTACCTGATATTCGCGAAAAGTATGAACAACAAGCGCGGGACAACATGACGCAAGAAATTGCAGTGTTGTCAAAGAGATTCTTCTAAAAAGAAAACCTTCTGACACAGATGTACACGGATTTTCACAGATTGACACGGATGAAATACATCGAAGAGGTAAAATGACCGGACCGGATTAACAGGATTGACATGATAAGAAAACATCCCGATCTTATCCTGTTGATCATGTTAATCCTGTCAAATGTGTCTTTATCCGTGCCAATCCGTGTAGATCAGTGTCAGAAGGTTTTAGTTTTTTGAGAGGTACTAGAATGAACATCAAAACTGTTTGTGGGCTCGTGTCCTTAATTCTGGCATTTTCATCGTTATCACTCAGTGCGCAATCTGAGAACATCCGCGTGGCCGAATACGAGCCGGTATTTGAGAAGCTCGAAGATTTTATCGCGCATCAGATGCGTGATAAGAAACTGCCGGCCTTATCGGTTGGCCTGGTGGCGGATGGACAGACCATTCTTGCCCATGGCTATGGCATGGCTCGTCAGAAGGCGAAAATACCGGCAGCCGGAAACACCGTTTATCGCATCGCCTCGCTCAGCAAGTTGTTTACCGCCATTGCCGTGATGCAACTGTCCGAGGCCGGCAAGTTGGACATTGATGCGCCGATCACCAACTACCTGCCGGATTTTACACCGGAAACCCGCTTTGAAAAAGCGATCACCCTGCGGCAAATTATGTCCCATCGCTCCGGTATGGTGCGCGAACCGCCGGTTGGGCACTATTTTGATCCCACTGAACCGACAGTTGCTCAGCTGGTGGAAAGCCTCAATCAAACCAGCAATATCTATGAACCGGAAACCCGCACCAAATACAGCAATGCTGCGGTGTCGGTTGCCGGACAGATTGTCGAGAAGGTCAGTGGACAGCCCTTCTCTGACTATGCCCGCGAACATATTTTCTCCCGCGTGGGCATGCCGTTGAGTTCCTTTGTCCCGACTGATGCAGTGTTGGCCCAATTATCCGAGGGGTTTATGTGGACCTACGAAGGCCGCCGTTTTAAAGCGCCGACTTTCGAATTGGGCATGCTGCCTGCTGCCGGAATGTATTCTACCGTTGCAGATCTCTCCGTCTTTGCAAACATGTTGATGAACGGGGGAGAGGGCAGCAAGGGATCGGTGCTGGATGCCGCCACTTTGACATCAATGTGGGATGTCCAATATGCCAAGCCGGAACAGACATCCGGATTTGGCCTAGGGTTTTATGTCGGTCAACTGGACGGTATGCGACGCATCGGGCATGATGGTGTGATGTACGGATTCGCCACCCGTATCACGGTGCTGCCTGACGACAATCTTGCTGCAGTAACCATCATCAACCTGGATGTTGCCAACTCGGTGGCCGGCAGGATCAACAACTATGCGCTGCGAATGCTCAAAGAACATCGTGAGAATAAGCCGCTGCGGGATTTTACCGTGCTCAGGCAGATACCGCGTCCTACCCAGATGCGCCTTGCGGGAAAATATGTTGGTACCAAATACACCCGTATCCTGGAAATCCGCAAAGATCAACTGATGCTTACCGGCGGCGTCACCAAACTGCCGCTAAAGCGCTGGCAAGGGGATAGCCTGCTGACGGATGGCGTTATTGACTATGCCACATTGGTCGTCCCGCATGGCGATGATCAGATCATCTTTCGCGGTGATACCCTTACCCGCACCCCTTTCTCAAAGCCGGCAAGAGTTCCGGCTCGCTGGGAGGGCTTGATCGGTGAATATGGTTGGGACCACAACATCCTCTTCATTCTGGAGCGCGATGAACAGCTTTACTGCCTCTTCGAGTGGTTCGATTTCTATCCATTGAAGGAAGTTGATGAAAATACCTTCGAGCTTCCCAATTATGGATTGTATCACGGTGAGCGGATGATTTTCAAGCGAGATGAAAACGGCCGGGCAACTGAAGTGGAAGCGGCCAGCGTGGTTTTCAAGCGGCGCAACGTTGGGGTTGGTAGCGGCAACACCTTCCAAATTACACCGATGCATCCGATTGAGAAATTGCGTGAGCGAGCGCTGCGCGCCAGTCCGCCAAAACAGTCCTCATCATTGCGGGAACCGGATTTGGTTGATCTGGCTAGCCTGGCCGACGATATCAAACTCGATATTCGCTATGCCAGCGACAATAATTTTATGGGCGCAACGTTTTATAAACAGGAGAAAGCCTTTCTGCAGCGTCCGGCTGCTGAAGCGCTGTTGAGAGTCCATGAGACCCTCAAAAAACAAGGCTTTGGCCTGATGGTTTTTGATGCTTATCGTCCCTGGTTCGTCACGAAGATGTTCTATGATGCCACGCCGCCCGACAAGCGCTTATTCGTTGCCAATCCGAAGCGCGGTTCCCGCCATAATCGCGGTTGTGCCGTTGACCTCACTCTCTACGATCTGCAAACCGGTCGACCGGTGGATATGGTGAGCGGCTATGACGAGTTCGAAACCCTGGCATATCCATCTTATCCGGGCGGCACCGCCTTACAGCGCTGGCATCGAAAAGTGCTCAGTGATGCCATGCAGGCAGAGGGATTTCGAGTTTTCCATGCTGAGTGGTGGCACTTCGACTATAAGGAGTGGCGGGAATACCCGGTCTTGAATTTAACCTTTGAAGAATTGCAGCGATAAATTTCAAACTTCATTTTTTATCCATGGTGAAAGCAATTACATTTGCCATGGATAACTATGGATCAATACCTGCTTCATCTGCTTAATCAGTCTGCTGCGAATCCGCTGCTCGACCTGTTGATGTCATTCATTTCCTTTGGGATATTGATCTTCTTACCGGCGTTGGTCATCTATCATTATCGTAAAGAACAATTGCCATTTGCCAAGGCATTGGCCACTGCTATTTTGCTGGGACTCGGTTTCAGTTTGCTGTTTCAATTTCTTGCGCTGCGACCCCGTCCTGAAGATGTCCGCTTAATTTGGCCATCTCCCGATTTCCCTTCTTTTCCCAGTGGACATGCCAGCATCACTTTCGCAGTTGCCATGGTCTATTGCCTCTGCCGTCGCTATCAGTGGCAGTGGTTGCTCCTGGCTACTATGGTCGGGCTGAGCCGGGTATATCTCGGTCACCATTATCCAACCGATATTCTTGCAGGGAGTTATCTCGGACTTGCCTGTGGGGCAGCTGCCTATGGCCTGTTCCTGGAAAATCGGTCAGACAAGCCTGGCTGGCGCTGGTTCCTGTGGATTCAAGTAGCCATCGTGTTTTTGGTATCACAAATGGCTTATATGAACTACCTGCCCTGGCATCTGATTCGTTGGCAGCATGCAGACAAGATCAGCCACTTCGTGCTCTTTGGCGCGGTTGTGTTTTGGTTAAACGTTTGGCTGGACGGTAAGCTCGTGAGGCTGTTTGGATTGGCCTTGCCGCTGGCAATCGTATTGCCCTTCTCGTTCGCCATTGTCGAGGAAGGTATTCAGGGGCTTGCCCCAAATCGCACAGCATCTTACGAAGATCTTGCAGCAGATCTATCCGGTATGTTATTTTTCTGGATTATCAGTCATTTTTTACTGAAGCGTTGGCGGAGGAAACACCTGAATGTCAATATGCAGTCAGGATGATGAAGAACTGGATACTGGATACTGGATACTGGATACTGGATACTGGATACTGGATACTGGATACTGGATACTGGATACTGGATACTGGATACTGGAAAGTAATTTGAATCGGTCTTGTGTCAAGTTTCTTGTGAAGTAGTTTCACGTACAAGCATCAAGCATCAAGCATCAAGCATCAAGCATCAAGCATCAGGCATCAAGCATCAAGCATCAAGCATCAAGCATCAAGCATCAAGCATCAAGCATCAAGCACCAAATATGTAGTAGACAGTATATGGCCGCCAACCTCTTGTAATGTTGTGAATGATAGAGATAAGATAGTAGACGTTTGAAGTTTTAACTGAATGAGGATACCATGATAAATACAGAAAAAGATCGCGGCGTCTTACTGGTCAATTTGGGGTCACCCGATTCTACCAGTGTGAAAGATGTTCGCAAATACCTGAACCAGTTCCTGATGGACAAGTATGTGATCGATGTGCCATACCCGATCCGACGCATGATAGTCAGCCTGTTTATTTTGCCTTTTCGGCCAAAGGAATCGGCACACGCATATGAGAGCATTTGGTGGGAGGATGGCTCACCGCTGATCGTTCTCAGTGAGAAATTGCAGAAGGCTGTGCGGGATAATCTCGACATGCCGGTGGAATTGGCCATGCGTTATGGCAATCCCTCAATCGAACATGGCATTCAGCAATTGCTGAAGCAGAATCCGCAGATGAAAGAGATTTTTCTCTTTCCGCTATATCCGCATTATGCCATGGCGACGGTTACCACTGTTGTCACTGAAGTGCAGGATACCCTTCAGCGATTGGGAATCAATGTACGCTTAACCGTTCAGCCGCCATTTTACGATAATCCGGCCTATATATCAGCGTTGGTAGACAGCACCATGCCTTATTTGGAAGATGATTTCGATATGCTGTTGATGAGCTATCATGGCATTCCGGAGCGTCACTGCCGCAAAACAGACGTCACCGGCAAGCATTGCCTGAAGGTGGACAATTGCTGTCAGGTAGCCTCAATTGCCCATCAAAAATGCTATCGACATCAGTGTTATCGCACGTCCGAGGAATTTATCAAAATGTCCGGAATTCCCGCTGAGAAGGTGTCGGTATCATTTCAGTCCCGGCTTGGAAAGGATCCCTGGCTGACGCCATTTACCGATAAGGAAATTGTGCGCTTTGCTGAACAGGGCGTGAAGAAACTGGCGGTAATGTGTCCGGCTTTTGTCTCTGATTGCTTGGAAACCCTGGAAGAAATTGGCATGCGTGCCAAGGAAGACTTTATCGAGGCCGGTGGCGAGTCGTTTACGCTGATTCCATGCCTCAATATGCATCCTGCCTGGGTTGAGCTGGTCAGTGAATGGTCACGCACTGGTGAAATGGCCTCAATTTCCCCTTACGCCAGCAAGCAGGCGATTGGGTAGAATATATATTCTGAGAAAAACAGAAGCCAAATGAAGAGATAGTAGCGGGCAATCGCGGCGCGTTCCGTCAGGTTGACCCGCTGGCTGACAACCCACATCAATATCAGCAGAAAGAGATGGGTGACAATCAGGATTGGCCCGTTGATGCCGGGCAGATTGAGAAAGCCAACCAAGATCAAACCGATGTAGCAGGCCGCCAGTAATCCCCGTCCAAGGTTGAAGACCCGCTTCGGTCCTAATTTCAATGAAAGCGTCATGATTTGAAATTGGCGATCGCCATCCATATCCGGGATGTCCTTAAACCAGGCGATAACCAGGCTTAATCCAAAAATGAACACCATCAGTATCCACACATGTAGCGGGATATTGGTTGCTCCATTTAACACACTGTTGAAATGCAGAAACAGGAGCAGGTTCACCACCACGCCGCGGACCGTAAAAATGCATGCGGCTGCCCAGAAATGAAATCGCTTTAAACGAATAGGGGGAAGCGAATATATCGTACCGATGAACAAGCTGGTAATCACTGTCCATACCAGAAAATGCCCCTGACTGAAAGCCGCGACCACCGCGATAGCGAAGCTAATCGCGCAGATAATTTTTCCGGTTCGCATCGACCAGGCACCTGATGCCAGCGGCAAATTGGGCTTGTTAATGCGATCAATGTCGATATCGGTGATCTGATTCAGCCCGACAATATAGATGTTTGCGCCCAGACAGCTGAGCAGTGCGACGATATAGGCCACAAAATTATGTGCATCATCAGTCGAAAGGGCAAAAGCAATCAGATAAAGTCCTGTTACGCTTAATGAAGTGCCGATAATTGTATGGGGCCTGGAAAACCAAATCAAGTTGGTCAGGAAAGTCATGGTTTGATACCTTGCAAGAGTCCGAAGCGAATGGTGCCGTTGCGGAAACCTTTGATCATCAATTGCATGGCAAAGGCGCCGCGGATGGTTGGCAGTCCGGCTTTGAAGAGTCCGATGATGCTGCTCGGACGGATGGCAGATTTGACAACAGCGGGCCAGAAGGGCGCAACGGCCTCTGTCCAATCTGTTGTTTTGATTTGCAGAAAACCGAGGTCAACGGCAATGTCCGCATATTCGTTTATGGAGATGATGCCTGGCAGGTGATAGGCCTTGTACAGGCGTTCCAAATGCTTTAATTCCTGTTTTGAAAGTGCCGGCGGTAGATTGCGGTGACACCAGGTGGCCATCAGGAATTTGCCGCCGCTTTCCAGCATCTCGAAAGCTGCCTGCAGAAAGCGATGCTTATCCGGCATATGCTCGCCGCTTTCCAGCGACCACACCAGATCGAAGCTGCCCGGCGCAAATGGCGGCTGCAGCGCATCAGCGACCTGGAAATCCGTTTGTTGATCCAGGTTCTGTATCCGCGCTCGTTCCAGGGCGCGCTGCTGCTGGACAGGGCTGAGCGTGATGCCGGTAACGTTCGCTCCAAACATTTCTGCCAAGAACAGGGAACTGCCGCCGATGCCACAACCGACATCCAGGATGTTCTTTGCCTGGCGAACATCGCCCCACATCAACAATTCCCGAATCAGGTCGATTTGTGCCTGATAGTGATCTTTCTCGGTCTTACCATCACTTCCGTAGTGGCCGTGATGCATATGCTCACCCCAGGTCTCTTCCCAGAGAGGGGATGAGGCGTCGTAAAACTTGCGAATGTTGTTGTTGAGTGTATTGGTCATATTCAGGAGAGAATCAGGTATGATAAACCCAGGATTGCCATTGTCACCAGTACCAGCAGGACGAATATCTGCTGTGGTGTAAACGGATCAGTATCTTCCTGTGTAAGCTCTTCCTTTGCGAAGAAGCGATCTGCAAAAAACTTGCGGAGATTTCCCATAACAGCCATTGGAATAAACAGAAAGCCGGCAAGCGACCCGATGATCAGGCGGAAGAAAAATTTGATTCCGCGCAGAATTGACAGCCGATCTCCGGGCTTCTCCAGTTTTCCATTTTGGTTAATCGGCGATGCGCCGGGAGAGGGTTTGCTCCCTGAAATAGCGATGCCGTATTTCTCGTTCTTGACCCAGTCCGGGGCAACATACTTTTTCTTAATGTCGGTAAAGCCGGCGTCCTTAAACCACTTGTGATATTCCCTTTCGCTGGGAAAGAGCATCCAAAGGTTGGCAATGACACGGCCCAGCCAGTTGTCCGGCTGCAGCGGTCCAATCATCAAGGCCACGCCGCCGGGCTTTAATACCCGGTAGGCTTCAGCAATGCCGCGCTGCGGTTCTGGCCAGTATTCGATACTGCCGGCAGATACGTAACGGTCAAAATGATCGGTCGGAAAGTTGAGATCTTCAGCGTCGCCAAGCTGAAAGTGGCACCCCTTTAGGTCGGCCTTCTTCTTGGCGCGCGCCATTTGATGCGGACTTTGGTCAACACAGGAGACGTTTGTCGTGGCAATTTGCTTGACAATTCCCTGGGTGGTAAAGCCGGTGCCGGAACCGACATCGACTACTTTCAGATTGGGGGTATCAAGCTCGGCAAGTTCGAGGCTTTCGTTGCGCATTCGTTCCGTCCAGAAGAACGGATTGACATAATCATCATAAAAAATCGAGAGAAATCGGTAAAACCAGAATGCTTCTTTCTTGTGCTGAACAAGCCTCATGTATATACCTTTTCAAAGATTCGCGATGAACGTCTGCGAAAACTTATTGAAATAAAAGCAAAAATTCCAAGAGAAAGAAAAAATTGAAGTGGCAGTGGCAACGGTAGGCGGTCGGCGGGGGAAGCTAAAAATGTCAAATGACAAATGTGTTCTTTTCTCCTTAATGTATCGCGTAGCGATAAAATGTTAATAGCCCCCGTAGGGGTGCAATGTTCAAGCTGCAGCCAAATAAAGCAATATCCCCACAATCAGAAACACAGCCCACGACGGATGCCGGCCTTTGGAGCCAACGATGGCGACAGCGAACGAAATCAAATAGGTCGCCGAGAAAATTTTCAAGATGGTAGTCTCGCTTGAGGTCAATTCCGGAAGCGTGGCGAAATAGAACAGAATGGCCGAAATCCCGATGCCCAGTACGGAAGTAATATGCCACGTAAAGCGCAAGGTGCGCCTGGTAGCGCTTCTGCTGCCTTGCAGTGCCGGGAGGTCTGCTGACTGCTGCAATGGTCTTAATATCCACAGCTCACCCAGAGCCGAATGAACGATGGACATGATGAGTGTTAGAATAGCCGATATTATGAGTAGCATAGGACAACTAAAATTCCAAATTCCAACAGAAAAAATTCCTCTGGTTTAGGTGTCGTTTGTTATTCGATACTTGATACTTGATACTTTATACTGGTTACTCGATACTGGGAATGTCTCTCCGCGACCGTAGGGAGCTGACGGCGCGTAGCGCCTGACGTGAGCGTTAGCGAACTGACACGAGCCTCAGCGAGCTACTGATTTCAGGAAGGCCTCACTCACATTCACCACTTCCAGACCGGCGTGAGTACCGGTGCCGCTGAAAATTTCTTTGCCTTTACGGCTGAATCTCACTTCCACACTGCCGTGCAGCGATTCCGGGATTTCCCGGGTCATGCCTTCGGAGGTCGGTGCCTTCAGTATCACTGTGCTGCCGCGCTTGATGAACATTTCCAGGCGGTCGTTGCCGCGACGAACCACCCATTCTACCGCTTCTCCTTCCAGGCGCAGCTTTTCTACCTTAGCTCTGGTGTAGGTGGTAAAGCGGTGCAACTCCCCATGATGCCAAAATCCAATGATAAATCCCGGAAAGGAGGTGCCCAACCAGGGAATGTGGGCAATCGAAGCAGTAAGGGAGGTGCCTTCAACGCCAAAATGATTCGATTGCAGCCAAATCCAGGACTGGGGAAAGGAACGGCCCCAATCTTTTTCCGTATAGCCGCGACCATGATCGTAACTAACGGTTCGATCTTTCAGTGCAAGTTGGCCGAGAATTTCGTGATCGAGACTTACCACCCCATGATAACACTGCATAAAAGGCATCCAGGCATACCATCCCATGATTCCTGGACTTTGCCAGCGCACCGGCCAGGGAATGGTTTCACTGAAGTCCAGTTGGCCGCTAACGACGAAATCGGGATGGTCGATGTCCAATATTAGCCCTTTTTCATGAAAACGATTCTTGCCCAGACGGACATCAAAAACGCCGTCGCCAGCCGCTAGAAAGTCCCCGGCCTCGAAATGCTCGTAATGCATACGACCGGCTCTCGCATCGAGCACCTGGATGAAGGCATGGCTGGCCGCTGCATCTCCTTTATAAATGCCAGGAATAATGGCCATCGATTCCGCCCCATCGGCTGAAACAATTTTATAATACCAGCCCTCGAAGAATGGGCCTTCAAGCCCATGCCCGTGATAACAGGCCGGATTCATAATCCCGGTGATGTGGGAGGTTTTTGTTTCGCTCATTTACGATCTTCTCATTTGGAATTTTTCTTGTTGGAATTTGGTTATTGTGTTTTGCTTGCTGAGCAGTTTAGGGGACAGGGATGATGAATGTCAAGTTACGGTTTAAGTTGCGGATGGCTGCGGACTGGTTTTTTCATGAAAGTCTCCTCTCGGGAGAGGATTTAGGGGTAGGTAAAAGAGGCCTGTGGTTCGTGGCAGAACCGCAAATCAGATAACAATCGCCGGACATTGCTGTCCGGCGACTAATTGCTGTAAACCAATCAACAAAAACGCAACGCTTTATGAAAAGATTGCCCGCGCAACTTTCCAATAAAGTACTGGCATGCCAATCAGCTTTCAGCTGTGTTGTGCTCCCCGAGCTTTGCTCCAGAAAGCAGAGGTCTTGAGACCTCGCAGATAGTTCCGGGAAAATTTCCAGTGTTGGTCTGGAAGCTATATCGGCCAGGCAAGTTGGTCAAAGGGGTGCCCTATAAAACAACCTGTGCCTCCACCGTTAGGCAAAGACACAGATTTGGTTGTGAGGGGTTTTCTAATATTTTTATCCATTCGAGACGGCTAAAAGCCAGCTCTGGGAAAATCTTTTTTTACTCTTTTATCGATTCGAGGTCTCTGTGTGAGACACTTGTATTAGCTTCAACTCCTGTGCCAATTCCTGTTTCGTCGTCGTAAATAGCTTTTTCGATTCGATTTTAAGTTTTTGTAAATATTGAGCTTATGTTTTGTTTTGCTGCTCTGGCGAAGTCCGGGCAAGACAAAATGAGACTGACCCCACTGGGGGATTTGCCTCAATTACTGCTTTTTTCAGGGGAATATGACACAGATTTGACGCTGTGTTAGGCTAAATTTGTCTGCTACGAGTGCAGTTATTACAGTTTTTTGTATAAAAGTTTTTCGGATGATCATATGTGATTCTCAGCAATCGATTCTATCGCTTTTATCCCAATTTAATGGGCGAATTCTTTGATGATATGGTTGTTATTTGGAGATCACGAGTCGCCCTACCGCATCGGGATGATGCTAAGCCTGTCTGACGTGTATTCTTCGCTTTTAGCAAATCACCTGCACACATTTCCGAGTGATTGCCGTGCTGCACTTTGCAGTCCTTCGGGTGGAACAGCATTTTTCTGTTGTGCCGGTTCTGAATTCCTGATTTACAAATAGAACTATCAAACGGAAGCCGTTTGATCCAATTAGTTATATGAATGGATTGGCGGCAATTTTTAATACTTTCATTCTTCATAGCAGGAGGAAGAGAATATGAATGCTAATTCTTCTCTCACGCGGTTGCTGAAAACTTTACCATTGCTTGCGTTCCTATTCTTTGTTGGATGCGCTGCCAGCGGTTCTAGAGTTGCAACGCTTGAGGACCAATTGGCGACGAAGGACTCGACGATGAATGATTTGGCTCAGCAGCTGGAAGACACTGAATCCCGTCTGGCCGAATTAGAGGGGCTGCTTAAAGGCACTGAATCAAAAGTGAACTCGATGCAAGCCGGTTTAAATGCCAACAACAAAGAACCTTATCTCAAGGTGATTGTTCCGGTATTGAACATTCGCACGTCACCAACAACTGCGAATAGCAATGTCATTGCCAAGGCTGAGCAAGGTGCTTACCTGCGGAAAATCTCTTCAGTCGATAAAGACAACAAGTGGCTGAAGGTCGAATTTCTGGTTGACAATTATCCCTATGTTGGATACGTCTCTAACAAAAAAGATTTCTTGAAAGAGGAATACTACGATCCGATGACCTTTAATCAGGTTTACAATCGTAAACTTGTTAAGTATCTCTGGGAAACTGAAGCTGCGCTGGAAATGCGTGCGCATAACTTCAAGACTCTCGGCGTCTACGTGAAAACCGGTGAAGATTACAAGCCGGAGAGATTCCTTGGTCACCTGGCCAACATGCTGCGTGATCACAAGATCTACATCAAGCCCATTCAGGATTTCAACATCAACAAGGTAACTGATGTTTGCAAGCGCCATAAGGTTCAAGGCGTGATGACTGTGCAAATTGATGCATCCGAGAATGCCTCCCCGCTATTGGATATTAAGTTGTTCGATCAGAAGAACATTATCCTCTATTCAACCTCGGTACCTTTCCAGTCTGTTTCTTTGCCGAGTTACGGCACTCGCTAGGATCGATACCGCATTCAATTTTTCGAAAAAGGCTGCTCAGATGGGCAGCCTTTTCCGTTTTGATGCCGTTGCAGGTTTTTGATTCGGCCTAAATTGAGGCGAACGTTTGCGAACTCACTTGGTGAATCGGCGACAATTTGCGAAAAAACGTTTTCCGTCTTATTGTGTATAGCATTAAAACGGAAATGCCTGTATGCAGCTTATTCGCTTCTTCCTCGATAATTTCCCTTCTTTGCAGGCCATTCTGCTTGGGGGAGTACCGGCGCTTGGCTGGGCTTTGGCTGGTTTGTGGATCGCCGGCTGGTTGAAGCGAGAACGAAATTGGAAAACCGGATACACACGCAAGGTGTTTCATTTTCTTACTTTTATGACCGTCGCTTTTGTGCAATGGCGTTGGGGCTTAAGCGGGGTGTTTCTTTTTGGTGCAGCCACATCCCTGGTAATTTTCTACGCAATCTTAAAAGGCGACGGGCATCTGCTTTACGAAGCGATGGCCCGGGAAAAGGATGCCCCGCATCGCACGTACTACATAATCTCACCGTATCTTTCTACGCTGATCGGTGGCATTTTCAGCAATCTCTTCTTTGGCCCTTTTGCGATTTTTGGCTATTTGGTGACCGGCATCGGCGACGCAATTGGTGAACCGGTTGGCACTCGCTGGGGGCGCCATCGTTATCCGGTGCCTTCTTTAAAGGCAGTGAAGTCCACTCGTAGCTACGAAGGGTCGGCAGCTGTTGGTATTAGCTCCTGCCTGGTTATTGCCCTCGGTTTGTTTTTAATTCCTGAGCTTACATTCGATGTGCATCAGAGCGGAAAGATCCTATTACTTGGCTGCGCGGCAATGCTTATCGAAGCCATCTCTCCGCATGGAATGGACAATGCAACCATGCAAATTTTCCCCTCTATGCTTGCCGGATGGCTTTTTTAATATACCTCGGTTATCTTTTGTGGCACCTTTTGATTTTCATGTCTTCGCCTCGAAACATTTATAAGATAATGATTTACAAAAGTTTGTGCGCTTGTGTTCATTGATGGCAGGCAAATTGTATCTCTCTTGAGTAGTCTGCTACCAGAGTGGTTGCAGCGAATGCCGGAAGAATAAAAGGGGTCTTTACTTTTGTGATCAGCGCAATTAATTTATGCGATCTGATTTTCGACAAGAGGTTTTTCGGCATCTGTTGCACCGGTAAATGGCAGCCGGCGCTTAAAAAATGGGTGTTGATAACTCTGCTAACTTTGATACAGGAGTGATTCATGTCTGAAGCGTTTACTCTCGAAAAGTACAACATTGAAGTGAGAAATATTCTGCGTAATGGTATGCCTGCTGTCCTTTATCAGGAAGCGATGCAGTATGAAAAAGACGCAGCCATCGCTGATACCGGCGCCCTCATGGTGCGGTCGGGGAAAAAGACCGGTCGTAGTCCCACTGACAAACGAGTCGTATCGCATCCGGATTCAAAAGAGGATGTCTGGTGGGGACCAGTCAATGTCGCTATTGATGAAAATACCTTTGAAATCAATAGAGAGCGCGCGATCGACTACCTGAATACCCGCGGCAAGCTCTATGTGGTAGATGGATTTGCCGGCTGGGATCCCAAAGAGCGCATCAAAGTGCGGATAGTCTGTACCCGGCCTTATCACGCCCTCTTCATGTGGAACATGCTGATTCGCCCGACGGAAGATGAATTGGCCAAGTTTGGTGAACCGGACTATGTTGTATTCAACGCCGGCCAGTTCCCGGCGAATCGCCATACGACCGGGATGACATCAAAGACCAGTGTCGATCTTTCTTTCGAACAGAAAGAAATTGTTATTCTCGGTACTGAATATGCCGGTGAGATGAAGAAGGGCATTTTTTCCGTCATGAACTATATCATGCCGAAGAAAGGTGTGCTTTCCATGCACTGCTCGGCCAACGAAGGTGACGATGGCGACGTGTCGATTTTCTTTGGGTTGTCCGGCACCGGTAAAACCACCTTGTCTGCAGATGAACATCGCAAATTGATTGGCGATGATGAGCATTGCTGGACGGATCACGGTGTCCATAATATAGAAGGTGGCTGCTATGCCAAGGCCATAAATCTGTCTGCGGAAAACGAGCCGGAGATTTTCCGTGCCATCAAGTTTGGTACCGTTCTCGAAAATGTGATTTACGATGGCCGTTCTCATAACGTCGATTATGACGACGTTTCCATTACCCAAAATACCCGCGCGGCGTATCCAATTGACCACATACCCAATGCCAAAGTTCCTTGTATGGGTGGCCATCCGCGCAACATCATCCTCTTGACCTGTGATGCATTTGGAGTCCTGCCGCCGGTAAGCAAATTGACGCCGGAACAGGCGATGTATCATTTCATCAGCGGATATACCGCTAAGGTTGCCGGGACTGAAATGGGCGTCACGGAACCGGAGGCAACTTTTTCTGCCTGCTTTGGCGCTGCCTTTATGGTTTGGCATCCGAGCAAATATGCAGAGTTGTTGGCTGAAAAAATGGAAACGCATAACAGTACTGCCTGGCTTGTCAATACTGGCTGGTCTGGTGGTGCATATGGCACAGGTTCGCGGATGAAACTCAAATATACGCGCGCCATTATTGATGCCATTCATGACGGGTCGCTTCTAAAGGTCCCGGTTGAAGTGGATCCGATTTTTGGTTTGGCAGTACCAACGACCTGTAATGGCGTCCCGGACGAATTGCTTGTTCCGCGCAACACCTGGGCCGATAAAGCCGCATATGATGAAACGGCCCGTAAATTGGCGCAGCTGTTCAATGATAACTTCGAACAGTTTAAGGAAGGCAGCAGTGATGCCATTATCAATGCCGGTCCGAAAGTCTGAAAGTAGCGGGAATGATAGAAACACGCGACAAAAGCAGGCGTCAGATGATTCTGGAAACCGCTGCCGCCCTGTTTCGGGACAAGGGCTTCCAGGCCACATCGATGAAGGATATTGCTGTCGGCGTAGGGGTTGAAGCAGCCAGTCTCTACAATCATATTAAATCCAAGCAAGAGCTGCTCGAGCAGCTCTTGCTTGTTATCGCTGATCGCTTCACTGCCGGCATGACTGATGTCACCGCATCCAGTCTAAGCCCCAAAGAAAAATTCGAGCAATTGCTGCGCTTGCATATCCGCATGACGATGGAACATCCGGATTCCGTTGCCTTGATCAACTCCGAGTGGGTGCATCTCGCGGAACCGGCCAGATCCCGCTATAAATCGCTTGAAAGCGCGTATGAGCGGGATTTCCTGACAATTTTGAAAGCATGTATTGAAGCTGGCGACTTCCAGCAAGTTGATCCTCGTATCGCCCTTTTTTCAACTCTCTCTACCTTACGCCTCCTGCCGATCTGGTATCGAAAAAACAAGGACATCAGTCCGATTGATCTGGAAAAGCATATCATGCAATGTTTAGTCGACGGGCTGCGCTAGCTCAGTTCTTACAGTTTCGGGTATCACTTTCTCTCATCCATTAAGCCCACAAGCCGTTCTTTTGCTGCGTCTAAAATCGCATGCACTTCCGCCAATTGAATACTGCTTGAATTGTTGAAATCAACCAACACGTGATCATATTTTTTGGGGTATTTAGTCTCGATGGCCTCACGCACTGCTTTTACTGCCGGGCGCAAGTGCCGGTACTGTTGATCGACCTGAACAGAGGCCGCGTAGAGTGCGCAAAAGAGACTGAATTTAGCAGTCTCATTACAGATTCGATTGTCTTCGCGGTGCCAATTCTCCTCTTTCAACAAGAGCTCTTTTGTACGTTCAATAATTTTCACCTCGACAGCGCTTGGCGCCATCCAATTTCCTTGCAGTTCTGCATCCTGAAAGTTAAAGGTTTTCAGCACCATTGGATATGACCTGGTGGATTCAATCCAGTTGCCCGCGTAGTAGGTCGCATGATATCTGAGGAGCGTGCACTTCTTGTTGGGATTGCCTGGCCATTCCATTTTCAGCAGTCCCTGGGTGGTATCGTGCTCAATGACAGAAAACTCGATAGGGGACTTACCATAGGGAGCAAGGGTGACTTTGACTATTTTATTATCATTAAAGTCTACATGGAATCTGCCTTGCTGGATTTTCCCTCCCTCGTTTGTATAGGTACCAAACCACAGTTCTGATTGAGCATTTAGCGCTGATATCGAACTGAGGATGACAACATACATGCATAAATGTGTGACAAGTGCTTTCTGAGCCGCAATCATTGGACATCCCCATATTTAGACTGTAGAGAGTTGGTTTATGATGTCTGCACAAACGTATACTTCAACTGGTTTGTTGCAATATCTTGAGTGCTATGGTGAATGATCCGGTCTCTCACCCGGCCAGAGCGATCATGTATTTTTCTTAACTTGACAAAAAAGCTAATAGTCGTTAGTTTGGTGTGAATGGTTGTTAGTTTTTGGCGCTTGTTTGTTGATTGAATACGCTTTGACGCTTTGACCATTTAACGAATTGGCCCGTTAACCTGTTGCAGCCGGGCATTCCTCTGGATATATTTAGGATGTAGCCGCTCTGGATTCAGTCCAATTTGCCGATATTACTCATCAACATAATACGGAGAAGATGCCATGGCAGTCGATGAAAAAGCAAAACTTGCAGCGTTTGAAGAACGAATTGCAAATGGCGAAAAAATCGAACCCAAGGATTGGATGCCGGAGCGTTATCGCAAGCAGCTGATCCGCATGATTTCGCAGCATGCCCACTCTGAATTGGTTGGTATGCTGCCGGAAGGGAACTGGATTACCCGCGCACCCTCGCTTCGTCGTAAGCTAACTCTGCTGGCAAAGGTTCAGGATGAAGCCGGACACGGCTTATATCTCTATTGCGCCGCCGAAACATTGGGCATTGACCGCGATGAAATGACTGAGCAATTGTTGAGCGGCAAAGCCAAATATAGCAGTATCTTCAATTATCCTACCCTGACCTGGGCAGACATCGGCACAATCGGCTGGTTAGTCGATGGCGCAGCGATTGTCAATCAAACCATGCTGGCAAAATGCTCGTACGGCCCTTATGCCCGGGCCAATCTCAGGATTTGCAAAGAAGAAAACTTTCATAAACGCCAGGGCTATGAGATTATCTCAATCATGGCCAATGGCACGGATGCACAACGTCGCATGGTACAAGACGCTGTTGATCGCTGGTGGTGGCCGTCTCTGATGATGTTTGGTCCACCGGATACCAATTCGCCCAATACGGAAGAGTTGATGCGCTGGAAGGTGAAACTGAAGAGCAATGATGATTTGCGCCAGCGATTTGTCAATCTTACCGTGCCGCAAGCGCGTGCGGTCAACGTAACCCTGCCTGATCCGGATTTAAAATATAATGAAGAGACCAGAAATTGGGAATTTGGTGAAATTGATTGGGATGAGTTTTATGCCGTTATAAAAGGGCATGGTCCCATGAATCGCGAGCGACTTGAAGCGCGCCGTTCTGCTGAGGAACGCGGACAATGGGTGCGGGAAGCAGCTCGCGCCTATGCTGCCAAGAAACAGGCAAAGGAGGTGGCCTAATGAACGCAACCGAACCATTGTGGGAAGTATTTCTCCGCGAAAAGCAGGGGGCACCTCATGAACATGCCGGCAGTGTTCATGCCGCTGATGCCGAACAGGCCTTGCAGAACGCACGTGACGTTTATGCTCGCCGTGGACGCGTATTGAGCATTTGGGTGGTACAGACCAGTGAAATTGCAGCGACCTCGCCCTCAGACGACGGACCTTTCTTTGAACCCGGCAACGAAAAAGCTTATCGTCATCCGCAGTTCTACTCGGTGCCGCGCGGTATTAAGGGGGTTTGATGGGGTCGGCAAAACAACACGATAATGATCTCTTTGAATATCTGCTGCGTCTCGGCGACGATCGCCTGATTCTCGGACATCGCTTGTCCGAGTGGTGTGGTCACGGCCCGATGCTGGAAGAGGATATTGCTCTTTCCAATATCGCCCTGGATAATGTCGGTCAGGCAATTAGCCTGCTGCAACTGGCCGGGGAAATAGAAGGCAAGGGACGCAGTGAAGATGACCTGGCCTATTTTCGCGAGACCATCGATTATCGCAATCTGATGCTGCTGGAGCAGCCAAATGGCGATTTTGCCCACACGCTTGTCCGCCAATTTTTCTTCGATGTGTATAGCTATTATACCTATCTGGCACTGGAAAAAAGCCTACATGAAGGTCTGGGGGCAATTGCCGTCAAAAGTCTGCGAGAGGCAACCTATCATCTGCGTCACAGCCGTGAGTGGATTTTACGTCTCGGCGACGGCACCGAAGAAAGTCATCGGCGCACCCAGGTAGCCGTAAATCACCTCTGGCCGTTTACCGGCGAGATGTTTGAAGCCGACGAGATTGATGAACGTTTAACAGCCCAGGGCATCGCTGCCGACTTGAAGAAAATTCAGCTTGACTGGCGTAAGGTAGTAAATGAAACCCTGGCTGAAGCAACCTTGGAGAAGCCGGAGGATCGTTTCCTGCCCGGCGGTAGCCGTCAGGGGAAACACACGGAACACCTCGGATTCATTCTTTCCGAAATGCAGATTTTGCCACGGTCATATCCGGATGCCGGGTGGTGAGCAAATGACCACATCTACCAGTATGCGGCTGTCCCCTGAGGGTATTCTTGAGCTCTTAAACGAGGTTCAGGATCCGGAGATCCCGGTTATCAGTGTTGTTGAACTGGGTGTGGTCCGCAAGGTTGAGATTGAGGCAGATCAGATCATCGTGACCATGACGCCGACTTATTCCGGCTGTCCGGCAATGCGGGTAATGGAGCAGGATGTGGTTGCCAAGCTTCTCGAGCATGGGATGACCAATGTGCGGATTCAGACCGTATTGTCACCACCGTGGACAACTGATTGGCTGAGCGATGAAGCGCGGGAAAAGCTGCGCAAATATGGCATCGCACCACCCGGTAAAGTGCCCAAAGCACATCTCGACCCGTTTCGGAAAAAATCAGAGATCGTTGCCTGTCCGCTATGTGAATCAACCGATACAAAATTGACCAGCGAATTCGGCTCTACGGCCTGCAAGGCATTTTATCACTGCAATGCCTGTTCACAGCCTTTCGAGCAGTTTAAGTGCATCTAACACATCCCCCGCTATCCCTCTTCGAAGGGGGATAGCGGGGGATGTGTCGATTGGTCAGCCAGGCAAGTAGTTGACCAATCAACCATTTAACCAAGACCGAGGTCCCCATGTCCCATCAAAATGAAATCCTTTTCGAGATCCAGGACGGCGTTGCTTTTATCACGCTGAACCGTCCGGATGTGTTAAATAGCTTTCATCGCCCGATGGCAAAGGCCTTCCAGGAAACGCTCAATGCCTGTGCGGAAAATACTGAGATTCGCGCTGTTAACGTAACGGGTGCCGGGCGCGCTTTCTGTGCTGGTCAGGACCTCGCTGAAGCGGTGCCCGCTCAAGGCCCGGCACCGGAAATCGAAGACATAGTCCGCGAGAGTTATAATCCAATTGTTACAAAAATTCGACAGTTAGAAAAACCGGTCATTTGCGCCGTAAATGGCGTCGCTGCCGGCGCCGGTGCGAATATTGCCTTGGCTTGCGATATCGTAATTGCCTCGGAAAAGGCCTCATTCTTACAGGCTTTTTGTCATATCGGTCTGATTCCCGATAGTGGTGGCACCTGGTTTTTACCACGGTTGATTGGCTTACCTCGAGCCACAGCCCAAATGATGCTCGGTGAAAAAGTCCCTGCTGCCGAGGCTTTGGAAATGGGCATGATTTACAAGGTTGTTCCCGCAGAGGAACTCGCAGAAGTCAGTAGTAAACTTGCCCGGCATTTGGCTAAGCAGCCGACAAAGGGCCTGGGGTTAACCAAACGTGCCCTGAATGCGTCTTTTGATAATGACCTTTTGCAACAGTTGGAAGTTGAAGAGAAGCTGCAGGGGGAAGCGTCGCATAGTCATGACTATCTGGAAGGCGTCAAAGCGTTCCAGGAGAAGCGCAAACCCGAATTTAAAGGATCATGATTTTACACCTTTGAAGCGAGTTAATCCCCCCTTTATTTCCCCCCAGGGGGAAATAAAGGGGGGATTTTGGAATTTTTCTTGTTGGATTTTGGAATTTTTCTTGTTGGATTTTGGACGCTATCCTTTTGCAACAATTACTATATGAGAACCAGTTATGCCCAAATTGAATCAAAATGATCTCGTTGCCGTTCTCGGCGCCGGAACAATGGGACGAGGCATTGCCCAGGTAGCTGCTACCTATGGTCATCCCGTCTTGCTGATAGATACGTTCGCGGATGCTGTGCAAAATGCCCGTGCATCTCACACAAAGATATTTGAGCGTTTGGTAGAAAAAGGCCGACTTCAAGCCGATGAAGCAGCTTCGATTCAGGGGCGTATTTCCTACCAGGAAAATCTCGATGGCATTGAGTCTGCCGGACTGGTCATTGAAGCGATTGTAGAAATCCTTGAGGCCAAAACCGAGCTGTTCTCCAGGATCGAATCCTTGGTGTCAGAGGATTGTGTGTTAGCCAGCAATACCTCATCACTGTCTATCGCTGCGATTTCAGGTGCGTGTGAACAGCCGCAGCGATTTATCGGACTGCATTTCTTCAATCCGGCACCGCTGATGCCCCTGGTGGAAGTTGTGC
Organism: Calditrichia bacterium; assembly: GCA_028284445.1. Lineage (GTDB taxonomy): Bacteria > Calditrichota > Calditrichia > RBG-13-44-9 > J075 > JANQRS01. The sequence goes on from JANQRS010000069.1 coordinate 28,264, forward strand.
CGGGCATTGCCACTGAACAGGGTCTGGCAGACGAAATGAAGTCGCTAATGCAAGATTGGGGCAAGTTGCCGGTGATCGCCAAAGATACCCCGGGATTCATTGTAAATCGCGTGGCAAGACCATTCTATGGTGAAGCTTTACGCATATTGGAGGAAGGTATCGCCGATGCTGCCACCATCGACTGGGCCATGCGCGAGATCGGCGGCTTTCGTATGGGGCCTTTTCAGCTCATGGACTTCATAGGCAACGATATCAACTATGCGGTTACCGAGAGCGTATTTGCGGCCTTCTTCTACGATCCGCGCTTCAAACCTTCCTTCACGCAAAAGCGAATGGTTGAGGCAAAGTTTCTTGGTAAAAAGTCCGGACGTGGCTATTATGAATACACTGAAGGCGCGACAGCACCGCAAGCGAATGAAGACCGTGAACTTGGCCAAGCAATTGTCGATCGAGTTGTGGCGATGTTAATCAACGAAGCGGTCGATGCCGTATTTCTCAATATCGCCTCGCGAGATGATGTTGAACTTGCAATGACTCGCGGCGTAAACTATCCCAGGGGCCTATTGCGCTGGGCGGATGATCTCGGCCTACCGGTCGTGTTGGAACGTCTGGAGGTGCTACAAGACGAATACGGTGAAGACCGGTATCGGCCCAATCCATTATTAAAACGCATGGTGCGCCGAGGCGAGACATTTTTTACTTAAGTAGATAAATCCTGCCATGTCAGATTATAATCCAGAACAGCACTTCATCGAACTCCCACCGGAGCTCTACCGGAATCCTGAGCATGATGCCATCCGTCAATGGTCGATCAAGCAGTATCGCAAAGTGACAAAATGGAAAATTGGCTTGCTGTTTTTGCTTTTTGTTCAGCTTATTACGCTGATTGTTTTGTTCAATGTGTCTGATCTTGGACCGGCTTTCCAGATCCTCGAAGGCCTGTTAGGTGTTTTTATGCTGGTGAGCAATCCAATGATGTATTATTTTCTTCGTAAGAAACAACGCTCTTATGTTTTGACAGATGAAGAAATTGAGCAGTTGATTGAAGCAACGATCGCTGAAAGAGCTCAGAGAGATCAGGAATTTGAAGACAAGTTCAAATAGCGTGGACAGTAGCTCCGAAGCTCAGGAATTGGCGGAGCGCGTTGTGAAGCAGATGCTTGACAACGATCCATATAGCCAGTGGCTGGGGGTGAAGGTGCTGAACGTTGCACCTGGCCGTGTCACCTTGCAAATGCAGGTTCGCGAAGAAATGCTAAACGGATTTCGCGTCGGGCATGGCGGTGTTACGTATGCCTTTGCCGATAGCGCCTTGGCGTTTGCCTGCAACTCGCATGGTCAGGTAAGCTTGCTGCTCAATGCCAACATGGCCTATCCCGCGCCAGTCCAGAAGAGCGATATTTTAACGGCTGTTGCTGAAGAAGAAAATCGTACCCGCCGAACCGCAATATATTCGGTACGGGTGTCGCGAAATGACGACGAAGTGGTGGGTCTCTTCCAGGCCACGGTTTATCGAACAAGCAAGACACATTTTGACGCGTAACGGAGAGCACTCATATGCGAGATGCATATATAATTGATACGATTCGCACGCCTGTTGGCAAATTCGGCGGATCGCTGGCAACGGTTCGTACCGACGATATGGCGGCGATGACCATTGCTGAAATTGTAAAACGCAATTCATCGCTGGACCCGGCTGCGATCGAAGACGTGATACTCGGCTGCGCCAATCAGGCAGGGGAGGACAATCGCAACGTCGCGAGAATGGCCTTGCTGCTTGCCGGCTTACCGACTTCTGTACCGGGCTATACTGTCAATCGGCTCTGTGCATCCGGTTTAAACTCGGTTGCCAATGCTGCTGCGCTCATAAAAGTCGATGGCGGTGATGTCTTTATTGCCGGAGGCGTCGAGAGCATGACCCGTGCGCCATATGTGATGTCCAAGAGCGGGCGGGCATTTGGTCGCGATGCCAAAATGTGGGATACCTCAATCGGCTGGCGATTTCCGAATCCCCGTATGAAGGCCCAATACGGGATTGACGGCATGGGACATACAGCTGAGAACGTCGCTGAGCAATACAATATTAGCCGTGAGGACCAGGATCAGTTCGCTCTTGGTTCTCAAAAGAAGGCCGCCGCGGCCCGCGAAAAAGGGCGTCTTGCAAAAGAAATTATGCCGGTGTCCATCCCGCAGCGTAAAGGCGATCCTATAATTTTTGATCATGATGAGTTCATCCGTGCAGATTCGAGCATTACAAAACTGTCATCCTTACGGCCGGTTTTCAGAACAGATGGGGAAGGCAGCGTTACCGCCGGTAATTCCAGTGGCATCAATGATGGCGCTGCTGCGATACTGCTTGCCTCTCAAGATGGGATCAAACAGCATGGTTTGAAACCACGTGCACGCATCCTTGCTGCTACGGCTGTCGGGCTTGAGCCGCGTATCATGGGCATGGGACCGTACTATGCCACTGAAAAGATCTTGAAAGTAATGGATATGAAGCTTGACGACATTGCTGTTCTGGAGTTGAATGAAGCTTTTGCCTCACAAAGTCTTGCCTGCATGCGCGAACTGGGTTTGGCCGATGATGATCCTCGCGTCAATCCCAATGGTGGGGCCATTGCAATTGGGCATCCGTTGGGTATGTCCGGCACACGCATTATCGGTAGTGCCTTGATTGAATTGGAAGAGCGGCAGGAACGCTTTGCTCTCTGTACTATGTGTATTGGAGTGGGCCAGGGAATGGCAATGATTATTGAAAGAGTATAATCAACCAAGAGGTCATTGGAGATGCACCGCAAACATTATTGGCTCGCCGCGTTAATTTTTGTGCTGGTCATGGGTATGTCATGTGAGATTCATGAAGTTGGCAGTTTCCCATCACGTAAAGGCACAGATGCACGTACGGTAAAGAAAAAAGATGCGAAAGATGCCGATGCCAAAGACAAAAAGGCCAACGGCAAAAAGTCCACAAAAGTGGAATCGCAGAACGAGGGTATCATCGATCGCGTAACCAGTCTGATTACCGGCGGCGGTGGAGCCGGTAGCAGCAATTCCATCTGCATCAAGAGCGATCAAATGCGCATTGCTGACGTCTCAATCAAAGATTCGGAAGCGCGCGTGCGTCGCGAGTTCGGCAATCCCTCGCGGTCACGCGGGGTCACCCGGGGCGGTGGCAATAAGACGCTCGTTTACAACAATGCTGAAGTTGATGTCGTCTGGGGTGAGGTCGAGGCGATTCGCACGTCCTCCAGCCGTGCCCGTTTTGGCCCCGGTGTTCAGGTAGGCATGCACTTCGATGAAGTGATGGATTTGCTGGGATTGGCTGCCCAGTCCGGCTGGAAAGGGCAGGAGCGAATTACCTTCATCAATTGCGATGACAGCGAAATGATGAGCTATTCCTGCTACCTCACCCTGGAATTTGATGATCGCGATAAACTCAAGTCGATTGAAATATCATCCGATGCCCCTTAGCAGGTACTATGAGCAATATTTTCGAATTTAATGGCTATCGCCCGGTGGTTCATGAATCTGCCTACGTGCATCCGAATGCAACGGTGACCGGCAACGTGGTAATCGGCGCGGATGTCTACATTGGTCCCGGCGCAGCGATTCGTGGCGACTGGGGAGCAATCGTCATTAAGGATGGATGCAACGTGCAGGAAAACTGCACCATTCACATGTTTCCCGGTGTGGAAACTGTTTTGGAGCCTTCGGCCCATGTCGGCCATGGTGCTGTGATTCATGGTGCACACCTCGGGCGAAATTGCCTGATTGGCATGAATGCCGTTGTGATGGATCGCGTTTCAATTGGCGATGAGTGTATCGTCGGTGCTTTGACCTTCATTCGAGAGGGGATGGAGATCCCCCCGCGCAAAATTGTGGTTGGGAATCCGGCTAGAATCATCAAAGACGTCACCGACGAAATGATTGGCTGGAAAACGGAAGGCACGAAGATTTATCAAGCGCTGCCGCAAATGCTGCGCGATACCCTCAAGCCTTGTGAGCCTTTGCGGGAAGTTCCGTCGGGCCGCGAGAAGCAAGAACCGATTTTCAAGACCTGGGGAATGGTTAAGAAAGATGATATTTGATGCTGGATATTGGAAGCTTGATACTGGATGCTTGATGCTTGCCAGAGGGAATGCAGAGAAGCACTGGAGTTATGGAATGATGGAATGATGGAATGATGGAATATAGGCGCATTCACATCGCTGCCAAGTTTTTTCCAGTATTCCAGTATTCCAGTATTCCATTCAAGAGAAACATCTCAACTGGAGTAACGCAGAATGTCAGAAAACGGCCACGTTAACATAGAAGTTGCTGACGGCGTCGGCACGGTCTCCTTTTTTCATCCCAAGAAGAACTCTCTCCCGGGATCATTGCTGAAAGCCATTGCCTCGACTATAGATGAAGCCGGGGCGAATAATGATGTGAAAGTCGTAGTGCTGCAGAGCGAAGGTGAAGGACCCTTCTGTGCCGGCGCATCTTTTGACGAGTTACTGGCCATCGACAATTTTGATACCGGCAAGGAATTCTTTATGGGATTCGCGCGGTTGATTCTGGCGATGCGGCGCTGCCCGAAATTCATTATTGCCCGCATCCAGGGTAAAACAGTTGGCGGGGGTGTTGGTGTGGCGGCTGCGGCTGATTATGCCCTTGCAACGAAACGCTCTGCTGTGCGCCTCAGTGAACTGGCAATAGGCATCGGCCCATTTGTCGTCGGCCCGGCTGTCGAGCGGAAAGTCGGTACCGGCGCTTTTACTGCCTTTGCGACCGATGCTGACTGGCGAGATGCCGAATGGGCTTGCACCCATGGACTCTATGCAGCCATCTACGATGATCGCGAGCAGCTTGATGCTGCGGTTGCTGCGCGGGCCAAACAGCTAGCCGGATATAGCCCGGAGGCCATGCGCCGGCTCAAAGCTGTTTGCTGGCACGGCACTGATCATTGGGAGACCCTGCTTGAGGAACGTGCTGAAGAGAGTGGAAGATTGATTCTGTCCGATTTCGCCGTGCGAGCGATAGAGGCGTTTAAAAGACGGTGAAAGAAATAACAACAAAAATCCTAACAAGAAAGATTCCAAAAACGACAGACCGTTTATATGAGTAGACAATGGCCGCCAGCTTTTGGATTTTTTCCCGTTGAGAGTTTTCTTGTTACTCTTTTCATCGTTTGGAATTTTTCCTGTTGGAACTTGGGATTTGCTTTCTTTCGGATTTAAGCTGTCTTACTATTAACCCTTCCTAAACAAAAGTATAGTTATGCCTGATCAACAAAAAACCATCTCTCCATACGGTGGATGGGCATCACCTATTACTGCAGATATGATTGCTGCCGGCAGCCGCCGCTTCGGGAATATTGCGACCGAAGGTGATACCGTCTACTGGGTTGAGAGTCGTCCGGCCGAAAAAGGCCGGAATACACTAATGTGCAAAATGCCCGGTGCTGCAGCGGAGGAGCTGATACCAGCCCCACATTCTGTCGGCAGCAGGGTTCATGAATACGGTGGCGCTGCCTTTGTCGTCGACGACAGCATTGTTTGGTTTTCGGACCGCGGCGACGGCGGCATTTACCGGCGTGACAGCGATGGCATTATTTCGCCTGTTTTTCAAGCGGATGATATGCGCTTTGCCGATATTCAGCTTGATAAAGAACGAAATCGCCTGATCGTCATCGGCGAGCGCCAGGGGGATAGTGCACATGATGTCGAGAACTTCCTTGCCTCAATCACGCTTGATGCAACACCACAAATGATAGTTTTGCGAGAGGGTAATGACTTTTATGCCTCACCGTCGCTGAATGCTGATAGTGGGCAGTTGGCATGGCTGGAATGGCAACATCCGGATATGCCCTGGGATGCGACTGAACTTTGGCTTGCCGATATCGCTGCAGATGGACAACTGTCGCAACCGCGACAAATCGCCGGCGGGCAAGCGGAATCAGTTTTTCAGCCGCAGTGGGGCAAGAATGATCAGCTACTGTTCTCCTCAGATCGTTCCGGCTGGTGGAATCTGCATGCTTATCAGGATGGCCAGGTAGAAAACCTGTATGAATTGGATGCAGAATTTGCTTTACCGCAATGGGTGTTTGGCATGTCTGTTTACGGTGTTGAGTCGGAGCAGTCAATCATCAGCGCCTATCATCAACAAGGTGTCTGGAAATTGTGTCGCGTTTATATGAGCGAAGGTCGATCCGAGGTGATTTCATTGCCCTTCTGTTTCCTCGATCAAGTGCGGGTTGGCGAAAGCAAAGCCTGGTTTTTTGGCGCTACGGCTACTCAACCTTTGTCGCTGATTGAGCTGGACCTCGAAAGTCTGGAACATGAAGTAGTTCGTATGTCGAGCGACGCCGTTCCTGATCCGGCTGATGTAGCATTGGCTCAGCCGGTCTCTTTCCCTGTTGGGGATGACGAACAATCACACGGCTTCTTTTATGCGCCCCAAAATGCGCGCTTGGTTGGTCCGGAAGATGAAAAACCGCCGCTTATCGTGATGGGACATGGTGGACCGACGGCCGCAACGGATGCCAGCCTGGTGCTGAAGACCCAATTTTGGACCTCGCGGGGTTTCGCGGTGCTCGATGTGAACTACCGCGGCAGCACCGGATTCGGGCGGGCTTATCGCGAATCATTAAATCGACGCTGGGGGCTTGCTGATGTTGAAGACTGCGTTTCCGGGGCTCTCTGGCTGGCCGAAAAAGGATGGGTAGATCGCGAGCGATTGCTCATTCGTGGCGGTAGCGCCGGCGGATTTACCGTGCTGGCAGCACTGACATTTTACGACGAATTTCGCGCCGGGGCGAGTCTGTATGGGATTGGCGACCTGGAAGCGCTTGCCCGAGACACCCACAAATTTGAGGCGCACTATCTTGATCGGCTGATTGGGCCATATCCCGAAGATCGTCAAACCTACCTTGACCGGTCGCCGCTCTATTTCACAGATCAGCTTTCTGTCGGGGCGATATTCATCCAGGGCGATGAAGACGTGGTTGTGCCGCCGGAACAGGCTGAAAAAATGGTTGAAGCATTGCGAGAGAAAGGCTTGCCGGTGGCTTATCTGCTGTTGGAAGGGGAGGGACATGGCTTTCGCCAGGCGGCAAATATTAGCCGGGCACTCGAAGTGGAACTGGATTTTTATCGCCAGGTACTGGAGATTCATTCGGATGAAGCATTAAAAGGAATCGCGGTTGAAAATATCTGAGAAGCAGGCAGCATTTAAGGAAGTCCTTTCATTCCTCAAAGAGAATGATCATTTTCTGATAACGACTCATGTAAACGCTGATGGCGATGCCTATGGAGCTGCACTGGCAATCGCTTACTATCTGGATGGCTTGGAAAAGCAGTATCAGGTAGTGCTTCATGATGCGCATCCGGATGAAAAATACCGCTTTCTTTGGGGGTGGGACAGTGTCCTTGGCAATTCCGCAGCGCCACAGAAACCCTATCAGGCAGCCATTGCTGTTGATGTATCCAGCCGGCAACGCCTTGGTGACGTCAGTGCCCTGTTGCCATTGAGGGAAAAGTGTCTAAAAATCGATCATCATCCCTTTGAAGATGATTTTGCGTCTGTCAATATAGTAGATACCGGCGCCAGCTCTACCTGTCAGCTGATTTTTGAGCTGCTGGAATTCGCGAACGTTGTTCCGGATGAGGAATTGGCGACCTTGCTTTACACAGGGCTTATTTATGACAACGGGCGCTTCTCGAATACCAACACAACGACGGAAGACTTCCGGATTGCGCGTCTCCTGGTTTCATATGGCGTTCAGCCAAATCGTGTTGCAAATCAAGTCTTTTCAAATCACAATGTGTTATCAATAAACACTATCGGCTATGCCTTGTCCAATTTACAATTATATCTGGATAACAAGGTATGTCTTATCTACTTGCCGCTTGAATACATGAATGCCGGACCAGAACTCGATGTGGATCCCTTGGCAGACTACAGCATCGCTATTCGCGGTGTTGAGGCTGGCCTGTTTGTTCGCGAGGTGTCGCCGGACTTTTACAAGGTTAGCCTGCGATCCAGGGGGACTGTCAATGTGGGCCGGGTGGCTACGGCGTTTGGCGGTGGTGGACATGACCATGCCGCTGGTTGCCGCTTCAGCGGGCAGTTGGACAAGCACATTAATGCGATAGTTTCTGCGATCGACGGCCAGCTTTCTGAAAAAGGCCGTAAAAAAAGCTGATTTTTTCTTTCAGGGATACAGAGCTACTGTCGATGATCTTCAGTGACTCTGGGTTGGAAGATCTTTTTTGAGTTGTTTTCAACCAGCTTTTGATGTTAATAGTAGTCAAGAACTATCATAGACACTGGGAGAACATAAAATGGAATTTAAGCTTTCGAATCAAAATGGAGCGGTGCATGTGTCCATCATCGGTGCCGTTGATAATGATAACGCCGAAGATTTGAAAGAGCAATTTCAGGATCTTCTCGCCAAAGACTTCAGCGAGGCTGTTTTTGATCTGACCTACGTCCCGTTTATTACCAGTTCAGGCATCGGTAAATTCCTCATTTTCTATAAGAATATTGTTGCCAAGGGCAAGAAGATGCGTATTAAGGGCATCAATGAAAACTTGCTTGAGCTGTTTAAATCGATCAAGTTAGATCAGCTTTTCCCTATTGAACCGTAAGGTTAGGGGAGCGGCTCTTGAATACCATCCTGATTGTAGATGATGAACCGGCAATTCTGTCGATGCTAACGGAATATTTTCGCAGCCTGGACTATCAGACGCTGAATGCACCCGATGCGGAAAGTGCGGCAAAAATTCTAGCAAGCGAAGATCCTATCGACCTGGTGATTTCCGATATCGATTTGCCTGGCATGTCCGGCATAGATCTCCTGCAGATCTCTCGCGAAGCGAAGCCGGATGTACCGGTGATCATGATTACCGGTTTGAAAACGCTCGATTTTGCAATTTCCGCCGTCAAGCACGGCGCCCACGACTATATAACCAAACCATTCAAGTTAGCAGATGTCAAGAAGGTTGCTGAGAAGGTCCTTCGCTATCGGCGTTCCAGCCTGAAGCGTGAAAAGATCTTCGAATACGCGCAATCGATGCGCATTAACCTCGATTTCCCAACCGCTGAACTTGATGCCGGCGTTGTAGCAGATTACCTGGCTCGCTTTCTGTTGAATGCCGGGTTCTGCAGCAAACCAATGTTTCACCAGTTTCACGTTGCTTTTATGGAAACGATCCTCAACGCGGTGGAGCATGGAAACCTGGAACTGCCGTCTTCTATCAAGGACAAGGATTACGATTTTGCCAAGGTTGGCGAGTTTGAAGAACTGCGCAGCAAACGCCTGCAAGATCCTCATTATGGGCAGCGAATGATTCGCATTGGCTTTCAATATAGCCCAAAGATGTTCTCCTTGAACATTACCGATGAGGGACCCGGCTTCGATTGGCATAAGTATGTGTCTGAAAACAATCAATTCGACGGCATCAATACCGCCCCTTACGGCCGCGGTTTCATGTTAATCCTGCATATCATCGATGAAGTCTACTTCAACGAAAGCGGCAATTCTATCACGCTCGTGAAGTCCCGTCCGGAAGCCTAAGCGCAATTATTTTGAAGAAAAAATCAGGTATTTGACCGGTGACAATTTAACTGCTGCCGATTTATCGTAAAATAGGCGCTTATGAAGGCTTATTTTACCGCTTCTGCCGCCGGACTGGCCTATCATTTTTATGCATTGCTTTGCTACAGCGAATCATCTATTTTTTAGCGAATTAACGGAGAAAGTATGCCGGCTTATAAGATACTGGTCGTGGACGATGACTACGCCAGTCGTTTAATGCTTAAACGGGCTCTGGAAGAACATCAATATAAAGTTGTGCTGGCTAGCAGTGGTCAAGATGCTCTGAATCTGATTGAGAGTGAATCCTTCGATCTGGTTTTGACAGATTTGATCATGGGGGGCATCAGCGGGATTGAATTGATCCGCCAACTGAATGAGCGCAAAGTTGATGTCGCCAGCATACTTCTGACCGGTCATGCTTCTATCGAAACAGCCGTTGAAGCCATTCGGCTGGGCGCCAGTGACTATCTCTTGAAGCCGATTAATCTTGGTGAATTGCAGATCCGCGTCAAGCGCGCATTTGAACGCACTGAACTGGAACGTCGGCTCTATGAAGCTGAACGCAAGCTGACCTACAATGCGACCATTGCTACTGCAAACCACGAAATCAACCAGCCGCTAACCGTCATTATCTCCGCGATCGATATGGTGAAAATGGAGTTGCAGAAGATTGGCGCGACCAATCAGCGACTCACCAATTACCTGCAGTTGATGCATAAATCTTCTCACCGAATCGCTAATATTCTCCGCAAGCTGCGTGAGATTTCTACACCGAAGATCCAGGAAGTGCCGCTAGGCATGAAAATGATTGAGATCAAGGAAGATCGCAAGCGTGTGCAAAGTCCGGGTGACAATCGCTATGTGCTGGTGATCGAGGATGAAGAAAATCTGCGTCATATTATGCAAAGTGTTCTTGATGCAGAATCGTATAAGGTGATTCTTGCTGAGACTGCTCGCGAAGGTATCGACTTATACCGTGCGGACAAGCATCTAATCGAAGTGGTGGTTCTGGACTTCAATTTGCCGGATGCGGATGGCCTTAGGGTGTTACAGGAGCTCCGGAATATCGATGAAAATGTGAAGGTCATCTTGACCTCCGGTTTTGCGGTAGATAAATCTATTCAGCAGGCACTTGATGAGGGCGCACTTCATTTCCTCAGGAAGCCGTTTGATCGGGAGCAGATCCTGGAAGCGGTCAAGAAAGTCTATGCATACCAGCCGTCATCGCCGGAAGAAACCGCCAATAAGACCCAATAAACCCTGCGGGTGCAACCGGAAGTTCCCTGCTAACCATTCCGGAACATATGATATCTGTTCTTTCCGACATAGATACAACTCTCTTTTTCTTCCTGAATACCAGTATTGCCAATGCCTTTCTTGATTGGTTGATGCCAATTGTCACCAACAAGCGCAATCTCTATTGGCCCGGTGGGCTTCTGGCGCTATGGCTACTCTTTAAAGGGGGACGAGATGGACATATTACCCTTGCATTGGTGGTGCTGGCGATTATTTTTGCCGATCAGCTGACGAGCAGTTTTCTCAAGCCATTCACTGAACGGCTGCGGCCCTGCAAGGCGCTGGAAGGCTTCCGTCTCCTTACGCACTGTGGCAGCTGGTATGGCTTCCCATCGTCACACGCTGCCAATTCGGCAGCAGTTGCAACTGTTCTCAGTGGCTTCTTTCGTCGTGGGCGCTGGCCACTTGCCATTCTGGCCATTACAATTGGATTTTCCCGTATTTATGTTGGGGTACACTATCCTTCAGATGTTTTGGTTGGGTGGGGGATTGGTCTGGCAATCGGTCTGGCGCTGCTGGCCATGCGGGACTCGCTACAGAAACGCTATCCGCTTCTGCAATCACCGCCGGCATAAGCAGATAACCGGTGCAAAACGATACGCTACCGGCTTAACTGCTTATACGCAAGCTTCAGGATTCATCACGATGGATCACACTATTCATTTCGACGAGTACTTGCTTGTCTTTCTCTGCCATACGTCTGACAAGTTCTTTAAACGTAACGTGCCCCTCGAACTCATGCACACCAGTTCGATACCAGTTATCCAGTGGAATGGCATAAAGCAAGCGCACCAACTCCTGGCGCCGCCTTAAGAATTGCTGTGCAAGTTGTCGGGTCGTTTCTTTTTGGTAAATGACACCGTTACGAATTTTGTCAGCATTGATCTGAGGAAAATACGGGTGCTCTTCTTTTAGTATCTTTTTCAAGCGATAATCAACAACCTCATCGAGAATGTGATTGGCTGCAGCAAGTAAACGCCGAATCTGGCGATTTTCTTCTCTCGCTGCCTGGGCTTCGTCTTCGAACCGGTTCAGCAGGCTATTGTACTGCTGAAAATTGCCCTCCATCGATTGAATCAGTTCGTTCACATCCATGATACACTACTGCGCTCATTAGTTCTCATTAATGCTGTGAGTCCTATAATGAAATATAGGGAACGGACAGCCTGATTTATTCGATCTCTCCGAGAAACCGATAGTATGTAATTTGCTCCAATGTCAAGGCTGAGGTATCATTTTAATAATGATATTGACCCTCTAAATTATGAACATGATAATTGTCTGATCTTGATAGTAATCACATTGGTTGAGATAACAGTCGTAAATAACGAATGATTATGCTATTTTAGCCTCTTTAAATGGCGGAAAACCGCCATTATACTTAAGTTTTTACGTATAACCAGTAAGGTTTATGCATAGCGCTGTAGTAAGACAGCGACATAGCAAAAGTAAACATATTAAATTTGCCGTTTTGTCACCATATCGACCATCTTAACTCTGTCTGTCGGTTAGGTTTTGATGGTGCTGCACGGCGATTGCAAAAATATAAGGGGATTGTAAATGACAAATGAAATATTTGAGCGCGTATCAGGGAGATTAGTCGCTATGACGGATGAAATGATTGCCTTTCAGAAGGCAATTACCGCTATCCGGGCACTGAGCCCAATCAACGGTGGCGATGGGGAGTGGGACAAGGCCATGTATATCAAGGCATTTCTGGAAGAGCGCGGTGTAACCAATATCGAGCAAGTCGATGCGCCGGATGCGGCTGCGAAAAATGGCGTTCGCCCGAATCTCATCGCTCGAATACCCGGTGAATCTTCGGCGCGCACCATCTGGCTGATGGCTCATATGGATGTGGTTCCGGAGGGCGATTTGAAATTGTGGGATACCGATCCATGGGAAGCGGTAGTGAAAGACGGACGCATCTACGGGCGTGGGACAGAAGACAATCAGCAGGGGTTGACCAGCAGCATTTTCACTCTTCTGGCCTTCCTGGCGGAAGGTGTTAAGCCGGCGTATGATCTGGCTGTGATTATTGCTGCCGATGAAGAAACCGGTTCTGAGTTGGGATTGGAATATTTGCTGGAGCACCGCCGCAAGATGTTCTCTGAAGATGACATCATCATTGTCCCTGACGCCGGGGAACCGGATTCCACGATGATTGAGGTTGCCGAGAAAGCCATCGTCTGGTTGCGTATTAATACCAAGGGCAAGCAATGTCACGGCAGCCTTCCGGAAGAGGGCATCAATGCCTTTACGGCCGCGTCGCATATGGTGGTTCGTTTGAGGAGTCTCTACGATACCTTTGATGCCCGCGATGAGGTATTTGCCCCGCCAATCTCCACATTCGAGGCGACCCGTAAGGAAGCCAACGTCCCGAACATTAATACCATCCCGGGAGAGGATGTTTTCTATATGGATTGCCGCTTGCTCCCAACCTATCCGGTGCAATCTTTATTAGATGAAGTGAGACGCATTGCTGATGAGATTGAAGGCGAGCATGGCGTGAAAATAGAGATTGGCACCTCACAGCTGGCGGAATCTGCACCGCCGACACCGGTGGATGCCGAGGTGGTTACCAAGTTGCAAACGGCTATCGGTGAAATCTACAATGTGCAGGCACGGCCAATGGGCATCGGTGGGGGAACAGTCGCAGCACTTTTCCGGCGCTTGGGATTAAATGCTGCTGTCTGGTCTACCCTGGAAGATGTCTGTCATCAGCCCAACGAATATTGCCTGATCGACAATATGGTGAACGACGCGCGGGTTTTTGCCCACGTCTGTTTGCAGTCGTGAATAAAGTTCATGAAAATTTAACAAACTGTTGGAACAATGTTAATAGAGGTTGGCGTAAGATGATTAAATAAAGACGGTTATGACTGAAATAGCCCGAAAACAGCTTGATCTTTAGCGGCGGCTGCCCTTATATTTTGCTTGTTCGAAAGGTGATGTATATTATGATGAATCGTGGTGTGCTTCTTCTGAATCAAAATTATGAGCCACTTTCGGTATGTGATGTCAAGAAAGCAATCATCCTCATTCTCCTTGGTAAGGCAGAAGCAATAGAGACAGATAAGCTTTGGGTACGTTCGGTATCGATGCGGATGCCCCTGCCGATTGTGGTGCGGCTGATTCGCTATGCGCGTGCACCTCGCAGGCGTATTGTGCTCAATCGCAAGAATCTACTGATTCGTGACAATCACAGCTGTCAATATTGCGGCCGCAAAGCGCAGCCCTTGACCGTCGATCACATCATCCCGCGCCAATTTGGTGGAAAAGATACCTGGGAAAATCTGGTTATCGCCTGCATGCCTTGTAATAATCGCAAGGCCAACCGTACACCGGAGCAGGCGGATATGCAGCTATTTACCCAGCCAAAGCGCCCGAATCACTTCTTTTATTTGCAGCACTTTATCGGGCCGCGCCACGAATTGTGGAAGCCGTATCTGTTCATGGATTAGTGACTTAGGAGCCGATAAAATTATATATCGGCTCCGTTTATTTGATTCAGGCAAGCCTCGTTCTTACCTCAAACCAGCCCCATAATACCCTAAAGCAATCGATGTCGCAGAATAATTGTGGAAATTTCCGACCATCGGCATCACCATTTTATAAGGCGGCAAGATAGAACTTCAACCTTTGTCATGAAAGATAAGCTATAGCGTTTAGGCATTCATGAAGTTCAGCAATTGATGTCTTAATGATATCATTTTTGTCCCTACTCTTAAAAATGTGATTGCTGCCAATTATCCCGGAACAGTTGACAATTAAATTTGCAAAACTTAACTTATAAGTGAAGAATTGAATTTTAAAGTCGAATTATTTGTTGAAAGTGCGGCGGCAAATCTCTATGTCGTTCATTTTGCCGATGAATCGGTAGACGAATTTACAAAGTTTCTTAATAGCGCGCGGGTAAAGAACAATAGACATTTTGGTGAACTCACTGAAAAACTTAGATTGATACTGACGAGTCGTGGTTGCCGCGACAAATATTTCAAAAACATTAGTTCGCGAGATGATTGTTTGGTTGAAATAAGGGCTGGCGGAAAAAATGGCTTGCGACTCTTTTGTATAAGGTACTCTCCGTTGTTTATTGTTGTGGGGGGCGGCGGTGTCAAGAATACCCGAACATACAATGAAGATCCAGTTTTGAATTCGCAGGTTGAACGGCTAAAAGTGGTTTTTGAACAGATGGATATTAGGCTTGTTAAGTCTAAAGCAGTAAGAATTAAGGGGAAATACCTGGAAGGAGATCTCGATTTTGATTAAAGCAAAGAACAAAGCCGGCCAAACATTTATTGATTTAACCCGGAGTGTTCCTGAGGAAACGCGGCTTTATGTCGCCAAAAAAATGCAAATCTCCGATCGGATTGAAGCCATCTTAAAGTCCAGAAAATGGAAACAGGTGGACTTGGCTAGAAAGCTGGGCATAAAGGAATCGAGAGTAAGTAACATCCTGGCTGCTAACCAAAACATGACGCTTAAAACTATCACAAGAATTGAAGCAGTCCTCGGACAAGATTTGATACAAGTTCCGACTTTGTCTGATTCAATAAGCACAATTGGCGTCGAAACTTACCAACTCGAGAATATGGTTTTCTCGGAAGAGGATAGTTTAATTGGCGGTGAATCTGATTCCGGCAATGCTGTTTTGCATGCAGTCTTTACCAAAACCCATAGTGATTTGAAAGTTAAAGTAGGATGAAAAACACAAAAACAGAAAAAGATATTGAACGGCAAATTAGCTACCGGCCTAAAGGCATTATGATCAATAGCTTCCGCATCGAAATTCCAACGAACTCCGAATTCGATGTGTTCAACGCCAGTCTGCGCTTCCAATGCCATTGGAAAATACAAGAAGAAGAAAGTTCACTTCTATTTGCTATTAAATTTCAGGCTTGGCCGGTAGGAAACGATGAGGAGGAGGTATGCTCTGGGTCGGTTGTTTTTGCGTATCATATTGTAGACTTGAGCGTTCTTCCTCAAAAAGAGGGACAATATGCCTGTCCCACCCGTTTCCTGATGCAGATAGCATCTATGTCGTATTCGACCCTAAGAGGTATTATACACGAAAGGGTTGTAGGGACTGTGGCACAGGGGTTGATAATACCGCCAATGAAGCCCGCCGACTTGCTTAATATTAAAGGAGAAGACAGATCTTCTTCAAAGAGTGTTGCTGAAGTTGATTAGCCAGCGTTTGCTTTGCACTTGCATCCCATCCTATGCACACCATATCTTCTACTCCAGGCTGCGTCGCGCAGCAATTGGACGATCTTCTTGAATATTTTCGCCGGTTTTCCGTCTGTGGTAATCCGTGAAAATCAGTGTGAATCTGTGTCGAAGGGTTTTGGTCGTTTACTTGCAATTTTGGCATGTAATTGACATTGCCAATATGTGCACCAAGCGGCTTCTTCTACCCTCTGATGAAGCCCCGAGAGTAATCCGTGATTGCCGTCAATGCGCAAAGCGCGCTGACGAATATCTTTTTGATTTTATTAATGCGTAATACTTGACGAAAACAGGAAGAGAAGTATCTTCTTGTTGAACTTGCCCGGTTTAGCCGGGTTCTATCTGCTTACACCCAACGACAGGATTTATAATGGATGCGATTAAAGGGAGACGGATTCTAAGTGGTATTCAGCCATCCGGGATTCTCCATATTGGAAATTATTTTGGTGCGATTCGTCAGCACATTCAACTTCAGAAAGACAACGAATGTTATTACTTTGTGGCCAATTATCATGCAATGACCAGCTCAACCGATGCAGAGAAACTGCGCGAGCATAGCATGATGGTTGCCATCGACTACCTGGCCCTCGGCTTTGATCCGGAAGAAGCTGTGCTCTTTATGCAATCCGACGTTCCGGAAGTGGCCGAACTGGCCTGGATGCTTTCCACACTCACCCCGATGGGACTTCTGGAGCGCGGTCACTCGTACAAGGATAAGGTCGCCAAGGGCATTCCGGCAAATCATGGCTTATTTGCCTATCCTGTTTTGATGGCCGCAGATATTCTGATTTATGACGCTGAACTGGTGCCGGTCGGTAAAGACCAAAAGCAGCACCTGGAAATGACCCGCGATATTGCCGAGAAATTCAATCTCGCTTACGGGGAAACGCTGGTAATACCGGAAGAGCTAATCCTCCCGGAAGTAGCAGTGGTGCCCGGTGTTGATGGTCAGAAAATGAGCAAGAGCTACGACAACACCATCGAGATGTTCACCAGTAAGAAAGCCTTGAAGAAGAAGGTGATGTCGATTGTTACCGATTCTACACCGTTGGAAGAGCCGAAAGATCCCGACAATTCCGTGATTGTCGATATTTACAAACTCTTCGCAACCAAAGAGGAAGTAGAGGAAATGCGTCAGAAATTCCTGGCTGGCGGCTATGGCTATGGACATGGCAAGAAAGAACTCTTTGAGCGCATTTATGAATACTTTGAGCCACATCGCCAGCGCCGCGAAGAATTGGAGCAGAATATGGATTACGTTGAGGGCGTCTTGCGCAAGGGGGCGGAAAAAGCCCGCGCCAAGGCAACGGAAGTAATGGACCGCGCCCGCGACAATGTCGGTCTGCTACGCTTTCTATAAATTGCTTTCCGGGACCGGCAACGGTCCCGGGACTTCAAAAACCAGTTGGGAATTTCCGCTGGCCTCCCTATGTTATGAGCTATGTATAAGATCAAGCTACCGGTCTTCGAAGGTCCCTTCGACCTCCTCCTTTATCTCATCAAGAAAAATGAAATTGATATCTACGATATCCCCATTGCCCAGATTACCGATGAGTATCTGGCATATGTGGAATTGATGCAGATGCTCGATCTGGAGATCGCAGGAGAGTTTATCGAGATGGTAGCAACGCTCATCCTGATTAAGACGCGAACGCTGCTGCCCTCTAATGAAGATGAAACGCTGCTTGAAGTCGAAGATCCGCGTTTGCAACTCACCATGCAGTTATTGGAATACAAGCGCTTTAAGGATGTGGCCGGCAAGCTTTATGATCGCGAGACGGATCGTCGCCGCTATTTTCCCCGCCGTACCGATGCCCCAAAAGAATATGCCAATCTCCCGGTTGAAGAAGAAGAGTTTAAGATTGATGCCAGCCTTTTTGATTTGTTAACTGCCTTCAAGCACGCCATGGACAACATGCCCAAAATTACGGTGCATGAAGTGAAAACCGTGAAGTTGAGCATTGAAGATCAGGTGGCTATCATTGTCTTTGCCCTGGAAGAGAATACCTACGTAATGTTTTCCGATTTGGTGAGCGGTTATCCAGACAAAATCTATGTCATCGTGACCTTCATGGCAATTCTTGACCTGATGCGCCTGCAGCTGATTACTGTCAAGCAGACAGGCAATTTCGAAGACATACGTCTGGTGCCGGTTGGTGATCTGACCATGTCTCGCTATCGCAACCTGCGAACCGGCGAGGAACTACATTCCGAAGAAGCCTCCGGCGAAGACGAGAACGTGCCTGCCGAACCTGCTGGCTAGCTGTCGCACATCCCCCCTGTATGTCCCCCCGGGGGGACAAACAGGGGGATGCTTGTCGAACCAAATTGCCCTCGTGTTTTCCCGAGTTTCTGACAATTCATTATTAAAACAGTTCCCCTGTATAATGTATAATGTGTCAACTGTGAAGTCGATTTTCGCACCATATTGGTAACAACAGAAAGGTGCAGACGATCGGTTACGGTTTCAAGAATGAATGCCGCTTGATCTTATTCGCCTCTTGCTCTTACGCGGTTCAATGAGTATTTTGGACTCTATTTTAAGAAATCTTTGAGAAACTGTTGGTCAAGATGAGTCAAAAGAATTCACAGCCGAAAGCGACCGCTGAAACCGCTGCTGAAGAGCAGGAAAATCAGGTCGAGACGGTAGAGCAGGCGGAGGAAAAAAAGCCTGCCGGCGGTGGCAAAAAGAAAGAAAATGCCAAGCCCGCAGACGGTAGCATCGGGGAAGAATCCAATGGTGAACCGGAGCTTTCTCCCAAGGAGGCTTCTGCAATTCTTGAGGCGATTCTATTTTGCAGCGAAGATGCCGTTTCGGCATCGCGTATCCGCGATGTAGTACCGGCCCTGAAATCAATGGACTTACGAAAGTTGGTAAAGTCATTGAACAAGGCCTATGAGAAGAGCGGAAGAACCTTTCGCATCGAGAGCGTGGCCGGCGGTTTTCAACTCTTTACAGAGCCAGCATATTCAGAGTATATTGAAAAATTCTATGCCAAACGGCAGCAGAATCGTTTAAGCAAGAAGGCCCTGGAAACACTGGCCATTGTTGCATACAAACAGCCGGTAACCCGTACGGATATCGAAGAAATTCGTGGCGTCAATGCCGACGGTGTTGTAAGGACCCTACTAATGCGTGGTCTTATCACCATCAGCGGAACCGCACCCACGCCCGGTAATCCGTATCTCTACAAGACGACCCGCACCTTCCTGGAATACTTTGGTCTGAAGCACATAAAAGATTTGCCACGCCTGAAGGAGCTTGATGAAATAGTACAGGCAGACAGTGAATTGCAGGAAAAAATCGACATCAAAATCCTGAAAGAAATTGCTCCGGAAAGCCTTGGGCTGGATAAGGCAGCGGAAAGCGAAGATACGAATAGTGCGTCGGAAGCAGAGTCAACTAATGGATCAGACACGGAACAGCATGGAACAGCAAACTCCGTAGAAGGAGAAACGTCAGGAGAATCAGATGGACGAGAAGCCGGGGAAGACCCAAACGACAACCAGTCCGGAGGCGAAAACGAGTGATAATGGATTGGTTCGCCTGAACCGCTATTTGGCAATGGCTGGGATTGGCAGCCGCCGGACCTGCGATAGCTATATTCTGGAAGGGCGAATTAAGGTAAATGGTGAAGTCGTAGACCGGCTGGGAACGCGCATAAACCCGGACAGCGACACAATTGAATTTGATGGCGAGCTCATCGCAGACACCCAGGAGTTGGTGTACCTGCTGCTGAACAAGCCTTTAAGAACCGTCACAACCGTTAAGGACGAAAAGAAGCGCCGCACGGTTATTGACATTATCGGAGCCTCCCAGCGTCTCTTTCCCGTTGGTCGTCTCGACTACAATACGTCCGGGGCGTTAATGATTACCAACGATGGCGAAATGGCCTATTTCCTCATTCATCCACGCTTTCAGGTAAAGAAGCTTTATCGGGTGATGCTGAATAAGGTAATACGGCCAATTGACCTGCATAATTTTCAAAAGGGAATAGATCTGGATGGCCGCATGACGGCGCCCTGCCGTGCGCGTGAAATGCGTCGTGTCGGCAATCGCAGCTACCTGGAAGTCGAACTGCACGAAGGCCGGAATCGGCAGATTCGCCGGATGTTCGAGATACTCGGCTACAATGTAGAACAGCTGCATCGCCATACCTTCGCCGGGTTAACTGTTCAGGATATGAACGAAGGAGAATGGCGTGAACTTTCCCGCAAGGAAGTTGATCGCCTGAAGAAAATGGTGGAAGAACAGAAAGACAAGGTATTGGATTCCGAGAAGTAGACTGACTGTCATTTCCCCGGGATTTTCAGAGGAATTTGTTTGAGCAACATTGAAAAAGATCTGCAAGCCGGCGAGAAGCCGGCGATTCGCATTAAGATTGCGATTGACGGACCCGCTGCTTCGGGAAAAAGCACCACCGCTCGTGAAGTGGCCCGCCGTCTTGATTATCTGTATATTGACTCCGGCGCAATGTATCGCGCCGTTACCCGCAAAGCGCTGGATCTCGGCATCCCAACCGATGATGACGATGCTGTTGCTGCCATCTCTGCTGATATTCTGATCGAATTTCGCCCCAATAAGGAGAAAACCGAAATCTATGTGGACGGGCACGACGTGTCCGCCGGTATTCGTTTGCCGGAAGTCACCCGCGCCATTAATCCGGTTGCCGCCAATCGCCGTGTGCGGGAAAATTTAGTAGCCAGACAGCAAGCTCTTGGTAAAGCAGGGGGCGTGGTAATGGATGGGCGGGATATCACCACTGTCGTTTTTCCCGATGCCGAATTGAAAATATTTATGAAAGCGACTGCTGAAGAACGCGCGCGCCGGAGGTTACGAGAACTTGAAGCGAAGCATATATCTGCCGAATATGATGCGGTGCTAAAGGATATCGAGGTGCGGGATCATGCGGATGTATCTCGACAACACGGGCCATTGCGTCAGGCGGACGGTGCAGTATTGATTGACACGACACAGCTGACTTTTGAAGAGCAAGTGACCCACATTTGTAACCTGGCCAGAGAAATGATTGACGATTTGAGCCAGTCTGACGACGCTTTGGAGTAAGCGCCAATCACGGTTCCTGAATTTTCACCCCCGAATCCCGGAACTTTTTGCTTCCGGGACGGTAATCCAGTTTTGGCCTTAGCCAAAAACGCGGGGTTCGGGATTTGGTGCAGACCATTGAATATACTGAATTAAGTAGTTGATAAATTGAACATACGCTTGTTTAAGAGAACGTCTGTAAATATATTAGCCGCCGTGCATACTACAGGAGGTTGTACATAGAAAAACGCTACGAATAACGATTGCAAATATTTTACGGAGATTTCCTTTCTTCTATGGTCGGCATCTATCGACCGCTTTTGCGGATTCGTACAATTCTCCTGGTTCTGATCTTCTCGACAGTCATGACCACCCTCCTTGCTCAAGGGCTTAAACCGCCGGCTGATCCGGAGGGCTTTGCCCAAATTACCGAGGTGGAAAAGTTTGGCTGGTCCGGCTTCATGTCAGATTCCATTCTTATAACCCCAATCCTTCCCAATGTTACCCGGGAAGTGACCTTCGATAGCACATATCAATTTGTTACTATTGCTGAAAATCTTGGTGACGCATCATTTCGCCTGCCGATTGCCATGGACGTTGAGCATTACAAACGTCTGCGTCTGGAACGAGATCGGGAACGGCACTGGCGTAGAAGCGTGATTGATGCTTTCAAACAGCAAAACGAGCGTAATGCCGGCAGCGGTATCGAGCTGAATATCCCGTTGAAGATCAAGAATAAAGCATTTAAACGTATCTTTGGTGGTGATCGCGTTGGGCTGCGCGTGTCCGGTAACATTACTTTTGAATTAGCTGGCCGAACGGAAAGCCGTGAAGGATCTGCTGTGAGCGCCTTTGAATCGCGCAACAAGTTCTCCCCGAAGTTCAAGCAAACCCAGCAGTTCCGCGTCGAGGGCCGGGTAGGGGATAAGGTAACGGTTTCCGTGGATCAAAATAGTGAAGCCACCTTTGACTTCGAAAACACGTTGAAATTGCAATACAAGGGCGATGAGGACGAAATCATCCAGAGTATTGAGGCCGGGAATGTGAACCTGGCTTTGCCGGCGACTCGCTATGTGTCCTCAAGTTCCAATCACCAGGGTTTGTTTGGTGTGAAAACCCAAATGCAGCTTGGTAATCTGAGCTTTACCGGTATTGCCAGTTTGGAACGCGGTGAGAATCAGACGCTCTCGATTTCCGGATCGTCCAGTGAAAATGTGTTTCGCATCGATGATTTCAACTATGTGCAAGACCGCTTCTTCTATGTGGATTCGATTTACAGGGACGAATTTGAAAATATCAACGTGCAGCAAATGCAGATTATTTCCGATCCGAATCGCTGGATCCTGCAGCTGGATGTTTGGAAGACGGTGGCCGGCAATATTTCTCGCGATGACACATTTGATGGGGTGGCAGTGCGCGATCCGGCTATGTTTCACGATGCCGAAGGGCTGCCAACGGCTGCCTTCCCTGAAAACGAAATTCCCGGCCAGGTTGAAAAAGGACGATTCCAGCGCTTGACGCCGGAAGTAGATTATGTCTACGATTTCCAGCGCGGCTATTTTCAGCTCAAATCGAACCTGAACGATAACGAAATTCTGGCTGTTGCCTATCGATACGGGCCGGATAATACCAACTCTCAGGCGGTCGGTATGCCGTACCAGGCAATTGACTCGCTGATTGCCGGCGGAAATGACGACCCGACCGTCATCCTGCGCCTCGTTAAACCGAAATTTTCGGATCCTAGCTATGTTGGCCTCTGGGATATGAGCATGCGTAATGTTTATAATCTGCAGGGTGCAAATATACCTCGCGAAGGTTTTGACCTCCGCGTGCTCTATACGGTGACCGGCGAAGATCAGGATACCGACGTCAACAGCGGGCGTACATTCAACAATCTTATGGGGATTGACCGGGTTGATGAACAGGGAGCGGTGATCGAAGGGGGCGACAACAAAATTGACCTCGACAAAGGCTGGATTTTTAATTTGTCCGATGGCTACCTGGTATTCCCCAGCCGCCAGCCGTTTGATCCGCTGCCCAATGCTCCATTTACAATTCCAGACGATCGGCGGGTTGATATCTACAATCTCGATGATCAAACCGAAGAACGTGCGCGCAGTAAATTCCAGCTGGAAGTAACCACTGCTTCCGCAACATCGAGCTTTAACCTGGGATTCAACGTTTTAGAAGGCTCGGAAAAGGTTAAGCTAAACGGCCGTGAGCTGGTGAAGGACAAAGACTACGTCATCGATTACTTTAGTGGGCAGCTGGAAATTACCGCAGATGAAGCGCGACGAGCTGACGCCCAGGTTGATATCGAATACGAGCGCGGGGCGCTCTTTCAGCTGGACAAAAAGACCTTACTTGGCGGACGGCTCGATTATGCTTTTAGCGATCGCAATTTTATTGGTCTAACTGCCCTGTTCTACAGCAAGTCAACCCTTGATCAACGTGTGCGTCTTGGTCAGGAACCGATTCGCAACTTTGTTTGGGATATCAATACCTCATTAACTTTCAATCCGAATATCCTTTCTACCGTTATTGATAAGCTGCCAATTGTGGAGACCTCAGCTGAATCGCAGTTGAAGATCGAAGCGGAATATGCCCAGGTGAATCCAAACCCCAACACATTTAATGAAGAGCAGTTGGGCGACAACGACGGGGTTGCCTACATCGACGATTTTGAAGGCAGCAAGCGCTTTACGTCATTAGGGATTCGTCGGGAAATCTGGACCCGGGCCTCGGTACCGGAAGTCTTCAGTCTGCTTAATTCGCCCGGTTTGGGCCATCAGGCGCCGGGACTGACGGATCCTTCCGGACGCGAGGCATACATCAAGGCGATGGATCGCAATCGCGTTGAGTTTGATTGGTATAATCCCTTTCGCCAAATCCAGATTACCAGTATTTGGCCGGATCGCGACGTAAATGCCCGCTCCGGGACCACGACGGATATTTTGGTATTCCAATGGCAAAACAATGGCCTGGCACCCGTTGACAGCGCCTGGGCCGGGGTGATGCGAAGCACCGCCACATTTTCTGACCAGAAAAAGACAAAGTTTATTGAGCTTTGGGTCCGTGGAACGACTGGCCAGGTCAATATTGATATCGGCCGGATAAGTGAAGATCAGTACGTACAGGGTACTTTTCCTGATTTTGATGACGGAACCAGCCCGGTGCCTTCATACAATAATCTCAACACCGAAGATCGCAACTTTAATGGGCTCCTGGATCTCGATCTTGGCGAAGACACCGGTATTGACGGCGTGGCCGGTGTAGATGGTCAGGGCGTTGAAAATGATGCCGGTAATGATGACTGGGCAGCGCCGAATCCGGACATTTTCTCGTTTGAGAATTATAGCCGGATCAATGGAACAGAAGGTAACTCGAATGCGCAGACTGCCCGCTATCCGGATACGGAAGACCTTGATGGTGACAATGGCTTAAATATCTTCAATGACTATTTTACCTATAGTTTTGATCTGAGCCTCGGACGTGACGATCCGTTTTGGGCTGATTTTACGGAAAATGATACCGCGGCAACCGGATGGAATCTTTACCGGATTCCGATTACGGAATTCACCAATAAAGTTGGGAATCCGGATACCACTTTCAATCAGATCCAATTTGCGCGTATCTGGGTGAACAATATCCCGCAGAGCGAGAACTATTCGGCGATAGAAATCGCTACATTTGATTTTGTTGGAAACGAATGGGAAGAAGAAGGCTTTGCTCGCACCGAATCGGATCTGCCGTTTCTCGACGAGAGCAAGTTTGGGATAACCGTCCTGAATACAGAAGAGAATGCTGAATATAGCAGTCCTCCTGGGGTTGAAGGCATTCGGGATCGGATTACCCAGGTATTATCGAAGGAACAGTCACTTGCCTTGCAAATTAATGAGTTGCCTGCCGGCAGCCGGGTAGAAGCACGCAAGCAGCTTCGTGAAACCGTCAATTTGCTCAACTATAAGCGCCTGAAGATGTTCGTGCATGGGGATGAGCGCCTGGTAGATGAAGATTCCCTGATTTTCTTCGTGCGCTTTGGGGCCGTTGACAATTCCTATTATGAATATCGGCAGCCGGTATATCGAGGATGGGATACGGATCGCAACAATATTGAGCTGGACTTTAACGAGCTTGCTGCAACGAAGGAATTCCCCAGGTATAACGACTTTACGCAGCTCCAGGATACCTTGAGGGGGCAGCCGGTATTTTCCCGTCGAGATCCGGCGTTCCCGGAGAAAGAATTCATTGTTGTTGGGAATCCCGGTTTGCACAATATCAAATACTTCATTGTCGGTGCGCTGAATGGCCGTGATGAAAATGACATCCGCGGATTTCCAACCCTTAGCAACGTTCAAATCTGGATCGACGAAATGCGCGTTACCGGCGTGGAGCGTCAAAGTGGAACGGCCATGCGTTTTTCGGCAGACCTGGCTCTGGCTGATGTGGCCAACTTCAGAGCGGAATGGGAATTGGTGGATGATGATTTCCGCAGGGCGGAACAGCAGTATGCCAGCACCACCGGTAAAGATCAAACCAAGCAGAATCAGCTGTTTACTGCAAATTTGAAACTTCATAAGTTTCTTCCGGAAAGTTGGGCAATGGACATTCCTATTTCGGCGAAGTTCTCTCGGAATACCAGCGTGCCCAAATACTTCTACAACAGTGATCAGCGCACTGGCTACGGCTTTGATAATGTGACCGATCGTTTTAAGACCTTTTTGGGCGGTGGATCGATTCCCGATACGCTGGACGAGCAGATCACTTTCACTGAATCGCGCTCAATCGGTGGTACCCTAAAGCGTAAAGATAAGGCAAAAGATCCCTGGTATCTACGTTTTACCCTCAATCAATTGGTTGTCGACGTGGATTATTCGGACAAGGATGGCCAAAGTCCCACACAACTGCTGGATTTTAGTCAGACGGTCAGCGGACGCCTGAGCTATAAGATCCCCTTTGGTAGACCCAAAGGCTTTCAACCGCTTGGCTGGCTGGGAGATGCAAAACTTTTGAAGTTCATTACCGGTTACAAATTCTACTACCTGCCGAGCAATGCCAGTATGAACATGACCCTAAACGATACCTATCGAGAACAGCAAAACCGACTCGCGCCTGATCCCACTGTAACTGTCAACGTAAAAACCAGCCGTCGCTTCGCCCTTGATTATAAAATGACTGACAATCTCAGCTTCAAAATCAACCGGGATTATCAAAGTGATCCACGGCTCTCCAGTACGGCTGGCACTGCAGACGCCGACTCAGTTGCTTATATTGCGGACGAGGACGTTCGCGCCAGCAATGTGATCAACAATATCTTCTCAAACTTTAATTTTGGTAAGGACAAGCAGATAAATCAGCGCTTTTCTGCTGCTTTTACACCCAAACTGTGGACCTGGTTGAAGAGCAGCGCCAATTATAGCAGCGATTTTGCTTATTCATTGCAGAATCCTGCTATCGATAGTCGCATATCCAGTCAAAATGTGAATCGATCGGTGAATTTTGATTTTAAGCCATCGACGCTGGTCCGCAAAATCTATACGCCCAAAAAGCAGGGCAATCGGCGCAATGTAGCTCCGGCGCGGGGCCGTCGCGGCCGTCGCTCCACGACCGACGACAAAAAAGAAGACGAAAAGAAGGAAGAGGATGCTGAGAAGAAAAAAGAAGGCGGCCCGAGCATTCCTAATCCGGCGATGCTGATCTGGCACGCGTTTGACAAAATCAAGACCTTCCGGGTAGATGTGCGACAACAGGAAAATTATAGTGCAACCAACGTATCCGAATTCCCTGATTGGCGCTATCAATTTGGACTTGAGCGTGCATTACCGTTGGAATCGCGGCTTGATAGTACCTTCAACAAGGTTGTGCAACCACCCAGTCAGAAAAAGACCCTCACCATAGATGGCCGCTTACAGGTCGATTTAGTGAAAAACCTGACCTCAAACTTCAATTTCAATAAACAGACCACAGACAACGATGTGAATGCCAATCGCACCGTGCTTGAATCGAATACTATCTTCTTCACCGGTCTCAACCCCGGCGGAACAGATGAAAATGGCGATGATGTGGAGCAAACCTGGTGGAAGTTTGTGCCCAATTGGACGCTTAGCTTGAGCGGGGTCGAAAAACTGCCGATCTTCAAGGAATTTACAAAGAGCGCTACAATCGAACACTCGCGAACCGGCAAGTTCTCAAAGAGTTTCCGGCGTGAGGTTGATGGAACGGAAGCTGTTGACAGTCGAAGCTATTCGATAAATTACGAACCATTAATTGGACTCAACTTTTCGACCCGCTGGGGTGTCAGCGGTAGCGTTCGCAGCAATCGAACTGTGGTTGTCAATTACCGTACTGCCGGTGTGAGTACGCAGGAGCAGTCCGGACTCAATATCAATGCCTCTTACTCGGTAACCAAAGGTTTCCGCTTGCCGCTGCCTTTCCTGAACAAGAAGACCCTGAAGAATGAAATACAGTTTGGGATGTCTTTTCAAAAGACCGACAGCAAGGATCAATCGCGGGCGATTACCGAAACTGAACTGGAAGAAAAGAACGTCGTAAATAGCTGGAAGCTGAGACCATCAATTTCCTACCGGTTTAGCCAGAAGGTTAACGGAACGGCGTTCTACGAGCAAAGTTCCTCATTTACAAAATTAACCGGTAAAGTAACTTACCGTGAATTTGGTATCAACGTCAACATTGCCATTCGCTAATGACAACAGCAAAAGAATATATCGAAGTAACCATCCCACTCGCCGGATTTGATACGGATGTGCTCTCCGGGAAGGTCCATATGGCCGGCTGTCTGGGAATTCTCGAGGTGGATGACCACAACTGGACGATTTATTTGCCGGGTGAATGGCAAGAAGCACAAATTGGGACCTTGCTTACAGATTTGCGTTTGCTCAATGCCGACTTTGATTACGAAAAAGTACAAGTCGCCAGGGAACCATTCCAGGACTGGAATACCGAGTGGCGAAAGCATTTTGAGCCCTTTGAAGTGGTTCCGGGACTTTGGATACGGCCCCCCTGGAAAGCGATGGCATTGGACGAGGGAGGCGCTGAAATTGTTATCGAACCACAAATGGCCTTTGGCACCGGCCATCATGAGACCACGCGGCTGATGATGCAGGGCATGCATGAGCTGGATTTGCATGGTAAGTCGCTGCTCGATTTAGGGACCGGCTCCGGTATCCTGGCTATTTATGCACAAATGCTGGGGGCCGGAAAAATCGTCGGTGTGGATCACGATCCTGATGCAATCGATAATGCGAAGCATAATTTGACCCTCAATGATGTCACTTCGATCGAATACGCAATTGCCGATGTCAAAGGTCAATCAATAGAACGATTTGATGTGGTACTGGCCAATATTAACCTGCGGGTATTATTGGATCTTGTCACGGATTTTCGTAAGATGCTGATGCCAAACGGGCGTTTGCTGATCTCCGGCATTCTGGAGACAGATATACCGCGAATCCGAGCCGCATTTGAGGCTGCCGGCCTGCAATTGGAAAGACAGGACATTCTCGGGGAATGGGCTTCCATGCTCTGGACCCTTAATGGCGGAAATGGCCAGGGAGAAACGTCATGATAAATCATTTGCTACGATTATGCCTGCTTGCGATGCTCTTAATCGCCTGCGAGGAGACAATCGTTCCTCCGGAAACCGCGGATCCCTTTGCCTATGAGATCCTCCGGAGTCCTTCTCAACTGAATATTAAAAATCCCACGCTTTATGAGCTGCGGGTTCGAACAAGCCATCCGGCTGGTCCAGCAGGTGTAGAATCAGTCATTATGGAGTTTTTTGGGGCCGATCAGGTTACGTTGCTTCAATCCATCGAATTGTTGGATGACGGCGAAGGTAATGGTAGCGGTAGCCGCGACGTGGTGGCGAGAGACGGTGTGTTCAGCAACATCGTATTGTCCGATTCCAATGTGTTTGAAGAGGGCGATATTTTCTGGCAGGTGACCGTTGATGGCGGGAGTGAAGGCCAAATTCAGGGGGTGCCGTTCCGAATACGTGCACTATTCAACTCTGCACCTGAGATTCTCTCTTTCACCATCCCTGATACACTTTTTTCCGGAGAAGGCACCACAATAAGTGCACAAATTCAGGATACAGATGGGACGGATAACCTTGCAGGAGTGAGTTTCAGTGTGCTCCGGGATGAGGTCCCGCTCAAGGGCTTCAACCTCTTGCAAACAGCAATAATCGATTCTATTACAGCTGAATATCAGTTGCCGCTGGATAGTAGCTTTGCAGCCGGCCTAAAAGGGGACTATGAAGCAGTGCTATTTGCAAGTGACATACCTGGCACTTCTGAAAATGTATCCGAGCTAAATTTGTTTATTGAAAATGAGCCGCCTGTCATCAAGGCAATAGGATTACGCAACAGTTTGCAGTTACCTAGTGTTGGTAGCGACACTCTCCACGTAAAATGCCGGATCGACGATGAGCAGGGGTTACTAGACGTGGCCGATGTTACATTCACTGTGACATTAATCGGCGGGAATACCAGTGACCCGATTGCCATGTTTGACGATGGTAATTCATCGATCAGCGACAATGGTGACCTACGTGCTGCTGATGGTCAGTATTCACAGGTCGTTTCAATTGCGGCCACCAATCAGGCAGGCCCATATGTTTTTGAATTTTCAGCAACCGATAAAGCCGGGAATACGGCGGCCACGGTGAATGACACCCTGGTGGTTAATTAACAATTTTCCATCGCTAAACAAAAGGTTGTCCATGATATTTCAGCCATCAATTAAACTTTTGTGCTTGCTCATTCTTAGCCATGCGTTTGTCTTTGGGCAGGTGGCGATGAATTATAAATTGACTAGTGGAACGGAACAGGATCGTAGCGGCTTGGTTGGCAACGGCATCACGGATATGATGTCGTTTAATAATGTTGTTTATGCCGGTACCGGTTTTGGGTTGAGTATAACCGAAAACAACGGTGCAACCTGGCAGAATTATACGCCTGATGATTATGGTGGCAAAGGCGGCGTATCTGCAATGACCATCGGTGAAGACGGTACTTTATGGATTGCCACTGCATTTGACTCAACTGTTGAAGAAGGCCAGTCACTCTCTGTTGGCGGCGGGCTGCGCTATTTGGAAGAGGGCAGCAGCGAATGGGGATTTATTCCACAACCGATAGATGCCCGCAGCGATACCATGGGCGGCATGTCGCCGACCACCACAACGGTGCAAAATGTGACCTTTGATATTGCTGTCAGGAATAGCGATGAGCTGTGGATTAGCAGCTTTGGCGGTGGTGTGCGCCGCTCGCTGGATCGCGGCTTAACCTGGGAAGTGATTACCACTGATGGCCAACCCTTCAGCAGTCTGAACTTCCTGAATCATCGCGGATTTGCCGCACTGACGGAACCGGACGGCACGATTTGGATCGGCACTGTCGGCGGTATTAGCCGTTCTATCGATGGTGGTGTAACCTGGGAACGCTTTACCCCGACCAATCAAAATCAACCGATATCCGGTAGCTGGGTTATCGGGCTTTTTCATAATCCCTACGATGGCAGCGTTTGGGCCACAACCCTTCGCGCAACCGAGCAAAGTGAATTTAATGGTATCAGCCGCACCAAAAATGACGGTGGCGGATGGGATATCTTTCTCGCCGATGAGCTTGAAGACGGCACGTTCCCTCGCTATGTAGCCTTTTATGATTCTGCCATTTATGTGGCAACCGAAAAAGGTGTTTACAAGTCGATTGACGACGGAGACAATTGGTTCAAACTGCCGATTATTCGTGATACCGTGACCGGCGAAGGCTTGTTCACTTCGACATTTTATTCGGTGGCCACAACTGACGCTACTTTACCTCAGCATCGCCTGTGGGTCGGCTCGCTCGACGGCCTTGCATCAACTACGAATAGTGGTTTCGACTGGACGGTGTTTCGTTCCTTCCGAAGCACATTGGGTGATAACAGCGACCCGCGCGTCTATGCATACCCGAATCCATTTTCTCCACAGCATAGTGATCGCATATGTCGCTTCCAATTTGACATCCCAGGTAGCAGCAGCGTCAGCATTGATATCTTTAATTTTGCCATGGAGCGCGTTATATCGCTCCGTGAGAGTTTTACCTCCTCCGGTCCCGCTGATCGTTCGATAACCTGGGATGCCACTGATAGCAATGGCAGAAGAGTCGACAATGGCGTATACCATTTTCGTGCAGAAGTTGGTGATGAAGTCACCTGGGGAAAAATCGTTGTTATCAACTAGAGGGCATGTTCATGAATAAGGTTTTTTGGGCCGTGCTGATAACTGCCCTGCTGGTAGCCGGTGGTCCCCTGATTGCTCAGAATAGCGGGGGATTTTCAGGGTCCTTTCTACGTCTCGGGCTGGGGGCTCGGGCACTGGGAATGGGACAAGCGCAAGTTGCTGCTGCCGATGACGGCTACGGCCTCTTTTATAATCCCGCAGCACTGCCAAATGTAGAGAGACGCCGCTTTTCAGCATCTTATAATCATATGTCGCTGGATCGCCAGTTCAATTATATTGGTATTGCCGTGCCGCTGCCACCCTTGGCAGGGGCATCTATTGGCTGGATAAACAGCGGTGTAAATGATATTCGCGCCTACGATAGCAATGGACAGGATATCGGAGAAATTGGCCATGGTCTCAATGCCTTCTATTTCTCATTCGGCGTTAAGCCAATTGCCCTTGCGCAGGCAGATAACCAATTGACCGGGTTGCCCTCGGATTTTCTGAATATTGGCCTAACCGTAAAATTTCTCAGTGAAAATGTTACTGATGAGGATGATTTTGATTATTCCGGTAGCGGGCTGGGATTAGACCTCGGTGTACTGTTGAAGCCACATGCAAACATCTCTATCGGGTATCAGGTGAAGGATATCAATGCCAGCCTGGAGTCCAACACCAGCGATATTTTTGATCGCGGCGTTACCCTGGACAACAAGTTTCCGATTTCCCAGCGCGTTGGTGTCTTTTATCAAACCCCGTGGGAGTGGGCTCGTGTTGCCTACGACTTTGAATGGAATGATGCCGGGCGAGAAGAACAGCATTTTGGTGTCGAGCTGCTTTCGGATATTGCCATTGGCCGCCTGGGCTGGGATGATGACCGCTTCACCCTTGGCGGTGGGTTATCGTTCAAAGCTTATAAAAAGTCGAACATGATCCTTGATTATGCTTTCCTGAACAGTGTTGAAGATGAAGGGATCAGTCACGTGTTTTCATGGCAGTTTTTGTTTTAGTAACTGAAGTAACTTTTCGACAGGAATTACAGGATTAACAGGATAGAGCGCTGGTCTTTTAATCCCGTCAATCCTGTTGATCCTGTCAAATTTAAGGATTTTTGAATATGATATCGAAAGACACATGCCGATATAAGGTTCTCACATTACTGCTTGGGGTAATTGTACTTTACCCGATTTTTGGTATCGCCGGTGAGAGCGAAGGCAAAACCGGCCTGGCATTTCTGAAAATTGGTGTGGATGCCCGGGCAATTGCAATGGGCGAAGCATACACCGCTGTTAGTAATAATGGGTTCGCCACATACTGGAATCCGGCAGGATTAATGGCGTCTGATGGTTCAAATGCGGTGTTCAGCCACAATAATTGGCTGGATGATGTCAATACCGATTTTGGCGCGATACATTTTCGCAGAACGAACAGCAGTTTGGCATTCCATGCCTACAACCTGAATATCGGCGGTATTGAAGTGCGTTCCGGACCATCTGAAGTACCTCTGGAAGAAAGCAGCGCGAACTATTTGTCGATTGGTGCAACCTATGCGCGTCAGCAGAGCGAAAAGTTGAGCTACGGCTTGACAGTCAAAGGACTGTTTGAGAAGGTCTTTGTGGAGTCTGCGCGTGGTTTTGCGGTGGATCTTGGGGTAAACTATACCGGCCTTGCCGAAAATTTGGTTGTTGGTGCAGTGCTGCAGAATTTCGGTTCGATGGGAGAATTGGTTTCGGAGGCTACAAAATTACCAGCGACGATTCGGGTGGGATCCTGGTATCAAATGCCCGGTAAGGTAGGACCCGCTAATTTTTCTCTCGCTGCCGACGTCGTCAAGCCTCTGGAAGAAGATTTGCGCTTTCATGTTGGTACGGAGGCTCAGTTTTCACAATCTCTGTTTGTGAGGCTGGGATATGCGCTTGGATACGAGACTCGCAACTTCAGTGCCGGTCTTGGTCTGGCTCGCAGCGCTTTCCATTTCGATTATAGTCTTACGCCATTCCAAAATGATTTTGGCACCGGGCACCGATTCTCGCTTTATATCGAGATCTAGAAGGGAGAAATCCCAAATTCCAACAGAAAAAATTCCACAGACTACAATCTCAATATCCGGATTTTGGAATTTTTCTTGTTGGGATTTGGAAATTGTAAAGAATTATGTCCTCTGTTTCTGCTGCACCTACATTCTCATTCTGGCGCTACACCCTGCAGCGCATTGTATCCAATCCACTCGGTTTGATTGGAGCGATTGTGGTGCTGGGAACAACGATTGTTGCCATTTTTGCTCCCTGGCTGGCGCCCTTTGATCCCTATGAGCAGGATCTCGTCAATGCCCTCAGCGGCCCCTCAGCTGAGCATCTTTTCGGACAGGACGATCTTGGGCGAGATATCTTTAGCCGCGTCATTTATGGTGCGCGTATATCCTTGAAGGTTGGCTTTATCACGGTTCTCGTGAGTGCGTTTGTCGGCATTGTTATTGGAGCGATTTCCGGCTATGTCGGTGGCTGGACAGATGAGGTGTTGATGCGCATTACCGATATCATGCTGGCCTTTCCAGGTATTTTGCTAGCGATTGGCATTATGGCGATACTTGGGCCGAGCCTGAACAACGTGCTGATTGCCCTTTGTTTGGTGGGTTGGAAGGGGTATGCTCGATTGGTTCGCGGTGAAGTGTTAAAGGAAAAGGGTAAAGAATATGTGCAGGCCGCGCGTTCGCTTGGGTATTCGCGAACCCGGGTGATTTTTGCTCATCTTTTGCCTAACACCTTGAACCCGGTGCTGGTCATGGCGACCCTGGGTATGGCCTCAATGATCATCGCTGAAGCCGGTTTGTCCTTTCTTGGTTTGGGCACGCAACCACCGATCCCCAGCTGGGGCGGTATGCTCTCAGAAGGCCGGCAGTACATTCTTCAGGCGCCTCATCTGACCACCTTTCCCGGCATCGCCATCATGATCCTCGTTTTAGGGATTTCCTTCCTTGGCGACGCCCTTCGCGATGCTCTCGATCCGCATATTAAGGTGTATTCGGAATAGGAGACTAGAGATTGGGGATTGGAGATTAAATGATCGGTTGAATGGAGATTGGTTGAGGCGTGCGCGGAATGAGATACCATCTCTATTCGGAGCGTTGTTCTGCTCATTACCTAGGCAACACTTTCTCCAGCTCTACATACCATTCTGGCATTTTCTTTAATTGCTTTCCATAGTATTCTCTAAGGCGTTTTCTGGTTTGGTCACGCTTTTTGTGTAAACCGAAGTATTTAATTGCGTTATAACTAAAAAAATTGTCTGCATTTTGACGAATGGGTCGCGTTTGATGCTGCTTAAACAAAGCCTCATAGAATCGATAATATTCTACTCTTGCCGGAGACTTGGCGAGCATAAACCAATCGCTTCCATACATCATACGTTCCGAAGATTTGGTCTTGGTAAAGAGTTCTGAAAATCGTTGTGCCTGCAGTTCCCGTTTTTCCTTTTGCTTCCTTTGTGGAATAATTGCTTCATCCCAGAAACCAATGTCTGCCCACACCCCATCAATAGGTGAGCTTGCTATTTCCCATGTCCAACTTGGCTTCTTTTGATAGTCTTTTGCATATAGCCCTCTTTCGCCGCCAAAATGGCCGAGATTAATTTTTAGCTCACGGAATTTAGAAATTTCTTTTAAGGCAAACCAGAATGTTGGCGCTGCCCGTTCCATCAATGTCCGAGACTTTCCCATAGAACGATTACAATGGGCCATCACAGGAATATCATATTTGATACATAGATCATAAAGTTCGCCGAGCTTTTTATCCAGTTCTTTACCAAAACCTTCCTTGTCGATCTCGCGGCGGTTACTGCTACTCCTAGTAAAAATATATTCCGGGAAATCACTCAGTTCTGAATTGCCGTAGGCACGGAATCCCATAGTTGGATAAATTTTTACCCCAACGAAACCGCGGTTGAGAATAGCATCTTCGACGGCACGGAGGTTTTCGCCACCAGTTCTGATATCTGTTATGGGATCGTAGGACACTAGTGGAAGAATTTTGCCACGTGTCAGTAATGCAATTTTTTCCATTATTCGAATTTGATCCCGGACCGAGGTTATGCCTTCCTCAAAGCTTGGATAACTGAGCCATTCATGGATATCCACCAGTGCCGCTGCGTAGACGTCGACATCCCCGTAATGGACCGAGTAGGTACAGATCAATTCCAGGGCGTTCAAAAAACGAAACCGTTCTAATCTCTTGAGGAAAGATAGCGCACCTGTGCCTGAATTCCGGAGGTTTCTAATCAATCGACGGATAGGGCCGGAAAAATTGTTCCTCTTGGGATGACCGAGAATATAAATGAAAAATTTTTTTGTCTTGTCCCCATAACTAGCCGTGCTGATAGATGGCTCAAAAAATCCTTGATAGAGGCTATCATAATCTGAGTGTACGCCAGGATCCAAGTCGGATTCATTGATATATTCGATGAAATTATCAAATTCCTCAACACCTTCCAAATTTACCCGTAGCATTGAGTCTTCTACAAATAAGCTATCGAATGCGTCGTCGATGATTTGCGTAAACTCCTCATCAAAGTCTTCTGGAGTCACCATTAGATTCTCAAAGGTGCTAGCCGGGGCCTGTAGTGGTTTCTGAGGGGGCGTTTTAACAATGTCATAATAAGCTAACAAGCCATCTATCTCTTTAATTTCTGCTTCGACCGAGGGTGCCTTATTGCGGATATTTTGAATAATTGTGGCATCGGCAATCAATTCTACAACAATGTCCAATCCAAACCACTTCAATTGGAGTTCGTCTAGAACAGCCTCCATCGGTATGTCCAGGCCATTGAAAACATGCGCATGTGTATCAAAAACGATGTTTTTGTTGGACGATTTCCCGAGGTCATTGAGATCTTCGAAGGTGCAACCCTTTTTGTCTGCGACGCTACTCATCGTCATTTCCAACTCGGAATCGTTGGTGCAGGAAGAGGACAAATATATAAATACGCTGATTGTAAGAAGAAATAGCTGGAGGCGCATTGC
The DNA here is from genome assembly GCA_028284445.1 of Calditrichia bacterium. Classification (GTDB taxonomy): domain Bacteria; phylum Calditrichota; class Calditrichia; order RBG-13-44-9; family J075; genus JANQRS01. The sequence continues at coordinate 64,661 of JANQRS010000069.1, forward strand.
TAGCTCCTGGATTTAAAAAGAAGAATGGTTTAGGCTTCAAAAGGGTTTACCCTGATATGATAACTCCTTGTTGGCGTTGGATGCAATCAGACTCTGAATGATACAACTTGAATTCACCATCGGGGATTTTTCAATATTCTATCGCGCTTCCACGCACCCTAAGGAGATGGCATCTTTGCACCTTCGTGCCTAGTGGCACGGCATATTGCTGAAAAGATGCCATCTCTTTCCGCTACCGCCCACTGCTAACAGCCACTGTCTTCATCCGCACAAGTTCGCTCGAGGCGAACATCTGCCTGATCTATGCAACGGCTCCGCCGTTCAACCGCCTATAGCATACCACGCCCGTTTTTCCCCTGCTGCTGCCACTGCAAACTGCCGACCGATTCTTCAATCTTCAATCATCTTTCTTTCCCCTTTCCTTTCTGCCAATAATTGCGTAGTAATGGTAGATAGTTTTTGTATTCAGGAGTAAGTGAGAAGTATATGAGTAAAGACGCAATTATTGTATATACAGACGGGGCCTGTTCCGGCAATCAGTCTCGCAAGAACGTCGGTGGCTGGGGTGTCGTGCTCAAGCATGGTGACCACTACAAGGAATTTTATGGTGGGGAAAGGAATACCACCAATAATCGAATGGAGATGACCGCCTGTATTCGCGCCCTCGAGGCAATTAAGACAAAAGATGTGCCGATCAAATTGCATTCAGATAGTGCCTATATCGTGAACTGCTTTTTGCAGAAATGGTACGTGAAATGGCGTCGCAATAACTGGAAAACGGCCAGTAAGAAGCCGGTGGAAAACAAAGATCTTTGGGAGCCGCTTCTGGATCTTGCCGAAAAAATGGACGTGCAGTTCATTAAGGTGAAAGGTCATGCCGGTGTTGAGTTAAATGAACGGGCGGACGAACTCGCTAACCTGGGAATGGATGAAGTTCGCGACTAAGGCGACAGGCATGTTGATGAGGACCGGCGCTATCGGACAGGGACGGACAAAAAAATCAGCTTGGCTGCATTGGCTGAAAATCGGCATTGGTCTTGCTGCGCTGGTGATTGTTTACATGCATATTGACCAGGAAGAGTCGATATGGGCTGTATTAACAAATGCCAACTGGAGTTATGTTGCACTCGGGCTTGCCTTGCTTATTCCCAATATTTTCCTCGCTTTCTACAAGTGGCGTTTTCTGCTTCGCAATCGCCTGAACAATATCCAGGACCATGCTGTCTTTGGATCTCTCATGCTCGGTTATACGTTGGGCCTGGTCACGCCCGGCCGGCTCGGTGAACTCGGGCGCGGACTCTTTTTTCATGATCAGGACCGAACGGTCATCACCGGACTCAACGTACTCGACAAAGCCGTTAGCCAGGTAGTTTTCTTTACCCTTGGATTCCTGGCCTTATTGCTTTTGATTCTTGCGGGCAACCTCTGGTCTCTTGACCAGGCTCTGCCGCTACTGATTCCCGGTGGCATTGGCATCTCCATCCTTTGGGCAATTCTCTTAGCCCCATCGACATCCCGAAAAGTATTACATTACCTGGCAAAGAGATTTGGTAATCGCCCGGTTTTCCACGCCTTTAATTCTGCCTTCGATAATATTGGCCGGCGCCAGTCGTCGACGCTGTTATCATTGAGCCTGATTTGGATTCTGGTAATAGGTTTGCAATACCATGTGCTGGTATCTGCGTTTGCAGATGTATCTCTTATGCAGTCCTTTCAGGCGGTCTACGCGACCCTCTTTGCAAAAACCCTGTTGCCCTTCGCCTTTGGTGATCTCGGGATCCGTGAGGGGATTGCGGTCTTCTTTTACAGCGAATTCAACATATCTTCAGCGGCGGTTTTTAATGCCTCGTTGCTCATCTTCCTCATCAATTTCCTCATCCCGGCCCTCTGCGGTATCTACTACGTCTTCAAACTACAAAACCGTCAGCGGGATGCTAACTCGCTATGACGCTTCTGGAATCGTTTTTTCTTTTCCTGGGGATGTTTTATGCCGCGGTCATTTTGTGGTTCTATATCGGGATCCGGCGTGAAGCCGCTGCGAGCCAGCAAGCCAGTGACTGGTGTCCGCTGGTAACCGTACTGATTCCAGCCAGAAACGAAGCGGAACGCATCCGCCCGATTCTGGAAAGCCTTGCTCGCCAGTCATATCCTGCGGATCTTACTGAAATTTTGATTGTCGATGACTATTCAAGCGATAATACCGCTGAAGTGGTCACTGCATTTATAGAGGACAGCGGTTATCAGCAATTTCGACTTTTACCCAATGAGCGGCAGGGAGACGGACCCACCTATAAGAAGAATGCCGTTACTTTTGCGCTGGGACAGGCACAAGGAGAGTTGATCCTGACTACCGACGCTGACTGCCGCGTGCAGCCAGAATGGATTGAGTCGATGGTTGCCGCCTATGATGAGAATGTCGGCATGGTATGTGGGCTGGTGACGTTTGATCCGGCACTGGAGAAGCGCTTCTTTCATAAAATGCAAACCCTGGAATTTGCCGGACTGGTGTTTTGCGGGGTAGGAGCGATCGGCAATCGCTATCCGATGATTTGCAATGCCAGCAATTTAAGTTATCGCCGGGAAGCTTTCGACGCGGTTGGCGGTTTTGCCGGACATGAACATTTGCCATCTGGTGACGATGATTTATTCATGCAGGATCTCCATCGTAAAACCCGCTGGCAGGTGCGATATAATCTGGACCCGGCTTCGATCAATTTTACCCAACCGGTCGATGATGTTGGGGCTTTTCTTAATCAGCGCTCCCGCTGGGCATCGAAGGGGCGTCACTATCCTGGTTTCCTAACCACTTTATTACTCTCATTGATATACTTTTTTTATTTACTTTTGCTAATTTTGATTCCAGTCACGGTTTTTGGCGATTTTTCGATAAAAATTCTAATCGTCGGATTATTATTGAAAATAATACCGGAATGTCTTGTCGTCTCGCGTTCGCTTGGGGTTTTGCAGCGCCGCGATTTACTGGGGTTCATCCCGATCGTTGAAATAGTGCAGATTCCGTATATTGTGATGGCCGGGTTTGCAGGTTTTTTCAACCTCTTCAAATGGAAGCAGAAGTAATGATTGCTCATCGACAGCTCGCCAGGCTTTTTTATGCCCCGTATCCGAATATTGTCTGGAACGGTGCGCCGGATAATCAGACCATATACCTGACTTTTGATGATGGTCCATATCCACCGGTAACCTATCCGCTGCTGCATATGCTGCGTCGTTACGGTGTGCCTGCTACCTTTTTCCTCTCTGGTGAAGCAATGGAAGAGCATCATAAATACATGCCTCGCCTCGACTATCGTGGACACCAGATCGGAAATCATCTCTATCATCATGTACCGCTCTTCGGCTTAACCAAAAAGCGGTTGGTTACCGAAATCAATCGCACGGATCAATTGATCTATGAGCATTTGAATACCTTATCAACTATTTTCCGACCGCCTTACGGGGTGTTCAGCCCTCAGCTTTTTCCGGCATTGCAAAGCACCTCAAAGAAGATGGTGCTCTGGTCGCTGATGGCCAACGATTTCAAATGGGATAAGTACAAGGTGTTGGATCATCTCTATCAATCGGTTCAGCCCGGGGACATTATCGTATTTCATGATTCTCCTAAAACGGCCGGCAATTTACTGGAAATCATGCCGCAGTTTATCCGCTTTTGCCGTGCTAAAAAATGGTCATTCGGCGTCATTCGCTAGCCGGTGAAATCCTCAAATTCTCTATTGCAATTGGTGCCCTCCCTTTCTTATTTTGTCCTCGACTTTTGATCCGTTTCACACTTAGCCGGGAGTCCTTTTGTCCTACGTCCACCTCCACAATCATTCCGAATTTAGTCTGCTTGACGGTGCCAATAAGATCAACAAAATGATCGAGAGAGCCCTGGATTATAACATGCCGGCCATGGCCATTACCGACCACGGCAATATGTTCGGAGCACTGGAATTCTATAAGGCAGCTAAAAAAGGTGGTATTAAACCGATTATTGGTATGGAAGCCTATATGGCCCCTGGTTCGCGGACGGACAAGAAGAGCCCGGGCCCCGGAAATAAGACCTCTTATCACCTGGTTTTGCTTGCCAAGAACAATGTTGGCTATCAGAACCTCATGAAGCTCTCCAGCACTGCCTACATTGATGGCTTTTACTACAAGCCCCGCATTGATATGGAATCCCTGCGCAAGCATAGTGAAGGACTGATTGTTCTCTCCGCCTGTATGAGTGGTGAGATCTATACCTTGCTGTCCCTTGGTGACAAGCAAGGCGCCATTAAGCGCGTTGAGTCTTACCTGGAAATCTTTGGTGACGATTACTACCTGGAAATCCAGGATCACGGCATTCCGGAAGAGGCGGGCTATGAGAATGTTTATAAGCTCGCGAAGGAAATGAACGTCCCGGTCGTGGCGACCAATGACTGCCACTATCTCGACAAAGGCCATCACGATTCGCATGATGTTCTGGTTTGTATCAGCTCTGGTAAATGTGTGAACGATCCCAAACGCCTGCGCTATGGTACCGAAGAGCTGTATATCAAGAATATGGATGAGATGTATAAGGTCTTTCCTGATAAGGTTGAGGCGCTCGAGCGCACCCTGGAGATCGCCGAAAAGATCGATGTGGAGATAGAACTTGGAAACTATCGCCTGCCCAAATTTCCGCTGCCCAAAGAAAGTGAACATCTGAGCTTCGATGATTATCTTGAGAAGCTTGCATATGAAGGCACCATACGCCACTATGGCGAATTAAATGAAGAATTGGAAGAACGCCTCAAATACGAGCTTGGCGTTATTCGCAAGACCGGCTTTGCCGGATACTTCCTGATAACCCAGGACTTCATCAATTATGCCCGCGAGCAGGATATACCGGTGGGCCTTGGCCGCGGATCGGCAGCGGGCAGTCTCGTCGCCTACGCACTCGGTATTACCAACGTGGATCCCTTGCGCTACGATCTACTTTTCGAAAGATTCCTGAATCCTGAACGCGTTACCATGCCTGATATCGATATTGATTTCTGCTTCGAAAGGCGGGAAGAGGTGATCGACTATGTGCGCCGGAAGTATGGGCAGGACAACGTCGCGCAAATAATTACTTTTGGAACCATGGCCTCGAAAGGTGTTATTAAGGACGTGGCCCGGGCCCTGGAAATCGACTACGCTGATTCTGACCGCATTTCCAAACTGATTCCGGTGCATCAGGGCAAGCCGATGAAAATTGAACAGGCATTCTCAACAATTCCGGAGCTAAAGACCATTTCCGATACCGGTGGTCCGCGCTACCAGGAGCTGATTCGTCACGCCAAGGTGCTGGAAGGCTTGTCCCGGCACGCCTCTGTGCATGCGGCGGGGATCATTATCGCACCAGGCGATATTACCGACTATGTGCCTCTCTACCAGACAGAGGATAGCAATAAGAATAAGGTCATCACCACCCAGTTTACCATGGGCGGCTGCGAGGAAATCGGCCTGCTGAAAATGGACTTCCTCGGTTTGCGCACCTTGACCGTAATTCACAAAGCGATCAAGATGATCGAGAAGACCAATGGTATCAGGCTTGATGCTGATAAACTGCCGCTCGATGATCAGAAAACCTATGAAATTTTCTGTGAAGGCAGCACGGTGGGGATTTTCCAGTTTGAGAGTAAGGGGATGCAGGAATATCTTCGGAAACTGGAACCGGATCGCATCGAAGACCTTATTGCAATGAACGCCCTCTATCGTCCGGGCCCGATGGAAAACATCGATACCTATATTGATCGTAAGTTTGGCCGTCAGAAAATTGAATATTTGCATCCGATGCTCGAACCGATCCTGAGAGAGACAAACGGAATCATCGTTTACCAGGAACAGGTAATGCGAATTGCGGCGGACCTTGGCGGTTTCAGTCTTGGTAAAGCGGACGTTTTGCGTCGGGCAATGGGTAAGAAGAAAAAAGAAATCATGGAGCAGATGGAGGTTGAGTTCATCGATGGTGCTGCGAAGAACGACATCGATAAGAAGACCGCCAAGGCCATTTATGATTTGATCTTTAAATTTGCCAGTTACGGCTTTAACAAGTCTCACTCCGCTGCCTACTCCTTACTTGCATACCAAACAGCATACCTGAAACGTCACTATCCTGCAGAATTTATGGCTGCTTCCTTGACTTCAGAAATCAACGATCCCAAACGTATTGTGATTCTCATTGACGAGTGCAAGCGCATGGGGCTGCAAGTTTTGCCTCCGGATATCAATCGTTCCGGTTCGCAGTTTGAAGTACCGGCAAGCGGGCAGGTCAATTTTGGGCTGGCGGCGATCAAGAATGTTGGTCGTGCTGCCATTAACCGCATTATTGAAATCCGTCATGAGCTCGGTGAGTTTAAGAATTTCTTCGATTTTGTCAAGAATATGGATCTTCGCACTGTCAACAAGAAGGTGCTGGAAGCGCTGGTTCAGGCCGGTGCGCTCGATGGCATGGAGGGTAATCGTGCTCAGAAGTTCGCGTCAATAGAATCAGCGGTTAGCTTTGCCCAGAAATTCCAGGAGCAGGAGCAGAACAAGTCGCAGATTTCCCTGTTTGAGATGATGGCCTCTGACAACCCGGATGGCGAAGTTGACGATTTTATTCAATATCCGACGATGGTAAACATCGATGAATGGGAGTTGCAGGAGCGGCTCAATCGCGAAAAGGACCTGCTTGGCTTCTACATCAGTGGCCATCCGCTCGATAAATATGATAAAGAAATTCAGCTTTTTTCGAATCTCGACTGGACAGATCCGGATACCTACAAGCCGAACAAAATTGTGAAGACCGCGGCGATGGTCAGCGTTTTAAAAACGCATATGGACCGCAAAGGGCGCTTCATGGCTTTTGTAACCTTCGAAGACAAATTCAGTACATTTGAAGGGATTGTCTTTGCCAGCATTTATGAAAAATACAGCGAATGGCTGGCCCAGGGGGCAACAGTTTTTGTCAGCGGCAAGGTGGATACAGCCGGAGATCAGACCTTTAAGATGCTTTGCGACGAGATTATTCCAATTGACGAATCGCGAAACCGTATGGCCGATTCAGTCAAGTTGGTTGTTGATACCAGCCGCGTGTCCTTTGATCAGATTGATTCTTTGTATCGCATTATTCGGGAATCCCCGGGCGCTGTACCGTTGATGTTTAATGTGAAGACAAACGGTAACGGCAATGGACTGATGCTGAAATCCCGCCGGTTCCGAGTGCTGCTTACCGATGAGTTTATCAATAAGGTGCAAGATGTGCTGGGACATGGCGCCGTTGAACTGGGTTAGAGGAAATTTATGAGGATTATCGCCCAGCGCGTCAGTGAAGCGAGCGTCACCGTCGACGGGGAAATCGTTGGCGAAATAGGAAAAGGTTTGCTATTATTGGTAGGCATTGGCAGGGAAGATGATGATGCCGATTTGCAGTATCTGGTTGAAAAAATAGCAAATCTGCGCATCTTCGAAGACGACCATGGCAAAATGAACCTCAGCTTATTGCAAACCAGCAAACAAGTGCTTGCTGTTTCGCAATTTACCTTATATGCCAATACCCGAAAGGGACGACGTCCCAGCTTTCTGGATTCCGCGCCGCCGGAAATTGCTGAACCAATGTTCGAAAAATTTCTTCAGCGGCTGGAAAGTGAGGGGTTGCTGGTTCGGAAAGGGGTTTTTGGCGCTAATATGATGGTAAAGATTTTCAATGACGGACCGGTTACCATTGTGCTTGATAGCAGCGAGCGCCATTTACCGCGGAAATAGCCCGGATTACCGCATCAACAATCACGTCATGAGGAAGGCTTGAATGGGGGTAATTGATACCTTGAAAGAAAGTAGTTTAAAAGGATTCCTGGCCGAGAGGCCCTGGTGGCAGAAGCTGCTGATTTTTTTCGCGGCAATGCTACTGATCGTGATATTCTTCAATTCATTGGTAATGCCTTTGTATACCCGTCAGGGGCAAGAATTCAAACTGCCGGATGTCACGGAAAAAGACCTGACCGAGGCGGTTGATATTTTGGAGGATAACGGTTTTATACCGGTGGTTCAGGATTCAGTGTTTGATGATTTCTATGCAAAAGACGTTATCGTTCAGCAAAATCCAAGCCCGTTCTCTACGGTGAAAAAGGGACGGCGCGTCTACCTGGTGATTAGCAGTGGCGAAAAGCCAATTATCATGCCTGATCTGATCACGCGCACGTTGACCGATGCAGTTTACGAATTGCAAAGCTACGGTCTGGCAGTGCAAGACACCTTCTGGCGTTTCTCGGACTCGCTCTATCATCGCGGCAGGCGTTTTAAGACCTATCGCGGTATCGTCATTCGTCAATCGATTCGCTCCGGAACAGAGGTGACCAATAAAAGTCGCGTGAATCTTACCGTTAGCCTGGGCCCCGGCAGAAAATTGCCGAATCTAACCAATGAAACCTTAAAGAGCGCCCTGTCGTTGTTGAGAAATATGGGAATCTCACGGGACAGGATTACTTATAAGCGCAAATATGAGCCAAGTAAACTGCCGAACACAGTGCTTTCCCAATCGGTGAGAGCCGGCACCCCAATTGGCGATGTCGATACTATTGAACTGGTTGTGAGCGTGGATCGCTTGCCGCCTTCATCTCAGTGATTTTGGAAAGCCGTGTCATGAATGACTTCAAAATTTTGCCGTCCATCCTTGCTGCTGATCATGGTCAATTTCTGACGGATATTGCCACAGTAGATACGCCGGAAATCGAATTACTTCACGTCGATGTGATGGACGGTCACTTTGTCCCAAATATCACATTTGGTCCCAAAGTTGTCGCCTCCTTGCGCAAACACACTCGTTTTGCCCTCGATGTTCATCTGATGATAAGCAATCCTGACCAATACGTGCCGGCATTTGCCGAAGCTGGCGCTGACATCATTACTGTGCATCAGGAAGCCTGCCCGCATCTACATCGCAGCGTTCATCTGATCAAGGAGCAAGGCGTGAAGGCAGGCGTTGCGCTCAATCCGGCGACCTCTCTGGAATCTGTTCGGCATATGCTACCGGATATCGATTTGTTGCTGATTATGACGGTGAATCCCGGTTTTGGCGGCCAAAAATTCATCTCCAATGTGTTGCAAAAGATTGAGCAGGCTGAACGCCTTCGACGAGACAACAAATTTCAATACGTCATAGAAGTAGATGGGGGAGTCGATACCGAAACGGCTCCAAAAGTCTATGAAGCCGGTGCGCGATTCCTGGTTGCGGGCAGTGCAATTTTCCGGCAAGAGGATCGACCGGCCGCTATTCGCGGGATCTCGAATTCTATCACGACCTTCCTGGATAAACAGAAAACGATTCATACCTGATATGCATGTAAACTGTGGCCGGTGCTTCTGGCTAATCATGATGCTGGTGCTGGCCGGGTGCGGTCAGTCAGGCAAGAGAAGTACGCATTCGCGGCCCTTGCTGGTGCGATCCCAGGTCATCCTTATCGATTCCCTTAAAGACCGCAGTGCAGAATTTGACGCCTTCCTGGAACCATATGAGGAGCAGGTCCGCCATATTGCTTCGCAGGACATTGGCCGGCTGGCAAAATCGTTTGGGCCTTCCCCGGAATTTGCGAGTCCAATACCATTGTTCGCCGAAATTATTGCCGACCAGTTTGAGGAAAGAAGCGGACATCGGCCAGTGGCCATTTTAATGGAAGCGTCTCTTCATTCGATTGAACTCGATTCCGGCGTTGTCACCCTTGGCCAACTCTATGAGAAAATACCACCGGGCCGCGAGCTCGTCTACCTGGAATTAACCGTCGAGCAATTCGCAGCATTTGCTGATGGCGTTTCCGAGCCCGGTGACCTTACATTGATCCGACTCTCCGATATGAATGCCACGCCCGGCGCCTTGATCACCACCCGGAAAATTGCATCGAGCAGTTCAGGGATTCTCACAGAGCAGCAGGAGGTAGAATGGGTGACATTGGACCTGAATCTGCGCCGGGCCTTGTTAAGCGGTTTTCGAAAGGCAGGTGAAACCCCTGTAGATCATTTTTATCAGCCTGCCGAACCAATCAGCGCCGGAGGCGCGGATGGATCGTAGGACATTTATCAAAACGGCCGCTGCTGCCGGAGCGCTTGCTGCTTTGCCCTTGCAGGGCAAGCAGGATGATAAAGAGTTGTTTAAGGTTTCCGTATTGTATACCGTTGATACCGGTCTGAATGCCTCGGACGCTGTTTGGCCGGAATTGATGAGCCGTCGTGCTGCCCATATCGAAGAGATTCGCCGCGAAAATCCCTTCGTTCTGCTGGCAGATGCCGGAAGTAGCTGGAGCGATGGCCTTTATAACCAGCTTTTTCGCGGATCCCTCGAAATGGATGCTCTCGAGCGTAGCGGTTACGATGTCGCCATGCCCGGTCCGCGAGAATTACGCAATGGCCAGGGGCCATTGCAGCAAATTCTGCAGAAGAGCCGCATCAATTGGGTGTTGACCAACTATGATCTATCCGCCAGCCCTCTTGGACAAGTTGTGCGTCCCTTCATGATTCGAGAGGTCGGGAACATCCGCATTGGTATTTTGGCTCTTGCCCCGAATCCGGAGAACAAGGTGTTCGCTGAGCATCGGGAAGGCATCTTTTACCGGCAGCCACTGGATGGCCTACAGGCATTGGTAAACACCCTGCGCACTAACTTGGGTTGCCGTCTGCTGCTGGTGCTTTCGCAATTGCAACAGGAGGGAAATGCAGATGAGCCCGGCAACCTGGAGCTTGCGAGGGAAATTGCCGGGATTGACCTGATTGCTGGTAGATCCGGCAGCGGCGAAAGCATTGAAACATTGCGCATTGCTTCAAAAAACGGTTATTTTACGCGAGTGGCTGCCCTGGGAAAGAATGGGGATCTTGGCCGGACCGATTTCTATTTTGACAGAGGATAGGAGTTCTAATTGCTAACTCACGCGAAGGAATTAAAACGCGTCTCCGAATTTATCGCTGAGTGCGGTTCAGATAATCGTAGCTGGATTCATATACGATCAGCGGATCGTCATGCTGCCCGACGGTTCATTGCCAAAACGCTGGACGATAATACCGAAGAAATTAGTGAGCTGTTGACGGTCAACCTTGCGCATCGGCCGCTACAACGACAGGAAGATTTGATTCGGCTGCTGAAGGATATGACAGGTGGCCGGCATCAGTCTTTTTTTGCGCAGTTCCTCGCGCGATATCCACGACGCATCCGCCAAATGGCCTCGCAATTTCTGGCCTCAGACCTTACGGATAAACAGCATGAACAGGCAGCCGGAGATCACTGGGCAGTGCATTTCCTCAAGTGTTTTTTGTACGAATATGGCAAGAAACGTCCGCTTGGGATTATCCTGGAAAATCTCCCGCATATGGACAGCAAACCACTCAAGTCTCTGCTGGACATGCTGCTTGCTGAGCCACATTTACCGGTTATGGTGTTTTCCAGCGGTGAAGAAGAGCTGGACATCGCCATCGAAGCCGAGCAGAAATTAGAGATTCATCTTCGCAAATTGTCCGTGCGCGAGGCTGAGGCGCTGGTAGTGGATCAACTGGACACTACCGAGATTAACGCCCGCCTTATTACCAATCATTTGTTTGTGAAGTCGCGCGGAGATGCCCGTACTATCAAGTTTATGCTAAAAGCTTTTTATGAGCCGTTTCTACCGTCGGATAGCGAGCAACTCCTGGATAGTAAAGCCCTCACGGCCTTAAAAATTTCCGAAAATCCGGAGAATTTCTTTCAAAGCTTGATCGATGAACTGCCGGAAAAGACAGTCGACGTTCTGTCTCTGTTGAGCCGTCTGGAAGACCCGCTTCCCTTGCCGCTATTCGAATCATTGTTGAAGCGGTTGAAGCTGCCGCGAAGTGCTGCTGGTGATTGGCTGACCAGTGATTGGATCAACATTATCAAGCATCTGGATAGTGAATACGTGTGTATCGACTGGCCGCTGTTCAAGGACTTCCTCAGGCAAAACACCTCGGTAGAACGTGCCCGGAATGCCCTTCAAGAACTCGCAGCATTGCTCGAAGGTGATGACCGCAATCAGCCGGTCGTGATATCCAATCAATTTTCTAATCCGGATGATCTCGGCATCGCATGTCAACTGGCGTTCAGCGAAGCGCAAACGCTTGCGGCTAGTGGCGCAAATTACCGCGCACTTGACCGGCTCGGATTTCTTCGCCGCAATCTCTCGCGTAGCAATGGGAAGGGACCGACACAAATTGAAGTGCTGGAAATGCTTGGCCCGCTACAAAAGACCTGTGGACTTTACGAAAATGCCTTTGAGTCGTTTCGCGAGTGGCGGGAGCTTATGCCTAAGAAGGAACGCGATCAGTGGAATGATGTCTCCCTGGAAATGGCTGACGTGCTTTTGCGGATGGATGCGCTCGCCGAGGCCCGTTACCTGATTCAGGAATTGCGCATTCGAGAGTCTAATTCGATTCGTGTGAAGGTTTATGCCAATATCCTGATGGGTGAACTGGAGCAAAATTCGGGACATGCAGAATACGCACTAAAGTATTATCGTATTGCCCGTGCTGATCTCAGTAACGTGGCTGAGCCGGCGCTGACTTTTCGTCTTTATGATATCCTCAAGGATATTCACGTCAATGCAGATGATCGTCCGGCGCAGGAAGCACTGATGGACGGATTCCTGGCTGAAGCAGCAGACGATCACGCCCGTGCATATTTTCAAGTGGAGTTGGTTCGCTTCTACATGAATGAAGGACGTTTTGAAGAAGCGCTACCGTTGGCAATTTCTCTCTTTCGCTCGCACAGGGGCATTTATTCGCCGGCCGCTGCCAATCAGATCCGTCTCTACCTGGCTGAACTCTATGCGTATTTTGGTAAGTGGTATTTGTCCCGCAGTCATCTGCAAGAATTGCTGGCAACGGATTTATTGATTCCGGGTGCCCGTACTCGCTTGAATTTGATGCTGAGTCTGGGAATCGTTGAAAAAGAACTTGGCCGCTACCGGGCCGCTCTCGATCATTTACAAGAAGCACAGCGATCAGCGCGAGATCATCATGCGGTTCGAGAAATGTATCAATGTCGCATACACACCGGGCACACCTATTTGCTTATCCATAACCCAATTCGCGCCCGCGAACATCTACTGGCAACCCTCGAGTGGGCTGAAAACAGTGATGATGACGAACTAAGGATTCCGGCTGCGCTGTTCCTTTCCTCCTATGAGCTGCATCGCAAGCGGGTAAAAGCAGCGGGAAAATATCTGGAACAAGCCAAAGTTGGCATCGATCTTGGTGGCAACCGCATCGACCGGCTCAATTATGCGTACTATTTTGCCCAGTTCAAGGTCGCTGAAGGCGAATTCGATGTAGCGCTGGAAACCATAGAAGACTGGCAGAAAGACAGCACAGGTATCATCAAGTACGAGAATATGTCTCTGTGGCTGCTGGGGCGAATATATGGGCTGCAGAAGGATCCGAAAAAGGCTGAGAAAGCACTTCTGAAGGCATTAGAGCGCAGCTTGCATTACAAAACCCCGCATCTCGAATTTCAGGTTTGTAAGGAGTTGACCTTGATCGCTCATCAGCGCGGTGATATGGATGCATTCGTCAAATGGTCGGGGCGTGCGGAGGACGCATTTCGGAAACTTGCCGATACCATTGATGATGAAATTTTGCATCGGCAGCTCCAGGAGTCGAATGAATATGAGGAATTTCGGAAGTTGAGGTAGTGTGGTTGAGACTTCGGCGACGACCTAATACAAATTGCCAGGTCTTTTTATATCATGGGTTTAATCATCCATACCTTCCAAAAACGAAATCAAATCCTTCGTTAACTGCCGGCGGGAAAACGCGCTTAGGCTGCCATCACAATAGTCGCTGCGCAAGGCACTGCGATTATCAAGCCATGTGGTCAATACTTCCCGGATGCCTTCTCGATCGCCGTAATCAACAACTTCACCGGCCTTGCAGTTACGGACCAGATCTGCCAGATCGCTGTCCGTTGGGCACATTGCCAGAATCGGTTTTCGCAGCTTCAGATACTCGTAAATGCGTCCCGGCGTAACTGCAGAACTGCCCGGCCGATCTCCCTCAATAGCCAGCGCAAGCACATCAAATTCTGCTGCGCGTTGCAGTGCAGCTTCATGCGGGAGGTAGGGGAGGAAGCGCACAAATTCCGTCAGGCCGCGACGTTCGATCAATTCCTGAAATTCCGGCGCCCACTTGCCGAGAAAAGTAACGCCAAGACGTTCCATAAGCGAGGGATCTTCTTTTGACCAACGGTTGATGGTTTGCAAGAGGGACAGTGGGCGATTCCCATGTGAATAAACAGTGCCCATAACCCCAATTTCCATCGTACGATTTCTGCTGGTCGACGATGTGACTGTTGGTAGCCGCTCAAAATCGGCTTCGTCGAAGCCATTGCGAACAACAGTATTCGGTGAATTTGAGATTTCAGGAAAGCTGCGTTTGTAATATGATGCCAGGGCCGGATTTACAAATATAAAAGCATCTGCTCGCCGGACACAAAACTTTTCCATGCGTCGACTGAGATACGCGTGTATTTTCCCTATCTTGGGCATGTATGGATTGTCGTTCCAGGCATCCCGATAGTCCAGCACCAGGGGCATACGCTTAAAGATTTTGGCACAGGCACCAATAAGGCCGGTCGTAAAAGGAGGCATGCTGGCAATGACAACATCAACTGCCTTTCGTCGATTCAATCGCCAGATGGCAAGGAGTGCAAACGGCAACCAAAGCAAGCGCGAATCAGGGACAAAAATAGACATGGCTACCTTGCGGAGAAATGAGCTGCTTTCATTACTTGATGTACCAGCTGTTTGCGCCTGCCCCTTGCCCAGTCTTTTGAAAAGGTAAATCAGGCGGAATGGATCAAGTGAGCCACTGCGGATAACCTGCACCTGATCCGGTATTTCTGTATTGAGGGTGTCGTCAGTTGTGTAAAAGAAGCTTGGTTTGACGGTGATGACAGAAACGTCGAACTTGTTGTAGTCAAAATACTTGAGATATTTGGTAATGCGTTGAACCCCGCCGCCACCCATCGGCGGGAAGTAGTAATTGAGAAACAGGATATGTTTCTTAGCCGCAGATTTTTTTGATTTCGACAATGAGCTCATCTAAATCATCATCTCCATTCAGAAAATCTTTGGCAACTGCATCCAGTGTCAAGACCGTAAATTCTTTTTCCGCTCTGGCGATCCACTCGTCATACGCACCGTTGAGATAGTTCAAGTAGTCTTCCTTAATGCTTTTTTCGTAGTCGCGGCCACGACTGGCAATGCGCTTCAATAGAACATCTGTCGGCGCCTGTAGATAAATAATGACGTCCGGCTTGGGCAAAAACTCAACCATGTTCTGGAAAAGCTCACAATAGGTTGAGTAGTCCTGCTCGCTCATATACTTTTGTTCATAAAGTGAGCGCGCGAATATTTCTACATCTTCGTAAATCGTGCGATCCTGAACGGCGGGGATATTGCTTTTGAATATCTCTGTTTGACTCCGGAAACGATGGGCCAGGAAGTAGATTTGCAGGTGAAAACTCCAGCGATTCATATCGCCGTAAAAGTCGCTAAGATATGGATTATCGATGACGCTTTCATAGTATGCCTGCCAACCGAGACGCTCGGCAAGGCGAGTGGTTAGTGTGGTCTTACCAACACCGATATTGCCGGCAATACCGACAAGAGGGCTGTTCTTCTTTGTCATGAATTTTATTCGCTTTCCACATCTCGCCGCTGGCCGTTTGCATCAAGACAGCGGCGCGGGCGATGTCGTTTAAGAGGCGCTTATGTTATTAGGGGGAGATATGATTCCGACGGAAGCGGTTCGGCTGGTCTTGCATTACCCCTTGAGTTTGAAGACGAATGGTTCGATGATCCGAAACTTGATTGGATTACCGCGAAAAGTGCCGGGCTGATATTGCATACCTTTGACCGCTTGCACCGCTGATTCTGTAAAATGCTCGCCGTCGCTGCGCAAAACGCGATAACTCTCAACCTGTCCATCACGCCCAACGATCACCTCCATGAACACTTTACCTTCGTAACCGGTCCGACGATAGATCTCCGGATATTGTGCCTTTATGCGCTCCTTATAGCGGCGCTTACCGGTATCGAGTAAGCCTTCACGTATTGGTTCGATCACCTTTATGACCGGCTCGCTTTCTGAGCGGCTCATGTTGCGACTGACATTGGTCGGCTGGCTGCCTGTGGCTGTCAATGGTTCTGCCTTAAAAACGCTCAGGCTTTCCTGATTCAGGAAGGTGCTGTCGTCAACTCGCTGCGAAGCGTTTTGACTTTCCGTTTTGAGGGAGCTGATTTGGTATGGTTCTCCGGCAAACCTCGCAGTTGCTGTACTATCCGTGCCTGTATTGGCGGCCAACAGCGCGTCGCTGCGAATACTTGCCTGACTGTCCACGGCAGCGCCGTTTTGAGGTGAGGCATCCGAAGGTTGATTGAGGGCCAGATCTGGACTTGGCGCGGCGACCGGCTCCTCTACCGGGGGTGGTGTCGCGCTAAAGGTACCGCCGCGGCGGCTATCCCTGTTAGTGTTAACTGCCAGGCGACCACTACTGAGAACCGGTTCAATTCGAACACGTCCGTCTACCTGGTTATCAAGGCCGTCAACAATTCGATTGTGGATTTCGAAAATGCTTTCGGAGTTCCACATGTTGTTTTGAGCAAGAATGTCTTTGGACGATTGATTATAAAAATCCACCTCAAAGTTATTGAAAATCTGGTTCAGCCCACGTGATCCCTGCGGATTGCTGCTAATGCTGCCGAAGTCCGGTTGCGAGCGGTCAAAAACGATGACCCCATTTGTATTCTGGGTAATGATACAGCCTTCCAAGATCGGATAGGCTGCCAATTCACAGGAGAGCCCGGCATAGCCGTTACCCATCAAAATAGAATTGGATATTCTCGGACGAGCATGGATTTCAGCGCTGAGGCCGGCATAAAAATTGAATTGCAGTTCGGAGTTGCTTATTTCCGGTGAGCTGCCATAACAGGTGACGCCTTTATACCCATATTCAACTGTGACATGGTCGAAAACAGATGTTTCGTTGAGATTCTTGAAAATAATACCGTACCAATCACCCATTTGCGGACTGGGCCGGCTGGAGATGAAGCGAATTTTTTGGTCTGTCGTGCCCTTGGCAATCAGTTTACCAAGTACGGTAATTTCGATCCGTTCTCGGTCAATGCCTTTACCGCTTTTGTCTCTATTGGCTTTGATGACGATGCGTGTGCCCGGCTCGATTGATAAAGTGACGCCCTTTTGAATGGTGATATCACCGTCGATGCGGACGTAGTCTGACCAGCGTGAATCAGCCGTGATCTTACCGCGTATGGGTTTTGCAGTTTGGGCATGGATCATAAATGAAACTGCCATCAATATGATCGCGACAAAAATTCTCACGCTGCTGCCTCCACATAACATAAAAGAACGTCAATAACCTTAATCAATTTAAGGCCTTATGTCAATGGAGGCAAAATTTAAATTTATAAAATATTGAAGAGATGAATGTTAGGTGAGAGGTGTTAGGGGAGAAGGGGCCGCTGTTCGTTGACCGATCAGCGGACAACGAACAACGGGCAACGATTTGCTATTGCTTGTATTCTATGAACTTCTCAACCTGATCGAAGAGCTCACGGTCCTTGAAGGGCTTCACGATGTAAGAGTCGGCGCCGAGCTCGGTGGTCAATTGACGGAAATTCTCGCCGGCGCGACCGGTTAGTACGATTATCGGAAAGGAACCGAAGCGTTGATCATACCGCAAGGTTTCGATGAGTTCGTAACCGGAAAGTTTGGGCATTTCGAGGTCCGTTACCATGATATCAAATTCTTGCTTGTTCAGGAGCTCGAGTGCTTCGTAACCATTGCGGGCGGTTTCTGTGACAAAGCCTTTCTGCATCAAGAGACTGCTAAGGTATTTGCGGATGCTCAGGGAATCATCAACTACCAATGCGATCGGTTTGCGGCCTTCAACACGCTTCTTGCGGCGCTTTTGCTTGGAGAAACCGGTTGTCTTGGTATTGCGGCTGGTGATGTCGATCGTATGGGCAGTTTGACTACTGGAGTCGCTAACCACACCTTTCTGGATATCGCCAACGATCTGCGGAATATCCAGGACCAGCACCACCTGGCCGTCCGCCATGATTGAGCCACCGGAGATATACTTGAGGCGACGTAGGCCCGGTCCAAGCGATTTAATGAGGATTTCCTCGCGACGAATGATCTTATCGACAAGAAGCGCAACGCGATTGCCTTCGTCCTGGACCATTACCACCGGATAATTGCCGGGGGCTGAAATCAGGCGTTCACGGATATCTTTCATTTTCAGCAAATGACTGAGCTGAACAACCGGAATCTGATTTTCACGATAGGAGATATAGTATTTGTCATCTTCTTCCTGCAGATCTTCAACGCCAACGTTGAGCGTTTCCTCCACCTGCATCAGGGGAATAGAATAGACATGACCGTTAACATCTACCAACATGCTTTGGATAACCGAGAGTGAAATCGGGACACGAATACTGAAACGGGTGCCTTTGCCGAATTCGCTGCTGACGCGAACATCGCCTTTTGCCTTTTCAATCTGTGTCTTGACAGCATCGAGCCCAACGCCGCGTCCGGAAACCAGCGTGGTTTCAGATGCGGTTGAAAAGCCCGGGGCAAAGAGATAGTCGTATAGTTCCGGCGTGCTGAGGGCATCTGCCTCCGCCTGCGTTGCCAGACCTTTCGCCACAATCGTTTCACGAACCTTTAGCGGGTTGATGCCGCGGCCATCGTCAGTGATTTCGATGATAACCTGGTTGCGATCCTGGGAGGCTTTGATTTCAAGCAGGCCGTCTTCGCTTTTGCCAACTGCCTTGCGTTCGACCTTGGTTTCGAGGCCATGATCGATCGAGTTCCGCACGATATGGAGAATTGGTTCGTAAAGATCATCGACGAGAGTACGATCGAGCTCGGTGTTCTCACCTTTCAATACCAAGCGAATCTTTTTCTTCAATTGCTTGGCGAGGTCACGAATTGGCCGGTGGAAGCGCTGGAATAGCAAATTGATTGGTACCAGGCGCGCCTGCATGATTTCATCAAGCAATTCGTTGCTAAGCTTGTTGAGTTTCTGCAGGTTCTCGTCATAGCTTTTGGAGTTTTCCTTCAGCGTTAGATTGATGGAAGTGACTTCATCCTGCATGGCTTTCACATTTTGCAATACCCGCTGCAGGCTCTCGATCTGGTTTTTGACAGATTCGCTTGCGCCGGGTTGCTGATCGCTGAAGGCCGAGATTGTATCCTGAAGCCGCTTTTCTTCCCGAAGAATGGTATTGAGAAAGTCTTCTGTATCGCGGAACATCTTCAGGTTGGAGTTCAGCAGCGGCATATAGTTTTTCAGGCGGTCCAGCTGATTCTTGAATTGGTTATTGCTGATGACCAATTCTGCAGCAACATTCAAGAGATGGTTCATTTTGTTGATATTAAGGCGCAGGTACGCATCTTTACGAGTGCCCTTGTCTTCCTGCAACTTCGCAGCTGCTGCAAGTTCTTCTTCATCGACTGCCGGCACATTAATATCGCTCTTGCTGTAGTCTTTCAGCTTCGCAATAACTTGATTGAAATTCTTTGGCGTTTCTACAGCATTCTGGCGGAAGCCTTCGAGCATATGACCAATCTCATCAACAACTTCAAAAAGCGTATCAAAGAGTTTGCCATCGAGGGGCTGATTGTTTTTAATCTTTTGTTCAAGAATGTCTTCGCAAACATGAGAGACTGCCTCGATGCGCTTGGCGTAAACCATGCCAGATGACCCCTTCAGGGTGTGCATGCAGCGCATCAGGTGTTGCTGCAGATCAGCACTGGCCGGATCTTTCTCCAGTTTCATTAACAGGTAGCCAATATCTTCCAGCTGCTCTCGCGCTTCCTGGCTATAAATCTCCAGCACCTGTGGATTGGGCCGCGGGCGATCTTCAGGATCGTCAGTCTCAGAGGAAAAAGAAATTTCTGTATCTTCATCCGCAGTCAGGTTGGCAGTGACATCATCAATTAAGTCAGCCGTATCTAACAGGGTAGGGGTCTTCAGGGTGTCATAAATCGATACGTCGTCGTCCGCCGATGGAGCTGCCGCAACCTCTTCCTCTGCTGTGTCTGCTTCCGCAAATGGCGGATTGCTCAGGCGGCCATTTTCAATGAGTTGTTCGATGTTTTGTTCGACTTCTTCGTATAGGTCTTCCTTCACTGCATGGCTGAAAGTCAGTTCACGAATTACAAGCATCGCGCGACGCGTGGTATGAATAACATCTTTCAGCTCGGTGATCTGCTTTTGAATGACCAGTTCAAAGATGCGCTCCATGCGATCGGTAATGTCTGCTATCTCGCTGATGCCGAGCATTTTCGCGGCACCGCGGACGTCGTGCACGGCACGTTCAATCTCCTGAAGCGCTTCCTTGTCATAGGTGAACTTGGAGAGATTCGTCAGATTCTTTTCAATAACGTCAAAATTATTGCTTACCTCGTTCTGAAAGATCTCCAGCAGTTCCGGATCCTGCTCCTTGAGGTGGATAAATCCTTCCAGCGCTGGTACCTCTTGCTGTGCTGAATCTTCAGCTTCAGAGGAGTCTGCCGCTGTCTCAATAACTTCCAGTACCTCGAGAGGAGGCGCTGCTTCCGGTTCAATACGCGCCTGGTCGATATATTCATTCAACTGCCGCAAAATGGGTGCTGCATCGCCGACATCGCCATCCAGGCGATGCTCCATTTCGACAACCATCGAATGAATGATGTCCAACAGAAGCGGCTCGGTGTTCAGTTTGTCGTTTTCGATCATATCGGTGAGGCTATCAAGGGGCTCTGCGATTTCGGCGATGGCGTCCTTGCTAACCATTTGCGCGGATCCACGCAAGGTGTGAGCGATAATGCCCATGCGATGCCAGGTGCTGGTGTCGTGCACGCTGCTGCGCAGACGCTCGATGCAGTCCTTGATTTCGGCGACATAATTTTTTGCCTCATTGCGGAAGACCACTTCGATCTCGTCTTCTTCCTCTACCGGAGCGGCCGTGGTTTCTGCTTCGAGTGCGGCCGGAATGACCACCGTATTGAAGCGGTTCAGCAAAGCTTCGCTGTCGACGGTTTCACTGCTGCTGAGGTTCAGGCGAAGCAGTTCCAGACATTCAAGGATCTTTTCGGAAAAACCTTCGCTATCATCTACGGACGCAGCTTCAAATTTGGACAAAGTATGCTGCATTTCGCGAGCCAGAGCGGCGTTGTTATGATCGTTGATCAGATCGCTGCTTCTTTCAACTTCCACCAGCAAATTGGATAACTCACCGGTCATCAGATTGCCGATTTCAGCAGGATCATTAATGATGTTGTTCTTGAGCAACTCGATGCGGCGATGAATGACTTCCTGAACAGCCTCGCTGGATTCGCCAAGGCTAACTTCTTCAGCTGAAACTGTTGGGGCTTCAACCGCTCCAATACTTGCCAGTTTCGACAGGCGTTCCCGCCATGCATCCGCCTCAACATCAACCATGTCGCTGCTCCAATCATCGATCATATCCGCAACGCGATTACGATGGCTGAACTTGGCGTCCGCAAATTCGATGGAGGCAAGGTAGCCGTGCAATGAACGCATGGCGTCACCAACTGCCGGTAGCTCCAGCAGGTTGCTCCAGTATGAGAAGTTGTCAAAGGTTGGTTCGAGAATCGGCAATGCTTCATTGGCCGGATGATTCCGCACAAAGTCGCTGACTTTACGCATCGCACGCTCAGCGACATCCGCAAATGCATCATTGTCAATCGCAATTTCATCTGTGGACGGCTGCGGGGCTGCTTCCGCCGGAACGACATGGTTGTCCAATGTTACCAGAAGTGCCTCAATATTATCTGTTGGGGCGTCACCGTTGCTTTCCAGGGCAGCGTCGACATAATGCGGCAGCTCTTCAAACAGCGCATTGAGCGCCGGCTTGAAATCCGAATCAAGGGCTTGCGTACCCGCGCTGAGGCCGCTATGAATTGCCAAAAGCCGTTCAGCAGCCATTTCAATGCCGGTATAGGAGTGAATCTGTCCGAGATCGCGCAGGCCTTTGAGGCTTTCCTCGAGCTTGTCAAGCTGTTTGGTGGTGACCTTTTTACGGATACGCGTAATGCAATCGCCAATTTCACTGTGATAGGAGGTGATTTCGCCAACGATATAATCGCGCAGGAATTTCCGGCGATCCCGTTCTTCGTCACTGATCTCCGGCGTGAGATTAAATGCTGCTTCGCCCGCTTCCACTTTTTCAACCAGCTCATCCAGTTCAGACGGTGCGTCCACGCCGCTTTCTTCCGCTGTGGCCTCGAATTCCGCTTCGACCTGGTCAAACATCGCTTCCATTGTCGGTTCTGCTTCTTCCGCCTGTACGGCATCCGGATCAAAGAATCCGACGACGTCTGCGGTATCATTTTCCAGCATGGCGGCAAAGAGAGCACTCCACTCTTTCAATTTCTCGCGATGTCCGGCCATAAATGCTTCCATCTGCTGGGGAGAGGTAGGGGCGCTTAATTCCTGGTGCAGGCTCTGAAACTCTGTTGCCTCGATGCTGCCCACCTGCATGGTGAAATTCAGGAGTTGACCGGGATCATTCACCAGTCTTTTTAGATAATCTGCAAATGGTGCCTGATTTTCTTCAGCAAGATTGACGCGATGGCGGGTGATTTCTTCCAGCATGGCCTCGTGCTGGTAGCGGGCCAGATCAACGCTGTCCGGATCGTCATATTCCACCGCTTCCGGTGCAGGCGCGGGCTCGTTAATACCATTCATCACGACCTTATCGGCACTCAGCATCTTTTGTAATTCTTCATCATCGTGCAGGAAAACCTGAAAGATCTCCAGAAAGTCGCGCGATAATTCCGGGATTTTGCCGATAGCGCTATCCGGCGTCAGGTTGTTCAGATGTTCAAGAACATCTGAAAAGAAAATGGCAAGGTCGCTGGTATGGGTAGAACCAGCAAGTTTTTCAATATTATCCTGTGCGTGATCTTCTTCATGGAGAAAATCAACGAGACGCGTGAGACACTTTTTCTCTTCCTGATTATACTGCTCGCTGCTATCGTTGCTGATTTTTGAGAGCAGTTGAGAGAAGTAAAATGTTTCGTAATCAACAGGAATATTTGGCTTCATATGACAACCTGAAATTAAGTTTAGTGTTTTGAGCACTTCAAACCGAGCCCGGCCTATATAGGCAGTCGGGACTCAAATTCTGTACCTGATCAACCGATCTTTTTCTCTTTTTGATGGACGTTATTTGTGCTGAGGCGAAACTTGTGTACAGCGGTATTCAGCCTTTGCGACAATTTCTCCATCTGCTCAGCGAGATTGCGCGATACCCGCGCACCGCTGGCTGTTTCCTGGGCTATTGTTGCTGTGCGCTTCATAGCTTCTGCAATATCAGAACTTGCTTTGGTTTGTTGCTGAAATGTCCCCGATATTTCGGTGATAGATTGTGATGAATCTTGCACCATCTCGATAATTTCTTTGAGCGCCGTACCTGCTTCATCCACAAAACGCGTTCCTTTTTCTACCTCATCGGTGCCATGTTCCATCGCCATGACCGCTTCGCTGGTGCCGGCCTGAATGGTTTCAATTAGCGCCGCAATGTCTTTGGCGGCCTGACTGGAGCGTTCAGCAAGAATTCTGACTTCATCAGCAACCACTGCAAATCCGCGTCCGGCTTCACCGGCCCGTGCTGCCTCTATGGTGGCATTTAATGCCAGCAGGTTGGTGCGATTGGCGATATCGCTGATCACTTCTATGATTTCACCAATTTCAACAGAGCTTTCGCCGAGAGCGCGTACGCGTCGCGCTGTTTCCTGCACGCGCTCGCGGATCCGGTGCATGCCTTCAATCGATTTTTTCACAACTTCTGTGCCGCCGCGCGCAACCTGTGAAGCACGCCGCGCAGAATCGGCCGCCTGTGAGGTCCGCACGTTTGCATATTTCAAAATCTCCGCCATTTCCTTCGCTGCGGTATAGGTACCTTCAATTTCCTTGGCCTGCGTATCGGCACCGCGGGACATGCTTTCAGTATTTGTGGAAATTTCCCGCGTTGAGCTGGCGATATGGTCTGAAGCGCTCTTCACATCGCGGATAAGTTTCGACAGTTCGGCAACCATCAGGTTGAAGGAGTCCGCCAGGGCACCAAGGGTATCAGCTGTGACTTCCGCACTGACTGTAAAGTCGCCATCGGCAGCAGCCGACACAATGCGCAATAAGCTGGTGATGTTGTTTTGCAGGCGATCCCGATCTGCTTCCGATTCAATCAGCCCTTCGAGACGTTCAAGCATCACGTTGAGTGCATGACCGATTTTCTCCAGTTCGTCCTGGGTTCGCATTTCCAGGCGCAAATCGTAGTTCCCTTCGCCCACCTTATTGACAAAATCGACGTAGCGATCAATTGGCTGGGTAATCATGCGCGCCATGAAGAAGGAGATCAAACCGCTGAGCAGCACCCCGAGGAGTGCAAAAATCACAAAACGCCAGATGAAATCCGGCTTCTGCGCTTCAATCTTCTCGCGTTCCATATCGGCTCGCACGTAGGCGACTGGCTGTCCGAGATCATTAAATACAGAGGCAAAGGCGGATGTGATGACAGGACCGCCTTCATTGAGCGGATAATCACTCTCGCTGAGAACGGGTGCTGCTGCATTTTGCTGGGACAAACGGCGAATTTCTGTGGGAATGGTAAAAGAGATGTTGTCGCTGGCATATGTTGTAGCCGAAGCGAAGTTGACAATTTCCGTTTCCGCCGGATTAAGGGTGAAGACCCAAAAACTTACCGGCAGATCCTGACCTGCCCTGGGATTGAGATAAGATTGGTGAACGGCATCGACGCGGCTTTTGACTGCCATATATTGCACGCTGCGGCGATCGTATTGTTGATTTTTAACATATTCAATGTCGGCACCGCTGATTGTTCCGGCCAGGGTCAATGCGGCAGAAGACAGGCGGTCATTGGCCATTTTATCAACGGCTGATTCGCCGCTGCTGGAGAACAATCCGGCAATAAAGAACGCCAAAATTGTACTAACTGCCGCCAGTATGAAGAAGAACTTCTTGTGAAGCCCGAGAAAGTCTTTGGTCATTTGGGCTCCCGGTTAAAAGTGTGCCAATATTTGTTCGGTTCCAAACAAGTTGTCAATGTCCAATATATGAATCTTGTTGCTTTGATACTCTAAGATACCACGCAGCAATGCCTGCATTTCATTGCTGCTCTTGCCTTCTGCGTCCTCAATTTCGGCAGGGAGGCATTGCGCGATACTGTGAATCTTGTCCACCAACAGCCCGAGCGGGTAATGCTCCGGTGCATCGACCACGATGACCATATCATCTGATTGAATCGCTTTTGGGTGGAGACCAAGGATGACTGAGATATCTATCAGGGGAATAATTTCACCCCGGAGGTTAAAAACCCCGTAAAAGATGTCGTCGCTATTTGGAATCGGCGTAAAACGCGGCAAGGGAATTACTTCCCTTGAGCGTAAAATTTCGATGCCGAATAACGTGCCGGCGAGTTCAAATACAGAAAACCGCTCGACATCATCCAGATTTTGCTGCTGGCCATTCTGACTTTCCATACAGCCTTTCTACCTGTTTGGAAGAGTACTTTCAGACTGCCTCTGTTTAGCGAATCAATTCCTTGATTTTGCCAACCAGTTCCTCATCCTTGAAAGGCTTCGGGATAAAATCGTCAGCGCCTAATTGCTTGGCCTTCGTCGTTTCCCGGGGTGTATCTTTTGCTGAGAGCATAACCACCGGAATATCTTTGCTGGCCTTTACTGCTTTTAGCACGTCGAGGCCATTGACATCCGACAGCATGATGTCGAGGATGATCAAATTCGGGGTGTTCTCGTCGAGGTAGCTAAGTGCTTCCTTGCCGGTTGCTACGGATACAATTTCATAATTTTCATTTTCCAGGGCAATCTCAACCATTTTACGAATAACGACGCTGTCATCAACAACCAGGATGGTCTCGGCTGTGGTGGTGGCCGCTTCCGCTACGTCCTGAACAGGCGGCGCGGACTGGGCAGCCGGTGCTGCAGCCGCTTCATCATCCAGGGCGCCAAGCATATCATCCAGCGCTTCCTCGGTCTCAGTCATTTCTTCGTCGAAGATGCTGCCGAGGTCAAAGTCAGGATTGCTGCTGTCTTCCTGCGCCGGGGGTGCTTCAACTTCCGGCTCAGCAACATCAGCTTCTGCCGCAGGTGCGTCATTATCATCTTCCAGCAGATTTCCAATCAACTGGTCAAAGTCGTCTTCCGAGCCGGATGTATCATCTTCCAGCATGATTGTTTCTTCGTTCTCAAGATCGATAAAGGAGTCGTCATCAACGGCGTCTGTCAGATCAACCTCTGTTTCTTCCAGATCGTCAAAGCTATCCGCTTCCGGGAGCAGATCTTCTGCAGCAGAAATGATTTCCGGTTCTTCAGCGACTTCCGGTGCCGGCTCCGGCTCAACAGGCTCTTCGAAGATTTCCGGTTCTTCAGCAACTTCTTCTACTACCGGCTCTTCTTCAACTTCCGGCGCTTCGGTAACGGCGCCATTGCCGGATACGGAGATCAGGTTCAACGTGGTCAGCTTTTCAAGAGTCGTAGTGACGTCGCCTTCCGGCATCTCAAGAAAATTAGCTATCGCCGTAGAATCCATCGCACCATCAACGGCAAAGAGGATTTTCCACTCCGGAATTCGTAGTTTTACATCAAACACAACATCTTTCAACTGTTCTGATCTCACAAACGTTCGACTCACCTTTAGTACTCCTGTTACTTGTATGAGGAAATGCTGGGGGCCCGGATTAATCTCTAGTACAATCGAATAAATATCGCAGAGCTTTATCTATTTCAATTGTTTTCTTTAAATACAATATTTTGAGTAATTTAGTATGTTGCTTTTTTGATGTCAAGCAAAATGTCCCGCGCGAAATGAGCCCGAGCGGGATTTTATTCGACAAAATTGAACATATTCGACCATTTGTCAGTGTCAATGATCAATTCATGAATAATTTTTCATACAGATAGACATTACCTGATCAGAATTCGGGACGGCAGCTTTTTTGTGCTAATTGCAAATTGTGACGATTTTCGGTTTTAAAGGGCGCTAAATGTGCCTATATTCTCGTCGCAGTTATTTAACCGATTTTGAGGAAAACATTGTGATAAAATCGGTTTTTCTGTAACTTTTGAATTTAACCCCAACGATATGCGGAGTGCTAATTCCGCTACATGTGAAGCAGGAGAAGTAAGGTTGGATGATACAAATCAACCCATGCGACAACGCCGGGAAAAGCTGGAAAAACTGAATGAGATCGGCGTAAATCCCTATCCCCACAATTTTAATCGAACCCACCAATGCCGTGAAATTGCTGACAATTTTGAATCTTTCGAAGGTCAATCCGTTAGCGTTGCGGGCCGTCTGATGGCGGATCGCTCGAAAGGCAAGGTTTCCTTTATTAATATCCAGGACATGAGCGGCCGCATACAGGTTTTCCTGAAAGTGGATACGCTCGGCCAAGATGTATATGAAATGTATAAACTTCTCGATATCGGAGATTTTGTAGGTGTTAGGGGTGAGGTCTTCAAAACCCGCACCGGTGAAGTCTCGATTAACGCCAAAGAATTTGTACTGCTCTCTAAATCTCTGCGGCCACTTCCAATTGTAAAGGAGCGCATCGACGAAGATGGTCAACGCGTTGCCTTTGATGAGGTGACCGACAAGGAAATGCGCTACCGTCAGCGCTATGTTGACCTTATTGTAAATCCCGAAGTCCGGGAAGTGTTCATCAAGCGTTCGAAAATTATGACCGCCATGCGGCAATTTCTCAACAACAAGGGATACCTCGAAGTTGAGACCCCAATTTTGCAGCCGATTTATGGCGGTGCATCAGCGCGACCCTTTATGACGCATCATAATACACTCGATATGAAGCTCTATTTGCGGATTGCCAATGAGCTTTACCTGAAGCGCCTGATTGTCGGCGGTTTTGAAGGTGTCTACGAGTTTGCAAAAGACTTTCGCAATGAGGGCATGAGCCGTTTTCATAATCCGGAATTCACCCAGATGGAAGTGTACGTGGCCTATAAGGACTATCACTGGATGATGGAGATGGTCGAAGAGATGATTAGCTATATCGCTATCCAGGTGCATGGTACCACAGAAGTAGAATTCAATGGCCACAAAATTAATCTTGCACCACCGTGGAAGCGGTTGCCGCTGCTGGATGGCATTGAGGAATACACCGGAAAGTCGGTTGCCGGGAAATCCGAGGCCGAATTGCGCAAAATTGCTGGGGAGTTAAACGTCACCCTCGAAGATAGTTGGGGCGCCGGCAAAATCCTTGATGAACTGTTTGGCGAATTTGTTGAGCCGAAACTGATTCAACCAACATTCATTACAGATCATCCGGTTGAGATTTCCCCGCTGGCCAAGAAACATCGCGACAAGCCGGGACTGGTAGAACGATTTGAGCCGGTGATTGGCGGCAAGGAAATTGGGAACGCCTTCAGCGAATTGAACGATCCGGTTGATCAGCGTGAACGATTTGAATCGCAAATGGCTTTGAAGGATCGCGGTGATGATGAAGCACAGGTGCTTGATGAAGATTACCTTCGCGCCATGGAATACGGCATGCCGCCCACAGCAGGACTTGGCATTGGCATCGATCGCCTGACCATGTTGCTGACGAACCAACCGTCAATCCGTGACGTGATTCTCTTTCCGCACATGCGGCCGGAATAATTGAAGTCGTGCTTGGACCTGGAGTTTGCCGAATATCATCCGTGAATTGCAATTTTACCCCCTCAATCTCCCTCCCCGGGGAGAGATTGAGAGGGGACAGCAAAATGACAGTATGAGAACGCCGTCGATTGGAAACTTGTAAACCTCTTCCTGCTCTCCGCGTCTCAATTACGTAAGCTTGTTGCAGAAACGACTACTTGACTGAAAGTATTAGATGAACTTTAAATCCTTTGTTGCCCTTCGCTACTTTGGGGCCAAGCGCCGGACCGGTTTTATATCGATCATTACATATATATCCGTTCTGGGTGTGTTAATAGGCGTGGCTTCTCTGGAAGTGGTCCTGTCCGGTTTTAATGGCTTTGAAGACGAAGTGCGCACTCGCCTCATAAATTCCGACTCACATATCCATTTGCGAAAGTTCCATAGTCAGAATATGACGGACTACGATTCGCTCGTCCAGGTCGTTCGTGCGCTACCCAAGGTGACCGGCGCTTCGCCGTCGATTAGCCGTGAGGCGATGATGCGAACCAAGCAAGGCAGCGACGCTGCTTTTATCAAGGCCCTTGATATGAAAACGGCGGGTGACGTGAGCGAAGTCCCACGAAGCATAATCAGCGGTGAATTTGATCTCGGGATGGCCGAATACGAAGGCAAGGAATATCCTGGCATCGTCTTGGGAAGGTATCTTGCGCAAAGCGCCCTGATTTTTGAGCCCGGCGAAAAAGTAATTCTAATGGCTTTTCCGCGTGAAGGTGGATTAACTGCCGCGCCCCGTGCTCAGCAATTTGTGGTGACCGGCATCAGCGAGATTGGTTTTTACGAATATGATAAAATCTACGCATACATTTCCATTGAAGAAGCGCAGAAGCTCTTTCGGGTTCATAATGCTGTGACCCGCATCGACGTGAAGCTGGAGGACTATCTTGCGGCTGGCGATGTTGCCAAAACCATTGAGGAAAAACTGAACGGCTATCCCTTCTCCGCAACGACCTGGTTTGACCAGAATCGCAGTTTATACAGTTGGATGATCATTGAGAAATGGCTTTTCACAGGTATATTCAGCATTATGATGCTGGTTGCGGCTTTCAGTATCGTCAGTTCACTTACTATGATCGTAATGGAGAAAACCCGTGAAATCGGGATCTTGAAATCGATGGGAATGGCCCAATCGGATATCAAGAATATCTTCCTGCGGGAGGGCCTGATCATCGGCCTGCTTGGCGTCTTCTTTGGTAACCTCATTGCATTCAGTCTCTGCTACCTGCAGATGGAATATGGCATCATCGGCCTACCGCCTGACGTATACATTATTGATAAGGTCCCGGTGCAGATGCGCTTGATGGATTTCGTCATCGTTTCATCGATTGCGATTGTTCTCTGCCTCATGGCCTCATGGTATCCCGCTTCTAAAGCCGCGAAATTGAACCCTGTGGAGGCAATACGCTATGAATAACAATGGCAAAGTGTTGCTGGATATTCGCGGGGTTGACAAGACCTATCACTCAGATGGGGTTGCGGTCAACGTCTTGAAGAATCTGGATCTGCAAATCATGGAAGGGGAAATAGTCTTTATCATGGGCCCCTCCGGCGTTGGTAAGAGCACCTTGCTCAATGTGATAGGCACTCTTGACCGTCAGTCCGCCGGACAAATTAGCATCGATGGACATGATATTTCAACCTACAGTGATCTGGAACTTGCCCGATTTCGCAATGAGCGCATCGGTTTCATTTTTCAATTTCATCACCTGCTGCCGGACTTCAGCGCCCTGGAAAATGTCATGATGCCGGAAATGATTCGTGCCAATCACAGCAGCGCCGGCACAGAACGGGCTACCAAACTCCTTGAGGATGTCGGCCTTGGTCATCGCCTGCATCATCGACCCAGTCAATTATCCGGCGGTGAACAGCAGCGTGTGGCAATTGCCCGGGCATTGATGAATCAGCCCCGCTTAATTCTAGCTGACGAACCAACCGGAGATTTAGATCGCGCCAATAGCGAAACCCTCTTTAATCTGATCCTGAAGCTTAACAGAGAATACAAGCAGACCTTTGTCATCGTCACCCACGACGATCAACTCGCCCAAAAAGCACATCGCATCATCTACCTCAGGGACGGCAAGGTGGATCGCCAGGAAGTGCTTAAAGAGCTTTGAAATGTCAAATGACGAATGACAAATTCAATGAGTCATTCGTCATTCGTCATTCGTCATTCGTCATTCGTCATTCGTCATTCGTCATTCGTCATTCGTCATTCGTCATTCGTCATTCGTCATTCGTCATTTATTTCCACTGCCATTCTTCAATCACCGCTGGCATTTCCATGCTCCCGTCTCGATATTAGGCCATGCCGACAGAAAATCCCCCAAAACATCCCCTGGATGTGTCTGCGATGTATCTGAAAGGAGTCGGTCCAAAGCGGGCCGAGGCACTTGCTGCCGTCAAGGTGGAAACCCTCGAAGATATGCTCGAATACTTTCCTCGCCGCTATCTCGATCGCAGCAAGGTGACGACCATTGGTCAATTGCAAGCAGATGTGGAGGTGACCATTGTTGGTGAAGTGGTATCCAAGCAGCTGATTCGATACGGGAAAAGACGGCTGGTGCTAAAGATTTCCGACGGCACCGGCATCATGGAGGCTGTTTGGTTTGCTCAGCCCGGTCTGTTCGAGAAGATTTTCAAGGCAGAGCAGATGGTGGCGTTTAGCGGCAAGCCCAAGCGCTATAAACAATGGCAAATGGTGCACCCCGACTTCGACGTGCTAACCGAGACAAGAGAACCGCTCAATACCGGACAGTTGATCCCGATCTACCCGAGCACGCAGGATTTAAAGAAGAATGGGGTCGGCAACTATACTTTTCGGCGAATTATCTTTCAGGCGCTGCAGAAATACGGCAGTGAGATCCCTGAATCGCTCCCGCCGTCGCTTTGCAAAAGATACAAATTGATGTCCCGAAGGGATGCCTACCAACAAATGCATTTTCCCGAGAGCGATGCGGCACTCCAGCAAGTTCTAAGACGCTTCAAATATGAAGAAATCTTTTATCTGCAGTTGCTGATCGCCCTGCGAAAGCACTTCTATTATGCCCCTCTGGCTGCTTTACCGGTGACGATTGATGATCAGCTGGTGGCGCAATTTCTTGATAGCTTGCCGTTTCAACTAACCGGTGCTCAACAGCGGGTCGTTGATGAGATTCGCGCTGATTTGCAGGGCGGTGCACCGATGAATCGCCTGGTGCAAGGGGATGTTGGCGCCGGGAAAACAATTGTTGCGCTCATTGCCATGCTAATGGTGGTGTCTTCCGGCTATCAGGCAGCGCTGATGGCGCCCACGGAAATTCTTGCCCGGCAGCACTATCAGAACATCCAGGCTTTGCTCGAAGGACTGCCGATTCGCGTCACGGTATTACTCGGGGGACAAAAAGCTTCGGAAAAAAAACGCATCCAGCAAGAAATTGCCGACGGACAATGGGACCTTGTTGTGGGCACCCATGCCCTGATCCAGGATAAGGTGCAATTTCCCAAACTTGGTCTGGCGATCGTTGATGAGCAGCATCGTTTTGGGGTATTACAGCGTGGAGAACTGATCGAAAAGGGCGAAACGCCTCATGTGCTGGTGATGACCGCCACCCCGATCCCGCGCACGCTGGCGCTGACAATCTATGGTGATCTCGATGTCTCAGTCATTGATGAACTACCGCCGGGGCGTCAAGCCATCCGCACTTTCTGGCGAACGCGCGATAAACTTCCGCAGATCTACGATTTTGTCCGTCAGCACTTGCAGGCCGGAAAACAAGTTTATGTTGTGTATCCGCTGGTAGAGGAGTCCGAAAAGCTGGATCTCCAGGCAGCCACAGAGGCCTACCAGGATTTGAGTGCCAACGTATTTCCCGATTATACGCTTGGCTTGTTGCATGGCCGTATGAAAGCTGACGAAAAAGAAAACGTGATGGCGGCCTTTAAGCGTGGGGACTGCCATATGCTGATTTCAACAACCGTCATTGAGGTTGGGGTTGATGTGCCCAATGCAACCATCATGATTATTGAGCACGCAGAGCGTTTTGGCTTAAGCCAGTTGCATCAGTTGCGCGGACGGGTTGGCCGGGGCGGGAGCCAGTCATATTGCATCCTGGTTACTCCGGAGAAGGTCAGTGATGTAGCCGGTCAGCGTATGCAGATCATGCAGAAGACCAATGATGGATTTGTCATTGCCGAAGAAGATCTGCGGCTGCGCGGTAGCGGCGATTTTTTCGGAACGCGCCAGCATGGGATGCCGGACTTAAAATATGCAGATTTGGCAGTCGATTATAAGATTGTGCAAGTGGCTCACAATGACGCATTTGAGCTGGTGGAGAAGGACCCTCATTTGCGCAAGGCCGAAAATCAGACTTTGCGCATCCAATTTAAACGCCGGTTTGCCGACAAATTTCGCATGCCGGATATTGCTTAATGACGGAATCCGCTGTTTGCGGCGGAGCCACGAACGAAATTATCTGATCCAATGACCGAATTACATCCATACATTGTCAATCCGACGATCATTCTCTTGGCAACCGGATTGGCTGCAGAACTATTGAGCCGATTTATTCCCAATCCTACCTATCTGAAGGTTGCCGATTATACCCTGGTTTTGGGCACAGCCGGCGCAATCCTGGCCGTGCTTACCGGTAATGAAACCATCGATGTGGTTGCCACAACGCCAGCCCTCCTTGAAATGGCAGAAAACCACAAGCTCTTTGGCCAATTGACGATGTGGGGCGCCGTCGTATTTACGGCAATGCGTTTTCTATTGCGTGAAGAACGCAAGAACAAGCGGTATTTATGGATGATTGTTGGTGGGGCAGCTGTTGCGGCTTTACTATTGTTCCGAACGGCAAACCTCGGCAGCGAAATGGCCAACGAGGCAGACTTACTGGAGAAGGGACCGAAGAAAGAGCGGCCAATCAAGAAGCCGGAATTTCGGTAGATCAGAAAAACAGGAAATGGGGCAAATTGTAAATTTGGAAGCCTAAAAATCACATCCCCCTGCTTCCCCCTTCGAAGGGCGATACAGGGGGATGTGATGAGTCAATCTTCACTCTTCAATTTTCAATCCACATTACCCACTCGTCTGGTTTTCAGCCGCTTTTTTCAACTTCTCATTTGCATAGATAGCCACCTCAACGCGACGGTTCTGCTGGCGCCCTTCTGCGCTTTCATTGTCAGCGATGGGCTGATCTTCACCATAAGCAACTGTGGTCACGCGAGTCATAGCAACGCCGCTGACGGCCAGCTGGCTGGCCACAGATTCAGCGCGACGCTTTGACAGGTCCATATTGTAATCGTTGGAGCCGGAAGCATCGGTATGACCTTCCAGAAGGATATTGGTGTCCTCATATTTGTTAAGGATGGTCGCCAATTCGTTCAACTCGGCCTTGCTGCTTGACGTCAAATTCGATTTGTCGACAGCAAACATTAAACCGGAGTCAAAGGTAATTTTAATACCTTCGCCTACGCGCTCAACCTTTGCGCCGGCGATGTCTTCTTCAATTTCCCTGGCCTGATTATCCATATAACGGCCAATCCAGGCACCGGCGGCACCACCGATTGCTGCACCAATGATGGCGCCAACTGCCGTATTGCCGGCTTTGTCCCCGATAACCGCGCCAACGACGCCACCAGCTGCACCGCCGATTGTCGCACCTTTCTTTGTGCGACTCCAGCCGCATGCCAATGTCAAGGCAATAAAACTGAGGGTTGTAAGAACGAGAATAGTTTTCTTCAACATGTTATCTCCTGTTAAAATAGGGAACGAAATTACTTAACAAACCCCACACAATGCGCTCTTGCGCATCAGATTGTTTACAAATCTACAGTACAAAAATCGCAAATATCAAACGCCAAATTCATGAGATGGTTCAGTCGCATCTGCATAAAACAGGCTGGAAAATGTCATAAAGTGAGGGCATAAAGGCTGTGACGAGCGTCTAATTTGGATGAAAAGTTGAGCGGACAACATCCCCCTTTATCCCCCTTCGAAGGGGGATAAAGGGGGATGTTACTGCTTAACCATATTGCCTCAGCCAATCATCATTTAGTTCAAGAAATTCATCCCGCCAGTGATAATGATTCAGCAATCCGCTGGTGTCCCGGCCAAGTATAACATGAGCGGCGTAGACCGCCTCAATCGTAGCCAGGCCCTGATCCGGATCGTCGGATACCTTGGAAACGCGTGGATAGGCTGTTTTTATTGGCGGCAGGCCGCGGGTCGGCACATTTGGAAATAGCTTTTCCATCTTTGCGGTTAGCCGCCAGGTGCCGTCCAATATCAGCAAGCCGCCGGCAGCATCTGCCCGGGAAAGCGGCGGCGCATCTACCGCGAGACGCACATAGTTCACCAATGGCGGCGGCTCATGCCGCAGGGGGTAGCGGATAAACTGGAAATCTTCATGTCCCTTCAAGGGGAGGACGGTGCATTTGCTCCGCCGCTCCCGTCGATGAACAATCACAACTGTAGGTAATGCCATTGTTTTCTCTAGATTAGCATGACGTCTGCAACCACCTCTACAAGCGCCGGGCCCTGATATGCAAGGGCTTCCTGGATGGCATCATCGAGCTGTGCTGCTTTCTTGACGCGTATGCCGAGTGCCCCGCAGTTCTTCGCAAATTTGGCAAAATTGGGATTATGCAATGACGTTTGCCAAACATCCCAATTGCCGGCGCGCTGCTCCTTGGATATCTTACCCAATTCGCTATTGTTGAGCAAGATATGAGTGATATTCATATTATATTTCACGGCCGTGGTTAACTCTGCGAGGTATTGCCCAAAACCGCCGTCACCGCTGACGCAAACGATTGGGCGATCCGGTGCTGCTGCCCAGGCGCCCATTGCCGCCGGGAAGCCAAACCCGATGGAGCCAAGATATCCGGACATTAAAACCGATTGTTCAGTGCATTCAAAATAACGCCCGAATGAATAGGTATTGTTGCCTACGTCCACGGCGATCACGGCATTTTTGGGGATCTGCCGATTCATGGCGCTGAAAACGCTGATCGAGCTGACGCCTTTACCGCGATCGTCTGCTTCGCGGCGTGCTTTTTCCTCACGCCAGATTTTCCAGCGGGCTGCGACCTCTTTTGTCTGATTCACGTTGGTCATTTTGCCCTTCAAGCTTTTTCGCAGCTCTGCAACGACCACACTGATTTCTCCCCAAACCGGAACGGCCACCGGGTGAAATTTGCCGAGTGCCATCTGGTCAAAATCAACCTGGATAATCGGTTTCTTCGGGGTAATACCGGTGTGATTGGAAAAGGATGCCCCCATTACCAGCAGGAGGTCCGCTTCATTCATAAACCAACTGGCGACAGGCGTCCCGCTGCGTCCCAAAACGCCGCAGCCAAGCGGATGATGGTCCGAAATCAAGCCCTTTGCTTTAAATGTCGTGACGACTGGAATTTTATGCTCTTTGGCAAAAGCTGTGATCGCCTTCATGCTGAAGCGAGCACCATGTCCGACAATAATAACCGGACGTTTCGACTTCTTCAGCAGCTTGATCGCTTCTTTCATCGAAGCTTCCGGGGGGCTGATCAGAGAAGGGGAGAGGCGTCCTTGCGGCTTACCGGCTTTTGCCCGTTCTTTCGCGGGCAGTGTCTGCACTTCGTCCGGGAAAATCAGATGGGCAACATCGCGCTTAAGAATGGCATTCTTGACGGCAAGGTTCATTAATTCCGCGTGACGGCTACCGTGCAATACCGTTTGGCTGAATTGTGAAACTGCGGAGAAGGCCGCTGCCAGATCTACCTCCTGGAAAGCCCCCGGTCCCAAAACCTGGGTGTCTACCTGACCGGTAAGCGCCAGAATTGGTGCCCGGTCCACTTTTGCATCCCAGAGTCCGGTCAGTAAGTTGGTTGCTCCCGGCCCTGCTATCGCCAAACAGGCCGCTGGTTTCCCCGTGAGCTTGGCAAAGGCAGAAGCCGCAAAAGCGGCGGCGCCTTCGTGGCGAATACCAATGAAGGTTAATTTGCCCGCTTCCTCTTGACGGCGCAAGGCATCTGCCAATCCCAGGTTCGAATGACCAACCATGCCAAACACATGGGTGATACCCCAGTTCACCATGGTTTCCGCCATGACATCAGTGACGGTCCTAACATGCGGTGCTTCCTCTTCCAGGCCGACATAAATGCCATCTTCACGGATTTCGACGGGGTGTGTCGCAACACCATCATCGTGTCCACCGGGAGAATTCCCTGTGCAGGGATGAAAATCCCAGCCGTGCCATGGACAGCGCAGCCAGCCATTTTCGATGGAGCCTTCACCGAGTGGGCCGCCCTGGTGCGGGCAGGCATTGTCGAGGGCGTTGATCTTTCCGTCAAAGTGGGTCATCGCCAGACTGGTGTGACCGGCAGTTACGGTAGTGACGCGGCCTTCCGGCAATTCATCAAGATCGAGCACCCGATACCAAACAAGTTTGGTGTTTGCTTGCGACATATTAATCTCCAGAGTTGGATGTGGTAGAAGTGTAATTATGTAGATTGCCTAATTGCCAAGAAGAAAAAAGTAATCTCCAAATTCCAATAAAAGAAATTCCAAATATTGAACTCACTACCAGACACTTTTTCAAATATCATGGCAACGTCGAATTGTCATGCCCGAATGTAATTATCGGGCATCCATTTCGCTCAAATTTGATTGGATTCCCGCTAAAAGCATACGGGAATGACACCGTAAGGTCCTTCAAATCTAAAAGTGTCCGGTGGTAAAATGCGGACAAGCAAATTTGGGATCTTTCTTGTTGGGATTTGGAATTTCAGTGAAAATCTATTCTGACCGTGATGAGAATTGACTGCTCGGACAGTGGTAAGATGCCCGAGAGAGCTATAAAGGTACATCCTTATTCGGGATGCAGATCTTGGCATATCCTTGCTCTTCCCGTATTTCATTTCTATATTCGATTCTGAACGCTGTTTAATTCGGAGCCAATCGTTTATTTCTTTGAGGTTTGGAGAGAATTGACACTGAGCTGGAATTCTTGTGTAGTGCCTGTCTGTAGCTTTTGGCAGGGCCGCATGGATCGTGGCAAAAAGAGAGGAGTGTTTGCCCTTGGCTTTTTCCCCTGAAATTGATATTCGCCGAAAAATTCTTGATGAGACTCGCCGCTTACTTATTGATAAGGGCATCAATGACCTCTCAATCCGTATGATTTCGCGCAGTGTCGGTTGCAGCGTGGGCACCATCTATTTCTATTTCGAGAACAAGGATGTGCTGGTGCACGCGCTGATTGAAGAAGGCTTCGATATAATGGTGGATCGCCAGGAAAACATCAAGGCCGAGAATGCCACTCCGTCCGAACGATTGCGCCAACTTTGCCGGGTATATTTCGACTTTGCAATGGAAAACCCGGAGTATTACGAAATCATGTTTTCACTGAAGCCGGAGCGTATGGCGCGTTATCCTGCCGAAAAATATCGTAAGGCACGTCGTAGTCTGGAACTGTTCGAGGACGCGATCAAGGATGCTGCGCCTCACGGCGACAATTCCTTTTATACATCTCACCTGATTTGGACCTTTCTCCATGGCATTATCACGCTTTTGCAAGCGGAACGTATTGATCGTCGCATAGATCGCAGCAAGTTTGTTGACAACGCGCTTGACAAAATCATGCACATGTGCTTGCGGGAGAGTGAAGTGGGCTAATGGGTACGTTTAGGCTCATTCGACATACCATCCAATCTTGAGCTCCGGTCGCGTGGAATACTGGAATACTGGAATACTGGAATACTGGAATACTGGAATACTGGAATACTGGAAGTTTTGGTTAAAATCTGGCAAAGTCAATTTAAATTCCAACATTCCAACATTCCAACATTCCAACATTCCAACATTCCAACATTCCAACATTCCAACATTCCAGTAAGTCTCCACCCAAATTGTAGTCTGCTTTACAGATTCCTGTCCGCTCGTGAACTATTTTTTTTAAAGTT
This sequence comes from Calditrichia bacterium, assembly GCA_028284445.1. Classification (GTDB taxonomy): domain Bacteria; phylum Calditrichota; class Calditrichia; order RBG-13-44-9; family J075; genus JANQRS01. Next base: position 103,344 of record JANQRS010000069.1, read on the forward strand.
TTGAACACTGTTCAAAACGGTCTATATTTCAAGTAGGATTGAGTTTCCGCCAGTACGTCCGAAACTGCTCCTTATATGAACGCCTTAACTTATGCTGAATTCAGGAGGTCTTTGAATGCAAGACTCTAAAGGTTTTTTACCGTTTCGCAAAGCAGCCGTTTTAGGGGCAGGGGTTATGGGGGCTCAAATTGCTGCCCACCTGGCCAATGCCGGTGTCAGCGTGTTGCTACTGGATATTCCCGCCAAAGAAGGCCCGAAAAATAGCATCGTTGGGGGAGCGTTTAAGAAAACCCTGAAGATGAAACCTGCGCCTTTCGCCAATAAAGCTGCCAGCAAGCGCATTACGCTTGGAAATTTTGATGATGATCTGGAAAAGCTGGCGGATGCGGAATGGGTGATCGAAGTTGTAATCGAAAACCTGAAGATCAAGCAAGACCTGATGAGCAAGCTGGAAAAGGTTGTTAATCCGGATGCCATTGTTACCTCCAACACCAGTGGCTTGCCAATACACAAAATTACCAGCGGCCGCTCTGCTCAGTTCAAAAAGCAGTTCATGGGCACGCACTTCTTCAATCCGCCGCGTTATTTGAAGCTTCTCGAAATTATTCCAACACCTGATACCGATCCGGCTGCACTTGAACGCATTAAGTGGTTCGGACGGGTTCATTTGGGCAAAAGCATCGTTATTGCCAAAGACACACCAAATTTTATTGCCAATCGCGTCGGCAACTACGCCAGTTTGCAGGCATTTCGCTGGTTTACGGAGCGCGGCTATACCATTGAAGAGGTGGACACGCTTAGCGGGCCGCTGATTGGTCACGCCAAATCCGCCACCTTCCGAACCGCAGACGTCGTTGGTTTGGATACTTTGCTCTATGTTGCGGATAACCTTTACGAAGCGATTCCTGATGATGAAAGCCGTGAAGCGCATAAGGCGCCGGAATTCCTGCGAGAGCTGGTCGACAAAGGCCGCCTTGGCGCAAAAGTGAAGAAAGGCTTCTACACGAAAGTGGGCCGCGATATTCTTTCCATTAATCCGGAAACGTTTGAATACGAGCCCCCGAAAGAAATGAACATCGGCGATATCAAAGCCATCAAGAAGGCCGGTGGACTGGTGAATCGCCTCAAGGCGCTTTATGCCGATGAAGGACGTGCCGGTGCGTTTTTCCGCGAATCAACGCTTGACCTGATTGGTTATTGTGTGCGCCGCGTTCCGGAAATTGCCGATAAACCTGCCGACATCGATAACGCAATCTGCTGGGGCTTCGGCTGGGAAATGGGCCCCTTCCATGTGTGGGATGCGCTCGGTTTTCAAAATGTGTTGAATGACCTTCGCGAAGCGAATATTGAGTTGCCGGCCTGGATTGATCAGATGGTGAAAGACGATGCCACTGCCTTTTACCAGGAAAAGAATGGTCAGCTGCAAAGTTATCAGCCGGGCACCGGCTATGTAGACGAGGCGGTGTTCACCGATCAAATTAGTCTGAAGACCGTTAAAGAAACTGCCGGCAATACCCTGATTGAGCGAAAAGAAGCCGCACTGCTTGATCTTGGTGACGGTGTCGCCCTCTATGAATTCCGCTCCAAGTCCAACGCGCTTGGCCATGATGTGGTTGAAGGGATTTTTGAGGCGATAGATTACGTCGAGAACAATAATTTCCACGGCTTAGTGATCGGCAATGAAGGGCGCAATTTTACGGTTGGCGCCAATCTCGGCGAAGTGGCGATGGCCCTGGTGGAAGGTAAATGGGATCTGATAGATGGTGCGACCAGTCGCTTCCAGGAAATGATAAAACGAGTGCGTTACGCGCGCAAACCGGTGGTTACCGCCATCCAGGGCATGGCCCTTGGTGGCGGCTGCGAAATCAGTCTCGCCAGTGCGGTGACAGTGGCGGCCTTCGAAAGCTATGTCGGTCTTGTTGAGCTCGGCGCCGGTTTGATTCCAGGTGGTGGCGGCTGCGTCAGTTTTGCGGCCCGCGCAGGCGAGCAAGCGCCGACAGACTTCGTCAGTGATCATCAGCCATTTATGCTGGATGCCTTCCAGACCATCGCGACAGCCCGGGTGTCAACCAGCGCTCGCGAGGCAGTTGATCTGGGATTGTTGAAGCCAAACACCAGAATTGCCATGCATGCGGATCGTCGCATACATATGGCCAAGGAAGAAGTGCTCCGCCTTTCGAATCAGGGATATATGCCCCCGCCGCAACGGTCGAACATTCTCGTGCTTGGGCAACCGGGATTCGCGGCAATGAAAACCATGGCCTATCAACTGGCGCAGGCTGGATACGCCAGCGAATATGACGCCTACCTCGGCGAACAACTGGCTTACATCCTTTGTGGCGGCGATCTGACCGCTGCTTCTGAAGTAGATGAAGAATATCTCTTCGATCTGGAACGGCAAGTATTTATCGGCCTGTTGAAGCAGAAGAAAACGCAGGAACGAATTGAAAGCATTTTGAAAACAAATAAGCCATTGCGCAACTAGAAGGGGATCTGACATGACCAATGAATCTGTAATCGTCAGCAGTGTTCGTACCGCAGTCGGCAAAGCGAAAAGAGGAACATTGCGAAATATGCGTCCGGAAGATATGGGCGCGCACGTTGTGAAGGGAGCCCTGGAAAAAGTTAGCGGTTTGGAAAATGAGCAGGTGGATGATGTGCTCATCGGCTGCGCAATGCCGGAAGGCGAACAGGGCATGAATATGGGCCGAATTATCGCCCAAATGGCCGGATTGCCGGACGAGGTGCCTGGTGCAACCATCAATCGCTTTTGTTCATCCGGTTTACAGACCATTGCTATGGCGCATCAGGCCATCGTTGCCGGTCATTCGAATGTGGTTGTTGCCGGCGGCTCGGAATCAATGAGCATGGTGCCGATGTCCGGTTATTATTTCAATCCAAATCCAAATCTGACGAACAGCGATCCCGATGTGTATTTGGGCATGGGATTAACTGCCGAGAATGTGGCAGTAAAATACGAAGTGTCTCGAGAAGATCAGGATGCCTTTTCGGCAAGATCGCACGACAAAGCGATTGACGCCATCAAGAATGGCCGCTTCGCCGACGAGATCGTGCCGATTGAAGTAAGTGATACTTTTTACAAGAACGGCAGTACAAAAACCGTGAATGCCGTCTTTGACGTCGATGAAGGGCCACGTCCCGGTTCGACGCCGGAAGTGCTAGCGAAGCTGCGGCCGGTATTTAAGGCGCGAGGCACTGTCACGGCCGGGAACGCATCGCAAATGTCCGACGGCGCTGCGGCGACCGTCGTTATGAACCAGAATGTGGCCAAAGAATTGGGCGTGGATCCGCTGGCGCGACTGGTAGGCTTTGCCGTCGCCGGTGTTGCTCCGGAGATCATGGGAATCGGACCGATAGCAGCGATTCCGAAAGTATTGAAACAAACCGGTCTATCCCTGGAAGACATTGGCCTGTTTGAATTGAACGAGGCTTTCGCTTCGCAAGCATTGGCGGTTGTCCGTGATTTGGGCATTGACGAATCAATCGTCAATGTAAACGGCGGAGCCATAGCGCTTGGCCACCCGCTGGGCTGTACCGGCGCAAAACTGACTGCCACTTTGCTACATGAAATGCGTCGTCGTCAGATACGCTACGGAATTTGCACCATGTGCATTGGTGGCGGTATGGGCGCTGCCGGCGTTTTTGAAAATTTGCAGATATAGGAAGATCGCAAAGCTCGTGAGTCAGCGCTGCTGCTTGCGATTAAACGAGCTTATAACTCGCGATGCAGCCCTGCTGCGCGTGGATTTGATTTTCGGTGTGCGCCAGAGTCGCACACCAGCAATAGCTGATAAGCTAAATAACATATATCAAGAAGGAGACAAACATGGGTTTTCTCGGATCTATCTACGGAGGGTTGGCTGAGGTAAACGGCTGGCTTCTCTTTGCCGGGTTACTTGCCGGATTTTTGGCGCTTGGCTATAGCGGAGCCTCGTTTAAACGCTGGAGCATTTCTATCGCTGCTGCGATGGTATTGCTCGGTGCGCCATTTTTGCTCTGGCTATTATTCGCTGGTTTCGTGATGCTCTTTGGCATGCCGTCGATTCGCCGCCAGGTATTGACCAGCCGCATTGTTGACACGCTCAACAAGCTCAAGCTGATGCCGGTAATATCGGAAACCGAGCAGACTGCCATCGAAGCCGGTAATATTTGGATCGATGGTGAGCTGTTTTCCGGAAATCCTGATTTTAAACGCATTCTCAATGAATCTTATCCGCGTTTGACCGATGAAGAACAGGCGTTTCTCGATGGCCCGGTTGAGAAAATCTGCGAAATGTCTCCGGACTGGGAAGTCATCAAGAATAAAGAGCTGTCGAAAGAGACCTGGGATTACATCAAGGAGCAGCGCTTTTTTGGCCTGATTATTCCCAAGGAATATGGCGGTCTCGGTTTCTCTGCCCTGGCGCACAGCGCTGTGATTGCCAAGCTTTCTACGCGCTGCGGCGGTTTGACAACGACGGTGATGGTGCCAAACTCACTTGGCCCGGCGGAATTGCTTCTGCATTACGGTACCAAGGAGCAAAAGGACAAATATTTACCGCGGCTGGCCCGTGCTGAAGAGATTCCCTGCTTTGCCTTGACAGAGCCGGGTGCCGGGTCTGATGCCGGCGCAATGACTTCCCGCGGCGTTGTTTTTAAGGATGAAAATGGTGAACTCTTCCTGCGCCTGAACTGGAAAAAACGCTACATCACTTTGGCCGGTATTTCCACACTGCTTGGTGTTGCCTTCAAGCTGAGCGATCCGGATAACCTGCTCGGCAAGGGCAAAAGTCCCGGTATCACGTGCGCATTGATTCCGGCAGATACCCAGGGTGTTGTTCTGGGCCGGCGCCACGATCCGCTCGGCGTGCCCTTCTGGAATTGCCCAACCGAAGGTCATGACGTGGTTGTGCCGATTGACGCGATTATCGGTGGTGCTGCTCAGGCAGGAAATGGCTGGCGGATGCTGATGGAGTCGCTGGCTGTCGGGCGCGGTATATCCTTGCCTGCTTCTGCAACCGGTGGCACTCGCTACGTGGCCCGCGTTCTTGGCGCATATACAACCGTAAGAAAGCAGTTTGGTCTGTCCATAGGAAAATTTGAGGGCATTGAAGAGCCGATGGCCAGGGTAGGGGGATGGGCCTACATGCTCGAAGCCGCCCGCATCTACACCTGTGGTGGTTTAGACGCCGGTCAGAAGCCGCCGGTTGTTACGGCAATGGCCAAGTATAGTTTTACTGAAATTCTTCGCAAAGCCGTTAACGACGGCATGGATGTGCTCGGTGGTGCCGCTATTTCACGTGGCCCGCGCAACCTGCTCTCGACCGGCTACATGACGGTGCCGATCAATATTACAGTTGAAGGTGCAAACATCCTTACCCGTACTCTGATGGTATTTGGACAGGGCGCAATTCGCTGCCATCCATATGCTTTCAAAGAAATCCAGGCTTTGATGAACAAGGATCTCATCGCCTTTGATAACGCTTTTTGGCCGCATATTGGTCATGTGATTCGCAATGCCTGCCGGGCACTGGTGCTTAGCTTGTCGCGTGGTCACCTCGCTCAGGCACCGGTAAATGGCCCCACAGCCATCTACTATAAGAAGCTCTCCTGGGTATCTGCTTCATTCGCCTTCCTGGCAGATGTTGCCATGGGCATGTATGGCGGCAACCTGAAGCGCAAGGAAAAGCTGACCGGCCGCTTTGCAGATATCTTTTCCTATATGTATCTGGCCTCCGCTACCCTGCGTCGCTTCGAAGCTGAAGGGCGCAAGAAAGAAGATTTACCCTTCGTCGAATGGGCGTTACAGTATTCGCTGTCTGAAATCCAGAGCGCCTTCGACGGTCTCTATGAAAACATGGGATTTCCATTTAGTGGTCCGATTGCTTTTTGGTCACGGATGAATCCGATTTCCGGCAAACCGTCCGACGCCCTCGGCGGTAAAGTTGCTCAATTGTTGCAGAAGCCTGGCGAGCAACGCGATCGCGTTACCAACGGCACCTACCTGCCGCAGAGTGCAGATGATGGCCTCGGCCGCCTGGAAAATGCTTTCTCGCTGTCTATTGCTGCTGCACCAATCGCTCGAAAGGTATTGTCTGCCGTGAAAGCTGGCAAGCTTCAGAAGGCACGCATGGATCTGATGGTGAAGGCTGCGGTGGAAGCCAAGATCATCTCCGCTGATGATGCACAGATTCTGGCCAAAGCAGAAGAAGCGCGTACAGATGCCATTCAGGTTGACTCCTTCACGCAGGAAGAATATCTGAACGGTGCCGGGGAAGCAGCGCCGCGCCGCAGCACCCTTCGCACAAAGAAGGAACCGTCTCTGAACTAGCATTTCCCTGAAAATGCAAATCATCCCGCATTGCTATAACCTGCAATGCGGGATTTTTTTTGTCCAAAAAGGCCGGTTGCGGCATAACCCACAATTGTGCTGCGGATCTGCGCCCTTTCACCCAGTGATTTTACCTTTTGCAAACGTCAGTAGAAAATGCTGAATAGATAAAGTTGTTTTTAAGTGTCTGTTTCTTATTGGTTTGCAGATTTGCTTTCTTGCAGATTGTCCGTTTTTGGCACCGCATTTGAACATAATAAAAGTGTTCGCAAGAAAGACAAACCTGATCTTAAAAGCAGTAAAAAATACAGACTTCCCGGATGACTGGTAGAATCATCCAATCTCCCCACAAAGGTCGGTCGAATTTTGACCGACCTTCCTCTTTTTAGGGGAATACAAACCGGCAATTTTCAAAAAAAATATATCAAAAATCGTTATTGATCACCGATTGCGAATCCTGAGCAGTCAACTTGAAAGTAGCTGCAACGGTATGTCAGGCTTATGTCTGATACTACTCACCGCAGGTTTACCTTGCAGCGATGATCTTTAACAGATATAACAGCAGGAGAAGGCTATGAATCTAATCATTTTTCTCTTCGTCGGTATTGCAGCTGGTTATATTGCCGGAATGGTACTAAGAGGTGGTGGCTACGGCTTCGCCGGAAACCTTATGATAGGTATCCTTGGCGCTTTTTGTGGCGGCTTTTTTCAAAACCTCCTGGGATTGTCACCGTTCGGCATGCTTGGGGCCTTTTTTACTGCAATTTTGGGCGCCTCTCTGATGCTCCTGCTGGTAAGTTTGTTAAAACGCGCATAAAAGCCCTCCCAATTTTGATTCTTCATCCCCAGACACTATTTTATTCAGGCTTGACGGGTAAGGGACCCGTCACTCATCGAATGAACCATAGTGGAGCAGTGCATTCCTATGAGAAGTCGACTGACTATCCTGATGATATATTGTTTATTTCTTGCCCCCTTGCTTTGGGCGCAGCCCCAATCGTCGCGATCTACCGGCGAGATTGAACTTGAACTGCAACGGCTGAAGGTGCTGGGCAGCGCTTTATACATTGCTGCCCACCCGGATGACGAGAATACGGCAGTGCTCGCCTGGCTGGCAAACGAGCGCAAGGTTCGCACCGGTTATCTCTCATTGACGCGTGGAGATGGTGGCCAGAATCTAATTGGCAGCGAAAAAGGGCCGCTGCTGGGGATGATTCGCAGCCGGGAATTGCTCGCAGCCCGCGAAATAGACGGACCGGAGCAGTTCTTTACTCGGGCAATTGATTTTGGCTATACCAAGTCTGCGGATGAAGCGTTGAAAATCTGGAATCACGAAGCGGTGCTTTCTGATGTTGTGTGGGTGATTCGCCGTTTTCGTCCGGATGTGATGATTACGCGTTTCAGCCCCGAATTTGGCGGCCATGGTCATCACATTGCCTCGGCCACTTTGGCTGCCGAGGCCTTCGAGGCTGCTGCTGACCCAAAGCGATTCCCTGAACAGCTGAAAGAAGTAGACACCTGGCAGCCGCGGCGGCTGGTGTGGAATGCCTGGTCACGTGCGCTGGAGCGGTTGGGAGCTGATTCAGCAGATATCATTGAGGCGGATGTTGGTGGATTTAATGCCTACCTCGGGAAAAGCTATAGTGAATTGGCAGCGTTAAGCCGCAGCGAACACAAGAGCCAGGGCTTTGGTTCCAGTGCCAGACGTGGTCCGCTGCCGTCACATTTTCTGCATACCCTTGGCGCCAAGGCCGGCAGCGATTTGTTTGATGGCATTGATTTGAGCTGGGGACGAATTCCCGGCGGCAAACAAATTGAGGGATTGATAGAGCGGGCCATTGAGGAGTTTGAAACGGCGAATCCTTCAGCAATTCTGCCGATTCTGGCAGCCGCCAATCAATTGATGGAAGAGCAGAACGATCATCCGCTGGTGGCAAATCGGCAGCGTGAGTTGCAGCGCCTGATGCTTGATTGTGCCGGTATTTGGGTCGAGGCAATCAGTCAGAAGATCCAGGTGGCATCTGGATCGACGATTCCTCTGAAACTAAAAGTCGTCAATCGTTCCCTTGCTGAGGTACGAGTAACAGACATCGTTATGCCCCTTGCTGGCAAGAAGAAGCAAGAAGCTCCCTCAGCAATGAATCAGCTGCTCGCATACAACACCCCCTTTGAGACGGATTTCGAATTATCGATTCCGGAAAATGCTGAATTTTCGCAGCCCTACTGGTTAAGAAAAAAAGCCGGGCCGGGACTTTATGAAGTCGATGAACAAGAATTGATCGGCACCCCGGAAAACATAACTCCCTGGAGAGTGGGTTTTACGCTAAATATTGCCGGTCAACCGATTGCTGCAGAAACACCCATCTTTTATCGCTGGACCGATCCGGTGCACGGTGAAAGTTACCGCCATCTGGAAATTACCCCGGCATTGACGATCTCAACCGGTAGCGATTTGATGCTTTTCCCGGATCGCGATGAGCGGATGGTCCGTGTTCGCCTCAAGAGCATCAAAGCTGAGCACAAAGGCGAAGTGCGAGTACACATGCCGAAAGGCTGGACTGCCAATCCGGCGAAACTCAAATATGACTTCGTCGAGGCCGGTGAGGAGGCTGTGCACGATATTGCCATTCAGAGAGGCGCAAATGCGGAGATCGGCAGCATCCGCTTTGCTGTTGATAAATCCACCTATCTGCGAGAAGTAATCCATATCGATTACGATCACATTCCTATTCAAACCTGGTTTCGCGAAGCAGGAATTAAGATTATTCCACTCGATATCGAAACCGGGACAGAGAAAATCGGGTATATCATGGGATCCGGTGATGACATTCCCGATATGCTCAGAGAAATCGGCTATCAGGTGGATTTGCTGGAAGATGCAATGCTGGACAATGGCGATTTATCTGCCTATGATGTGATCATTGCCGGTATTCGCGCTTACAATACGCGTCAGCGCCTGAAGTTTCAACAGCCGAGGCTGATGGAGTTTGTAAAAGCCGGCGGCACCTTTATTATTCAGTATAACACATCGCATCGCTTGGTCACCAAGGATCTCGGGCCATATCCGCTGAAATTGTCTCGCGACCGCGTTACCCTGGAAGATGCGCCGGTAACGATTCTTGCCGAAGGCCACCCCTTGTTGTCCGCTCCAAATCCAATCACAGCGGCAGACTTTGACGGCTGGGTGCAGGAACGGGGATTGTATTTCCCTAATGAATGGAATGAAAAGTATGAAGCTTTAATCGCCAGTAATGATCCCGGCGAACCGGCACGGGAAGGTAGTTTGCTTTACACGACCTATGGTAAAGGTGTCTTTATTTACAGCGGTATATCCTGGTTCCGGCAGTTGCCGGCCGGTGTGCCCGGTGCCTTTCGGATCTTTGTGAATTTGGTTTCTGCGAAGCAGGGATCAACCCAAAAGTAGTTGCTTTAGGTGTGCACTAAGAGAGTTGAATGGTCCCCCCTCTATCTCCCCCCGGGGGGAGATAGAGGGGGGACTGATACCCGACTCCAATTATATGAAGGTTGTCTCATGTCAGAAAAAAACGATCTTTCACATTCCGCTGAAGAAGAAACAAAGCCGCCGCTGTTCGGCTCTTGGAATGGGTGGTATATCTTCGTTTTGGGCAGTCTCGTTCTCTACATTATCCTCTTTGACTGGTTCACCCGTTCATTCCAATAACCCCGGGAACTTCCTATGCATGCTATTGACTGGCTGGTACTCTCTGCCTCATTAATCTTTATCGTATTGTATGGATTGTGGAAAGGACGGCAAAGCAAAGACCTGGACGAATACTTCCTTGCAAATCGCAGTCTTCGCTGGTATACGGTTCTGCTCTCGATTATGGCCACCCAGGCCAGTGCTATTACCTTCCTGTCCGCGCCGGGGCTTGCATACACTGACGGTATGCGCTTCGTGCAGTTCTATTTTGGTCTCCCAATCGGCATGGTGATTCTTTCCGTTACCGCAATCCCGGTCTATCACCGTTTGAAGGTGCGCACAGCATATGAGTACCTGGAAGATCGCTTTAATTTGAAAACACGCACGCTTGCCAGCATCCTCTTCCTGGCCGGTAGGGGACTGGCTGCAGGCTTGACCATCTACGCCCCTGCGCTGATTCTCTCGGTAATTCTCGATTGGAATATCACCTACACCAATATCATCATTGGCGCGCTGGTGATTATTTATACTGCCTGGGGCGGGGCCAGCGCCGTGAACTGGACCCATACCTGGCAGATGGTCATTATCATGTTTGGGATGTTTGCGGCATTTGTGATGATCTTGGCAAAACTACCTGAAGGCGTAGGGCTGGTTGAGGCCACCCATATTGCCGGAAAACTGGGTCGTTTAAATGCCATTGACTGGTCGCTCGATTTTAGCACGCGATACAACGTGTGGTCCGGCATCCTCGGGGGAATGTTCCTGCAGCTGTCTTATTTTGGCACCGATCAAAGCCAGGTGCAGCGCTACTTGACGGCAAGATCGGTATCAGAAAGTCGCCTCGGGCTGCTGATGAACGGTGTGGTAAAGATTCCCATGCAGTTTTTCATCCTCTTCATCGGAACAATGGTCTTTGTCTTCTATCAATTTGAGGCGCCGCCGGTATTCTTCAACGAAGCGGAAACCCGAAAGATCAGCGAAAGCAGCTACGGGCCGGAATTTGCGGAATTGCAGCATGCCTATAAAGAAGTTGTGCAGGAGCGCCGACAAGAGGCGGAAGCCTTTGCCGCCGAAATTCGCACCGGGGGCGATGGTATTGCCAGCGGCGAAAGATTGCTGGCCGCCCAGGAGCGCTCACAGGAATTGCGCAACAATGCTATCAATTTGATGAAGGCCAACGACGACAGCGTCGATCCGAAGGACGTCAACTATATCTTCCTGGTATTTGTTACCGGCTTCTTGCCGGTAGGCCTGGTAGGTCTGGTGATTGCGGCGATTATCGCAGCGTCGATGTCGTCTACCGCAGGTGAACTAAATGCATTGGCTTCATCCTCAATTGTTGATATTTACCAACGAATATTTCGAAGCGGAGAGTCGGAAGCCCATTATGTGCTGGTATCGAAGCTGGCAACCGTGCTGTGGGGGGCTTACGCCATATTCCTGGCCGAGTTTGCCAGCCGTCTCGGGGCATTAATCGAGGCTGTGAACCTGTTGGGTTCGCTCACCTATGGACCTATCCTCGGTATCTTCATGGTTGGATTTTTCTCGAAGCGAATTGGCGGTAACGCTACCTTTGTTGCGGCCTTTCTCGCAGAAATAATTGTGCTTGCCTGCTGGCAGTTCACGGAGCTTGCCTTCTTGTGGTTTAATCCTATCGGCTGCCTGGCAGTCGTTGGCTTTGCCTGGTTGCTGTCGCTCATCCCCGGGTATTTTCGGGAATAACTTGAGAGGGAGAATATTCAAATACCAACAGGAAAAATCCCAATAAAGAGTTGCCCCGCGCGCTGTTCACTAAACTCTACTTTATATGTCATGCCCCAATGCTTTTGTCGGGCATCCAGATACTGTGGAAGTGGATTCCCGCTAAAGACATGCGGGAATGACAAAGAGTCGAATGTGCAATCCCAAGAAGCTGGTTTCCAATTTGGAATTTTTCCTGTTGGTATTTGGGATTTCACACTTTGCGTGCGCAAGTTTTGTTAGAGGGATGCCATCCCAACTAACGCCATAAACTACTTTCTCAACAATCGACTAGGGAGTGTCGATCGATAGCTGTATGATTTATTGGAGTCAGTGGAGGTCACAATTGTGATGACGGTAAGCTGTCATCGAATATGCGAGTTTCAATCCGGAGACGTGACCTTATGCAAGTATGGCAACGTTGTACTATCTTCTTCTTTGTTCTTCTGATTTCGACGATTGGTCTTTCCCAGGAACAGAAGTGGGTCGAAATGATGGAAGATCCTTCCGCGAATTTTTACGAAATCCAATCCAATTTTAATGAATACTGGGACGGCCGGGAAATCAAACGCGGTGTTGGCTGGAAACAGTTTAAGCGTTGGGAATATTTCATGGAACAGCGCGCCTGGCCCAATGGACGGATTCCGGCGCCAAATGCAACAGCAGAAGCCATGGCCAAATATTATGCGGAATATCCGCCTGCCTCAGACAAAACGACGACTGCCGATTGGCAGCCCCTGGGACCGTACTCCTGGAACACCGTTAGCTACAATCCGGGCATTGGCCGCATCAACGCCACCGCGGTTGATCCGCTCAACCCTGATATCATTTACGTCGGTGCCCCTTCCGGCGGTTTGTGGATCTCCAACGACGGCGGCGGTAGCTGGGTGACGACCACAGATGATCAAGTGGTCCTCGGCGTGAGTAGCATTGCAATCGATCCGCAAAATACCAGCACGATTTATATCGCGTCAGGTGACGGCGATGCCGGGGACACCTACAGCGTTGGTGTGCTGAAATCTGAAGATGGCGGCACAACCTTTTCGACGACCGGCCTGAATTGGACGATTACCCAAACCCGGCGCATCAGCAAATTGCTGATTGACCCGACAAATAGCGACGTGCTTATTGCCGCCACCAGCAGCGGGATCTATCGCTCCCTTGATGCTGCTGCAAATTGGTCGCTGATTCAATCCGGCAATTTCAAGGACATCGAATTTAAGCCCGGTGATCCGCAGACGATTTATGCCGCCGGCACGACCTTCTATCGCTCCACCAACGGCGGTGCATCCTTTACCCGTGTTACCAGCGGTGTGCCGACCAGTGTGTCCCGTTTTGCCATTGCGGTAACACCGGCAAATCCGGATTATGTTTACATGCTCGCAGGCAGTTTTGGTCAGGACCTGCTCGGTGTCTATCGTTCCGATGATAGCGGCGCCAGCTTCTCTGTGCAGGCAACCACGCCGAACATTCTTGGCTATGCCATCGACGGCAGCGAGGCCGGCGGCCAGGCCTGGTATGACCTGGCGATTGCTGCTTCGCCGGACAACGCGGAAGAAATTTTTACCGGCGGTGTCAATATCTGGCATTCAATTGATGGTGGCAGAACTTTTACCATTAGTAGTCATTGGTTCCTCGGACCGAACGTTGTGCCTTACGTGCATGCGGATATCCATTCGCTTGATTTCCACGGTGACATACTCTTTGCCGGGACGGACGGCGGTGTTTGGAATACGGCCGATAAAGGCCTGACCTGGACCGACATCAGTTTTGGCCTGGCGACGACCCAGTTTTATCGTATCGGCGGTTATCCCGATGATGCCAGCCTGGTGATTGGCGGTACCCAGGATAACGGCACCAACTTGTTGAATGGTGATCAGTGGACGCACGTTCTTGGTGCGGACGGCATGGAAGCATCGATTGATCACAGCAATCCGGACATTATGTATGCCTGTATACAGGTGGGTGGGCTGCGGAAGTCAGTGAATGGTGGCAACAGCTTTACGAATATTCGGCCTGGTGGTGCCGGTAGTGGTGGTTGGGTAACCCCACACGTGATGGACCCCAACAATGCCGAAGTGATTTATGCCGGATATCAGAATCTCTGGCAGTCTGAAAATGGCGGCAACAGCTGGCGCAGCCTTGGCGGCGTTGGCTCAACCATTCGTTCAATTGCACTCACAAAAGCAAACTCCGACTATATCTACATGGCCAGCTACGGCTCTATTCGTCGGTCAACTGATGGCGGCGTAAGCTGGACAGATATTACCAGCGGCTTGCCGACCGGTAGTGCAGCCTTGACCTACATTGCCGTTTCCAGCCTGAATCCGGATCGCGTTTGGGTAACATTCTCCGGATTTGTCAGCGGACAAAAAGTGTATCGCAGCACCGACGGTGGTTCAAGCTGGACAAATATTTCGAGCGGCTTGCCGAACCTACCGGTGAATTGTGTGGTTGTTGATCGTGGCAGCGACGAAGGTGTGTATGTCGGCACCGATGTGGGGATCTACTATCGCAATAATGCTTCCTCGGAATGGAGAAACTATTCCGAGGGCCTACCGAACGTTATTGTGCAGGAATTGGAAATTCACGATGCCACCCGGACGCTTAAAGCTGCAACCTACGGTCGTGGGCTTTGGGAATCTCCGCTGGAAGCCCTCGGACCGACGATCGTTCACACACCTTTGATAACCAACGAAGATCCCTTGGGACCCTATTCAGTGGTTGCAGATATTCTGCCCGGAGATAACGCCTTGATTGATGACTCTGTCGCAGTCACATATGCGTATGACGGTGGCGAAGCTGTTACCCTTCCCATGACCAGTAGCGGACGGGTCGGGGATTGGGAAGCTGATATTCCCGGACCGGGATCAGCTGCTCTGATTTCTTATTACATTTCCGCACAGGATGAGAGCGGACTGACGGTTACCTTGCCGATCGGCGCACCGGCCACGCAATTTGAATTTAGTGTCGGTCCGGATACCGTGCTTCCGGTTGTGGTTCATGAGCCCGCTGCGTTTTATAATGAGCTGGAGAGCGGCATTGAGCTGGCTGTCGAGGCCAGCGATGATTTCGGCACTGACTCCGCCTGGGTTGAATATACACTCAATGGCGAAAATCTGCAGTCCTTCACGCTGCAAGCGACCGATTCGAATTATGTCGGCACCCTGGCGCTGTCCGATGACGATACAAATATCGGTGATGAGATCAGTTATGAAGTTTTTGTTCGCGATGCCTCTCAAAGCATGAATGTTGGCACCGCCGGACCTTTTCTGCTGGAAGTGAAGCGAATTGAGGACGTGCTGTTTGCACCGAATCTCGCTATACCTAACAACGATACGGTTGGGGTTACCAACGTTATATCGATTGGTGAAGTGGCCGGCTTGGGACTTGCCGATCTGGATATCGTTTTCCGGGCTGCGCACGTGAATATCGGCGACCTGGTTGTTCGTTTACAAAATCCCCAGGGTGACGAAATAACCCTGATGAATCGTCCCGGTCACCCGGCGTCTCCACTGGGGAACCCCGGTAATGATCCGGATATCGTCTTCGACGATGACGCCAGCGAGTCAATTGAAACCATAACGGCAGCAGCGAATGAAGTCGTCACCGGTAGCTACAGGCCCGATCCGGATGCGATTGCTGACCTGTTGAACGATGATGGATACGGCGGCTACTGGAGCTTGATCGTCTCTGATGAGTTTACCGGTGCGAGTGGTACTTTGCTGGAATGGGGATTGCGCATTACCTACGAGACGGTGCCTACATCAATCGTAACTGAAGAAAGCGATGTTCTTCCTCAAACAATGCTCCTGGAACAGAATTATCCGAATCCGTTTAATCCCTCGACCTTTATTCGTTTTCAATTGCCAGAGAGTGCTGATGTGCAGTTGACGATTTATAATGTTCTCGGTCAGGCCGTACGAACCCTGTTAAACGGCACCGTGAACGCCGGTCAGCATCAAATTGAATGGAATGGTCTTGACAATCGCGGTCAGGCGGTTGGTGGCGGTATCTATTTCTATCAGCTGTCTTCCGGCGATACCCAGCAAACCCGCAAGATGCTCCTGGTTCGCTAGTTGAATTGTTCTGCTCGTCACACGGCTCAGCCGTGTGACGGGATAAATTCCGAGGCTTAATTCCCACCTTTTGATTCCCTCTTCCAAATGTGATGTATTGCACTGACAATTTGACTGTTTTTCCTCATTTTCGTATGATTCCATTAGCCAGATTTATGACGATTAAGTGCCGTCCTACAGCTGTCGGTTGATACTTCCAAACATGCCGCACTGTCATAAAAACGGCTGATCGAATTCAAAAACAATTCATTCATATTGTGATCTACTGTTCCTGTTATGTGAACGCATTCTTTATTTTGTAAAACAATTCATTGCCGTAATCGATCTTTTTTTCCGCTTAAAGGCGGTAAGTTACTGAATACTAAGGGTTCAACAAGTGCCTGGAAGCGGCACATGCAAGAGCCTGCTTTGATTCGATAATGTGTTTAAATATGCAAATATTGTAATGAGGTGCCAGTGGCGCAATCTAATGAAATGGTAATGCTCAATAAAGGCGTAGAAGCCTGGAACAATTGGCGGCTGGAAAATCCGAAGAATGTCCTCAATTTCCGTCACGCGGACCTGAGCAAGCTGGATTTGAGTGGATATGATTTAAGTCGAATTGATTTTACCGAGGCCACTTTCAAAAAAACGGTTCTGGCGGATGCCAATCTCCAGGGTGGCACCTTCACTGAAGCTGTGTTTAGCAGTGCCAATTTGCGTAGCACGGACCTTCGTGGTGCAGATCTGCGCGAAGCCGAATTCAAAGACTGTGACCTAACCGGCGCCAACCTTGGTAATGCCAAACTGTTCAAAACCCAATTTGCCGATACTGCACTCGATGAATGCCGCGTCAATGGCATTTACACCTGGAAAACCGAACTCGATAACACAAGTCAGAATTACCTGGTGTTGTCACGCCCCGGTGATCCACTCATTACTGTTGATAGTCTGGAAGTTGCAGAGCAACTCTCATCGCTTATTTATCCACGAGAAAATACCTCGTCCGGAATTAATAACCTTGATACCGTCTTGCTGCTTGGCAATTTTACCCCGGGAAGATTAACCGCACTTTCTGCTGTGAAAGACGGTCTGGTTCGACGTGGCTTTCTGCCGGTGCAACTTAGTAGCCGTAAGCTGGAAGCCGACTTCTTTGAGCGCATAAGCGACCGCCTAGCCCGCCGCTCCGGCTTTATCATAAGCGATTTGACGGAATCACAAGGCATGCTGGAGCTCATCGCCAATGTGATTCCCGATCTTGGTGGGGTAGAAGTGCAACCGATTGCACATCGCGGTAGTACCGAGGTTGAAAGTATCCGCAAGTTCGAAAAGAAACCCTGGATGTTGCCACTCTATGAATACGATCAGAATGGGGTTGCCTCTCCGGGCAGTGAAACGGAAGCTGTTGACATTCAGGTCGCCTCCGGTGAAACCGAAGAAGCGGAATCACAATCTGTAGCAGAGCAGGCACCAAACCGGGTAGCGGAAGAAGTTGCCAATCGTCTTGCTGCTTATGAAGGTATTACCGCCGAGGAAGACCCTACGGATCCACTTGAATCGATGAGCGAGTCAATTGAACTGGCCTTGGATATGCAAATGCCGGAATTGACTGATGATATTGCATTGGACGACCTTGGTGATCCGCTGCCGGAAACCGAAAGCAGGCCGGAAGAAACTGTTGAGCCAGAGCCTGAGACAGCTGAGCCGGATGCTGAGGAAGATGAAGCACTGCATCAAAACGGGGTTGTTCATCAGGAAGCGCAAATAGAAGAGCCAATTGAGGATCTTGCCGCTGAAGTTGAAGACCGTGAGGAACTCGCCGAAGAGATTGAATCGGAATTGTCACTGAACGTCGGGGAAGTAGAGACTTCCGATGAGGCCCCTGAAGCGACGGACCAGTTGGTCGTGGAATCTGAAAGCATTGAACTCAGTGATGAATCGGAGAGCATCGATCTGGCTGATGTGGAAGAAGTAGCTGAAGAAACAATTGTTGTTGAAGCCGAAGAGCCTGAAACGGCAGAAGACCTTGATTTAGCTGAAGAAGCAGACAGCTCTGCAGATGCGGATGCCGAGACAGAAGTGAAAATAGAAGAGGTGCAGGAAGATGCCGTCGAGGAACCGGTTAGAGAAGATCTGGAAGTGGAAGAAGATAGCGAAGATCTTGAAGATTCTGTAGACGAGCCGTTGGTCATCGAGAAACATGATCCGGAAGAATCCGAAGAGGACGTGATTGATCCCTTCCGGCGGGATGAAGAGGAAACCGTCGCCGATTGGGATGAGGTAGAAGGCCAGGCTTCGAATGAACCTGCTGATTCCGATAAGGATCCCGAGGCATATGCTGCGTCTATCCGCAAGCGCCTGGAAGAAGATGCCGTTGGCAAGACTGTTATCATCCGTGAAGACGATCCGGCTGCTGCAGCCGCAGCAATTGCCCGCCAAAGCCGCGGTATCAGTCCCTTGCTGGCTGCGATGCTGGGCATATTGACGCTTGCGACCATTGCCGGCGGCGCATATTACTACTGGTTGAGTCTGCACCTGGATTTTGATGTCGTTGTGCCTCGTTCTGCCGGCGCCTACGTATTCATCGATGGCGAGCGCATTACGGAAAGCTCCGAAAGCGGAGAGAATGTTCACTTTCATTTGCGCAACATTATGTCCGGGGACTATCGCCTCTCGGTATATCCAACCCAGCTGAACGATATTCGTGAGCGTGAATTTACCCGCTTAAAAGCGATTCATCAGCGCATAGCGGTCTCCAGCGACAATAACAGCCAATTTGTGGTAGATGACCTGGAAACGCTCTATTCAGTGCGACATGTTGAAACCGGTAAATTGCCGAACATCAACATGGCTGGTGACGAGATTGTTTTCATCAAGCCGTCAGAGCCAAATATAGAAAATGCGCTGTTGCGGGATGTCCACATTTATAACATCGAGACAGAGCAGTCCCGCCGCGTTACCATTCGCAATCAGCCGGGAACAAATTGGGAACGGCCACATCTCCTCAATGATGGTCAGCAGATTTTTCTCTCAGCTGAGCGTTTCCAGGGACAACCGCCTTATTTTCTGGAAATTGGCGTCGATACTATCAAAGCAATCCCGATTCGTGCCAAGAACCTGAATTTTCAACCGCTGCCCCTGCCTAACTTCAAGGGGGTTGCCGTCGAGAACAAACTGTTCGGTCCGGATGGGAAGTATTTGCAGACTTTTTATGATCGCGTGCCTTATACCGGGCAGTTATTCAGTGCCGGTAACGATGGTGTTCTATTTTACGAAGAAGAAGAGATTAACGGACGCAAGACAGGGCGTCTGAATACCGTCTACGTCAATCTCGGCGAATTGAATTCCCGGGTGATTATGAAAGTTAGCAAGAGCAATAATCCGCCCTTCCTGTCTGCGACGGAAAATGGTCAGCATGTGGTCCTGAGCGATTATGTCGGTTTGAATTTTGAGCTGGCAACGACCGTCAAATTGTGGTCAGATAGCATAGCTGTTCCCTTGACCAACTCGTTCAAGGATGGCATGGGGGAATATGCTGACGGTGCACAGTACCACAAAGTTGAAGCACGTGCAGATGGTCAGGCACGCAGGATTGTATTTGAATATGAAAGCAAGATTTATCTGATTGAACTTGCACCTGGCGTGACGACAAAAGAAATACGCCGGGCCAATGTCAATTTATAAGCTTTTCAGTGCAACAATGGTCTCAAAATCCTTACCGCAGGGAATTTTCCTGCGTGAATCAAACAACTATCCGGGGTAAGCTGTCCTGCCAGTAAGAGAAACTTCAGATTGTGATCCCATTACAGAGGGATTCTCCGCAATGAAGGGCGGGCGAATCGTGCCGGTCCTTGGCACTTATTTGTATAGCCTCGGCATTTTCCTCATGACAGCCTGTGGTCCGCAGGCGCCTAATTTTCTTGTTTCAAATGTCAGTGAATTTTACGCTGCTGTAAGCAACGCCGCTCCCGGGGATACCATCACCCTGGCAAACGGGGAATGGACGGATGCAGATTTACTCTTTGATGCAGACGGGCGTTCCGACGCACCCATTTTGCTGCAGGCGCAGGAAGCAGGTAAAGTCATTCTCAGCGGCCGCTCGCGATTACGTATCGCCGGACAGTATTTAGTGGTTTCCGGTTTGAGTTTCAGAGATGGCCAAACACCTGGTCCGGCGGTGATAGAGTTTCGCAAGGACCCAAGCCGTGTTGCCAGTTTTTGCCGCGTAACCAATTGCCTGATCGAAGACTATAACCAGGCGGATCGCTATCAGGAAGACGCCTGGGTGCTCCTCTATGGAAAGCGAAATCGCTTCGACCACAATGCCATCTCCGGCAAAAAAAACATCGGTCCGACGCTCGCTGTTCGGATTAACGACCTGCAAGACCGCCAAAATCAACATTATATCGACCATAACTACTTTGGCCCGCGGCCGTGCCTTGGTGCAGACGGTGGCGAGACGATAGAGATCGGTTCAAGCGCATCCGCGATGTTTGCCTCAAATACCATTATAGAAGAGAACTTCTTTGAGCATTGCAATGGTGAGACAGAGCTATTGGCATTGCGAGCTTCTGATAATGTGGTTCGACGCAATACCTTCCTTGAATCTGAAGGCACTGTGGCATTGGGGGACGGGCAGCGCAATTTGGTCTATGAGAATTTCTTCCTCGGGAATCGCAAGCCGGAGAGCGGCGGGGTGCGGATCGCCGGACGGGCGCATCATGTTTTTAATAATTACTTTTTTGGCCTAACCGGAGAGGGACATCGCGCGGCGCTTGCTATAATGAATGGTGTTGAGAATCCTTTACCGGATCAACATGGCCCGGCGGCAGATTGCATTATCGCCAACAATACCTTTATTGACTGTGATCATGTCCAATTTGGTGTAGGCAGCGACTATGAAAAAAATGCTAGTCCCGATAACATCCTCATTGCTAATAATCTCTTCTTCAATGAAAGTCTGCCTAAGGTTTTTGAAACGCTTGATGAAATTGATGGATTCAGTTTTGTCGGCAATGTTGATCGCGTGAAGCGTCGGCAGTATCTCGGACGCGGGTTCCAGACCATTGATCCGGGCTTCGGTATCAATGCCTACGGCATTTACGCACCGACCAATCCCCGCGTCAGTAACGTGCGTGTTCGCAAATTCGAATTTATTGAAAACGATATTACCGGCGTTCGGCGTGAAGGACAACTCTCGGCAGGCGTTGTTCAGGTCGAGAACGGGAGTCAGGCAAAGCCCTGGGCAACGAAATTGAATAGCGGACCCTACTGGTCCGTGCCGTCTGCTGAGAAGATTCAACGTGGCACCGGCGCAGTGATCAAAGCGGGTACCGAAGCCGGGCAATTACAAAAGGCCATCGAAAAAGCGCGGCCCGGCGACATTGTTGAATTGACCTCGCCCGGCACCTATCGCATGGAAAATACCCTCATCATTGATCAACCGCTGGTTATTCGCGCACGCCGTGGCCTAACACAACGGCCACGCTTGAGCTATGGGGGCAAAGAGAGCGGCTATGCATTCATCGAGCTACGGAACGGCGCCGATTTGATGATTGACGGATTGGCTTTTGAAGGAATATCGGATGATGGGCACATGGTCGAAAGCGCCATTCGAAGCAGTCGCCAGCCAATGATTGAGCATTACAAATTGTTCGTCAATAATAGCGAGTTTTACCGCTTCCGCACGGCAGCCAATAGCGCCTTTAAGGCCTATCGCAACACCTTCGCGGACACTCTTCTTTTTAATAATTGCGCCTTTTATGATATCACCGGGACGGCCATCGACGTGGCCGCTGAGACAAATGACCTGGGCCAATACAATGCGGAGACTGTTATCATCGACAATTGCATTTTTCGCAATATCAGCGGTCCGGCACTTGATCTATATCGCGGCGGTTTTGACCACAACACCACCGGGCCAACGCTGCTCGTCGACCATTCCATTTTTGACAACGTCAATAATCGTGAATTGGGAACCGTGCTGCGCCTGCTGGGGGTACAGCAAGTTGAGGTGCGGAACTCTATCTTCTTTGAATCCGGCCGCGGTGGTCGATCCATCAAGCTGGAGGAAAGCCGTCAACATAGCGTTAATGTGCATCATTGCAATTTTTATCGCGCCGGCGAAATTGAATCTTTCTACGATGATGTTACCGGGCGCGGGATGAAACGCGTAAACCCGGGCTTTATTGCCCCAGACAAGCTTGACTACCGCGTCAGTTCTACCTCCGGCCTGGTCGGCCGAGCCGATGACGGAAATAGTATTGGGCTGCGACGGTAGACCGCCCGCCTTCTTCCCATAATACTGCAACCCAGAGGTTCGTTGCACCCAATCAATGGGTGGTTTGCCAAGCCTGAGTGCAGAAAATCCAAATGACGACTTTGTTGCAGAAAAAATGTCTCGGAATGATTTGTTTTCAACTCGTCCCTCCATCAAGGAATTGACCCGAACTACTTTCCACAAACCTGTGGACTCTCATAAAGTTTCCCCGTAAGTTGTGGGCTGACTTTTATTGCAGACACGAGGGCCACATTCATTGCGATCTTCCTCCGGCGGAGCCGCCGCCAACTCCAAGAACGGCATGCGCGAGCAAATCCTCACCGATAGCCTCTGGCGACTGCTCTTCAAGTTGTCGATCCCCGGGGTGCTGGGGATGTCCATTGGGGCAGTGAACGGCTTTGTCGACGGCATCTATGTCGGGCAGTTTGTCGGACAGGACGGCCTTGCCGCTATCTCGGTCGTATTTCCCTTAACCATTTTGACCTCCGGCCTTGCCTCCATGATAGGGGTCGGCTCATCGTCGGTGCTGAGCCGCGCTATCGGTTCCCAGGACATTGCCACCCAGGAGCGCGTATTCGGCAATCTCACCGCCCTGACGTTTCTGGTCGGAGTAATTTTTGCCTCGCTCGGCTATTACTTTGCCCCGGAGCTTGTTGGCTTTATGGGGGCGGACGGGAATGTGCTGGATCTCGGCGTCCGCTACTATCGCATCCTCATGATTGGGATGTTCTTTCAGCTGTTTGGCGTGGCGGCCAATATGCTGATTCGCGCAGAAGGAAAGCTGAAAGAGGCAATGACCTTTGCTGCCAGCAGTATGTTCCTCAACATGCTGATTACCCCGGTGTTTATATTGAAATTCGGCTGGGATATAGAGGGGGCTGCTGCCGGCACCATCACTGCCATATTTATCTACAGCATCATCAACGTCATATATTTTGCCACCGGCCGCAGCACCTTCCCGGTCAATTTCCGTAAAATCAAACTGGATATGACCATCCTGCCGGAAGTGCTTTCTGTTGGTGTGTCAGCTATGATGATGCAGCTGACATTCTTTGTGCAGCAATCGGTTATCTTCAAGTCCGTTGCCCACTACGGCGGCGACAGAGACATTGCATTTATGGGTGCCTGCTACCGGGTGTTTATGCTGGCCATTGTGCCGATTTGGGGTCTCTCGCAGGCCTTCCAGCCGGTTGCCGGGATCAACTACGGCGCCGCTGCCTATCTGCGGGTGAAAGAGGCGACCAAAACCTTCGCTAAGGGCGGAACCATACTGGTTACCCTGGTATGGATGCTCTTGCAGATATTCCCAACGACAATCTTGGGCTGGCTGATGCCGGAAACGACATTTGATGAAGCTGATCTCTTCAATTTTCGCATGCTCTTCCTTACCTTACCGGGTATGCCGCTTTTCTTCATCGGCATGACGCTGTTCCAGGCCATCGGCAATGGCAAGACCGCCGCCATTTTGCTGGTGGCTCGTCAGGTATTGATATTTATTCCAATCGCCCTGGTTCTTCCATATTTCCTGGGATTAAGCGGTATTTACATCAGTATTTTTTTGAGCGACGTGCTGGTTTTTCTACTCGTCATCTGGATACTGTGGCGGGAGTTTCGCGTATTAACAAATAAGACCGGTGAGGTCAAATGAGCGATTTTCAGAATCACCCGCTGGTAGTTGCATTGATCGCGGCCCTTGAAGAGGCTGCTGATCCTGTGATTGCTGAGCAAATGCAGGCATATATGAAAACGGATGCGCCCTTCTATGGCGTGAAGGCGCCGATTCGCCAGGCCCAGCTCAAGAAAATTGCCGCAGACTTTAAGACGTTGAAGCCGGAAGAATATGAAGGCATTGTGCTTGCCCTATGGCATCACAGCCACCGGGAAGTACAGTACCAGGGGCTTGACATCGCTGAACGCTACAAGAAGTGTCGCACACTCGATGCCTGGCCATTGTACAAGAAACTGATGCAGGAATGCACCTGGTGGGATACCCTGGATTTTGTTGCCGGTCGGCTGATGAGTCCGCTTTTGTTGAAGCATCGTGAGTTGGAGGCGGAAGTAGCTGCCTGGGCGGCTGATGAGAATTTCTGGGTGAGGCGGGCATCTCTCTTAGCGCACCTTAAACATCGGGGCGACATGAATATCGCTCTGCTTGAAGAGACAATCCTGAAGCTGGCCCATGAGGAGGAGTTCTTTATCCGCAAAGCTATTGGTTGGATTTTGCGCGAATATAGCAAATACAATGCTGAGTGGGTTCGCAGTTTTGTGACAAAACATGAACAGGAGCTTTCGGGCTTGAGTAAGCGTGAAGCGTTGAAGCGAATAGGAAACTAAGCGATGACAGAAAAGCAGATTATTCACGATTGGCTGTCCGGGACGGATATCTACTTGATTGACCAAATTCTCAGGGGCCGCCTCGATGGTATGCAGCGCATCCTGGACGCCGGCTGTGGCGCCGGACGTAACCTTACCTGGTTTCTACGAGGCGGGTTTGATGTCTATGGTATTGATCGCGATCCACTGGCGGTGGAGATGGTGCGCGCCAGCGCCGGGCAGCTTGGCTGTGAGACGCCGGATGAAAATTTTCTCCAAGGTCATGTAGAAAGCATGCCCTGGCCTGATAATCACTTCGATATGGTCATCAGCAGTGCGGTATTACATTTTGCAGAAAATACAGAGCAGTTTGACAAAATGGTAGAAGAGATGTGGCGGGTATTAAGTCCTGACGGCATTTTCTTTGCTCGCCTGACATCCGACATTGGCCTGGAGAACAAAATCAAACATGTTGCCAGCCAGATTTATGAAATTCCCGATGGCAGTCAACGCTATTTGGTCAACCAGCAGCAGCTCCTGGCGCTTGCAAAGAAGCTCGGTGGTGAGTTTCTCGATCCGATTAAGACAACCAACGTGCAAGACCTTCGCTGTATGACAACTATTGTATTGAGGAAAGTTGGTTAAGTTGATTCTTCTTGGTATTCACATCCCCCTTCGAAGGGGCATAAAGGGGGATGTGAAAGAGATAGAACAACTATTATCAAATTTGATGTAAATCCTGTCTATCCTGTCAAATTATTTTACCCCTATCCGAGGCAAAATATGAGCGACTCACACTTTCGCCGTTTGGAAAAAATGTATCAAGATGCCAATTGCAACGCAGGGCTTGATATCCAGCTGACGATCAGCAAGGGAGCGGCGCAGATTATTCTGCCCGTAAAAGACACGTTCTTTCATGCCGCCGATGCTGTGCACGGTGCCTACTACTTTAAGGCGCTGGATGATGCCACTTTCTTTAGCGCTAACTCCCTGGTGGAAGATGTGTTTGTGCTGACCTCAAGTTTCAATCTATACTTCACCCGACCCATTACCAAGGGGCAGATGCGTGCCGAGGGCAAGGTGGTCAGCAATTCGAAGCGGGTGATTGTAGCGGAAGGAATTCTCTACGATGCGCGTGATCGCGAAATTGCCCGTGGGAGCGGCAGCTTTATGCGCAGCCGGATTCCACTTGACGACAAGGTTGGATACGATGGCCGAAAATAAGTTGAAGACATTCTTCCAGCTGGCGTGGCAGGCCCCGCGCCTGTTGCGCTCCCTGAAAATCGCCGCGACAGTCGGCTCGATGTATAATCTCATCAACCAGGGCGACGTAATACTCGCCGGTGACTTTGCGAACGTCAACTATATCAAACTGACCCTCACTTATATGACCCCCTTTTTTGTCGCGACCTATGCCTCTGTGATTACTGAGATGAAGATGCGGGAAAAGGATATTTGATCGATTGCCGTTAATCGAAACATCCCCCTGCTTCCCCCTTCGAAGGGGGAAGCAGGGGGATGTTTGAAAAATTCCCTTATACCTGGCACCGCTCAACGAATTCACTTCTTCAGCGCCATATAGTTCGGCACGTTTGCTTTCGCAACGTTGACGAACCACGATAGATCTTCTTCGGTTTTAAATGCCTTCATAGGCAACCAGTGGTAAATCAAGTCGCGGACGATGATGAAGCCTGTTTCCAATTGGGCAATGCCGTGAATGGCAATCCACTTGCAATGACCGGATGAATAATGCGCACCGCCGGTAACACCTTCGTAGTCGATGCGCCAGTGCAGCTCGGACTCCCGGCCAAGCTGCTTGCGAAACCGCCGGCGAAGAATCCAGCTGTTTATCGGCCAGCGCAGTAGGAACCAATACAGTGCCAGGGTGATACTGCCAAGATCGAAGGGAATAAATCCACGACGGTAAACTATAATAAGGTTGGTGATGACCAAAGCCACCAGCAGCGCAGAAACCAGTCTGGACATCGGTGTTCGGTCGCGAAGTTGTTGATTTGCTTTGCAGCCTTCTATGTACGTTTCTTCATCCCACTTATAACTCAGTTCTATGGACACAATGCCCCCGTGTTGGTTAACGAATCGCCAATCATCCACCCGCCATTGATGCCTGCAGGCTTCTTGACTTTCTCATTGAATATGTGTAGATCTGTGTGTGAAGATGCTGCAAATATCGTGAGGGAAAACTTTATGCGATATGACGAAAGTTACACAGACCTATTTTTCGAATTGGAACGGAGATGAGTGAGAATGGCCGATAAACCTGACTTCTTGTACTTCCCGAGCGACGAAAGGCGCCAATATCGACGTATCGGCGGCGTGCTAATGACGACGATGGGGCTGATTGCTCTTTTGGCCGGATACTATGTGGAAGACAACCTGGTTCTCCTGGTATCCTTTTCAATGCTGCTTCCAGGCATTTTTATTTCCGGATTTCGCAGAGAAACCATCATTGATTGCTTCAATAAAGAACTGGAGTCCGTCGTCGGATTCCACTTCATGGCCAAAACCCGGCGCTTCTTCAATGGTGACTTCCATGAGGTCCTGATTCGCAAAACAGTTTCCACAATGGACCAGCGAAATGATATTGGTAGCTCGGATACCCGTCGACTCAGTACCTCATATGCGGTATTGCTGAAGGGGCAGGAAGAAGTGGTTCTGGATGCGACAGCAGATCAAACACTGGCCCGAAAATGGGCAGAGCAAGTCGCGGCGGTATTTCAATTGCCGCTGGTTGAGGAGAATTTGACGGAGCATTCGACAGACATGAATATTCAGCGAATTATCGGTCCAGCGGTGCTGTTGGCCTTTTTGGGTTTGGCTGTATGGATTTTCCTTCAGGCATCTTAAGAGAGGAAGCTAGATGAAACTGACCTACCAGTCGGAAGTCGGTGAACTTCAATCGGTTATTTTGAAGCATCCGGAAGCGGCGTTCCGCAGCAATGATGAAATTGAAAAGCAGTGGCAGCCGCTCAATTATCTGAGCGCCCCGCATTTCGAGGCCGCGATGAAGGAATACCTGGCTTTCTCGGCGATTTTGGAACGGTATGGTGTACAAACTTATCACCTGCCGGAAGCAGCTGATTGCGGAATGGACTCTATTTATACCCGGGATGCGGCAGTGGTTTGCAATAAGGGTGTCATTCTTTGCAATATGGGCAAAGCTGCCAGGGGAGCTGAGCCCCAAGCGCAGGGGCAAAGATATCGTGAGTTGGGCATACGCATCCTTGGACGCATAGCAGGGGAGGGGCGTCTTGAAGGCGGCGACCTGCTTTGGCTGAACGAAAGAACCGTGGCGGTCGGCCTCGGCTATCGCACCAACCTGGCAGGCATTCAGCAGCTTCGTGCTTTACTGAGTGGTCAGGATGTATCGGTTATTGAAGTGCCCTTGCCGCATTGGCAAGGCCCCGACGATGTTTTCCACCTGATGTCGATTATAAGCCCTCTCGATAAAGACCTGGCAGTGGTGTATTCACCATTGATGCCGGTTGTTTTTCGGCAGTCTTTACTGGAGCAGGGGTTTGAGTTACTGGAAGTGACCAGAGAAGAATTTGACAATATGGGTTGCAACATACTGGCGCTGGGACCACGACGCTGCTTAATGATGGCAGGTAATCCGGCCCTGGTGACCCGTCTTGAGCGGGCCGGAGTAGAAGTTCTGCAATATGAAGGACGGGAAATCAGCCTGAAGGGCTGTGGTGGTCCAACCTGCCTAACCCGTCCATTGTTAAGAAAAATCTAGATGCCCGGACTCATATCGATGCCATTTGCCTGCAGGATACCAAAAATCAAGCCAATGATCATACCGTATACGATATGCCCGAAAACGTGGGCAATCGCCACCTCAAAATCCGCCTCCTGGAAAATCTCGACCGGATGATGTTCGGCAAAGATCACCATAATGAAGCTGAACACGAAGCCATGAACGAAGCC
The DNA here is from genome assembly GCA_028284445.1 of Calditrichia bacterium. GTDB lineage: Bacteria > Calditrichota > Calditrichia > RBG-13-44-9 > J075 > JANQRS01. The sequence continues at coordinate 131,675 of JANQRS010000069.1, forward strand.
AATGACCGAGCCGACAAAGATCAAAGCCCAGATGTTCGGCAGACTGAGCAAGCTTAGGACATGCAGGTAGACCCCGGAAATAATGATCCCGGCTGTGAAATGTATGGCGAACCCAACGCGAGTTGCGTATTTTCGGCTGCGGGTAAACAGACTTCCAACCGCCCGAACCATGTCGGCGTTGGTCCATCCGGTTCGATTTATTAGCCACAATACCGCGGTAATACCAGCTGTAGCGAGAAATCCTGCAATAATCGGGATCAAAATTAGCCGCATAATACGCTCTTCTCCTATGATACGGGTGAACGAACTCTTATTTTTCGAAAATGCCTGCAGTTCCAAAGAGTTCGATAGCGAGATATATTATAAAGAACAACACCGGGGCTTGTTTTGAGAACAATGCCCCGGTTTGTATAAATAGGCGTTTGCGGAGCTAACTTCTGGTGATGAGGTGGCCTTCGGGATTAAATCTGAAGGCGTTTCTTCATCTTATTCAACGATAAACTTGCCTTGCATCAACCCATAATGGCCGGGGAAGCTGCAAATAAAATCATATGTGCCTTTGGCGGGTGCATCAAATGTTACCGTGGTTGATTCACCGCCACCGATCAGACCGGTATATGCAATGACTTCATCTCCCGCCGGAATGTAGTCGCTATCTTTAGCGCCGGCAGCCTTAAGACCAAAAGCAGCGATTTCGGTGCCGGGCTTTAAGAGTACGAAATTGTGGCCCATTGCCGCTTTGGGCAATTTGCCGGTGTGATTCAATTTGAGCGTTACTTTCTGTCCGGCCTTAACCCGAAGTTCCTTCTTATCAAAAGACATTTGGTCGGTGCTGTTTAATTCCAGCGTAATAGTGTTGGATGCAGCAGCCGGTGGGGCTGAAGGCTTCGCAGCACGCGCCTTCGATTCAGATTTGGGTTCACTTGCGCCATCTCCACCGCAAGCAACTAACAATGCGATAGTCAGGAAACAGCTTATTGTATTTACAATGGCTTTAGTCAGCCTTTTTCCTTGGTTGATACGGAAATACACAGTCAGACCTCTTAATTATGAGCTTTTAACTTTTTGTGGAATTACGTTTATAGATCTGGCTAAATAATAGAAAAAAAAAAGCTGACAACAAAATATATTTCATTTTGTCATCGGCATCTATTCGAAAAAAATGAGCGCTAAATGCAATTTAGCGCGCTTCCGGCCGTGCTGCTGAAAAGAGGGATTGGAATACGCAAGCCGGTTGAAGTTTTTTCTGGAAATAGGACCAAAAAAGGCCTATTTAGAGCCGTCAAATCCATTCCATGCCCTGAAAAATCTGCATGGAAAAACCCCAAGTTTTATTGAGGTTAGGACTTCTTGTGAAAAAAATGATAAGATTGCTGAAAATAATTTTGACAAAATCGATATTTATGTTATACTTGTAGCGATTATTGCTTGGCATTTACTCCAAAATCTGCTCTTGTCAAGCAAGCCTGTTCTCATAAAAGTCATTGAAGCCAGAGACCGAAACCTTCGTCACGATACACTGATAATAGATCTAAAACGACCATCGTGATGACATTTAATAGATAGACAATAGACAGCCGCTGCTGATATTACGTTGCCTTCCCGGTTTGTCTCCTCGGTCCCTCCGGCATTTGCAATCCATCTATACGTTTGTACTTACTGTATATAAGCCCATTTAGATAGATTTTTGAGTTCGTTCCCTAACGATTTCATAATAGTCGAAAGGCTCTGGTACAGCTATGGACAGACGGAAACTCCCCTTTACTATTATTACCATTGTTGTTCTGGTTCTGCTCGGTATAACCGTTCAGAACGTCATGAACAGCTGGTCGCTTGAGCGAGAGCTCATGGGCCCCAATATTGAGGCTGCGCCGGATGCTGTTACGCCGGAAACGCCGCATACCACTGAATATCGCACGTTTCCCAAGATTGGCAGTCGCGTCGCGATCTGGATTGTTGCCCAACTCCACCTGATGTTTGCGGCTTTCGTGCTGGCGGTGCCGATGTTTGCTTTAATTATTGAATATATCGGCTACCGGAATGGCGACAAGAAATACGACAAGCTTGCCTATGAATTTACCAAGCTTCTCTCGGTTTCTTTCTCCTTTACCGCCACATTGGGGGCGATGCTCACCTTCATGTTAATGATCCTATATCCCAAGCTAACCAACTACCTGATTGGGATTTTCAGCTGGACATTCTTTCCATACGTCCTTTTGTTCTTTGCTGAAGCCGGTTTTCTCTACAGTTATTATTACGGATGGGGGAAGTTCTCGCCCAAGGTGCACCTGGCGCTCGGGCTGGGATTGAACATTGTGGGGACCGCCATTATGTTTATCGCCAATGCCTGGTTGACCTTCATGAATTCTCCGGCCGGTATCAATGAAGCGGGCCAATTGGTCAGCATGTGGGATGCCATCAACAACTTCACCTGGATGCCGATTAACATTCACCGGATTCTTGCAAACGTTGCCTTTGGCGGTTCAATTGCCGCCGCCTACGGGGCCTTTAAATTTCTCGGGGCGACAACCGAAGAAGAACGGGCCCATTACGACTGGATGGGGTATATCGGCAACTTCGTGGCAATTAGCGCCTTCCTGACCTTGCCCTTCGCTGGCTATTGGCTGGCGAAAGAAATCTACGCGTACTCACAGAGCCTCGGTATCGTATTGATGGGGGGAACTTTTTCCTGGCTCTTTATTATTCAAGCGGTGCTGATCGGAAATCTCTTCCTGGCGGCCAACTACTATCTATGGGTCAGTATGGAGCGGATTGATGGTGCCGAACGCTTCAAGAAATTTACCAAATATTTGCTGGCAGCTATCGCCGTCTGTTTCCTTGTCTGGGCAACGCCGCACTCATTGGTTGCGTCGGTAGAAGAAGCCCGCAGTATGGGGGGATCGCATCACCCGATGCTTGGTGTGCTCGGTGTTATGTCTGCAAAAAACACTGCTGTAAATATAATGATATTAACAACTTATATTAGTTTCTTGCTCTATCGAAGAGGTAATAAGGAACCCACTGTTAGCTGGTCAAGGACTGGTAACTTGATTCAGTTCAGCATTTTCGCTGTTGTTATCTCTTTTGTTATTTTCCTCGGTGTTTACGGATATTTTGTTGATACCGCAACGCGTGTCGGCTTGTCTGTACCGCAGGTATTGTCAGTTCTCTTTGCAATGGTTTCAGTGACCGCTATCGATGTATTCATGTATAAGAATGCCAAGTTCAAGGGGGAGATGCGCTGGGGCCAAATTCCTGCCCGGGCCCAATACGCCTTGTTCTTTCTCGCGATCACGTTTACCTGGTTGATGGGGCTGATGGGCTATGTCCGCGCCGGTTTGCGTCAACACTGGCATGTCTACGGCGTGATGCGCGATACCTCAGTCGATGCATTTACCCCAACTCTCGGTTTTGCCGCCGGCGTCGTCTCAGTGACCGTAATGATTTTCTTTACTTTCATCGCTATTGTATTCTGGCTGGCTGGCCTGACCGGCAAGAAGGATTGGGAAGAGGATAAGCAACTCGAAACATCAAGTGGACTCCTGGCGGAGGAGGCATAAGACGATGAGACATGTGATTGGCATATTTGTATTTACGATTCTAACGACGATGTTCTATTATTATGTAGGACAGATGGTCCCGCAAAAGGAGACATATCCGCCGGAGGAATTAACCATTAGTAAAGATCTGACCACCGACCAAATGGTGGAAATTGGCGAACAAATTGTCGGCGGAAAAGGGACCTGCCTGACTTGTCATACCATCGGCGAAAGTGGCGCACATCGCTTTCCGGATCTGGGTGGTATTGGCAACACAGCTGCTTCCCGTGTTCAAGGTCAGAGCGCAGTTGAATACCTGGCTGAGTCAATTTATGATCCGAATGCCTACATAGTGGATGGGTATGTCGCTGGTATGCCGGCGATGCACCGTGCACCGACGAATCTGAATGACGATGAAATCCTGACCATCATTGCTTATTTGCAGTCGCTTGGCGGCACTCCGGACGTGACCATGAGTAGCAGTCATTCCTTCACCGGGCAAAATCCTGCAGCTGCGGCCGGAGCTGCGCCTGTTGCAGCCGCGCCGTCGATGTCGGAAAACCTCGATGGGGCTGGCCTCTACGAAAAATACCTCTGCAATACCTGTCACAGTGTCGATACAGACGCGCCCCTTATTGGGCCCAGTTTATACGACGCCGGTAATCGCATGAGCACTGCCGATATATACGAATCAATCGTTGATCCGGATGCCAAGCTTGCGGATGGTTATCCAGGTGGAGTAATGATTGCGACTCTCAATGGGATGAATTTTTATGACAGTGTTTCGCCCAAGGATTTGAAAAAACTTGTTGACTATATTGCATCAAAGAAGGGGAACTGATGGATCTATTCGGCATAAGTTTTCTCGGATTGAATGTGGTGCCGATTATCCTGGTGATTGCCGGGTTGGTGGCGCTGCGCATGTTCTTTAACCTGAATACCCTGGCCTGGATGGCCGCCTGGTGGGTCGGACTATACCTGATGCTCAGCAATGGTATTACTGTGCCGTTGCCCGGATCGATTGTCGGGATGTTTATGGGAATTATTACCCTGGCACTACTGGTCTACCTTACCACATCCGGTGAAGACCTGGAAGCGACCAAGGACTTTATGGTCAAGTTCTTTACCGATAGCCGCTATAGTCCGGCTTTGCTGGCATTTTTAGTCTTGCTGCCCTCGTTGGTCGCATATAATGTGTACACCGGTATGACTCAGCAGCCACAGGCACCGGTGTTTGGCCGCACGATTCACCCGCCGCCACCGACCGATATCACATTTAAGGGTAAAAAGATTGACCTGGTGAATGACGATAACCCCTATCGCATTCTGAAAGAAACAGATCCGGACGCATTCGCTGCGCACGTTGCCAACGGCCGCAAGGTCTATTATCAGAATTGCGTAAATTGCCACGGTGACGATATGGGCGGCAACGGCATGTTTGCCCATGCATTTGACCCGATCCCGGCAAGTTTTAAGGATCCCACAACCATTGCGATGTTGCAGGAATCATATCTCTTCTGGCGAATCGCTAAGGGAGCGCCCGGTCTACCGGACGAGTCAACGCCCTGGTCTTCGGCAATGCCGGCCTGGGAGAAGTTTCTCAGCGAAGAAGACATTTGGGACGTCATTATTTTCCTCTACGAGTATACCGGATATGAACCGCGCGCGAAGGAGGAACTGCATTGAAAAATCTAACCATTTTGCTGATTAGTCTTTTCCTCGGGACGATGTTTGCCCAGGAAGCCATTATGGGAACCGAAGCCCAGCGCGCTGCCGGGAAAGTAATTTATGATGCCCAATGTTCGCAGTGTCACGGCTATGATGGTGACGCGAAGAGCGTTGGCAACGATTATCTCCGTCCTGCACCCCGTGCGTTCACATCCGGCACTTTTAAATTCCGTACCACCGAAAGTGGCGAATTACCGACGCACGAGGATTTGAAGGCCAGTATTCGCGACGGAATGCCCTATACCAGCATGCCGGCCTGGCCGCAATTCAGCGATAAAGAACTGGATAACCTCGCATACTATATCAAGACATTTTCAGAAGATTTTATTGATTATGGCGACGTAAAACCGATTGATATGCCTTCTGCACCATCTTTTAGTGAGGCCAGTGCAGAGCGTGGTCGAGTGGTCTATGAAGAGAATCAGTGCCTGGACTGTCATGGTAATCTGGGACGCGGCGACGGTCCGTCAGCACCGACGCTGGTTGATAAATGGGATCAACCGATCCGCGCTGCAGATTTGACCAAGCGCTGGACCTGGCGAGGCGGGGCTACACGTGAAGACATTTATCAAACATTTGTAACCGGTCTTGATGGATCCCCGATGCCCTCTTATAATATCCAGCCTCCGGAAGATCAGTGGGCGCTCGTAGACTATGTTTATTCCCTTGGTGCGTCAGACGAAGCGGATTATGCAACGGTTCTCGCAGCCACGCTGGTGGAAGGCGATTTCGATATTTCCCAGGGACCGGCCATCTTCGACAACGTGCCGGTTGCCATGTTCGCGGTTGCCGGGCAGGTTATTGAACCCGGTCGTGCCCATTATCCGGGCGTTAACTCCATCAACGCCCAGGTGATTATCAATGAAACCGATATCGCAATAATGCTGACCTGGCATGATATGACCGCTGAAACAGAAGGTGTCAACGGACCCAATATGCAGGTACCGGATGACGACGTATTGAACGAGCCAATTGAGGCGCTTATTTCCGATGCTGTTGGCGTTATTTTTCCCTCCGAACCTACCGTTGGCGCTGAAAAACCCTATTTCATGATGGGAGACAAGTCCAATTCCGTTGACCTCTGGTTTGCTGATCTCGCTTCATCCGATTGCGATCTCTATGTTGGTAAAGGCACCGGTAGCATCGTTCAGGCTGAGTCCGATATTCGCATCGCCAGTAGTTTTGAAGATGGTAAATGGACGGTGTTGTTGCAGCGCAGCCTGGCATCTGAGAATGGTATTTCCTTCACGCCCGGCACCTTTACGCCAATTGCCTTTTCTGTTTGGGATGGCTGGAATAAGGAGCGCGGCAATAAACGCGGATTAACCTCCTGGTATAATATGTATGTGCCGCCGCTGGAGCAGGTATCGCCGGTTGGCCCAATGATGCAGTATGCGTTGCTGACACTGCTTGCGCAACTTGCGCTTGTCGCCTACTTCCGAATCAAATATAGGAAGAAGGAAGAAGAGGTAGCTTGACGACGAACTAATTGTTGATCTAAAAGAATATTGAATGGGGATTTCGGGTGTGGCGCCGTTCTCCTCCTCGTGCGGGAACAATCTGCATCTCATCCGGTTGGTGCCGTATTCGAAACTCCTTGTTCGATATTCGATTTGAAATATTTTCTTATTTCTCATACATGGAATGTTGATGAATTCTATAAATACCCACAAGCCGTCTCTCATTTCCTGGAATCTCACAAAGAAGTGTAATCTCCGCTGTCCCCACTGCTACATGGAAGCTGGCCGAAAAGCCGGCTACGAACTCTCTACCGAAGAATGTCTGAACCTGATTCCCGAAATGAAAGCCCTCGGCACCGAAATGCTGATCCTCACCGGCGGCGAACCGCTGATGCGTAAGGACATTTTTGATATCGCTCAAACTGCATCGAGCATGGGGATGTGGGTGGTAATGGGAACAAATGGCGTTCTTCTGAACGAAAATGTGGCCCACAAGATGATCGAATGCGGGGTGAAGGGCGTTGCGATCAGCATCGATTCGATTGACCCTGAAAAACATAACAGCTTTCGCGGCGGACCGAATAGTTGGGCATATTCGGTGAATGCGCTGAAAGTTTGCCGGGAAGTGGGATTGCAGGTGGTGGTCCAGACAACGGTCATGGAGTCCAATTACCAGGAAATCGATGAACTCATTGATTTTACCCGCGATCTCGGCGCGTGGTCATTCAATCTCTATTTTATGGTGCAAACCGGCCGCGGGGAAGACATGCAGGAATTGTCACCGGTGCAAACTCACGAAATGTTATCGCGCCTGGTTGATGTGCAGGACAGCTATCGCCCGATGCTGGTTCGCTCCAAATGTGCACCGCAGTTCAAGCAGATTTCTTACGAAAAAGGACTCGGTGGACTGGAAAGCGGTGGTTGTATGGCCGGCACCGAATATTGCCGCATTACGCCGGAAGGCAACGTCACGCCTTGTCCATATATGACTGTTGTCGCTGGCAACGTGCTCGAGCAATCGTTTACAGAAATTTGGAATACCTCGCCGGTTCTTACCGAGCTTCGCGATCCTCAGCAGCTAAAAGGGCGCTGCGGTGCATGCGAATTCAAGGAGCTTTGCGGTGGATGCCGCTGCCGGTCGTATGCACACTTTGGCGATTACCTGCAGGAAGATCCGGCTTGTCTCTATCAGCCAACCGGTAAAGAACTGGCAATTGAAGAATTTGTCTGGAGCGAGGATGCCCGCGCGCGGCTTGAGCGGATTCCGATCAAGTTTATCCGCAATAAAGTCCAAAAAGGTGTGGAGACATTTGCGCAGCGGAAAGGTGTTCACCTGATCACCGCGGAAGTATTGGAAGCGGGTTTGCAGGGCTCCGGGCGTACTGAAATGTTTGAGAAGATGCCCGGTTTTGTGAAGGAAAAATTGGGGTAATATGAACATCACATCCCCCTGTTTCCCCCTTCGAAGGGGGAAACAGGGGGATGTGGTAAGTACGCATAACCAACGGAATTCTGTGGCAATGTATTTGGAGCTAACAAAAGACCAACAGGAAATTCGTGACCGGGTCGTCGATTTCCTGCTGCTGTTTTCGTCGGAAAAGTGCCGGAAGGCGTTGGCAATGACGATGCCTGCGGAGCGTGTTGCCTACGAGCTCGCACGGATTTGGTTTGAGCAGATTTATACCCCAAGCATTCGCTACCTGGATTCATTGAAGGGCGATTTTTCTGAGCAAGCCGTTGTGGAATTTGAGGAAGCTTTTGACGTGGAAGAGCTGATTACGATGGAGCGTTTTCATCGCTTTTTTGAGCTGCGTTTTGATATGATTGCCAGCCGGGTCAAGGCTTCCGGTGAATTTCCGCAAACTGAATCCTGGCAAAACATCATCAAGGATGCCGGGTATTTGCTGGAAGAACTGATTCCACGAGCAGCAGATCGCAAGGCACGCTTGGAGAAGATCTTGAAAGAAAAGCTGCAGATCTATGCGAAGATAGATGGCGGCGAGATGCCGGGGTTAGAGAGTGGTGTGCAACCTTGATTTGAACCTGATTCATCCCCCCTGTATGTCCCCCGGGGGGGACATACAGGGGGGATGAATGACAACCAATATAGTGTTTTATGAACTCACTACCACTAAAAAAGTCAGACTGGAACGAGATTGAATACGTCGGCTGGAAGGAATTCCGCAAGATGGCCCCGTCGATTTTGCAGTTGGAAGTGACGCGTCTTGGGCGCATGCTGCGGGACTATGATCTGGAATTGGAAGTCCACAATGCTTTTGTAAAGGGCCGCTACGAATTAAAGAAATTCGTTGAAGAATTACCCGGTATTGAGGACAAGAAAATAGCCCGGGAATCGATCGAACCCTTGGGAAATGCCATTATGGCCGTCTCGATTGAGCATGAATCGATTCAGGGAGACGTGGCGGAGATTCAAGCCTACATCCTGGATCGCTTAAACGATGTATATGATCGCATACAATTGGTATACTGATATAAGGGCGCTGTCGCCCGTCATACAGGAGGAGCCCGATGTTCAAGAAAGTATATGTGCCGGTTGATAACTCTGATCATTCGATGCGTAGTATCGAAATGGGACTGGAGTTTGGCAAGATGTTCAACTGCGAGTTGGTGGGATGTCACGCCTATGCGGCAAAAATGCACGATATCCGCTTCAAGCAGATGGAATTTACCCTGCCGGAAGAATACCAGGTTGAGAACGAACTGGAAAAGCAGCGCAATATCCATGATACCCTGATCACCATGGGGCTGGAATTGATCTCCGATTCATATCTGGACGTGATGAAGAAGCGCTGTATGATTGACAACGTGCCCTTCGAGCAGAAGATGATGGATGGCAAGAACTACAAGGTCCTTGTCAACGACATCAACGAAAGTGACTATGATCTGGTCATTATGGGCGCACTTGGCTTGGGTGCTGTTCGGGATAGCGTGATTGGTAGTGTCACAGAACGCGTTGTGCGTAGAACGACAACCGATTTGCTGATCATGAAGAATACCGATCCGATTGAGCAACAGCTTTCTGCCGAGACAACCGACGAAGTCCGCAATGAAACCGGCAGCGGTGGGAATATTATTGTCGGTGTTGACGGCAGCCCGGAATCATTCGCCGGCCTGAAAACTGCCATTGAGCTAGGCAAGAAGCTGAACAAGGAAGTGGAAGCAATCGCGGTATACGATCCGTATTTGCATTATACAATGTTCAACAGTATCGCCAACGTGCTGACCGAGAAGGCTTCTAAGGTGTTCAAATTCAAGGAGCAGGAGCAGCTGCATGAGGAAGTGATTGATACCGGCCTGGCAAAGATCTATCAATCGCACCTGGAAGTTGCGCGGAAAATTGCGCTCGACCATGATGTGAATCTCAAGATCACCTTACTCGATGGCAAAGCATTCGAGAAGATCCTGCAATATGTGCGTCGCGAGCGTCCCTGGCTGCTGGTTCTTGGCCGCATTGGCGTTCACAGCGATGAGGACATGGATGTTGGCAGCAATACTGAGAATCTGCTGCGCAAGGTGCCCTGCAATGTACTGCTTTCCAGCAAGCGTTTTGTACCGCAAATTGACGTCACTGCCGAAGAAACCATGACCTGGACTGAGGAAGCAACCGCTCTCCTGAATACGGCACCGGAAGGTGTTCGCGGCATTGCCCGTACGACCATTCATCGCTACGCGATGGAGCGTGGGCATTCCATTATCAGCCGTAAAATTATCGAACGAGCGATGGCGCCAATCCTGCCGCCGGCAGCAATGAAGGCCATGGGCATCATCGCTGAAGAAGTGGCAATTCAAAAAATTGCCGATACGGAATCAGATACCTTTATCTGTAAAGAATGCGGCTATGCGTCGCGTGATATCCTGCCCGTACAATGTCCGGTTTGCAGCTCCAAGTCGGAGATCTTCGAGAAACTCGATAAACAAGCCATCGAAGAATTGGCGCCCGATGAAGGTGAGATCGAAGAAGAAACCGCATTTGATAATGTAAAAGTGAAATGGACCAGTCAGGCGAAGGCGGCCTTGCGCGAAGTGCCATCGGGGTACATGCGTCGCCGCGCCAAAGCGCAGATTGAAAAGAGTGCGCGGGTCCGTAAAATTCCGACAATTACCAGAGATTTGGTGCTGGATGTTGTTGGCGAAACCATTGAAGATACACAAAACCTGGAAGGACGGGGCCGTTTGCAAAAAACACCAAGTCGTGAATCACAGGAAACGATTAAAGATGGCGACTTCTCCTGGACGGTAGAAGCGATGACGCGTTTGAAAAGAGTGCCGGAAGGCTTCATGCGCGATGGCACCAAAGCGCGTATGGAAGATGCTGCTCGCAAGCACAAAACAGATTTGATTACCATCGAAATTGCTGAAGAGGGCATCAAGGAAGGCCTGAAAATGATGGAAGAAATGCTTGCCAAACAGGCCGCTGAAGGAAAAAACGGCGGCGGCGAGAAACACTAATTAACTTTAGTTAATCGGCGAGTTGAAGAAGGCGATGTATGAAAACGTATAAGGATATAGTAGGAGACGGTGGTTCGGACATGGTTGGCCAGATCACCGAACAGGCCGGACGCGTTCAGCAGCGAATGGCGACCGTCAAGCATATTGTTGCTATCATGAGCGGCAAAGGCGGCGTTGGTAAATCGTCTCTGACCGTTAACCTGGCAGCGGCGATGGCGGATCGCGGGATGCAGGTCGGCATTCTTGACGCAGACATCAATGGCGCGTCGGTTGCCCGCATGACCGGTGCCGGTGGACATCAGATGGCCGGCGGTGAAACCGGCATCAAACCGGCGACCGGACATCATGGCGTGAAAGTGATGTCGATTGACTTGTGGCTGGATGAAGCCGGTAGCCCGGTGGTGTGGGATGCACCCACTCAAAAAGATGCCTTTACCTGGCGGGGAATGGTGGAAGCAGCAACCCTGCGTGAATTCATCTCCGATACCGAGTGGGGTGAACTCGACTACCTGTTCATCGACCTGCCGCCAGGCACCGATAAGCTTCCGAATATGGTTGACCTGCTGCCGCAGCTTTCCGGCACGGTGATTGTGACGATTCCGTCCGCGGTTTCGCAGTTCGTGGTCGGCAAGTCGATACGCATGGCCACAGAACTACTGCAGACCCCGGTAATCGGCCTTGTCGAAAATATGTCGGCCTATGTCTGCGAAAAATGTGGTAAGGAAGAAGCACTCTTTCCCAGTGGCCATGTAGCTAAGCTGGCAGAAACCCATCAGGTGCCTTATCTGGGCAAGATTCCTTTTGATCCGCGAATTGCAATGGCTGCTGACAATGCCAGGGCATTTGTTACCGAACATAAGGAGACGCCAGCTGCAAAGGCGTTACTGAATCTGGCGGAACGGATAGGCGATTTTGTCAGCTAGGTAGTAATGTCTGCCCTCTATCTCCCCCCCAAGGGGAGATAGAGGGCGGACACTTGATATTTGACGAACGACGTTGGCGAAAATATACAACCCGGAGGACATATGAAATTTCTATGCATAGAATGCGATGAAGCAATGAAGCTGACCGAAACCCGCGGGCCGGATGAAGGCTCGATGACCGTAATTTTCGGTTGCCCGAGCTGTGGCCGCGATATTGCCATGCTTACCAACGCTATGGAAACCCAAATGGTTCGTGCATTGGATGTGAAAATCGGCGGTTCCTCTGTACCAGCTGAACCAATGGCGATGGTGAAGAATACCCTGCGCGATCAGCGTGATAATGCACCTATGGCTCAGGCAATGCCTGCAGGAAAACCAAAGAGCGGTGGTTCCAAATGCCCTTTTACCGGGATGATTACCGAGGCCGAAGAAGCAAAGCAGAGCGGCATGCAGTGGACCGAGGAAGCGGAACAGCGTCTCGAGAATATCCCCCCGATGGTTCGTATGATGGTTCGCAAAAGTATTGAGCAGCAGGCGGAGGAAAAAGGCTATACTGTCATCGACGCCGCGGTCATGGATGAAGTTAAAGGCAAAATCGGCATGATGTACGGCGGATAGGGAATAACGCTTGCTCCTCTTCCGCACACTGGTATTATGGGTCCATCTTGGCGCCATCATTGTTTGGATTGGCGGTATTTTCTATACCGCCATAGTGGTCGGCCCAACCCTCAAATCCTCAATTCCATCACCACACAATTATGCACAGCTCCTTTGGCGCTTCGAAAAGCGCTTCCGGCGCTTCAACATGGAGCTGATCATCTTTATCCTGCTCTCCGGGATTTTCAACCTCATCAACAGCGGCTGGACAACTGGGTTCAATTTTAGCGGTACTTATATGACGCTCGTTGCTGTCAAGGCCGTGCTATTTGTGGGCATTGTTGCGCTTCAGCATGTTTATGGAAATCGCTTCCTGCCGCAAATTGTAGAAATGACCGAGGGCTTTGAAAGCGACTTTTCACTCCTGCCGGATGATTTTACCATTCTTCGCAAGAAGATAATGCAGTTGCTTGGCGCCAGCACGGTGATGTCGCTGGTGGCTTTGTTTATCGGATTGTATTTGAGGTATGTGTGAGCACATCCCCGCGTCCCCTTTCGAAGGGGGATATGCCGGTGACGGAATGATGGAATGATGGAATGATGGAATGATGGAATGATGGAATGATGGAATGATGGGATGATGGAATGATGGAATGATGGAATGATGGAATGATGGAATGATGGAATGATGGAATGATGGAATGATGGAATGATGGAATGATGGAATGATG